>DHHQ01000001.1 GCA_002403375.1 Thiobacillus denitrificans | reverse complement strand
TTATTGGCAATGCGCACCAGCAAGCTCACTTTGTGGCCGCGCGACGAGTGCGTCGTCCACCTGCAACTTGGGCCCTGGCGACCCTGTCGAAAAATTATTTGTTACATGGAATCAATGGGATATGCTTCATCTATAACTTTTGTTGTATAGATGCGTGGCGCCTCTGGCGGTAAGTTGCCTGCGTGGGCTTTCGTCCACACATTCAACACTCACAGAGGAGGTAATATGAAAATGCTGAAAAAGAACGCGCTGGTATTGTTGGCGGGCCTGATCACGTTGCCGGCGTTTGCGGCGGTCAACATCAATACGGCAACGCAGTCCGAACTCGAGGCGGTGAAGGGACTGGGGCCGGCGAAAGCCAAGGCCATCATTCAGTACCGCGAGGCCCACGGGGGCTTCAAGAGCCTGGATGAACTGGATAATGTGAAAGGCTTTGGCAAGGCCAGCATCGAGAAGTTGAACGGCGAGCTGTCGGTGGCCTCCGAGCGCGCCGAGAACTAGGTTTTCCTAGGAAGTCTCGACTACGCGGTCCCGCATCCCAAAAGCTGCGGGACCGCGGTTGCTTGTCCCGGCGCCCGGCCATTTCTGCACTCGTCGTTCGCGCCGCGGCTCAGCCGCCAGGTTATTTCCCGGGACCCGCTATAATCCCCGCCTTTGCCGGCCGTCCCAGAATCCCAATGTCTACTCTCGCCACCATCCTGATCGCAACTGCGGCAGGCAGCTTGCTGAGCCTGTTGCTGGCGGGTGTGGTCGCGCTCTCGGCGCGTCCGAGCTGGGTGCCCGTGTTGGTCAGCTATGCGATAGGCGCGCTGCTTGGCGCTTCGTTGCTCGAGGTGCTGCCGGAAGCTGTCGAGATGGGTGGCGACATCGGCACGGTGGCCAAGGCGCTGCTCGGGGGGATCCTGCTCTTCTTCCTGCTTGAGAAGCTGGTGCTGTGGCGGCATTGTCACGAAGAGCTATGCGAGGCGCATGGCGGCCATTCCCACGGCCACGATCATGGCCGTTCCGGGCTGATGATCACGGTCGGCGACACCTTTCACAACTTTGTCGACGGCATCATCATCGCCGGTGCATTTCTCGCCGATTTCCGCCTCGGAGTCGTCACCGCGCTGGCGATCATCGCACACGAAATCCCCCAGGAAATCGGTGATTTCCTGATTCTGCTGCACTCTGGCTACTCCCGCACGAAGGCGCTGCTGCTCAATCTGTTGACCGGCGTGGCCACGCTGATCGGTGCGCTTGTCGGGTATTACGCATTGTCGGGGCTGGAATCCTGGACGCCAGTGCTGCTTGGGCTTGCTGGCGCGAGCATGCTGTACGTGGCGCTGTCTGACCTGATTCCCGGCTTGCACAGGCGAGCGGAAATTGCAGCCACGCTGCAGCAACTAGTGCTGATCGGCCTTGGGATCGGCAGCGTCGCGCTGGTCGGCCACCTCATCGGCAACGGACACTGAGCGGTGCCGTCGGCGCGGCCGGTCGGCGACGTAGACGAACAGGGCCAGAGGGATTGCTCCGAGAAAGACAACGATGGCCAGCGCCTTGCCCACGCTGCTCGAGGTGGCCGCCATCATGAGGATCACGTAGGCCCAGCCTATCGCTACGATATACATCTGAAACTCCATCAGGATTGAAATCATGGTAACCAAAGCAAGACCTTCGCGCACGCCGACCGTCGGCTTCGTGTCGCTCGGCTGCCCGAAGGCGACCGTCGATTCCGAGCGCATTCTGACGCAGCTGCGCGCAGAGGGCTACGGCATCGTCGGCAGCTACGACGATGCCGACGTGGTCGTGGTCAACACCTGCGGCTTCATCGACGCTGCGGTCGAAGAGTCGCTCGAGGCGATCGGCGAGGCGCTCGCCGAGAACGGCAAGGTCATCGTCACCGGTTGCCTGGGCGCCAGGGGGGAGGTGGTGCGCGAGGCGCACCCCAAGGTGCTCGCGGTGTCCGGCCCGCATGCGCTCGAGGAGGTGATGGATGCGGTGCACTCGGCGCTGCCGAAGCCGCACGATCCGTTCGAGGACTTGATCCCGCCCGGCGGGATCAAGCTCACGCCGCGCCATTACGCCTATCTGAAGATTTCCGAAGGCTGCAACCACCGCTGCACCTTCTGCATCATCCCGTCGCTGCGCGGCGACCTCGTCAGCCGGCCGATCGGCGAAATCATGAGCGAGGCCGAAAAGCTGGTCGGCGCTGGCGTTCAGGAACTGCTGGTGGTGTCGCAGGACACCAGCGCGTACGGGGTCGACGTGAAATACCGGCCCGGCTTCTGGAACGGCCGCCCGCTGAAGACGCGCATGACCGAACTGGCCGGCGCGCTGGGGAGCCTCGGCGCCTGGGTGCGGCTGCACTACGTCTATCCCTATCCGAGCGTCGACGACATCATTCCGCTGATGGCCGACGGCATCGTCCTGCCTTACCTGGACATCCCGCTGCAGCACGCCAGCCCGCGCATCCTCAAGCTCATGAAGCGCCCCGGCGCGGTCGAGAAGACGCTCGACCGCATCGAGGCCTGGCGCAATGCCGTGCCCGACCTCACGCTGCGCTCGACCTTCATCGTCGGCTTCCCCGGCGAGACCGACGCAGAGTTCGAGGAGTTGCTTGCCTTCATGAAGGAAGCCAAGCTCGATCGTGTCGGCTGCTTCAAGTACTCCCCGGTCGAGGGCGCGGCAGCCAACGAACTCGCCGACCCGGTTCCGGAGGAACTCAAGGAGGAGCGCCTCGAACGCTTCATGGCGTTGCAGGCAGAGATCTCCGCGGATCTGCTGGCGGCCAAGATCGGCCGCGAGATCGAGGTCATGGTCGACGAGGAGGACGAGGTCGGCACGCTCGCACGCAGCCACGCCGACGCGCCGGAAATCGATGGCGTCGTCTATCTCGAAGGGGTGTTCGATCTGAAACCCGGGACGCGGCTCAAGGTGCGCGTCGACGAGGCCGACGAACACGACCTCTGGGCGACGCCGGTCTGAGGCCGGCCGCTTCAGGACAGCAGCGAAGCGAGGCGGCGCGGGCGTCGCCAGAGCCGCCAGGCGTCGCCGGCACGCAGATGCAACGCCATGCCGTTGACCGGGTCGACGAGGTGCAGCCCCTGCGGGCCGATCCGGCGCAGCAGGTCCCGTAGCGGAACGAACCAGTGATGCTCCAGTCCGCGCAGTGCCTCGCGCCAGCCGTAGGCGTCGCCGGCCTGGCCGGCTGGCGTCAGGGCATCGAGCTGGATCACGCCGTCCGTCTTCATGAGCCGCGCATCCGGGTGCGCCGGCGGGGGATGCGCCTGCGCGCCGCAGAAGGCCGCCAGCGCCTGCGCCTCGGAATCGACGGCATAGAGCGACGGCGTTTTCCCTGACGAGGCGGGGAGGCGGCCGCCACCCCACAGCCACAGCGAATTCACCGGCAACTCGCCGCGCGCCTCGCGCGCCTGGTTCACCGGATGCTCGTGCAGCAGCATCTGCAATTCGTTCAGGCGCGCGCGGAAAGCCAAGGCGTCGGAGCCCTGCGGCAGTAGTGGCTCGATGTCACGCCCCACCGCGACCGACAACGGGGTCGTGGCGAGGCGCGGCGCCTCGGCAAATCTCAGGTACCAGCGTTGCGGGTGCAGCGGGAGCGGGTCCAGTTCGGCACCGAAATGCCGGCCGACGGTGGCCGCGAGCGCATCGGCCTCTTCGCGCGACAGCGCCAGCAGCTCGCTGTCCGCCAGCACGATGCGGTCGCGCATCACCCGCAGGTGCACCGGGTCGGCGCGCAGCCAGTAGGCGCCGCCGGGTTCGCCGCCATCGGCCACCAGGGTGATCGGGGCGAGCGGCCAGTCTTGCTGGCGTTCGATGCCGAGCGCTCCGCACAGCGCGGCCTCCACCCCCTCGGCCGGACACGGCAGGCGGGTGCCGCGAGCAAGCAGGAATTCCAGCGCGGGCAGACGCAGGTCCTGCGCCGCCGCCTCGACCAGGCGCGCGGGGGGGAACAGATGGGGAACGAGGCACAGCATCGACGGAGTGTAGCAAGGCGCCGCTAGAATAGCGGCCCATGCGCCAAGCTTTCCATGAACTCACCATCCCTACCCGCGGCAAGGGCCTCTATGCGTTCACGCCGCAGGTCAGCGAATGGGTGCGAACGAGCGGGATCCGCCAGGGACTGCTCACCCTCTACATCCGTCATACCTCGGCGAGCCTCGTGATCCAGGAAAACTACGATCCCACCGTGCAGGCCGATCTCGAGCGCTTCTTTTCGCGGCTGGTTCCGGAAGGCGACCCGATCTTCGAGCACACGCTCGAAGGCGCCGACGACATGCCGGCCCACGTGCGTGCGGCGCTGACGCAAACCCATCTGGCGATGCCGGTCGCCGACGGGGTCCCGCTGCTCGGCACCTGGCAGGGGATCTACGTCTTCGAGCACCGGCGCGGCGCGCAGGCGCGCAGCGTGGTCCTGCATCTGCTCGGCGAGTAGAGCGGCTGTGGCATACTCCCGGGCATTCCAGACCAGAGCCACGTCTTGCTTCCCTACGAACTCCTGATCGGCCTGCGCTATACCCACGCCAAGCGCCGCAACCACTTCATCTCCTTCATCTCCATCGTTTCGATGGCGGGCATCGCGCTTGGCGTGACGGCCCTGATCGTCGTGCTGTCCGTGATGAACGGCTTTCAGGAAGAGTTGCGCGCCCGCATCCTCGGGGTCGCGGCGCACCTCGAGATCAGCGGCCCGGGCGACCGCCTGGCGGACTGGCCCGGGGTTCTGGCGCAGGCGCAGCAGAACAAGGAGGTGGCGGCCGGCGCCCCCTACGTCAACGCGCAAGGGATGCTGGCCAACGGCGACATGGTGCGTGGCGCGATCATCCGCGGCGTGCTGCCGGAGCGGGAAAGCCAGGTCGCTGATTTCGCCCAGTTCATGAAATCGGGCACGCTGGCCGACCTCAGGCCCGGAGAGTTCGGCATCATCCTCGGCGCCGAACTGGCACGCGCGCTCAACGTCTACCCGGGCGACAAGGTGGTGCTGCTCACGCCGCAGGGCAACATCACCCCGGCCGGGGTGATGCCGCGCGTCAAGCAGTTCACCGTGACCGGCATCTTCGCCGCGGGGATGTTCGAGTACGACTCGGGGCTCGCGCTGATCCACCTGCAGGATGGGCAGAAGCTGTTGCGTCTCGGCGACGACGTGTCCGGCGTGCGCCTGAAGCTCACCGAACTGTTCCGCGCCCCCTGGGTCACCCGCGAGCTGGCGCAGACGCTGAGCGGTACCTACTACCTGACCGACTGGACGCAGAGCCACGCCAACTTCTTTCGCGCGGTCGCGATCGAGAAACGCATGATGTTCCTGATCCTGCTGCTGATCGTCGCCGTCGCCGCGTTCAACATCGTTTCCACCCTGGTGATGGCGGTGACCGACAAGCAGTCCGACATCGCCATCCTGCGCACGCTCGGCGCCAAGCCCGGTTCGATCATGAAGATCTTCATCGTGCAGGGCGCGTTCATCGGCGTGTTCGGTACCGTGCTCGGCGTGGCGGGCGGCGTGCTGCTGGCGCTCAACCTCGAGACCGTCGTGCCCGTCATCGAACGCATGGCCGGCATGGACCTGTTCCCGGCGGACGTCTACTACATCAACGAGTTGCCGTCGAAGCTCGACTGGGGCGACGTCGGCGTCATCGGCGGGATTTCGCTGCTCATCAGCCTGGTCGCCACGCTGTACCCGAGCTGGCGCGCCTCCCGCATCAATCCCGCGGAGGCGCTGCGTTATGAGTGAAGTCGTGCTGAGCTGCGCCGGGCTGGGCAAGGTCTTCCGCCAGGGCAGGGTCGACGTTCCGGTGCTCGGCAGCGTCGATCTCGAGGTCCGCGCCGGCGAGTCGCTCGCCATCGTCGGCGCCTCGGGGTCGGGCAAGAGCACGCTGCTGCATCTGCTCGGCGGACTCGACACGCCGACCCGCGGCACGATCAGCCTGCTGGGGCGCGATCCCTTCGCGATTTCCGAGGCCGAGCGCTGCGAACTGCGCAACCGCGCGCTCGGTTTCGTCTACCAGTTCCACCATCTGCTGCCCGAGTTCTCGGCGCAGGAGAACGCCGCCATGCCCTTCTTCATCCGCCGCATGCCCCGCGACGAGGCGCTGGCGCGCGCCGCCGCCATCCTCGAGGAGGTCGGCCTCGGCCACCGCCTCGATCACCGGCCCGGCGAGCTCTCCGGCGGCGAGCGCCAGCGCGTCGCGATCGCCCGCGCCCTGGTCACCCAGCCGGCGTGCATCCTCGCCGATGAGCCGACGGGCAATCTCGACCGTCACACCGCCGATGCGGTGTTCGACCTGATGCGCGAGCTCAACCGCAAGCACGCGACCAGCCTCGTCGTCGTCACCCATGACGCCGGGCTGGCGGCGCGCATGGACCGGCGGCTGCGGCTGGTCGACGGAAGCCTGCAGCCGGCCTGAGGCCACGACGCGGTGCGCCTGCCCCTCATCGCGTTCTGTATCGGGGTGTGGTGGCTGCAGCAGCAGGCCGAGCTGCCTTCCGCGCGCTGGCTGTGGATCCTGCCGCTGCTGTCGTCGGTGCTCCTGCTGCGGCCTTTTCCCCGTCCGCTTGCGGAATCGGCCCGCCGCCTCGGCATCGTGCTGCTCGCCGTGGCGCTCGGCTTTGCGTGGGCCGCCTGGCGGGCCGACGCCCGGCTCGCCGAGCGCCTGCCTGCGCACTGGCAGGGCGTGGACATCGAACTGGTCGGGGTGATCGCCGGTCTGCCGCACGCCAACGCGCGCGGCGAGCGCTTCGTGCTCGACGTCGAGGAGACGCTCACCCCGAACGCGCCGCGGCTCGGGCGGGTCCAGCTCACTCGCTACTGGCCGCGCGACGCCGCACATTTCGAGCCCCGCATGCACGCCGGGGAACGCTGGCGGCTGACCGTGCGGATGAAGCTGCCCTACGGCACCAGCAACCCCCACGGCTTCGACCTCGAGGCGTGGATGCTCGAGCGCGGCATCAACGCCAGCGGCTATCTGCGCGAGACGCCCGCGCCTGCGCGCCTCGCCGCGCAGGCGCACACCCCCGCCGGCTGGATCGCCGCCGCGCGCGCGGCGGTGCGCGACCGCATCTTCGCGACGCTCGGCGACGCCCCCTATGCGGGGGTGATCGCTGCGCTGGTCGTCGGCGACCAGCGCAGCATCCCGCACGACCAGTGGCGCGCCTTCACCCGCACCGGCGTCAACCATCTGCTGTCGATCTCCGGCCTGCACGTCACCATGATCGCCGCGCTCGCCGGCTGGCTGGTCGCCGCGCTCTGGCGGCGCCTGCCGCGCCACGCGGAGCGCCTGCCGGCGCGCCAGGCGGGCCTCGTTGCGGCGGTCGCGGCGGCGTTCGGCTACGCCCTGCTGGCGGGCTTCCAGGTGCCGGCGCAGCGCACCCTCTTCATGCTCGTCGTGCTGGCGATCGCCTTCTGGGGACGGCGCGAGCCGCGGCCGTTCACGGCACTCGTCGTCGCCCTGTTCCTGGTGCTGCTGATCGACCCGTGGGCCGTGCTGTCGGCCGGCTTCTGGCTGTCGTTCGGCGCCATGGCCGCGATCCTGTGGGTGAGCTTCGGGCGCGTCGCGCCACCCGACAAGCTGCGCGGCTGGATCACGGTGCAGGGAGCGGTGACGCTGGCGCTGGCACCGGTGCTGCTGCTTCTGTTCCAGCAGGTTTCGCTGGTGTCGCCGCTCGCCAACGCGGTCGCGATCCCGCTGGTGAGCTGGCTGATCACGCCGCTGGCGCTGCTGGGCGTGCTGGCTCCGCCGCTGTGGCATGCGGCGGCGCTGCTCATGGACGGGCTTGGTGCGGGGCTGGAGTGGGCCGCCGGCCTGCCGCTGGCGGTGATGACGCTGCCGGCGCCCGCCTGGTGGGCGACAGCGCTGGCGCTGGCCGGCACCGTCTGGCTGCTGCTGCCGCGCGGATTCCCGCTGCGCGGGCTGGGGCTGGTGCTGTGGCTGCCGCTGCTGTTCCCGCTTCGGGAGCCGATCGCGCCGGGCCACTTCCGCACCGAGGCGATCGACGTCGGGCAGGGCACCGCGGTGCTGATCCGCACCGCGAACCATGCCTTGCTGTACGACACCGGCGCGGCCTTCGCCGACAGCGACTCGGGCGAGCGCATCATCGTCCCCTTCCTGCGGGCGTCGGGCGTGGGCGAACTCTCCGGGCTCGTCGTCTCGCACGACGACAGCGACCACAGCGGCGGCATGCGCTCGGTGCTGCGCGACCTGCCCACCGGCTGGCTGCTGCACGCGCTGCCGGCGGCCAGTCCCTTGCTCGAAGGTGCACCGGCCGCCCGCCGTTGCGTGCGCGGCCAGCGCTGGAGCTGGGACGGCGTGCGCTTCGAGATCCTCAACCCTCGGCCGACCGCGTATGCCGAGGCTCGCCGCAGCGACAACGACTTCAGCTGCGTGCTGCGGGTCAGCAACGCGCGCCACGGCCTGCTGCTGACCGGGGACGGCGAGCGGCGCACCGAGCTCGAGCTGCTCGAGTCGGGCGCCCTGGCGCCTGTCACCGTATTGTTCGCAGGGCATCACGGCAGCCGCACCTCGTCGATTCCGGAATTCGTCGCGGCGACCCGCCCCGAGTGGGTCGTCTACACGCTCGGCTATCGCAACCGCTACGGCCACCCGCATCCCCACGTGACGGCGCGCTTTCGCGAGCTCGGCGCACGCGCGCTGCGCAGCGATTCCGGCGGCATGATCCGCCTCGATTTTGGCGAAGCCGGGGTCGAGGCGTCACAATATCGTCCGACGCATCGCCGCTACTGGCAGGCTGATTTTCTCGACCATGACTGAAACCTCGAAGCCGCGCTGCTTTGACGCGACCGATCTCGAATCCGCCCGGCAGGCGCTCGCCCGCGTGCTGCCGGTGGCGGAGAACGACCTGCCCTGGCGGGCGCTCGCGCATGCGCACCAGGCGCTGGGGCCGAGCCCTGCCTTCTCGCACAGCGTCGGCACCGCGCTGATCGTGGCCGAGCTGCGGCTCGGGGCGGATGCCGTGGCCGCGGCGCTGCTGCACGGCTGCATCGACGACGGCGCCGAACTCGAGCCGGTGTTCGGCCCGGCCGCGAGGCTCGCGCGCGGCGTCGCGGCGATGGCACGCATCGAGGCGCTGGCCGCCAGCACCACCGACAAGCGCATCGACCCGCACGCCCAGCTCGAGGCGCTGCGCCAGATGGTGCTGGCGATGGTCGAGGACATCCGCGTGGTGCTGGTCAAGCTCGCCGAGCGCACCCATGCGCTGCGCTGCGCTGCGGCCGAGCGGTTCGCCCTCGAGCAGCGCGACGCCGGCGAGGACGCCGCCACCCGCGAGGCGCTCGGCCACCAGGCGCGCGAGCTGTTCGCGCCGCTGGCGAACCGGCTCGGCGTGTGGCAGATCAAGTGGGAGATGGAGGACTGGGCGTTCCGCTACCTGGAGCCCGAGACCTACAAGAGCATCGCCGCGCAGCTCGACGAGAAGCGCGCCGACCGCGAGGCCTACATCAAGGCGATCATCGAGCGGCTGCAGAGCGAGCTCGCGTTGCACGGCATCGAGGCCGAGGTGACCGGCCGTCCCAAGCACATCGCCAGCATCGTCAACAAGATGCGCAGGAAGCGCCTTTCCTTCGAGCAGCTCTACGACATCCGCGCGGTGCGCGTGCTGGTGAAGCACGAGATCGACTGCTACACGGTGCTCGGTCTCGTGCACAACCTTTGGCAGCCGATTCCGGGCGAGTTCGACGACTACATCTCGCAGCCGAAGAGCAACGACTACCGCTCGCTGCACACCGCCGTCATCGGCCCCGAGGACCGCGCGCTCGAGGTGCAGATCCGCACCTTCGACATGCACCGTCACGCCGAGCTCGGTGTGGCCGCGCACTGGCGCTACAAGGAAGGCGGCCGGCAGGACGCGCAGTACGAGGAGAAAATCGCCTGGTTGAGGCGCATCCTCGAGTGGAAGGACGACGTCGCCGACAGCAGCGAATTCACCGAGCAGTTCCGGACCGAACTGTTCCAGGACCAGGTCTACGTACTGACGCCGCAGGGGCGGGTGATCGCGCTCGACCGTGGCGCGACGCCGGTCGATTTCGCCTACGCGGTCCATACGGATCTGGGCCACCGCTGCCGCGGCGCCAAGGTCGACGGCGCGATGGTGCCGCTCAACACCGTGCTCGACAACGGCCAGCGCGTCGAGATCGTCACCGTCAAGGAAGGCGCGCCGAGCCGCGACTGGCTCAACCCGGCGCTCGGCTATCTGGCGACGCACCGGGCGCGCGCCAAGGTTCGCGCGTGGTTCCGCCAGCGCGACGTCGGCGAGCAGGTCGGCGTCGGCCGTAGCCTGCTCGACAAGGAGCTGAAACGCCTCGGCGTGGGCGAGACCAACCTGGAGAAGCTCGCGCAGCGCCTCAAGTTCGGCAAGGTCGACGAGTTCCTCGCCGCGCTCGGCCGCGGCGACGTCGGCCAGCGCGACCTCGTCAACGCGCTGCAGGACTCGGGCAAGGCGGCGCCGGCGCTGCTGCCGACCGCCAAGCCGCGCGCGCGCCCCAAATCCAGCAATCCGGTGACCATTCCCGGGCTCGGCGACGTGCCGCTGACGCTCGCGCGCTGCTGCAAGCCGCAGCCGCCGGAGGCCATCGTCGCCTACACCACGGTCGGGCGCGGCCTCACCGTGCACCGCGCCGACTGCGCCTCGCTCAAGCGCGCCAATCCCGCGCGGGTGATGCCGGCCGAATGGGTGCTCGACGCGGGCGCCGCCTTCGAAGTCGACATCCAGCTCAAGGCCTTCGACCGCCAGGGCCTGCTGCGCGACGTGTCGGACGTCATCGCCAAGGACAGGCTCGACGTGCTGCGCGTGAATACCGAGACGCGCGGCGAAGTCGCCCACATGCAGCTCACCGTGCGGGTGAAGGAACTGCAGCAGCTGTCGCGGCTGCTCGCGCGCCTGCAGCACGTGCAGAACGTGATCGAAGTGCGGCGCGGCTGAGTTTTTCGTATATCGTCGGGGTTTCCGTCTGCCCCTCGACTGACCCGACATGAAGCCGCAAAGCGCCATCCTCGAGCCGATTCCTGACCACGCTCGCCACCTGTTTTTCGACCTCGATCGCGCGGCCGCTCCGCAGGCCGCACTTCACGCGCTCGCCGCGGCGTGCGACGGTCGAAGCGCGGTGCTGGGGATCGGCGCCGGCGTGGCCGGGGCGCTGGGCGTGCGGGTCGCAGGTCTGCGCGGCTTTTCGAATCTGCCGCAGGCGAAGCCGGCCATCCCGGTGACGCAGCATGCCCTGTGGCTCTGGCTGTGCGGCAACGAGCCGGGCGACCTGCTGCTGCAGGGGCGTGCGCTCGAGGCACTCGCCGCGCCGGCGTTTCGTCTGGTGCAGGCGATCGACTGCTTCCGACATCGCGACAGCC
This sequence comes from Thiobacillus denitrificans, assembly GCA_002403375.1. Classification (GTDB taxonomy): domain Bacteria; phylum Pseudomonadota; class Gammaproteobacteria; order Burkholderiales; family Thiobacillaceae; genus Thiobacillus; species Thiobacillus denitrificans_E. The sequence continues at coordinate 79,516 of DHHQ01000001.1, read as the reverse complement.
GCGACCTCACCGGCTACGAGGACGGCACCGAGAACCCCAAGGACGAGGCCGCGGTCGACGCGGCGATCGCGCAGGGGCAGGGTGCGGGCATCGACGGCTCGAGCTTCGCCGCGGTGCAGCAATGGCTGCACGACTTCGCCGCGTTCGACGCGATGCCGCGCCGCGAGCAGGACAACTGCTTCGGCCGCGAAAGAGACAGCAACGAGGAAATCGACGACGCCCCCGCGTCGGCGCACGTCAAGCGCACCGCACAGGAGGACTTCGAGCCGGAAGCCTTCGTCGTGCGCCGCTCGATGCCGTGGACGGCGGGGGCCGACGCCGGGCTGGTGTTCCTCGCCTTCGGCAACTCGTTCGACGCCTACGAGGCACAGCTGCGCCGCATGACCGGGCACGACGACGGCATCAGCGACGCGCTGTTCGGCTTCACCCGGCCGCTCACCGGCGGCTATTACTGGTGTCCGCCGATGGCGGGCGATGCGGTCGACCTGTCCGCGCTGGGATAGCCATGGAGCCCCTGGAGCCGCTGTTCGATCGCCTCCCCGGTGACGACATTCCCGAAGGCGAGAGCCCGCGGCGGACGCGCTGGTGGCGCAACTGGAAGATCATGGTGCCGCTGTGGCTCGGGATCGGCGCGCTGGTGTGGCTGGGCCTGCATTTCAACGTCGACCACCAGGCGCTCGCCGGCGGCGTGCTGCTGGTCGGCTTCCTCTCCCATGCCTTCGCCTGGCTGCTGGGGATGATCGCGCTGGTGCCGGTGATCGGGCCGATCATCGTCAAGGTCCTGTCGATCGGCTTCATCTGGCTGCTCAACGCGGTCGGCTATCTGGTCGCCTACGTCGCCATCCGCCGCGGCTATTCGAAGGACGTGCTGACCTACCGCGGGCTCACCATCGCGCTCATCGTCGGCATCGTCATCGGCTTCGTTCTGGGGCGGCTGCTCTAGACCGCGGCGACGATCGCCCGCGCCAGCTGCCGCACGCCTTCGGCCGACAGGTCTTCGGCGTGGAAACTCAGATCGGCGGGGGAGGGGGCGTAGTTGCGCGCCAGCGACTTGAAATAGGCCGGGTCGTAATGCTGCTCCAGCAGCGCGGCGACGAGCTCCGGCCACGCCTGCTGGCTGGCCAGTTCCTGCCACGCGGTGACGGTTTCGTGGCCGCGCAGATTGGCGAGGTAGCCGAGCTGGCGCTTGATCGTCTCCGGGTCGTGCAAAAAGTGCTCGTAGTCCTCGGTCAGCAGTTGCACGCGCGCCGCCAGCGGCACCTCCAGGCGGATGCAGGGGCTGGCGTGCATCGCCGCGAGCAGCGCGTCGGGCACGCGGAGGGCGCCGATCTTCTTGCTTTCCGATTCGACGAACACCGGGCGCGCGGGATCGAAGCGGCTGAGCGCGAACCAGAGGGCGCTCTCGAAGCTTTTCTGTGACGGCTGGTCCTGTCCCGGCAGCGCGCCGAGCAGCGATCCGCGGTGCGCGGCGAGTTCCTCGAGGTCGAGCACCTGGGCGCCTTCGGCGGCCAGCGCCTGCAGCAGGCGGCTCTTGCCGCTGCCGGTCGGGCCGCACACCACGCGGTAGCCGAACAGCGGCGGCAGGCGCTCGAGTTCGGCCACCACGTGGCGGCGGTAGGCCTTGTAGCCGCCGTCGAGCATCTGCGCCGCGAAGCCGATCTTCTGCAGCACGTGGGTCAGCGAGCCGCTGCGGTTGCCGCCGCGCCAGCAATACACCAGTGGGCGGTACGACTTCGGCTTGTCGCCGAACCACGCTTCCAGATGCGACGCGATGTTGCGCGACACCAGCGCGGCGCCGACCTTCTTCGCCTCGAACGACGACACCTGCTTGTAGAGGGTGCCGACGCGCTGGCGCTCGGCGTCGTCGAGCACCGGCAGGTTGATCGCGCCGGGGATGTGGTCTTCGGCGAATTCGCCAGGGGAGCGGGCGTCGATGATCTCATCGAAGGCCGCGAGGTCGGCTACGGTGGCGGGCAAGCTGGACTCGGCTTTCAGGAATGACACGGGAATGACGCGAAACCGCGTCATTGTCCCACGTGGACGCCGGCCGNNGTTCTAGACGGCCCGGGGGCGGGTGCCGCGGCGATCTTCCGGGCGCCGACCGGGCGTCTTGCGGCGGTCGGCGGTCACGCCCGGCGGCAGCGCGGCGTTGCTCGGCGCGACCCTGCGGTCGGCCAGGCGGCGCTCCAGCGGGATGAACTCAACGTCGTAGACTGGCAGTGCCTGCATCGGTGAGGCCTTGGTTTGTCGAGATGCTGTCAAGTCTAGTCGACATCTCGACAGGGTCACAAGGAAATGTCCAGCCGGCGGGCGATTATTTCTTCGGCTGTTGCGGCGCCGACTCAGGTCTGCGCGGTGCGCAGCATCCGCTGCTTCTCTCGCTGCCACTCGCGTTCCTTCTCGGTCGCCCGCTTGTCGTGCTGCTTCTTGCCCTTGGCCAGGCCGATCTCCAGCTTGATGCGGCCCTTCTTGTAGTGCATGTCGAGCGGCATCAGGGTGAAGCCGGCGCGCTCGGTCTTGCCGATCAGCTTGCTGATCTCGGCCGCGTGCAGCAGCAGCTTGCGCGAGCGGGTGGGGTCGGGATGGATGTGGGTCGACGCGGTGACGAGCGGGCTGATGTGGCAACCGATCAGCCACACCGCACCGTTCTTGACGACGACGTAGGCTTCCTTCAGGTTGACCCGGCCTGCGCGGATGGCCTTCACTTCCCAGCCTTCGAGCGCGAGTCCGGCCTCGAAGCGCTCTTCGATGAAGTAGTCGTGGAAGGCTTTTTTGTTGTCGACGATGCTCATGGCGGAAGGCTTGCGTACAATTCTCGATTTTACAAGGCTTCAGGCACCCATGGCGCGTGTGGAAAAAAGTGTGCTGGTCGCGCACCCTCCCGAATGCATGTTCGAACTGGTCGACCGGGTCGAGGACTATCCCGACTTCCTGCCATGGTGCGGCGGCACCGAACTGAAGCTGCGCGACGACGCGCGCACGGTGGCGACGATCCACATCGCCTACCTCGGCATCCGCCAGAGCTTCACCACCGAGAACCTCAAGACGCACCCGCGCGAGATGCGCATCACCCTGCAGGACGGGCCGTTCGCCGAACTGGAAGGCGACTGGACCTTCCTGCCGCTGGGCGACGACGCCTGCAAGATCGAGTTCCGCCTGCACTACGTGTTCTCGAGCCGGATGCTCGAAACCGTCCTCGCGCCCGTGTTCAGCCACATCACCAACACCTTCGTCGACGCCTTCGTGCGCCGGGCGGACGAGGTCTACGCGCTGTGAACGCCGTCACCCTCGCCGTGGAGGTCGTGTACGCGCTGCCGCACGAGCAGACGCTGCTGAAGGTCCAGCTCGCCGAGGGGGCGACGGTGGAAGACGCCATCCGCGCGTCGGGCGTGCTCGCCGCGCATCCGGAAATCGACCTCGGCAAGAACAAGGTCGGGATATTCAGCAAGCTGGTCAAGCTCGACGAGAAGGTGCGCGACCGCGACCGCGTCGAAATCTACCGCCCGCTGATCGCCGACCCCAAGGAGGTGCGCCGCAAGCGCGCCGAGGAGGGCAAGGTCACGAAGAAGGGCGGGGGCGATGCGCCCGTCAAGGACGCCGGGACCGACGCAGCCGCCGCGGACTGAGGCGCCCCAAAACAAAAAGGCCTTCCGGATTTCCGGAAGGCCTTTTCTGCTGGAGCGGGTGGGCTTAGTCGCCGACCTTCAGCATCGGGTAGTTCAGTTGCGCCATGCCCTTCTTGACGTGGTCGCTCGCGAGCTTGGACTGCTTGATCACGGTTGCGCTATCGCCCTTCTCTGCGGCGGCCTCGGCGGCCTTCAGCGCATTTTCTGCAGTGGTCCACAGCGCGTTCTTGGCCTTGGCGGCCTTGACGTCGGCCTGGGCGGCGGCGAGCGAGGCCTGCGCTTCGGCGCTGATCGCAGCGCTGGAGGCGGCGGTCGGCTGGGCGGCCTGCTGGGTGGCGCAGCCGGCGAGGCCGATCAGGGCAGCGGAAGTCAGGGCAAGCATGATTTTGGACATTGTTCTATCTCCTCGGGTTGTATGGCGTACAGGTGGGCTTTGAACCGCGCGCCCTGGCAGCTTGAATGCTGACGCAAAGTTAGCCTGCATCGCCCGTGGGAGTCAACCGCCAAGTACCCATATGTGATTGGTAGATTACGACCAATTGCGGGCCCCAGGGGCGTCGTTTGTGCCGGGCGGGGGCGGGCGCGTATAATTCCGCTTTGCTTGAAGGAAAGCCCATGCGTGTTCTGCAAAAAGCGCTGACGTTCGACGACGTTCTGCTCGTCCCCGCCCATTCCGCCATTCTCCCCCGCGAAGTCAGCCTTGCCACGCAACTGACCCGCACGATCACCCTGAATCTGCCCCTGCTGTCGGCCGCCATGGACACGGTGACCGAGGCGCGGCTGGCGATCGCGCTGGCGCAGGAGGGCGGCCTCGGCATCATCCACAAGAACATGAACGCCGAGCAGCAGGCCGCGCAGGTGTCGGCGGTCAAGCGCTTCGAGTCGGGCGTGGTCAAGGATCCGATCACCGTCGCGCCGCAGATGACCGTGCGCCAGGTGCTCGAGATCACGCGTGCCAAGCGCATTTCCGGCCTGCCGGTGATCGACGGCGGCAAGGTGGTCGGCATCGTCACCAACCGTGACCTGCGTTTCGAGCCCAGCCTCGACCAGCCGGTCGCCAACATCATGACGCCGAAGGAGCGCCTGGTGACGGTGAAGGAGGGCGCCAACCGCGAGGAGGCGATGGCGCTGCTGCACAAGCACCGCCTCGAGCGCGTGCTGGTCGTCAACGACGCCTTCGAGCTGCGCGGGCTGATCACCGTCAAGGACATCCAGAAGTCGAGCGAGCACCCGAACGCCTGCAAGGACGCGATGGGCCGCCTGCGCGTGGGCGCGGCGGTCGGCACCGGCGAGGGCACCGAGGAACGCGTCGCCGCGCTGGTGGCGGCGGGCGTCGACGTCGTCGTCGTCGACACGGCACACGGGCATTCCAAGGGCGTGCTCGACCGCGTCAGATGGGTCAAGCAGAACTTCCCCGAAGTCCAGGTCATCGGCGGCAACATCGCCACCGCGTCGGCCGCCGCCGCACTGGTCGAACACGGCGCCGATGCGGTCAAGGTCGGCATCGGCCCCGGCTCGATCTGCACCACCCGCATGGTCGCCGGCGTCGGCGTGCCGCAGATCTCGGCGGTCGCCAACGTCGCCGACGCCCTCGCGGGCAGCGGCGTCGGCGTGATCGCCGACGGCGGGATCCGCTATTCCGGCGACATCGCCAAGGCGCTCGCCGCCGGTGCCAACTGCGTCATGCTCGGCGGCCTCTTGGCCGGTACCGAGGAGGCGCCGGGCGAAGTCGAGCTGTTCCAGGGGCGCTCGTACAAGTCGTATCGCGGCATGGGCTCGCTCGGCGCGATGCAGCAGGGGTCCTCCGACCGCTACTTCCAGGACAACGAGAAGAGCGCCGAGAAGCTGGTTCCGGAAGGCATCGAGGGTCGCGTCCCCTACAAGGGCAGCGTGCTCGGCGTCATCCACCAGATGATGGGCGGGCTGCGCTCGAGCATGGGCTACCTCGGCGTCGCCACCATCACCGACATGCACGCCAAGGCCGAATTCGTCGAGATCACCTCGGCCGGCGTGCGTGAGTCGCACGTCCACGACGTGCAGATCACCAAGGAAGCACCCAACTACCGGCTCGAATAAGGCGCACGCAGCCGGTCGCGGCGAAGGGGACGCATCATGGGCAACAACCGTTTGGCGGCAGCCGTTGTGCTGGCTTTGGGCATGGTGGCCGCGGCCTGGCTGCTGGCCGACGGGCTCGCCCGCTTCAAGCAATTCGAGCGCAGCGTCGAGGTCAAGGGCCTCGCCGAGCGCGAAGTGCCGGCCGACACCGCCGTCTGGCCGATCGCGTTCAGCGAGGCAGGGTCCGACCTGCCGGCCCTCTACCAGACCCTGCAGGACAAGAACGCGGTGATCATCGACTTCCTCAGGGCCCGTGGCTTCCAGGCCGAGGAGATCTCCGTCTCGGCGCCCTCGATCACCGACCGCCAGGCGCAGGACTACGGCAGCGCCGAACTGGCCAGCCGGCTGCGCTACAGCGGCAAGTCGGTGATCACCGTCTACACCCGCCAGGTCGACGCCGTGCGCCGCGCCATGCCCGAACTGGTGGTGCTGGGCGAGAAGGGCATCGCGCTCAACGCCGGCGACTACGAAAACCGCCCGCGCTTCCTGTTTACCGGGCTCAACGCGCTGAAACCCGCGATGATCGAGGAGGCCACGCGCAACGCCCGCCAGGCCGCGGAGAAGTTCGCCAAGGATTCCGACAGCACGCTGGGCAAGATCAAGCGCGCGAGCCAAGGGCAGTTCAGCATCGAGGACCGCGACCCCAGCACCGCCCACCTCAAGAAGGTCCGCGTGGTCTCCACGGTGGACTACTTTCTAGCCGACTGACAGGCATTCAACGCCTCCTTCTATGCACCAGAAAATCCTCATCCTCGACTTCGGTTCCCAGTACACCCAGCTGATCGCCCGCCGCGTGCGCGAGGCCGGCGTCTATTGCGAGCTGCACCCCAACGACGTCAGCGAGCAATTCGTGCGCGACTTCGCGCCGCAGGGCATCATCCTCTCGGGCGGGCCGAGCTCGGTGTACGAGGAGGAAACGCCGCGTGCCCCCGACGTCGTGTTCACGCTCGGCGTGCCGGTGCTCGGCATCTGCTACGGCATGCAGACCATGGCGGCGCAGCTGGGCGGGCAGGTCGAATCCGCCGCCAAGCGCGAATTCGGCTACGCCGAGATCCGCGCGCGCGGCCACACCGCACTGCTGCGCGACATCCAGGACCGCGTCAACGACGAGGGCCACGGCCTGCTCGACGTCTGGATGAGCCACGGCGACAAGGTCACCGCGCTGCCGGAAGGCTTCAAGGTGATGGCGAGCAACGCCGCCACCCCGATCGCCGCGATGGCCGACGAGGACCGCCGCTTCTACGGCGTGCAGTTCCACCCCGAAGTCACCCACACCCTGCAGGGCAAGGCCATCCTCGCCCGCTTCGTGCACGACATCTGCGGCTGCGGCTCCGACTGGAACATGCCCGACTACGTCGACGAGGCGATCGGCAAGGTGCGCAGCGAAGTCGGCAGCGACGAAGTCATCCTCGGCCTGTCGGGCGGCGTCGATTCGTCGGTGGTCGCCGCGCTGCTGCACCGCGCGATCGGCAACCAGCTCACCTGCGTGTTCGTCGACAACGGGCTGTTGCGCCTGAACGAAGCCGAGCAGGTGATGCAGACCTTCGCCGACAACCTCGGCGTGAAGGTCATCCACGTCGACGCGTCCGAGCGCTTCATGAAGGAACTCGCCGGCATCACCGACCCCGAACAGAAGCGCAAGATCATCGGCCGCGAATTCGTCCACGTGTTCCAGGAAGAAGCCGAGAAGCTGCCGAAGGCCAAGTGGCTGGCGCAGGGCACCATCTACCCCGACGTGATCGAGTCGGCCAGCGCCAAGACCAAGAAGGCGCACACCATCAAGAGCCACCACAACGTCGGCGGCCTGCCCGATACCCTGCACCTGAAGCTCCTCGAGCCCTTGCGCGAACTGTTCAAGGACGAGGTGCGCGAGCTCGGCATCGCGCTCGGCCTGCCGCACGACATGGTCTACCGCCATCCCTTCCCCGGCCCCGGCCTCGGCGTGCGCATCCTCGGCGAGGTGAAGCGCGAATACGCCGACCTGCTGCGCCGCGCCGACGCCATCTTCATCGAGGAGTTGCGTGCTTCCGGCTGGTACGAGAAAACCTCCCAGGCCTTCACCGTGTTCCTGCCGGTGAAGTCGGTCGGCGTCATGGGCGACGGCCGCACCTACGACTACGTGGTGGCGCTGCGTGCCGTGCAGACCCAGGACTTCATGACCGCCCACTGGGCCGAACTGCCCTACACCCTGCTCGGCAAGGTCTCCAACCGCATCATCAACGAAGTGCGCGGCATCAACAGAGTCGTCTACGACATCAGCGGCAAACCGCCGGCGACCATCGAGTGGGAGTAGTTTTGTTTTCTTGTGCGCGAGCAAATTAATCTGAAATAATGTGCGGGCGCATTTGTTTTTTAATAAGACGTGCCTATTTTGATAAGGCGCGTGGATATTAATTTTGCGCTGTGCCGATAAAATCGGAAGTATTGAATCGGCTGTTTCTGGCGGAGTTTGTTTACTTCTTCAAATAAGGAAAATAGATGGCTACGTACAAGGAATTGAAAGCCCAGGCGGAAGCCTTGATGCAGCAGGCCGAGGCAGCCCGCCGCGCGGAAATCGCTTCGGTGGTGGCCGAGATCCAGGCAAGGATGAAGGAATACGGTATTACCCTCGACGATCTGAGGGGCGGGGCGAAAAAGGCCAAGTCGCGCGGCACGGTGGCGGCCAAGTACTACAATCCCGCCACCGGTGACTCCTGGTCGGGTCGTGGCCGTGTACCGCGCTGGCTCGCCGCCGAAATGGAAAAAGGGCGTGCAAAAGAGTCCTTTCTGGTCAAGTAATCCCTGATACCGGGTGACTGCCGCCCGCGTTCCCCGGCCCGAACCGGGGAACGCGGGCGGTGTAGCTTGGCGGTGTCGATCCCGCGCGGTACCCCTTGATGAACACGCTTGCGCAGACCTTCCGGACGGCTGCAGTGATCGGCGGCGGCCCCGGCGGCCTGATGGCGGCCGAAGTGCTGGCCGCCGGCGGCATTCAGGTCGACGTCTACGACGCCATGCCTTCGGTCGGCCGCAAGTTCCTGCTGGCCGGCGTGGGCGGCATGAACATCACCCATTCCGAGCCGTTCGAATCCTTCGTTTCACGCTACGGCGCGCGCGCGCCCGAGGTGCGGCCGCTGCTCGAGGCGTCTCCGCCCGAGGCGTTGCGCGCGTGGATCCACGGGCTGGGCGTCGAGACCTTCGTCGGCTCGTCGGGAAGGGTGTTTCCCAAGGACATGAAGGCCGCGCCGCTGCTGCGTGCGTGGCTGCACCGGCTGCGCGAGGCGGGGGTCCGCTTTCATGTGCGGCATCGCTGGTCGGGGTGGGATGGGAACGGTGCGCTGCGCTTCGCGGCACCCGGGGGCGGGGTGACGGTGAACGCCGGCGCAACGGTGCTCGCGCTCGGCGGCGGCAGCTGGGCGAAGCTGGGGTCGGACGGCGGCTGGGTGCCGCTGCTGGCCGCGCGCGGGATCGACGTCGCGCCGCTGGTCCCGGCCAACTGCGGCTTCGACGTCGCGGGGGGCTGGAGCGAGCATCTGAAATCGCGCTTCGCCGGGCAGCCGCTGAAGACCGTGGCGCTGCGCTTCACCGACGTCGGCGGGCGCGCCCACGAGCGGCGCGGCGAACTGATGCTGTCCGATAGCGGCATCGAAGGCAGCCTGGTCTACGCGCTGTCGGCGCCGCTGCGCGACATGATCGCGGCGCAGGGGAGCGTGACCGTCGAGCTCGATCTCGCGCCCGACAAGACGCTCGCACGCGTCGTCGCCGAAGTCGCCCATCCGCGCGGCGCGCGCTCGCTTTCCAGCCACCTCGCGAGCCGCACCGGCATCAAGGGCGCGAAGATGGCGCTGCTGCGCGAAATCGTCCCGGCCGAACGGCTGAACGACCCGGTGCAACTCGCCAACGCGATAAAATCGCTGCCCCTGACCCTGTCTGCCCCACGCCCGCTCGACGAGGCGATCAGCAGCGCCGGCGGCGTGCGTTTCGAGGCGCTCGACGCGCACCTCATGCTGCGGAACCTGCCCGGCGTCTTCTGCGCCGGAGAGATGCTCGACTGGGAAGCACCCACCGGCGGGTATCTGCTGACCGCCTGCTTCGCCAGCGGACGCGCGGCGGGGCAGGGCGCGCTGAATTACTTGAACACTCACCATGCTGCGACTGACTGAACTCAAACTTCCGCTCGACCATCCGCCCGAGGCCTTGCGCGCGGCGATCCTCAAGCGCCTGGAGCTGGCGGACGACCAGCTTGTCGGCTTCAGCATCTTCAAGCGCAGCTACGACGCGCGCAAGAAGCACGCGCTGCTGCTGGTCTACGCGGTCGACGTCGAGGTGAAGAACGAGGCCGCGCTGCTGAAGAAATTCCGCAACGACCGCCACCTCGCGCCGACGCCGGACATGGACTACCAGTTCGTCGGCCACGCGCCGGAAAAGCTTGCCGAGCGGCCGATCGTCGTCGGCTTCGGCCCCTGCGGCATCTTCGCCGCGCTGGTGCTGGCGCAGATGGGCTTCCGGCCGATCGTGCTCGAGCGCGGCAAGGCGGTGCGCGAGCGCACCCAGGACACCTGGGGACTGTGGCGCAGGAAGGTGCTCGACCCGGAATCCAACGTGCAGTTCGGCGAGGGCGGCGCGGGGACGTTCTCCGACGGCAAGCTCTACAGCCAGATCAAGGACCCGCGCCACCTCGGGCGCAAGGTGCTGACCGAGTTCGTCAAGGCGGGCGCGCCGGACGAGATCCTCTACGTGTCGAAGCCGCACATCGGCACCTTCCGCCTGGTCGGCATGGTCGAGGCGATGCGCCACGAGATCGAGTCGCTCGGCGGCGAGATCCGCTTCCAGCAGCGCGTGACCGACGTGCTGCTGGAGGACGGCCCCGACGGCGGCAAACAGATCGCGGGCGTGACGCTCGCCAGCGGCGAGGTCCTGAAGAGCCGCCACGTCGTGCTCGCGCTCGGCCACAGCGCGCGGGACACCTTCGAGATGCTGCACGCGCGTGGCGTCTACCTGGAGGCGAAACCGTTCTCGATCGGCTTCCGCATCGAGCATCCGCAGTCGCTGATCGACCAGGCCAGGCTGGGGCCGAACGCCGGCAATCCGCTGCTCGGCGCGGCCGACTACAAGCTGGTGCACCACGCGAAGAACGGCCGCGCGGTGTACAGCTTCTGCATGTGCCCGGGCGGCACGGTGGTCGCGGCGACCTCCGAGCCTGGGCGGGTGGTGACCAACGGCATGAGCCAGTATTCGCGCAACGAGCGCAACGCCAATTCCGGCATCGTCGTGGGCATCACGCCCGAGGATTTTCCCGGTGACGATCCGCTCGCCGGCATCCGGCTGCAGCGTGAACTCGAATCGCGCGCGTTCGAGCTCGGCGGCGGCGACTACGAGGCGCCGGGACAGCTGGTCGGCGATTTCCTCGAGGGCAGGCCGTCGACGCGACTTGGCGGCGTCGAGCCCTCGTACAAGCCGGGCGTGCACCTGACCGACCTCGCCACCGCGCTGCCTGCGTATGCGATCGAGGCGATCCGCGAGGCGCTGCCGGCGTTCGACAAGCAGATCCAGGGCTTCGCGATGAAGGACGCGGTGCTGACCGGGGTCGAGACGCGCACCTCGTCGCCGGCGCGCATCACCCGCGGCGACGATTGCCAGAGCGTGAACGTCAAGGGCCTGTATCCGGCAGGCGAGGGCGCGGGCTACGCCGGCGGGATTCTTTCCGCCGGGGTCGACGGCATCAAGGTCGCCGAAGCGGTCGCGCGCGACGTGCTCGGGCTCGAGGCCGCCGACTCGGGGAGCAAGGCCGGGCCTTCCTGCGGATACTGAGCCCGCTGGCCCGGCGGCACGTCGGGAACGGCCTCACCAAAATTTCATTTGCTTTTCCTTCAACGTTTCAATAGTATTCGAAACATGGAAACGAAAGCCGTTGTCACCGCCCTCGCCGCGATCGCCCAGGATTCCCGCCTGGCGATCTTCCGCACCCTGGTCCAGGCCGGGCCGGAGGGCCTTGCCGCCGGGAGGATCGGCGAGCTCACCGGCATCGCGCCGTCCTCGCTGTCGTTCCACCTGAAGGAGCTCGCCCACGCGGGGATGGTGGATTCCCAGCAGGCCGGGCGCTTCGTCATCTACACCGCCAACTTCGAAACCATGAACGCGCTGCTGGGCTTTCTGACCGAGAACTGCTGCGGCGGCAACCCCTGCTCGCCGGTGTGCTCGCCGGCGTGCGAACCCGAAGCCACTGAAAAGGAGTCAACATGAAACGCCTGCACGTACACGTCGCGGTCGACGATCTGGCCGCCAGCATCAAGTTCTATTCCGCCATGTTCGCCGCCGAGCCGACCGTCACCAAGCCCGACTACGCGAAATGGATGCTCGACGATCCGCGGGTGAACTTCGCGATCTCGGCGCGCGGCGCCGCGACCGGCCTCAACCACCTGGGCGTGCAGGTGGAAAGCGCCGACGAGCTCGCCGAAATGAACCAGCGCCTGCAGAAGCTCGAGGCCGACGTGGTCGAGGAGATGGGCACCGCCTGCTGCTACGCCAAGTCGGACAAGTACTGGGCGACCGACCCCAGCGGCATCGCCTGGGAGACCTACCACACGCTCGACAGCATCCCGGTGTTCGGCGGGCCGTCGGCGGGCGGCTGCTGCGTCCCCGAGCCGGCAGCGGAAAAAGCCGCCTGCTGCACGCCGGCGACGGCCGCGGGCGGCTGCTGCTGAACCCGTCCGACGATCGACTCGCTTCCTCGCCCCCTCCCGCTTCCGCAAGCGGGAGGGGGCGAGGGCAAGATTTTTTACCTTCCAGACCAAAGGAATGACCGTGACCCAACCCTACACCGTTCTCGTGCTGTGCACGGGCAACTCCTGCCGCTCGCAGATGGCCGAAGTGCTGCTCAACCATGATCTCGCCGGCCAGGTGCGCGCGCTGTCCGCCGGCACCCGCCCGCAGCCGAAAGTGGCCGACGGCGCGATCGAGGCGCTCAAGCTCGCCGGCCTGCCGACCGACGGCCTGCACCCCAAGGACATCGACGCCGTGATGAACGAGGACATCGACTTGGTGGTGACCGTGTGCGACAACGCCAAGGAAGCCTGCCCGATCTTCCCCAAGCCGATCCCGGCGATCCACCTGCCGTTCCACGACCCGCACGGCGAGCCGCTCGACAGCTTCCTCGCCGTGCGCGACGACATCCGCGCGCGGCTGATCGCCGCGGTGCGCGAGAAGCTCGGCCTGCAGACGGCCGCCGCCTGAACGAATTCATACCGGAGACGCATCATGGATGCACCCGCCTACAACGTGCTGTTCCTGTGCACCGGCAACTCGGCGCGCTCGATCCTCGCCGAATCGCTGCTGAACAACCTCGGCAAGGGGCGCTTCCGCGGGTTCAGCGCGGGCAGCCATCCGGCCGGGCAGGTCAACCCGTTCGCGCTTGACCTGCTGCAGAAGAATCATTTTTCCGTCAGCGACCTGCGCAGCAAGGCCTGGGACGAATTCGCGCAGCCCGGTGCGCCGCGGCTCGATTTCGTCTTCACCGGATGCGACAAGGCGGCGGGCGAGGTGTGTCCGGTGTGGCCGGGGCAGCCGATCAGCGCGCACTGGGGCATCCCCGACCCGGTCGCGGTGGAAGGCAGCGACGACGTCAAGCGCCGTGCCTTCGTCGACGCGATGAACCAGCTGCAGCGCCGCATCTGCATGTTCGTCAGCCTGCCGTTCGACAAGCTCGACCGCATGAAGCTGCAGCAGGCCGTGACCGAGATCGGGAAGACGGCATGAGCGTGCGAGTTTCGATGGAGTCCGCCCGATGAGCGCACAGTGTGAAGTGACAGGAAAGCGCGCAGCCGGCGCGCCGATGAGCGTGTTCGAGCGCTGGCTCACGCTGTGGGTGGCGCTGTGCATCGTCGCCGGCGTCGTGCTCGGTCAGCTGTTCCCGGCGCCGTTCCAGGCGCTGGGGCGCATGGAAGTGGCGCAGGTCAACCTTCCGGTCGGTCTGCTGATCTGGGTGATGATCATCCCGATGCTGATGAAGATCGATTTCGGCGCGCTGCACCAGGTGAAGTCGCACTGGAAGGGCATCGGCGTCACGCTGTTCGTCAACTGGGCGGTCAAGCCGTTCTCGATGGCGCTCCTGGCGTGGCTCTTCATCCGCCACTGGTTCGCCCCGTATCTGCCGGCCGAGCAGCTCGACAGCTATGTCGCCGGGCTGATCCTGCTGGCCGCTGCGCCGTGCACCGCGATGGTGTTCGTGTGGAGCCGGCTGACCGGCGGCGACCCGTATTTCACGCTGTCGCAGGTGGCGCTCAACGACACCATCATGATCTTCGCCTTCGCGCCCATCGTCGGCCTGCTGCTCGGACTCTCGGCGATCGTGGTGCCGTGGGACACGCTGTTCACCTCGGTGGTGCTCTACATCGTCATCCCGGTGATCCTGGCGCAGGTCTGGCGCAAAATCCTGTTGAAGCGCGGGCAGGCGGCGTTCGACGCGACGCTGGCCACCCTCGGCCACCTGTCGATCCTCGCGCTGCTCGCCACGCTGGTGCTGCTGTTCGCCTTCCAGGGCGAGCAGATCATCGCGCAACCGCTGATCATCGCGCTGCTCGCGGTGCCGATCCTGATCCAGGTGTTCTTCAATTCGGGGCTGGCCTACTGGCTGAACAGGAAAGTGGGCGAGAAGCACAGCGTCGCCTGCCCGTCGGCGCTGATCGGCGCGTCCAACTTCTTCGAGCTGGCGGTGGCGGCGGCGATCGCGCTGTTCGGCTTCCAGTCGGGCGCGGCGCTCGCCACCGTGGTCGGCGTGCTGATCGAGGTGCCGGTGATGCTGCTGGTGGTGAAGCTCGTCAACCGCAGCAAGGGGTGGTATGAAAGCGGTCTGCCCGCGCGGCAGGCCTGACCCGTTCATCAAGGGAAACGTAGATGCAAAAATCCTCCGTCGCACCGCTTCTCCTGGCCGGCCTGCTGGGCGCGCCCCTTCCGCTTGCCGCCGCTGACGACGGCCGGGTGGCGGTCGACATGCCGGAGATGATGCGGGCCCACATGATGGCCAACATGCGCGATCACCTGACGGCGATCCACGAAATCCAGGGCCTGCTCGCCGCCGGTGAATACGACGCCGCCGCCGAAGTCGCCGAAACGCGCCTCGGCATGAGCTCGCTCGGGAGCCACGGTGCCAGCCACATGGCCGGCTTCATGCCCAAGGGCATGCAGGAAACCGGCACCGCGATGCACCAGGCCGCCAGTCGCTTCGCCGTCACCGCGCAGGAAGCCGCCGTCACCCGCGACCTGCCGCGCGCCCTGGGCGCGCTGGGCGGGATCACCACGAACTGCGTGGCCTGCCACGCCGCCTACCGTCTGAAATAGGGAAACCACCATGCGACTCTTTCTTGCTCCGCTGTTTTTCATCCTCGCGCTGGGCGGCAACGCCGCCCACGCTTTCGAGCCCAAGGCGGAAAAGGTCGTCGACAACGTCTACGCCATCGTCGGCCCGCTCGGCCAGAGGAGCGCGGAGAATGACGGCCTCAACGCCAACTTCGGCTTCGTCGTCACGCCCAAGGGCGTGATCCTGGTCGACTCCGGCGCGAGCCGCCTGGGCGCCGAGAAACTCGAAGCCGCGATCCGCAAGGTGACGAAGCAGCCGGTGCGCTGGGTCGTCAACACCGGCAGCCAGGACCATCGCTGGCTCGGCAACGACTACTTCGCCGCCAAGGGCGCCGAGGTCATCGCGCTCGCGCGTACGGCCGCGACCCAGGCCGAATACGGCGCGCAGCACATGCAGGGCCTCGAGCGCTTCCTCGGCGAGCGCATGCAGGGCACCAAGCCGCTGCCCGCGCCGAAGACGCTGGCGGGGGAGACCGCCACGCTCGAACGCGGCGGCGAGACGCTCGAACTCGCCTACACCGACGCGCATTTCCCCGGCGACGCACGGGTGTGGCTGCCGAAGCAGCGCGTGGTGTTCTCGGGCGACCTCGTCTACGTCGACCGCCTGCTCGGCGTGCTGCCGTGGTCGAGCGTGAAGAACGGCCAGCAGGCCTTCAAGGCGCTCGCCGCCTTGAAGCCGGCGCGCATCGTCCCCGGCCACGGCCGGGTGTGCGACCTCGCGCAGGCGCAGCGCGAGACCGGCGACTACTACGACTTCCTCGTCGACAAGGTGGGCGCCGCTGCGCGCGAAATGGAGCCGATGGACGAAACGCTCGACCGCTACGCCGACCTGCCGCAATTCCGGCATCTCGAGAACTACGGCGACCTGCACCGCGCCAACATGAACCGCGCGTTCGTCGAGTTCGAGGCGCAGTAGATGTTCGACGCCTTCGCCCGCCTGCTCGTCTTCGACCTCGGCGGCCTCGCGCCCGACACCCCGCTGGGCGCGGCGCTGCATTTCTTCGTCATGGACGTGGCGAAGATCCTGGTGCTGCTGACCACGGTGATCTACCTGATGGGCTGGCTGCGCGCGCTGCTCACCCCGGAGCGGGTGCGGGCGATGATGCGCGGCCGCTCCGGCCCTGGCGCGCGCCTGATGGCGGTGGGGCTGGGTGCGGTGACGCCGTTCTGCTCGTGCTCGTCGATCCCGCTCTTCATCGGCTTCGTCGAGGCCGGCATCCCGCTCGGCGTGACGCTGTCGTTCCTGATCGCGAGCCCGATGGTCAACCAGGTCGCGGTGGTGGTGCTCGCCGGCGTGATCGGCTGGCAGATGACGCTGGTCTACGTCGCGACCGGTCTCACCATCGCCTTCGTCGGCGGCTATGTGCTGCAGGCCTTCAAGCTGGAGCGCTGGGTCGAGGACTACGTGTGGAAGATCCGCATGGGCGAAGCGGCGCTCGAGACCGAACGCGACAATAGCCTGCGCGCCCGCCACGACTACGCCTGGAACGAGGTGCGGCAGATCGTCGGCCGCATCTGGAAATACGTGCTGATCGGCGTCGGCATCGGCGCGGTGATCCACGGCTACGTGCCGGCGGATTTCGTCGCGAAGATCGCCGGCGACGGCAGCGTGCTGTCGGTGATCGTCGCCGTGCTGGCCGGCGTGCCGATGTATTCCGACGCGGTCGGCGTCATCCCGGTGGCCGAGGCGCTGCTCGGCAAGGGCGTGCCGCTCGGCACCGTGTTGGCCTTCATGATGGCGGTGATCGCGCTGTCGCTGCCGGAGATGCTGATCCTGCGCAAGGTCGCCAAGTGGCCGCTGCTCGGCCTCTTCGCCGCCTATCTCGCCGCCGCCTTCGTGCTGGTCGGCGTCCTGTTCAACGCCTTGAGGCCTGTCATCCTATGAGTACCGAACTGCATCCATCCATCGTCGCCCTGGTTTCGCTCGCGGCCAACATCGCGGCCAACCATCCCAAACAGGGCCTGTGCCAGGTCGAGCGACTGAAGGGCTACGGCGTGTCGCGCGAGCAGATCGACACGGTGATCGAGATCGCCCGACACATCCGCGACGAGGCCGCGCAAAAGCTCGACGCGAGTTTCGACGAGGCCTACGCGGCGCATTTCCCGCGTGCGGGCGCGAAGCTCGCCGCCATCACGGTGAGCGAAGGCGGCGCCTGCTGCACGCCGACACCCTCCGGAAAATCGTGTTGCTGAACAGGAGAATCCGATGAAGGACATCAAGGTATTGGGCAGTGGCTGCGCCAACTGCAAAACCACGCTGAAGCTGATCGAGGAAGTCGCGCAGGCGCGCGGCGTCGCGGTCAGGCTGGAGAAGGTCGAGGACATGGCGGCGATCCTCGGCTACGGCGTCATGTCGACGCCGGGCGTGGTGATCGACGGCAAGGTGGTGCACGCCGGCGGCGTGCCGGACCGCAAGAAGATCGAGAGCTGGCTCTGAGCGACGGGGCCGCTCGGCCCCGTCTCCGACACGCGGGCGGCGATGCCGGCTCGCCGGCGTGACGCGTCAGGCAGGCGCCGGGACCCGATTCCGGCGCGATGGCATATCATGGAAAGGTCGACCGAACTTTTCCGGAACCCGTCATGCCCAGCCTACGCCGTATCGTCGCCGCCACCGATTTCTCCACCTTCTCCGAACGGGCGGTCGGGCGCGCCGTCCAGCTGGCCAGGCAGCACCAGGCCGAGCTGCACCTGCTGCACGTGGTGCGCCCGCTCGATCTCTATCCCGGCATGACGTTCGCGCCGGACGAATACGGCGTCCACGACGAGGCCCTGATGGAGGCGGAGCAGGGGCGGCTCGACACCCTCGCGACCACGCTGGCGAAGCAGTCGGGGGTTTCCGTCCACCCCGCCACGCGCCTCGGCCGCGCGCACACCGAAATCGCCGCCTACGCGCAGGAGGTGGCCGCCGACCTCGTGGTCGCCGGCGCGCGCGGCGAGAACACGCTGATGGACCTGTTCCTCGGGTCGACCGCTTCGCGCCTCATGCGCGTCGCCAACTGCCCGGTCCTCATCGTCCGCCACGGCGCGGACGACCCCTATCGCCAGGTGCTGGCGGCGGTCGATTTCTCCCCGGTGTCGGCCGACGTGGTCGCGCACGCGCGCCTGCTCGCCGGCAGCGCGCCGGTGCAGGCCGTGCACGTGCTCGGCAGCGAGGTCGAGCAGCGCCTGCGCCGCGCGAAGTCTGACCAGGTCGACATCACCGGCTGGCTCGCGCGTCAGCGCAGCGATGCCGAGCGGCATTTCGAAGCGCTGCTGGCGCCGCTCGAGGGCGGCGCGTCGATCGGGCGGCTGGTGTTGCCGGGATTCGCGCCCGCGGCGATCTGCCAGTGCATCGAGGAGAAGCAAGCCGATCTGGTCGTCCTCGGCCGCCACGGTCACGGCGGCGGTTTCCAGGACTGGCTGCTGGGAAGCGTGAGCAAGGACGTCGCGCTCGCCGCGGCGTGCGACGTGCTGCTGATCGGTTCGCCGGGCCGCTAGCGCTTACCCGTCAGCCCTGCGCGCACAAACAAGAACGCCGCTCGATGAGCGGCGTTCTTGCTACAACTGGTGCCGGCGATCGGAATCGAACTGACGACCTTCGCATTACGAATCGGAGGCAGGGGAGAGGCCCGCGCATTAACCAAACTTAACAAAGCTATACAGGACGGGCATAAACGGATATAGTGACCTTAACGGGGTTACACGAAAATTCGCCGAGTTTCACGAAAAACGTAACCCCCGCGTAACCCCGGAAAGCTGCGAAGGTCATGAGAGGGTCCGAAATGGAACAGAACGAGTTCAACTTCACCAAGGCCGCGCTGGATGCGCTGCCGCTGCCGAAATCCGGCACACGCAACGTGTATCACGACCGGAAAACCACCGGACTGCAGGTCCGGGTGACTTCCACCGGAACCAAGACCTTTTGCATCTTCCGCCGAATCAAAGGTGGGCAGCCGGAGCGCATCACCCTAGGGCGCTATCCCGAGATGACGATCGAGCGGGCGAGGGCGGAGGCGGCGAAGGTAAACGCCGAGATCGAGAACGGTGCATCACCCGCGAAGGTGAAGCGCGCGCACCGGGCGGAGCCGACGTTCGAGGAAGTGTTCGAGAAGTTCATCCCCGGCAAGCGCAAGCGCGACGGAAGGCCGCTGTCGGAGCGCACGAAGAAGGATTACCGGGACAGCCTGCGAATCCACCTCGGCAAGATCAAGGGGCTGAAGCTGTCGCAGATTGGCCGCGATGACGTAAAGCGCGTGCACGCCGCCGCGACGAAGAAGTCTCCGGCCTCGGCCAACCGGGCGCTGGCGATCGTCAGCAGCGTGTTCAACTACGCGATCGACGAGCTGGGCATTTACGAGGGCGGCAATCCGGCCGCCCGGGTGAAGAAGAACTACGAGGCACCCCGCGAGCGGTTCGCCCAGGCCGACGAGCTGCCGCGCCTGTTCGCGGCGATGGCACAAGACCCGCTCGGGGACTTCTTCATGCTGGCGCTGCTGACCGGTGCGCGGCGGTCCAACTTGCAGTCGATGCGATGGGTGGACATCGACCTCGAGCACGGCGTCTGGCGCATCGCCATGACGAAGAACGGCACCAGCCAGAACGTCGCGCTGTCACCGGAGGCCGCCGCGATCCTGCAGGCTCGGAAGGATGCCGGCGTCGAGTCTGAGTTCGTGTTCCCCGGCACCGGCTCGACTGGGCACCTGGTCGAGCCGAAGAAGGCGTGGGCGCGCATCCTGAATGCTGCAGAACTGGATGACCTGCGGATTCACGATCTCCGTCGCACCTTGGGGAGCTGGCAGGCCCGCACCGGCGCTTCGCTTTCGATCATCGGCAAGAGCCTTAACCACAAGACGCACCAGGCGACCGCGATCTACGCGCGCCTTGACCTCGATCCCGTGCGGAAGTCTGTGAACACGGCGACCGCCGCCATGCTGGCAGCTGCGGGAGTGAAGCCGGCCGCCCAGGTCAAGCGCATCAGGGGTACGAAATGAAATTCTTTGCCGGGTTTGTGCCCGATGAAATCAACGACCGATTCCGCGCCGAAATGCTCGACATCCTAGGTGGCAATGCCGGCCTAATGGAAAGGATCGAGAACGCCGAGAACAATTATTCGTTCTGTGTCGAGAGGGTGACGGAGAGTATCGAGTCCGACAAGAGCATTCACAACGATTTGGCCGCGCTGGCCGAGGCCGTCGAGAACTTGCAGTCGATCTACAACCCCGGCGGGAGCGCAAAGGCATTATTCGAGGGCGAGGCACTAGGGCTGGTGGGCGGCGCGCAACTCCAGCACTTGCGTGCTGCATTCGGCGGCGTGGCCGGCGAGGCGATGGTGATGGCGGCAAGGTCCGCGCTGGAAAAGCATAAGGTGCCGGAGCAGGGCGGTCGACCGCCAGGGGCGGCGGAAGCAGAGCGCCGGCGTCTAGTGGGTGATATTGCCAGCATTGCCGAGCAGGCCGGGATTAACCCGACCCAGCAGGATAGAGCAGGAAATCAGACGCCTTTCGAGCAGTTGTTGCACTTCGTTTTCAAGCGGCTGGGCATCAATATCAAGCCCGCTTCCGCAATTAAGGAATTGCGTAAAAGCCGCGCCAGTGCTGGCGTAGGATAAAACACCGCTGTTTCCAATGGGGTTACGTCCTGTGACCCCGTTTCGCAAATCGTCATTAATGCACCCATACCGGCATCGCCGGGGTTAATGGAGCGCATACGATGACCACCCAAAGCACACTGGCCGAAATGATCCGGCCGAAAAACCCTGATCTGGTTGATGAGCGCGAAGCCGCTGAGATTCTCGGCGTCGCGCCTGGCACGCTGTCGGTCTGGCGATCGACTGGCCGCTACAGCCTGCCGTTCGTCAAAGTCGGCCGGAACGTGAGGTATAGCCGCACCGGCCTTCACGCCTGGCTCGAGAGCCGCACTCGCAATAACGGCGCGACCGAGTAAGGGGCGCGCCATGACGACCATAAAAAAAGCCCGCTGGCAGGCGGGCTTAACTAAACACTTCGACGTTGATTCTATCGCGTTCGTTTCGGGGCTGGTAGCCCTGGCGCCCGCTTTTGGCGCTGGCGCGACCATGCTGTTCCTCTTCGCCGCCCGCTGGATCGGGGGTGCGCAATGACCGTAGAAATCCGTTTTCTCGACTTCATGCGCGCGGTCGGCCTAGCTCCGGTGAAAGACACGCCGGTAGCAGATGGCCGCATCCGCCGCTACCGCGTCGAGGGCGACAAGCCCGGATCGAAAAATGGCTGGTATGTGCTGCACCTCGACCCGATCCCTCACGGGTCTGTCGGCTCCTGGCGTACCGGAGAAACACACCCCTGGCGCGATGCCGAGGCACGGAAGATCAACTGGCAGGAGCGGCGCGAGCTGCAGGATCGGATGCGCCAGATTCGGTATGAGCGCGCGGCGGCGCAGCAAAGCGTATATGAGGAGGCGCGCGCCAAGGCGAGGAAATTGTGGAAGCTCGCCCGGCCGGCCGACCCGATGCACCCGTACTTGCAGAAGAAGCAGGTCAAGGCCTGGGGCATCCGCCAGCTACGCGACCAGCTCCTGATCCCGGCGCGGCGCCACGGCGTGATTCACACCCTGCAACTGATCGGCCCGGACGGCACCAAGCGGTTCCTGACTGGCGGCCGTGTCGGCGGTTCCTACTTCGCCATCGGCAAGCCCGCCGGCACGATCTGCGTAGCCGAGGGATACGCCACGGCGGCGACCGTCCACGAGGCCACCGGCTACGCCACCGCCGTCGCCTTCAACGCCGGCAACCTGAAAGAGGTCGCGCGCCACCTGGCATTCAACAACACCGGCACCAGGATCATTCTGATCGCCGACGACGACGCCGCGACACCCGGGAATCCCGGACTGACCAAGGCGACCGAGGCCGCGATGATGGTCGGCGGCTTCGTCGCGCGGCCGCTGTTCGGGGGGGCTGCAGCATGAACCTCACGGATATGAACGACCTGTCCCTGGCGGCCGGCGCCGAAGCGGTGCGCAAATCCATCGACGCGGCGAAGCCCGCCGCGCCCGCCGACGATGGCGGACACTGGGAAGAGCCGCTGCGGTTCAACCGCATCGAGACCCCCGACCTGCCCGCCGATCTGCTGCCTGGCGTGTTCGGTGAATACGCGCAGGCCTTGTCCGATGCGCTGCAGACTCCGCCGACGATGGCGGTGCTGTTTGAGCTGTCGGTGCTGTCGCTGTGCCTGCAGCGCAAGTTCAAGGTATCGCCCTTCGGGGATGACTACACCGAGCCTGTCTGCGTCTGGACGGTGATTCTGGCCGACTCCGGCGAGCGCAAATCGGCACTGATTCAGCGTCTGCTCAAGCCGGTGCTGCTGAAGGAAGCCAAGCTGGCCGACGCGATGCGCACCGAGATTGTCGAGCGCGAGACGGTGCGCAAGATCGCCCAGCGTCGCACGGAGAAGCTGCAGGCCGACGCGGCGAAAGAGGATAGCCCGGTGCGCCGCGGCGAGATCGTGCGCGAGATCACCGAACTGTCAGAGCAGACCCCGGACGAACTGAGGCCTCCGCGCTTTTTCTCGGGTGACGTGACGCCCGAGCGGCTGCAGGCGATGCTGGTAGAGCACGGTGGCCGCATGGCGGTGATGAGCGATGAGGGCGGCATCTTCGCGGTGCTGGCCGGCCTGTATTCGGGCGGCGAGTCGGTGATAGACGTCGCGCTGCAGGCCTACAGCGGGTCGCCTGTGAGGGTTGATCGTGGCAGCAGGACCGCCGTGATCGACCGCCCGGCGCTGACCTTCGGGCTTGGTATGCAGCCCGGACTGCTGCAGGACATGGCACCGGCTGCCAAGCGCAAGTTCCGTGCGTCCGGTGCGTTCGCCCGCTTCTTCTTCGGGCTACCCGCGACGCGCATCGGCAAGCGCGACATGGCGCGCCGGGTGACGATCCCGGCCGACCTCGAGGCGCGCTATCGGGGCGAGGTGCTGCGGCTGCTGGAAGTCGAGCCGCGCACCGATGTGGCAGAAGGCGAGGATGACGAACACCTCCTGGTGCTGTCTGACCAGGCGCGCGACCTGTGGGTGATGTTCGCCCAGAAGATCGAGAACGAGCAGGCCGAAGGCGGCCCGCTGGAATCGCTGCGCGACTGGTGCGCCAAGCTGCCGGGCGGTGCGCTGCGGGTGGCCGGGCTGTTGCACATCGCGGCGCGCTGCACGGAGACCGACCCCATCGGCGAGGAAACCATGAAGCGCGCGGTGGGACTTTGCATGCGGCTGATACGGCACTCGCAGGCCGTGTTCGACCTGATCGGTGCCGACGCTGCCACCGATGACGCCCGCGTGTGCTGGCGATGGATCGAGCGCAAGGGCGAGGCCGAGTTCCTGCGTTCCGATCTACACCGGGCACACCACACCCGGTTCGACAAGATCGACCGCCTGATCGTGGCGCTGGAAACGCTCAAGAC
The DNA here is from genome assembly GCA_002403375.1 of Thiobacillus denitrificans. Classification (GTDB taxonomy): domain Bacteria; phylum Pseudomonadota; class Gammaproteobacteria; order Burkholderiales; family Thiobacillaceae; genus Thiobacillus; species Thiobacillus denitrificans_E. The sequence goes on along the minus strand of DHHQ01000001.1, from coordinate 56,041 downwards.
CCGCAACCTCATAACCGGCCCGCACAAGGGCACGGCGACTGGTGGCCGCCCGCCGATCTACTACCGGGTCAACCCGCTTGCCATGAAGGGGGGTGAGTGATGGCGGCTTTCGCACCTTTATTAGCTGATTCCTTAGAAGGTTTTGAAAGAGATTTTCTTTCTTTCTATGCGAATCAAGGCATCCAAAGCCCAGACACCCACAGGGGAGGAATAAAGGGAATAAAGGGAGGAAAGCACCTTTCGCACCTTCTTTCCCTTTATTCCCGCCGGGGGTGTGGTTGGGATCAACCAAGCTCGACCGGGGTGGGGGTCCTGATCCAGTCAGTCCCATGCGGGGCAGAACAGCTCGGAAAACCGCTAGTCATGAAACCGTTCCCAGGGGGTTGTATCCGTAGAGGGGAGCCGTTCAAAAGGTACTCCACCCGCTTTTTCCCATGCGGGTGCGAAAGGCGCGTCTTATTTCTAGGGTGCAACTCCCTGGCATTGGCAACATTGGGGGTGACCAAGTGACTGAGCAGAGAACTTGCACCACCGACGCACCCGAGCAGGCCCAACAGTCACTCTCCGGTCTGCTCGACACCCCCGAGCTGCTGCGCGTGCGTATCCTGCCGGCGCAGTTCGCAAAGGCGCTTGGCGTGTCGAAGCAGTCCGTTTCCAGATGGTGCCGGGACGGCTGGGTAACGCTCGCCGCAGACGGCCGGCTCGATCCGACCGTCGCGATCGGGCAACTGTTGCGCCGCTGCGATCCTGGCAGACTTCGAGCGCGGTGGCTGCGCCAGGCGGTGACCGAAGTTCAGGAACTGCGCGAGGCGGCCGCAACCGCCGACCAGCGTGTTGCCGCCGTCGCGGACCAGCTCGCCGACGTAAAGCGCCAGCTCGACCACATGCTGAAGTACGCTGCCGACGCCGACTGCATGATCGACCGCGTGCTCGAACTGGTGCGCGACTCCGAGCTGGCCCTGCGCGCAACAGCGAACAGCGACGAATGGAACGAGCTGGTCGACCGCCTCGAGGGCGCCGCCGTCGAGGCCTGCGACCCGGAAGGCTGTGCGCTGGATGCACTGTCAGCAGCAGCCGCTGACGCCCTAGATGCACTCACGGCGCGCGACGCTGCGACACCAGAGGGGGCGGGGAATGACTGATCCCGCCGCCATCATGTTCATGCTCGGCGATGAAAGCCCTGGCACGCTGTCCAAGCTGCGCACGGGGATGGTCGGGTTTTACCTACAGGAGGGCGACCGCCCGCTGCCGATGCATCGGTGCCTTGGCACTGGCGGCCCCCGGGGCGGTCGCGCCGCGCTACGGCGCCACCACTTGCTGCGCGTCTCCGCAATGCTGCCCGGCCCCACAAGCTGGAAGCGTTGCGAACAGTTGGCAGAGGCCTGCCGCACCTTCGAAACCCGCCGCTACCCGGCCTGGTGCTCGCAGAAACTTGATGCACCACCGGACCATGCGACCGAGATCGACCGCGCGCTGTGGGCGGCGCGTCAGTTTGGCCCCCTTCCCTGCACGCCTGAGAACTACATCGACCTACTAAGTGAAACGTGACAGCGGGTTAGGTTTCTGGTCCGTACAGTGAAACTTCGACACCACCGGAGACACACGAAATGTCCATTTTTACGACCCGTGAGCGCGGCGCGTTCAGCCTCTCCAAAGCCCTGCGGCTCGCCGCCCGCGACGAGCTGCGCGGCTGCATGGAAGCCGAAATGCTCGAGGAATCCGCCCAGCGCGCCGGCAAGATCGCCACGTCCAATTCGATGGTGCTGCCGTTCGAGCTGCTGGCGTCCTCTCTTCGCCGCGACCTGACCTCGGCTGGCACGTCCGGCTCCAACTACCTCGTTCCCAGCGATCAGGTGCAGGCCGCTGTCGACGTGCTGCGGCCCTGGTCCGTCACCGCGAAGGCCGGCGTGCGCATGCTGCCCGGCCTGCAGGGAAACGCATCGATCCCGCGCACCACGTCCACCATCACCGGCCAGTGGCTGCCGACCGAAAACGATGCCGTGACCGCAAGCCAGCCCGTCGTCGGCTCGGTGAGCCTGACGCCGCGCGCCGCCGTTGCGATGGTGGCCTATTCGCAGCTGATGAAAGCGGCGGCGCCGTCGGTCGACGCCTACCTGGCGCGCGACCTGAGCCGCTCCGTGGGGACGATGCTTGACCGTGCCGTTCTGATCGGCAGCGGCGTCAATGGCGAGCCGATGGGCATCGCCTCCGTGAACGGCGTCGTCACTGCGTCGGGAACATCGCTGTCCTGGGCAACGATCCAGGGCGTTATCGAGGATCTTGCCGACGCCGACGCCGACGAATCCACGCTGGCCTTTATCGGCGCTCCGGGCGTGCGCCGGATTCTCTCCCAGCGCGAGCGGCTGACAGGCGGCGCGATTCCTATCTGGAATGACCGCACGATTGCCGGATTCGGCGCGCACGTCACCACTGGCACCGCCGCAGACAGCCTGACCGTGGGCGCATTCGATGGTGTCACGATTGGTATCTGGGGCGAGGCGCTCGAGCTGGCGGCCGACCCGGTGACCTACTTCAAAACCGGCGTGACGCAGTTCCGGTGCTGGCTGACTGCTGACGTTGCTGTCGCCGCGCCCAGCTCGTTCGCCGTGATCCCCTCCATTACTTGAAGGCCGAACGATATGAGCGTCACAAGTATTCGCCGCGATGACTATCGCCCGCCCGCGCTCGACAAGACGCCGACGCGGATTCGCATCACCCGCGCGTGCCTGGTCCAGTTGCAGGAGGGAGTGGCCTGCGCCCGCGTCGAGGCCGGGACGGAGGTCACCATCATGCGCCACGTTGCCGAGGTGATCGTCGGAACAGGCCGGGCAGAGTTCGTTTGAAGTTTCAGCCCGTAGACCGTGCCGAGCCGGGCATGGCGGTTTGCGGGGTCCCCCGGGGGACATGTTTATGCCCGGCACTGGCTGCGCCACCTTAGGCGCAGTGAGCCGCATCAGGCGCGCCAGGCCTCCTTCTTAAATTTGGCGTGCGACTGCGGCAACTCCCCACATCATGACCAGGCTTTTTAGAACCCGAATTTATCGCGAGTGCATCATCGGCGGGCGGCGCTACAGCCCCGGCTGTTTTGCATGGGTCGACCGCAACACCTATCGGCAGCTCGTTGATATTTTCGCTGTCGATCCCAATGAAAAAATGCCCCGCATGCGGCCTGCCGATCACCGTCGCCACACTGGGCGATGCCGTCGCGGCTTCGTCTGACGATCAACGGCACCACGTTGTTGTCGGAATCTGCCGCCGCTGCGCGGCCAGTGCGTCGCGCATTCCGTCTCGCGCTTTCCACAGAATGCTTAACCGCGCCGCCGACCGGGCGCTCGACGATCCTGAGCGGTATCTGTGCACCCGCGTCGCCGACGCTGGCGCGGCGCGCCTCGCTATCGGACTGCTCGGGCATCCTGCGCACTCGCTGGAGGCGCTGAGCGCGCTGGGTTGGGGGGATGGTATGGGCGGTACCGATAAAACGCCGTAGCGTTGATTCTGGCAGGGCGGGTTTGCAGAAGCTGCGGACTGGCGTAGAGTTTAGCGGGCTGGTCGGTGCGTCAACACCGGCCAGCCCTAACCACATTCACGTTTCTGGAGAACGCAAAAATGGCTGCTGCCAATTCTACCCGCGCCAGCGGGATTCAAATCCAACACCACTTCTGGGGCCTGTCGGTCAAAGGCACGCGCGAGCAACTGGTCGAGCACGGCTACGCGCAGGACGGCCACTTCCCAGGAGATCCCGGCCAGCGCAAGACCTCGACCCGCTCGACAGACGCGCAGGGCCGCCAGATATGGATCCGCCGCGCCTCTAAACGTTTGTTCATCGTCGGCCGCGATTGGAACGAAGACGAGGCCGGGGCGTTCCGCGCTGCCGCCGCGCGCCGGGCTGAGATCGAGCGCTCGACCGAGCTGGTCAACGCCTGGCCGACCTCGGGCGCGGCATTCCGCGCGTCTGCCGAGAAGCAGGTCGAGATGATCCGCCACATGCTTGAGATCACGCTGCTGGACGGCGAGCGAGGCGGATACCGGCTTGACGACTCCGCCGCGCTCCGGCTGGAACTGCTGGGCGATCAGTTGCTCGAGCTGGTCAGGAGTGGCGGACTAGTGAAGGACCTGGCGCTGCGGGAAAAACACACGCCGGCCTGTATCGCGAAATCCGTGAAGGCGCTCGACGCCGCGAGAACGGACAAGACCTTCCGCAGATTTATGGACGGCATCGCCGGGTAGCATCCGAGACGACGCCGACGAACCCGCCCCCGTGGCGGGTTTTTTATTGCCCGGATGGGGCAGGTGGCGATTCCGGTCGGAACGTAACCCCGATGTAACCCGAAGCCAGAAATGAAAACGGCCCCCATCGCTGGAGGCCGCTTGTTTATTGGTGCCGGCGATCGGAATCGAACTGACGACCTTCGCATTACGAATGCGCTGCTCTACCAACTGAGCTACGCCGGCGAAAAACAGCGCGCATTATAGCGAATTCGTCGCGGCTTGTGGCGGCCTACGGCGCGGCCTTGAGGCGGGCGATCACCTTGTCCTTGCCGATCAGTTCCAGCGTGGCGTCGATCGCCGGCGTCTGCGGCTCGCCGGTGACCAGCACGCGCACCGGCATCGCCAGCTTCGGCATCTTGAGGCCGTGCGCGGCGAGCGTCTCCTTGAACGCGGCGGAAATCGCGGCGCGCTCCCAGGCGATCGCCTCGAAGCGCGCGGCGAGGTCGGCGAGCGCCGGCAGCACCTCGGGGGGGACGTGCTGCGCGAGCAGTTCGGGCGTGGGGTGCAGGGTGCGGAAGAACAGCGTGGCCGCGTCGGCCAGTTCCTCGATGGTGGCGGCGCGCTCCTTGACCAGCGCGACCACGGCGGCAAGGTCGGGGCCGGCGTCGGGGTCGGCGCCGTTGCGCAGCAGGAACGGGCGCGCGAGGCCGGCGAGCCGCGCGTCGTCGGCCGCCTTGATGTACTGCTGGTTGAGCCAGCGCAGCTTCTCGGTGTTGAACTGCGCGGCCGACGGCGTGATGTGGTCGAGGTCGAACCACTCGACGAACTGCTCGCGGCTGAAGATCTCGGCGTCGCCGTGCGACCAGCCGAGCCGCGCCAGGTAGTTGATCACCGCCTCCGGCAGGTAGCCTTCCTCGAAGTACTGCATCACCGACACCGCGCCGTGGCGCTTGGAGAGCTTGGTGCCGTCGTCGCCGAGGATCATCGACAGGTGCGCGTACTGGGGCACTTCGGCGCCGAGCGCCTTGAGGATGTTGATCTGGCGCGGGGTGTTGTTGACGTGGTCGTCGCCGCGGATGACGTGGGTGATCTTCATGTCCCAGTCGTCGATCACCACGCAGAAGTTGTAGGTCGGGGTGCCGTCGGCGCGCGCGATGATGAGGTCGTCGAGCTCGGCGTTGGAAAACGCGATCGTGCCCTTGACGAGATCCTTCCACGCCACCGTCCCCTCGGTGGGATTCCTGAAGCGCACCACCGGCTGCACGCCGGAAGGCGGCACCGGCAGCGTCTTGCCGGGTTCGGGGCGCCAGCGGCCGTCGTAGCGCGGCTTCTCGTTGCGTGCGCGCTGCGCCTCGCGCATCGCGTCGAGCTCCTCGGTGCTGCAGTAGCAGTAGTAGGCGTCGCCGCTTTCCAGCATCTGCTCGATCACCTCCTTGTAGCGGTAGAGGCGCTTGGTCTGGTAGTAGGGGCCCTCGTCGTGGGCGAGGTCGAGCCAGGCCATGCCGTCGAGGATCGCCTGCACCGCCTCGGGCGTCGAGCGCGCGATGTCGGTGTCCTCGATGCGCAGGACGAACTGGCCGCCGTGATGGCGCGCGAACGCCCACGAGAACAGCGCGGTGCGGGCGCCGCCGATGTGCAGGTAACCGGTGGGGGAGGGGGCGAAGCGGGTGCGGATCATGGCGGGGCGGTGCGGAAAAATGCGCTATTTTACCCGCGCCGATTTCATTCGGCCGCGCGCCGGGAAATTGACCGCGCGCGCCGGGTGTGGTTTAATTCGCGCCGCTTCGGGCAGTTAGCTCAGCGGTAGAGCACTGCCTTCACACGGCAGGGGTCACAAGTTCGAACCTTGTACTGCCCACCACCCGAACACCGAAAAGGCCTGCGCGAGCAGGCCTTTTTCCTTTTCCGTCCCCGTCACACCGGCCAGCCTGCGCGCAGCACGATGCGGCCGCTGCTCGGGCGCGCCGCCGCGAAGCTGCCGCCCGACAGGGTCGCCAGCTCGAGCATCTTGGCGAAGCGCGATTCGGCGCGCGGATCGAGTTCGACGAGCGTCGTCGTCGCCAGGTCGGAGGATGCCGGCGGTGTGTCGTCGATCTGCAGGGTCAGCATGCCGCCGTCGCGGTCGAGCGCGATGCGGATCCGGCCGGAATCCGTGTGCAGCGCGATGTCGTCGAGCGCCAGCACGATGATGCGATACAGGATGACCTTGAGCGGGGCGGGAATGTCCGCTTCCTGCAGGCTGATCGCATGGCGGATCCGGATTCCCGGATGCTGCTGCTCGAAGCTGCGGCACAGGCTGTCGATGGTCGGCAGCAGCCCGAGGTCGTCGAGGCTGGACGGACGCAGCGTACTGGCGAGGGTGCGGACGTCCTCGATCGTGCTCTGCAGCACCGGGATCATCGCTGCCATCGAACGGCCGACGGTGTCGTCGCCGTCGACCTTCCCGCGGCTGTTCTCCAGGCTCAGCTTGACCGCGCTCAGGGTCTGCGCGAGCCCCTCGTGAAGCTCGACCGCGATCCGCTTCTTGTCGGATTCCTCGCTCTTCAGCATGCGCGCGGAGAGGATTTCCAGCGTCTGGGTGCGCTCGCGGATGGTCTGGTTCTGCCGGTCGATGATGGTGCGGGCGCGCCGCACGACGAGCAGCAACACCGCATAGAGCCCGGACAGGATCAGCATCGCCCCGGCCATGATGACGAACTCGGTGCGCTCGATCTGGTGCACCAGGTCGTTGACGTCGGTGTAGATCTCGAACACCCCCAGCACCGGCTCGGTCGCGCTGGCGCGGACCGGGATGTAGGTCTGCATCAGGTTGTCTTCTTCGGTGGTCTGGTCGAAGTGGTTGAAGGTGTCGTGGTAGACCAGGGTGTCGGCGACGCGGCCGTTCATCGCTGCGATGAAGCCCGTGTTGTGGCGCTGGTCGCTGCCGATCTGCGCGGTATGGGTCGAGAATGCGACGATCCCCTCGCTGTTGTAGATCTTGATCTTGACCACCGAGTTGTCGCGCATCAGCTGCCGGATCGCCGCGGCCAGCTCGGGCGGCAGCGAGGCGTGGGCGACGTTGCGGAACCCGGGTTGCGTGGAGGCGGCCAGAAAGGCGGTCAACTCGGGTTTCACCGAATTGAGGGCGGTCCGTGCCAGCGCGAGATTGTTGCGCTCCGCCAGCTTCATGATTCCCTCGATCGCCACGCCCCGGTAGAGCATGGCGATCAGCACCGCGGTGACGAGGATGGCCAGAAAGCTCGCCACCGAGTAGAAGCGCAGCAACGTGAACATGAAGATCCCTTCGCTGAGGGCCTGCCAAGGCCGGCACTCGCCGCCCGGGTGGGCGGCGCCCTCGCTTAACCTTATTCGCTGATCCCGGGGTTGGCAATCCCCGCGGAGGCGGACGGCAGCGATTTACAGTGTTCGCTGTATTGCCGCAGCGAGGCACGCTGCATAGGCTTTGCAGCGTGAGCCACTGTTCGAGGTCGCCATGACATTGCGTGCTGCCGGCTGGCTACTGCTCGGGCTGCTGCTGTGCCGGCCCGGGTGGGCCGACATTTATGCCTACACCGCCCCCGACGGTGCGGTCTCGCTGAGCAATGTGCCCGGCGACGAACGCTATGCCGTGCTGGTCGCGGGGCCGCAGCCGGCGGACGCCGCACCGCCGCGGGCGCGCAAGCCGGCGCCCGGTCCGGGCAGGAAGGCGCGCTACGACGCGGTGGTCGAGGAGGCCTCCCGCACCTACGGCCTCGACAGCGCGCTGCTGCATGCCGTGATCGCCGTCGAGTCGAGCTACAACCCGAAGGCGGTCTCCAACAAGGGGGCGGCCGGGCTGATGCAGCTGATGCCGGGCACCGCCAGGCGCTACGGGGTGGCCGACGCGTTCGACCCGTTGCAGAACGTGAGCGGGGGCGCGCAATACCTGCGCGACCTGCTCGACATGTTCGACAGCGACGTGAGCCTCGCGCTCGCCGCCTTCAACGCCGGCGAGAACGCGGTGATCCGGCACGGGCGGCGCATCCCGCCGTATCGCGAGACGCAGCGCTACGTGCCGAAGGTGCTGGACCACTACCGGCGCTACCGGGCCGCCTCCGGCCCCTGAGCGGATCCCGGCGGGGGCCGGAATTACAGGCCCACCTGCCAGCGAATACAGCAAAATCCGTATAGGCGTGCCGCGGGCGGCTGCCTAGCATCAGGTATCCGGGGTCACCATTGGGGCCTTTCCGATGATCAACGTCCTCATCGCCGAAGACAACGCGGCCTATCGCCAGTCGCTGCACCAGGTGCTGGCGGGGCGCTTTCCGTTCATGCAGATCACCGAGTCGGCGGACGGCGCCGACGCGCTGCACCAGGCGCTGGCCCGGCCCTATGACCTGATCTTCATGGACATCCGCCTGCCGCAGGGCAACGGCCTCGACCTGACACGCGCGATCAAGGCGGTGTTCGTCGACTCGATCATCTGCGTTATCACCAGCTACGACCTGCCCGAATACCGCGACGCTGCGCTGCGCAACGGCGCCGACCGCTTCATGGTGAAGGGCGAGTCCACCGGCGAGGACATCGTCGCCATGGTCGAGTCGTTGCTGCAGGCACGTTTCCGCACCCTGGTCGTCGTCGAGGACGCGCTGTGCCGCAGGCAGCTCTCGACGCTGCTGTCGGTCCGCTGGCCGGCGATGATCCTGACCGAGGCGGCGAGCGCGGCCGAGGGCCTGAGCCGCAGCGCGCTGCTGAAGCCCGACCTGGTCCTGCTCGATCTGGGCCTGCCCGGCGTCCCGCTCGTCGATCTGGTGCAGGAAATCCGCGAGCTGAGCGGCGCGGCGCGGCTGATCGGCCTGACGAGCGACGACCTGCAGGCCCACCGCGCGCGCACGACGGGCTGTGCGGTGGATCACTTCGTCCCGCTCGGCCCCGCGGGGCACACCGAGCTCGCGGTGATCGTGCACGCCCTGCAGGCGGGACCGACCCGCCACTGACCCCCCCCCCCCGCACGGTGCGGCCTACCGTGCTTACCCGCAGTCCCCGCCTACAGTCCCCGTTCCCCTACAGTGAAACCCCCCGTCCGAATGCGGGTCGGACCCCCGCGCAGTGCGGGTTTCGCCCCGGTGTCATTCGGTCGCACCCCAACTAATCTCACAACTCAGGACGGATACCGGCGCGCAGTCCAGCCCGGGTCCATGTGTGTTGTTGAGAGCGGGAGAGGGTGCGATGAAAACCGAAACCTTGAGACAAACCAGCGGTGCACGTCTGTGGCACCTGTTGCTGTCGCTGCTGGTGCTGGCAGGTCTTATGCAGGCACTCAACGCCCAGGCGCTGACCATCAATGTGGTCGGGCCGGACGGCCTACCCATCACCGGCGGCTTCCGCTGGCTGGTCGAGGAGGACGCCACCAAGGACGTCGACTTCGGCCGCCAGGCCACGCCGGGCCTCGACCTCTCGGTCAGCCTCCACACCAGCTACATGCCTGTCGTGGGCAAGGGCGACTCGACCAGCCCGTCGATCGAACTCGACGCGAACAAGCGCTACTACGTCTCGGTGCTGCCCAACAGCGGCTACCAGATGGGCGGCGCCCAGGTGAAGCCGGGGCAGGCGTCGGTCACGGTCACGGTGAACGCCCAGCCGATCCCCACCGCGCAGATCTCGGTGTTCGCCTTCAACGACAACCATCCCCTCAACAACGCGCCCGACCTGCCGCAGGAGCAGGGCCTGCCCGGCATCAGCGTCCTGCTGTTCGAGGCGGGCGGCGGCTACGGCATCTCCGGCGGCCAGGTGCTGCAGGACGCCTACGGCAACCCGCTCGGCACCACCTACAACGCCGCCGGCGATGTGGTGACGATGGGCGACGGCACCCTCAAGACCGGCCCCGACGGCACCCTGCTGATCAAGAACCTGGCTCCCGCCAAGTACGGCATCCAGATGGTGCCGCCGGCCGGTGCCGGCTGGCACCAGACCTCCACCATCGAGGGCACCAAGACCATCGACGCGTGGGTGAAGGCCAACGAGCCGTCCTACTTCCAGGAGTTCGGCCCGCCCGGCCATCATGTCTTCATCGGCTTCGTGCAGGACTTCAACAACATCTCCGCGGCCAGCGGCGGCACGACCATCAGCGGCACCGTCGTCAACCTGCACATGTCGCGCCCGCCCGACTACGCCTTCTACAACGGCCACCCGATCCCCAACTGCCGGGTCGGGCTGAACGAAATGCCGGCCGCCGGCGGCCGGGCCCTCTACTCGGGCCCCTGCAACGCGGACAGCAGCTTCTCCATTCCCAACGTGCCCGCGGGCGACTACCAGCTGGTGATCTGGGACGACTACCTCGACGTCATCTTCGCCACCCACAACATCACGATCACGGCCGGGACCGGACCCGAACTCGCGCTGCAGGAAGTGCCAGTGTTCTTCTGGTTCTCGCGCCTCGAGAGCGTGGTGTTCCACGACGCGAACCTGAACGGCTTCCGCGACCCCGGCGAGCAGGGCATGCCCGAGCAGGCGGTCAACCTGCGCTTCCGCGATGGCAGCATCTACCAGTCCTTCCCCACCGACATGGACGGCTACGTGCCGTTCGACGAGGTGTTCCCGTTCTTCAACTGGCTGGTCGCCGAAGTGGACTTCGCCCGCTTCAAGGCCACCGGCGCGACCATCGCGGTCGACGGTGGCGGGGCGATCGACGAGAACGAATACTGGTCGTACGGCGGCAAGCTCAATCCGCAACTGCAGACCTGTACCGCAGACGACGTCGCCAATCCCGACACCGGCTGCGCGGCCGTGGGCGATCCGCTCATGAACCCCAACGACCCGCTCACCGGCAACCTCGCCCGCACCGAGACCGGCCAGGTCCTCACCCAGGCCATCCAGGGCTTCCTCGGACAGTCCACCGTGATCGAGTGGGGCAAGGCCGTCTACGGCCCGGGCGAGAACGGCGGGATTTCCGGCATCGTCCAGTACGCGACGACGCGTGCCGAGAACGATCCGCGCTACGCCGCCGCCGAGCCGTGGGAGCCCGGCATTCCGCGGGTGCAGGTCAACCTGTACCGGGACGTCGACAACGACAAGAACGTTGACGACATCGACGACATCCCTGGCGTGCAGTACGCCGACGTCGACAACTGGCCCTTCGGCTGGCGTGAGGGCACCGCTCCCAAGGGGCCGGAGGACGTCGACCACAACGGCAACGGCAGCTTCGACATGGGCGACGCCATCCAGGTCGTGACCACCGACAGCTGGGACGACAGCGTGCCCACCGGCTGCCAGGGCCCGTCCTACACCGCCCCGAACGGCGAGCTCGCCGACTGCTTCGACGGCCTGCGCAACTTCAACCAGGTGCGCCCCGGCGTGTTCGACGGCGGCTACGCCTTCAACGACATTCCCTCCGGCGTCTACATCGTCGAGGCGGTCACGCCCCCCGGCTACGAGCACGTCAAGGAGGAGGACCGGAACGTCGACTTCGGCGACGAATACACCCCCAGCCCGCTGCTGCTGCCGGTCGAGTGCGTGAACTATGACGACATCGACGGCGACGGCATTCCCGGCCGGGTGGTGCCGGCCGTGCTGTCGCTGTTCCCCGACCAGGCGGTCGACGCCGGCTTCGCCGGCCAGAACCGCCCGCTGTGCGACCGCAAGCATGTCGTGCTGGTCGACAAATCGAACGGCGCCGCCAACTTCTTCATGTTCACCGAAGTCCCTGTGGCCGCCCACGTCGTCGGCATGATCCTCGACGACACGGCGAACGAGTTCGACCCCAACGCACCGACCTTCGGCGAGAAGCACGCGCCCTCGTTCGTGCCGGTCTCCTTCCGTGACTGGACCGGGCGCGAGATCACGCGCGTGTACAGCGACCAGTTCGGCAACTTCAACGCGCTGGTGCCTTCGACCTTCTCGATGAACCTGCCGATGCCGTCGGGCGCGGCGCCCAACATGCTGACCGCCTGCATGAACTCGCCGATGAAGCCGGTGCTGAACGCGGACGGCTCCCAGGCACTCGACGGGAACGGCACGCCGATCCTCGAGCTGGACCCGATGTTCAAGCCGCAGTACAGCCAGTTCTGCTACACGTTCCAGTACATGCCGGGCAAGACCACCTATCTGGACACGCCGGTGGTGCCCGTCGCCGCCTTCGCCGGGCCGGGGCAATTCCCGCTCGACTGCGAGCTCCCGGACGTCACGCCGGTCATCGCGTCCGTCGACGGCCATGCCGCGGGTGCCGGCGCGGGCGGCGCGAGCCTGGGCGGCCCCTGGATTCCGCGGCCGCAGAATTCGACCAATACGGACACGCAGCCGAGACTGCACATCACGTCTGCAGGCATGGTTGAAGTCCCGAATCCGGCCTATGACGGCAGCGGCACCACCACGCCGACCATCATGCGCGATTTCGGCTTCGGTGCAGCCCAGGGCGACGGCAGCGTCACCTTCAACGGCACCGCGCTGCCGGTCGTATCCTGGACCGACAGCACGATCGTCGTCCGCGTGCCCCGCGGCGTGACCACCGGCAACGAAACCACCGGCCAGCTGATGGTCCGGCGCGACCTCGACACCGCCACGCCCGGCAGCCCGACGCAGTCGAGCGCCACCGGCGTCACGCTCACCATCGGTGGCAACGCCAACAACGTCATCCGCGTGGCCCCCGGCGGCTCGATCCAGGCCGCCATCGACGGCCTGACCGGCAACAGCGGCTCGCCGCTGATCCTGGTGCCGCCCGGCACCTACGAGGAACTGGTGATCATGCACAGGCCGGTCCGCCTGCAGGGCTGGGGTGCCTTCAGCACCAAGATCAACGCGGTCAAGGCGCCGGCCGAGAAGCTCGCCAACTGGCGCGCCAAGCTCGCCGAACTGCTCGCTGCCAACCAGTTCAGCCTGCTGCCGGGCCAGGAGGCCGCCTTCGACGCAGCCGACAACGAGCCGGTGCTGTTCGGCACCGAGGAAGGCCCCGGCCTCCTCGTCGTGGGCAACGCCGCGAACAACGGCACTGCCAACGAGTTCGTCCCCAATCGCCCCGCACGTTTCGACGGCTTCACCATCACCGGGGCCGACCACGGCGGCGGCATCTTCGTCAGCGGCTACGCCAACAACCTGCAGCTGAGCAACAACCGCATCGTCTCCAACCACGGCACCTACGGTGGGGGGATCCGCATCGGCCACGCCACGCTGCTCGACGAGGCCGCGGCGTCCGGCTACACCGACAGCCAGAACCGCAACCTGAGGATCTTCAACAACCAGATCAGCCAGAACGGCTCCTCGCAGGGGGCGGGTGGCGGGATCGCCCTGTACACCGGGGCGGACGGCTACCAGGTGCGCGAGAACACCGTCTGCGGCAACTTCTCGCTGGGTGAAGGCGGCGGCATCGGCCACCTCGGCCTGAGCAACAACGGCACCATCGCCGGCAACACCATCGTGTTCAACCAGACCTTCAACCAGGGGGTGGGGGTGAACGGCGGCGGCGTCTTCGTCGGCGGTGCGGCCCCGATCGTGCCCAACGTGCTGAGCGCGGGCAGCGGCAATGTCGACGTGCTGGCCAACGTGATCAAGGGCAACCAGGCCGGGGCAGGCGACGGCGGCGGCATCCGCGCCCAGTTCGTCAACGGCACCGACGTGCTGGCCAGCCCGGATGACGCAAACCTGTGGCATCGCCTCGCCATCCACAACAACATCGTCGTGGACAACATGGCGGGCCTGGCCGGCGGCGGCATCTCGCTGCAGGACAGCGCGCGGGTGTCCATCGTCCACAACACGGTCGCCAACAACGACAGCACGGCGACAGCCGGGGCGGCCTTCGCCGCGAACAGCCCGAACCAGTCGACGGCGCAGCCGGCCGGCATCGTGGCGCGTGCCCACAGCCAGGCGCTGACCAATGCGATCGGCAGCAGTGCCGCGGTGCAGGCCTACAAGACCTTCTCCAACCCGGCGCTCGACAACAACATCGTCTGGCACAACCGCTCGTTCTACTGGGAGATGGTTCAGGGCTGCGACGCCACCACCAGTGCGACGCCGTGCTTCGGCCTGCAGCCGGTCATCAACCCGGACGGCAGCGGCGCGGTGTACGACGACCTGGCGGTCACCGGCACGGCAGGCTGCCTGACCCCCCGCAACAGCATCCTGACGGTGCTCGGCGAGCCCGGCAGCTGCGGGGACGACGGCAGCAACAGCACGGCGGATCCGATGTTCGCGGCCGAGTACGTCAACGGTGCGCCGGGGCAGACCATCGTGATCAACGAGACCACGACGGGCCTGGCCACTGCAGCGGCGCTCGACGAGGGCGGCAACTTCATCGACGTCCGCTTCGGGCCGCTGACCCTGACCAACGCCGTCGCGACGCCGGAATGCCCGGTGGTCGGCGCCTGCCTGCTCGGCGACTACCACCTGCGGGACGGTTCGCCGGCGGAAGGCCTGGGCGCGGCGGGAACCGGGGTGAACACCGATGTCGACGGCGATCCGCGGCCGCTCGGTGGTACCACCCCCGATGCCGGTGCCGACGAAAGACTGTGAGCGATGCCTGCGCCAGCGGTCGATCCGCCGGCGCAGGACAGCAAAGGAGAGCGAATCATGAAAACCACTTGTACGCTGAGCCGCCTGGGTTTCCTCGTGGCACTGGCCTGGGGGCTGGCCCCGGCCGCCCACGGCGCCGTGTTCGTGCAATGCCCGGGCGACAGCAACCAGGACGCGGTGATCGACAACCCGGCGCTGCATCCGAACGCCAAATGCATGCACCTTTCGGGCGGCGACGGCTTCGTCACGATGGCCGACGGCTACCTGCAATACATCTTCGGCTTCTCCGACCTGACGGGGGTGCTGCCGGAGCAGGCGATGAGCGAGGGCATGCTGGCCGCCAACTTCCCGGCGCCCACCATCGCGCTCAAACAGGGGCAGCAGTTCTACCTCAGCCTCACCAACGCGGGCATGGCGATCCGGCCGGACCTGTTCGACCCCCACACGGTGCACTTCCACGGCTTTCCCCAGGCCGCGCCGGTGTTCGACGGCATGCCGGAGGGCTCCATCGGCATCAACATGGGGGCGACGATCACCTACTACTACAACCTGATCGAGCCCGGCACCTTCATGTACCACTGCCACATGGAGGCCACCGAGCACATGCAGATGGGCATGCTGGGCAGTCTCTACGTCGATCCGATCCAGAACCGGACCGGCATCGGCGGCTCGCTCGCGGCGCCGGATCTCTCGACCGTGGCCGCCAAGGAGGGTGGGGCGGGGCCGTACGGCTACGTCTACAACGACGGCGACGGCTCGACGGCCTTCGACGTCGAGATCCCGATCCAGCTCGGCTCGTTCGACCCCGCCTTCCACGACGCCAGCTATACCGTGCAGCCGCTGCCTTTCGCCGAGATGAAGGACAAGTACCCCATGATGAACGGCCGCGGCTATCCCGACACGGTGAACTCGGCCAGCTTGCCGCCGCCGATCGATCCGGAGACCGGGGAGAGCGCCAATGGCGGCAAGGTGTCGCAGCCGGTCAGTTCCCGGGTCACCGCCACGGCGGGGCAGAAAATCCTGCTGCGCCTGTCCAACCTCAGCGTCACCAACTTCTACACCGTCACGGCGCTCGGCCTGCCGATGAAGGTGGTCGGAACCGGCGCCCACATCCTGCGCGGCCCGGACGGCACGGACACCTACTACGACACCAGCTCGGTCACGCTGGGCGGCGGCGAGGCGGCCGACGTGATCGTCGACACCGGCGGCGCCGCGCCTGGCACCTACTTCCTTTACACCACCAACCTCAACTACCTCAGCAACAACACCGAGGACTACGGGGGAATGATGACGGAAATCGTCATCAACTGACGGCCGCTGGCTCGAGGAGAATCGACATGACCAAGACACTGCTTAGACTCGGACACGCGCTCGTCGCCGCCCTCGCGCTGGGGGCGGGGGGGGCGTCGGCGGTGGTGGACGGCATCACCGGCCCCGTCTTCAACCTGACGGCCAGGGCGGACTACATCACTGCCGGCGACGGCGCCAGCCTGCTCGCCTGGGGCTACGCCCCGGATGACGCCCATCCCGGGCACTTTCAGGACGTGATGCAGTACCCCGGGCCGACGATGATCGTGAACGAGGGCGACGAAGTCATCGTCAATCTCAAAAACGCGCTGCCGATGCCGGTCTCCATGGTGTTCCCCGGCCAGTCAGGAGTGACCACCTCCTGCGACTCGGCGACGGGCGGCACCCCGGGCGCGCTGACCTGCGAGGCGCCGCCGGACGGCACCACGACGGTGACCTACACCTTCACCGCCAGCCATCCCGGCACCTACCTCTATCACAGCGGCACCCGGCCCGACCTGCAGGTGGAGATGGGACTGGTGGGCGCCATCGTCGTGCGCCCGGCGGGATTCGACGAGGGCACCAACCGCACGGCCTACGGCGACGCCGGCAGCGCCTACGACCACGAGTACCTGTTCCTGCTCACCGAGATGGATTTCCAGGTGCATGAACAGGTCGCGATCAACCTGATGGCAGGCCTGCCGCCGGAGACGGGGGTGAATACCGCCGACTTCACGTCCGAGTACTGGTTCATCAACGGCCGTGCCGCACCGGACACCATGATGGCCGCCGGCGCCGGCACCCCCTGGATGCCCACCCAGCCCTACAACGCCATGCCCCGCATGTTCCCGGGAGAGCGTCTGCTGATGCGGGTGATCGGCGGCGGGCGCGACCTGCATCCCTTCCACCACCACGGCAACAACAGCTGGACGATCGCCCGCGACGGCCGGCTGCTCGAGAGCGTTCCCGGTTCCGGCAACCCCGACCTCGCGGTGTCCGACTTCACCGTCAAGGTCGTTCCCGGCAACACCTACGACGCGATCTTCGAGTGGACCGGCAAGGGCCTGGGCTGGGACATCTACGGCACGGTCGCCCTCAATCCCCACACCTGTACCGCGGATACGAGCGGCTTCGACGTCGTCACCAGGGAATGGTGCGCCGACCACGACAAGCCCCTGCCGGTGGTCCTGCCCAACCAGCAGGACCTGGCCTTCGGCGGCTTCTGGAGCGGCAGCCCCTACCTGGGCGCCGCGGGGGCGCTGCCGCCGGGGCAGGGCGGGCTGAACGCCAACGCCGGCTACTTCCACATGTGGCACTCCCACGCCGAGAAGGAAATCACCAACAACGACATTTTCCCGGGCGGCATGATGACCATGGTCATCATCGAGCCCCGCGTGGAAGGTGTAACGATTCCATGAGCATTTGATAGGCATTTGAGGAGACGGCCATGAACGCCCGCCAAACGACAAGCAAACTGTGCACGACGCCCGCGCTGCTGGCGCTGGTGCTGCCCCTGGTGGCGGGCAACGCCGCCGCCGCAACCTACAACCTGGTCGCGACGTCATTTTCCAAGGCCATGCCGGACGGCACCCCGGTCATCATGTGGGGGTATGCCGTGAACGGTGGTGCGCCCAGTGCGCCGGGGGCGGTCCTCGTGGTGCCGGAGGGCGACACCAGCCTCACCGTCAACCTGACCAACACCCTGCCGGAGCCGACGTCCCTCGTCATTTCCGGCCAGGCGCTGCCCACCGACTCGCTCGGCGCGCATCTGGCGCCGGTGAAATTCCCCGACGGCCAGGGACGCCAGCGGGTGCGCTCGTTCACCGCCGAGGCGGCACCGGGGGGCACCCGGAGCTACACCTGGAACAACCTCAAGCCCGGCACTTATCTCTATCACAGCGGCACGCATCCGCAGGTGCAGGTGCAGATGGGCCTCTACGGCGCCATGACCCACGATGCCCTCCCGGGCCAGGCCTATGCCGGCGTCGCCTACCACAACGCGGTCACGCTGGTGTTCAGCGAGGTCGACCCGCGCCTGCATGCCGCCGTCGCCGCCGGCCGCTACGGTACGCCGGTGCCCGATCCGCTTCCGCCGGGACTGACCGCGGCCGACTACCCGTCCAGCACCATCGACTACGCGCCGCAATATTTCCTCATCAACGGCGAGGACCTGTCCGCCCCGGGCCTGGCGCAGGCCGCCGGCAGCGCGGGCCAGGCGACGCTGCTGCGCCTGCTCAACGCCGGCCTGCAGAGCCGCTCGCCGATGCTGCAGGGGCACTACATGCGGCTGGTCGCGGAGGACGGCAACCCGTATCCGCATCCCCGCGAACAATACGCCACCCTGCTGCCCGCACTGAAGACGGTGGACGCCGTCTTCACCGCACCGGCCGACACGTATCCGATCTACGACCGGCGCCTGGCCGACGGCATGCGCGCCTTCCTGACGGTGGCGCCGGCCGGGGGCGGCATCCCGCTTGCATCCAACGATGCCTACATCCTCGAGGAGGATCCGCCCGCGCCCGGATTCACGGTCGCCGCGCCCGGCGTGCTCGTCAACGACGGCGCCTATACCGATGACCCTGTCGGCACGACGGCGAGCTGGCTGAGCGGCCCCAGCCACGGCACGGTCAACCTGGCCGCGGACGGCAGCTTCACCTACATGCCCGCCGCCAACTACTACGGCACCGACAGCTTCACCTACCAGGCGGTGAACGGCGGGGTATCGAGCCTGCCGGCCACCGTCAGCCTCACCATCAACCCGGGGAACGACCCGCCGGTGGCGGCCGACAATGCCTACAGCGTTGCCGCAGGCGAGACCCTCACCGTGGCCGCGCCGGGGATCCTCGGCAACGACAGCGACATCGACGGCGACACGCTCAGCGCGGTCGACCACAGCCCGCTGGCCGGCCTGACCCCGAACGCGGACGGTAGCTTCAGCTACGACGCCACCACCGCCACCGCCGGTGACTACAGCTTCACCTACCGGGCGAGCGACGGACTCCTGACCAGCGATCCCGCCACCGTCGTGATCACGGTCACGGCGGCGGCCCCCAACGCGGCGCCGGTGGCGGTGAAAGACACGTTCAGCGTGGCCCGCAACTCGACGGGGAACATTCTCAACGTGACGGCCAACGACAGCGACCCGGACGGCAACCTCGCTCCCGGCACGGTCGAGATCGTCGTGGCGCCGAACAAGGGCGGCACGGCGACCGAGAACGGTGACGGCACGGTGAGCTACACGCCGAGGACCAACTTCCGCGGTTCGGAGAACTTCAGCTACCGCGTGCAGGACACCGGCGGCCTGTGGTCCAACACCGTCACCGTCAAGGTCAACGTGAAATGAGCGCCCGTTTTCTGCACCCGTTCTGCGCGCTCGGGCTGGCGGCCCTCCTGGCCGCCGGCTGCGCCGCCACCCCGGACCAGGTCGCGCTGACGCCGTCGCCTCAGGCGGTCGAGGATCCGGGCATCCGCGTCGAGTCGCTCAGGCTCACCGCCGCCGACTACATGCTCGATCTGCGCTACCGCGTCACCGACCCGGAGCGCGCCGCCCCCTTCTTCAGCCGCAAGACCGACCTGCAGTTGGTCGACCCGGTCAGCGGCGCGCGGCTGGCGGTGCCCAACACGCCCAAGCTCGGCAAGCTGCGCCAGGTCGCCCGCAAGGACATGCCCGACCGCAGCTACTTCGTGCTGTTCGCCAACCCTGGGCGCTATCTCAAGGCGGGCAGCCGGGTGACCCTGGTCGCGGGCGACACCCGCATCGCCGAGCTCACGGTCGAGTAGCAGGAGGGACAAATCATGATGCGCAGCTGGATACGGATGACCGCACAGCGAGCCGGCGTTCTGCTGGTGCTCGGCTGGGGGTTCGGCGCCGGCGCGCAGGCTGCCGTGATCGGCCCGGAGCTGGCGGCCGAGCTCGCGGCACGCGGGCCGCAGGACGAGATCACGGTGATCGCCACCGTCGCCGACCGCGTCGCCCCCCGCCTGTACGAGCGCGCCGACCGCAGCCAGCGCGACACCCGGCTGGTCGAGGCGCTCAGGAAAAAAGCCGCCGCCACGCAAGCCACCCACCGGGTCTTCCTGAACAAC
Organism: Thiobacillus denitrificans; assembly: GCA_002403375.1. Lineage (GTDB taxonomy): Bacteria > Pseudomonadota > Gammaproteobacteria > Burkholderiales > Thiobacillaceae > Thiobacillus > Thiobacillus denitrificans_E. The sequence goes on along the minus strand of DHHQ01000001.1, from coordinate 36,001 downwards.
AATGGCGCGCGCGGGTTCCGTGAGCTGTGGGTGATCAACGGCTTCGCGGTGACGGCGCGCGCCAGCGTCATCCGCCAGCTGGCGGCGCGTCCCGGCATCGACCGCATCAGCCTCGACTCGACCCTCGAGGCCCCCGCGACCACCAGCGGCAGCGCCGCAGCGCCGGAGTGGAACCTGAACGCGGTGCGCGCGCCGGAGCTGTGGTCGCAGGGATTCACCGGCAGCGGCATCGTCGTCGCCAACATGGATACCGGGGTCGACCCCAATCACCCGGACCTGTCCGCCAAATGGCGCGGCGGCGCCAACAGCTGGTACGACCCGCACGGCGAGCATGCCACCCCCTACGACCCCGCCGGCCACGGCACCCAGACGATGGGCATCATGGTCGGCGGCGCGGCCGGCGGTACCGCGATCGGCATGGCGCCCGACGCGCGCTGGATCGCCGCCAAGCTCTACAACGACGCCGGCCAGGCACGCTACAGTGACATCCACCTGGCGTTCCAGTGGCTGCTCGACCCCGACGGCGACCTCGCCACGCTGGACGCGCCCGACGTGGTGAACGCCTCGTGGGGCCTCACCGGCACGGCGGGGCAGTGCATCACCGAATTCAGTACCGACATCGAGGTGCTGAAGGCGGCCGGCATCGCGATCGCGTTCGCCGCCGGCAACGACGGCCCGTCGCCGCTCACCAGCCTGAGCCCGGCCAACAACCCGCCGGGCTTCGCCGCCGGCGCGGTCGACGAGGCGCTGGCCATCGCCAGCTTCAGCAGCCGCGGCCCGTCCGCCTGCGACGGCACCATCTACCCGGAGCTGGTCGCGCCCGGCGTCAACGTCAACACCGCCGATCTTTCCTTCGGCGGGCTGCCGCTGTATGCCGTGGTCTCCGGCACCTCCTACGCCGCGCCGCACGCGGCGGGCGCGCTGGCGCTGCTGGCGGAAGCCTTTCCCCAGGCCGGCGTCGCCCAGCTCGAGGCGGCGCTGACCGCGAGCGCGCGCGACCTCGGCGTCGCCGGCGGGGACAACAGCTACGGCCATGGCCTCGCCGACGTGCAGGCGGCCTACCTGCTGCTGGGCGCCGCGCCCGCCAACCAGGCGCCGTTCGCGTCGAACGACGCCTGGAGCACGGCGGCCGGCGCCACGCTTGCCGTAGCGGCTCCCGGCGTGCTCGGCAACGACGGCGACGCCGACGGCGATGCGCTGAGCGCGGTGCTGGCGAGCGGCCCAGGCAACGGCGTCCTCGCGCTGAACGGCGACGGCTCGTTCAGCTATACGCCCAACGCCGGTTTCGCCGGCACCGACGGCTTCACCTACCGCGCCCACGACGGTGCGCTGTCGAGCGATCCCGCCACGGTCACGATCACCGTCGTCGCCAGCGTCAACGCCGCCCCCGTGGCCAAGGACGACAGCGCCGCCGCGCCGGTGCGCAAGACCACGAGCTACACGCCCACGCGCATCAGCGTGCTGGCCAACGATTCCGATCCGGACGGCAGCCTCGACCCGGCGAGCGTGAGCATCGCGGCCGCGCCGAACAAGGGCGGCACGGTGACGGTGAACGCCGACGGAACGGTGTCCTATACGCCCAAGCTCAAGTTCCGCGGCAAGGAAACCTTCAAGTACACCGTCCGCGACCAGGCCGGCGCGCAGTCCAACGCCGCGACGGTGACGGTCAACGTGAAGTGAACAGGAAACGCCCAACCCGGAGGAGGATGAAATGCGAACCACGAAACTGATGCTCGCCGCCGCGCTGTCGCTGAGCCTCGCGCCCTGCGTGCCGGCCGCGATCGCCGCGGAGTCCATGCACGACCACCATCACCATCATCACCACGCCATGCCCGCCGCGCAGGACGGCTACGTGCGCTCGCAGGCGGCCTACGCGGTCCCCGACGTGAAGCTGGTGAACGCGGAGGGGGCCAGCGTGCCGCTGCAGAGCGCGCTCGTCGAGCAGGACAAGCCGGTTTTGCTCAATTTCATCTTCACCACCTGCGGCGCGATCTGCCCGGTGATGAGCGCGACCTTCTCGCAGGTGCAGGATGCGCTGGGTCCCGAGCGCGACGCGGTGCGCATGGTGTCGATCTCCATCGACCCCGAGCAGGACACCCCGGCGGTGCTCAAGGCCTACGCCGGCAAGTACGGCGCGGGGCCGCAGTGGCAGATGCTGACCGGCAGCCTCGACGACAGCATCGCGGTGCAGCGCGCGTTCGACGTCTATCGCGGCGACAAGATGAGCCACCAGCCCGCGACCTTCCTGCGCGCCGCCCCGGGGCAGCCGTGGGTGCGGCTCGACGGCTTCGCCAGCGCGGCCGACATCCTGCGCGAGGTCGGCCGGGCGCGCACGAACTGACCGCCGTGCGACGCGCCCCGTTGCGAGCCGTGCGCCGCGTCCTGGCTGGCCTCGCCCTGCTGGCCGCCTCGGGTACGCTGGCGGCCGACGGCGCTGCCGGCGCGTCGATCTACCTCGACGGCCGCCTCGCCTCCGGCGAGCCGGTGCGCGCGACCGTGCAGAAAGGCGTGGCGCTGAGCGGCACCGCCGCGGCCTGCGTCAACTGCCACCGGCGCAGCGGCCTCGGCGGCAGCGAGGGGCAGAACCCCATCCGCCCGATCGCCGGCAGCCTGCTGTTTTCCCCGTCTCACACCGCGTTCGTGCGCCGCCGCGCGGTGGCCGGCGGCGGCGCCCCGTTGCGCCCGGCCTACGACCGGGCCAGCCTGGCACGGGCCCTGCGCGAAGGCGTCGACCCGACCGGGCGCGCGCTCGACGCGCTGATGCCGCGCTACGCGCTGGACGATCACGAGATCGACGCGCTGAAGGCCTACCTCGACGGGCTGTCGACGGCCGCGGCGCCGGGGGTGAGCGACCACGAGATCCATTTCGCCACCGTCATCGCGCCGGGCGTCGATCCGGACAGGCGCCGCGCCCTGCTCGACGTGCTGCAGGCGTTCTTCCGCGACAAGAACGGCGGTACCCGCAAGGAGACGCGCCGCCGCGACGCCCGCAGCGAGCAGATGTATCTCGCCTACCGCACCTGGGTGCTGCACGTCTGGGAGCTGACGGGCGCGCCGGAAACCTGGCGCGCCCAGCTCGACGCGGCCTACCGGCAACAGCCGGTGTTCGCCGTGATCGGCGGCCTCGGCCGCGGCAGCTGGCAGCCGGTGCACGCGTTCTGCGAAGGCAACGCGGTTCCCTGCGTGTTCCCCGACGTCGACTACCCGGTGGTCGAGGGCGCGGGCTATCACTCGCTTTACTTCTCGCGCGGGCTCGCGCTCGAGGCGGACGTGCTCGCGCGCCAGCTTGCGGATACCGGTGCCGAGCGGATCGTGCAGGTGTTTCGCGACGACGCGACCGGACGCGTGCCCGCGCAGGCGCTGCGCGAGGCCCTCGGGCGACGGGGCGTCGCGCTTGTCGACTACCCGGTGAGCGGCGCCGGCGCGGTACCTGCCGCGGTCTGGGCCGGGATGCTGCGCGAGGCGCGGCCCGCCACGCTGGTGGCCTGGCTCGATCCCGCCGACGTGCAGGGGCTGGCGGCGACCGGCGCGCCGCCCGCCGGGCTGCAGGCGGTCTATCTGTCGGCCAGCCTGTCGGCGGGGCCGCATGCCGGCCTGCCCGACGGCTGGCGGGAGCACGTGCGCATGGTCCATCCGTTCGCGCCACCCGGGCAGACCGAGCGGCAACTGGCGCGCATGAACGTCTGGCTGCGCGCCCGGCAGGTCGCGCCGGGGGACCCGCGCACCCAGGCCAACGCCTACTTCGCCGCCACCGTCACCGGGGATGCGATCTCGCACATCGGGGAATATTTCTCGCGCGACTATTTCATCGAGCGCATCGAGCAGATGGCCGAGACCTCGCTGTCGCCCTCGATCTATCCGCGCCTGAGCCTCGGGCCGGGCCAGCGCTTCGCCTCGCGCGGCGGCTACATCCTCGGCTTCCCGCAGGGCGCAGCAACGCCGGTGCCGGTCAGCGACTGGCTGGTTCCCTGAAGTTGATCGATTTCGTCCGGCCGGGCCGGTGGCCGGCCGTCAGCGCACGCAGTTGCGGCCCGAATGCTTGGCCTGGTAGAGCTTGTCGTCGGCGGTCTGCAGCAGGCTGTAGCAGCCCAGGTTTGCGCTGGGGTGCGCGGCGGCGCAGCCGACGCTGATGGAGACACGGTCGGCGCCGTCCGGGCGCCGCTGCGGGATGTTCAGTTCCATGACGGCCTGGCGCAGGCGTTCCCCGATCATGCACGCGCCTTCCAGGTCGGTGGCGGGCAGGATGGCGGCGAATTCCTCGCCGCCATAACGGGCCAGAAGATCGCCCGGCCGGGTGAGCACTTGGGACAAGGCCTTGACCACCCGCCGCAGGCAGTGGTCGCCTTCGCGGTGGCCGTAGAGGTCGTTGAACTGCTTGAAGCAATCCACATCGACCATCACCAGGGCGAGCGGCTGTCCGTCGCGCAGCGCGCGGCGCCATTCGGCGTCCAGTGTCAGGTCGAAACAGCGCCGGTTGGCGACGCCGGTGAGGCTGTCCTGGTTGGCGTGGCGATCCAGCTGGTCGTGCTTGCGCTTGAGCCGGATCTGGTTCTCGATGCGCGCCTCGACGACGTCCAGGCGGAAGGGGCGGGTGATGCACTCGTCCGCCCCGAGCTTCAAGGCACGTGCCTCTTCGGCAGGATCGTCGCCGTCGGTGATCACCACGACCTGGATGGAGCGGGTCGTCTCGTCGGCCTTGAGCTGGCGGCAGACCGCCAGGCCGGCCTGTGCCCTGGCGTCGAGCAGGATCAGGTCGGGCTGCTGGTCGGGATCGCGCACGCTGTCCAGGACCCGGGCGGCGCTCGGCACGATCTGCAACTGGCAGGCCTGCGCCAGCAGGCGGGCGAGGAGCGGGGTGGATTCGTTGGCGACAGCGAGGATGCGCGGCCTGTCGGGCAGGTCGATGCGCTTTGGCGGATGGGCCGCGAGGGCTCCCGGTGTCCGCAGCATGCGGAGCGCCGCGTGGGGGGGCGCACCATGCGGGGATGTGCGCGCGAGGTAGGCCTCGGCTTTCATCCGCAGCGGGTTGTGCTCAACCAGCTTGATCCGCATCCGTGGCACCTAGCACGCCCACTGGGCCCTGAGCTTGCGGCATTCCGTGCTCCATTCGCAGACTTCCGTGCACAAGTAGCGTTTCTCGGACGAAAAGCAGGGGTCTTTGCCGCGGAGTAGCTGGATATTCCTGATGAGCTGTGTTTTCGATGTGTAGGGGGCGGACGCCTTGAGTCCAAAATCGAAAGCGAGTTGCTGCAATTGCTCAACAGTCATATACGGTCTCCACGCAAAGGGCGATGGTGTAAGGTAGTTAAGTACCAGGGGTTTCATCTTAGGAAAGAGAATTGGAAGCTGTGAATTAGCAGAATCTTTAGGTCGCTATTCTCAGTCGCATAAAATCTTATGAAGAATCAGGCGGCGTGCCGGATGGGCCCGGCGTAAGCGACGCAAACGGAGGGGGGGGGATGGAAAGCAGTCAGCCAGGCGAAAATCAGCCGCCCCGCGGCGACGCGGAGCCGGCGCTTGCTGGCCGCTCCGCGCCTTCTCCCGGCGTCGAAGCGCTGCAGCAGGAAGTGGCGCGGCTGCAGCAGGCGCTGGTCGAATCGCGCAAGAGCGAGCAGCTTCTGGTGGGCCTGATCGAATCGGCGATGGACGCGATCATCAGCGTCGACGAGCGTCATCGCATCGTGCAGTTCAACCCGGCCGCCGAGCGGATGTTCGGGCTGTCGGCCGCCGAGGCCCTGGGCCAGTCCATCGAGACCTTGCTGCCCGAGGATGCGCGCCACCGCCATGCGGAACAGATGCGCAGCTTCGCCCGCACCGGGGTCACCAGCCGCCAGCTGGTGGGTCCCGGCTGCGTGCGCGGCCGGCGCGCCAATGGCGACATTTTCCAGGTGGAGGCCTCGATCTCGCAGGTCGAGATGGCGGGAAGCCGGCGCTTCACCGTCATCCTGCGCGACATCAGCAGGCGCGTGCTCGACGAGCAGGCGCTGCGCGAGAGCGAGGAACGGCTCGCGCTGTTCGCCGCGACCACCTTCGAGGGCATCGTGGTCAGCGAGCGCGGCCGCATCCTCGACTGCAACGACCAGTTCGCGCGCATGCTCGGCTATCGGCTCCCCGAACTCGCGGGCCGCCTGATCGAGGACCTGGTCGCCCCCGAGGACCGCGAGCGGGTGGTCCACAACATCCGCCAGGGTGCCGAGAGCATCGTCGAGCACGCCATGCTGCGCAAGGACGGGGAGCGCATCATCGTCGAGGCCCATGGCAAGACGACCCCGGCCGGATCGCCCAGCGGGCGCCGGCTGACGGCGGTGCGCGACATCACCGAGCGCAAGCGTATCGAGCGGGCCCTGCACGAGCGGACCGAGCGTTACGAGCTGGTGCTGGCCGGCGCGCAAAGCGCCATCTGGGACTGGGATGTGCCGGGGCGGCGCGTTCACTTTTCCTCGCAATGGAAGGCCCTGCGGGGCTTCGCCGATGACGAGATCGGCGACAGCGAGGAGGAATGGAGCGCCGGCATCCACCCCGAAGATGCCGCGCGGGTCTTCGCTGCGGTCCAGGACCACCTGCTCGGGAAGACCGCCGTCTTCTCCGAGGAATACCGCATCCGCTGCAAGGACGGGACGTTGAAATGGATTTCCGACCGCGGCATCGCCCGGCGCGACGCTGATGGCAACGTCATCCGCATGGCCGGGTCGGAAAGCGACATCACCGAGCGCAAGCGGATCGAGCAGGCGCTGCGCGACAGCCGGGCAGACCTCAATCGCGCCCAGTCGGTGGGCCAGATCGGCAGCTGGCGGCTCCACCTCCAGCGCAACGCGCTGCACTGGTCCGACGAGAGCTACCGCATCCACGGCATCGCCGCCGGCACGCCGCTGACTTACGAGACCTTTCTTGCCACCGTGCACCCGGACGACCGGGCCTACGTCGACCGCATGTGGCGGGCTGCCCAGCGCGGCGCGCCCTACGACATCGAGCACAGGCTGGTCGTCGACGGCGCGGTGAAGTGGGTGCGCGAGCGGGCCGAGCTGGAGTGCGACGGGCAGGGCAGGGTGCTGGGCGGGTTCGGCACGGTCCAGGACATCACCGGCCTCAAGCAGGCCGAACAGGCCCTGATCGAGGCCGACCGACGCAAGGACGAGTTCCTCGCCATGCTCGCCCACGAGTTGCGCAACCCGCTGACGCCGATCCGCAATGCCGCGCATGTGCTGGCCCGGCTGGGCATCCAGGAGCCGCGGGTGCAGTGGGCGCAGCAGACCATCGAGGGGCAGGTGAACCATCTGGCCCGCCTGGTGGACGACCTGCTGGACGTCTCGCGCATCGTGCGCGGCAAGGTCGCGCTGAAGACGGAGCCGGTCGAACTGGCGGACGTGGTCAATCAGGCCGTGGAGACGGCCCGCCCGCTGATCGACGCGATGGGGCATCGGCTCGACGTGCGGATTCCCGAACAGCCGGTCCACCTGCAGGGCGACCCGGTGCGGCTCGCCCAGGTGCTGCTCAACCTGCTGGACAACGCCGCCAAGTACACGCCGGAGGGCGGACGCATCCTGGTCGAGGCCGGGGTCGCCGGACCGGTCGTCGAGATGCTGGTGCACGACAACGGGATCGGCATACCGGCCGAACTGCTGCCGCGGGTCTTCGATCTTTTCCAGCAGGGCGAGCGTACGCTCGATCGCAGCCAGGGCGGACTGGGGATCGGCCTGACCCTGGTGAAGCGGCTGGTGGAGATGCACGGCGGCGTGATGGAGGCATTCAGCGCGGGGGCGGGACTGGGTTCGACCTTCACGATCTGCCTGCCGCGCCTGTCCGACGCACCGACAGAGGATCCCGTGGCGCCGGATGCCGGCCCCGCCGCGGCGCGCTGCCGGGTGCTGGTGGTCGACGACGACGCGGCCGTGGCCGACAGCATGAGCATGCTGCTGCAGGTCGAGGGCCACGAGGTCAGGGCGGCGGCCAGCGGCGAGGCGGCGCTGGCGCTCGCGCGCGACTTTCGCCCCCGGGTGGTGCTGCTCGACATCGGGCTGCAGGGCATGGACGGTTACCAGGTGGCCCGGAAACTGCGGGCGCAGCAGGCCGCGGATGAAAAACTCTGCCTGGTGGCGGTGACCGGCTATGGCCACGAGGAAGCACGCGCCCGCTCCCGTGAGGCCGGCTTCGACCAGCATCTGGTCAAGCCGGTGGTTCCCGAGGCCCTGTGCGAACTGCTGGCAGAGATCGGCGGCGAGGCGGACAGGCCGGCATGACGCCTGCGGCCGCGGGGAACCCGCCATCGTGAAGCTCCCCGGACCGTGGCTGGCCCAGGCCCACACCATCCATCGGGTGGTGCAGGTCAATGTGCGCCGGATCCTCCTGCACACGGCGCTGCTCGGACTCGCGTTTTCCGTGCTGCTCGCCGTCCCGTTCGTGTTCTATCACCGCGCCGAAACCGACAACAACCTGGGGCTGATGCAGGCCGAGCAGGAGCGGATCATCAAGCTCGCAGCGGGCGCCATCCATCAGGAAATGGGCGCCGTCCTGTCCGACCTGCGCTATCTGTCGCAGCACAACGAGATCAGGAACCACCTGAGACAGGACAGCCGCAGCAGCCGTCTCGATCTCGCCACGGAGTACCTCGCGCTCATTACGCAGAAGCGCCTTTACGACCGGGTTCGCTTCATCGGACTGGACGGCATGGAGGTGGTGCGCGTCGACTTCAATGATGGCCGGCCCGCCGTTGTCGCTGACGCCGATCTTCGGGACCGGCACGACCGCCCGTATTTCGAGGAAACCCTGTGGCTGTCGCCCGGGCAGATTTACGTTTCGCCGCTCGATCTGGATCTCGAGGCGGGCGCCATGGGTCGGCCGCCCAAGCCGGTCGTGCGCTTCGCCACTCCGGTGGCTGACGAGCAGGGCCTGATCCGCGGCATGGTGGTGTTCGACTACCTGGGGCAGCGCCTGCGCGACAAGCTGGCGGCGCTGGAAGGACGGGCGGGCAGGATCTGGCTGCTCAACGCGCAGGGAGACTGGCTGATGGGCGCCGTCCCGGAAGCCGAATCGGCGGGCATGGACCCGGAGCGGTCGCAGCGGGGCGTTGGCGATCGGTTTCCGCGGCTGTGGCAGCAGATGCAAAGCGAACGAACCGGCGCCCACCAAACGGATGCGTCGTGGATCCGGTTCGAGCGGGTCCATCCCCTGCTCGGCGAGAAGGGCACCCCGGTCGAAGTCGGCTTTGCCAGGGCGGTCGATGCGGAGCGCTATTACTGGACGGTCGCGGTTCAGCTTTCGCAATCGGCGGTGCGGGACGCCAATCGCGCCTTGCTAGAGAATCTATGGACGGTTTACGGCGTGCTGGTGCTGTTCGCTTTTCTGGTTGCCGGCGCGCTGGCGTTCGTCGTCAGCCGCAACAAGGCGCTCGCCCAGGTGATGGAAAAGGTGGTCGACAACGTGCCGGTGCTGGTCGCCTATGTCGACGCCGACCAGCGCTACCGCTTCAACAACATGGCCTACGAGCGCTTCTTCGGCCTCAGTCCCCGGCAGATCTACGGCAAGTCGATGCGCGAACTGCTCGGCGACGCCGCCTACGAGACGGCGCGCCCCTATATCGAGCGGGCGCTCGCCGGCGAGGCGGTGAGCTTCGAGCGCCAGCTGCCGTACGCCGGGGCGGGCCCGCGCGACGTCACCGTGGCCTACCTGCCGGACGCCTCGCCCAAGGGCGAGGTGCGCGGCTTCTACGTGATGGTCAACGACGTCAGCGAGATCCGCGCCTCGCAGCGCCGCGAGCGCCAGCACCTGCACGAGATGGCCCACGTTTCCCGCCTCGCCAGCATGGGCGAGATGGCGACCGAGATCGCCCACGAGATCAACCAGCCGCTGGCGGCGATCTCGATGTACAGCGCAGCGGGCCTGCGCGGCCTGCAGGGCGGCTGCGACGCCGGCAAGCTGGAAAGCTGGCTCGAGGCGATCAACGCGCAGGCGAAGCGGGCCAGCGAGATCGTCAAGCGGGTGCGCCGCTTCGTGCAGAAGGGCGAGCCGCAGCTCGGCCCGGTGGACTTGAACCAGATCGCCCGCGAGACCGCCGATCTGGTCGACCACGACGCACGCGCGCAGGGTGTCGCGGTGGCGCTCGACCTCGCCCCGGCGCTGCCCGTGGTGCAGGGCGAGCGGGTGCTGCTCGAGCAGGTGCTCTTCAACCTCGTGCGCAACGCGATGGAGGCGGTGCTCGCCGGCACGGGCGAGCGGCGCGTCACGCTGCGGACGCGTGCCGACGCGCAACTGGTCTATGTTGAAGTCATCGACACCGGGCCTGGCGTGGATCCTGCGCTCGGCGATCAGATCTTCGACTCGTTCGTGACCGGAAGACAGGGGGGCTTGGGCATGGGTCTGGCCATCAGTCGTTCCATCGTCGAGGCGCACGGCGGCAGCCTGCGCTACGCTGCGCGGCCCGAGGGCGGCGCAGCGTTCACCTTCAGCCTGGCGCGGGAGGCCGACTGATGCCGCCGCACCCGCCCGCCGTCTATGTCGTCGACGACGACGATGCGGTTCGCGGTGCGCTGTCCGCGCTGCTCGATTCGGTTTCGCTGCCCCACCAGTGCTTCGCCTCGGCCGAGGACTTCCTCGCCGTGGCCGATGCCCGCATGCGCGGGTGCCTGCTGCTCGATGTGCGCATGCCCGGCATGAGCGGGCTCGAGCTGCAGCGTTCGCTGCAGGCGCAGGGCGTCGCGCTGCAGGTCATCATCATCACCGGCCACGGCGACGTCCCCATGGCCGTGCGCGCGCTCAAGGCCGGCGCGTCGGACTTCGTCGAGAAGCCGTTCAACGAACAGGACCTGCTCGACCGCGTGCAGGTCTGCCTGCGCGAGGACCACCAGCACTGGAGCACCCGGCAGGCGCTCGACGAAGCCGCGGCGCGCTTCGACGCGCTGACGCCGCGCGAGCGCGCGGTGATGGAACTGATCGCGGCGGGCTATCACACCAAGAAGATCGCGGCAGAGCTCGACATCCAGGACCGCACCGTGGACGTCCACCGCTTCAACATCATGCGCAAGGTCGGCGTGCGGACGCTGGCCGAGCTGCTGCGCCTGTGGGCGGTCGCCCACCAGCCGGCCCATCCCTGATCGACGGCGGGCGCCCGCCTAAAGGAATCTTTAGGGCGGCTAAAGAAGGTCGGCATGTTGCCCGTCATCGGCGCGCGGTAGGCTTCCCTTCCCATGGACGGCGCGCCCCGGCGGCGCCAGGAAAAGGAGGATGACGACATGCAGGAGACCACAGCGAGATCGATCCAGACCGGCGACGTGCCATCGACGTTGGCAGGGTTGCCCATCGTCAACGTCTGGTACCGCGGCCAGAGCATCGGCCTGTACCGCGTGGAGGCGGTCGACGAACGGGCCCTGCTGCTCAGGCACGGCGTCATTTCGTTTCCGGTCGGCACCCCGCTCGACGTCGTCGATTTCCAGCGCCTGATCCCGCAGTCCGCCGAGCGCCGCGTCAGCACGACCGTCGTCGACAACACCCGCAGCGGGATCCGGCTGGCGTGGTAGCCGGCCGGCCGCAACGACTCGCGGCCGGCGCGCCGGCAGCGGGCGCCGACGGCCCGGCGCCCCCAGGGTACAGGGCGACGGGTTCGGGGGGACGTGAAGCGGTCACGAGGGGACAAGGGATGGACGCGCACACACTGGAGGTTGCCAAGCAGCAATGGCAGGCGGCGGCGGACCTGATGCCGCAGCTGATCTGCCTGCTCGACGGCGAGGGCCATCTCATTCACACCAACCGCACGGTCGAGCGCTGGGGGCTCGGCGCGGTCGCCGGCGTCAGGGGGCTGTCGCTGCACCACGTGCTGCACCCCGATTGCAGCGACCCGGCGTGCTACTTCAAGGGGCTCTGGCTCACCGCGGCGGCCCGCCTGGCGCGCGGCGATCGCACCGAATGCGAGGTGTACGACCCGCTGCTCAAGCGCCACCTCTCGCTGCTGGTGCAGCCGCTGGTCAGGCCGCAGCAGCCGCTGCGCGGGTCCGACGCCCTGCACGCCGTGGTGATGGTCGGCGACATCAGCGGCCAGAAGCAGTCCGAGGCCGGCTACCAGCGGCTGTTCGAGGAACTGCAGTGCCTGGCGTGCCTGGAGAAGGAAAGGCGCGTGGTCAGCGAGGGCACGCAGGCGCGCCTGCTGACCATCCTCGAGCAGACCACCGACTATGTCGCGATGGCCGACGCCGAGGGCCGGATGCTGTACCTGAACCCGGCCGGGCGCGAACTGCTCGGGCTCGGACCCGACGACGACGTCTCGCAGCGCAGCCTGTGCCAGCAGTGCGACCCGCCGGTGAAGGCGAAGATCCGCAACGAGGCCATCCCCGCCGCGATCCGCGACGGCGTGTGGGCCGGCGAGACGCTGCTGCACGACCGCGACGGGCGCGACATCCACGTCTCGCAGGTCATCATCGCGCACCGCGGCGCAGACGGCGAGGTCGAGAACCTGTCGACTATCCTGCGCGACACCACCGAGCAGGTGCGCACCGCGCAGGCGCTGCGCGAGTCGCACGACGAACTGCAGCGCCTCTCGTGCATGCTGGCGACGATCCAGGAGGACGAGCGGCGGCGCATCGCGCTCGACCTGCACGACGGGCTGGGGCAGTCGTTGAGCCTGATCAAGCTGGCGCTGGAAAACGCCGCCCGGCAGCTCGCCGCGGGGGCGGCCTCGGAGGCCGGCGAGTCGCTGCAGCAGCTGATACCCCGCGTCAAGGAGGCGCTGGTCGAGGTGCGCCGGGTGTCGACCGCGTTGCGGCCGTCGATCCTCGACGACCTCGGCATCCTGCCCACGCTGTCGTGGTTCTTCCGCGAGTTCGAGGCGGCGTGCGGCCACATCGCCGTCGACAAGGCGTTCGACGTCGTCGAGGAAGACGTGCCGGTGCCGCTGCAGATCACGCTGTTCCGCATCCTCCAGGAAGCGACCAACAACATCGTCAAGCACGCCGGCGCCGATCGCGTGCGGGTGCGCCTCGACCGCGCGGGCGACACGCTGCGCCTGCTGGTCGAGGACAACGGCTGCGGCTTCGACCCCGACAGCGTGGGCTACGCCGAGCCCGGCGGCAGGGGACTCGGCCTGCTCAGCATGCGCGAGCGCGCGTCGTTCTCCGGCGGCGACTGCCGCATCGCGTCGGCGCCCGGGCAGGGCACCCGCGTCGAGGTGTCGTGGCCCTGCGCGCCCGTTTCCGGCTAGCCGTCGCAGCCGGGGTGCCCGGCTACAGGGTTCACCTACCTCGGAAATACGGTCCACCCCGCATGAACGAATACGCGGAACCCCCCACAGCCAGCCTGCAGCGGTAGCGCTAAGGTGAGACCAGCCCCTGTCGGCACGGGGGCATGCAACAGGATGGAGGGGGTAGCGATGCAGAAAATCCGGAATGTCGGCAAGCCGCGCGCGCGGGGATTCACCCTGCTCGAGCTGCTGGTGGTCATGGTGATCATCGGCCTGCTCGCCGGCTACGTGGGGCCGCGATACTTTTCGCAGATCGGCAAGTCCGAGGTCAAGGTCGCGCGCGCCCAGATCGACGCGCTCGGCAAGGCGCTCGACCAGTTCCGGCTGGACGTCGGCCACTACCCGAGCAGCGAGCAGGGGCTCGCCAGCCTGGTGAGCGCGCCGGCCAACGAAACCCGCTGGGACGGTCCCTACCTGCAGAAGGCGGTCCCGCTCGATCCCTGGGGCAATCCCTACGTCTTCGTGGCGCCCGGCGAGCACGGCGAATACGACCTGCTGTCGTACGGCCGCGACGGCCGGCCCGGCGGCGACGGCGACGCCGTCGACATCACCAGCTGGTAGCGGGGGACGCATGCGCTACGAGATCAAGGCCTTGCGCGGCAACGAGAACCTGAGCGCGTGGGTGGTCGAGGCCGCCGACGCCGGCGACGCCGCCCGCCAGATGCTGGCGCGCGGCTACACGGTGATCGGGGTCAGGGCGAAGGCCGGCTGGCCGGCGTGGACCCGGCCGCGCGGGCATTTCCCGCTGGTGCTGTTCAGCCAGGAACTGCTGGCGCTGCTGCAGGCCGGGCTCGCGCTGGTCGAGTCGCTGGAGACGCTGGCGGAAAAGGAGCAGCGGCCCGAGGTCAAGCAGGTGCTCGCGGGGATCATCGCCACCCTCTACGAGGGGCATTCGTTTTCGCATGCGCTGCAGGCCACCCCGGCCGATTTCCCGCCGCTCTACGTGGCGACCGTGCGCGCGAGCGAGCGCACCGGCGACCTGCCCGAGGCGCTGGCGCGCTACATCGCCTACCAGTCGCAGATGGACGCCGTCAAACGGCAGGTGGTCAGCGCGTCGATCTATCCGCTGCTGCTCGCCGCGGTCGGCGGGCTGGTGACGCTGTTCCTGATGGTCTACGTGGTGCCGCGCTTCAGTCACCTCTACGCCGACATCGGCAGCGAGCTGCCGCTGATGTCGCAGCTGCTGATGCGCTGGGGCCAGCTGCTGGAATCGCACGGCGCGGCGATCCTCGCCGGCACGCTGCTGGTCGTCGGCGGCGCGCTCTACGCCGCCACCCGCCCGGCCAGCCGCCAGCGGCTGCAGCGCGCGCTGTGGCGGGCGCCGGCCATCGGCGAGCGGCTGCACGTCTACCAGCTCGCCCGCTTCTACCGCTCGCTCGGCATGCTGCTGCGCGGCGGCATGCCGGTGCTGCCGTCGCTCGGCCTGGTGTCCGACCTGCTGGAGACGGGCCTGCGCGCCCGGCTGGTGCAGGCGTCGGCGTGCATCCGCGAGGGCCAGCCGCTGTCGGTCGCGATGGAGCGCTACGGGCTGACCACCGCGGTGGCACTGAGGATGCTGCGCGTCGGCGAGCGCACCGGCCGCATGGGCGAGATGATGGAGCGCGTCGCCGCCTTCCACGAGGAGGAGACCGCGCGCTGGGTCGAGCGCTTCACCCGGCTGTTCGAGCCGCTGCTGATGGCGTTCATCGGCGTGGTGATCGGCCTCATCGTGGTGCTCATGTATTTCCCGATCTTCGAACTCGCGGGGAGCATTCAATGAACATGGCGGAAGCGGTTCTCCCCCTGCAGGGCTTCACCCCGCAGCAGGTGCAGGCGGCGCGCCTCGTCGCCGCCGCGGCGCAGCGCCGCGTGGTCGAGGTGCTCGAGGAGCAGTCCGGCCTCGACGCGCAGGCCTTCGTCGAGGCGCTGGGTGCGGCGCTGCACTATCCGGTCGCGACGATGGCCGACCTCTACCGCATGCAGCCGGCGTTCGACGCGCTGCCGTTCGCCGAGGCGATGGCGCGCGAGTGCCTGGCGCTGCGCGACGAGCAGGCGCGGCTGGTGCTGGCGATGGGCGACCCGTTCGACGTCGCGCTGCAGGCGTGGGCCGAGCAGCGCATCGCGGCGCCGTTTTCCTGGCGCCTCGCGCACCCGGCCGACGTCGCCGCCTATCTCGCGCAGCACGAGGAGACGCTGTCGGCGATGGACAGCCTGCTGCCGGCGGAGGGCAAGGCCGCGGCGGGCGGCAGCGGCATCGAGGACCTGTCGTTCAAGACCATCAGCGAGGGCACCAGCCCGGTCGTCAGGCTGGTGCATTCGACGCTCTACGACGCGCTCAAGGCCGCCGCCAGCGACATCCACCTCGAGACCGGACCGGCCGGGCTCGCGATCAAGTACCGCATCGACGGCGTTCTGACGACGGTCGGCTCGATGGCCGGACTCGAGCTCGCGGAGCAGGTGATCTCGCGCGTCAAGATCATGTCGGAGCTCGACATCGCCGAGCGCCGCGTGCCGCAGGATGGCCGCTTCAAGGTGTCGGTGCACGGCCACGAGGTCGACTTCCGGGTGTCGGTGATGCCGAGCATCTTCGGCGAGGACGCAGTGCTGCGCATCCTCGACAAGCAGACGCTGTCTGACCAGATCAAGGGGCTGCGCCTCAGCTACCTGGGCCTCGACGACGCCTGCATCGCCCAGCTGCGGCGCCTCTCGGCCGAGCCCTACGGCATGCTGCTGGTGACCGGCCCCACCGGCTCGGGCAAGACCACCACCCTGTACGCCGCGATCACCGAGATCAACCACGGCCAGGACAAGATCATCACCATCGAGGACCCGGTCGAATACCAGCTGCCCGGCGTGCTGCAGATCCCGGTCAACGAGAAGAAGGGGCTGACCTTCGCCCGCGGCCTCAGGTCGATCCTGCGCCACGACCCGGACAAGATCATGGTCGGCGAGATCCGCGACCCGGAGACCGCGCAGATCGCGGTGCAGTCGGCGCTCACCGGGCACCTCGTCTTCACCACCGTGCACGCCAACAACGTGTTCGACGTCATCGGCCGCTTCATCCACATGGGGGTCGACCCCTACAGCTTCGTCTCGGCGCTGAACGGCATCATGGCGCAGCGCCTGGTGCGGGTGAGCTGCCCGCACTGCGCGGTCGACGTCGAGCCCGACGCGGCGCTGCTCGCCGATTCCGGCGTGAGCGCCGGGCAGGCGGCCGGCATGCACTTTCGCGCCGGGCGCGGCTGCGGGCACTGCCGCGGCACCGGCTTCAAGGGGCGCCGCGCCATCGGCGAGATCCTCCACCTCAACGAGGAAATCCGCGAACTCATCATCGCGCGCCAGCCGGTCCGCCTGATCCGCGAGGCGGCACGCCGCAACGGTACGCGCTTCCTGCGCGAGATCGCGCTCGACATGGTCGCCGCGGGCGAAACCACCTTGCAGGAGATCAACCGTGTCACGGTGGCCGACTGACGACCTGCTGGTCGAACTCGCGCCCGACCAGGTGAGCCTGGTGCATACCGCGCGCACGCTCGGCTGGCGCGGCGTGCGCAAGACGGTCACGCACGAGCGGCTGACGGTCGCGGCAGGCGCGCCGGAGGCGCCGCCCTGGCGCGGTGCCGTCGACGCGCTGCGCGCCGCGCTGCCGGGCGTCGCAGGCCGCGGCGCGCGGGCGCGGGTGATCCTCGCCAACCGCCTGGTGCGCTACGCGCTGGTCCCCTGGAGCGACGCCCTCGGCGGCGCCGACGAGGAGGCCGCCTTCGCGCGCCACTGCTTCGAGCGGGTGTACGGCGACGCGGCCGCGCAATGGGACCTGCGGGTGAGCGACGCGCGCGCCGGGACGCCGCGGCCGGCGAGCGCGGTCGACGCCGCGTTGCCGGGCGCATTGCGCGAGACCTTCGCCGCCGCCGGGGTCCGCCTCGAGTCGATCCAGCCGAGGCTGATGGCGGTCTGCAACGAGCAGCGCCGCCGCCTGCAGGGGCGGCACGCCTGGCTGGCCCTGCTGGAGCCGGGCAGCCTGTGCCTCGCGCTGCTGCAGCAGGGACGCTGGGTGCGCCTCCGCAGCCAGCGCATCGGCCCCGGCTGGCGCGTCGAGCTCGGCCTGATCCTCGCGCGCGAAGCCTATCTCGCCGACCCCGAGGCGGCCGCGCGCGACGTCTTCGTGTGGGCGTTCGGGCGCGACGACGTCAAGCTGCCCGACAACGACCGCTGGCAGTTCCACCTGCTGGTGCCGAAGCAGTCCGGCGGCGCCGTGCCGGCGGATGCGGCCCGCGTGCTCGCGGCGCAGGAGGGCTAGGCCATGCGCGCGCTGCGACTCGACTACCAGGGCACCGGCCGCCCGCGTCCGTGGGTGGGGCTTGCGGTGCTGGCGACGTCGCTGGTGGCGCTCGCCCTGGCGGCGGGCTACTACCGCGATCTCGGGCAGCGCATCGTGCAGTGGGAGGCGCGTGTCGACCGTGCCGAGCGCCTGGCGGGCCATCGCGCCCGCGCGCTGCGGCCGGTCTCCGCCGAGGCGGCCCGCGAGCAGGCGCTCGAGGTGCAGCACGCCAACCAGGTGCTGCGCGAGCTGAGCCTGCCGTGGGACACCCTGTTCCGCGCGGTGGAGGCGTCGGCCGGCGAGCACGTCGCGCTGCTGTCGATGGCGCCGGACCTCAAGAAGGGCACGGTCGTGATCAGCGCGGAGGCGAAGACCTTCGACGCCATGCTCGAGTACGTCCGCCAGCTCGGCAAGCGCGAGGTGTTCGGCAGCGTGCTGCTGCAGAACCACCAGGTGCAGCACGCCGATCCGGAGAAGCCGGTGCGCTTCTCCCTCGTCGCGGTGTGGAAGCGGGAGGCGCCGTGAGCACCCGCCTCGACCGCGCGATCGGACGCCGCCTCGGCTGGCCGGGGGTGGTCGGCCTCGGCGTGTGGGTGGCGGCGACGGCGTTCTATTTTTCCGCCGTCGTGCCCGCCGAGCAGCGCCTCGCCGAGGCGCGCCTCGACGCCGCCTCGCTGCAGGAACGCATCGCGCGGGCGAGCCGCCAGCTGGCGTCCGGCGAGCGCCCGGCCGCCGAGCAGCTCGCCGAGTTCTACCGCGCGTTCCCCGACGAGCGCAGCTCGCCCGACTGGATCGGCAAGATCGCCGCCACCGCGCAGGGCTGCGGGCTCAGCCTCGACCAGGGCGAATACAAGCCGAGCTACGATCGCGTCGGCCGCCTGACCCGCCTGCAGCTGACGCTGCCGGTCCGCGGCGAGTACCGGCAGATCCGCCGTTTCCTGGCGAGCGCCGGCGCGACGATCCCGATCGCCTCGCTCGAACAGGTGCAGTTCGAGCGCCAGAAGGTCGGCGACCCGCTGGTCGACGCCACGATCCGGCTGGTGCTCTATCTGGAGCAGCCGTCATGAAGGCGCTGCGGCCCTGGCATCGGCGCATGCTGTTCGCGGCGCTTGCCGTCTCGGTCGTCCTGTCGCTGCTTCCGCACGACGGGCGGCAGGCCGAGCCCAGGCAGGCGCACGCCGGCGCGCCGGCCGCGCCGGCCGAGGCGCCGCCGCGGGTAGCCGCGCTGCGGGTCGAACTGGAGCGGCTGCCACCCCCGGCCGCGGCGCCGGCGGACGACCCGGTGGCCGGCAACGCGTTCGGCGCGGTGTCCTGGTACGTGCCGCCGCCGCCCCCGCCGCCGCCCAAGCCCCGGCCGCCGCCGCCGCCCACCGCGCCGCCGCTGCCGTTCAGCTATCTCGGCCGCTACGTCGAGGATGGCGTCACCCTCATCCTGCTGGTGCGCGGCGAGCGCATCTACACGGTTTCCGAAGGGGAGGTGATCGACAACACGTATCGCGTCGAACGTCTCACGCGCGGCAGGCTGGAGCTGACCTACCTGCCGCTCGACATCCGCCAGACGCTCAGCACGGGAGACACATGATGCGAATCCGGGGGATCCTCGTGCTGGCCGTGCTGCTTGCGGGATGCGCGGCGCAGACGCTCAACCGCGAAGGCCTGGAGATGATGGAGGCGGGGCAGGTCGAGGAGGGCCTGGCGAAGCTCGCCGAGGCGTCAGCGGCCGAGCCCGGCAACGTGAGCTACCGTGCCGACCTGCTGCGCAGCCGCGAGCAGACGGTCAACCGGCTGCTCGCCGCCGCCGCCAGCGAGCGCGCCGCAGGCCACCCCGACGTCGCGCAGGCGATCTTCACGCGCGCGCTCGGCATCGACCCCACCAACAGCCGGGCCCGCCTCGGCCTCGAGACGCTGGAGATGGACCGGCGCCACGCCGCCGTCCTGGCCGACGCCGAGGCCCGGATGAAGAAGGACGAGCTCGACGCGGCGCGCGCGATCCTCAAGCCGGTGCTGCTGGAGAACCCGAAGAACGGCCAAGCGCTGCTGCTGCAGCGTCAGCTCGCCGAGCGCGAGGCGAAGCAGCGGCTGGCCGAACCGACGCTGAAGGCGAAGTTCACCAAGCCCGTCACCCTGCAGTTCCGCGACGCCAACCTGAAGATGGTGTTCGAGGCGCTGTCGCGCACCAGCGGCATCAACGTGCTGCTCGACCGCGACGTCAAGCCCGACCTCAAGACCTCGATCTTCGTGCGCGACGTCTCGGTCGAGGACACGATCAACCTGATCCTGCTGCAGAACCAGCTGGAGAAGAAGGTGATCAGCGACAACACGGTGTTCGTCTACCCGAGCACGCCCGCCAAGCTCAAGGACTACCAGGACCTCAAGGTCAGGAGCTTCCACCTCACCAACGCCGACCCCAAGCAGATCCTGACCATGATCAAGACGCTGCTGAAGACCAAGGACATCTTCATCCACGAGAAGACCAACTCGATCGTGATGCGCGACACGCCCGACGCGATCCGCCTCGCCGAGAAGATGATCGCCGACCAGGACGTCGCCGAGCCCGAGGTCATGCTCGAGGTAGAGGTGCTCGAGGTGAGCACCTCGCGGCTGAGCGAGCTGGGCATCAACTGGCCGAGCAGCTTCACGCTGAAGACGCCCGACTCGGCGACGACGCTCGGCCAGCTGCGCGACCTCAACCGCAACGAACTGCTCGCCAGCCCGTTGAGCGCGACGCTCAACCTCAAGCTCGAGGACGGCGACACCAACGTGCTCGCCAGCCCGCGCATCCGGGTGCGCAACCGCGAGAAGGCCAAGGTCATGATCGGCAGCCGGGTGCCGGTGATCACCAACGCGGTGACGCCGGTCTCCACCGGCACCCCGGTCGTCACCGGCAGCGTGCAGTACCTCGACGTGGGTCTCAAGCTCGAGGTCGAGCCCGACATCCACCTCGACAACGAAGTCGTGATCAAGGTCAGCCTGGACGTGAGTTCCATCCTCAAGGAAGTGCCCAACGAGCAGTCCGGCACGCTCGCCTACGAGGTCGGCACCCGCAACGCCGCCACCGTGCTGCGGCTGAAGGATGGCGAGACGCAGGTCCTCGCCGGCCTGATCAGCGACGAGGACCGCAAGACCGCCTCCAAGGTGCCGGGCCTCGGCCAGATGCCGGTGCTCGGGCGCCTGTTCTCGAGCCACAAGGACGACGGCAAGAAGACCGAGATCGTGCTGTCGATCACCCCGCGCATCGTCGGCAGCGCACGGCTGCACGACGCGGCCGAGGTGGAGTACTGGTCGGGCACCGACGCCAGCCTGCGCAGCGACCTGTTCAGCATGAAGCCGCTCGGCGCGGTCGCCGTCAGCACCTCGGCGGCGTCGGCCGTGCGCACGGCGCCGCCCGCCCAGGTGCGCCGCGACGCGGTGCCGCAGCCTCAGCCCGCGCCGGCGAGCGCGGCGGTGGTGCTGTCGTGGCAGGGCCCCGAGCAGGCGAAGCCGGGCGAGACGATCGCGGTGACGCTCAACGCGCAGTCGGCGCAGGCGGTGGGGGGCATGGGGCTGCTGGTGAGCTACGACCCCGCGGTGCTGAAGGCGGTCGACGTCACCGAGGGCGGGTTCCTCCGGCAGACCGGCACGCAGACCACCTTCTCCAAGAGCATCGACGAGGCGGGCGGCCAGATCCGGGTCGACCTCGCAGGCTCGGGCGACGGCGCCAGCGGCTCGGGCAGCGTCGTCACGCTGGCGTTCGAGGCGCTCGCCGCCCACCCGCAATCGCAGATCGCGGTCGGCCGCCTCGAGCCGACCGGGCCCGACGGCGACGAGCTTCCGGCGAGCGTGCCGGCGCCGCACACGGTGAAGGTGGCGCCATGAGCCGCCGTCCGCCGCCCGCCGGCTTCACGCTGATCGAGCTGGTGGTGACGGTCGCCATCGTCGCGCTGCTGGCGACGGTCGCGTTTCCGCTCGCCGAGGTGGTGGTGAAGCGCAACAAGGAACAGGAGCTGCGGCTGGCGCTGCGCGAGATCCGCGGCGCGCTCGACGCCTACATGCAGGCGGTCGAGGAGGGGCGCGTCGAGCACACGGTCGGGCAGTCGGCGTACCCGTCCTCGCTCGACGTGCTGGTCGAGGGGGTCCCCGACGCGAGCAGTCCGTCCCGCAAGAAAAGGATCTACTTCCTGCGCCGCATCCCGCGCGACCCGATGGTGGCCGACGCCGCGCTGCCCGCCGGGGAGAGCTGGGGCCTGCGCAGCTACGCCAGCCCGCACGACGTGCCCGAGGCCGGCGAGGACGTGTACGACGTGTATTCGCGGGCGCCGGGAACCGGCCTCAACGGGATTCCCTACCGGGACTGGTGAGGCGCATCATGGACCGGCGACGGCGAACCTCCGGCTTCACCCTCATCGAACTGCTGGTCGTGATGGCGGTGATCGCGACGCTGCTGACGCTCGCGGTGCCGCGCTATTTCGCCAGCATGGAGAAGTCGCGCGAGGCGGTGCTGCACGCCAACCTGGCGCTGATGCGGCAGACGCTCGACAAGTACTACGGCGACACCGGGCGCTATCCCGACGCGCTCGACGAGCTGGTCGCCGCGCGCTACCTGCGCAGCGTGCCGACCGACCCGATCACCGACAGCGACGCCACCTGGGTCGTCGTGCCGCCGCCGCAGCCGGAGCTGGGCGGCGTCTACGACGTCAGGAGCGGCGCCGACGGCCGCGCCCGCGACGGCTCGGCGTACGCCGAATGGTAGCCGCAGCATGAGCGCCCGCGCCCCGGCCCGTCCCGACCATGCAGCCGCGCCGCAGCGCGCGCGCGGCTTCGGCTACATCGGATTGCTGATCCTGGTCGCGATCATGAGCATCGGGCTCGCGGCGACCGGGGAACTCTGGCACACCGCGATGAAGCGCGAGAAGGAACAGGAACTGCTGTTCGTCGGCGGCCAGTTCCGTCGCGCCATCGAGCAGTTCTACGCCAACACCCCGGGCAAGGCGCGGCGCTATCCGCTGAACCTGGAGGAATTGCTGCGCGACCCTCGCTATCCGGGAACCAGGCGCTATCTTAGAAAAATCTATCGCGATCCGATGACGGGCGGCGCGGAGTGGGGGCTGGTCACCGGGCCGAACGGCGAGATTTTCGGGGTGTACAGCCAGTCGGAGGAGGTGCCGCTGAAGCAGGCCGGCTTCCGGCCGGCGGAGCGGCAGTTCGAGGGCAAGACGAAGTACTCGGAGTGGGTGTTCATGCCGTTGCTGCGCTAGCGCACGGCGGGCAGGCCGGCGCAGCATCTGGCCGGCGGACGATACGGACGGAAACGGGGACCATCATGAGCGAGAAGCAGCGCATTTTCATTGTCGAGGATCACACCCTGCTGAGGGCTGGCCTGCGGGCGCTGCTGACCCAGGACCCCGACATCGAGATCGTCGGCGAGGCCGACAACGGCCACGACGCGATCCGTGCGATCGGGTCGCTCGCGCCGAACCTGGTGCTGATGGACCTGTCGATGCCGGGGATGAACGGCATCGAGGCGATGATCGACATCAAGCGGCGCCAGCCCGACACCCGCGTCCTCGTGCTGACCATCCACAAGACCGAGGAATACATCCACGCCAGCCTGCGCGCCGGCGCCGACGGCTACATCCTCAAGGACGCGACCTACGACGAGCTGCACGTCGCGATCCGCAGCGTGCTGAACGGCAAGACCTATCTCAGCCCCGACGTCGCCGGCAAGGTCATCAACGGCTACCTCGGTACCGGCAGGGAGGGCGAGGCCAGCAGCGCGTGGGACACGCTGACGCACCGCGAACGCGAGGTGCTCAAGCTGGTCGCCGAAGGCCACCCCAACCGCTACATCTCCGACTACCTGTGCCTCAGCATCAAGACCGTCGAGAAGCACCGCTCCAACCTGATGAAGAAGCTCGACCTGCACAACGCCTCGATGCTGACGAGCTACGCGATCGAGAAGGGGCTGGTCGGCAACTAGCGCAGGCGTCGGCTCAGGCCGCTGGCCGCACCTTCGCCAGATAGTTGTTGGCGAGCGCCTTGTAGAGCGGCTTGGGGCAGATCATGCGCGACACCGCAGTGGCCAGCAGCGTCGCCAGCATCAGCGGCACCACCATGTCGTGGTTGTCGGTCATCTCCATCACGATGACGAAGGCGGTGATCGGCGCCTGCACCACGCCGGCGAAATACGCGGCCATCCCGATCACGATCAGTGCGCTGCCGTCTTCCAGCGCCACCAGGCCGGCGACCGCCTGGCCGATGCCGGCGCCGGCCGACAGGCTGGGCGCGAACAGCCCGCCGGGAATGCCGCTGACGAAGGACACGAAGGTCGCGAGCATCTTCCACAGGCCGTACGCCGCGGACACTTCGCCGGTTCCCTCGAGCAGGTGCTTGGCCTCGTCGTAGCCGCTGCCGTAGACCGCGCTGCCCGAGGCGATCCCGATCAGCGCCAGCAGGAGGCCGCACGCGGCGGCGAAGCGCACCGGGTAGGCGCGCATGAAGGCGCCCGCGCGGCCGGGCAGGCCGTGCGCGGAAAACGCCAGGAGCAGACGGCTGAAGCCGCCGCCCAGCAGGCCGCCGGCCAGACCGCAGAGGAGCACGCCCAGCCATCCCGACGCGCCGGCCAGGGCCGCGTCGGTGGCGCCGAAGTAGGTGTAGTCGCCTTGCACGTAGATGGCGGCGAGGCCGGCGATGATCACCGCGGTGAGCAGCGTGCCGCTGGAGCGCTCCTCGAACGAGCGCGCCATCTCCTCGATGGCGAAGACGATGCCCGCGAGCGGCGTGTTGAACGCCGCCGCCACCCCGGCGCCGCCGCCGGCGATGATCAGGCCGCGCTCCATCAGGTGGCGGGGAAAGCGGACCAGCCGGCGCAGGTTGTACAGGAGCGCCGCGCCGACCTGGACGGTGGGGCCTTCGCGCCCCACGCTCGCCCCGCCCGCCAGCCCGATGCAGGTCAGGAGCATCTTGCCCAGCGCCACCCGCAGCGACAGCACGGCGTCGCGCCGGCTGTCGTCCTGCATGCGGATGGCGGCGATGGTCTGGGGAATGCCGCTGCCTTCGGCGCCCTTGAAGTAGCGCTGGGTCAGCGCGGCGACGCCGGCGAGCGTCAGCGGGGTAACCAGCAGCGGCAGCCAGGGGGAGAGCGCCAGCAGCTGGCGGAACAGCGCCTGGGCGTAGTCGCTGCTGAGCGCAAACACGGTGGCGGCCAGTCCAACGGCGACCGCCCCGCCCCAGAACAGCATGTGGCGCAGCCACAGGCGTGCCGAGAGAAGGCTCACCCGATGACGCTTCTGGACGTAGGGGAGACGGGGGCGGGGCCAATTCATGATGGCCCGATATTAACCGCACGCCCCGCGGCTTGTCCCGGGCGTTGCGGGCGTGCCCCGCAGCCGGTATAGTGCGGCCTCCCGCATCCAGCCAATCGGTGCGCGGTTCTTCTTACCCCGATCTCACGATCCCCTATTCGTCTGCCTCGATTGGTGTCACTGCAAACGTGACAGGCCGTCGCAGGAAACCACATGACTGTTGAAAACACCCTTGCCGGCCCCGGCTTCGATACGCTCGGCCTGGCCGACCCCATTCTGCGTGCCATCGCCGACGCCGGCTACACCACGCCCACCCCGATCCAGGCGCAGGCCATCCCGCAGGTGATCGCCGGCGGCGACCTGCTCGCCGCGGCGCAAACCGGCACCGGCAAGACCGCCGGCTTCACCCTGCCGATCCTGCACCACCTCTCGACCAAGGCCGTCCAGGCCAGGCCGGGCCGCCCGCGCTGCCTGATCCTGGTGCCGACGCGCGAACTCGCGGCGCAGGTCGAGGAGTCGGTCAAGACCTACGGCAAGTACCTGCCGCTCACGTCGATGGTGATGTTCGGCGGCGTCAACATCAACCCGCAGTTCAAGGCGCTGAAGTCGCGCGTCGACATCCTCGTCGCCACCCCGGGCCGCCTGCTCGACCACCTCGGCCAGAAGACCATCGACCTCTCCGGCGTCGAGATCCTCGTGCTCGACGAGGCCGACCGCATGCTCGACATGGGCTTCATCCGCGACATCAAGAAGGTGCTCGCGGTGCTGCCGAAGCAGCGCCAGAACCTGCTGTTCTCGGCGACCTTCTCCGACGAGATCCGCGCGCTCGCCAACGGCCTCTTGCACAACCCGAAGAGCGTCGAAGTCGCGCGCCGCAACACCACGGTGGAAGTCATCGAGCAGTCGATGCATCGGGTGCCGCAGGCGCACAAGCGCGACCTGCTGGCGCATCTGATCAAGCACCACGACTGGCAGCAGGTGCTGGTGTTCACCCGCACCAAGCACGGCGCCAACAAGCTCGCCGAGAAGCTGATCAAGGACGGCATCACCGCCGCCGCGATCCACGGCAACAAGAGCCAGGGCGCACGCACCAAGGCGCTGGCGAGCTTCAAGGACGGCAGCGTGCGCGTGCTGGTGGCGACCGACATCGCGGCGCGCGGCATCGACATCGACCAGCTGCCGCAGGTCGTCAACTTCGAACTGCCCAACGTGCCGGAAGACTACGTCCACCGCATCGGCCGCACCGGCCGCGCCGGCACCACCGGCTCGGCGCTGTCGCTGGTCGACGACGAGGAAATGAGCTATCTGCGCGACATCGAGAAGCTGATCAAGCGCTCGATCGTGCGCGTCGAGATCGAACCCGGCTTCGTGCCGCCGGCCAAGGCCGACCTGATGTCCGACGAGCGCCCGCCGCGTCCGCAGGGCCGCGGCGCGCCGCGCCAGGGCGCCGGCCAGCGCTCCGGCCAGCCCGCACGGCAGGGCCAGCCCGGCGGCCGCAACGCCTCCGGCCGCGCCCCGCAGGGCAAGCCGGCAGCCGGCGGCGCCCGTCCGGCCGCGGCCAAGGCCGCGCCCAAGCCGGGCGCGCAGCCCGCTTCGCATCCGCGCAAGCCGCGCCCGTCCGCCGCGCTGTTCTCGGCCAAGCCGGGCACGCGCGGGCACTGAGCCGGCGCCATGGCGGCAGTAGAATGGCCGCCATGGACACCCTCGCCAGCTACGACGAACTCCCGTACGACAGCCTGCCGCTGCCCGAGACCCAGCCTGATTTCCTGGCGGCGGTGGCGCGCCTGCACGGCTTCGACGCGCCCGACCCCACGCGCGCCCGCATCCTCGAGCTCGGCTGCGCGCAGGGCGGCAACCTGATCCCGCTGGCGTGGCGCTGGCCCGGGTCCGACTGCGTCGGCGTCGAATTGTCCAGGGTCCAGGCGCAGGCCGGCGCCGATTTCATCGGCCGCCTCGGCCTGCCCAACGCACGCATCCTGCACGCCGACCTGGCCGCGCTGCCCGGCGATCTCGGCGAGTTCGACTACATCATCGCGCACGGCGTGTTCTCCTGGGTGCCGCCCGCGGTGCAGGCGGCGCTGCTCGAGGTGTGCCGGCGCCACCTCTCCGCGCAGGGGATCGCCTACGTCAGCTTCAACGTCGCCGCCGGCTGGGAAAGCCTGCAGCCGCTGCGGCAGGCGCTGCTCGCGCGCACCGCGGCCGACCTGCCGGCGCCCGAGCGCTACCGCCAGGCGCTCGCCGTGCTCGACGCGCTGGCGGCGGAGTGGACCGATCCGGTGCTGCTGAAGGAAATCGCCTATCTGAAGGCGGCGGCGCCGTCCTACCTGTTCCACGAATACCTCGCCGACTGCAACGCGCCGATGGCCTTCGCCGACTTCGCCGCGCAGCTCGACGCGCACGGCCTGCGCTATGTCGGCGAGGCCGGCCCGCGCAGCGCGGTGGTCGAGCTCGAGGACGCCTGGGGACTGGCGCCGGAAGGCATGGCGGGGCGCTGGCGGGACGCCGAGACCGCGCTCGACGCGGCGCTCGGCACGCGCTTCCGCCGTGCGCTGCTGAGCCGCGACGACGCCGCGTTCGCGCAGCCGCCGATGGCGGAGGCGCTGGCGTCGCTGGCCTTCCACGCCGACCTCGGCAGCGACGAGGAGATCGATCTCGAGGCGGCGACCGAGCAGCGCTTCGTCAATCCCGCGGGCAACAGCTTTGCGGTCACCGAACCCGCGCTGAAGGCGGCGCTGATGGCGCTGTCGGCCACCTATCCCGGCGCGCTCGCGTATCCCGAGCTGCTGGCGTCGGCGCGGCGGGTGATGGCCGAGTTCGGCGTCGCCGCCGAGGTCGATGCCGCCGCCTTCCGCGACGCGCTGTTCCCGCTGGTGGCGAGCCACGCGGTGATGCCCACGGTCTGGCACGGCACCCCGCCGGATGCGCCCGGCGAGCGGCCCTGCGCGCACGCGCTCGCGCGGCTGCAGGCGAGCGTCCCCGGCTGGGTGGTGAGCGGCGTGCGCCACGTGGCGATGGACGTCGACGCGGCCGGGCGCGCGCTGCTGGCGATGCTCGACGGCAGTCGCTCGGTCGAGGATCTCGTCGCAGCCATGCAGGCAAGACTGAGCGAGGCGGGGGTGGCCCTGCCGCGCGAGACGGTCGCCGAGCTCACGCAGCGCCAGCTGTGGCTGTTCGCGCGTCAGGGGCTGCTGACAAGCTGAAGATCGGGGCTGCGTAGCGGCCCGGCCGAAGGGGCTTTATTTCGGTGCTTGCTGCTGCCGTGCTTCGATGGCCCGCCGGATTCGCTCACGCGCTTCAGGGGATAGTGGCGTGTCGTCGGTCCCGGTTTCTGCGCTTCGGACGGCCTGTCGCAACAGCCGCCGCATCAGGCCGATCTGCCGCTCGAAACGCCGACAGTTCGCGCACATCCAGAGATGCATGCGCAACCCCAGGCGCTCGTTGTAGCGCAGCGGCCGGTCCTGCTCCTGGGAAACCAGGCGGCTTGCTTCCTTGCATGTCAGCATCGTCTACTCCCGGGCGCGCCCGATTCCGTTGTGGTCCAGACACTTGCGGAGCCCCATGCGGGCCCGATACAGCATGGTCCACACGTTCGTCTCCGAAACCTCCATTTCCTGACAGATGGTGTCGGTGGTTTCTTCCATCA
This sequence comes from Thiobacillus denitrificans, assembly GCA_002403375.1. Lineage (GTDB taxonomy): Bacteria > Pseudomonadota > Gammaproteobacteria > Burkholderiales > Thiobacillaceae > Thiobacillus > Thiobacillus denitrificans_E. The sequence goes on along the minus strand of DHHQ01000001.1, from coordinate 7,562 downwards.
CCTCACGCAGCATGAACAGTCGGGCGAGCCGCTCGGGGAGGGCGTCGAGACAGCGCTGCAGGATCGCCATCATCTGGCTGCGCGCCAGCGTGTCTTCGGGGTTGCCCCATTCCGAAAGCTTCTCTCGCCAGTGTCCGCGGGCGTCGAAATAGTCGTCCTCGGCAAACGGATCGGCGTCGGCCGACGATGGCCCGGCGGATTCCAGCGGGGCTTCGCGCGCGTCGTGGCGGAACTGATCGATGATCTTGTGCTTGAGGATGCCGATGAGCCAGGTGCGCACCGTGGCGTCGCCGCTGTAGCGTGCGCGTGCCTGCAGGGCGGCGACCAGCGTGTCCTGCACCACTTCCTCGGCCTTCCGGGCGTCGCGCAGGCGGAGCAGCGCGAAGCGATAGAGCGCATTGCCGTGCTGCTCGAGCCAGGTCTCCGGGGCTTCGATGCCGGGGTCGCGCAAATCCGTCTCCTGAGGTGTCGTTCGAAATATTTCTGCTACGAATAATGAACCAGACGGTACATAAAGCAAGCCCGGTTCGCCATCCGGTCGTCACGCGTCCTGGCGCCTGTCAGGAATGCGTGGCTGCACCGACCAATCGTGTCATCACCTCCGAGGAGAAACCGATGTTACGTTCCGCCATCGCACTGTCCCTTGCCTTGCTGATTCCACCTGCCTTCGGTGCGGAAGGAATGGTCGTCCTGCCCAGCCCGCATTCACCCCAGGCCACGATGGACCGGCTCGAGGCGATCGCCAAGGGGCGCGACCTCAAGATCCTCGCGCGCATCGATCACGCGGCCGGTGCGCGCAGCATCGGCGAGATCCTGCGCCCGACCGAACTGCTGATTTTCGGGCACCCCAAGGGCGGCACGCCCGTGTTGCAGTGCGACCAGCGCTACGGGCTCGAACTGCCGCTGCGGGTGCTGGCGTGGGAAGACGCGCAGGGCAAGCGCTGGCTCGGTTACCCGGCCGCCTACGCGATCAAGCCGGAGGCCCCCGCCTGCAAGGCGGCGCTCGAACGCCTGGCCGGCGCGCTCGACGGGATGGTGAGGGAGGCCGTCAGCCAATAGCCGCCCGGCCTCGGGTTGGCCTGCCTTGACTTTATGAACCGGGTGGTCCATAAATCGGGGCATGAAGCCATCCCCGGGCCGCCCCCTCGAATTCGATCCCGATGCCGCGCTGGATGCGGCGATGCAGGTTTTCTGGCGCAACGGCTACGAAAACACCTCGATGCAGGATCTGCTCGACGCGATGGGCCTCTCGAAGAGCAGCCTGTACCAGGCGTTCGGCGGCAAGCAGGCGCTGTTCGAGCGCTGCATGACGCACTACGGCGACGAGATGATAGGGGCCCTGCGCGCAGCCCTGCAGGCCTCGCCGAGCGGACTGGCCTTCATCCGTCAGTTCCTCGAAAGCGTGCTCGACGAGGCGCGCGGGGTGTGCGAGGCGCGTGGCTGCCTGGTGCTGAATACGGCCAACGAATTCGCCCGCCGCAATCCGCGCATCGCCGAGGCGGTGGCGCAGGGGCTGGGCCGCTTCCATGACGTGCTGCAGGCCGCGGTCGAACGCGCCCAGCAGGAGGGCGACATCCCGAAGACGAGTGATGCGGCGATGCTGGCGAACTTTCTGGTCAGCAGCATGAGCGGGCTCAAGACCATGAGCAAGGCCGGCGCCGACGAGGACACCCTGCGCGGCATCGTCGAGATGAGCCTGAAGGCCTTGCGGTAAGGATGGGCGTTTTTTTTCGACCAATGTGGACCATTCGGTCCACTAACCAAGGAGCCATGATGCAGGCGCAATACAGACTCACTCTCCCGGCGCTCGACGCCAGCGATGCAGACGCCCTCGCCGCCGCCCGCTTGCGCGATGCGCAGGCCAGCCTCGGCTTCGTTCCCAACATGTTCGGCGTGATGGCCAACTCGCCCGGGCTCCTCGACACCTATGTGCACGGCTACGAGCGCTTCCGGGCCTTGTCCGGCTTCACGCCCGCGGAGCAGGAGGTGGTGCTGCTGGCCGTCAGCCGAGAGAACGGCTGCACCTACTGCGTCGCTGCGCACAGCTTCATCGCCGACAGGATGTCGGGTGTGCCTCAAGCCGTCACCGATGCCATCCGCGATGGTGAGCCGATCCCGGATGCGCGGCTCGCCGCCCTGCACGACTTCACCCGCACCATGGTGGCGAAGCGCGGACTGCCAGACAGCTCGGACGTGGACGCCTTCCTCGCCGCGGGCTACAGCGAGCGCCAGATCCTCGAGGTCGTGCTGGCGATCGCGGTGAAAACGCTGAGCAACTACACCAACCACCTGTTCCACACCCCGGTCGACGAGGTGTTCGCCTGCCGCGCGTGGACGGATTGATTGTTTGTGATCGGAATTTTAAGGAGCAAGCCATGAACTACGACAAGGAACTCGACGCACGCGGACTCAATTGCCCGCTGCCGATTTTGCGCACCAAGAAATCGCTGGGCGAGCTGCAAAGCGGCCAGGTGCTGAAGGTGAGCTCGACCGACCCGGGGTCGGTCAAGGACATGCAGGCGTTTGCCAGGCAGACCGGCAATGAACTGCTGTCGACCGCAGAGAGCGGCGGCGAATTCATCTTCCTGCTGCGCAAGCATTGATCCGTCTTCCAACTGCAACAGGAGAGAAATCATGGAAACAAAGAAAATGGCGCTCATCGCCACCAAGGGCACGCTGGACTGGGCCTATCCGCCCTTCATCCTGGCGTCGACGGCTGCCGCGCTGGGCTACGAGGTACAGATATTTTTCACCTTCTACGGACTGCAGCTGCTGAGGAAGGACCTGTCGGTTCTCAAGGTCAGCCCGCTCGGCAATCCCGGCATGCCGATGAAGATGCCGTTCGGCCCCACGTGGTTCAAGGGCATCAACTGGAACGTCCCCAATGCCGTGCAGGCGCTGGTGCCGGGCTACGAGACGGTGGCGACCGCGCTGATGAAGAAGACGATCGCCAACAACGGCGTCGCCACGATTCCCGAACTGCGCGGGCTCTGTATCGAGGCCGACGTGAAGATGATCGGCTGCCAGATGACCGTCGAGCTGTTCGGCTTCGACCACGCCGATTTCATCGAAGGCATCGAATACGCCGGGGCAGCGGCCTTTTTCGAGTTCGCGGGCGAAACGGATATCTGCCTGTTCGTCTGAGCGGCGACGCCATGGCGGGTCGCCGGGGCAGCACCCCGGCGATCTCGCGTACGGCCTGTTCTGCTGCCGGTTCTCGGCCGCAAAAAAATTCCGGTCACCTGCAAGGAATCGCTGACTGCGTCGACTGATGCACAGGAAGCCGATTCTCGGCTCCTGTACGCGGCGAATCCTTCGGCGCATCGCAACTTTCTTCAGGAGACTTTGAAATGAGCAAAACACACGAACTGATCCAATCGGCCTTCGCCGGCCTGCTGGCCGCCGGCATGCTTGCCGCCTCCGCGTCGGCTGTCGCAGCCGAACCGGCCAAGGAGAAGTGCTTCGGCGTCGCGAAGGCCGGCCAGAACGACTGCGGCAGCAAATACAGCAAGCACTCGTGCGCCGGCCAGTCGAAGGTCGACAACGATCCCAACGACTTCAAGCTGGTGCCGGCCGGCACCTGCGAGAAGATGGGCGGCAAGCTCGCCCCCGCCGGCATGATGGACAGCTGATCATCATGGCCGTCGACATGCCCATTCGCCCGCCGGCCGGCCCGCTTCCGAAGGCGGCCGGCGTCGGACTGCGGGCGCCCCACGTGAAGCGGGTGCTCGAGGACGCGCCGGACGTCGCCTGGTTCGAGGTGCACAGCGAGAACTACTTCGTTTCCGGCGGTCCTGCGCTCGCCACGCTGGAGGCGGTGCGGCAACGCTATCCGCTCAGCCTGCACGGCGTGGGCATGTCGCTCGGCGGCGCGGACGAGATCGATCGAAATCATCTGCGCCGCCTCAAATCTCTGGTCGACCGCTTCGAGCCGGCAGCGGTGTCGGAGCACCTGTGCTGGTCGGCCATCGGCGGCCGCTGGCTCAACGACCTGCTGCCCTTGCCCTATACCCGCGAAGCGCTGGACCGCGTCTGCACCCACGTCGACGAAGTGCAGGCCGCGCTCGGCCGAACCCTCCTGGTGGAGAACGTTTCGAGCTACCTGCGCTGGCTTCCCGAGGAGATGCCGGAATGGACCTTCGTCGCCGAGGTGGCGCGACGCACCGGCTGCGGCCTGATCCTCGACGTCAACAACGTCTATGTCAGCGCCTGCAACCATGGCTATTCGCCGTGGGATTTTCTCGCCGGCATCCCGCTCGGCGCGGTGAGGGAAATCCACCTCGCCGGCTACGAGGAAGTCGACGGCGTGCTCATCGACACCCATTCGCGGCCGGTGTTTCCCGCCGTGTGGTCGCTGTATGCCGACGCGCTCGCGCGCTTCGGCGCGGTGCCGACGCTGATCGAGTGGGACCAGGACATACCCGAATTCGAGGTGCTGCTGGCCGAGGCCCGCACCGCCCAGCAGCATCTCGCCAGCCTGGAGGCGCGCAGCCATGCCGTCGCTGCGTGAACTGCAAGGCGAATTCGCCGCGGCCGTCTTCGGCGGCGAGGCGCCACCCGGCCTGCTCGTGTGGTGCGCCGGAAGCCACCCGCAGCGCGGGCTCGAAGCCTACCGGCGCAGCGTGCTGGCCAACCTCGCCGCCGCGGTGCGGACGACCTACCCGGTCGTCGGCGCCATCGTCGGCGAAGCCTTCCTCGACGCGGCTGCACGTCGCTATGCACTCGGCCACCCGAGCGCCAGCGGCGACCTCAACGCCTACGGCAGCGACTTCGGCGACTTTCTGGCCGCGTTCGCGCCGGCGGCTTCGCTGCCCTATCTGCCCGACGTGGCCCGGCTCGAATGGCTCGTCCTCGCGGTCTACGGCCGCGAGGACGCGCCCATCCAGGACCTTTCCCTGCTGACTTCAACACCGCCGGACCGATGGAGCGACCTGCATTTCCGGCTCGATCCTGCCCACGAGGTGATCGCGTCGCGCTGGCCGCTGGTGCGCATCTGGGAGGTGAACCAGACCGGTTACGCCGGCGATTTCCGGGTCGATTTCGACGCGGCGCAGGTGGCGCTGATCCATCGCAGGGAAGCCGGGACCGTGGTGGAGACGCTCGCCCGCGGCGAATACCGCCTGCTGCGTGCGCTGGCCGACGGGGCGAGCCTCGGTGCCGCGGTCGGCGAGGCGGCCGGCGAGGAAGCTTTCGATCTCCAGTCCACGCTGCGGCGCTTCATCGCCTGCGGCCTGATCCGCCGCGTCTATTGAACGGGAGCAACGCTCATGCACATTCCGCTGTACGGTTTCCTGTACGCCCCCTACCGCCTGGCTGCGCGGGGCATCGGCCTGGTCGAGCGCTGGCTGACGCCGGTCTTCGATCTGGCGCTGAGGCTCTACCTGGCGGAAGTGTTCTTCCGTTCAGGCTGGCTCAAGGTCTCCGACTGGTCGAGCACGCTCGACCTGTTCAACTACGTGTACGAGGTTCCGATCCTGCCGCCGCAGCTGGCTGCGCTGATGGGGACGGCCGGCGAGCTGGCCCTGCCGGTGCTGCTCGTTCTGGGGTTGGGGGGGCGCTTCGCCGCCGCCGGGCTTTTCGTCCTGAACGGGGTGGCGGCCGTGTCGTTCCCGGACATGTCCGAGCTCGGCCTGCGCGACCACGTGCTGTGGGGCGCGCTGTTCCTCGTGCTGTTCTTCCACGGGCCGGGCAGGTTATCCCTCGATGCCTGGCTGCATTTCAGGAAGGCGACGGATTGAGCCTTCCTGCAACCGGTCTGGCGACCGCAATTCGGTTCACCTGCTCAGCGAACCCTGATGGTGATCTTCTCGGACACCAGCGGCGGATCGAACGGTACGTGGTTTTCGTCGCCCAGCACCAGCTGCAGCGTGTGCCTGCCGGGCGGCAGTTCCAGCTGGGCCTCGGTCTGGCCGCCGCCGAAGTGCCGGACCTTTTCGCTGGCGGGAAGCGGCTGGGTGAGGTCGAGGTCCTTGGGGTCGGTGTCGATGAGGACGTGGTGGTGGCCCGTCCTTTCCCTGGCGACGCCGGCCGGGGCGACCCCCATGCCGGCGAGGCCGAAGCGCACGGTGAAAGGCGATTTCACCGTGGCCCCGTCGGCCGGGGAAATGATGTAGAGGCGGGTGCCCTCGTAGCCCTGCTTGCGGATGTCCTCGGCGGACGCGGTGACGCCCGCCATCAGCAGCACCGGCACGAACAGGCAGGCAGCCAGGCGACTCGGATTTTTCATTTCATGCTCCTTCCGCATGGAAACGGGCCGGCGCGCAGCGGCCGGCCACCATGGGAAAAATATAGAGCATTTTTCTCGCGCCCTTTGCGGGGAGGCCGGGCGCAGGCCCGGGGTTCAGCGCGGCGCCTGCCAGCAGTTGTTGCCGACCTGCCAGGTCATCGACAGCTTTTCGCTGGCGGGAAGCTCTGCGTAGCGGATGCCGACGTAGTCGGGGCCCCTGCGCCAGAACATCGCCAGCTCGCTCGTCTGGCCGCTGGCGATGACGTTGGTCTGCGGGACCACCTCGAGCGGGTGGCCGTAGAGGCTGGAATAGTTCGACGCGACGACCACGAAGTGGCTGAAGGTCGGCTCGATTTCCTGGCTGAACGACACCAGCTTGTCGTTGCAGAAGGTGAACAGGAAGCGGCGGCGGGCGGGATTGTCGGGGGCGTCGTAGACGTACACGCTGTCGCTGCCGACCACGAGGCGCTGCTCGAAATTCCAGCTTTTCAGCGCCTCGTCGAGCTCGGCGCGCGTCATGCCGTTCCGGAATTCCCCGACCTCCCAGCCGAGGGCGGGCAGGGTGAGCAGCAGTCCGGCGATGAGGGCGAGCGTTCTTGTCGTCGTCATGGCGATCCCCGTGCGGCTTCCATCATTGACCAGCATAGGACAAGGGCCCGGGCCGGGCCCCGCGGGCCTACTTGCCGGTGACGGCGCCGAACACCTTCTTCAGCAGGTCGCTGCCGGCCTGCACCGGGTTGGCGCGGATCGCCGCCTCCTTCTCGCCGATCACCGTGTAGAGCCGGTCGAGCGCCTGCAGGGTGACGTAGTTCTCGATGTTGGCCTGCTTCTCGTCGATCAGGCTGAACTGCGCTGCGGCACCGGCGTACTGGTTGTACTGCTGCGCCAGGCCGACCTTGTCGGTATGGGTCTTGACGATGGGCGTGAAGCGCTCGGTCAGCGTGGCCTCGGTCTTGCGGCGGAAGAAGTCGGTCGCCGCGGTCTGGCCGCCGGTCAGGATGCCTTTCGCGTCGTCGAGCGTCATCTCCTTGACCGCCCCCACCAGCAGGGTCCTGGCCTCGGGCACCGCGGCCTCGGCGGCGCGGTTCATCGACAGCACCAGATCGTCGGCCTGCTTGCCCATGCCGAGCATGCGCATCGCCTTATCGGCCTTCTGCAGCGTCGGCGGCAGCGGGATCTTCAGCTTGGGGTCGCCGAAGAAGCCGTCCTTCCTGCCGAGCTGCGTGACCGCAGCGTCGGCGCCGCGGGTCAGCGCCTCCTTCAGGCCGGCGTTGATCTCGGTGTTCGACAGCGCGTCGACACTGCTGCTGGTCGTGGTCTGCTCGGCGGGCTTGCT
>DHHQ01000019.1 GCA_002403375.1 Thiobacillus denitrificans | reverse complement strand
CCGGCGACCCGATGCCCGAGCTGCGGGCGTTCCAGCCGCGGCACCAGGCGATCCTCGAACTGGTGGCGCAGCACCTGGTGGCCACCGCCGCGGCGGCCGCGCCGCGCCGCGAAGGCCTGATCGAATTCGCCGGGCGCGGCACGCTGGCGGTGTGGGGCCACTTGGCCGGCCTGCTCGACTTCGTCGGCCGCCTGTTCGTCGAACTCGCAGTGCTGATGGGCAGCCCCGGCCGCTGGCGCTGGCGCGAATTCGGCGCCCAGGTGCGCGACATCTTCGCCGGCGCGATTCCCATCGTCGCCGGCATGTTGTTCCTGCTCGGCGTGGTGTTCGCCTACCTGCTCGGCTCGCAGGCGCAGCAGTACGGCGCCAGCATCTTCGTCGTCGACGGGCTGTTGCTGGCGATCCTGCGCGAGGTCTCCCCGGTCATCGTCGCGGTGCTGGTCGCCGGGCGCACCGGCGCCGCGATCACCGCGCAGATCGGCACCATGAAGATCAAGGAGGAGGTCGATGCGATCACCACGCTCGGCCTGTCGCCGCTCGCCGTGCTGGTGATCCCGCGCATCGTCGCGCTGCTGCTGGCGCTGCCGCTGCTGGTGTTCATCGGCGACATCGCGGGGATCGCCGGCGGCATGCTGGTGACCAAGGCGCAGCTCGACATCTCCTACGCCATGTTCATGGACCGGCTCGAGGAGGTGCTGCTGCTGAAAACGCTGCTGGTCGGGCTTGGCAAGGCGCCGGTGTTCGCCATCTTCATCGGGCTGATCGCCTGCCGCATGGGGCTGGCGGTCAGCCGCGACGCGCGCAGCGTCGGCGTCAACACCACTTCCACGGTGGTGCAGAGCCTGGTCGCGATCATCATCCTCAACGCGATCTTCGCGATCGTCTTCGTCGAGCTGGAGATCTGATGGCGGACACGGTGATCGACGTCCGCGACGTGTCGATAGCGCTCGGCGGGCACCCCATCCACCGCGGCCTCAGCCTTTCCGTCGAGCGTGGCGAGGTGGTCGCGCTGATCGGCGGCAGCGGCACCGGCAAGTCGGTGCTGCTGCGCGAGATCATCGGGCTGCTGAAGCCCCAGGCCGGCCGCATCGAGCTGTTCGGGCAGTCGGTCTGGGACAGCACGCCCGCGCAGATGAACGCGCTGCGCCAGCGCTTCGGCGTGCTGTTCCAGGACGGTGCGCTGTTCTCCTCGCTCTCCGTCGAGGACAACGTCGCCACCCCGCTGTTCGAGCACACCGGCCTGCCGCACGCCACCTGCCGTCGCCTGGCGCGGCTCAAGCTGGCGCTGGTCGGGCTGCCGCCGGACGCCGCCGGCAAGCGTCCGAGCGAGCTGTCCGGCGGCATGAGGAAGCGCGTCGCGCTGGCGCGCGCGCTGGCGCTCGATCCCGAGTTGCTGTTCCTCGACGAGCCGACCTCGGGCCTCGACCCGATCTCGGCGCGCGCCTTCGACACGCTGATCCGCCTGCTCGCCGACAGCCTCGGCCTGACGGTGTTCCTCGTCACCCACGATCTGGATACACTGTTTTCGATCATCGACCGCGTCATCGTGCTGTCCGACGGGCGCGTGCTCGGCAGCGGCACTGTTGCCGAACTCAAACACATCGACGACCCGTGGCTCAACGACTATTTCGCCGCCCGGGCACCGGAAAGGGAAACCGCGCATGGAAACTGAAGGCCGTTACACGCTGGTGGGCGTGCTGGTGGTGGCGGTGATCGCGCTGATGGCGCTCGCCATCGTCTGGCTCGGCGGCGTGGCCGGGCAGTCCGGGTATCAGACCTACACGCTCTATTTCAAGCAGCAGTCGCTCGACGGGCTGGCGGTCGGCAGCCCGGTCAAGATGCGCGGCATCAAGGTCGGCGTGGTCGACAGCTACCGCTTCGCCGTCGGCGGCGACGAGGCCGTCAGCGTCACCGCGCGCATCGACGAGGGCGTGCCGGTGCACACCGGCGCCGAGGCCTACATCAAGCGCAACCTGGTCACCGGCATCGCCTCGGTCGAGATCAACAACGGACCGAGCGACAGCCCGCTGCTGGGCCGCGCGTCCGACGACGAGCGTTATCCGGTGATCGCCGAGGGCACATCCGACATCGACAAGGTCGCGACCGCCGTCTCCGAGCTGGCCGTCGACGGCGCCGAGATGCTGCAGCGCGTCAACGCCCTGCTGTCCGACGACAACCAGCGCGCCATCAGCGAGACGCTCGCCAACCTCAACGAGCTGTCCGCCCATCTGGCCGCCAACAGGCAGAGCCTCGACGCCGCCGTGCAGGGCATTCGCGACGCCGCCGACGAATTCCGCTTCGCCGGCGCGAGCATCAGCCAGGCGGCGACCCGGGCCGAGGGCAGCATCGTCAGCGTTGGACAGAACGCCGACGCGGCGCTCAGGGAGGCCGCGCTCGCGATGCAGAAGCTGCAGCAGGACGCCAGCCTGATTTCCTCGCAGATCCAGCAGCTCACCGAAAACAGCACGCTCGAGCTGACCAACGTCAGCCGCGACGTGCGCACCAGCGCCGACAGCCTCACCACCGCCGGGCGCCGCCTGTCCGAGCCGCGCGCCGTGCTGTTCGGCCCCGGCCCGCAGCAGCTCGGCCCCGGAGAAAAACTGCCATGAAAAGAATGCTCGCGGTGCTGGGAAGCGCCCTCGCCCTGGGAGGGTGCATCAACATCGGCGACCGCGGCGCAGGCCCGGAGATCGTCCACTACGTGCTGAGCGACGCCGGCCCGGCGGTCAGCGCCGGCGCACCGCCAGCCGGACCAGGCCCCGATGCGCCGACCCTGCTGGTGCTCGACACCGCCGCCAGCGGCTTCTACGACACCGACCAGCTGATCTTCAGCCGCAGCGCCGACACCCGCGGCCAGTACCAGTTCGCGCGCTGGACCGAGCGCCCCGGCAAGCGCTTCGCCGACCTGATGCGCGCACGGCTCGACCGCCAGGGTGCGTGGCAGGTCAGCGAGGCCGGCGGCTACGTGCGCGGCGACCTGCTGCTGGATACCGAGCTGGCCGAGTTCTACCATGACGCCAGCAGCAACCCGGGGCAGGTGAGGCTGGTGCTGCGCGCCGAGCTGGTCGACCTCAGGCAGCGCAGGCTGCTCGGGCGACGCGTGTTCGAGCAGCAGGCGCCGGTCGAGCGCTACGACGCCGGAGGGGCCGCCGCGGCGTCCAGCGTCGCGGTCGGGCGAGCGCTCGACGACCTCGTCGCCTGGCTCGCCACCCTCCAATAACTGCCTACAATCAAAGGGCGTCGCCAAAACAAGAGGAGAGAGACCATGAAACGCCTGCTTGCCGCCGTATGCCTGTGTTCGGTCGCTGCCGTCGCCCAGGCCGAGATCTCGCAGAAGTTCGGGCCGGTCGAGATCCACTACAACGCGATTACCACCGACGAACTGCTGCCCGAAGTGGCGCGCACCTACAAGATCGAGCGCAGCAAGACGCGCGGCCTGCTGACGATCTCCGTGCTGAAGCAGAACGAGATGGGCGCCGCCGCGCCGGTGCCGGCGAAGATCAGCGTCTACGCGACCAATCTCAGCCAGCAGCTCGCCAACATCGACATGCGCGAGATCCGCGAAGGCACGGCGATCTACTATCTGGGCGAGTTCCGCGTCACCCCGCCCGATACGCTGAAGTTCACCGCCACCGTCGAGGTCGCCGGCGAGCCCAAGCGCGAGATGCTCTTCAACCAGCAGTTCTTCAAGTAGCGCGGTTTCCCGCTCAGGCGGGGGCGAAGCTCGTCCGGGCCAGCGTCGCGAGCCCCCAGGCGCCGAAGCCGGCGACCGTCAGGCCGGCGATGCGGCGCACCGACAGCTGCTGCATGAAGGGCTGGATCTGGCGCGCGAACAGCGCCATGCCCAGCAGGTTGGGCAGCGTGCCGAGGCCGAACGCCAGCATCAGCGCCGCGCCCGAGGTGGCGCTGCCGGCCGCCAGCGCCGACACCAGCACCGAATACACCAGCCCGCAAGGGAGCCAGCCCCAGGCCATGCCCGCCAGCAGCGCCTGCGGCAGCGAGCGCACCGGCAGCAGCTTCTGGAACAGCGGCTTCACCTGCCGCCACAGCGCGCCGCCGGCGCGCTCGAACACCAGCACCCACTGGTTGAATCCCGCGAGGTAGAGCCCGAGCAGGATCATCACGACCTGCGCCAGCAGGTACAGCCCGATCTGCACCGGCATCAGCCCGGTCAGCTTGAGCGAGGCGCCGAGCGCCCCGGCGAGCGCGCCGAACATCACGTACGACGTCACGCGTCCGAGGTTGTAGGCGATGTGCAGGCGGAACGGCGGCGTGCTGCCGTCGGGGCGGAACGAGAACGCGGCGACGATGCCGCCGCACATGCCGACGCAGTGCACCCCGCCGAGCAGGCCGGCGAGCAGGGCGGCGAGCAGCGAGAACTCGATCATGGCTTTTCCTGAACCCCGATCCCTGGTCCCGCTGCCCTGGAAGCCAGCCACACCAGAATCAGCACCGGCACCCCGATCGCCGCCGTGCCGGTGAAGAAGCTCGCCCAGCCGTACGCGTCGACGAACTCGCCGGAGAAGCCGGCGATGAACTTGGGCAGCAGCAGCATCACCGAGGTGAAGAGCGCGTACTGCGTCGCCGAGTAGGCCTGGTTCACCAGGCTCGAGAGGTAGGCGACGAAGGCGGAGGACGCGATGCCGGCCGAGAGGTTGTCGGCCGACACCGTGAACACCAGCGCGCCGACGTCGTGGCCGCGCCCGGCGAGCCAGACGAACAGCAGGTTGGTCGCGGCGGACAGCACCGCCCCCAGCATCAGCGTGCGCATCACGCCGAGGCGCATCGTCAGGAGGCCGCCGAGCGCCGCGCCGGTGATGGTCATGACGACGCCGTAGACCTTGGACACGGTCGCCACCTCGTCCTTGGTGAAGCCCAGTTCCTGGTAGAAGGGGTTGCTCATCACCCCCATCACCACGTCGGAGATGCGGTACACCGCGATCAGCGCCAGCATCAGCAGCGCCTGCCACTTGTAGCGCTGGACGAAGTCGATGAACGGCGACAGCACCGCGCTGTAGAACCACGCCGTGGCGCTCAGCAGCCCGCCGCGAAGGCCCGCGGCGGCGAAGCGCTCGCGTGCGTGCGCCTCGCGCTCGCCGGTCTCGCGCGAGATCGCGTGTTCAGGCTCGCGGATGATCAGCGTGGTGAGGATGCCGACCGCCATCAGCAGCGCCATCACCGTGTACGCCACCTTCCAGGGATGGAAGTCGTAGCTCGTCTCCGAGGGGTCGAATGCCGCGGCGATCCACAAGGCGCCGGCGCCGGCGGTGATCATCGCGATGCGGTAGCCGGCCTGGTAGGTCGCCGCCATCGCGCCCTGCTTCTCGGTCTCGACCGCCTCGATGCGGTAGGCGTCGAGCGCGATGTCCTGCGTCGCCGACGCGAACGCGACCGCCAGCGCGAAGAACACCGTGTGGCTGAGATTCAGCACCGGGTCGGTGTTCGCCATCCCCAGCAGCGCGAGCGCGATGGCGAGCTGCGATAGCAGCAGCCACGCCCGCCGCCTGCCGAGCATGCGGGTCAGGAGCGGCAGCGGCAGGCGGTCGACCAGCGGCGACCACAGGAACTTGAAGCCGTACGCCAGCCCCACCCAGGAGAGATGCCCGATCGTCGCACGCGCGATGCCCGCCTCCGACAGCCAGAACGACAGCGTACCGAGCACCAGCAGCAGCGGCAGCCCGGCCGAGAAGCCGAGGAACAGCATGCCGACGACGCGCGGGTGCGAATAGACCTTGAGGGCGGCGAGCCAGGGGTGGGAGGCGGCGGTCATGGCGCGTAATCGTAATCGACGATCAGCGGCGCATGGTCGGAGAAGCGCTGGTCCTTGTAGACGAAGGCCGATTTCGCCTGCGCGGCGATGCCGGGGGTGGCGATCTGGTAGTCGATGCGCCAGCCGACGTTCTTCGCCCAGGCCTGGCCGCGGTTGCTCCACCAGGTGTAGGCCTCGCCCTCGTGGTGCGGGTAGAGCCGGCGGTAGACGTCGACCCAGCCGAGTTCGTCGAACAGGCGCGTCATCCACGCGCGCTCCTCGGGCAGGAAGCCGGAGTTCTTCTGGTTCGATTTCCAGTTCTTGAGGTCGATCTCGCGGTGCGCGATGTTCCAGTCGCCGCAGATGACGATCTCGCGGCCCGACCTCATCAGCGCCTCGAGGTGCGGGAAGAAGGCGTCCATGAAGCGGAACTTGGCCTGCTGGCGTTCTTCGCTGCTCGATCCGGACGGCTGGTAGAGCGAGATGACCGCGAGCTTGCCGTAGTCCGCTTCGATGTAGCGGCCCTCGGCGTCGAACTCGGGCACGCCGAGGCCTTCGACGATTTGCTGCGGCGCCTGGCGGGTGTAGACGCCGACGCCGCTGTAGCCCTTCTTCTCGGCGTAGTGGAAGGCGCCGGAAAGGCCGTCGCACTGGACGAACTCGGGCTTGAGGTCGGCGGCCTGCGCCTTCAGTTCCTGCACGCAGACGACGTCGGCGTGCTGCGTCGGCAGCCAGTCGAAGAAACCCTTGGTGGCGGCGGAGCGGATGCCGTTGAGGTTGGCCGATATAATTCGCATCGCTTTTTACTATTCAAGAAACCCAGAAAATGTCCGATTACAAAGCCGAGTTCGTCGAATTCGCCATCGCGTCGAATGTGTTGTGTTTTGGCGAGTTCAAGACCAAGGCGGGGCGGATGAGCCCCTACTTCTTCAATGCGGGGCTGTTCAACGACGGCGACAAGCTGAAGCGGCTGGGCGAATTCTACGCGAAAGCCATCGTCGACTCGGGGATCGCGTTCGACGTGCTGTTCGGCCCCGCCTACAAGGGAATCCCGCTTGCCGCGAGCATCGCGATCGCGCTGGCGGGGATGGGGCGGAACGTGCCCTACGCCTACAACCGCAAGGAGGCGAAGGACCACGGCGAGGGCGGAACGGTGGTCGGCGCCGCGCTCACCGGGCGTGTGCTGATCGTCGACGACGTGATCTCGGCGGGGACCTCGGTGCGCGAGTCGGTGGGCCTGATCCGCGAGGCGGGCGCCGAGCCCGCCGGGGTGGTGATCGCGCTCGATCGCATGGAGCGCGGCACCGGGGAGAAGTCCGCGGTGCAGGAGGTGCGCGAGCAGTACGGCATTCCGGTGGTGGCGGTGGTCACCCTGGACAATCTGGTGGAGTATCTGGAACGTGACGAAAAGAGACAACAAGCATTGCGGGCGGTGGCAGCGTACCGGGAAAAATACGGCGTGTAGCGCGCTGATCGCAGCCCTGCTGCTCGGCATGGGGGCGGCCCACGCGCAGATGTACCGCTGGGTCGACAGCAGCGGGCGCGTGCAGTACAGCGACACGCCGCCGACCACCTTCAACCAGAGCGGCGGTGCCGAACTCAACAAGCAGGGCCACGTGATCCGCCGCACCCAGTCGGAAGCCGAGCGGCGGGCGGAAGCCGAACGCCAGGCCGAGCAGCAGCGCATCGATGCCGCGCGCCGGAAGCAGGCGCAGCTCGATCGTGCGCTGATGGCGACCTACACGAGCGAGGCGGAAATCGACCTCGCGCGCGACCGCGCGCTCGAGCACCACAAGCTGGCGATCGACGGCGCGGAGACGCGCGCCAAGGCGGTCGACGCCAACGTGGCCGAGCTGCGCGGCCGCATCAATGCGATCGAGCGGACCGGCAGGCCGGTCTCCGCCAACCTGGAAGAGCAGCTGGTGCAGGCCAACCGGGAGAGCCAGGAGCTGAAGCGCACCATCCTCACCAACCGCGAGGCGATGGAGAAGGTGCGCGAGAAGTACGCGGCCGACAAGGCCCGCTTCCGCGAGCTGTCGGGCAAGCTGTAGGCCGCTTCGCCGAGGCGGGATCGAGCGAAGAAAGGCCGGGTCTCCCCGGCCTTTTTCTTTACTGCAGCTTCGCCTTCAGCAGCTCGTTGACCTGCGCCGGGTTGGCCTTGCCGCGGCTCGCCTTCATGACCTGGCCGACCAGCGCGTTGAACGCCTTTTCCTTGCCGGCGCGGAATTCCTCGACGGATTTCTGGTTGGCGGCGAGCACCTCGTCGACGATCTTCTCGAGCTCGCCGGAATCCGACATCTGCTTGAGCCCGCGCGCCTCGATGATCGCGTCGACCTCGCCGGCGCCTTCCCACAGCCCCTCGAACACCTGCCTGGCGAGCTTGCCCGAGAGCGTGCCGTCCTGGATACGTGATATCAGCGCGCCCAATCGTGCAGCGGACACCGGGCTCTGCGCGATGTCGAGCTCGGCCTTGTTGAGCGCGGCCGAGAGTTCGCCCATCACCCAGTTGGCGGCGAGCTTGGGCTGTCCTGATTTCTGGGCCGCAGCCTCGAAGTAGGCGGCGAGCGCGCGCGAGCCCGTGAGTACCGACGCGTCGTAGGCCGACACGCCGTATTCGGCCTGGAAGCGCGTCTGCATCGCGGCCGGCAGCTCGGGCAGCGTCGCGCGCACCGCCTCGATCCAGGCGTCGTCGAGCCTCACCGGCAGCAGGTCGGGGTCGGGGAAGTAGCGGTAGTCGTGCGCCTCTTCCTTGCTGCGCATCATGCGCGTCTCGCCGCTGTCGGGGTCGAACAGCACCGTGGCCTGCTCGATGCGGCCGCCGTCCTCGAGCGTCTCGATCTGCCAGCGCACCTCGTAGTCGATCGCCTGCTGCAGGAAGCGGAAGGAGTTGAGGTTCTTGATCTCGCGGCGGGTGCCGAATTCCTTCTGGCCCAGCGGGCGCACCGAGACGTTGGCGTCGACGCGGAAGCTGCCTTCCTGCATGTTGCCGTCGCAGATGCCGATCCAGGTCACCAGCGTGTGCAGTGCGCGCGCGTAGGCGACGGCCTCGGCGCTGGAACGCATCTCGGGCTCGGAGACGATCTCGAGCAGCGGGGTGCCGGCGCGGTTGAGGTCGATCCCGGTCATGCCGTGGAAGTCCTCGTGCAGCGACTTGCCGGCGTCCTCCTCCATGTGCGCGCGCGTGAGATGAATGGTCTTCTCGGTGCCGTCGACGACGACGGTGAGCGCGCCGCCCTCGACGATGGGCTTCGCCAGCTGGCTGATCTGGTAGCCCTTGGGGAGGTCGGGGTAGAAGTAGTTCTTGCGGTCGAACACGTTGACGCGATTGAGGTTCGCGCCGATCGCAAGACCGAACTTGATCGCGCACTCGACCGCGCCGCGGTTCAGCACCGGCAGCACGCCGGGCAGCGCGATGTCGACTGCGCTCGCCTGCGTGTTGGGCGCGGCGCCGAAGGCGGTGCTGCTGCCGGAGAAGATTTTCGATTTGGTGGCGAGCTGGGTGTGGACTTCCAGCCCGATGACGGTCTCCCACTTCATGATTGCAGGCCCTCCGGGCGACGGGCGTGCCAGTCGGTGACGCGCTGGTACTGATGGGCGACGTTGAGCATCTTCGCTTCGGAGAAATAGTCGCCGACGAGCTGCAGGCCGATCGGCAGCCCCTTGCCGTCGAAGCCGCACGGCAGCGACATGCCCGGCAGGCCGGCGAGGTTGGCGGGGATCGTGTAGAGGTCGTTGAGATACATCTCGACCGGGTCGTCGGATTTCTCGCCGATCCTGAACGCGGTGCCAGGCGCGGTCGGGCCGAGGATGACGTCGCAGGCCTTGAACGCCTCGGCGAAGTCGTGCGCGATCAGGCGGCGGATCTTCTGCGCCTGGAGATAGTAGGCGTCGTAGTAGCCGTGGCTGAGCACGTAGGTGCCGATCAGGATGCGCCGCTTGACCTCGGCGCCGAAGCCCTGCGCGCGGGTCTTGGCGTACATGTCGTTGAGGTCGGCGTACTCGGGCGCGCGGTGGCCGTAGCGCACGCCGTCGAAGCGCGACAGGTTGGACGACGCCTCGGCCGGCGCCAGCACGTAGTAAACGGGGATCGCCAGTTTCGAATTCGCCAGCGAGATCTCGACCGTGGTCGCGCCGAGCTTCTTCAGCTCGGCGACCGCGGCCTCGACCGCGGCGGCGACCTCGTTGTTGAGCCCCTCGGCGAAGAATTCGCGCGGCAGGCCGACGCGCAGGCCGGCGAGCGGCTTGTCGAGGTCGCGCGTGTAGTCCTCCTTGTCGCGCTCGAGGCTGGTCGAGTCCCGGGGGTCGAAGCCGGTCATCACGTTGAGCAGCAGCGCGCAGTCCTCGGCCGACGGCGCCATCGGCCCCGCCTGGTCGAGGCTCGAGGCGAACGCGATCATGCCGTAGCGCGAGACCAGGCCGTAGGTGGGCTTGAGGCCGGTGATGCCGGTGAACGCGGCCGGCTGGCGGATCGAGCCGCCGGTGTCGGTGCCGGTGGCGGCGGGCGCCATGCGCGCGGCGACGCAGGCGGCGGCGCCGCCCGACGAGCCGCCCGGCACGCGGGCGGTGTCCCACGGGTTCTTCACCGCGCCGTAGAAGCTGGTCTCGTTGGACGAGCCCATCGCGAACTCGTCCATGTTGGTCTTGCCGAGGCTCGGCAGGCCGGCAGCCTTGAAGCGCTCGATCACGTGCGCGTCGTAGGGGGCGACGAAGTTCGACAGCATCTTCGAGCCGCAGGTGGTGAGCCAGCCGTCGGTGCAGAAGATGTCCTTGTGCGCGATCGGCACGCCGGTGAGCGGCCCGGCCTGGCCGGCGGCGATCGCCGCGTCGGCCGCGGCCGCTTCACGCAGCGTCTTTTCCGGGTCGACCGTGATGAAGGCGTTGATCGTGCCGTTCAGCGCGGCGATGCGGTCGAGGTAGACCTGCGCGAGTTCGCGGCTGGCGACCTGCTTCGTCGCGAGCTGCGCGGCGAGCGCGGAAAGCGAGGTGTCGAACGGGTTCATTCGATCACCTTCGGCACGAGGTAGAGGCCGTTCTCGACCGCCGGGGCGATCGCCTGGAAGACGTCGCGGCGGTCGGTTTCGGTGACCGCGTCCTCGCGCAGGCGCTGGGTCACCTCCTGCGCGTGGGCCATCGGCTCGATGCCGCGGGTGTCGACCGCCTGCATGGTGGCGATCAGGTCGAAAATCGTGTTGAGCTGGGCCTGCGTGGCCTGCGCCTCGGCATCGCTGGTTTCGATGCGCGCAAGGCGTGCGATGCGCTTGACGTCGTCCTGGCTGAGGGACATGGAAGCACCTGGTGACTTACGGGAACGAAGCCCGTTAGGGTATCATAGGGGCCTTGTTTTTTCTGCCCTTTCGCCCGAATCTCCCGGGTCCAGACGCCGCCATGTTCAAGTTCCTCACCAGCTATTTTTCGACCGATCTCGCGATCGACCTCGGCACTGCCAACACCCTGATCTACGTGCGCGACCGCGGCATCGTGCTGGACGAGCCTTCGGTGGTGTCGATCCGCACCGACGCGGCGGCGGGCGGCAAGCGCACCGTGCAGGCGGTCGGCGCGGAGGCCAAGCTGATGCTGGGCCGCACCCCGGGCAACCTGCAGGCGATCCGGCCGATGAAGGACGGCGTGATCGCCGACTTCACCGTCACCGAGCAGATGCTCAAGTACTTCATCAAGAAGGCGCACGACACCCGGATGTTCCGTCCCAGCCCGCGCATCATCATCTGCGTGCCGTGCGGCTCCACCCAGGTCGAGCGGCGCGCGATCCGCGAGTCGGCGATCGGCGCCGGCGCGCGCCAGGTCTATCTGATCGAGGAGCCGATGGCGGCGGCGATCGGCGCCGGCCTGCCGGTGGCCGAAGCCACCGGTTCGATGGTGGTCGACATCGGCGGCGGCACCACCGAGGTCGGCGTGATCTCGCTGGGCGGCGTCGTCTACGCCAACTCGGTGCGTGTCGGCGGCGACCGCATGGACGAGGCGATCACCAGCTACATCCGTCGCAACTACGGCATGCTGATCGGCGAAGCCACCGCCGAGCAGATCAAGAAAAAAATGGGGTCGGCCTTCCCCGGCGCCGAGGTGCTCGAGATGGAAGTCAAGGGCCGCAGCCTCGCCGAGGGCGTGCCACGCAGCTTCAACGTGTCGTCCAACGAGGTCCTCGAGGCACTCACCGAGCCGCTCAACGCGATCGTCAGCGCGGTCAAGCAGGCGCTCGAGCAGACGCCGCCCGAGCTCGGTGCCGACATCGCCGAGAAGGGCATGGTGCTGACCGGCGGCGGCGCGCTGCTGCGCGACCTCGACCGCCTGCTGATGGAAGAAACCGGCCTGCCGGTGATCGTCGCCGACGACCCGCTGACCTGCGTGGTGCGCGGTTCCGGGCGCGCGCTGGAGGAGATGGACAAGCTCGCATCGGTGTTCACCAACGAGTGAGCGCGGTGCGCGGTACCCTGGACGGGGGCTCCTGAATGGCGACGCCCGGCCAGCTCATGTTCACCCGTGGCCTGGGGCCGACGGCACGCCTGCTGATCTGGCTCCTCGCCGGGCTGGCGTGCGTGGCGCTCGATACCCGCTATCACGCGCTCGACGGGCTGCGCAGCGGCTTCTCGCTGCTGCTGCAGCCGGCGCGGGAATTCCTGCGCGCCCCTGTAGACGTCGCGACCGAACTCGGCGGCTTCTTCACCCGTCACCGCCTCCTGCAGAAGGAGCGTGACGCCCTGCTGGCCGAGCGCGCCGAGCTCGCGATCCGCTTGAACACCGCCAACGAGCTCGCGCGCGAGAACGCCGAACTGCGCAGCCTGATCGAACTGCAGACGCGGCCGGGGCACCAGACGGTGCATGCCGCCCTGCTGTACCAGGGTCACAACTGGTTCGCGCAGCGGATCACCCTCGACCAGGGGGCGGGGGCAGGGCTGCGCAGCGGGCTGCCGGTGCTCGACGCGGCCGGGCTGGTGGGGCAACTGACCCGGGTGTTTCCGGGGTCGAGCGAAGTCACGCTGGTGAGCAGCCCCGAGCAGCTGACCCCGGTGTTCATCGAGCGCACCGGCCAGCGCGGACTGGCGGCCGGCAGCGGGCGCGGCCGCATGGAGCTGCGCTTCATGCCGACGCAGACCGACCTCCGCGAGGGCGACCGCCTGCTGACGTCCGGCATCGATCGGGTGTATCCGGCGGGGATTCCCGTGGCGCGCGTCACCCGGGTGTCGCGCTCGCAGTCGAGTCCCTACCTGCGGGTGGATTGCGAGCCGCTGGCCGGGCTCGACCGTTCGCGCGCGGTGCTGGTGATGGTGGCCGAGCCGCAGGTGACCACGCAATGAAGCGTACCGATCAATCCCCGGTCAGCTGGCGCCGGATCCTCGGCACGCTGGCGTTCGCCGTGCTGCTCGAGCAGATGCCGTGGTCCGGTGTCGCGCTGCTGGTGCGGCCCGATTTCGTGCTGGTCGGCGTGCTCTTCTGGGCGCTGCACCAGCCTGCGCGCATCGGCTTCGGCGCCGCGTTCTTCTTCGGCCTGCTGGCCGATTTCCAGGATGGCGCGGTGTTCGGCCAGCACGCCATCGCCTACGTCGTCGGCGTCTACCTGGTGCTGTTCCTGCGCCTGCGGCTGATGCAGTTCGACGCCATGCGCCAGGCCGTGCAGCTGTTCCCGATCCTGCTGACGGTGCAGCTGACGGTACTGCTGATCGGCTGGCTGGCGGTCAATCCGCCGGGCGGGCTCGCGATCCTGGTCCCGGTGGCCGGCAGCACCGTGCTCTGGTACCTGGTGGCCGTGTTCGCGCAGCAGTGGCACGGCAGGGGGCTGCAGGAGCGGGCATGAGCTTCGCCGCCCCGCTGAAGAACCTGGACGACGAGCTGGCCCGCTTCCACGGGCGGCTCAAGGCGGGGGCGGTGTTCGTGCTGCTGCTCGCGGCAGCGCTGCTGGCGCGCGCGTACCACCTGCAGATCGGGCAGCACGACTATTTCATCCAGCGTGCCGAGAGCAACCGCATTTCGCAGGTGCCGAACCCGCCCAACCGCGGGCTGATCGTCGACCGCAACGAGCGCGTCCTGGCGGAAAACTACTCGGCCTACACGCTCGAGCTGCGGCGCGCGAAGACCCAGGACCTGGAGGCGACGCTCGCCGAGGTCGGCCGGCTGATCGAGATCACCCCCGGACAGCTGCGGCGCTTCCGTCGCCTGCTCGCCGAATCGCACGAATTCGAGACGGTGCCGCTGAAGAGCAAGCTGACCGACGAGGAGGTGGCGATTCTGGCGACCCACCGCTACCGCCTGCCCGGGGTGGAAGTGAAGGCAAGGCTGTTCCGCAACTACCGCGCCGGCGACGGCATGGCGCACGTGGTCGGCTTCATCGGACGCATCAACGACGTCGACCTCAAGCGCCTGCGCGAGGACGGGCGCGCCGAGAACTATCGTGGCAGCACGCACGTGGGCAAGACCGGGCTCGAGCAGAGCTACGAGCAGCTGCTGCACGGACGGACCGGGTTCGACCAGATGGAGATCGACTCCAGCGGCCGCGCGGTGCGCATGCTGTCGCGCATCCCGCCGGTCCCCGGCAGGGACCTGCGCCTGCACCTCGACGTCGAACTGCAGGCGGTGGCCGAGGAGGCGTTCGGCGACTACCTGGGCGGGCTGGTCGCGCTCGACCCCAACACCGGCGGCGTGCTGGCGCTGGTCTCGAAGCCCGGCTTCGATCCCAAGCTGTTCGTCGACGGCATCGATCCGGAAACCTGGAAGTCGCTCAACGAGTCGCCCGATCGACCGATGGTCAACCGGGTGCTGCGCGGGATCTATCCGCCGGGGTCGACGATCAAGCCGCTGATGGCGCTGGCCGGCCTCGAGCTCGGGGTGCGCAAGCCGGGCGACCGCTTCGCCGATCCGGGCTACTTCACCCTGCCGAACAGCACCCACCAGTTCCGCGACTGGAAGCGCGGGGGGCACGGCGTGGTCGACCTGCGCCGCTCGATCTCGCAATCGTGCGACATCTACTATTACGAGCTGGCGGTGGATCTCGGCATCGACCGCATGCACGACTATCTGGCGCAGTTCGGCCTCGGCGAGAAGACCGGCATCGACCTCGAGGGCGAGTCCTCGGGGCTGCTGCCCTCGCGCGAATGGAAGCAGCGCCGCTGGAAGCAGCCCTGGTATCCGGGCGAGACGGTGATCGCAGGCATCGGCCAGGGCTACCACCTGACCACCCCGCTGCAGCTGGCGGCGGCGACGGCGATGCTGGCGAATGGCGGCAAGCGGGTCGAGCCGCGCCTGGTGCAGGCGGTGCGCGATCCGCGCACCCGCGCCTGGGAGCCGTTGCCGGGCGCGGTGCGCGGGGAGGTCGCGATCGACCCCAGGCATCTCGAACTGGTGCGCGAAGGGATGAAGGACGTCATGCGTCCCGGCGGCACGGCAGCCAAGGCGGCGGCCGGCGCGCCCTACACGATCGCCGGCAAGACCGGCACCGCGCAGGTGGTCGGCATCAAGCAGGGCGCGCGCTACGACGCCAGCAAGCTGGCGCTGCAGCATCGCGACCATGCGCTGTTCATCGCCTACGCGCCGACCGAGAACCCCACCATCGCGGTCGCGGTGATGGTGGAAAACGGTGGCTCGGGCAGCGGCACCGCGGCGCCGATCGCGCGCGCGGTGCTGGATTATTACCTGACCGGGAAGCGTCCCGGCGACCTGGCGCTGGAGGCGGGCAATGCCGCGGACTAAGAACTGGATCCTGCGCCGACTGGGGCATCTCGACGGCATCCTGCTGCTGCTGGTGCTGCTGCTCTTGGGCGTCAGCCTGGCGGTGGTGGCGAGCGCGTCGGGCCAGAGCCCGGCGCGCATCAGCGGCCACCTGGTCAACATCGGGCTGGCGCTCGGGGTGATGGTGGTGATGGCCAACGTGCCGCCGCACATCCTGTCGCGGGTGGGCCTGCCGCTCTATGTGGCGGGGGTGGTGATGCTGATCGGGGTGGCGCTGTTCGGCGAGATCCGCAACGGCTCGCGGCGCTGGCTCAATCTGGGCTTCATGGCGTTCCAGCCGTCTGAGCTGCTGAAGCTCGCCGTGCCGCTGATGCTGGCGTGGTACTTTCAGCGCAACGAGGCGGTGCTGCGCGCGAAGCACTTCCTGGTCGGCGGCGCGCTGCTCCTGCTGCCGTTCGTCCTGATCCTGCGCCAGCCCGACCTCGGCACCTCGCTGATGCTCGGCGCCTCCGGCTTCTACCTGCTGTTCTTCGCCGGGCTGCCGTGGAAGGTCATCCTCGGCGGCGGCGCGCTGGGTGCGGCGAGCCTGCCGGTGGTGTGGGGGCTCTTGCACGACTACCAGCAGCGCCGCGTGCTGACCCTGCTCGACCCCACGTCGGATCCGCTCGGCGCCGGCTACCACATCATCCAGTCGACCATCGCGATCGGCTCGGGCGGCCTGTTCGGCAAGGGCTGGACGCAGGGTACGCAGAACCAGCTCGACTTCGTCCCGGAGCGGACCACCGACTTCGTGTTCGCCGTGTTCGGCGAGGAATTCGGCTTCGTCGGGGTGATCTTCCTGGTCGCGCTCTATCTCGCCATGGTCGCGCGCGGCCTCGCCATCGCGGCGCGCGCGCCGACGCTGTTCGGGCGCCTGATGGCCGCCACGCTCAGCCTCAACCTGTTCACCTACGTGTTCGTCAACATGGGGATGGTGTCCGGGATCCTGCCGGTCGTCGGGGTGCCGCTGCCGCTCATGAGCTATGGTGGAACCGCGCTGGTCACGCTGCTGCTCGGCATGGGCATCGTGATGAGCGTGGCGACGCACCGCCGGCTCAACAAGTCGTGAGGCTATGAAGAGGAGAAAGATGAAGACGAAAGCGATTCTCGCCATGCTCGCCGCCGTCCTGGCCGTCGCCGGCTGCAGCAGCACGCCGCCCGCCAAGCAGGCCTCGAGCGGATCGAAGGGCGGCTACTACCTCGACGACGGGCCGGAGGCCAATCCGCCCGGCGACCTCGACCGGGTGCCCGACGCACAGCCGCGCGCCGAGCCGCTGCATCGCTACGCCAACCGCACCTACACCGTGATGGGCAACACCTACACGCCGCTCGCCAAGCCGGGCGGGTACCGCAAGGACGGCGTCGCCTCGTGGTACGGCCGCCGCTTCCACGGCAAGCCGACCGCGTCGGGCGAGCGCTACGACATGTACGCGATGACCGCCGCCCACCCGACGCTGCCGATTCCCAGCTACGCGCGGGTGACCGCGCTCGACACCGGCAAGTCGGTGGTCGTGCGCATCAACGATCGCGGGCCGTTCCACAGCAAGCGCATCATCGACCTGTCGTATGCCGCCGCGCACAAGCTCGGCTACATCAATCAGGGGAGCACCCGGGTGCGCGTGGAAAGCATCGATCCCGGCAGCGAATCGGCGCAGGGCGCGGCCCCGGACCGGGCGGTCTATCTCCAGGTCGGCGCCTTCGCGAGCGCAGACAACGCCGAACAGCTGACCGGGCGGCTGGCGAGCGAGCTGGCACTCGGCGCCGACCGTACCCGCGTGGTGCGCGACGGCGCGCTGCACCGCGTGCAGCTCGGCCCCTATCCGAGCGACGACGCCGCGCACGCGGACCGCACGCGGCTGCGGGAACGTCTCGATCTCAATCCAGTCTTGGTGAGACGCGATTGATCGAGAGGATGGAATGAAATTTTTCTGGCTGGCGCTTGCTGCGCTGTTCTCCGTGTCGGCGTGGGCCGTTCCCAACGGCCTCGGCGCACGCGCCTGGGTGGTGATCGACCAGGCCAGCGGACGGGAGCTGGCGGGGCACCAGGCCGACCTGCCGATGCCGCCGGCGTCGCTGACCCAGCTGATGACGGCCTACGTGATTCTCGACGACGTCCGCAGGAAGCGGCTGCGCCTCGACCAGACGATCGACGTGCCGGCAGCGGCCGCCAGCGTCGACGGCGCACGCGTGTTCCTCGCGCCGGGCGAGGCGGTGCGCGTCGATACCCTGCTGCAGGCGATGCTGGTGCATTCCGCCAGCGACGCCACGCTGACCCTGGCGACGGCGACCGACGCCAGCGAAGCGGCGTTCGTCGAGCGCATGAACCAACACGCAGCGCGGCTCGGCATGACGAAGACGCGGTTCACGAATGCCACCGGCCTGCACCAGCCCGGACATGAATCGAGCGCGCGCGACCTCGCCGTGCTCGGCCGCGTGCTGATGCGCGACTTCCCCGACCACCAGGCGCTGTTCGCCCAGCGCGAGTTGCGCGTCAAGGGGGTCACCTACTACAACAGCAATCGCCTGCTGTGGCGCGACAGCACGGTGAACGGACTCAAGGTCGGGCGCACCGTCGAGGCCGGCTACTGCATGGCGGCATCGGCGCAGCGGGGCGACCAGCGACGTGTCGCCGTGGTCCTGGGCGCGCGCTCGGACGCGCAGCGTACCCAGGACACCCTGCGGCTGCTGAATTACGGCTTCGAGAGCTTCGACAGCGTCCTGCTCTACCGCGCGCAACATCCCGTCAAGGCGGTGAGCCTCTATCGCGGCGCGCGTTCCTCGGTGAGCATGGGCTTCCTCCAGGATTTCCACCTGCTGCTGCCGAAGGGCGCCGCCTCGCGGGTGAAGGGGGAGGTCATCACGCAGCAGCCGATCGTCGCGCCGGTGCGCAAGGGACAGCGCATCGGCACGCTGCGTCTGTCGCTCGACGGCAAGCCGATCGGCGACTACCCGCTGGTCGCGCTGCACAACGTCTCGGTGGCCGGCATCTTCGGCCGCGGCTGGGACACGCTCAGGCTGTTCTTCGGCCTATGATCTGCTACCTCAACGGCCGCTTCCTGCCGCTCGCCGAGGCGAAGGTGTCGGTGCTCGACCGTGGCTTCCTGTTCGGCGACGGCGTGTACGAAGTCGTGCCGGCGTATTCGAGGAAGCCGTTCCGGCTCGACGACCACCTGCGCCGCCTGCAGGACAGCCTCGACGGCATTCGTCTCGCCAATCCGCACGACGACGCCGCGTGGCGCGAGCGGATCCTGCGGCTGGTCGGCGAACAGGACTTCGAGGACCAGTCGGTCTGCATCCAGGTCACGCGCGGCGCGGCCAGCGCGCCGCCGCTGCGCGACCACCCCTTCCCGCGCGACGTGGCGCCGACGGTGTTCATGTTCGCGCAGCCGCTGGTGACCGCGTCCGCCGCCCAGAAGGCGGCGGGCGTGTGCGCGGTGACCGCGGTCGACAACCGCTGGCTGCGCTGCAACATCAAGGCGACCGCGCTGCTGGCCAACGTCCTGCTGCGGCAGCAGGCGGTCGACGCCGAGTGCGCCGAGACCGTGATGCTGCGCGACGGCTTCCTCACCGAGGGCGCGGCGAGCAACATCTTCGTGGTCAGGGACGGCGTGCTGCTGGCACCGCCGCCGTCGAACCTGATGCTGACCGGCATCACCTACGACGTGGTGCTCGAACTCGCCGCCGCGCACGGCATCCCGCACGCGGTGCGGCCCGTCGCCGAAGCCGAGGTGCGCGCCGCCGACGAGCTGTGGATGACCTCGTCGACGCGCGAGATCCTCGCCATCGTGAAGCTCGACGGCGCCCCGGTCGGCGCCGGCGTGCCGGGTCCGCTGGCGCAGCGGATGGACGCCCTCTACCAGACTTTCAAGCAACAGGTGATGCGCGCATGAGCGAAGAGGAAACGCTGCTTCAGTTCCCGGTCGACTTTCCCATCAAGATCATGGGCGAACGGCGTGACGAATTCGCGCAGACCATGGTCGAGGTCGTCCTGCGGCACGCGCCCGACTTCAAGCCCGAGACGGTCGAGATGCGGGCCTCCCGCAACGGCAACTATCTGTCGCTGACCTGCGTGGTGCGCGCCACCTCCAAGGCGCAGCTCGACGACCTGTATCGCGAGATCACCGCCCATCCGTGGGTGAAGATGGCATTGTGAGGGATCAGGATTCTGGATTCGGGGGGCAGGGAGAGATCGTCGTACGCCACCTTGGCCGGGTCGACTACGAGCCGACCTGGCGCGCGATGCAGGCCTTCACCGCGGCGCGCGACGCCGACACGCCGGACGAGCTGTGGCTGCTCGAGCATCCGCCGGTCTACACGCTGGGGCAGGCGGGCAAGGCCGAGCACCTGATCGCCGCGACCGACATCCCTGTCGTGCCGATCGACCGCGGCGGGCAGATCACCTACCACGGGCCCGGCCAGGTCGTCGCCTACGTGCTGGTCGACCTCAGGCGGCGCGGCTACGGCATCCGCGAGCTCGTCGCCCGCATGGAGCAGGCCGTGATCGACCTGCTCGCCGCACGCGGCGTGGCAGCCGATCGCCTGGCCGGCGCCCCCGGCGTGTACGTCGACGGCGCGAAGATCGCCGCGCTCGGCCTGCGCGTGAAACACGGCTGCACCTACCACGGGCTGGCGCTCAACGTCGACATGGATCTGGCGCCGTTCGCCGCGATCAATCCCTGCGGCTACCCGGGCATGGCGGTGACGCAATGCCGCGACCTCGGGGTGGGGTTGAGCCTGCGCCAGGCGGAGGACGCGCTCGGCCACGCGCTGCTCGACGCGATCTATTCTTGACCGGATTACTGGGTCATTAGTATTCTTGGATATTCTGATGGAGTAACGCATGAGCACCGACACCTTGCCTTCCGACCCGAAACTCCTGATGCGTTCGATCATCCAGCGCGTCGCCACCGGCCCCGACCTGTCCAAGGACATCAGCCGCGAGGAGGCGCATCTGGGTACCAAGGCGATCATCGACAACCTGATCGATCCGGTGCAGGTCGGCATCTACTTCATCGCGCTGCGCATGAAGCGCGAGACGCAGGACGAGAACCGCGGCGTGCTCGATGCCGTGCTCGAGACGACGCGCCGCGTCACCGCCGAGGTCGACGAGGTGGTCGACATCGGCGACCCCTACGACGGCTACAACCGCTGCCTGCCGGCCGCGCCCTTCCTCGGTCCGCTGCTTGCCGAATTCGGCGTGCACGTCGTCTCGCACGGCCTCGACAAGGTCGGCCCCAAGTACGGCGTCACCGCACGCCACGTGCTCGAGGCCGCCGGCGTTCCGGTGGACCTCGCGCCCGCCGAGGCGGCCGCGCGCCTCGCCGACCCGGCGATCGGCTGGACCTACCTCGACCAGGCGCAATCGAACCCGGGCCTGCACAACCTCGTCACCCTGCGCGCGCAGATGATCAAGCGCCAGGTGCTCACCACGGTCGAGGTGTTGTCGAAGCCCATTCAGGGGCGCAAGCAGACCCACTTCGTCACCGGCTACGTGCACAAGCCGTATCCGCCGGTCTACGCCGACCTCGCGCGCGAGGCCGGCTTCGACACCGCCTGCATCGTGCGCGGCGTCGAGGGCGGGGTGATTCCCAGCCTGCGCCAGACCGGCAAGTACTTCCACTATCACGACCGCGGTGCCGAAGTCGAGGCGACCATCGACCCGGCGACGCTCGGCATCGACCAGCCGGTGCGCGCGGTGCCGCTGCCCGGCTCGGTCGCCGGCGAAGCGGGCGAGGACGAAATCGTCGCCGCGATCGACATCAAGGCCACCGCGCACGCCGCGGCCGAGGCCGGCATCCTGGCGCTGAAGGGCGACNNNNGCGGCGAGCGTCGCCGACGCCGCGGCGCAGATCCGCGCGGTGCTCGACTCCGGCCGCGCCGTCGCGCGGGTGAAGTGATGGAAGGATTCGTCGCCATCGCCGCCGCCGACGAGCTCAAGCCCGCGCAGATGAAGCGGGTGGTCGTCGACGGCAGGAAGCTCCTGCTGTGCAACGCCAACGGCACCCACTACGTCGTCGACGAGATGTGCAGCCACGAGGACTATTCGCTGTATCTGGGCTGCATCAAGGACGGCAGGATCAAGTGCTCGCTGCACGGCAGCTACTTCGACCTCGCCACCGGCCAGCCCACCTGCGAGCCCGCCGACGCGCCGATCCGGACCTACGAGGTCAAGGTCGAGGACGGGCAGGTCTGGGTGAAGGTTTAGGGGGCAGGATCTAGGGGCTAGGATCTAGGGGCTAGGATCTAGGGGCTAGGATCTAGGGGGTGGCGGGGCCACATACCGCGAATCCTGTATCCAACCCCTAACCCCTAACCCCTAACCCCTAACCCTAACCCTAACCCTAACCCTAACCCTAACCCTAACCCTAACCCTAACCCTAACCCTAACCCTAACCCCTAGTCCCTAGCCCCTATCACCCCCCGGATCGCCTCGACCATCGCCGGATGGTCGAACTCGCGGCCGCCGATCGCGCTGGCGACGATGCGCCCCTGCTTGTCGACCAGATAGGTCGTCGGCAGGCCCGCGACCTTCCATGCCTGCATCGTGCGGCTGCGGGTGTCGAGCAGGATCGGGAACGTCGGCTGGGTGTCGAGCTGGCTGGTGAATGCCTCGATGGTGTCGGCGTCCTCGCCGACGTCGACCGCCAGCACGACGAAGGGCGCGTCGGCCAGCGCCTGCTGCAGTCGCTCCATCGACGGCATTTCGCGGCGGCACGGCGGGCACCAGGTGGCCCAGAAGTTGATCAGCACCACCTTCCCCTTGAGCTCCGCGAGATCGTGCATCTTGCCGTCGAGGTCGGGGAGCGCGAGCGCTGGCGCGGGTTTCGGCGCCTGCGGCGTCAGGCCGTGCGACAGCGGCGGCAGGTCGGCCGCGGCGGCGGGCAGGGCGAGGCAGAGCGCGGCGAGGCCCGCCGCAAGGGTGTCACGAAGTTTCATCGGCACATCGCACCTCTTCGAGGGTTCCTGAAAGCGTCTCGCCGTCGCTTCGCCAGACGAAGCGCAGGTCGAAGCGGCCGCCGCGCGGCACGCTGTAGGTCGTCATGCCCTGGTTCCAGTCGTCCGGCGCGAAGGTCTGGGTGGCGGGGAACTGCGCCCAGTTGAACGCGATGCGCGCCGGCTCGGGCACGTTGGCCTGCTGCCACAGGCGGTCCCATTCGACCTTGCTGCGGATCGCGCGCGGCGGTCGGCCCGGCGTGGCGTAGCGCCAGTCGGCGAGGTCGTGTTCGATCACCGCCGCGCCCACGTTGCGCACCACGGTCATGAACACGCATTCGCTGGCGTAGCGTTCCGCAGCCTCGGCGGCGAATCCCCGTGCCTGGTAGAAGGCGCGCGCCTGGTCCGGGCTGATCTGGGTCAGCCGCACCTGGATGCCGCGGGTCTCGGTCTGCCAGGTGGCGAGGCCGGTCTCGGGGTCGACCCAGGTTTCGGTGACGGCGGACGCCGGCAGACTCCACAGCGCCAGCAGGGTCAGGGCAAAGGCTCGCATGGGCTAAAATTCGTTTTTGCTTCACTCCGAGCTGATTATGGCAGACCCCGTCCAGCACAAGGGCGCCGCGAAGACCTCGCGCATTCCGATCAAGATCGTGCCGCAGGAAAGGCAGCGCCTGCCGCCGTGGATCCGCGCCAAGGCGCCCAGCCTGCCGAACGTCGGCCGGCTCAAGGGCATCCTGCGCGAGGCGAAGTTGCACACCGTGTGCGAGGAGGCGTCGTGCCCCAACCTCGGCGAGTGCTTCGGCCACGGCACCGCGACCTTCATGATCCTCGGCGACCTCTGCACGCGGCGCTGCCCGTTCTGCGACGTCGGCCACGGCACCCCGCTGCCGCCGGATCCCGACGAGCCGCGCCACCTCGCCGAGACGATCGCGCTGATGGGGCTGAAGTACGTGGTGATCACCAGCGTCGACCGCGACGACCTGAGGGACGGCGGCGCCGGGCATTTCGCGCAGTGCATCGCCGCGGTGCGCGAGAAGTCGCCGTCGACCCGCATCGAGATCCTCACCCCGGACTTCCGCGGCCGGCTGGACAAGGCGCTCGATGCGCTCGACGCCGCGCCCCCCGACGTCATGAACCACAACCTCGAGACCGTGCCGCGCCTCTACAAGGCGGCGCGTCCGGGCGCGGACTACGCGCATTCGCTGAAGCTGCTGAAGGACTTCAAGGCGCGCCACCCCGAGATCCCGACCAAGTCCGGCCTGATGCTCGGGCTGGGCGAGACCGACGAGGAGATCCTCGAAGTGATGCGAGACCTGCGCGCGCACGACGTCGACATGCTCACCCTCGGCCAGTACCTGCAGCCGTCGAAGCACCACCTGCCGGTGCTGCGCTTCGTCACCCCCGAGCGCTTCGCCCAGTTCGAGCAGGAGGCGCTGGCGATGGGCTTCAGGCACGCGGCCTGCGGGCCGATGGTGCGGTCGAGCTATCACGCCGACCAGCAGGCGGCTGCGGTTTGATTGTTCCGGCCTGATTACTTGAGCAGCCGGCGCCGCGTCAGCGCCAGCGCGATCACGTAGCCGACGCTGCCGTAGGCGACCAGCCCGAAGATGTGCAGCGCGATGTCGGCCGGCATGCGGCCGACGACCAGCGGCCGCGCGAGGTCGACCGCGTGGGTGAGCGGCAGCCACGCCGAGACGCCCTGCAGCACCGCAGGCAGCTGCGACACCGGGTAGAAGACGCCGCACAAGAGCACCATCGGCGTGATCACCAGCGTGAAGTAGTAGAGGAAGAAGTCGTAGCTCGGCGACACCGCGTTCATCACCAGCCCCATCCCGCCGAAGCAGAAGCCGACCAGCGCGACCACCGGGACGATCCACAGCGTCATCCAGAAATCGCCGTAGAGGCCCAGCCCCCAGATCACCGCCAGGATCGCCAGCCCCGAGAGCAGGCTTTTCGATACCGCCCAGGTCAGCTCGCCCAGCATCACGTCGTCGAGCGTGAGCGGCGCGTTGAGAATCGCGTCCCAGGTGCGCTGCACGTGCATGCGCGAGAAGCTCGAGTACAGCACCTCGAAGGTCGCCGCGTTCATCGTGCTGTAGGCGACGGTGCCGGCGGCAAGGAAGGTGAGGTAGGGCATGCCCGCGACGTCCGGCAGCAGGCTGCCGAGCCCGTAGCCGAGGCCCAGCATGTACAGCATCGGGTCGGCGAGGTTGCCGAGGATCGACGGGATGGCGAGCTTCTTCCACACCAGATAGTTGCGCTGCCATACCGGGATGAAGCGCCACGACAGGTGCGGAACGCGCAGATGCCTAATCACGCAGGTCCCTCCCGGTGAGCTTGAGGAACACGTCCTCGAGGTTCGACGGCCGGTGCACGTAGCGCAGGCCGTCCGCGTGGTTGAGCGCGTCGATCACGCAGTCGGCGTCGTTCGTATAGCAGAACAGCGTCTCGCCGACCGACTCGAAGCGGGTGCAGACGCCTTGCGCGTGATCGCGGGTCCATGCCGGGAGACCTTCGCCGTAGACCTCGACCACCGCCGGCTCGATGTTCGACCCGATCAGCGCGCGTGGTGCGCCCTCGGCGACGATCGCGCCGTGGTCGAGGATGACGAGGCGGTCGGCGAGCCGCTCGGCCTCGTCCATGAAGTGGGTGGTCAGCACGATGGTCTTGCCGGCGCCGATCAGCCGCCGCAGGCCCTGCCAGATCAGATGGCGCGCCTGCGGGTCGAGCCCGGTGGTCGGCTCGTCGAGGAACAGGATCTCGGGGTCGTGCACCAGCGCGCGCGCCAGCGTCAGCCGCCGTTTCATCCCGCCCGAAAGCTGCGCGATCTGCGCGTCGGCCTTGCTGGCAAGGCCGGCGAAGTCAAGCAGTTCGGGCACCCGCGCCGTGATCGCCTGCCGGGTCATGCCGAAATAGCGGCCGTAGGCGATCAGGTTCTCGCGCACCGAGAAGTCGGGGTCGAGGTTGTCCATCTGCGGCACCACGCCGACCTTCATGCGCGCCTCGCGGGCGCGCGCAGGCACCGGGATGCCGGCCAGCTCGATGCTGCCGGCGTCGGGGTCGGTGAGGCCGAGCAGCAGCCGCAGCGTCGTCGTCTTGCCGGCGCCGTTCGGGCCCAGCAGGCCGAAGCATTCGCCGCGCCGCACGTCGAGATCGAGGCCGCGCACTACCTCGGTGCCGCCGTAGCGCTTGGTTAGGCCGCGGACCTTCAGCACGGGCAGGCCTCGAGGAAGGCCTGCTTGAGTTCCTTCAGCTTGCCGTGGAAGAAGTGTCCGGCCTCGGGGATGGGCTTGGTCGCAAGGTGCTGCTGCTCGGCCCACAGGCGGATCGCCGCCGGCGGGATGAGCTCGTCGGCGTCGCCGAAGATCACCACGGTGTCCTCCGGTACCGGATCGAACTCGTACATGGTGACGGCTGGCGCGACCAGGATCAGCCGCTTGGCGTGCAGTTCCTGGCGCAGGCGGTGCTGCACGAAGGCGCCGAACGAAAAGCCGGCGAGCGCCCACGGCAGGCCGGGGTAGCTCGCCTCGACGAAGCGCGCGACCGCCAGCAGGTCGTCGGTCTCGCCGACGCCGGCGTCGAATTCGCCGTCGCTCATCCCGACGCCGCGGAAGTTGGGCCGCACGCTGACCCATCCGGCCTCGTTGGCCGCCTTGGCGAGCGTCGTCACCACCTTGTTGTCGAGGGAGCCGCCGTGCAGCGGGTGGGGATGCGCGACCAGCAGCAGGCCGCGGCGGTCGGTCTCGGGGTCGTCGATCACCGTCTCCAGCTTGCCGGCCGGCACCGGGATGCGCAGCTTGTAGCGTTTCATCCGGGCCGCGTCACTTCAGCTGCAGGCGCTCGACGATCCGCCCCTGCTTGAGGTGGGACTCGAAGATCTCGTCGACGTCGGCCTCGTCGACGTACGTGTACCAGACGCCTTCGGGATAGACGACCAGCAGCGGCCCCTCGTCGCAGCGGTCGAGGCAGCCGGCGCTGTTGATGCGGCACTTGCCGTGGCCGTTCATGTCGGCCTGCTTGACCTTCTTCTTCAGGTAGTCGCGCATCGCCTGGCCGCCGGCCGCGCCGCAGCACTTGGCGCCGTCCTCGCGCTGGTTGGTGCAGAAGAACACGTGGTGCTTGTAGTACTGGTCAGTCATTCTGGAATTCCGAATGCCCGGGAAGGCATGAATATTTGAGGGCGTTGCCGTGCGCCTTGTCGACGGGGTATTTGCGCGCGTTGATCGCAAGCTTGTCGGCGGCGGCATCCAGCAGGTCGATGCCGAGCACGTCGGCCAGGCGGGTCAGGTAGATCAGCACGTCGGCGATCTCCTGGCGCACCGCCTCGCGCTGCGCGTCGTCGAGTCGCAGGCTCTGTTCGGGCGTCAGCCACTGGAAGGGCTCCAGCAGCTCCGCCGCTTCCACCGAGAGCGCCATCACCAGGTTCTTCGGCGTGTGATAGGGTTCCCATGCGCGCGCCTCGGCGAATTCGCGGAGGCGCCGCCGCAGGGTGTCGAGGCTGTCGATCGCGTGCGTGCTCATGCCCGAATGATACCGCGGCAGGCGACGGCATTACGACAGGGCTGTCGGCTCGCCGACGCCCTGGTGCGACCGGGTCCCTGCCGGGGCGCGTTTGCCAAGGTTGCCGCGGCGTCTATAGTTTGGCCTGTGACTTGCATGCGGTCCGGGCCGTCGATGTCGGAGGGCCGGTCTGCTTTGCTCGCAAGATCGCTCGACGTCAGGCGCACACACGAATAAGGAGGGTGGAGATGTTCAAGATCTGGAAACCTATCGCAGTTGCCGGCGTGGCGCTGGTCCTGGCGGCCGCCGCGGGCTGCTCGAATACGCCGACCTATCCCCCGGCCTCCGCGCAGGCGGGTCCCTACGACTGGCACTACCAGGTCGGCCCGGGCGACTCCGTCAACGTCTTCGTGTGGCGCAACCCCGAGGTGTCCGGGACCTTCCCGGTGCGGCCCGACGGCAAGATGACCATGAACCTGGTCGAGGACCTGCAGGCGTCCGGCAAGACCCCGACCCAGCTGGCGCGCGACATCGAAAAGGCGCTGTCCAAGTACATCCAGGAACCCATCGTCACCGTCATCGTCGCCGGCGGCATCGGCCCGTTCGACCAGCAGATCCGCGTGATCGGCGAGGCGGCTAAGCCGCAGGCGCTGAACTACCGCGAAAAGATGAGCCTGGTCGACCTGATGATCCAGGTCGGTGGGCTGACCGATTTCGCCGCCGGCAACAAGGCCTACATCCTGCGCGCCGTCGACGGCAAACAGGAGCGCATCGGCGTCCGCCTGGAGGATCTGGTCAAGGCCGGCGACATCTCGGCCAACGTCGACATGCGGCCGGGCGACGTGCTGGTGGTG
The DNA here is from genome assembly GCA_002403375.1 of Thiobacillus denitrificans. Taxonomy (GTDB): domain Bacteria; phylum Pseudomonadota; class Gammaproteobacteria; order Burkholderiales; family Thiobacillaceae; genus Thiobacillus; species Thiobacillus denitrificans_E. The sequence continues at coordinate 91,869 of DHHQ01000019.1, read as the reverse complement.
CCCGAAAGCCTGTTCTGAGTGTCGGCGCCGCTTCTGCGGCGCTTGTGCCCGAGCCGCAGGCTGTCGGGTGCTTCTTGATGGTGGAACCGCATGGATCAAGTGCTGCAGCAAATTCTGGGGTATGCGAAGGCCAGTTGGCGGCGTCGCTGGTGGGGCGTCGCGGTGGCCTGGCTGGTGTGCATCGTCGGCTGGACCTGGGTGATGATGATGCCCGACCGGTACCAGGCGACGGCGCGCGTCTACGTCGACACGCAAAGCCTGCTGAAGCCGCTGCTGGCCGGCCTCGCGGTCGAGCCCAACGTCGATCAGCAGATCAAGCTGATGACGCGGCAGCTGGTGAGCCGTCCCACGCTGGAGAAGGTCGCGCGCATGACCGACCTCGACGTCACGGCCAAGACGCCCGAACAGACCGAGGCGATGCTCAACGACCTGGCCAGGCGAATCTCGATTGCGGATGCCGGGCGCGAGAATCTCTACACCATCAGCTACCAGAACGCCGACGGGGCGCTTGCCAGGAAGGTCGTGCAGTCGCTGCTGACGATCTTCGTCGAGACCAGCCTCGGCAAGACCCGCCAGGACATCACGAGCTCGCAGCGCTTCATCGAGGAACAGCTGCAGCAATACCAGCAGAAGCTCGTCGAAGCCGAGAATGCGCTGACCGAATTCAAGCAGAAGCACATCGGCATGATGCCGGGACAGGGGGGCGACTACTACGCCAAGCTTGCCGAAACCTCGGCGCAGCTGCGCCAGGCGCAACTGGACCAGCAGGAGGCCGTCAACCGCCGCAACCAGCTGAAGCGCCAGCTCGAAGACGAGGAGCCCGAACTCAACGCCGCCGCGGCGGTGGTGACCAACACCGAGATCGACGGCCGCATCCAGGCGTTGCAGAAGCAGATGGACCAGCTGCGCCTGCAGTACACCGACCTGCATCCCGACATCCAGGCGACCCAGCGGCTGATCGGCCAGCTGGAGGCGCAGAAGAAGGCCGAGGCAACCGGGGGGTCCGGGGCGGCCGGCGCGCGGATCCAGAATCCGGTCTACCAGCAGCTCACGATCGCCATCGCCGAAGCCGACGCCACGGTCGCGTCGCTGAGCGCGCGGGTGGCCGAGTACCAGCGCCGCTTCGGCGAACTTCGCAACGCCTCCAACATGATCCCGGAGGTCGAGCAGCAGTATACGCAGCTGATGCGCGACTACGGCGTCTACCGGCAGAACTACGACGCCCTGCTGAAGCGCCGCGAGTCGGTCACGATGTCGGGCGAGGTCGAAAGCAAGACCGACACGGTCGAGTTCCGGGTGATCGACCCGCCCTTCGTGCCGAGCCAGCCGTCCTGGCCCAATCGGCCGCTGCTGCTGTCGCTGGTGACGCTCGGTGGCCTGGGCGCTGGCGTCGCGGTCGCCTTCCTGCTGAGCCAGCTGCGCCGCACCGTGACCGACCGCCGCGTGCTGCGCGAGCTGACCGGCCTGCCGCTGCTGGGCGCGGTGTCGCGGGTCGAAAACGACGAAACACGCCGCCGCAAGCGCAAGGGGCTCATGGCGTACCTCGCTGCGCTGGGCAGCCTGGTCGCCGCGTACGGGGGGGTGATGGTCCTGCAACTGCTGGTGTCGCGCGCAGGATAGGAGGGGGGACGATGAGCATCATTGAAAAAGCGGCGGGCAAGATCGGCCTGGGCACGCCACGCCTGGCGCCCGAAGGGGGCAACGGCGAGATCCAGCCGGACGCGAGCCTGATCGAGGGCGCCCTGAACAAGCAGCGCGGCCACCACGCGGCGCCTTTCGTCGCGACACCGGTCGAGCCGGTGTTCAGCGAGCCGGGAACGGTGGCGATGGAAGGCGGCAGCCAGGTGCAGTCGATCAACCTCGCGCGGCTTCACCGCATGGGCGTGGTCGCGCCGGACGCCGAGAAGAGCCAGATCGCCGAGGAGTTCCGCATCATCAAGCGGCCGCTCATCGCCAACGCCTTCGGCCTCGGCACCGCGCGGGTCAAGAACGGCAACCTGATCATGATCACCAGCTCGCTGCCGGGCGAGGGCAAGAGCTTCTGCGCGCTCAATCTCGCGATCTCGATGGCGATGGAGATGGACCGCACGGTGCTGCTGGTCGACGCCGACGTCGCCAAGCCGCGCATCCCGGAATACCTGGGCATCCATGCCGACAAGGGCCTGCTCGACGTGCTGCAGGACAAGGATCTGAAGTTGTCCGACGTGCTGATCCGCACCGACATCGCCAAGCTATCCGTGCTGCCGGCCGGCCGCACCTACAAGCGTGCGACCGAGCTGCTGGCGAGTGCAGCGATGACGCGCCTGGTCGAGGACATCGGCAACCGCTACCCCGACCGCATCATCCTGTTCGACTCGCCGCCGCTGCTCGCGACCAGCGAGTCGAGCGTGCTGGCGACGCACATGGGGCAGATCGTCATGGTGGTGGAAGCCGAGAAGACCTCGCAGGAGGCAGTGCGCGAGGCGCTGGGCCACATCGAGTCGTGCGAGGTGGTCGGCATGCTGCTCAACAAGACCACGCCGACGCCGGGTGCGGACTACTACTACGGCTACTATGGCAGTTATGGGAAGTAGCGTGCGTCGACGCCCAGGGAGCCGCGCGATCCCGGCGGCTGCGCTGGCCGCCTTGGTCGCGCTGGCCTGCGCACCCGCTGCCCGGGCGCTCGAGTGGCGTATCCAGCCGACGCTGGACGGCTCAGCCATCTACACCGACAACGCCAACCACAGCGACGACGACCCGAACAGCGCCTTCATCCTGCGCGCGACCCCCGGCTTCACGCTGCAATCCGAGGGGTCGCGCCGGGTGCAGGCCACCGTGCAATACGGCCTGACCGGCGTGACGCGTTTCGGCGAGAAAGACAATACCGATCTCACTCATCGCCTGAACGGGGTCGGCAAGGCCGAACTGCTGGAGGATTTCCTGTTCGTCGACGCCAGTGCCCGCGTCTCCCAGGAGCTGATCTCGCTCGAGGGCGCGCTCGTCGAGGCCGAAATCAGCGACGAGAACCGGGCTACCGTCGGCACCTTTTCGGTCAGCCCCTATATCCAGAAGCGTCTCGGTACCTTCGCCAACGCGCAGGCCCGCTACACCGTCACCCGGTCGGACTTCGAGAACAACGTCGCGTCCAATTCGAACGTCAACGCCTACAGTGCGGCGCTGTCCAGCGGCACCCGCTTCACGGACCTCAGCTGGGGGCTCGACTACAGTTACCGCGAGGCCAGCAATCGCGCCTACGCCGACAGCACCTTCGAGCGTGCGAGCGCCACGCTCGGCTACGCGCTGACGCGCAAGTTCCGTGTCTTCGGCACCGTCGGCGACGAGTGGAACGACTACCTGAGCGCGACCGAGACCGACGGCTCCTTCTACAGCGCCGGATTCGGCTGGGCGCCCAGCCGCCGCACCAGCATCGAAATCGCGGCCGGCGAGCGCTATTTCGGCAGCACCTGGAACGTCTCCGCACGCCACCGCACCCGCGCCTCGAACTGGCACGTGAGCTACGTCGAGGACCTGAGCGACATCACCCAGTTCCTGCAGACCAGCGGCACAGTCTACGACTACCTCTGCCCAGGCCCGGACGGCAGCCTGCAGATCATCACCGACTGGCCGTTCAGCGTTCCGCCGGCGCCGGGCTGCCTCGCCTTCGGTGGCACGCCCGGGCTGGTATTCGACCTGCGCAACGGCGTGTTCGTCTCGACGGTACTACGCGCGGGGGTGAGCTGGGGGCTCGGCAAGCTCAGCTATTCGCTCGACGCCTTCGACTCGCTGCGCGAGTACCAGGTGAGCGAATCGGAGGACCGCACGCGCGGGGTGACCGCGGGGGTGAGCTACCGGATGGCGCCCAAGACCCGCGTTACCGGCAGCCTCGGGCTGACCCGCTACGAGGTGTCGGCCGCCACCGTCACCCGCGTCTTCGCCACCGCCCCGCGCCCGGATCGGGACGACGACGTCTACAAACTCACCGTCGGCGTGGATCATCAGTTCGATCCGGAACTCACCGGCGGGTTGACCTATCAGCATCAGCACAGGGACTCGAATATCGCGAACGGCGACTTCACGGAGAACCGGATCACCGCGACGGTCAGCATGAGCTTCTGAGCTGGCGATTCGGCCGGCACGTCGCGCCTCCACGGACACCGCATCATCATGTACGAAGACTTCTACCGATTCAGCGCCAAGCCCTTCCAGCTCAACCCCGATCCGCGCTTCTTCTATGGATCCAGGGGGCACAAGCGGGCGATGGCGTACCTCGATTACGGCCTGTCGCTCGGCGAGGGCTTCATCGTCATCACCGGCGAGGTCGGCGCGGGCAAGACCACGCTGGTGCGCAACCTGTTCCGCCAGCTCGACGCCCACAGCCTGGTCGCCGCCCAGCTGGTGTCGACGCAACTGGATGCGGAGGACACGCTGCGCAGCGTCGCGGCCTCGTTCGGGCTCGAGCACGAGGGGCTCTCCAAGTCGGCGCTGCTGAAGAACCTCGAAAACTTCCTTCTGGCGGCCACGCGCCAGGGCAAGCGGGCGCTGCTGGTGGTCGACGAGGCGCAGAACCTGACCCCGCGCGCGGTCGAGGAACTGCGCATGCTGTCCAACTTCCAGACCAGCGAGCGTTCGCTGATCCAGACCTTCCTGCTGGGGCAGCCGGAATTCCGCGGCATCCTGCAAAGCCCCGACATGCAGCAGCTGCGCCAGCGCGTGGTGGCCTCGTACCACCTCGGCCCGCTCGACGAGGGCGAGACGCGCGGCTACATCGAGCACCGGCTGCGCACCGTCGGCTGGCAGGGCAACCCGGGCTTCGACGAGGCCGCCTTCGCCGCGCTGCACCGCTTCGCCGGCGGCATTCCGCGGCGCATCAACACCACCTGTGACCGCCTGCTGCTGTTCGGCTTCCTCGAGGAGAAAAGCCATTTCGGCGAGGCCGAGGTGGACGAGGTCATCGCCGACCTGAGGAACGAGGTCGCGCACCAGGACTTCCACGCCCCGACGGCCGCCGGCTCCGGCGCGCCGCAGGGCAGCGTGCCGCACGGCGAAGAGGGCGCGTTGCTGGTGCAGCGCATCGACCAGGTCGAACGCTCGGTCAACCGCATCCTGCCCATCGTGCGCAAGATCCTCTACACCGTGAGCGAGCGCAATCCGGCCGACGACGCGGGCGCGTTGCCCGACCGGCAGGACGTCGCGCAGTAGGACCGCCATGGTTCAGGTTCTCTGCATCGCGGGCGCGCGCCCCAACTTCATGAAGATCGCCCCGGTGATGGCGGCGCTCGCCGAGGCCGGCATCGCCGCGCAGCTCCTGCACACCGGCCAGCACTACGACGCGGCGATGAGCGACAGCTTCTTCGCCGACCTCGGCATCCCGCCGCCCGACCATCATCTCGAAGTGGGCTCGGGCAGCCATGCGGTGCAGACGGCCGAGGTGATGAAGCGTTTCGAGCCGGTCCTCGACCGGGTGCGGCCGCAGGCCGTTTTGGTCGTCGGCGACGTCAACTCGACCATCGCCTGCGCACTGGTGGCGGCCAAGCGCGGCGTGCGCGTGATCCACGTCGAGGCGGGGCTGCGGAGCTACGACCGCAGCATGCCCGAGGAGATCAACCGCGTGCTGACCGACCAGATCTCCGACCTGCTGTTCACCACCGAGAAGAGCGCGCTCGCCAACCTCGAGCGCGAGGGCATCGACGCGGCGCGTGTCGTGTTCGTCGGCAACGTGATGATCGACACGCTGTATCGCAACCTCGAGCGGGCGGTGCCGGCGAGCCGGACGCTCGGCACCGCGCTGCCGGCCTACGCGGTGCTGACGCTGCACCGGCCGTCGAATGTCGACGATCCGGCGACGCTCGCCGCGCTGCTCGGCGTCGTCGGCGAGATCAACCGCAGGCTGCCGGTGGTGATGCCGCTGCATCCGCGCACCCGCGGCAGCATCGAGAAATTCGGCCTCAGCGCCGCCCTCGACGGCCTGCACGTGCTGCCGCCGGTCGGCTACCTGGAAATGCTCGGGCTGATGCGCGACGCGCGGCTGGTGCTGACCGATTCCGGCGGCATTCAGGAGGAGACCACCGCGCTCGGCGTGCCCTGCCTCACGCTGCGCGAGAACACCGAGCGACCGATCACGATCGTCGAGGGGACCAACACCCTGGTCGGTTCGCACCCGGACGCGATCCGCGCCGCGTTCGACGAGGTGATGGCGGGCGGCGGCAAGGCCGGCCGCGTCCCGGAATACTGGGACGGCCGCGCGGCGATGCGTATCGCGCATGCGCTGCAGGGCTGGCTGCCGCAGCCGAAGGGCGTGCACGCCCTTTCCGCCACGGGGATCGCGTGATGGCCGGTGCGATCAGGAACGCCATGTCGGTCGACGTCGAGGACTACTTCCAGGTGTCGGCGTTCGCCCCGCACATCCGGCGCGAGGACTGGGAGCACCTGCCGTGTCGGGTCGAGCGCAACGTCGACGTGATCCTTGGCCTGCTCGACGAGGCCGGCGCCCGCGCCACCTTCTTCACGCTCGGCTGGATCGCCGAGCGCCACCCGCAGGTGGTCCGCCGCATCGTCGACAACGGCCACGAGCTCGCCAGCCACGGCTACGGCCACCAGCGCGCGTCGGAGCTCGAGCCGGCGGCGTTCCGCGAAGACATCACCCGCGCCAAGCGCCTGCTCGAGGACCTCGGCGGCGTCGCCGTGCGCGGCTACCGGGCGCCGAGCTTCTCGATCAACCGCGACAACTGGTGGGCGGTCGCCGAACTCGAGGACGCCGGCTACGAGTACAGCTCGAGCATCTACCCGGTACGCCACGACCACTACGGCATGCCCGACGCCCCGCGCTTCCCGCATCGCCCGAACGGCGACGCGGGCATCCTCGAGCTGCCGCCGACCACGCTGCCGCTGCTGGGCCGCAACCTGCCGGCGGCCGGCGGCGGCTGGTTCCGCCTGCTGCCGTACGAAATGTCGCGCTGGATGCTGCGCCGCGTGCATGCACAGGACCAGGCGCCGTGCATGTTCTATTTCCATCCATGGGAAGTCGACCCCGGCCAGCCGCGCCAGGCCGGCCTGACGGCGCGGACGCGCTTCCGCCACTACGTCAATCTGCAACGCATGCAGGGCAGACTGCGCAGGTTGCTGAACGATTTCGAATGGGACCGCGTCGACCGCGTGTTCCTAAACCGCGAGTGAACAGCCTGTCCGATCCGCACGCGCCCGCCGCGCTGGGCGCCGCCGTCACCGTCCGAGCGCTGGAGGCGCCCGACCTCGCGCGCTGGGACGCCTACGTCGCGGCGCATCCGGAGGCGACCTTCTTCCACCGCGCCGGCTGGAAGCGGGTGATCGAGGACGCGTTCGGCCACCGCACGCATTTCCTGCTGGCCGAGCAGGACGGCGAGGTCGCCGGCGTGCTGCCGCTCGCCGAAATCCGCAGCCTGCTGTTCGGCCACAGCCTGGGTTCGCTGCCCTTCTGCGCCTACGGCGGCATCGTCGCCGACCACGACGCGGCGTACCGGGCGCTCGACGCCGCGGCGCAGGCGCTGGCCCAGCAGCTGCAGGTCGGCGCGCTCGAATACCGCAGCCTGGCGGCGCGGCACGGCGACTGGCCGACCAAGGACCTCTACGTCACCTTCAGGAAGCCGATCGAGCCGGAGCCCGAAGCCAACATGAACGCCATCCCGCGCAAGCAGCGCGCGATGGTGCGGAAGGGAATCAAGGCGGGCCTCGTCGGCGAGATCGACGCCGGCACCGCGCGTTTCTTCCAGGCGTATTCGGCGAGCGTGCACCGCCTCGGCACGCCGGTGTTCTCGCGCCGCTTCTTCCAGTTGCTCAAGGACGAATTCGGCGACGACTGCGAGGTGCTGACGATCACGCTCGATGGCCGCGTGATCTCGAGCGTGATGTCGTTCTATTTCCGCGACGAGGTGCTGCCGTACTACGGCGGCGGCGTGGCGACGGCGCGCGCGGTGGCCGGCAACGACTTCATGTACTGGGAACTGATGCGGCGCGCGTGCGAGCGCGGGCTCAGGGTGTTCGACTTCGGCCGCAGCAAGCGCGGCACCGGCTCGTTCGACTTCAAGAAGAACTGGGGTTTCGAGCCGGCGCCGCTGCATTACGAGTATTTCCTGGTGCGGGACAGGACGGTTCCCGAGATCAATCCGCTCAACCCGAAGTACCGGCTGTTCATCCAGGCGTGGAAGAAGCTGCCGCTGGCGCTCGCCAACGCGATTGGCCCGCACATCGTGAAGAACCTGGGGTAGGGCATGGACGGCCTGCTGTTTCTCGCCCACCGCATCCCGTATCCGCCCAACAAGGGCGACAAGATCCGTTCGTTCCACCTGCTGCGCCATCTCGCCACGCGCCACGAGGTCCACCTCGGCGCCTTCGTCGACGACCCCGCCGACTGGCAGCATCGCGACGCGCTCGCGGCGTACTGCAAGTCGGTCAGGCTGGTCCCACTGCATCCGCGGCGCGCCCGGCTGGCGAGCCTCGCCGGCCTGCTGACCGGCGAGGCGCTGACGCTGCCCTACTACCGCAACCGCGAACTCATGGACTGGGCCGCCCGGCTGGCGGATTCCGGCCAGGTGCGCTGCGGGCTCGCGTTCTCCTCGGCGATGGCGCAGTTCATGCCGGCGCGACTCGAGCGGCGCGTGCTCGACATGGTCGACGTCGATTCCGACAAGTGGGCGCAGTACGCGCCGACGCAGCGCTGGCCGCTTTCGTGGCTGTATGCGCGCGAGGGCCGCCGGCTGGCGGCATGGGAAGCGCGGGTGGCGCGGGATTTCGACGCCACGCTGCTGGTGTCGCCGGCCGAGGCCGCGCTGCTGAGGGCGCGCGTGCCGGCAGCAGCCGACCGGATCGGCGCCTTCGAGAACGGCGTCGACGCCGACTATTTCTCGCCGGCGCGCGAGTACCCGAATCCCTACCCGAGCGGCGCGCGGGGCGTGGTGTTCACCGGCGCGATGGACTACTGGCCCAACGTCGACGCCGTGACCTGGTTCGCCGAGCGCATCTTCCCGGCGATCCGCGACGCGGTGCCGGCCGCGCAGTTCACCATCGTCGGCAGCCGCCCCGGCGAGGCCGTCACGGCGCTCGCGCGCCAGCCGGGCGTGGTGGTCACCGGCAGCGTGCCCGACGTGCGGCCCTACCTTGCGCGCGCCGCCTGCGCGGTCGCCCCGCTGCGCATCGCACGCGGCGTGCAGAACAAGGTGCTCGAGGCGATGGCGATGGCGCGCCCGGTCGTCGCAAGCCCCCAGGCCGCCGAAGGCATCCGCGCCGAAGCCGGTCGCGACTACCTGCTCGCGCAGGGCGAGGCGGAATTCGCACAGGCCGTCGTCGCCCGCCTGCGGGCCCCGTCGCCCTTGCCGCAGGCGCGCGACTGCATCCTCGCCCACTACGACTGGACCCGCAATCTCGGCGCGGTCGACGCGCTGTTCGAGCCGCCGCGCACCGCGCCGTCCGTCCTGGAGACCTGTCCCGCATGAGCGCCGTGTCCGAAGCCCTTCCTGCCCCGTCTCGCGTGAACTGGCTGCTGCCCGCGCTGCTGACCGCCGGCGTCCTGCTGGTGCTGGCCGGCCTGTTCTGGCCGACGCTGCACTCGATGATCGAGGTGTGGGAGCGCTCGGAAACCTTCGCCCACGGCTACCTGATCTTTCCCATCAGCGCCTGGCTGATCTGGCGCAAGCGTGCCGAACTGGCGCGTGTCACGCCGCGTCCCGACGCGCGCGGCCTGGGCCTGCTGGCTTCTGCCGGCGCGGGCTGGCTGCTCGCCGACGCCGGCAGCGTCAACGTCGTCGCGCAGTACGCCTTCGTCGTGATGCTGATCGCCGCCGTGTGGACGCTGCTCGGCTGGGCCTTCGTGCGGGCGGCGTTCTTCCCGCTGATGTTCCTGCTGTTCGCGGTGCCGGTCGGCGAATTCCTGATCCAGCCGCTGATGGGGATCACCGCCGACTTCACTGTGGCGATGCTGCAGGCGACCGGCATCCCGGTCTTCCGCGAAGGCACGTTCTTCAGCATCCCGAGCGGCGACTGGTCGGTCGTCGAGGGCTGCTCCGGCCTGCGCTACCTGATCGCCTCGGTCACCCTCGGCGTGCTCTACGCCTACCTCACCTACCGCTCGTGGAAGCGGCGCCTGCTGTTCTCGCTCGCGGCGATCGTGGTGCCGATCCTCGCCAACAGCGGGCGCGCCTACATGATCGTGATGATCGCCCACCTGTCCGACATGAAGCTCGCGCTCGGCGTCGACCATTACATCTACGGCTGGGTGTTCTTCGGGCTGGTGATGCTGCTGCTGTTCTGGGTCGGCAGCTTCTGGCGCGAGGACGACCGCGCCGAGGACGCCCACCCCGAGGCGGCGCCCCCGCAGGCGCCGGCTTCGCCCGCGGCCGGCACGCCGCGCGCCGTACTGCCGTTCGCACTCGTGGCGATCGCGGTGGCCGCGGTGTGGCCGGCCTACGCCGCCTGGCTGGGCAGCCGTCCGCTACCGGCGATGCCGGCGCTCGCAGTCGAGGCGCAGGGCGGCTGGCAGCCGGGCGCGGCGTTCACCAGCTGGACCCCGCACTGGGTCGGCGCCGACCGCCAGCTGCGCCAGCCCTACACCCAGGCCGGCCGCAACGTCCTGCTGGCGCTCGACTACTACGTCACGCAGCGCCAGGACGCCGAGCTCATCAACTCGCAGAATTTCATGATCCGGCAGAAGGACCCGCTCTGGTCGAACGTCGGCGAAGGCATCGTCACGGTCGATGCCGGCGGCGCGCGCCAGGTGCGGCAGGCCAGGCTGCGCGGCGCCGACGGCCAGCGGCTGCTGGTGTGGCAGTGGAACGTCGTCGACGGGCGGCCGCTCGTCAACGACCACGTCGCCAAGCTGTTGCTGGCGGTCGACCGCGTGCGGCTCAGGCGCGACGACGGCCTCTCGGTGCTCATCGCCACGCCCTACGACGACGCCGGCATCGACGCCGCGGCCGCGACGCTGGCGCGTTTCGCAGTCGACATGGAGCCGGCGATCGCGCGCGCAACCGATCGGGTCGACGGGCAGTGATCGAGCACATCGTGCACGTCGTCCACCGCTTCGACACCGGCGGCATGGAAAACGGCATGGTGAACCTGTTCAACGCGCTGCCGCCCGGGCGCTTCCGCCACACCGTGGTGGCGCTCACCGGCTACAGCGATTTCCGCCGCCGCATCACCGGGCAGCCGGTCGAATTCCACGCGCTCGACCGCAAGCCCGGCAACGGCCTGGGCTGGACGCTGCGGCTATGGAAGCTCTTGCGCGCGCTCGAGCCCGACCTCGTCCACACCCGCAACCTCGCCGCGCTCGAGGCGCAGTTCGTCGCCGCCGCCGCGGGGGTGCGCGCCACCGTGCACGGCGAGCACGGGCGCGACGTGTTCGACCTTTACGGGCTGAACTGGAAATACAACCTGCTGCGGCGCGCCGCCAAGCCCTTCGTGTCGAACTACATCGCGGTGAGCCGCGACCTCGAGACCTGGCTGCGGATCGCGATCCGGGTGCCGCCGCGCAAGCTGCACCAGATCTACAACGGCGTCGACAGCGACCGGTTCCAGCCGCGCGAAGGCGAGCGCCCCGGCGTGCTGCCGGCGGGCTTCGCCGACGCGCGCAGCGTCGTGTTCGGATCGGTCGGTCGCATGGCAGAGGTGAAGGACTACCCGACGCTGACGCACGCCTTCATCCGCCTGGTGCAGGCGCATCCCGTGGTGGCGGCGCGCGCGCGGCTGGCGATCGTCGGCGAGGGCCCGGCGCGCCGGGCCTGCCAGGCGCTGCTGGACGAGGCCGGCCTCGCGCATCTGGCCTGGCTGCCGGGCGAGCGCCACGACATCGACGCGGTGATGCAGGCGTTCGACGTCTTCGTGCTGCCGTCGAGGAACGAGGGCATCTCGAATACTATTCTGGAAGCATTGGCGAGCGGGCTGCCGGTGGTCGCCACCGCCGTCGGCGGCAATGTCGAACTGGTGGAGCACGGCGTCAACGGCACCCTGGTGGCGCCGGGCGATCCGCAAGGCATGGCACAGGCCTTGCTCGACTATCTGGAGACACCCGAGCGCATCGCGGAACAGGGCAGGCGCGCGCGACTGCACGCCGAGCAGCGCTTCAGCATCCCGGTGATGGCCGAGGCCTACGCCACGGTGTACGACCAGACGCTGCGGCGCTGGCGCTGAGGCGCCGACACGCGGCCGGAAAACTCGACAGGGACGGGACAACGAACATGTGCGGCATTACCGGAATTTTCGATACACGCGGCGCCGGCGAGATCCCGCGCGACCTGCTGCAGCGCATGAACGAGACCCAGTTCCACCGCGGCCCCGACGAAGGCGGCCTGCACCTGGAGCCGGGCGTCGGCCTCGGACACCGGCGGCTGTCGATCATCGACCTGTCGAGCGGCCAGCAGCCGTTGTTCAACGAGGACGGCTCGGTGGTCGTCGTGTTCAACGGCGAGATCTACAACTTCCAGCAGCTCGTCCCCGAGCTCGAGGCGCTCGGCCACGTCTTCCGCACCCATTCCGACACCGAGGTCATCGTCCACGCCTGGGAGGCCTGGGGCGAGGCCTGTGTGACGCGCTTCCGCGGCATGTTCGCGTTCGCGCTGTGGGACCGCAAGCAGCAGACGCTGTTCGTTGTGCGCGACCGCTTTGGCGTCAAGCCGCTGTACTACGCCTTCCTCGACAGCGGCGAATTCGTCTTCGGCTCGGAACTGAAATCGCTGATGGCGCATCCCGCGCTCGCGCGCGACATCGACCCGCTGGCGGTCGAGGAATATTTCGCCTACGGCTACGTGCCCGAGCCGCGCACCATCTTCAAACGCGCGTGCAAGCTGCCGCCCGGCTTCACGCTGACGCTCAGGCGCGGCGCGGGGCGCGCGCTGCCCCAGCAGTACTGGGACATGCCGTTCGCACCGGTTGCGGTGAAGGACGAGGCGAGCGCGCGCGACGAACTGGTCGCGCGCATGCAGGAATCGGTGCGCCTGCGCATGATCGCCGACGTGCCGCTCGGCGCCTTTCTGTCGGGTGGCGTCGACTCGAGCGCGGTGGTGGCGATGATGGCGACGCAGTCGGCGACGCCGGTCAGCACCTGCTCGATCGGCTTCGACGACCCGGCGTTCAACGAAATCGAATTCGCGCAGCAGGTCGCCGACCGCTACCGCACCGATCACCACGTCGAGACCGTCGCCGCCGACGACTTCAGCCTGGTCGACCGGCTCGCCACGGTCTACGACGAACCCTACGCCGACTCGTCCGCGCTGCCGACCTACCGGGTCTGCGAGCTGGCGAGGAAGCACGTGAAAGTGGCGCTGTCGGGCGACGGCGGCGACGAGCATTTCGCCGGCTACCGGCGCTACCGCTGGTTCCGCTACGAGGAGCGCATGCGTTCGGTGCTGCCGCTGCTGCTGCGCCGCCCGCTGTTCGGCGCGCTCGGCAGGCTCTATCCCAAGGCCGACTGGGCACCGAAAGTGCTGCGCGCCAAGACCACCTTCGAGGCGCTCGCGCGCGACACCGTCGAGGGCTACTTCCATGGCGTCTCGCTGCTCTCCGACGCGCAGCGCAGCCGGCTGTTCTCGCCGTCGTTCAAGCGCGAGCTGCAGGGCTACCAGGCGGTCGAGGTGCTGCGCCGTCATGCCGCGGTGGCGCCGACCGACGACCCGCTGTCGCTGGTGCAGTACCTCGACATCAAGACCTACCTGGTCGGCGACATCCTCACCAAGGTCGACCGCGCCAGCATGGCGCATGCGCTCGAGGTGCGCGAGCCGCTGCTCGACCACGAGCTCATGGGCTGGGTGTCCGGCCTGCCTGTCGACCTCAAGCTCAAGGGCACCGAGGGCAAGTACCTGCTGAAGAAGGCGATGGAGCCCTACCTGCCGGCCGACGTGCTGTACCGCAAGAAGATGGGCTTCGCGGTGCCGCTCGCCGCCTGGTTCCGCGGGCCGCTGGCGGCGACGATCCGCGGCGTCGTGCTCGGCGAGCGGTTGGCGTCGACCGGGCTGTTCAACCAGGACTACCTGCGCGAAGTGGTCGCGGACCACCAGTCGGGGCTGCGCGACTACTCGGTGATCCTGTGGACCGTGCTGATGTTCGACGCCTTTCTCGGGCAGGTGCTCGGCATGGATGAATCGGAACGCGAGGCGGCATGAAGATCCTGCACGTATTCGACCACACCCTGCCGCTGCACTCCGGCTACACCTTCCGCAGCGCGGCGATCCTGCGCAACCAGCGCAAGCTCGGCTGGGAGACCTTCCACCTGTCCGGCCCCAAGCAGTTGCATTGCGAGGTGATCGAGGAGGACGCCGACGGCCTGCATTTCTACCGCACGCCGAGACCGACGGGCCTGCTCGCCAGGCTGCCGGGGGGCGACCCGTTCGCGGTGATGGCGGCGATCGAGAAGCGTCTGCTGCCGCTCGCGCGTGAGCTGCAGCCCGACGTCATCCACGCGCATTCGCCGGTGCTCGATGCGGTGCCGGCGATCCACGTCGGCCGCAAACTCGGCATTCCGGTCGTCTACGAAATCCGCGCCTTCTGGGAGGACGCCGCGGTCGACCACGGCAGCACCCGGGAAGGCAGCCTGCGCTACAAGCTCACCCGCGCGCTCGAGACCTGGGCGGTGCGGAACGCCGACGCCGTCACCGTCATCTGCGAGGGCCTGCGCAACGACCTGATCGCGCGCGGCATCGATCCCGCGAAGATCACCGTGATTCCCAACGCGGTCGACATCGACCAGTTCGCCGTCGGCGGCAAGCCCGACCCCGAACTGAAGCTGAAGCTCGGCCTCGGCGGCAGCCGGGTGCTCGGCTTCATCGGCTCGTTCTACGCCTACGAAGGACTGGACCTGTTGATCACCTCGCTGCCGGCCATCCTCAGGCAAATGCCCGACGTCAAGGTGCTGCTGGTCGGCGGCGGGCCGCAGGACGCGGCCTTGAAGCGGCAGGTGATGGCCCTCGACCTCAAGGACCGGGTGGTGTTCGCCGGGCGGGTGCCGCACGCCGAGGTGAACCGCTACTACGACCTGATCGACGTGCTGGTATACGCGCGTCACCCGATGCGGCTGACCGACCTCGTGACGCCGTTGAAGCCGCTCGAGGCGATGGCGCAGGGACGGCTGATGGTGGCCTCCGACGTCGGCGGCCACAAGGAGTTGATCCACGACGGCAGGACCGGCGTGCTGTTCCGTGCCGGCAATGCGGGCGATCTCGCGAGCAAGGTGGTCGGTCTGCTGAAGTACGAGCAGGGCTGGGACGCGCTGAAGAAGAACGGCCGTCAGTTCGTCGAGACCGAGCGCAACTGGGCGGCGAGTGTCGCGCGCTACCGCGGCGTCTACGGCGGCCTGGTGAAGAAGCCGGGGATGGAGGCGGCGCTTGGCTGAGCACGGCGCGGTCGCCCCGGACCGCATCGACCTCGTCGTGTTCAGCTCGCTGTTTCCCAGCGCGGCGCGGCCGGGCGCAGGCCTGTTCATCCGCGAGCGCATGTTCCGTGTCGCGCGGCACCGCCCGCTGGCGGTCGTCTCGCCGCAGCCCTGGTTCCCCGGGCAGTCGCTGATCCGCCTGTGGCGCCCCGGCTATCGCCCGCAGGCGCCGGTGCTGGAAATCCAGCAGGGCATCCGCGTCTACCATCCGCGCTTCCTCGCGGTGCCGGGCTTCATGCGCCGCCTCGACGGCTGGGCGATGGCCTTTTCCAGCTTGCTTCTGCTGCGCCGGCTGAAGCGCGAGGGCGCGCGCCTGATCGACGCCCATTTCGCGTTTCCCGACGGCGAGGCCGCGGTCCGCCTGGGGCGCTGGCTCGGTCTGCCGGTGACCGTCACTCTGCGCGGCACCGAGGTGCCGCACAGCCGCAACCCGGCGCTGCGGCGGCGCCTCGCGCGCACCCTCAGGGCGGCCGACCGCGTGTTCTCGGTGTCGGACTCGTTGCGCCGGCTCGCGCTGCAGCTCGGCGTGCCGGCTGAGCGCACCGAGGTCGTCGGCAACGGCGTCGACACGGCGATCTTCCATCCGGTCGACCGGGCCGCGGCGCGCGCCAGATTCGGGTTGCCGGCGGAGGCGAAGGTGCTGATTTCGGCCGGCGGACTGGTCGAGCGCAAGGGCATGCACCGCGTGATAGATTGTCTACCTGCCCTGCTCGGCAGCCATCCGGAGCTGCACTACCTCGTCGTCGGCGGCGCCAGTCCGGAGGGCGACATGCGGCCGGAACTCGAGGCGCAGGCGAGGCGCCTCGGCCTTGCGGAGCGCATCCACTTCCTCGGGGAAATGCCGCCACAAGACCTGAAATGGCCGCTGTCGGCGGCCGACGTGTTCGTGCTCTCCACCCGCAACGAAGGCTGGGCCAACGTCTTCCTCGAGGCGATGGCGTGCGGGCTGCCGGTCGTCGCCACCGACGTCGGCGGCAACGCCGAGGTGGTCTGCCGTCCCGAACTCGGAACCATCGTTCCGTTCGGCGACGCTGCCGCCCTGCAGCGGGCGCTCGACGATGCGCTGGGCCGCGACTGGGACCGCGCCGCGATCCTCGCGTATGCCGAGGCCAACCAGTGGGACCGGCGGGTCGCGCAGCTGCTGCGGGCGTTCGAACCCCTGCTCGCCGGATCGCCGGCGAGCATTCCTGCCGCGTCGACGGCCGCCCGGCAATGAATGCGCGTCCCGCCACCGGACACGACGCGCGCAGCCTGCCGGTGCGCATCCGCCATGCGCTGTGGCGGCGCGGCAAGGCGCTGCGCCAGCGCGTGCGGCCGCGACCCGTGGCGCAGCACGTGTTTGTCGCCGGGATGCAGCGCTCCGGCACCAACCTGCTGATGGACGTGCTGGACGCCAGCCTTGCCACCCAAGTGTTCCACGAGACCGACCCGCGCGCGTTCGAACGCTACGAGATGCGCGATCTCGCGGTGATCCGGTCGCTCGCGCAGGCGAGCCCGGCGCCGGTGTTCGTGATCAAGGCGCTGTGCGAGCTCGATCGCATCCGCGCGCTGATGGACGCGTTCAGCCCGGCGAAGACCCTGTGGATGGTGCGCGACTGGCGCGACAGCGCAAGCTCCGCGATCAAGTCCTTCGGCAACTTCGTGCCGCAGTGGCGGCGGCTGGCGCACGGCGACGCGGCGGACTGGCGTGGGCGCGGCATGTCGCCCGCGACGCGCGAATTGCTCGCCGCGCTCTACCGGCCCGATGCCAGCGAGGCCGAGGGCGCGGCGATCATGTGGTTCTACCGCAACGCGCTGTTCTTCGAGCAGCTGCTCGCCGCGGACCGCCGTGTCCTGCCGGTCTTCTACGAGGACCTGGTGCGCGACCCGGCGCGCGAGGTCGCGGTGGTGTACGACTTTCTCGGCTTGCCCGTGAGTGCGGGCGTCGTCGCGCGCATCCATGCGCGTTCGGTCAGGCACCACACGCCGGAAGGCGTGTCGGCCCCGGTCGCGGCGTTGTGCGACGAACTGCACGCGCGTTTCCGGGCGCTGCCCAGCGGAGGGCGCAAATGAGCGTGCCGGCGTGGTTCGCCCGCGGCGTGTTCCGCGCGCAGGAGGCGGCGCTGCATCGCCCGACCTTCGACGTGCTCGCCGAGCTCGAACGCACGCAGTGGCTGTCGCGCGACGCGATGGCCGCTTACCAGGCCTGCCGCCTCAACGCGCTGCTGCACGGCGCCCTGGCCCACAGCCCCTGGCACGCCGCGCGCATCCGCGCGGCCGGCATCGAGGATGCCGTGGTGGCGGGAACGATGGCGCTCGCCGACCTGGCGCGGCTGCCGACGATGGACAAGCGCGACGCGCGCGACAACGTCGAGCAGCTGGTGTGGCGCGGTGCGCCGGGCGGTGTGTTTCCCTATACCACCGGCGGCTCCAGCGGCGAACCGCTGATTTTCCATTTCGGCCGCGAACGCCAGGCGGCGGATGCGGCAGGACGCCTGCGCGCGCGCCGCTGGTGGGGCGTCGATCCGGGCGAGCGCGAGGTCTATCTGTGGGGCGCGCCGGTCGAGCTCAACCGGACCGACCGCCTCAAGACCCTGCGCGACCGCCTGGTCAACCAGCTGCTGCTGAATGCGTTCGCGATGTCTCCCGCGCGCATGGACGAATACCTCGACGCGATCCGACGCTGGAACCCGAAGGCGATCTACGGCTACGCCAGCAGCCTCGCGCTGCTGGCGGCGCACGCCGAGGCGCGTAGCGTGAAGCCGCGGCTTCCGGCGCTGCGGGTGGTCAGCACCACCGGCGAGCCCCTGTTCCCGCACCAGCGCGAACTGATCGAGCGCGTGTTCGGCGTCCCGGTGTCGGTCGAATACGGCGCGCGCGACGCCGGGCTGATGGCGCTCGGGTCGCCGGACGGCGTGCTGCTGCAGATGAGCGAGACGCACGTGATCGAAGTCCTCGACGAGGCGGGCAATCCCGCCGAGGAGGGCGAGGCGGTGATCACCAGCCTGGTGTCGGCCGCGCAGCCCTTCATCCGCTACCGCACCGGCGACGTGGTGCGCCGCTCCGGCCGCGCCGATCCGGGCGGCCGCGGCCTCGGCGTGCTGGACGCCGTGGTAGGCCGGCAGACCGACTTCGTCGTCGCCGCCGACGGCCGCATCATGCATGCGCTGGCGCTGATCTACGTGCTGCGCGCGATTCCCGGCGTCGCCCAGTTCAAGCTGATCCAGCACGCGGTCGACCGGCTGGAAGTGCAGGTGGTCCCGGATACACGCTGGGACGAGGCGGCCGGCGCGGCGGTGGTTCAGGGACTGCGCGCGCGGCTGGGGGACGGGCTGAAAGTCGAGCTCAGGCTGCTGGACGCGATCGCCCCCGAGGCATCCGGCAAGCACCGCTACGTCGTCAGCCATGTCCCCCTGCAGGGCGCGCTCGCCCAGGCCGCCGCATGAACGCCGGCCGAGCGGACTTCGCTGCCGGGCATTTGGCGACGGTCCCGGATGCGTCTAGAGTGGACGCAGCCATCTCGCCGGAAACAGAGGAGACGCCCGCATGAGAGACCTGCTGGTCACCGCGATCGTGTTCGGCGCGCTGCCTTTCATTTTCAAGCGGCCGTGGATCGGCATCCTGCTGTGGTGCTGGCTGGGCTACATGAACCCGCACCGCCAGACTTGGGGCTTCGCCTACGATTTCCCCTTCGCCTTCATCACCGCCATCGTCACCATCACCGCCTTCGTGTTCTCGCGCGAGAAGAAGGAAATGGTCTGGACGCGCGAGACCATCCTGCTACTGATCTTCATCGGCTGGATGTTCGTCACGACGTTTTTCGCTTTTTATCCGACGCTTGCGTGGATCCAGTGGGACAAGGTGTGGAAGATCCAGCTGATGGTTTTTCTGACCGCGATGATCATCAAGGAGCGTCAGCATCTGCACTGGATGATCTGGGTCATCGCGCTGTCACTGGGCTACTACGGGGTGAAGGGCGGGATCTTCACCATCGTCCATGGCGGGCAGTTCAGGGTGCAAGGGCCCGCGGGAACCTTCTTCGGCGGCAACAACGAAATGGCGCTGGTGCTGGCGATGTTGATCCCGCTGATCCGTTACCTGCATCTGCAGGCGACGCAGCAATGGGTGCGCCTGGGGCTGGCTTCGGCCATGGTGCTGTCCGGGGTCGCCGCCATCGGCAGCCAGTCGCGCGGTGGGCTTCTAGCAATGGGTGCGATGGGCCTGTTCCTCTGGCTGAAGAGCCGTCACAAACTCGTCATGGCCGTTTACATGGTGATTGCGGTCGGGATCATGGCTGCGGTCATGCCGCAGTCGTGGTACGACCGCATGAACACCATCAAGACCTATCAGGAGGACGCTTCGGCGCTGGGGCGCATCAATGCCTGGCACACCGCGTTCAACGTCGCGAAGGACCAGGTGACCGGCGGCGGCTTCGAGATGTTCCGCGCCCCGACCTTCCGCCAGTACGCGCCCGAGCCCTTCAGGGTGCACGACGTGCACAGCATCTATTTCGAGGTGATGGGCGAGCACGGTTTCATCGGCTTCGCGCTGTTCATCCTGCTCGCGCTGTTCACTTGGCTGCGCGCCAATCAGGTGATCCGCGAGTGCAAGAGCGATCCTGAACGAAAATGGGCGGCCGACCTCGCCGCGATGATCCAGGTCAGCCTCGTCGGCTACGGCGCCGGGGGCGCGTTCCTGGGCCTGGCCTATTTCGATCTGACCTATCATCTGATGATCATCCTCGTGCTGGCGGCAAAATTCGCCGGGGTCCTGGACAAGAGGCCGGTCGCGACCCTCAGCCCGTCCCGGCACACCCGCCCTGCAAGCGCCCTGAACCGCTGACATGCAAACCGGATTCGAGACCATCGGTAACGCCATCCTCACCCTGTACGACAACGGGCGCCCCGTTCTCGTCACCGACCCCTGGTTCACGTCCCAGGCCTACTTCGGAAGCTGGGGCCAGTCGCACGAGATTCCCGCGGAGCAGCTCAGGGGCATCCTCGGCGCGGAGTACGTCTGGCTGTCCCACGGTCATCCGGATCACCTGAATGCGGAATCCATGCCGCAGCTGGCGGGCAAGAAGATCCTGCTGCCCGATCATGTCGGCAGGCGCATCCACGACGACCTCAGGGCGCAGGGCTACGACGTGCGGGTCATGAAGGACAGGCGCTGGTATCCGGTGTCCGAGCGCATCCGGATCTACTGCATCTCGGACCTGAACCAAGACGCGGTGCTGCTCGCAGATATCAACGGCAGGCTGGTGTTCAACCGCACCGACGCCTCGGATCACGGCTGGGGAAACCACGTGCGCGGCATCATCAAGCGCTATCCGGTGTCGTTCATGATGGGGCTGTCCAGCCGCTACGGCGACGCCGACATGATCAATTTCCTTCACGAGGACGGCAGCCGCATCGCGCCGTCCGAAGTGACGCCCGCCATCGGCAGTCGCAACGCGCATCGCACCGAAGCCGTCGGCGCGAAGTACTTCATCCCGTTCAGCTCGATGCACACCTACCAGCGCGAGGACTCGGCGTGGGCCAATCGCTACCACACTTCGCTGGACGACTACCGCGAAGGCTTCGAATCGGAGAAGTGCGAGATGCTGCCCGCCTACATCAGGTACGACTGCATGGACGACCGCTGGGCGGAAATCCGCCCGCGCGAACTGCCACTGGCGATCCTGCCCGCGAGCGATTTCGGCGACGACTGGGGCGACAGGCTGGATTCCGGCGAGCGCGAGCTGGCCAGCCGCTACTTCAGGGCGATCGGGCATCTGGCCGAGCATCTCGACTTCGTCAACCTGAGGGTTGGCGGGCAGGACCACACCATCAAGATCAGCGACCGCGGCTATAACCGCGGGGTGAGCTTCGAGGCCCCCCGCAACTCGCTGATGACGGCGATCCGCTACGAGGTGTTCGACGACCTGCTGATCGCCAACTTCATGAAGACCACCTTGCACGGCGACTGGGGCCCGTCCCGCCTGTATCCCGATTTCACTCCCTACGTCGCCAAGTACGCGGACAACGGCCTCGCCCGTACGCGCGACGAACTCGACGCCTACTTCAAGGCGTATCGCAGCCGCGCCGTCCTCGACTACCTGAAATGGACGTTCGAGAAGCGGGCCGAGGGGATCTACCGCAAGTATGTCTCGGACGAGAGCGTGCTGCACAAGGCGGCCAAGCGCATGTACTGGCACTACAAGAAGACCATGCGCTGATCGCCGGCTGCCCATGTTTCTTCGAGACATGCTCCGCACCCGTCGCGTCCTCCCCGGGCTGGCTGTCGCGGGATGGCTCGCGGTATGGGGGGGAGGTGCTGCGGCTGTCGGCGAACCGGGGCGGCCGCTGAACCCGCGCCTGCTTGCGCTCAAGACCAATACCTGGAGCCTGCTCGCCCAGCCGGCCGAAGCCGACTGGCGGCGCCAGACCCACGCCGGAATCGCCTACGACTCGAAGCGCGGCACGCTGCTCGTTTTCGGATCCAACACCCACGGCCTCGACTGGGACAACGAGGTTCACGAATTCGACCCGGTGACCGGACGCTGGGCGACCCACTATCCCCGGGCGCCCAGGGAAAGCTACCGGGCGGACGCGGCCGGCCGTGCCATCGCCGGGAACGGCCGGCTGCTGCCGTGGGCGATGCACACCTACGACAACGTCGTCTACGATCCCGGGCTCGATGCCGTCATCGTCAGCGCGCTGCCGGAGCACAACCCGATACGCAAGAAGGTGCCGCAGGCGAACGTTCACCCGACCTGGATCTACGACCTGAAAACACGCCAGTGGCGAATCTTCGCGAACAACGGCAAGCCCTACCCGAAGTTCTTCGCCGGCGCGTCCGCCTACGATCCCCATCGCGACGTCGTCGCAGCCTACAAGGCGGGCATGTGGGAAATCGGCCCCGATCGTGCCGAGTGGAAGCGGGCCACGCCGGAAAGGCACCACAGAATGCACTTCACGATGGACTACGACCTCAGGCACAGGAGGTTTGTGATGTTCGGCGACTATTACAACAGCAGCGAGGTGTGGTCCTACGCACCCGGCGCGCGCGCCGGCGACCGGGGGACTTGGGCGCGCCAGCAGGCGGCCTCCTGCCCGCCGGGCCAGCACTTTCCGGTCGCCTACGACAGTGCACGCGGGGTCTTCGTGCTGGTGGTGGATGACACGCCCTATACGGAAGACAGGAAAGGGCGGCGCAAGCCGGCGGGGCGCGCCCGTTCGAGCGGTACCTACGTCTACGACCTCGGCCGCTGCACCCGCCTCCCAGGAGCCGACCTGCCGCCGCTTGGCATGAACTACATGATGGTCTACGACCGCTTCCATCAGGTCTTCCTGCTGGTCACGGGGGACCACGGCAGCCCGGCGGCAGTGCGGGCGCTCAAGCTCGAGTGGCCGCCGTAGCCCGGCCGCGCAGGGGCGGGTGCGGCACTTTTGGCTATCCTGTCTGAATGTGCTGCCATCCCTGCGACCTTTCGCCTGACGCCCGACCGCCGCGCCTCCATGGCGGCAGCCGCGGGGCGGGCGTCGTCGTCGGAGTGTGGGCACTGGTGCTGCTGTCCATGGTGATGCCCGCGGCGGCCGGCGACTGGCGGGCCGAACGCTGGCGTGCGAGCGATTTCACCAGCACCCTCGGTGGCGGCCCGGACGGCGGACCGGTCGAGCAGGCGGGCGGCACGCCCTACGCGCTGTGCGGCGATGTTGCCGGCAACCTGTTTCTCGCCGACGGCCAGTTCATCGACATCGTCACCCCGGACGGCGTGCGCAGCCATCTCGCGGGAACCGGCGAGTACGGCTTCCGCGACGGCGAGGCGCACCAGGCCGAATTCCGTCTCGGGCTCAACGCCAACTACGGCGCCCACAATCTCGCCTGCGGCCACGACGGCGCGGTTTTCGTGTCCGACGGCGGCAACCGTCGCATCCGGCGCATCCATCAAGACCGCCGGCAATGGCGGGTCGATACCTGGGCCGGGGGGGGGAACCGGCGGCTCCGCCAAGGCGAGGCCGCCTCGCCAGGAACGGTTTCGTTCAGCGGAACCATCGCGGTCGCGGTAACTGTGAAAGGGGAGGTGACCGTGGCCGACAACCGCGGGGCGTACCGCATCACGCGCGACGGAAGCCGAATCAGCTACCTGGCGAACTGGCCGGAGTCTGCCCAGTACGAGAACGCGAAATCGGGCAAGCTCAACGTGATGATGGGTGACGCCGACCTCGCCGGCAACGTGTACTTCGTCTCGCGCACCCCCCATGCCGTGATCAGGGTCACTCCGCAGGGCGAGGTGCAGCATTTCGCTGGCCTGGTGGCGACCGACAAGGCGGCCAGGCTGGCCGGGGATGGGCCGCCGCGGCGTGCCTATTTCAACACGCCGACCAGCATCGCCGTTCAGCCGGACGGCTCCGCGGTCTACGTCTGCGGCGGCGACGAATACGACATCCGGCGCATCCCCGGCGACGGCGCCGGGACCACCGCGACCCTGATGCAGAACGGACAGTGGTACGCGGCGTCGGTTCACCCCAACCAGAGCCGCGGGCCCGCCGTGATGAAGCCTGCCGCGCAGGGAAGGCTCAAGCCCGATGGCCATCTCACCCTGCTGATGGTGAGCCACCTGGTCGGCCGCGACGCGCAGGGCAATCTCTACGGCTCGATGAACCATTGGTCCGGGATGACCCAGCTTGTCGAGGGCGAGGGGTTGCTCGGCACGCGCGTGTTCCGGCTTCAGCGCAGCGAGGCGGGGGCGAGATGAGCGTCCGTCTGCAGGGCCTGCTGGTGACGCTCGGGGCCTTGCTCGCCGCCGCTGCCGCCGCTTCGCCGA
This sequence comes from Thiobacillus denitrificans, assembly GCA_002403375.1. Classification (GTDB taxonomy): domain Bacteria; phylum Pseudomonadota; class Gammaproteobacteria; order Burkholderiales; family Thiobacillaceae; genus Thiobacillus; species Thiobacillus denitrificans_E. The sequence continues at coordinate 67,717 of DHHQ01000019.1, read as the reverse complement.
CGCTCGTCGCCGGTGATGCCGTGGCGCTCATGCCGATGCCCGGGGACGCGCGAGCGCAACTGGGCCCGGTCGCTGCCCACGACGGCAAGGGCACCTATCTGGTGGTCTGGCAGCAGGGGCGCTTCTACCATCAGGCCCAGAGCGGGGACATCCTGGCGGTCCGCGTCGATGCGGCCGGCCGCGTGCTGGACCGCCAGCCCATCGTCGTCTGCGACGCCGAAGCCAGCCAGGAGCAGCCCCGCGTGACCTATGCCGACGGGAAGTTCCTGGTCGTCTGGCACGACTTCAGGAACGGGCGCGACTGGGACGTCTACGCCGCGCACGTCGACGCGCAGGGCCAGGTTCTCGAACCCAACGGCTTCCTGCTCGCCGGCGGGGCAAACAACCAGGCCAGCCCGGTGGTGGCGCCGGCGGACGGCGGGGCGCTGGTGGTCTGGCAGCACTACGACCGCCACTACGCGCTGCGGGCGGCGATCGTTTCCGCGAAGGGCGCGGCCGGGGTTCAGCCGCTCGAATTTCGCGGCGAGCGGCTGATCGGTGGCCGGCTCGCCCTCGCGCGCGCCGGTGCAGGCTGGCTGCTGTCGTGGAACGACGAGACGGCGTGGTCGAAGTCGGGCGGGCTGGCGACCATGGTCACGCGGCATTTCGCGCCGCTGGCGCTTCGCACCGGGAGGCTGAACGTGCTCGAGGTGCGGCGGTCGCCCGCGGTCGACCTCGGAAGGACCGACGGCATCTTCGTCGGCGACGGCGCTTCGCGCGCGCTCTACGCGGGCTGGGGGTCGTCCGGAAAGGGCGGAAACCGGACCGCCACGGCGGCGGTGTTCGATTCCGGACGGGCGACGCCGTTCAGGAATCCCAACCCGGAACGGCCGCGGCCGTGGTCCGGCTGGAACACCGAGCACATGATCGCGCTGTACAACGCGGATATCCCGGTCGACGGCCCGGTCGCCGCGGCCTTTGGCGAGGGCATGTACCTGGTGGCCGCACGCGAGGCGTATTCCGGCAAGCCGTCCGACCGCAACCGCCTGCTCGGGGCGCGCCTGACGCCGGCCGGCGTACGCCTCGATCAGGCGCCGGCCTGGCAGATCCTCCACGAATCGGAACATCGTCTCGCCCATCCTGCGCTTGCGGCCGGGAAGCGGCAATTCCTGCTCGCCTTCGAGCAGGAGGATGCGGCCGGGCGGCGTCGGATCTGGGCCAGGGTCCTGAGGGCCGAATGATGCGTTCACTCGTGCTGGCCCTGGCGTTCCTGCTTTCCGTCCCCCCGGCGGCGGCGCGGGACACGCAGGGTGGTGCGTATGACTGGCACGACGGCCGCTTCAGCGTGCCGCTCGAGATCAAGGACAACTCGGGCGTTGCGCGCCAGGATTGGCCCGTGACGACGGGCGTGCCCTTGCCTGTAGGTGCCGTGAAGGACGTCGGCGAGCTGCGCCTGACGGACGCGGCGGGGCGCGAGATCCCGGCCCAGTTCACCGTGCTCAGCCGCTACGGGGCGCGCGACGACTCGCTGCGCTGGGTGCTGCTGGATTTCCAGGCGGACGTGGCGGCCAATGGCAAGGTGACCGTGCATCTGCGCAACGACCGCCCCGCCCAGGCGGTTTCCGCGCCGATACGCATCACGGAAACAGGGGAGTCGATTCGCGTCGAAACGGGCGCGCTGCTCGCGACGATTTCCAGGCACGATGGCAGCTTGCTGCAGTCGGTCAGCGTCGGCGGCAGGCAGGTGTTGAAGGCCGCCGCCGGCGACGGCCCCGCGCTGCGGTCCGGGGAAGTCCGGCAGGTGGAGCGCTTTCGCGGGCCGTCCTGGAATACCCACGGCTGGGAGAAGACGCGCAGCCTGGAAAAGGTCCACATCGCCGAGGGCCTCTACCGTGGGGGGGCGCCGCGGGAAGTGGCGGTGGAAACCGCGGCGCCGCTCCGAAGCGTCGTCGTGATCCGCGGGCGGCATCTGCCCGCGGCGGCCGGGGCCGGAACCCTCAAGGGGGGACTTTACGACTATACGGTGCGCCTGCACTTCTACCGCGGGCAGAGTTACATCAAGGTCGAGTACGGCGTGGAAAACGCCGACCGTGCCCAGCCGCAGTCGAGCCACCTGTTTCGCGAGGCGAGCCTCAACCACACCCTGACGCTCGCGCCGGGTGCGGTCGTTACCGGCGGCGGAGAGCTTCCGCTGCCGGGCGCGCCGGCGGTCGCATCCTTTCCTGTCTCGGCGCAGCAGGCGGGCTGGCTGGTCCAGGACGCGGGCCGCGTCGAGAAGGAAAAGCGCCGCGAGACGGTGCGCGAGGGGGGCTACCAGGTCGGCGTGGGCACGGACGGCCTCGTCGCCATCCCCCGTGCGGCGGGCAAGCGGGGGCGTTTTCTCGACGTCTCCGACGGCGACAAGGGCGTGGCGGTCGCCATGCGTTATCTGTGGGAGCAGGCACCGCGCGCCGTCGGCCTGTCGGCGACACAGCTGAAGGCGGTGGTGCAGGCCGACAGCCCCGGGCACCGTGCCGGCGATGACCGTCCCGCGTACGACCTGGATCTGGGCGAGCGCAGCCTGCACGACGTCCTGTATTACTTCCATGCCGGCGACGCGCGCCAGGCGCGGGTCCAGGAGGTGGCCGAGGCTTTCGAATATCCGCTGTTCGCCCGCGCGCCGCCCGCCTGGTATGCCGACGCCGGCAACTGGTACTTCGAGATCGCCCGGGCACCCGGCAAGGCCGAACGCGGCGCGGACTCCGACCGGCACTGGATGCCGCCGAACGTCGGCGTGGGCAAGCACGGCGAGAGCCGCAGCTACAACTCCGGCGGCCACCACGACAGCCTCGGCTCAGGGTGGCTCAGCTTCCTGCGCAGCGGGATGCTCGCCGATCTCGAGCGCAACCTGGCGATCAGCCGCTGGAGCATCGCCCACAACCCGGGCTGGGCCTACCGCGACAGCGTGATCCGCTTCGGCGGCGGCACCGACCGCTACCGTGCGGTCGACCGCGCGCTGGAGGACTGGAACCGCCTGACCGCCTTCGGCCCGAAGGACTTCACCCTGTGGCGCGGCGACAGGACGTACACCGAGAAGACGCCCACAGGCGAGGTGGTGCGGTACAAGGGCGGTCGCAGCTACCTGAACGGCTACAAGATTCTGCCGGACATGGAGCACTATGCGCTGTTCCGCCTGTTCGAGTACTACTACCTGACGGGCGACGTGCGCGCGCTCGACGCCATCCACGGCTTCGTCAACTGGGACATCAACTTCCAGCAACGCCACCTGTTCCAGGGCAGGATGCAGCCGCTTTCCGTCACCGACCTGTTCACGCGTGACCCCGATGCGCTGCGGCGCGGTCATTACAGCCGGGTTTACGTCTGGATGCTGTTCACCAATCTCGCCGGCTACCACGCCACCGGTAGCCCGGTGTACGACGAGTTCTCGCGCTGGCAGGTGCGCCGGGCGCTCGCCCTGCTGCGCCACCGCCATGGCAAGCTGAGCAACTGGAAGGACTCGGTCTCCGGCATGCTGGGGTCGCTGGTCGGGCGCGGCACGGCCGTGGGACAGTCCTGGGATCAGAGCTGGATGGAGGCGATGGGTGCTCTCGCGTTGCACGAGGCGTACAAGACCTACGACGACGAGCGCATCCTCGACGGGCTCTGGGGGCAGGCCGACTACTTCAGCCACCATGTGCTCCATTTCCCGCAACTGGGCATGATCAACAATCGCACCGGGATGCCCAACCGGCCGCTGGGCCACGGGGACGACAAGGGCGCCACGCTGACGCCGCAGCGCCACGACTGGGTGGTCCAGGCGTGGCCGGTTCTCTACCACTACACCGGCTGGCCGGAGGTCGCCGAGCGCTACCGGAATTTCGAGAGCGCCCGCGAGGGCGCCTGGATCCAGGACCGCTTCCTGCAGACAGTCCACTGGGAGCAGGAGAATGTCGCCAAGCGTTCGGCGCGGCCGCCGGACCCGATCACCGACCTGCGTGTCGTCCGCGCAGACCGCTCGGGCATCGCGCTCACCTGGAGCAGTCCGCGCGACGACGGCCCGAGCGGGCGTGCCGAGCGGTATTTCGTCAAGTACAGCACGAAGCCCATCGTCGAGTTCGCGCCCACCGACCATCCCGCGCGCGACGCCGACAAGACGCGCATCGTGCAGAAGGCCGAGCAGATCATCCTGTCGCGATCCACCGGGCGCAAGCGAATGAAGACCGACATCGCCCCCGGCGAGGCGGGAAGCGAGCCGAAAGACGTGCAGCGCGAAAGTCCGGACTGGCACCGCGTCGACGCCTTCTGGATGGCCGAGCACGTGGCGGGCGAGCCGGTTCCAGCGCCGGCCGGCCAGCCCGAAACCTTCACGATCCGCGAACTGCGGCCGCACAACTGGTTCGGCGCGCCGAAGCAGCCCGGCCTCGAAATTCTGCCGGCCGGAACGTACTACATCGCGGTCTGCAGTTGGGACGCCGACCGCAACCTCAGCCGCGTCTCCAACGTGGTCAGGGTGCAGTGGCCGGGCTAGTGCGCGTTGGCCTGGAGCCAGCGCTCCAGCATCATCGTCACCCAGATCATCACGCCGTAGTAGCTGGCGTGCGGCCCGCGCTGCATCGACAGCATGTGGTCGAGGTAGGCCGGCTGGACCCAGCCGCGGCGCTTGAAGTCGGACAGGCTGTCGCCCACCAGTTCGCCGAGCGGCGCGTGCTGTGTGCTCCACACGCCGAACGGCAGGCCGAAGCCGTGCTTGCTCTTGTTGATGATCTTCTCCGGCAGCAGGTCGTCGAGCGCGGCCTTGAAGAACCAGCGCAGCTTCTGCCCGCGCACCTTGTAGTCCACCGGCAGCCGGTTGGCGAAGGCCACCAGGCGGTCGTCGAGCAGCGGGTAGTGCACCTCGATGCCGGCGGCCTCGGTCATCGCTCCGACCTTGCGCAGGTCGTTGTCGGCGAGCGTGAACTTGAGGTCGAGGTGCATCATGCGGTTGATGTAGTGGTCCGACGCGGTGCGTTCGTAGACCTCGACCAGCGCGGCGTCGGCCGTCGAGGGATCGACGGCCGCGATGAAATCGGCATCGAGGATCTGGTCGAGCGGGGTGCGGTGCAGGAAGTTGTAGCTCTCCAGTCGCAGCGGCAGGCCGATCTTCGCCTGGCTGACGTAGCTCTTCAGCTTGGACAGCGGAAAGCGGTGCGACAGGCCGGGCAGGTGCGCGAGCGGCTCGATCAGGCCGCTTCGCAGCGCCGCAGGAATGCGCGCGTAGGCCTCGAACAGGCGCTGCTTGGCGTAGCGTGCGTTGCCGCCGAAGATCTCGTCGCCGCCGTCGCCCGCCAGCATGTGCTCGAATCCCGCTTCGCGCGCTGTCCTGGCGCAGAACCAGGTCGGCACCGCGGAGTCGTTGCCGAAGGGCTCGTCGTATGCACGGGCGATGACCGGGATCGCGGTGACGATGTCGGCCGGCTTGAGGTAGTACTCGTTGGCGCGGCTGGCGTAGCGCTCGGCGGCGCAGCGCGCGTATTCCATCTCGTCGAAGCCGGCGGCGTCGAAACCGATCGAGAAGGTGTCGACCGGTGCGCCGCGCGCGGCGGTGAGCGCGCCGACCACGGTCGAGCTGTCGGTGCCGCCGGAGAGGAAGGCGGCGGTGCCGGGCCGGTCGGCGTCGCGCACCGCCGCGTCCAGCACGCTGCGGAAATGGCGGCGGTGGGTATCGAAATCGGCGTGATCCGGGGTGTAGTCGGCCTGCCAGTAGAAGCCGGTGCGGACCTGGCCGTTCTTCAGGCTGGCGTACTGTCCCGGCAGCAGCTTGTGCACGCCTTGGTACAGGCTGCGCGGCGCCGGGATGGTGTGGAAGTAGAGGTAGTCGTAGATCGCCTGCGGGTCGATGTCGCGTCCCACGTGGGGGTGGGCCGCCACGCTCTGGGCGCTGCTGCCGAACACCAGCTGGCCGCCGCGCCGGGCGTAGCAGAGGCGCTCGGCGCCGGCGCGGTCGAGCGCGAGGAAGGCGTTCTGCCGCAGGGGGGCGAGCACGGCGAGCGCGAAGCTGCCCTGCATAAGGGTCGGCAGCGCGTCGCCGAAACGTTGCCAGCCGTGCGCGACCGCCACCGCGGGATTGCGGTCGCGCGCGATGGACGCCAGTTCCGGGTCCTGGAACCGGGGGCGCCCGTGCACGACGGCGGCAAGCCCGTTATCGACATGCGTGGCGGCCTTGCCGAAGCGCGAGCAGGCCGCCACGCCCAGCGTCTGGCAGCTGTGTTCCTGCAGCAGCGCGTCGGGCGACAGGCCGGCCGCGCGTCCCATGTGCCGGAGCAGGTCCTGATGCGCGCCGTGCTCGCCCAGCCAGCCGAAGATTCCATCCATGGTGTGTCGTGTCAGCGGGATACGTGATAATGAAAACGAACAGGCTGTCTTGGCATGAATCCTGTTTGCCCCCTGTTCACTATATTGTCAGAAAGCCCGAACAGTTGAGTGAATTCCTGATTAAAGCTAGCAAAACCCTCGCCTACCATGGGCGGCGTCTCCAGCGCGGCGTGCGCAGCGCCGCCTGGCAACTGGCGCCGAGGCCCGCCCGGCGTCCCGTCATCGTCGTCGGCTGCTCGCGTGCCGGGACCACGCTCGTCTACAAGACGCTGTCCGAATCGGACGAGATCGGCAGCCTGCAGCGCGAGACCCACGACTACTGGATGGACCTACATCCGCTCGCCGAGAAGAACTGGGATACCCATGGGCTCGACGCGGGAGACGCCAGCGTGGCCGACCGCGACACGGTGAGCCGCTACTTCTACAGCTGGACCGGCCGCCACCGCTGGGTCGACAAGAACAACCAGAACGGCCTGTGTGTCCCCTATCTGCAGGCGCTGTTCCCCGACGCCGTGTTCGTCTACGTCAAGCGCAGCCCGGGCGACAACCTCAATTCGCTGATCGAGGGATGGAGGAAACCCGAGGAGTTCGCCACCTGGTCGAGCGAATTGCCGGCGACGGTGGCGGTGGAGAACGGCGCGCTTTCCCAGTGGTGCTTCTTCCTTGCCGACGGCTGGCGCAGCTACGTGGACGCGCCGGTCGAGGTCGTCGCCGCCTTCCAGTACAACGCGATCAACCGCGCCATCCTCGACGCGAAGGCGGACGTGCCCGCGGGGCAGTGGGTCGAGGTGTTCTACGAGGACTTCCTGCGCGACCCGGTCGCGACCTTCCGCCGGATCTTCGAAGGCTGCGGCCTCGCGTTCGACGCTCGCCTGCAGGCGCATTGCGCCGAGGTGCTCGACATCCCCTACAACGCCTTCTCCGAAATCCGTCTCGACAAGTGGAAGGACGGCCGCAACCGCGACAGGATCGAGCGCGTGCTGCCGCAGGTGACGGACGTGGCCGCGCGGATGGGGTATTGATGCAGACACCGTGCTCCTCTGGTGGAAATGACATCCGCGCCGTCATTGCGTGCGAAGCGCGGCAATCCAGTCGTTGCATTGAACTGGCCGCGCGCTTTCCTCCTTGGCGGGAAACGCGCCGGATCGACGTGACGAAGGCAGCGGCACGGTGATCCCCCTCGCCCTCGCCTTCTCCGCCATTCTTCTCCTGTGGGGCGCCGTCCTGCTCGCCTTCGCGCAGCCCTTGCGCGCCCGCTGGCGCGAACCCGTGTTCCGCATCCCCATCCTCGTCATCGAAAGCGACGACTGGGGCGCCGGGCCCTTGCAGCAGGCCGATGCACTGACTCGGCTGTCGGCGCTGCTGCAGCGCATCCGCGACCGCAGCGGTCGCCCGGCAGTCATGACGCTTGGCGTGATCCTGGAAGTGCCCGACGGCCCGCGCATCGTCGCCGCCGACTGCACCGGGTATCACGCGCTGCCTCTGAGCGATCCGCGCTTCGACGGGGTGCGTGCCGCTATGTCTGCCGGCATCGAGGCGGGCGTGTTCGTTCCGCAACTGCATGGGCAGTGCCACTACTGGCCGCCGGCACTGATCGCCGCAGCACAGGACAATCCCGCAGTGTTCGACTGGCTGACAGCCCCTGAGCCTGCTGCGACCGAAGATCTGCCGTCACCCTTGCAAAGCCGCTGGGTCGATGCGAGCAGCCTGCCGTCCCGCGCACTGCCGGCCGACGCGATCCGCCAGGCCGTCGCCGCCGAAGCCGCCGACTACCGGGCGCTATTCGGCAATGCGCCGCAGGTGGCCGTCGCCACCACCTTCGTCTGGGACGACACCGTCGAGGCCGCCTGGGCTCAGGCCGGTGTCGAGACCATCATCAGCCCCGGTCATCGCGCTACCTGCCGCGATGCCGCCGGCCAGCCCGGCTGCGTCGATGCGACGATGCTGACAGGTGAGCGTTCACGCGCCGGCCAGGATTATCTGGTGCGCGATGTCTATTTCGAACCCGCGCTGGGCCACGCGCCGCAGCGCCTGGCCGACGGCTTGCAGACGCGCACCCGGCAGGGACGCGCCTGCTTGGTCGAAACCCATCGCTTTAACTTTCTGCGGACGCTGGATGCCAGCCTGGCCATGTTCGAGGCGGGGCTGAACGCAGCGCTCGAGGCGTGCCCCGACGTGCGTTTCATGTCGCCGCATGAACTCGCGCGCGCGATCCGCGACCGCGACCCGGCCTGGATCGAAACACGGCTCAAACCGCGCCTGGCCGCTTGGCGTGCGCGGCTGGACGAGATCCCGCGCTTCCGTCGCCTGGCGCAACTCACCGGTCTGGCGTTGCCGCTGACCTTGCTGGGGCGCACTGCATGAATCCGCGCTTCTCGGTCATCATCCCCGCGTTCAACTCCGCCGCCACGCTGGCGCGCGCGATCGAGTCGGTGCGGACGCAAAGCTGGCCGGCGCACGAGATCATCGTCGTCGACGACGGTTCGACCGATGCCACCGCCGACGTCGCGGCCAGCTACGGCGAGGCCGTGTGCCTGATCCGGCAAGAGAACAGCGGCGTGTCGGTCGCCCGCAACGCCGGCGCCGCAGCGGCTACCGGAGACTGGCTGGCCTTCCTCGATGCCGACGACTGGTATGCCCCCGACCGCATCAGGCTGCACGCCGAATGGATCGCCGACGACGCGACACTGGATTGCCTGACCGGCGACTACGAGTACCGCGACGAAGCGGGAACGCTGCTCGGGACCTCGATGGCGCAGCACGCATCGGGCCGCATGATGCTCGACAAGGCCGCGGGTTCGGCGCGGGTGGTGATGGAACAGCCCGGCGAGATCGCCGCCTTCGTCGCCGACCATTTCGGCGACACCCACACGCTGTCGGTGCCGCGCGCCCGCTTCATCGAGCTCGGCGGCTATCCGACCGGTTACAAGGTCTGCGAGGACGTGCACTTCCTCGCCCGCCTGGTCGCCGGCAGCCGTCGCATCGGCGTGATGTGCCAAAGCCTTGGCGTGTACCTCATCCACGGAGGCAGCGCGACCCGCCGCGACGTGGTCGCGGCGCAGCGGGAGAACGTGCGCACGCTCGCCGACCTCGCCCGGCTCGCGAAAAACTTTCCGGCGCCGGCCAGACAGGGGGTGGCGCTACGCATGCAGAGCGCCCGCTACAACCTGGGCTGTGCGCTGAGCCGAAGCGGCCAGCGCATCGCCGCCGTCAACGCAGTGCTGCCCACGCTGGCCGCACGCCCCGGCTGGCAAAGCCTGCGCGACGTGGTGTCGATGCTGAAGGGATGAACGCGTGAGTCGCCTGCTCGTCCTCACCGAACTCTTCCTGCCCACCAAGGGCGGCACCGCGGTGTGGGCGGCCGAGGTCTACAAGCGCCTCGGCGGCAAGGATATCCATATCGTTACCGCCGACGTTCCGGGCGCCGCCGAAGTCGACGCGGTTCATCCCAACACCATCCACCGCCTCAGCCTCAGGCGCGTGCCCTGGCTGCGCCCCGAATCACTGGCGATGTATGCGCGTTTCTTCGCCAAGTCGCTGGCGCTGGCGCTCACGCATCGCTTCGACGCCATCCATGCTTTCCGTGCCCTGCCAGAAGGACTCGTGGCCTGGGCGGTGGCGCGCCTCACCTTCCGCCCCGTCGTCATCTACGCCCACGGCGAAGAACTCACTACCTGGGGCCGCGGCGGAAAATACAAGGCGATGTGCTTCGCCCTGCGCCACGCTGACCGGGTGATCTCAAACAGCGAACACACCCGCGATACGCTGCTCGAGATGGGCGTCGAACCCGGACGCATCACGATCATCTATCCCGGTGTCGATGTATCGGTGTTCCGACCGGGGCTCGATACCACCGGCCTGCGCGAAAGCCTTGGCATCCGCCCGGACGAAAAACTGGTGTTCTCGGTGGGGCGCCTATCGCGGCGCAAGGGCTTCGACCAGATGGTCCTCGCAGTCGCTCAGCTGCGCGCAGAAGGCATCCCGCTGCGCTATGTCATCGCGGGCATCGGCGAAGACGCTGACCACCTCGATCGGCTGATCGCGGAACATGATGTTCGGGGCGTCGTTCACCGGATAGGCGCGGTGAGTGAAGCCGATCTGCCGCGCTGGATGAACGCCTGCGACGTGTTCGCCATGCCCAACCGGGAGATCAATGGGGATAATGAAGGCTTCGGAATGGTGTTCATCGAGGCGGCGGCGTGCGGCACGCCCAGCCTGGCGGGCGAGGCGGGGGGGACAGGGTCTGCAGTGCTGCACGAGCAGACCGGAATCCGGGTCGATGGAAACGACATCACGCAGGTCGTGGACGCCCTGCGGCGGTTGCTGACCCAGGCGCCGCTGACGCGTGCGCTCGGACAGGCCGGTCTCGACCGGGTGCAATCGAAATTTGCCTGGGAGCAGGTGGCGAAGGCCACGCGTCGGGCGCTCTTGGCGAGGGAGACGGAATGAACTGGAAACATCTGTTCTTGGGTGGCGTGGCCAGCATGGCGTGCGCCCAGGCTGGCGCGGTCGATTACAGTTTCAGGCCCAACGCGGCCGAAATTCAGCGCCTGCCGCCCTACTGCCAGGCCAAGTTCAACGCGCCCCAGGGCTCTCCGGAGTGGACGGCGTGGCGTGACCGCATCGGTGAAAACTTCATCGATCTCCATCATTACTGCGCCGGCCTCAATTACATGAGTCGCTACTGGGGCGCGCGCAGCGCCCAGGACCGCGGGTTCCTGCTGCAGCGGGCGCTCGACAACTTCAATTACATGGTGAAGGCCGAAAAGCCCGGATTCACGCTGAGCGCAGAGGTCTATTCGAACCGCGGCGAGGTGCATAGGCTGATGCGCAAGCCGGGCGAGGCGATCAAGGACTACAACACGGCCATTGCCCGGAATCCGGGCATCGTCAAGCCCTACCTGCAGCTCGCCGACCTGCACGTCGCGAGCAAGGCACCAGCCCGCGCGCTGGAAGCCGTCAGCGAAGGCCTGCGCCACGTTCCGGATTCCACGGCCCTGCAGCGTCGCTATCTGGAGCTGGGGGGCAAGAAGCCCTTCCCCGAGCCGGTCGCCGCGAAGGCGGCCGAGCCGGCGCCGGACGCCGACGTTGCGGCGCCGCCGCCGGAAGCCTCCACGGCCCCGGAGTCCGCTGCCGCCGAGACGAACCCGGAGTCCGCCGCGGCCGAAACGGCGCGGCCCGCGATCGGCACCCCCAAGAATCCCTACTGCCGCTTCTGTCCGTCGGAAGAATAGGCGGGCTCAGCGGCGGGCATGGTCGAGGAGCAGTGTTTCGAATTCCCTCACCGGCCGGGTCGTGAAGTCCCGCTCCACGCGGGAGCGTCCGGCCTCCCCCATGCGGATCCGGAGGGCGGGGTCGGTGATCAGGCCTGCCACGCGCGCGGCCAGCGCGTCGACGTCGCCCGGCTCGACCAGATAACCGTTCACGCCGTCCTCGACGACTTCGGGGATGCCGCCCACCCGCGTGGCGACGACCGGCTTGCGGCAGGCGCCGGCCTCGAGGTTGATGAGGCCGAGCGGCTCCTGCCAGCGCGAGGGCACCACGACGATGTCCGCCGTGTGGTAGACGTCCTCCACGTCCTTCACGTATCCGATGTAGCGGATGCGGACGTCGCCCTGGGCCAGCTTGGCGAGATCCTGCTCCGAGTAGGAGCCGGGAAATTTCTGCGGGTCGCGGCATTCGCCGGCGATCAGGAAACGGGCGTTCGGGTGCGGGATCTTCCGTGCCATGGCGATGAAGTCGGCCACGCCCTTGATCTCGCGGATCTGGCCGAGGAACGCGACCACCACCTCGTCGGCACCGATGCCGCGCTGGTCGCGCAGCTTGTGCCCGGAATCGAAGCGCGCGAGGCTGATCGAGTTGTAGATCACCGGCTTGGGCAGGACTGCGGGCAGCGATTGCTCCGCCGTGTAGCGCGAGACGCAGATCGCCGCTTCGCAATGTTTCATGAAAGGCCCCGGCTTCGCGTTGATGACGTGATAGTGGGCAATGAAGGGAATACGCAGCAGCCGGGCCGCCAGCAGCTCGGCCGGTCGCCAGAAAAAGGTGCCGTTGAGATGGATCGCCGTGACGTGCTCGCGGCGGAACAGTCGCCACGCACGCACCAGGCCGCGCAGGTAGGCGAGCGGGCTGCCCGGCTCGGTCAGCGGTCCCCAGATGTGGTAGCGGATGCCCAGCCGCCCGAGTTCGTCCTCGATGGGACCGGGCCTGGGCAGCAGCAGCAGGGGCGTCAGGCGTTGACGATCCATCAGCCGCAGGTTGGTGAACAGCACCCGGCTCGCGCCGCCCCAGTCGCCGGCGCTGTTGGTGATGAAACAGATGACGGGCGGGTTGCTCATTGCCTAGCGTTTGACCACATGGAATTTCCAGCTGCAGCGGGGATGAGGCTGCGGGGTTTCCGGCCTGTCACTGAAGAATTCGTCGATCGCCTTGGTAGCGCCGGGCCAGCGCGCATCGCCGTACTCGTCGAACATGATGACGCCGCCCGGCAGGACCTTGTCGTAGAGCGTCTCCAGAGCGAGCTTGTAGGACTCGTATAGATCGCAGTCGAGGTGCAGCAGGGCGATGCGTCCTTCGTAGCGCGGCAGGGTCTGGTCGAACCAGCCCTTGACGAGGCGGATGCGTTCGCGGATGACATCCTCGCCCAAGCGTCCGTCGCGCAGAACCTTGAGGACGGTGTCGGGCGGGTTGGCCCAGAAACCCTTGCCCTTGATCGGGGTGGTTTCGTCCTTCTCGACCGGGTCGGGAAAGCCCTCGAAGGAATCGAAACCGTAATAGGTGCGCGGCACGCCGACATAATCGGAGAACAGGGTGAACAGCAGGGCACCATGCCCGATCGAAACCCCGCATTCGACAATGTCGCCCTCGACCGGGCGCACCTGCTCCACCACGTCCTTGAAATAGAGGTAACGATCGAGCGCGCCACGGTATATGCGCGGCAGGAAGGGGGAGTGGTTGTAGTCGGCCGGGATGCTTTCCTCAAGCGGATCGATTTTCTCGACCTTGTATCCAAACCTGCGCAGGTTGCGCCTGACGGCCGATTTAAGCGACATCTTGGTGCTCCTCCTCGTTGAAATGCTCGGAGCGCGGATCGTCGGGTGAGGGGTCGATCCATCGCTTCAGCTTGCTCCACAGTCGCTCGGCGACGTCGGCATGCTCATCGATCAGGTTATGCCTGCACATGGGGTCGTTCACCACGTCGAAGAGCTGCAGCAGATAGCCGCTGCTGAGCGGCTGGTAGGTGAGCTTCCAGTGCCCCCTGCGGATCATCCTGTCCTTGGCCGCGCGGATGCGTTCGGAATACTCGGGCTTGATCGCCAGCGTGCCGCTCGCGGGGTTGGGGACCTCCATCAGTTCGAGCAGATCGGGATAGCGCAGGTGCGTGTCGGGCAGACCGGGGATGTCCGCGATCCAGATACCGGTCTCGTTATAGGCGTCGAGCTGCGGGCAGTGCGCGGGCGCGCCGAGACAGCCGGCCAGCGAGGCGCCGTCCATGCCCGCGGCAGGGGACGCTCCTGCCAGTTCGAGCAGGGTGGGCGCGAGGTCGATGCTTCGCACCACCTGGTCCAGCTTGCCGATTCCGGGCGTGCGCGGGTCGCGGATCAGCAGCGGGATGCGCGGGCTGGCCTCGCCCACCGCCGAGTTGCCCTGTCCCCAGGTGTCGTGTTCAAAAAACTCCATGCCGTGGTCGGAGTAGACAACGACGATGGTGTTGTCCGCCAGGCCGCAGTCGTCGAGATGACGCAGCATCTTGCCGACCTCGTCGTCGAACTGCGCCACGCAGCCATCGTACAGATCGATGATCTGGTCAAGGTCGAATTCCTCCTTCGGTGCGCCCTGGCGGCGGATGATCTCGAACGGATCTGTCAGCTTCGCCATCGCGAACTTCGAGCTGCCGGTGTAGGCCGGGTCGGCGTAGCGGGTGTACCACGGCCATTCCGAGGCGAATGGCGGGTGCGTGGTCGAGTAGAAGACGTTGACGAAGAAGGGCTCCGGGCTGACGGCGAGGCGTGAGACGAGGCGTCGCGCGCGGCTGCCGATCTGCGAGGTGAGCGGGACGCCGCCGAGGTAGTAGAGCTCGGGGAGGACGAGCCGTCCGAGCCGGTTGTGGCAGAACAGCGAGACGAACAGCCGCAGGTCCTTGGGCCCCTGGCGGATCAGGTACTTGAGATTCCACTGGTCCTCCGGCAGGTCGGTGTGGTCGAAGCCGAACGAGAACTTGCCCATGTCGGCCCCGCACCAGTCCGACAGCGCGACGCTGCGGTAGCCCAGCGGCTTCAGCAGCTGCGGCAGCGCCGGCACCTTGAGGCGGGTGTCGGCGTCCGCCACGTAGTTGTCGCGGATGCCGTGGGTCTGCGGCCAGGTCCCCGTCAGCAGGGAAACCAGGCTGGGCGCGGTGCGTGCGCAGGGGACGTAGCAGTTCGCGAACAGCGCACCCTGCAACGTGAGCGCATCGAGATTCGGCGTCAGCGCGCGGTGATAGCCGAGCGCGCCGAGGCGGTCGGCCCGCAGCGTGTCCGATCCGATCAGCAGGATGTTGGGCGTGCCTTCCTCGCGGCGGGGCGCGCGCACCGCACGAGCCCGAGGGATCCAGCCCGCCCAGGCGATGGTGGCGGCATAGGCGAGGCTTGCGGCCCACAGGGCCATCAGTTCGCCCAGCCGGTTCTGTTTGGCGAGCTGCGATGAAGCGAAGGCGACCAGCAGGACCGCCGCCGCGATCAGCGCGTGCTGCAGCAGGCGAATGCGTTCCGGCGTGACCCGCTGCCAAAGCGGGTAGAGCCGGCTCATGCGGTAGTGCATCGAGGCGACCAGCAAGCCCGGGTTGTAGCGCAGCGTGCGGACGAATTGCAGGCCCGCGCCGCCGAGCAGGCCGGCGACGGCGGCCAGCGTGGCGAGCCAGCCGGACCAGGCGTCGCCGATGCTGACATTCAGCGCGTAGTAGGCGAGCACCCCACCGCCCGCCGCGAACAGCATCAGTGCAAAGGCCGCGAGCCCGAGGCGCGCCATGGCGAAGAGGGTATAGCGCCGGTAATGGGTCAGGATTTCCTCGCGGATGCGCGGCCCGGTCTGGGAGAAATCCCAGAAAGACTTCGCCAGCAGCGCAGCCGTTCCTGCGAGCGAGACCCCGAGCGCGGGCAGCACCCCCGCCCAGCGTGCGTCACTGCTCGTGAACCAAGCGACCAGGCCGCACGCGGCGGCGAGCAGCGCCAGCGCATCGACGCCCATTCTGCCGGCGTCGGGGGGCAGGTCGAGCGCACGGCCGCGATGGCCCGATTCGCGTCGCCCCTGTACCTCGCCGAGGGCGGCCGCGGTCCGCACCCAGTAGAAGCGGCGACGGGCCCAGGTCAGGCTGAACAGGCTGTGAAAGCCATACTCCGCCAGTTTGCGCCACATGAAGAGCGGCACGCGCCCGTTGCCGTGGATGCGGGCGGTGGAACGGGTGCGCTGGTAGCTCTTCTTCAGGAGGTAGCCGAGCCTCAGGCGTTCGGTGTCGACGTAATGGTGCTGAACGATGTCCGGCACGTACTGGCAGCGCTCGCCGCGGGAAAGCGCGCGCAGCACGTATTCGCTGTCCTCGCCGCCGCCGAGGTCGTGGCCGTGCGGCCCCAGTTCGGTCGAGAACGGTCCGGTCGCCTCGAATACGCGCCGCCGAACGACCAGGTTGCCGCCGCCGGGGATCGGCCCCACCTCGGCGGTGATCTCGCGGGGGGTGTCGCCCTGGTCGAAGCGCGGCACCGGCAGGGGATAGATGCGGTAAGGACCTTCGTCGTGCACCCAAGGGGGTTCGCCGCCGTCCCAGTCCGGCAGGATGCGGCCGCAGTAAAGCCCGGCGTCCGGCCAGGTTTGCGCGGCCGCCTCGATGGCGACGAGATAGTCTTCGTCGACGCGATGGTCGTCGTCGACGAAGGCAACGAGCTCGGTTTCGACCAGCGGAAGCGCCTCGTTCAGGGCGTGGGATTTCCCGGGCGTCGGCACCTCGATCACCCGCAGCGGGAGCCAATCGCCGGCGGCCTGCTCCGCCTGATACGCGCGCATCTGCGCGACCGTGTCGTCGGTGCAGGCATTGGCCGCCACCAGGATCTGAACCGGAAGGGACGGCCGCCGGGCGCCATTGATCGACGCCAGCGCCCGCTGCAGGAGCGCTGCCCGGTTGTGCGTGCAGACGAGGAGGGTGAGGGCGGTCACGCGCGCTTCTTCCGGGCGCGGCGCCAGAAGGCGGTCAGCAGCTTGTTGTGCAGGCGATACGCCGCCTTCGTGGGCAGCGAGGGCGGCGCGGCCGGCGTGGCCAACTCGTAGCCGAACTCACGCAGCGTCCGGCCGGCGACGCCCTCGAAGGCCCGGACCTGCGATGCGGTCATCCTGCTGCGCCACTTGCCTGCGTTGTCGGCCTGCAGCGGCTTGTGCACCAGCGGCGTCTTGCTCGCCGGCCCCCCGGTCGAGGCCACCTCGAACAAGGCCTCCGAATAGTCCTCCCCCAGGAACGTGCACAGCTGTCTCATGGTGTCTTCGGGTTGGACGAGGAGATCCTCGTAGCGCAGCTCCAGGTACTGGTCAGGCGAGAGCGCGCGCCCCAGGGCACGTCCCCTCTCGACGTAGCTCTCCCAGTATTCCGCCGCGAAGTGGGCGTTGTAGACATGGAAGTCGTGCTGCCTGCCGAACAGCGAGAGCGCGACGTCGCGCCCGTCCCGGATCAGGTGGACGATCTGCGCATCGGGAAACCATTCGAGCAGCTTGGGGAGGTGCATCACGTAGTAGGGCGTCTTGTCGCCCCAGCGAACCTTGCCCTCGCCACGGGCGTTCTTCTCGAACAGGCCGGAAATGATCGCGGGCAGCGTGTGCCGGCCTTCGGCGTGGAGTTCGTCCGCCAGGGCGTCGACATCGAACTGTAGGCCGTGCAGGTCCGTTTCGAGAAAGCTCCGGTTCTGGGCGAGCATGGCCAGCAGGATCCGCCGGATGCCTTCCGGATGGGCGAGGTCTTCGTACTTCCCCTGGGCGCGGTACAGCGAAACGATGAAGTGGGATTCGCCCGTGGGCAGCGAGATGCGCGGATGATTGCGCAGGCGGTATTGCAGCATGGTGGTCCCCGAGCGGGGCGCGCCGACGATGAAGATCGGGCCGGTTCGGGAGGGCTGGGCAAGGGGCGTGTTCATGGGAGGGTGTTCAGGTTGAGCCGCGGCGCCGGTAGCCGACGATCAGCCCGAGGGTGTTCGATGCGTTCATCGCCTGCCTCACCCATCCGGACCTGCCGGGCAGCGCCCGACCGGCCGCTTTCACGCAGTGTCTGAAAAGCTGGGGAACCAGGAAGGGCGGGATGCCGAGGACGGTGTTCGGGTAGTGCGGCAGGCGGAACTGGCCCTGGCGCAGCCCGGCACGGTAATGCAGATTGAGGAAGTAGCGGCGCTTCAGCTTCCAGGGATCGACCGAATGCGTGATCGCCATGTCGGGGCGATAGCGGATCCGGTAGCCAGCATTGACGAAGGTGCGGAACATGACCGCGTCCGAGCCGCCCCCGACGCCGGCCCCCTCGCGGTTGTAGCGCGGGTCGAAGCGCAATTCCGGATGCGTGCGCAGCACCTCCATGCGGTAGGCGACGTTGCCGCTCCACACCGGGGTGCGCTCGTCGTCGATCCAGAACGCGGCCGGGCCGTGGTCAATTTCGCCCAGAAAACCCGCGAGCTCGCGGTCCAGCCATCTCGGGCGGCCATGGGTCGCGAAATCCACCCGGATGGGACCGCCCACGCAGTCGGCGCCCTCTTCCAGAATCGCATGCGCGGCCGCCTGCAGCAGACCCGGCAACGGCAGCTCGTCGTCGTCGATGAAGACGAGGATGTCGCTCGCCAGCGTTTCCTCGATCGCGCGGTTGCGCGCGGGCACGATGCCCTGGCTGGTTTCGTTCACCCAGCGCAGGGTCGCCCCGGGCAGCTGCTGCAGGCGTGCCAGTGTCTCGGCGGTCGCATCGCTGCTGTTGTTGTTGACCGCCAGGATCTCGAACGGGACCGGACAGGTTTGCGCGCGCATCGCCGCGACCAGCCTGTCCAGGCGATCAGCTCGGTTGTAGGTGCAGAAAGCGAAGGTGAGCTTGGACATGGCTTTGATCGGTGCGGGCCAATGACGGGCATTGGGCTGTGGCAAGGGCCTCCAGGTAGAGATTGAGCTGCATCAGCCTCAGCATGATCTTGACCGGATGCAGGCGGTCGGTGCGATAGCGGCTGGCGGAGATTTTCCAGGCGCCGGGGAGGCGATGCCACCACCGGGCCCACGGCCGGGGATACGGCGTGCCGGACGCTAGGCTGTCGGCCAGTGCGCCGAGCGCGCCAGGGCGGAACAGGGCCGCCAGGCGGTCATCGAACCCCTCGTGGAACTGGTTGCGGATGAATTCGGCGAGCATGCGGTTCGCCGGGATGTCCCTGCGGTAGGCGTGCGCCTGCGGGATCGAGTCGTGGCTGGCGTACGGGAGGGCGGCCAGGTCCGGGTGGGCCCTCTCGAGCATCTTGCGGTTGATGTGCTTGTCCAGGCGCAGGCTCCCGGGAACCGCGAACAGGAAGTCGACCAGGTCTTCGTCGAGCCACGGACGTGCCTGCTCGAACTGGCGCAGGTTCATCGCGGCAAATGCATTCTGGCGGTTCGCGAGCCGCTGCTCGTAATAGATCTTGTCCTTCAGGTCCCGTGGATCGAGGGCCGCGCCGGCGGCCACGACCCCGCTCAGCGTCTGGCGGATCTCCGCCTGCGCGTGGCGCCGTGTCGCCGGGTCGAGCATGTCGGCGAGCCGCGGGGCGGCGGCGAGCGAGAACATGCCCGCCGCCGCCGGCGCCTGCGTCGCCGTCGTGACATCCTTTCCATGAAAACTCTTGTCGCCCTGGACGAACACCCCGAACGCGCCTGCGAGCCGGTCGAGCAACGGGCCGTGGGTCGGCGTGTCGACGGTCTCGGCACGGCAGTCCGAGCGGCGCGCGGCGTCGGCGAAGTGACGCTGCGGGTCGTCGGTGGAAATGGGATGGAAGGAGAAGGGCAGTCCGCAGTGGGCGGCGAGCCGCCGGGCGATCGGTGCGTCATCACCGTCCGGCGTGCCGTAGGTCACGGCGGGAAGGGTAAAGCCAGCGGCGCGCAGGCCGCCGAGGATCACGCGCGAGTCGATGCCGCCGCTCAGGAACAGGAACGGCCGCGAACGGCCCGTCAGCTGCCTGCGCAGGGACCGGTCGAACAGGGCGAGCGCTTCCTCGGTGCAAGCGTCCTCGTCGATCGGCGGCTTGTCCTCGTCGATGCGGATTTCCCAGTAGCGTCGCAGCAAGACGGTGCCCGGGCGCAGGCTCATCACCGCGCCCGGGGGCAGTTTCCGGATGCGGGGGAAGAGGGTTCGGTCGTTGTAGTAACTCGCGAAAATCACGAACTCGCATACAGCGACCGGGTCGATGTCCCGCAGCGGTGGCTCGGCGGCCGCGAGGTGGAAGACTTCCGGGCCGACGAGCAGGGCGCGATCGGCGCCCTCGCGCCAGAACAGGGGACGGCTGGCGCGGCGGTCGTTGAACAGGTGCACCTCGTTGCTGCGGGCATCGAGGATCAGCCCCGTGTACGAGCCGCGCAGCGCACGGAGACAGTCCAGCCCAGATTCCAGATAGCACGCCAGAACCGCGGCGGCGGGGGCGGCGGGCGGGCGGGGATGGCCTGCGACGGCGGTAAGCTGACCCTCGAACAGGACGGTCACTCCGGCTTCGTGTGTCGCATGGGTATGTGCCCCCGTGTCGCGCGAGTCGACTGCCGCCGACAGCCAGTCGCCGAGGCGGGCCCCCGCGGCGTGGCGGTTCGGCGCGACGTCGTGGGCGTCTGCGCGCCGCGCCTGGTGAAAGCTGCCGGTCGCGATGTGGATGCCGGGGATGGTCTGCATGCTCAGGGCACGGTAGGTTCGAACGGCGTCGGGTGGGTCGAGCCCCGGCGATTCAGTGCGTCAGCATCCATTCGTATTTCGTCCCCGCAAGCAGATCCTCGACCTCATGGTGGTTCTCGACCAGCTCTTGCAGCGTCTTGACGTTGATGCGCTTCAGGGGCACGTCCGCGTCGTGCGCGGGAAGGCCCAGGTGCGCGAGGATCTCGCGATAGGCGACCAGCGGATCGGCTTCGATATGGTCCTCGTAGTAGAGCGGCAGGAAGTCGTAGTATTCGCGAACGAGGTTGCGGGCCTTTTCGGTTTCCTCGTCGATGTGCCTGATCATGTCCAGCAGCGGTGCGTACTTGCCCTGAATGCGGACGCGCTCCGGGTCGATCCTGAGGCGCCCTGTCAGCCCTTTTTCCTGATCCGACATGTGGTAGCTCTTGCGCAGGCCCTGGTCGACGATCTGCACCGAGATCAGCTTGCGCAGGGTATTGCGGCGATCGAGAAAGACGCAGTGGGAGAAGCCCTGCTCGCGGACGGTCTCGACGAACTGGTGCAGCGTGACGCCGAGTGTCGGCAGGTGCTGGCTCGGCAGACCCTTGAGCTCGAAGCCCGGGAGCTTGCGGCCGCACTCGATCTGGGCGTAGCGGAGGTCGTCGCGGAAGTTCGGCCGCGGAATCCCGGCCTCTGCGTAGCGTTCGTATATTTCGCCGCGCCAGCGGATGGCAGGATGCTGATTGAGGATCCGGCCGAGGACGGTGCTGCCGCAGCGTCCGTGATGCCACATGAAGACGCCCTTGCGCTTGTCTGCGGGAAAGAGCGGATAGGCGGACGCCAGCAAGGCGACCTTGAGGTGCCGGGGTATGCGGCTCGACTGGATGAAACGCGTCAGCATTCTAATTGTCTCCCGTTGGCCTCCCACCCACGATGAGGCTCCGCTTCATGATAGTTCATGTCCGCGACTGCCTGCGCAGGCCGAGCAGCCGTCTGTGCCAGGACTCGGGCAACCACGCCGGCAGCATGCGACGCCAGTCGGCGAGGGTGCCATGGCCGTGTTTCATCACGACACGGAAGATCTGCCGCGCCGCGGCCAGGTCGTCCTGCCAGTAGCACGCATAGCCGCGGTCCAGCAGCTCGCCCAGCATCAGCCGGCGTGCCTTCCTGCTGCCCAGCTCCGCCACGAAATCCGGGTGCTCGGCCAGATAGCGTTGCTGCGCCTGCAGGTGGTGCAGTGCCGCCCGCCCCCGGTTCGACGAAGCCTGCGCGCCGCCGTGGAAGTGGTAGAACGCCAGCACCTCCGGGACCCGTACGATGGGCGCGGTGGTCGCGACTCGCAGCCATAGCGCATAGTCCTCGGCGTTCGTCAGCGTCGCATCGAAGCCGCCGGCTGCCAGCACCACCTTGCGCTTCGCCATCGCGGCGTGGATCGGCCAGCGGCACCCGGAGAACAGCACTTCGGCCTTGTCGGCGTTCTCGTAATCGGGCGGGACGAACGGCTGGGCGCGGTCGTCCGCCAGCCCGGTCCTCTGCCAGCCGCAGTAGGCCAGGACCGCATCGGGGCGCGCATCGAGAGCCGCCAGCATTTTTTGCAGAAAGCCGGGGGCCCAGGTGTCATCCGCGTCGAGAAAGGCCAGATAGTGCCCGCGCGCGCCGGCGAGGCCGGCATTTCGTGCTGCGCTGACGCCTCGGTTGGGCTGCGCGTAGACGTGGATGCGCGCGTCGGTCTGCGCCTGCAGCCAGGCCAGCGTTCCGTCGCTGGATCCATCATCGACGGCGATCAACTCCCAGTCGGCCAATGTCTGCGCCTGTACGCTGCCGACGCTTTGCGGCAGGTGCGCGGCCGCGTTGTAGCAGGGCATGACGATGGAGACGACGGGGGGCACCGGCTCAGGCATGTCGCAGCCTCCGCAGGGCGTAGCCGGCGAGGTCGCGCCAGCGCACGTCGTGGCTCCCGAAGTAGAGCTTGCGCGCGAAGCTCCCCCGGGTGTCGGCGTTGAACACGGTGAGCCGGCGCAGCTGGAATGGGCTGCCGTCGCGCAGCGCCCAGCCGGTGCGGGTGGTGCAGGCCGCGGCGTAGCCAGCCGCGCGCACCGCCTCGGTACAGCGCGCATCCCATGCGCCGTAGGGGTAGGCGAAGCTGCCGACGGCGCTGCCGAGAAGGTCTTCCAGCGCGGCCCTGGAATCGGCCAGCTCCTGCATCAGCCGCGCATCGTCGACGCTGGGGAGGCGAACATGGCTGACCGTGTGCGAGCCGATCTCCATGCCGCTCGCCTGCATCGCGCGCAGTTCGTCCGCGTTCAGCAGCCGACCCGGTGGGCGGCCGTCGGCGGGCCACGCCGGCGCGCTGCCGATCGAACCCGTCACGATGAACCAGCTGGCGCGCATGCCGCGCTTCTTGAGTTCCTCGAAGGCGGCGAGGTTGTCGACATATCCGTCGTCGAAGGTGATGACGGCGGTGCGGCCGGGCCACGCCCCTGCAGGCGCCGCGGCCAGTTCGCCCATGGTCGGCGTGGCGTAGCCCTCGGCGGCCAGGAAATCGAGCTGCGCGCGGAACTGCCGCATCGAGACGGCCCACGGCCAGGTCGGCCGCGCGCTGCCGGACAGGACGGCGTGGTACATGAGCATGAGCGGCCCATGCCCACCGGCGTTGCGATGCAGGTGGCGCGAAACGGGGTCGATCATGTGTAGCCCCATTGCTTCATTTCGTCGGACAGCCAGTAGCGCAGGCGGGCACGTTCCCACGCGTCGAGTCGGGACTGGTTGGCGGCCCGCCAGTCGACCTGACTGGTGCGCGTGAAATCGGCTGGCGGGCGCGCGGCGATTCCGAGATAGTCGAGGATGCGGTCCTGCAGGGCCGCGTCCGCGATGAAGTCCTCGTAGCGCACGGCCAGTCCGAAATCCGCCTGGCGGAACTGCAAGGAGCGCACGCGCCAGTGGTCGGCATAGTATTTCAACGTGGCGTGCCCCGGCTCGCGCCCCATCCAGTTGCGCCGCTTGAGGGACAGCATCACGTCGAACGGATCGCGCACCAGGAAGATGAAACGGGCATCCGGAAACAGGCCGTGCAGTTGCCGGGCGGTGGCGAGGTCGCAACGCGTTTCCTTGATGCCGTAGCGCGGGTAGCCCAGGGACCGCGCGCGCTGGCCGTAAAGCGTGTCGAACATCGCGCGAAGCTCGGCGGCGATGTCCGAATAGGGGGGGGAGAGATTGGCGATCCACAGACCGGCGTGTTCGGCCCTGGGGGCCGCGACGAGCTTGTTGTAGGCCGCCTCGCCCTTGCCGCCGATGCCGCCAGGGAACCGGCGCGTGCTGTCGGCGGTGATCTGCTCCCAGCCTGCCAGCGCATCGGCGAGGGCATTGAGCGCGCCGCCGGTCTCGCCCCACACCAGCACCTCGCCCGTAGCGGTGATGAAACGCTGCAGTAGCGTGCTGCCGGAGCGCCAGGACGAGGACAGGACGAAGACGGGTCGGGAATCGTTCATCATCAAACGGAACTCGGTGCCATGTGCAGTTTTGTTTTCCAGCGGCGCTGCTCGGTCTGCAACGCGTCTATCGGCAGATAGAGGAAGCACAGCGCGTAGGCCAGCCCGCCGCCCGCCGCCATGATGCCAACGTAGGCCAGGTTGTGGCTGCGGACGCCCGCAGGCAGGGCCTGCTCGAGCGCGAACAGGACGACGGCGAGAATCGCGTTCAGCACGACGGCGGGGACCAGGGCACGGGCATATCCGCTCCACCGCGCGCGCAGGCGCCGGATGGCGAGCCAGTGGATGTGGATGGCGCTGTAGGCGGCAGCGGCCACCACCGCCCAGGCGACCCCCTCGATCCCGTGCGACAGACCGATCAGCACGGCGAGAACCGTGATGACGAGGGTTGCGGCCTGCACCAAGGCCTCGCGGCCCACCCAGTTCAGGGCCGCGAGCACGGCGCCGGAAAGCTTGTTCAGCAGCCAGAAGGGCCACGCCAGCGCCAGGATGGCGAGCGGCGCCGCGGCTTCAACCCATTTCTCGCCGTAGACCCCGCGGACCAGCGGCTCGGCCAGCCACAGGAATCCGACGTAGAACGGCGTCGCGTAGACCGCGACCAGCGCGATGCTGCGATAAAAGAGATAGCGGCACTTGTCCAGATTATCCTGCTCGACCGCCATGGCCCTGAACAGCACCTGATAGACCGAGCCGGTGATGAAGGCGTGCGGCATGCGCGACAGGCTTTCGCCCTTGTTGTAGAGGCCGACGCTGGCAGGCCCGAGGACGCGCGAAAGGATGAAGACGGCGACGTGGTGGCGGAGGTACACGAGGATGTCGGTCACCGACACCAGCATGCCGTAGCGTGCGATGTCGCGCCCGCGGCGGAGATCGAGCGACAGGCGCGGCCGCCACTTCGCTAGCGGGATGAGCAGTGCCATGCTGGCGACGGCGCCGGCGATGCCGCCGAGAATGAGGCTCCAGACTCCATGGCCGGCCCAGGCCAGACCGATGCTGACCGTGCTGGTGACGATCAGCGAGGCGATGCGGACGCCCGTCTGCGCCTTGTAGCGCATCTCCCGGTGCAGGATGCTGGCGGGCAGGTTGACGAAGGGGCGGAAGATGAACGAGAGGGCCGACACGCGCAGCAGGTCGGCGTAGAGCGGCGTGGCGTACCAGTGGGCGAACCACGGGGCGGCGAGAAAGAACGCGGCATAGATCAGGCAGCCGATTGCGAGCTGCAGGGTGAAGACGATGGCGTAGTCCTCCGGGGCAGCCGTCTTTGCGCGGATCAGCGCCTGGCCCATACCCCCGCCCGCGATGAAGCCCGCCATCCCGGTGAAGACCTGGATGGTGACGAGCATGCCGAAATCCTCCGGCGCGAGCAGCCGCGCGAGCACGATGCCGAAGAGAAATTGCAGCACCTGGCTGCCGGAGTTGCCGAGGGCAAGCCAGGCGACCCCCTGGTGGATGCGCTGGCCCAGGCTCATGCGCGGGACTGCCTGCGTGTTGAAAGTCGCTCAACCGCGGCGACAATACAACCGTGTGCCGCAGGCTGCGCACCGCCCGATGACAGGGAGCGGCTGACGTGGCGCTTCGGCCTTCGGCGCGGGGCGGTTCGCGGGAGGGGGCGTGCGATCAAGCGTTGCATGTCGGCAATTGTAGACCTGGCGTCTGTCGGCAAGCGCCATGGCGGGCAGGCCGCCATTAGGCGGGCGATCCGCTTTGGTTACAATGGCTCGTGTGTTTCGAACGTGACCGCTCCATGCAAACCCTCACCGTCGACCTCGGCGACCGCTCCTACCCCATCCACATCGGTGCCGGTCTGCTCGACCAGGCCGGCCTGATCCTGCCCCACCTGGCGCAGAAGCGCGCCGTGGTGGTCACGAACACCACCATAGCACCGTTGTATCTCGAACGTCTGACATCGACGCTGGCCGCTGCCGGCGTCGCGGCGACTTCGGTGGTGCTGCCCGACGGCGAGGCCTACAAGAACTGGGAAACGCTGAACCTGATCTTCGACGCGCTCTTGACCCAGCGCGCCGAGCGCAAGACCACGCTGATCGCCCTGGGCGGCGGGGTGATCGGCGACATGACGGGCTTCGCCGCGGCGTGCTACCAGCGCGGCATGCCTTTCATCCAGATCCCGACGACGCTGCTATCGCAGGTCGATTCGTCGGTCGGCGGCAAGACCGGGATCAACCATCCGCTCGGCAAGAACATGATTGGCGCGTTCTACCAGCCCAAGCTCGTGCTCGCCGACACCGACACGCTGAAGACGCTGCCGGCGCGCGAACTGTCGGCGGGGCTCGCCGAGGTGATCAAGTACGGGCTGATCTGGGATGCCGACTTCCTCGCCTGGCTGGAAGCCAACATGCCCAAGCTGCGTGCGCTCGACCCGGCGGCGATCACCCACGCGATCTACCGTTCGTGCGAGATCAAGGCGCAGGTGGTTGGGCAGGACGAGCGCGAGGGCGGCATCCGCGCGATCCTCAACCTCGGCCATACCTTCGGCCACGCGATCGAGACCGGGATGGGCTACGGCAACTGGCTGCACGGCGAGGCGGTCGCGGCGGGGATGGTGCTGGCGGCGCAGACCTCTCAGCGGCTCGGCTGGCTGTCCGAGGGCGACGTCGCCCGCACCCGCGCGCTGATCCGCGCCGCCGGGCTGCCTGACGTCGCGCCCGACCTCGGCGTCGAAACCTGGCTCGACTACATGGGCCACGACAAGAAGGTCGAGGGCGGCAAGCTGCGCTTCGTGCTGCTGAAGAAGCTCGGCGAGGCGGTGATCACCGCGGACGTGCCGGCCGGCGTCCTGACCGATGTGCTGACCCAACCGCAATGAAGGGGATCTGATGGAACCGTCGTTCGCCTCGTACGCCGCGCATTCCAGTCAGTCCCGCGGGCGCCTGCACGCCGAGCCGCCCGCTGCGCCGCGCTCCGAGTTCCAGCGCGACCGCGACCGCATCATCCACTCCACCGCGTTCCGCCGGCTGGAATACAAGACCCAGGTGTTCGTCAACCACGAGGGTGACCTGTTCCGCACCCGGCTCACGCACAGCATCGAGGTCGCGCAGATCGCCCGCACCATCGCGCGCCTGCTGCATCTCAACGAGGACCTGGTCGAGGCGGTGGCGCTGGCGCACGACCTCGGCCACACGCCCTTCGGCCACGCCGGGCAGGACGCGTTGAACGCCTGCATGCGCGAGCACGGCGGCTTCGAACACAACCTGCAGTCGCTGCGCGTGGTCGACCACCTGGAGGAGCGCTACGCCGAGTTCGACGGCCTCAACCTCAGCTTCGAGACGCGCGAGGGCATCCTCAAGCACTGCTCGCTCGCCAACGCCGAGAAGCTCGGCGCGGTCGGCGAGCGCTTCCTGAACAAGCAGCAGCCGTCGCTCGAGGCCCAGGTGGCGAACCTCGCCGACGAGATCGCCTACAACAACCACGACGTCGACGACGGTCTGCGCTCGGGGCTCATCACGCTGGAACAATTGAGCGAGGTACAGCTGTTCGCGCGCCACCTCGCCGAGGTGCGCGCGAAGCACCCGACGCTGACCGGGCGCCGGGTGGTGACCGAGACGGTGCGCCGCATCATCAATACACTGATCCTCGACCTGGTCGGCACCACCCGCAACAACATCGTCAACAGCGGCGTCGAGACGCTCGATGAGGTGCGCAGGGCGCCGCCGCTGGTGGCGTTCAGCCCGGCGCTGCTCGACGAGCACCGCGAGCTCAAGCGCTTCCTGCTGCATCATCTCTATCGCCACTACAAGGTGGCGCGCATGAGCGCGAAGGCCGGGCGCATCATCACCGACCTCTATACCGCGTTCACCGGCGACGCACGGCTGCTGCCGCCCGAGCACCAGGCGCGCGAGTCGCTGGAAGGCGCGCGCGCGGTGGCCGACTACGTCGCCGGCATGACCGACCGCTACGCCATGCGCGAGCACAGGCGCATCTTCGCGGTGGAGGAGATCTACGGCTGAGCTGGCCCGGCGGTTTCGCCGCGGGGCAGCGTGCGCGCCACCACCCAGGTCTCGACCGCTGCCGCGCCCGCGTCCTTGAGCGTCTTCGCCAGCTCGTCGAGGCTGGTCCCGGTCGTCATCACGTCGTCGACCAGCGCGATGCGCTGCCCGCGGACGTCCCCTGTGCACGCGAACGCGCCGCGCACGTTGCGCCGCCGTTCTGCGTGCTTGAGGCCCATCTGCGGCGGCGTGTCGCGGACGCGCCGGCAGCTCGCGGTGTCGAGCGGCACGCCGAGACGCTTCGCCACCTCGCGGGCGATTTCGCTCGCGTGGTTGAAGCCGCGCTCGCGGATGCGCGCCGGGTGCAGCGGCATCGCCACCAGGCGGTCGGGGCGCGGGACGTCTCCCACGGCCTCGGCCAGGCATTCGCCGAGCACCGGCGCGACCGCGAGCTGGCCGTGGTACTTCAGGCGCGGGATCAGGCGGTCGAGCGGGAAGCCGTAGGTCAGCGCGGCGCGGGTGCGGTCGAACGAGGGCGCGTGCCCGAGACAGGCGCCGCACAGCTGGCCCGCCGGGGTGGGCAGCGCACATTGCGGGCACTGCGGCTGGCGGTGCCAGGGCAGGTCGGCCCGGCAGCCGCCGCACAGCGGGCCGTCGCCCGCGGGGCCCCCGCAGAGCAGGCAGGCGTGGGGAACGAGTTGATTAATGATTGAGCGGATGTTCAATTTATGGCCCCTCGCGATTTGACAGCCGCGCCGCCGCCCCCGACAATCCGCCCCATGAAAGCCACCCGCGTCATCCCCGCTGCCTCCTCCCGCCTGAACGCCCAGCTCTTCAACATCATCACCGTGGTGGCGCTGATGCTGTCGCTTTCCGCGCTGCTGGTCGGCAAGCTGTTCGCCAGCCAGAAGGTCGGCTTCCTGCCGCTGGTGCTGTCGCTGCCGCCGGTGATGATCTGGCTCGGCGCGTCAATCTTCGTCTACGCCAGCATCGCCCACCACCCCAACCCGCGCGTCGGGCATTACAACAAGTGGGCAGGCTACCGATTCTACGGCGTGATGGGCAGCCTGGTGGTGGTCGGCCCGATGATCTACGGCCTGCTCGGCGGCCTGCAGGGCGTGCTGCTGGTGCTCGGCTTCGCGATCGCGATCATCGTGCCGTGGGCGCTGGTCGACATCTACCGCGCCGCGCGCGAGCCGTGGCAGGACCTGACCATCGAGGTGGACGCCCACTGAGCCGGCGTTGCACCCCTGAACATCTGACCAAGCGAGACCCCATGAACGACCTGACCCAACCCGCCGCCCGCCTGACCATGGCCGAGATCGAGGCGCTGTTCGCCTTGCCGTTCGCCGACCTGATGTTCCGCGCGCAGACGGTGCACCGCGAGCACTTCGACCCCAACCGCGTGCAGCTGTCGACGCTGCTGTCGATCAAGACCGGCGGCTGCTCCGAGGACTGCGGCTACTGCCCGCAGTCGGTGCGCTACGACGCCGGCGTCGAGAACCAGGGCATGCTCGACCTCGACGACGTGCTGAAGGCAGCGAAGGCCGCCAAGGCCGCCGGCGCCTCGCGCTTCTGCATGGGCGCCGCGTGGCGCGGGCCGAAGCAGCGCGACCTCGAGCCGGTGCTCGACATGGTGCGCGAGGTCAAGGCGCTGGGACTCGAGACCTGCGCCACGCTGGGCATGCTGAAGGACGGCCAGGCCGAGCAGCTCAAGGAAGCCGGCCTCGACTACTACAACCACAACCTCGACACCGCCCCCGAGTTCTACGGCGACATCATCACCACCCGCGAGTACCAGGACCGCCTCGACACCCTCGAGCGCGTGCGCCACGCCGACCTCCACGTTTGCTGCGGCGGCATCGTCGGCATGGGCGAATCGCGCACCCAGCGCGCCGGCCTGATCGCGCAGCTGGCGTCGCTCGACCCGCAGCCCGAGTCGGTGCCGATCAACCTGCTGGTGCAGGTCGAGGGCACGCCGCTCGCCGGCACCGAGGCGCTGGAGCCGCTGGAGTTCGTGCGCACCATCGCGGTCGCGCGCATCTGCATGCCGAAGAGCTTCGTGCGCCTGTCGGCCGGCCGCCAGCAGATGAGCGATGCGGTGCAGGCGCTGTGCTTCCTGGCCGGCGCCAACTCGATCTTCTACGGCGAGAAGCTGCTCACCACCGGCAACCCGGAATGGGAGCGCGACCAGCGTCTGTTCGATTCGCTCGGGCTGAAACCCTTGTGAGTTTGAACCCGGGAACTGCAGTTGGGCGCGCCCGAGGGCGCGTCCGGGCGTGTGGATGGCGCGAAGCGACGACGCAGCAGGCCGGGGCCTGCAAGGAGAAGCGACAAAGCCAGGCGCGCGCCCGGGGGTGCCGTCGGGTGCGTAGCGGTGTCAATTGAATGGCGAACCGAAACGACGGCTGCAACGCGGGTATTCACGCTGACCGGAGTGAAGCCGGCAAGCGGTCAACTGCGGTTTCCGGGTTCCATGCGCTGACCCGCCTGCAGCAGGGGCTGGCGGCGCTGAAGGCCGAGCACCTCGAGCGCCGGCGTCCGGTTCTCGACGGCGCGCAGGGCGCACACGTCGCCATCGACGGCCGGCGCGTGATCTCGTTCTGCAGCAACGACTACCTCGGGCTCGCCGCTGACCCGGCGCTGGTCGCCGCGGCCCACGCGGCGCTCGACGCGTGCGGCGTGGGTGCCGGCGCCGCGCACCTCATCACCGGCCACCACCGCTTCCATCACGACTTCGAGGCCGCCTTCGCGCGCTTCGTCGGCAAGCCGGCGGCGCTGCTGTTTTCCACCGGCTACATGGCCAACCTCGGCGTGGTCACCGCGCTCGCCGGCCGCCGCGCCGAAGTGTTCGCCGACAGGCTCAACCACGCCTCGCTGGTCGACGCGGCGCGGCTCTCGGGCGCCGCCTTCAGCCGCTATCGCCATCTCGACCTGGCGCAGCTGGAAAGCCAGCTGGCGAAAAGCACGGCGCAGGACAAGCTGATCGCGTCGGACCTCGTGTTCAGCATGGACGGCGATATCGCGCCGGTCGACGCGCTGCTCGACCTCGCCGAGCGCTACGACGCCTGGCTCTATCTCGACGACGCACATGGCTTCGGCGTGCTGGGCGGCGGCCGCGGCGGCCTGACCGGGCGCGCCCGCGCGAGCGACCGCGTGATCTACCTGGCGACGCTCGGCAAGGCCGCCGGCGTCTCCGGCGCCGCGGTCGCGGCGCACCCGGACGTCGTCGACTGGCTGGTGCAGAAGGCGCGTTCCTACGTCTACACCACGGCGTCGCCGCCGTTGCTGGCCGCCTGCCTGCTCGAGAGCATGCATCAGATCGAGACGGGGGAGGCCCGGCGCGCGCGGCTCGCCGGCCATGTGGCACGCCTGCGCACCGGCCTCGCCGACCTCAAGACGGGCACGCTGATGGCGTCCGCAACGCCGATCCAGCCGCTGGTGGTCGGCGCCAATGCCGAGGCGCTGCGGCTGTCGCGTGCGCTGCTCGAGCGCGGCCTGCTGGTGCCGGCGATTCGCCCGCCGACCGTCCCCGAGGGCACCGCACGGCTGCGGATCACGCTGTCGGCGGCGCACAGCGACGACGACGTCGCGCAACTCGTCGAGGCCCTGCATGAACTCGCTTAAACCCGTTCTCGCACTGTTGCACGGCTGGGGCATGAACGCGCGCGTGTTCGACGCGCTCGCCGGCCTGCTCGCGGATGCCTTCGACGTGCGGCCGCTCGATTTGCCCGGCCACGGCGGCCGTCCCGCGCTCGGAGTGAACACGCTCCAGGCCTGGGCGGACGACCTCGCCGCGCAGCTGCCTGACGACGCCGTCCTGCTCGGCTGGTCGCTCGGCGGCCAGGTCGCGATGCGCGCCGCGCTCGACCATCCGCGCAAGGTCGCGCGCCTCGTGCTGCTGGCGTCGACGCCGAAATTCGTCGCCGACGGCGGCTGGACGTGCGGCATGGCGATCCCCGATCTCGAGGCGTTCGGCGCGGCGCTGCTCGCCGAGCCGGAGGCGACGCTGCTGCGCTTTCTCAGCCTGCAGACGCGCGGCATGCCGGGGCAGAAAAGCCTGCTGCAGCAGTTGCGCCAGACCGTGCTTGCCGCGGCGCCCGCCGAAGCGGCCGCGCTGGCGGCGGGACTGGCGATCCTGCGCGACACCGACCTGCGCGGCGAGCTGGCGCGCCTGGCGCAGCCGACGCTGGTGCTGCACGGCGCGCTGGACACGCTGACCCCGGCCGCGGCCGGCGCCTGGCTGGCCGAAACGCTGCCTGCCGCGCAGCACCTCGAATTGCCGCGTGCCGCGCACGCGCCGCACCTGTCGGACGCCGAAACGGTGGCCGATGCCATCCGGCGTTTTGCCCATGACTGAAGCAGAACTCGATTTCGCCGAGGTACGGCGCTCGTTCGACCAGGCCGCCGCGAGCTACGACGCCCACGCGGTGTTGCAGCGCGAGGTGTGCGACCGCCTGCTCGAGCGGCTTGGCTATACGGCGCTGAAACCGGGCCGGGTGCTCGACGTCGGCACCGGGACCGGCTACGGCCTCGCGCACCTGCGGGCGCGCTACGCCGAAGCGGAGCTCTGCGCGCTCGACATCGCGCCGGCGATGCTCGCCGCGGCGCGCGCCCGCCTGCCGCAGCCCGGCCTGATGCAGCGCGCGCTCGCGCAGCTGGCGCCGTCCGCGGCGCGCGCCACGCATCTGGTGTGCGCCGACATGGAGCGGCTGCCGCTGGCGGCGAACAGCGCCGACCTCGTCTGGTCCAGCCTTGCCTTGCAGTGGGCGCACGACCTCGAGGCGACCTTGCGCGGCTTCCACCGCACGCTGGCGCCGGGCGGGCTGCTGATGTTCGCGACCTTCGGCCCCGACACGCTGAAGGAACTGCGCGCCGCTTTCGCCGAAGTCGACGACGCGCCGCACGTCAACCGCTTCATCGACCTGCACGACATCGGCGACATGCTGATCCACGCCGGGTTCGCCAGCCCGGTGATGGAGATGGAGATGCTGACCCTGACCTATACGGACCTGAGGAGCCTGATGCGCGACCTCAAGGGCATCGGCGCGCACAACGCGGCGGCAGCGCGCCGCCGCGGCCTGCTCGGCAAGACGGCGTGGCGACGACTGGAACAGGCCTACGAGGCGAAGCGCGTCGACGACCGCCTGCCGGCGACCTTCGAGGTCATCTACGGCCACGCCTGGGCCGGCGACAAGACGCAACGCGCGGACGGCCGCCAGGTGATCGAGTTCGCCATCGGCGAGCGGCGCCGGAAGCTCGGTCTCGCATGAGCGCGCGCGGCTTCTTCGTCACCGGCACCGACACCGGCGTCGGCAAGACGCGGGTGGCGGTGGCGCTGATCCATGCGCTGCGCGCGCAAGGCTTGCGCGTCGCGGCGATGAAGCCGGTCGCCGCGGGCTTCGATCCCGGCGCGCTGAACGAGGACGTGGCCGCGCTGATGCAGGCGGCGAACGTCGCGGCCGACCTCGCCGACGTCAACCCCTACGCCTTCGAGCCGGCCATCGCCCCGCACATCGCCGCGGCACAGGCCGGCGCGCGCATCGATCTGGCGGTGATCGCCGCCGCCTACGAACGGCTCGCCGCGGCGGCCGACGTGGTGGTCGTCGAAGGCGCAGGCGGCTGGCGGGTGCCGCTCAACGACAGCGAGGACATGGCCGACCTCGCGCAGCGGCTGGCGCTTCCCGTCGTGCTGGTGGTCGGCCTGCGGCTCGGCTGCCTCAACCACGCGCTGCTGACCGCCGAATCCGTGGCCACCCGCGGGCTGCCGTGGGCCGGCTGGATCGGCAACCACATCGATCCCGCCATGGCCTGCCAGGCCGAGAACCTCGACGCGCTGCGCGCGCGCCTGGCGGGGCCCTGCCTCGGCGCGCAGCCTTTCGTCGCCGATCCGGCGCGCGCCGTGGCCGCGCACGAGTGGCTCGTGCTGCCCAAGAAATAAGCATACAAGAATAGTCAACTATTCAAATATAACCACTAAATCAACAAGTTAGGCGCCGGCAAAAACTTGTCATTCCGAACGGCGTCGTGTTAGTGTCCGCGACAGATCGCCGCACACGGGCTCCTCTTTTTCGACATGGAACAGGCGGACAGGGCAGCTGCCATGGGCGGGTCGGCAGGCGCGTTCGTGTTCCATTCCCGCCCGCGCTGTTCGCTGACACGCGCCGAGGAACGCCTGCTATTCACGAGTCTGGCGGCGCTGAGCCTCGGGCTCGCGCTCGGGCTCGCGGCTCTCGGTTACTGGCCGGTCCTGCCGTTCGCGGGCGTGGAGGTCGCCTTCCTCGGCTGGGCGCTGAAGACGCTGCGCAGCCGCGAGCACGACTTCGAGACGCTCACCGTCGACGGCGATTCGGTGGTGCTGGAATGGCGCAGCGGCCGGCAGACCGGCCGCCGGACGATGAATCGCCAGTGGGTACGCGTCGTATGCGACTGCTCGGCGCGCGGCAGGAACTGCCGCCTCTGCCTGCGTTCGCATGGCCGGGAAACGGAAGTCGGTCTATACCTGAGTGACGAGGCGCGCCTGCAGCTGGCCGCAAGCTTGATCCGCAGGCTGCAAGGCACAGAAACACCCGAACAACGCGCCCGCACGACCATAACAACGTCGAGAGAGGATGGGGATACGCGATGAAGAGCATAGGGCAGGCAGGGACGGGCGCGCTGGCGCTGGGGGCGAGCCAGGCGGTGCTGGCGGACTACGCATACAACCTGCAGACGCCGGCGAGCCAGGTCGCCGCGGACGTTTTCCAGCTGCACAACCTCATCATGCTGGTCTGCCTCGGCATTTTCGTCGTGGTGTTCGGCGCGATGTTCTATTCGCTGATCAAGCACCGCAAGTCGGTCGGCCACAAGGCGGCGCACTTCCACGAGAACACCACGGTCGAGATCATCTGGACGGTGATCCCCTTCGTGATCCTGGTCGGCATGGCGTACCCGGCGGCCAAGGTGGTGATCGACATGAAGGACACCTCCGACCCTGACATGACCGTCAAGATCACCGGCTACCAGTGGAAGTGGGGCTACGACTACCTCAACGACGGCATCAGCTTCACCAGCAGCCTTTCCACGCCGCGCGCGCAGATCGAAGGCAAGGCGGCCAAGGGCGAACACTACCTGCTGGAAGTCGACGAGCCGATGGTGGTGCCGGTTGGCAAGCGGGTGCGCCTCCTCATCACCGCCAACGACGTCATCCACTCGTGGTGGGTGCCGGCGCTGGGCGCCAAGCAGGACGCGATCCCGGGCTTCATCCGCGACAGCTGGTTCAAGGCCGACAAGATCGGCACCTACCGCGGGCAGTGCGTCGAGCTGTGCGGCAAGGACCACGGCTTCATGCCGATCGTCGTCGAGGTGGTGTCGGAGGACGACTACCGCGCCTGGGTGGCGCAGAAGCAGGGCGCCGCGCAGGCCGCGGCGGCCGACGGCGCGCGGGCGTTCGAAGTCGCCGAACTGGTCGAGCGCGGCGAGAAGGTCTACCTCGCCAACTGCGCGGCCTGCCACCAGGCCGACGGCAGGGGGCTGCCGGGCGCCTTCCCGGCGATCAGCGGCTCACCGGTCGCGACCGGGCCGCTCGCCGGGCATATCGAGGTCGTGCTGAACGGGCGTCCCGGCACGGCGATGGCGGCATTCGGCGGCCAGCTGTCCGACGCCGACATCGCTGCGGTGGTGACGTACCAGCGCAACGCCTGGAACAACAAGATGGGCGATCTGGCGCAGCCCGCCGAGATCGCAGCCGCGCGTGGGGGCGCTGCCGAAGCCGCCGCCCCCGCCGCGCAGTGAACAACCGAGAGGAGAGGTTCATGTCTGACGCAGCACACGCCCACGAGGCCCACGGACACCACGCGCAACCCACCGGCATCATGCGCTGGCTGACCACGACCAACCACAAGGACATCGGCACGCTGTACCTGTTCTTCTCGCTGATCATGCTGTTCGCGGCGGGGTCGATGGCGCTGATGATCCGCGCCGAGCTGTTCCAGCCTGGCATGCAGCTCACGCATCCCGACTTCTTCAACCAGCTCACCACGATGCACGGCCTGATCATGATCTTCGGCGTGATCATGCCGGCGTTCTCCGGGTTCGCGAACTGGCAGGTGCCGCTGATGCTGGGCGCCCCCGACATGGCGTTCCCGCGCATGAACAACTGGGCGTTCTGGATCCTGCCGGTGGCCGGCATCCTGCTCATGGTGTCGTTCCTGCTGCCCGGCGGCGCGGTGGCGGGCGGCTGGACCATGTACCCGCCGCTCTTCATCCAGGGCGGCATTTCCTACGACCTGACGATCCTCGCCGTGCACATCATGGGCCTGTCGTCGATCATGGGCTCGATCAACATCATCACCACCATCCTCAACATGCGCGCGCCCGGGCTTACGCTGATGAAGATGCCGCTGTTCTGCTGGACCTGGCTGATCACCGCCTACCTGCTGATCGCTACCATGCCGGTGCTGGCGGGCGCGGTGACCATGCTGCTGACCGACCGCAACTTCGGTACCCACTTCTTCAACGCGGCGGGCGGCGGCGACCCGGTGATGTTCCAGCACATCTTCTGGTTCTTCGCCCACCCCGAGGTGTACATCCTGATCCTGCCGGCGTTCGGCATCGTCTCGCAGATCATCCCGACCTTCGCCCGAAAGCCGCTGTTCGGCTACGCGTCGATGGTGTACGCGACGGCGTCGATTGCGATCCTCTCGTTCATCGTCTGGGCGCACCACATGTTCACCGTCGGCATGCCGGTGGCGGGCCAGCTGTTCTTCATGTTCTCGACCATGCTGATCGCGGTGCCGACCGGGGTGAAGGTGTTCAACTGGGTGGCGACGATGTGGCGCGGCTCGCTGACCTTCGAGACGCCGATGCTGTTCGCCATCGCCTTCGTCTGCCTGTTCACCATCGGTGGCTTCTCCGGCCTGGTGCTGGCGATCGCGCCGGTCGACATCCAGCTGCACGACACCTACTACGTGGTCGCGCACTTCCACTACGTGCTGGTGTCGGGCGCGCTGTTCTCGATCTTCGCCGGCATCTACTACTGGCTGCCGAAGTGGACCGGCCACATGTACGACGAGACCCTCGGCAAGTGGCACTTCTGGCTGTCGGTGATCGGCATGAACATCGTATTCTTCCCGATGCACTTCCTCGGCCTCGCCGGCATGCCGCGGCGCATTCCCGACTACGCGCTGCAGTTCACCGAGTTCAACCAGATCGCCACCGTCGGCGCGTTCATCTTCGGCTTCAGCCAGCTGATCTTCCTGGCGGTCGTGCTGAAGGCGATCAGGGGCGGCGCCAGGGCGTCGGCCCGCGTGTGGGAGGGCGCCGAGGGGCTGGAGTGGACGGTGCCCTCGCCGGCGCCGTATCACACCTTCGAAGTCGCACCGGTGCTGAAATGATGACGGATCCGCGCAACGCCAAGTACCGTACGGCCGCCTGGCTCGCGGCATTCGCCGTCGGCCTGTTCCTGTTCACGCTCTACAACGGACTGCGCTAGCCGTGGCTGCGGGCAACGCCAGGACGCTCGGCAAGCTGGTCGTCGCGACGGTGGCGATGTTCGGCTTCGGCTTCGCCCTGGTGCCGTTCTACTACAAGATCTGCGAGGTGACCGGCATCAACGCCGGCGCCGAACAGAGCCTGGCGAAGAACACCCAGGTCGACGCCAGCCGCTGGGTGACGCTGGAGTTCGACGCCAACACCAACGCGGCGCTGCCGTGGCGGTTCACGCCGATGCAGCGCAGCCTCAAGGTGCACCCGGGCCAGCTGGTGCAGGTCGAATACGAAATCACCAACACCAGCGACCATGAAATCGTGGGGCAGGCGGTGCCGAGCTACGGCCCGGCGCGCGCCGCCGCGTTCTTCCGCAAGATCGAGTGCTTCTGCTTCACCCCGCAGACGCTGGCGGCGGGCGAGTCGCGCCGCATGCCCGTGATGTTCGTGCTCGATCCGGCGATGGACCGCGACGTCCACACGGTGACGCTGTCGTACACCTTCTTCGACGCCGGCGCGGAGGGCGCGTCGCCAAAGGGGAGGGGGCGTGGCTGAGCGCGGCAACCTCAAGGCCGCGCTCGCGGTGTTCTGGAGCTTCTTCGGCGTGCGCCGGCGGCGCGACTACGACGCCGACGCGCAGAACCTGAAGCCGGCGCAGATCATCATCGCCGGCCTGGTCGGCGCGGCGGTCTTCGTGCTGACGATGTTGCTGCTGGTGTACCTGGCGATGCAGTTCGTGAAGTGAACGACCCACGAAAAGAGGAGGGGACGAGATGAGCCTGGCACAGACGGAAAAATACTATCTGCCGCAGCCTTCGCTGTGGCCGATCATCGGCTCGGTCGCACTGCTGCTGATGGCGGTGGGCGGCACCATGACCATGCGCGAGATCGACAACGGCGGCTGGATCCTGTTCGCCGGGCTGGCGATTCTCTTCGTCATGATGTTCGGCTGGTTCCGCGACGTGATCCGCGACAGCGAGGCGGGCCGCTACAACCAGCAGGTCGACGCCTCGTTCCGCTGGTCGATGAGCTGGTTCATCTTCTCCGAGGTGATGTTCTTCGCCGCGTTTTTCGGCGCGCTGTTCTATACGCGGGTGCTGTCGGTGCCCTGGCTGGCCGACGCGGAAACCGGCAGCCTGCTGTGGCCGGGCTTCCAGGCGACCTGGCCGACCGCGGGTCCCGGACTGACCGAGGGCGTCGACGCCCTCGCCGGGGTGAGTCCGCATGAATTCACGCCGATGGGGGCCTGGGGCATCCCGGCGATCAACACCCTGCTGCTGCTGACGTCGGGCGTGACCGTGACCTGGGCGCACTGGGGGCTGAAGAAGAACCGGCGCACGCAGCTCGTCGCCGGCCTGGCGCTGACCGTCGCGCTGGGCGCGGTGTTCCTCGCCCTGCAGGTCTACGAATATCACCACGCCTATACCGAAATGGGGCTGACCCTCGGCGCGGGCGTCTACGGCGCGACCTTCTTCATGCTCACGGGCTTCCACGGCTTCCACGTGCTGGTCGGCACGACGATGCTGATCGTGATGCTGCTGCGTTCGATCGCCGGCCATTTCACCCCCGACCACCACTTCGCCTTCGAGGCGGTGTCGTGGTACTGGCACTTCGTCGACGTCGTGTGGGTGCTGCTGTTCATCCTGGTCTACTGGATGATCTAGCGCCGCGCGCGGGGCGGCCGCCGCTTGCTAGCGCAGGCCGTTCTGCGGGACCAAGCCGAAGTAGTAGGCGCCCATCAGCACCACGAAGAGGGTGAGGGAGAGGCCGACGCGGACGGTGAGCATGCGGACCGTGCGGTCGGACTGGCCGCGGTCCTTGATGAGGTAGTAGAGCGCGCTGCCGAGGCTCGCCAGGATGAGGAAGATGAACAGCAGGGCAAGGATGCGCATGAATCGGTCCGGTGCGGAAAATGCCAGTCTAGCCGCATCGCAGCACGCATGCACCGGATGAGCCTGCGGGTCGGGCGATGGCGCTTCGCGCCG
Organism: Thiobacillus denitrificans; assembly: GCA_002403375.1. Classification (GTDB taxonomy): domain Bacteria; phylum Pseudomonadota; class Gammaproteobacteria; order Burkholderiales; family Thiobacillaceae; genus Thiobacillus; species Thiobacillus denitrificans_E. The sequence goes on along the minus strand of DHHQ01000019.1, from coordinate 28,665 downwards.
ACGCTGTGGCCGACGCTGGCGACGGCCGTGCTGCTGGCGCTGACGCTGTCGCTCGGCAACTGGCAGCGCGAGCGCGCCGACACCAAGCGCGCCCTGCAGGCGCGCTACGACGCCGCGCGCGCTGCCGCCCCGGTACGCGTCGGCAGCGCGCCGCTCGAACGGGACGCGGCGCTCCACCGCCGGCTCGTGGTCGAGGGCGTGTTCGACGACGCCCACACCATCCTGCTCGACAACCGCGTCGTCGACGGCGTGGCGGGCTACCACGTGCTGACCCCGCTGCGAGTCGAAGGTGCTCCCTTCGCCGTCCTCGTCAACCGCGGCTGGGTACCCGTCGGGCGCAGCCGCGCTGAACTGCCGGCGCCGCCGACGCCGACGGGCCGGCTGCGGCTCGAAGGAATGGCGGTCGATCCGCACACGCGCTTCGTCGAGCTCGGGGACGCGGCGCCCCAGGGCCGCGTGTGGCAGAACCTCGATTTCGCGCGCTACGCGCAGGTGACGGGCCTGCACCTGCAGCCGGTGGTGCTGCAGCAGACCAGCGACACCGGGGACGGACTGCGGCGCGACTGGCCGCGGCCGGACGCCGGGGTCGACACCCATGTCAGCTATGCCTTCCAGTGGTACAGTCTGGCGACGACGTTGCTGGTGCTGTGGCTGGTCATGAACGTGAGCCATGACCGGCGGGGAGGCGCCGAACCTGCGACCTGACAAGAACGAGAAGCCATGCAAGTGAGTCCACGCAGCAAATTCCTGATATTGGTCGGTGTTTTCGTGGTGCCGGTGCTGGCGGCCTACCTCGCCTATTTCGGCTGGCGCCCGGCCGGGCACGGCAATTACGGCGACCTCCTCGAGGTGACGCCGCTTCGGCAGACCGCCGGCACGGCGCACGACGGAACGCCGTTCGACCTGGAGGCGCTGCGCGGCAAATGGCTGATGGTGCGCGTCGGCCCCGGGCGCTGCGACGCCGACTGCGCGCAGCAGCTCTATCTGATGCGGCAGACGCGGATCGCGCAGGGCAAGGAGCAGTCGCGCATCGAGCGGCTGTGGGTACTCACCGAGGGTGCGGCCGACGCGCCTGCGCTGTTGCAGGAGCATCCCGGTCTCCACGTGTGGCGGCCGCAGGCCCCCGGGTTCGCTGCCCAGTTCCCGGCCGCGCAAGACCCTGCCGACCACATCTATCTGGTCGACCCGCTCGGCAACCTGATGTTGCGTTTCCCTGCCCACCCCGAACCCAAGCGGCTCATGAAGGACCTGAAGCTGCTGCTCAAGGCCTCGCAGATCGGCTGACCGGAGACGCTGCCCGTGACCCTCTACCGGACCCTCATCCTCGCCGCGCTGATCATGACCTTCGGCGTGGTGAGCCTCGGCGCCTACGTGCGGCTGTCGGACGCCGGACTCGGCTGCCCGGACTGGCCCGGCTGCTACGGCGAACTGACGCCGCACCACGCGGCCGACGCGATCAATGCCGAACTGGCGGTTCGCCCGGATGGCCCGGTGTCGCACGCCAAGGCGTGGAAGGAAATGGTGCACCGGTATTTCGCCGGGGCGCTGGGGGTGCTGGTGCTGGCGATCGCCGCGCTCGCCTGGCGGGGGCGGCGCACGACCACGGGCGGCCCCGTCCTGCCGTTCGTGCTGCTGGGCCTCATCGTGTTCCAGGCGCTGCTGGGGATGTGGACGGTCACCAAGCTGCTGAAGCCGCTGGTCGTGACGGCGCATCTCCTGGGCGGCATGGCGACGCTGTCGCTGCTGCTGTGGCTGTGGCTGCGCGAACGCGCGCACTCCGGTCTCGCCTACCATGCGCGTGCCGACCATCTGCGCGTGGCGGCGCTGCTTGCGCTTGCGCTGGTGGCGGCGCAAATCGCGCTGGGCGGGTGGGTGAGCACGAATTACGCCGCGCTGGCGTGTACGGACTTTCCGAAGTGCCAGGGCGAGTGGGTGCCGCCGATGGATTTCGAGCCGGGCTTCACCCTGCATCGTGAACTCGGTGAAACCGCTTCCGGCGAGCTGTTGCCGCTGACCGCGCTGACCGCGATCCACTGGACGCATCGGCTCGTGGCGCTGCTCGTCACGCTCTATCTGGGCTGGCTGGCGGTGCGGCTGCTGCGCGCGCCGGGCCATGCGGGCGCGGGGCTCGCGATCGGTGCGCTGCTGGTCCTGCAGGTGTCGCTCGGCATCGGCAACGTGCTGCTGAGCCTGCCGCTCGGGCTGGCGGTGGCGCACAACGCCGGCGCGGCGCTGCTGCTCGCCAGCCTCGTGTGGCTGAACTACCGGGTGAACAGGAGGTGAGCATGGAATCTCTGGTGATCGGGAACGCGGCCTGCCGCTGCCAGCAGTTCCTCGCGTTGTGCAAGCTCAGGGTGGTGAGCCTGATCGTGTTCACCGCTGTCATCGGCATGTTCCTCGCCGTGCCGGGCATGCCGTCCTGGAACGCGCTCGTCGCCGGCACGCTGGGAATCGCGCTGGTGGCGGCGGCGGCCGCCGCGTTCAATTGCCTGGTCGAGCAGAAGATCGACGCGCTGATGGCGCGTACCCGTGCCCGTCCGCTGCCGCGCGGCGAGCTCACCAGCGCCCAGACGCTGCTATTTTCCGGCGCGGTGGGCGGCATCGGCCTGCTGCTGCTGCACGCCTTCGTCAATCCGCTGACCATGTGGCTCACCCTGGCCACGTTCGTCGGCTACGCGGTCATCTACACCGCGCTGCTGAAGCCCGCGACGCCGCAGAACATCGTGATCGGCGGCGCGTCGGGCGCGATGCCGCCGGTGCTCGGCTGGGTCGCGGCGACCGGCGAGATCCACCACGACGCGCTGCTGCTCTTCCTCATCATCTTCGCCTGGACGCCGCCGCACTTCTGGGCGCTGGCGCTCTACCGGCGTGACGAATACGCGCGGGCGGGACTGCCGATGCTGCCGGTGACCCACGGCGAGGCGTACACGCGCCTGCACCTGCTGCTCTACACGGTGCTGCTGTTCGCCGTCGCCATGCTGCCGGTCGCGACGGGGATGGGCGGCTGGATCTACCTCGTTGCCGCGGCCTCGCTCGGCGGCCGCTTCATGCAGCATGGCTGGGCGCTCTATCGCCGCTACAGCGACGCGCTCGCGAGACAGACGTTCCGCTATTCCATCTGGTATCTGAGTCTCTTGTTCGCGGCGATGCTGGTCGACCACTATTTCAGCATACCCGTTTGATTTATATGGGGAATCGATCATCTAACTAGATATTCGGACAAGATTGTTTTATATTGGCCCCAGTTCTTTCCAGGGGCACGAGATGATCCTCTCCCGAACCAGCCAGTATGCCGTGCAGGCGCTGATCTACATGGCGACCCAGCCGAACGCGACGCCCGTGCTCAACAAGGACATCGCCGCGCAGCTCGGCGTGCCTGCACCCTACCTCGCCAAGATTCTGCAGGGCCTCGCCAAGGGCAACCTGCTTTTTTCGTTTCGCGGTCGACTCGGCGGCTTCTGCCTGCGCGAGGGCGGCGACAAGATCACCCTGATGCAGATCCTGCTGCTGACCGAGGGCCCCGCGTTCACCCAGAGCTGCCTGCTCGGCCTGAAGAAGTGCAGCGACGAGACCGCGTGTCCGCTGCATTTCCGCTGGCTGCCGGTGAAGAACAAGATCATCGGCCTGCTGCAGGAGACAACGCTGGAGAAACTGGCTAAAGCCGTCGAGTCGGGCAAGTACCGCCTCGCCGACGTTCCGGGCCAGATCTTCGAGCAGATCAAGGCATGAAGCCCCGGCTCGCCCTGTGGGTTGCGCTGCTGGCCGCAGCACTCGCCGGTTGCCAGCCGGCGCCTCCCGCGCCGAGCTTCCAGGCGACGGACATCTCCGACGCCGCATTCGCACGCGATTTCCGGCTGACCGACCACAACGGCCAGACGCGCGCCCTCGCCGACTTTCGCGGCAAGGCGGTGGCGGTGTTCTTCGGCTACACGCATTGCCCCGACGTCTGCCCTACCACGCTGTCCGATTTCGCCGCGGCGCTGCAGCAACTCGGTCCGCTCGCCGACCGGGTGCAGGTGATTTTCGTGACGGTCGACCCCGAGCGCGACACGCCGGAACTGCTGCGCGAGTTCGTGCCCGCCTTCGACCCGCGCTTCCTGGGGATGTACACCGACGCGGAATCGCTGGCGCGTCTGGCGCGGGAATTCAAGGTGGTCTATCAAAAGACTTCCGTGAAGGCGGAGGACGATTACCTGATCGACCACAGTGCCGGCACCTACGTCTACGACCCGCAAGGACGCCTGCGGCTGCTGATGCCGTACGGCAGCAGTCCGGACGCGATCGCACAGGATCTGAAGGTGCTGCTGACAACGTCCTGAAGCGGGTCATCCGGCTTGCGGGGCGCGGTTTGGCGTCATATAATCCCGCAGTTTCTTAATATAAGCATATGCTGTTTAAAGGCGCGGCAACAAGCGCCATTTCGGGTACAACAGGAGCGGTCGATGGCGGTAACCACATATTCCGGTGCAGAGCAGTACAACTTCGATATCGTTAAGAAATTTGCCGTCATGTCGCTCGTCTGGGCGGTCGTCGGCATGTTCGTGGGCGTCTACATCGCCTCCGAACTGGCTTGGCCATTCCTTAACTTTGACAGCCCGTACTTCTCGTTCGGGCGCTTCCGCCCGGTCCATACCAGTGCGGTGATCTTCGGCTTCGGCGGTTCGGCGCTGTTCGCCACCTCCTATTACGTCGTCCAGCGCACCTGCCAGACCCGCCTGATTTCCGACGGCATGGCGAGCTTCACCTTCTGGGGTTGGCAGACCATCATCGTGACCGCCGCGCTGTCCTACGTGATGGGTTATTCGCAGGGCCGCGAGTACGCCGAGATGGAATGGCCGATCGACATCCTGATCGAAGTCGTGTGGGTGACCTATCTGATCCTGTTCGTCGGCACCATCATGCGCCGCAAGCAGCCGCACATCTACGTCGCCAACTGGTTCTACCTGTCGTTCATCCTGGCGACCGCGCTGCTGCACACCTTCAACAACCTGTCGATGCCGGTCGACCTGTTCTCGATGAAGTCGTACAGCCTGTTCTCCGGCACCCAGGACGCGATGACCCAGTGGTGGTACGGCCACAACGCGGTGGGCTTCTTCCTGACCGCCGCCTTCCTGGGCATGATGTACTACTTCGTGCCCAAGCAGGCCGGCCGCCCGATCTACTCCTATCGCCTGTCGATCGTCCACTTCTGGGCGCTGTCCTTCATGTACATGTGGGTCGGTGGTCACCACCTCCACTGGACCGCGCTGCCCGACTGGACCTCGTCGCTGGCCGCTGCGTTCTCGATCCTGCTCCTGATGCCCTCGTGGGGCGGCATGATCAACGGCATCATGACCCTGTCGGGTGCCTGGGACAAGCTGCGCACCGACCCCGTGATGCGCTTCATGATCGTCGCGCTGTCGTTCTACGGCATGTCGACCTTCGAAGGCCCGATGATGTCGCTGAAGGAAGTCAACGCGCTGTCGCACTACACCGACTGGACCGTGGGCCACGTGCACTCCGGCGCGCTGGGCTGGGTGGCGATGATCTCCTTCGGTTCCCTCTACCACATGATTCCCAAGCTGTGGGATACCAAGATCTACAGCCGCAAGCTGGTCGAGTGGCACTTCTGGCTCGCCACCATCGGCATCGTCCTGTACATCGTCGCGATGTGGATCTCGGGCATCACCCAGGGCCTGATGTGGCGCGCTTTCGACGAGTTCGGCAACCTGCAGTACTCGTTCGCCGAATCGGTGGCTGCGATGATGCCGTTCTACGCGATGCGCGCGATCGGTGGCATGTTCTTCCTTACCGGTGCCACGCTGATGGCGGTCAACATGTACATGACCATCCGTCAGGGCAAGCGCGAGAACGCGGCGCTGGAAGCGAAGCTGGCTGCCAAGATGGCTCACGCATGATTCAGGGTGGATAGATAATGAACCTCAACTTCAAACACGAATGGATTGAAACCAACATCGGCCTGATGGCCGTGTTGACCATGCTCGCGATCAGCGTCGGTGGCCTGGTCGAGATCGCGCCGCTGTTCTTCATCGACAAGACCGTCGAAAAGGTCGAGGGCGTGCGTCCGTACACCCCGCTCGAACAGCGCGGCCGTGACATCTACATCCGCGAGGGCTGCTACACCTGCCATTCGCAGATGATCCGCCCGTTCCGTGACGAGAAGCTGCGCTACGGCCACTACTCGCTGGCGGCCGAGTCGCAGTACGACCATCCGTTCCAGTGGGGCTCCAAGCGCACCGGCCCGGACCTCGCCCGCGTCGGCGGCAAGTACTCCAACCAGTGGCAGGTTCAGCACCTGGTCGCGCCGCGCTCGATGGTGCCCGAGTCGGTGATGCCGAACTACCCGTGGCTGCTGACGACCAAGCTCGACATCTCCGATACCGCTGCGCGCATGAAGGCGCTGCGCAAGGTCGGCGTGCCGTACTCGCTGACGCAGGCCGAGCTCGACGCCAACATCGAGAAGTTCGGCGAGACGGTCGCCAAGCAGCTGCACATCCCCGACGCGCAGAAGAATCTGGTCGAGCAGGCCAACTTCGGCAACTACGACGGCGACCGTTCCGGCATCTCCGAGATGGACGCGCTGGTGGCGTACCTGCAGGTGCTGGGCACCATGGTCGACTTCAGCAAGTACGCCGACGACGCGTTCGTCGGCAACCGCTGATCGACCGCGGCCGGAGGTTTGCTGATGGAATGGCTGATGTGGTTCTCCAAGCCCGAAAACACCAAGCCTCTGGCACTGATCATTTTTTTCGTCACCTTTATCGGCATCGTGATCTACGTCTACGGTAGCAAGAAGCGGAGCAAGCGACTCGAGTCCTACCGCGACATACCGTTCCTGGACGATCAGGAAGGCACGAAGGACAAGCAATGAGCGAGCAAAAACTACAATCTCAAACTGTGCAAACCACGGGTCACGCCTGGGACGGCGACCTGCAGGAATACAACAATCCGCTGCCGGTGTGGTGGGTCTACACCTTCTACGCCACGGTGATCTTCTCCATCGTGTACTGGGTGATCTACCCGTCGTGGCCGATCGGCAAGGACTGGATCGGCGGCATGTCGAAGATCACCTACGTGAACAGCGAGGGCGAGACCAAGACGCATAGCTGGAACACGCGTGCGCTGCTGCTGCAAGACCTCAACAAGGCGGCTGCCGAGCAGAAGCCCTACTTCGACAAGGTTTCCGGCATGTCCTACGCGCAGATCGCCCAGGATCCGGAGATGAACGCCTTCATCCTGTCGGCGGGCAGGGCGCTGTTCGCCGACAACTGCGCGCCGTGCCACCAGGCCGGCGGCCAGGGCGTCGTGGGCTTCTTCCCCAACCTGACCGACGACGACTGGCTCTACGGCGGTTCGTACGACGAGATCCACCAGACGCTGATGATCGGCCGCCGCGGCTACATGCCCGCTTTCGGCGAGGTGCTCAACGGCGACCAGATCGACCAGCTGGCGAACTATGTCGCGAAGCTGTCGGGCAGCGGTCACGACGCCGCCAAGGCGGCAGCGGGCGATGCGCTCTTCCACAGCGAGACCGCCGCGTGCTTCTACTGCCACGGCGACGACGCCAAGGGCCGCAAGGACCTGGGCGCGCCCAACCTGACCGACAACATCTGGCTGTGGGCCGACGTCCCGGGCGCGAGCGGCGACGAAGGCAAGATCGCCGCGATTCGCGGCGTGATCGCAGGCGGCCTCAACAAGGGCGTGATGCCGGCCTGGGCCGGGCGCCTCTCGCCTGAACAAATCAAGGTTCTGACGGTCTACGTTCATGAACTGGGCGGCGGGCAGTAAGGCCGCAAGCTGAAGAGATGAGCAAAGCCCCCGTCAAGGGGGCTTTTGCTTCTTGCCACCATCCAACCGGTCGCACCATGGAAAAAGGTTTAGAAGAGCAGGTAGGGCTTTACCAGAAGCGCATCCCCATATTCACCCGTTCGGTGAAAGGGCGCTTCCGACGCTTCAAGACGTCGGTGCTCCTGCTGGCCTTCGCGATCTACTTCCTGCTTCCCTGGATGCCGTGGGCACGCATGGATGCACCCGCGCAGGCGGTGCTGTTCGATCTGCCGGGGCGCCGCTTCCTCATCTTCGGCCTGACGGTCTACCCGCAGGACGTCATCTGGCTCGCCCTGCTGCTGTTCATCGCGGCGATCCTGCTGTTCTTCGTAACCGGTCTGGTCGGGCGCGCGTTCTGCGGCTATTTCTGCTTCCAGACACTGTGGACCGATTTCTACATCTGGATCGAGCAGAAGATCCAGGGTGAGCGGCCCGCCCGCGTGCGCCTCTATCGGCAGCCGTGGGACCGCGAAAAAGTCCTCAAGGTCGGCGGCACCCATCTGCTGTGGCTGCTCGCCTCGTTCTGGACCGGCCTCACCTTCGTTGCCTACTTTACCTACACACCGCAACTGGTGGTCGACTTCGTCACCGGCCACGCGGCCCCTGCGGCGTACATCACCGTCGGCATCCTCACGCTGTCGACCTACGCGGCTGCCGGCCTGATGCGCGAGCAGATCTGCACCTACGTGTGTCCGTACGGGCGCTTCCAGAGCGTGATGTACGAACCCGACACGCTGGCCGTCCATTACGACGCCCGCCGGGGCGAGGGCACGCACGGCCGCGCGGCGGCACGCGCCGGCCAGCGCACGCTGGCCGAGCGGCAGGAGAAGGGCCTGGGTGACTGCGTCGACTGCGGCCTGTGCGTGCAGGTCTGCCCGGTCGGCATCGACATCCGCGACGGCCTGCAATACAAGTGCATCTCGTGCGGCCTGTGCATCGATGCGTGCAACACGATCATGGACTCGTTCAATTATCCGCGCGGCCTCATCCGCTACGACTCGGAGAAGAACCTCGCCTCGGAGGCGCCGACCGCGCCCAAGTTGCAGTGGAAGCGGCTGAAGACCATCGGCTACGGCGTGGCACTGGTCCTCATGACGGGCTACCTCGTGTACAGCATCAGTACACGGGGCAGCTTCGACCGGGCGATCAACCAGGTGCGGCAGCCGCTCTACGTGGTGCTGTCGAACGGCGACATTCGCAACCGCTACCAGATCCGCATCACCAACAAGGCGGGCCAGGACGTGACGTACCGGATCAGTGCCCGCGGGATCCCGGAGGGCGCGCTCGATCTCGGCAACTTCCGCGAGATCACCGTCAAGCCCGGGCACAGCGGGCTCGTGCAGGCGAGCGTCCGGCTGTCTCCGGAACTCGCCGCGCAGACGCAGCGCTTCGAGATCATCATCACGCCGACTGACCAGCCGGCGGAAGCCCGCACCGAGGCGGTGCGCTTCGACAGCCCGGGGAGACGCCCATGACCACGATGACCACTCTGTTCGGCGGCCTGGCGGCGGTGCTCGTGCTCTACGTCGTCGGCGGCTGGTTCCGCGCCCTGTCGCCGGCCCTTCGCGCCCTGCTGGCGGGCCTGGTTCCGCTGCTCGGCTATTTCGTCCTGATCATCGGCCGCTGGCCGGGGCTCGACGTGGCGGCGATCCACATTTCGGTGTTCCTTGCCGCAGCCCTCGTGCTGTTCGCGTGGACGCAGTTCCGCCAGCGCAGCGCGGGGCGCATGCACTGGGCACCCAAGCTGCTCACGGCGTTCTTCGTCGGCCTGGTCTTCCTCAACGCCACCCTGCTGTACATCGCGACCAACGGATTGCCGGGGCCGGTCGCCAGCTGGTGGCTCGGCGGTGACGGCAAACCGGTCTACAGCGGTTTTTCGGGCGTCGTCTCGCACGGCCAGGCCGCAGCCAAGGCCGTCTCCTCGGAGCTTTCGGAGGCGCACCGCGAATCCCTGATCGGCTGGCAGGTCGAGCTCAACGGGCTCGACCGCGAAGGTCCCACGCGAGCGCTGGAAGTGCGAGTCCGGGACCGCACCGGTCTGCCGGTCGAGCGCGTGCAGGGCGAGCTGCGCGTGTCGCGCCCCGGGGCGCCGACGCCCGCCGTCACGCTTCCGCTGAGCGCGGCCGAGGCGGGCGTGTATATCGGCTCGCTCACGCTGCCGGGCGGCGGACGCTGGCTCGCCGAACTGCGCCTGAGCGAGGGCGGCAAGCTGCGCTACCACAGCACCCAGGAACTGGTGATGCCATGAGCGGCGTGCTCGTCTTCCTGTTCCTGCTGTCGGGGGTGTTCGTGCTCCTGATCATCCTCGGCGTGTTCTGGTCGATCAAGAGCGGCCAGTTCGACGACCTGGAAGGGCCGGCCGAGCGCATCCTGATGGACGACGACGATCCCCTCCTGCCGACCCGCCGCTTGAGCGGAAAAGACGAATCAACTAAAATCGATCAACTTTAACGGAGTTCGCACAATGAAACAGCTTCTGACGTTCCAGGGTTTTCCGATGGTGGTGGTGGTCGCATTCGTCGTCTGGTCCTGGATCAGCATCCTGTCCGTGCTGATCGCCTCGTTTTTCTGATCGTCCGGACCTCCCAAAGAAAAAGCCCCGCACCGCGGGGCTTTTTCTTTGGGGCGTCGCCTGCTTCCGGCCCGGCGCTTACTCCGGCATCACCGCGCGCATCTTCTGCAGCGCGCGCGCCTCGATCTGACGGATGCGCTCGGCGGACACGCCATACTGCGCCGCGAGTTCGTGCAGCGTCGCGGCCTCGCCTTCGGTCAGCCAGCGCGCCTTGATGATGTGGCGGCTGCGCTCGTCGAGGTTTTCCAGCGCGTTCGCGAGCCCGTCGCGGCGCAGCCTTTCGGTCTGCTCTCGCTCGAGCCGCTGCGCAGGGTTCTCGTCCGGGCTCGCGAGATACGCCAGCGGGCTGTACGTCTCCTCGCCGTCGTCGACGCTGGGGTCGATGGAAACGTCGTGCCCCGAGAGCCGGGTTTCCATCTCCAGCACGTCCTTGCGGCTGACGTTGAGTTCGCGGGCCATCGCGTCGGCCTGCTCGATCGTCAGCGTATTGAGCGACTGCTTGAGGCTGCGCAGGTTGAAGAAGAGCTTGCGCTGGGCCTTTGTCGTGGCGACCTTGACCAGCCGCCAGTTGCGCAGCACGTATTCGTGGATCTCGGCGCGGATCCAGTGCAGTGCGAACGACACCAGCCGCACGCCGCGGTCCGGGTCGAAGCGCTTGACGGCCTTCATCAGCCCGACGTTGCCTTCCTGGATGAGGTCGGCCTGCGGCAGGCCGTAGCCGAGGTAGTGGCGCGAGACGCTGACGACCACCCGCAGGTGCGAAAGCACCAGCTGGCGTGCCGCTTCGACGTCCTGGTGCGCGTGCCACGCCCGCGCCAGGCGCTGTTCGTCCTCCTGGCTCAGGAGGGGATAACGATTCACCGTCTGGATGTAGCTGTCCAGACTGTAGGCGGCGGGAAACGGTAGGGTCATTGCTTGAGTCATGCTGTCAGTCACTCCCTTGCAAAGCATTCTAGCACTCGTCATATGAGAGTGCTAAGGCCGCAAAGGGTTCCGCGGAAATGCGGGGTGGGGCGCGTTGCGACGGCGGCGCCTACTTCGCTGTCTCGACCAGACGCAGGGTCCGGGAAACGGAGAACAACGCGCCCAGCCAGCCGAACAGGGCGGTCAGGCCGAGAACCACGCCGATCTCGAGGGCGCTCGGCGGCCGCAACGGGAAATGCGAGCCGTACAGCATGCCCAGCCGCTCGACGGGGGCGCGCAGCAGCGCCCCGGCGACCGCGAGCACGCCGCCCGCCGCGAGCCCGCCCAGCAGGCCCTGCAGCGCGCCCAGATAGAGGAAGGGGCGCCGGATGTGGCGATCGGTTGCGCCGATCAGGCGGCTGACCTGGATTTCGTCACGACGCGCCAGCACCTGGGCGCGGATGACGTTGCCGGAGATGGCGATCAGTGCGATGCCGAACAGGGAAGCCAGCACCACCACCACGGTGTGTCCGAGGGCGAGACCCGCCTGGAGTCGCTCGGCCCACTCGCTGTCCACGTGCGTCTCGGCCACCCCCGGCAGTCGCCCGACTTCCTCCGCCAGCCCTACCAGGGCATCCCGCGCGTCGGCGCGTGGGCGTATCACCCAGGCGTCCGGCAGGGGATTGTCAGGCAGCCCCGCGGCCACGTCGGCGAGGCCGTTCGCCGTGCTCAGGCTTGCCAGCGCTTCTTCCTTCGGCACGTAACGGGCCTCGGCGATGTCGGCCTGGCGCAGCCGCGCTTCGAGCGCGCGCCTTTGCTCGGTGCTCGCGTCGGCGGCGAGGAAGGCGCTGATCTCGGCCCGGGCCGGCAGCTCGCCGGCGAGCCGGCCGAGGGTCTCGAGTCCGAGGTAAAGCCCCCAGGGGAGGCTGATCGACACGCCCATCGCCAGCGCCGCGAAGAGGCTCGCGACGGGCTGCGCGCGCAGGCGCCGCAGCGCGGCGGCGAAGGCGTGCTTCTGGTGGCGCAGCCAGCCGATCATGAGGGGATCTCCTCGACCTTGCCGTGGTCCAGTCTGAGCGTGCGGCCGCCGAGCGCGGCGATCGCCCGGTCGTCGTGGGTGGCGATCACCAGCGTCGTGCCGACCTGGTTGAAGTCGCGGAACATGGCCATGATGTCGGCGGCGTACCCGGCGTCGAGATTGCCGGTCGGTTCGTCGGCCAGCAGCAGGGCGGGGCGGGACACCAGCGCGCGGGCGATGCATAGACGCTGCTGCTCGCCGCCGGAAAGCGCGATCGGATTGGCCTTCTCGCGCTGCAGCAGGCCCACCTTGTCGATCACCGCGCGGGCGCGCTTCAAGGCCTCGCGGCGGTCGAAGCCGGCGATGTCGAGCGGCAGCAGGACGTTTTCGATGACGTTGCGGTCGAACAGCAGCTTGTGGTCCTGGAACACCAGCCCGATGTTGCGCCGCAGATAGGGCACGGCGCGCCGCGACAGGCGGCCGACGTTCTGCCCGTTCACCGACACGATGCCGCTGGTCGGCCGCTCGATCGCGGCGATGAGCTTCAGCAGCGTGCTCTTGCCCGCCCCGGAATGCCCGGTGAGGAACACCAGTTCCCCCTGCTCGATCGCGAGGTTGACCCCGGACAGCGCCTCGTGGCCGCCGGGATAGCGTTTGGTGACCTGGCTGAAACCGATCATCGCGGGCGCGTCAGGCCGTGAAGATCGCGTCGACGAAATCGCGCGCGTCGAACGGCCGCAGGTCGTCCACGCTCTCGCCGACGCCGATGTAGCGAACCGGAATCGGCCGCGCCTGGGCGATCGCCGCGATGGCGCCGCCCTTGGCGGTGCCATCGAGCTTGGTCAGCACCAGCCCCGTCACGCCGAGGGCGTCGTCGAAGGCCTTGACCTGGGTCACCGCGTTCTGGCCGGTATTGGAGTCGAGCACCAGCAGCACCTCGTGGGGCGCTCCGGGGACAGCCTTCTCGATCACCCGCTTGACCTTCCTGATCTCTTCCATCAGGTGCAGCTGGGTCGGCAGCCGGCCCGCTGTGTCGGCGAGCACCACGTCGATGCTGCGGGCGCGCGCGGCCTGGATGGCGTCGAAGATCACCGCGGCGGAGTCGCCCTTTTCCTGGCTCACCACCGTGACGTTGTTGCGATCGCCCCAGACCTGAAGCTGCTCGCGCGCCGCGGCGCGGAAGGTGTCGCCGGCCGCCAGCAGCACCGACAGCCCCTGCGACTGGTAGAGCTTGGCGAGCTTGCCGATGGTCGTGGTCTTGCCGGCGCCGTTGACGCCCGCCAGCATGAGGATGAAGGGCTTCTGCCCGGTGACGTCGAGCGGCGCCTGCAACGGGGCCAGCAGCTCGACCAGCGCGTCCTTCAGCGCGTCCTGCAGCTGCGACGCCTCGGTCAGCCCCTCGCGTCGCACCTTCTTCTGCAGGGTGTCGAGCAGCGCCTGGGTGGCGTCGACGCCGACGTCGGCGGTGATCAGGATGGTCTCGAGTTCCTCGTAGAGCTCGGCATCGATCTTGCGGCCGACCCGGAACAGCGCGGACATCTGGCCCCCGAGGCGATCGCGGGTCTTGGCGAGCCCGGCCTTCAGCCGCGCCGCCCAGCCGGGACGCTGTTCGGCGGGAGCCGGCGCTGTGGCCCCAGCCTGCTGTGTGGCGGCGGGGGCTTCGCCGACAGGGGGCGCGACGACGGGAACTTCGGCGGCAGGCGCGTCGGCAACAGGCGTAGGCGTCTCGGCAANNAACAGGCGTCTCGGCGGCAGGCTGCTTGGATTTCTTGAAGAAACTAAACACGGATCGGGGCGGTCAGGACAGCTGTTTGACAGACGCGGTATCTTATCATTCGGCCATTCGCCCCACACGGGAGTATCCGTTGGGGCGTTCCGGAATCATTCAAGCAGAGGTGGAAACATGCGCAGCTTATGGGCAATCGGATTGGCGCTGCTGGCTGGCGGCGCGCACGCAGCCCTGACCGACGTCACGCTGGACAACGGCTTGCGGGTGATCGTGAAGGAGGACCGCCGGGCGCCGGTGATGGTGTCGCAGGTCTGGTACCGTGCCGGCGCCATGGACGAGGTGAACGGCACCACCGGCGTGGCGCACGTGCTCGAGCACATGATGTTCAAGGGGACGCGCGACGTGCCGCCCGGCGAGTTCTCGAAGCGCATCGCCGCCGCCGGCGGCCGCGAGAATGCCTTCACCAGCCGCGATTACACCGCCTACTTCCAGCAGATGCAGAAAGACCGCCTCGAACTGTCGATGGAGCTCGAGGCCGACCGCATGGCCAACCTCGTGGTCAGCGACGAACTGTTCGCGAAGGAAATCCAGGTGGTGATGGAGGAGCGGCGCCTGCGCACCGACGACCAGCCGCAGTCGGTGGTGTACGAGCGCCTGATGGCGACCGCCTACCAGGCGCATCCCTACCGCCGTCCCATCATCGGCTGGATGGACGACCTCGCGAACATGACCGCGCAGGATGCGCGCGACTGGTACGCGCGCTGGTACGCGCCCAACAACGCCACCCTGGTGGTGGCCGGCGACGTCGATCCGGACGAGGTGATCGCGCTGGCCCGCAAGCACTTCGGCGCGCTGCCGGCACGGGCACTGCCCGAGCGCAAGCCGCAGACCGAGCCCGTCCAGCTCGGCGAGAAGCGCCTCGTGGTGAAGGCCCCGGCGCAGTTGCCCTACCTGCTGATGGCCTGGCAGGCGCCGACGCTCGTCGACTGGGAACGCGACACCGAGCCGTACGCGCTGCAGATCCTCGCCGGTGTGCTGTCGGGCAACGATTCGGCGCGGCTGCAGAAAACGCTGGTCAAGACCGCCCAGGTCGCGGTGAACGCCAGCGCCGGCTACGACGGCGTCACGCGCGGGCCGGGCCTGTTCATGATCGACGCGACGCCGGCGCCGGGCAAGCCGGTGGCGGCGCTGGAGAAGGCCATTCGCGACGAGCTCGCGCGCATCCAGCGCGACGGCATCAGCGAGGCGGAGCTCGCGCGGGTGAAGGCGCAGGTCATCGCGGCAGACGTCTACCAGCGCGATTCGCTGTTCTATCAGGCGATGCAGCTGGGCAAGTACGTGACGACCGGCCTGCCGCCCGAGGCCTTGCTGCGCCGGGTCGACAAGCTGCGCGCCGTGACCGCGGCGGAGGTTCAGGCGGTGGCGAAAAAGTGGCTGCAGGACGACCGCTTGAGCCTCGCCGAACTGGAGCCGCAGGCGCTGGGCCCGCAGGCGAAGCGCGCGGCCGTTCCGGGAGTGCGTCATGCGAATTGAGCGCTTCCTCACCGCCGTGCTGCTGAGCCTGCCGCTGTCGGCGCAGGCCGCGCTCGCCATCCAGCACTGGCAGACGCCGCAGGGCGCGCGGGTGTATTTCGCCGAAAGCCGCGAGCTGCCGATGCTCGACGTCTCGGTGGACTTTCCCGCCGGCAGCGCGCGCGATCCCGCCGGCAAGGCGGGGCTCGCCCGGCTGACCCATGGCCTGCTCGACCAGGGGGCGGGCGGCCTGTCCGACACGGCGATCGCGCATCGGCTCGCCGACGTCGGTGCGGTGCTGGGCGGAACGTTCGACCGCGACCGGGCCGGGGTGACGCTGCGCACGCTGTCATCCGCGCCGGAAAAGGCGCGCGCGCTGGACATTCTCACGCGCGTGCTGCAAAAGCCCGATTTCCCGCAAGCCGTGGTCCAGCGCGAGAAGAAGCGCCTGGTCGCGGCGATCCGCGAGGCCGAGGCCGATCCCGGCACGGTCGCCGACAAGGCGTTCTACCAGGCGCTCTACGGCGCGCATCCCTACGCGCACGACGAGGCCGGCGAGCCGGCGGCGATCGAGCGGCTGACGCGCGGCGACCTGCAGGCCTTCTATCGGGCGCATTACAGCGCACCGAACGCGGTGATCTCCCTGGTGGGCGACCTCAGCCGCGAAGAGGCGGAGGCGATCGCCGCCCGCCTCGCCGCCGGGCTGTCGACGGCGCCTGCGTTGCCGCCGCTGCCGCAGCCGGTGGCGCCGGCTGCGGCGTCGGATACCCGCATTGCCCATCCGTCGGCACAGAGCCATGTGCTGGTGGGGGCGCTCGGCATGGCGCGCAGCGACCCCGACTACTTCGCGCTGTTCGTCGGCAACTACGTCCTCGGCGGCGGCGGCTTCGACTCGCGACTGATGCGCGAGGTGCGCGACAAGCGCGGCTACGCCTACAGTGCGTACAGCTATTTCCTGCCGATGCGCGAGGCCGGGCCGTTCCAGCTCGGTCTCCAGACCAAGCTCGAGCAGACCGACGACGCCCTGGCGGTCGCGCGCGACACCCTGCGGGAATTCATCGCGGACGGTCCGAGCGAAGCCGAGCTCGCCCAGGCCAAGGCGAACCTCACCGGCGGCTTCCCGCTGCGCATCGACAGCAACCGCAAGATTCTCGACTACCTGGCGGCGATCGGCTTCTACCGGCTGCCCCTCGATTACCTCGACACCTGGATCGGCCAGGTCGAGGCGGTCGACATCGCCGCGGTGCGGGCGGCGTTCGCCCGCCGCATCGACCCCGACCGGCTGGTGACCGTGGTGGTGGGGGCAGGCGGTGCGCGCTAAGCAGGCAGCCCCGCAGCGGGCCCACGGTGTGTCGAACCGGGTGCGCATCATCGGCGGCCAGTACCGGCGCCGGCTGCTGGATTTTCCGGGCGGCGCCGGTCTGCGCCCGACGCCGGACCGCGTGCGCGAGACGCTCTTCAACTGGCTGGGGCAGGATCTCCCCGGCTGGGCCTGCCTCGACCTGTTCGCCGGCAGCGGGGCGCTCGGCTTCGAGGCCGCCTCGCGCGGCGCCGGACGGGTGGTGATGATCGAGCGCGACCGCGCCGCGCTCGACGCGCTGGAAAAGAACCGCGCCGTGCTCGGCGCGGTCGCGGTCGAGATCCTGCGTGCCGATGCGCTCGCCTGGCTGGCGAACAGCCGCGAAAGCTTCGATCTCGTTTTCGTCGACCCGCCGTTCGACAGCGGGCTGGCCGGCCCCGCGCTGGCCGGGCTCGGCGCGCGGCTGAAGCCGGGCGGCCAGGTCTACGTCGAGCAGGGTGCGGAGGTGGTCGCGCCGCCGGGGTTTATCATCCACCGCAGCGGGCGCGCGGGGCGTTCGCACTTCGCGCTGCTGATCAAGGAATGACAACGATGCTGACTGCCGTCTATCCGGGCACTTTCGACCCCATCACGCGCGGCCACGAGGACCTGGTGCGGCGCGCGGTGCGGCTGTTCGACCGGGTCATCGTCGCGGTCGCGGAATCGCGCAACAAGCGCCCGTTCTTCAGCATGGAAGAGCGCGTGGCGATGGCGCGCGACGTGTTCGCCGGGGTGCCGCAGGTGCGGGTCGAGGGCTTCTCCGGACTGCTGATCGACTTCGTCGCCGAACAGGGGGCGATCGCCGTGCTGCGGGGGCTGCGCGCGGCGTCCGACTTCGAGTACGAATTCCAGCTGGCGGGGATGAACCGCAACCTCAAGCCCGACATCGAAACCCTGTTCCTGACGCCGTCGGACGAGTACATGTTCATCTCCGCCAGCATGATCCGCGAGATCGCCCAGCTGGGCGGCGACGTGACGCCCTTCGTCCACCCATTGGTGGCGCAGCGATTAAATGAGAAAATAAGCAAAAGCTGATTTACCGGAGAACGACATGGCCCTGATGATCACGGACGAATGCATCAACTGCGACGTCTGTCTGCCAGAATGCCCCAACGAAGCCATTTCCCAGGGTGACGAGATCTACATCATCGACCCCAACAAGTGCACCGAATGCGTCGGGCATTTCGACACGCCGCAGTGCGTGGAAGTGTGCCCGGTCGACTGCATCCCGAACAATCCGGACTATCCGGAGACCCACGACCAGCTGATGGAGAAGTTCCTGCGGCTGACGGGCGGCAAGTAAGCCTCAGGCGCTTCGCGCCAGGCGGAGCTCGTCCGGCGCACCGCACAGCGCGTCGCCGATCCGCGCATTGAGGCGCGCGAGCTGCTCGAGCTGGTCGCTCACCCCTTCGAGCGAGGCCTCGAGCTCGGCGATGCGCTCGTCGAGCGTCTCGGTCGCGGCGTGGATGCGGCTGACGCTCTCGAGGCGCCGCTTGAGCTGGGCCTTGTGCTCGCGCACCTGGGTTTCCATCGGAGCCATCAGGGCCTTCAGCCAGGCCTCGGTTTCGCTGTTGGCGAGCTCGAACACCTGCACCGCCTTGCTCGCGAGCGATTCGAAGAAGCGCGCGGTCAGCTGGTTCTGGCCCATGGTCAGCATCTTGAACAGGGTGTCGAAGCGTTCCTCGAACACGCGCTCGAGGCGCGCCATTTCCTTGCGGTACTTGTGCAGGTTGTGGACCGGCGGGTTGACCGCGGCGAGTCCGTGCTCGTCGCTGAACTTCTGGTACATCCCGGTCATCATGGCGCGGATGTCGAGGATGATGAGGGTGGAATCCCTGAGATGTCCGTCGACCTTGCGGAAGAACAGCCGCATCGCGTCGCGCAAGCCCGAGCTGAAGCGGCTCGCCTCCATTTCCCGCCGCGTGCGGCGGACCTCGTCGCGCAGAACGGGCATGCCGAGCCGGCGGTTCAGCGTCTCCGCCTGGGTGGCGAACACGCTGCGCAGCGCGTTGAACTGCTGCAGGCCGCGGTCGAACTGCTGCTTGTCCTCGTTCGCCTTGATCATCATCTGGCGGATCGCGTCGCGGTTCTTGCCGCGCAGACCCTGCAATTCGTCGACCTGGTCCTGGAGGCCGGCGAGGCGGGTCTCGAGGAGTTCGGTGGCCTTGACCACGACGTCTTCCACCGCGGCCTGCGCCGATTCGCTGACCAGCGCCTGCTTGCAGGGGATGAGTTCCTGGGTCAGCGCGGCCTCGAGCGTCGGCAGGCGGCTCTTCGCCAGCAGGGCGTCGTCTCCGCGGACCTTGGCGACCAGCGCCTTCTGCGCCGACACCGGGTAGACCTGGCTCTGCGGGAGCCCCAGCAGCGCCGCGCTGCCGGCGGCCTGCCGGGCGATCTCCGCGTCGACCGCGGCCTCCGTCTTGAGTTCGTCCCACAGCCCGTCGATCTTGTTCAGCACGACCAGCCGCGCGCGGCTGCCGCCCTGCACCGGGGCGATGTGCTGGCGCCAGATCTCGATGTCCGACTTGGTGACGCCGGTGTCCGCGGACAGCAGGAACAGCACCGCGTGGGCGCTCGGCAGCATGTTGAGGGTCAGTTCCGGCTCGGTCCCGATGGCGTTCAGGCCGGGGGTGTCGAGGATGACCAGCCCCTGCTTGAGCAGCGGGTGGGGGAAGTTGATCAGGGCGTGGCGCCAGCGTGGAATCGTGACGCCGCCGTTGTGCGCCAGGGCACGTGCGCCGTCCGCGTCGTCCGGGTCGAGCAGGCCGTAGGCCACGGCGGTCGCCGCATCGACCTCGATCGTGTCGGCCAGCTGCATCAGCGTGGCGCTCATCGCCTCGGCGGAGTCGAGGTCGAGCGGAAATTCGGTCCAGCTGCCGGGCTCGCGCTTGAAGTCGGCGAGGCTGCCCTCGCGCGTCCGGGTGTGGATCGGCAGCAGGCGCAGCGAGGGGCGCAGCGCCGCATCCCAGTAGAGCTCGGTGGGACACATGGTGGTGCGCCCGGCGGACGACGGCAGCACGCGCTGGCGGTAGTCGGAGAAGAAGATCGCGTTGATCAGTTCCGACTTGCCGCGGGAAAACTCGGCGACGAACGCCACGTTGAGCGTGTCCTCCTGCAGCCTTCCCAGCAGCTGGCCGAGGCGAAGGTCCGACTCCGTATCGCCCAGCCCCGCCGTCCCGAGCCAGTCGCGCAGCGTCTCGATGCGCTCGCGGACCGTGTCGCGCCAGGCGCTGTAGTGATCGAACTCGTCAACCAGGGTGGGCTTCATGGGAAATACCGGATAAGACACGATCGTTTAACGGCGGAGCGTGGCCAAACTTGACCCGTCCGTCAGCGCTGGCAGGTCGGGCAGTAGAAGCTCGCACGCTGGCCCTGCACGATGCGGCGGATGGGCGTGGCGCAGACCCGGCAGGGCTGCCCCTCGCGGTCGTACACCCGGGTCTGCAGCTGGAAATAGCCGAGTTCGCCGTCGCTGGCGACGTAGTCGCGCAGCGAGCTGCCGCCGGCCGCGATCGCGGCCGCCAGCACCTTCTTGATCGCGCCGGCCAGCCGCTCGCAGGCCGGGCGGCTGAGGCGCCGGGCGGCGGTGGCGGGGCGGATGCCGGCGTGGAACAGCGATTCCGAGGCGTAGATGTTGCCGACACCGACCACCACCGCGGCGTCCATGATGAGCTGCTTGATCGCCACCTGCCGGCCCCGGCACCGGGCGTGCAGCCAGGCGCCGTCGAAGGCCGGCGTCAGCGGCTCCGGCCCGAGGTGCGCCAGCAGCGGATGCCTGGCGACGTCGTCGGTCCACAGCACCGCGCCGAAGCGCCGCGGATCGCGCAGCCGCAGCACCGTGCCGTCGTCGAACAGCCAGTCGACGTGGTCGTGCAGCGCGGCGGGTTCGTCCGGCAGGGCGAGGCGCAGGCTGCCCGACATGCCCAGGTGGACGATCTGGGTGGCTGCCCCGAAGTCGAACAGCAGGTACTTGCCGCGGCGCTCGATCGATCGCAGCGCGCGGCCCGCCAGGCGTGCCTCGAGGTCGTCCGGGACGGGCCAGCGCAGCCGGGGGTTGCGCACCACGATGCGCTCGAGCGTGCGCGCCTCGAGGCGCGGCGACAAGCCGCGGCGGGTGGTTTCGACTTCGGGCAATTCGGGCATGGCAGGCGGGCTCCGGACCGGGGAGCCGATTCTAGCTGCGATGCCCCGCGCCTTGTAGCCTGCATGCCGCAGCGGTCGTCCTGCGCTCGGGGCTGCCGTGGAACCTTGCTTGCCGGCGCGGCTCGAACGCTTAGAATCTCGGCAAGGCACCATATCAGGGCAATCCGCATGTCACACCTCAAGCTCCTCCCCCTCTACGCTGCGCTGCTGCTCGCGGCCGCCTGCAGCCAGCCCGGCGTCAAGGCGACCGAGCCGGCAGCCACGGCAACGCAGGCGTCCCAGCCTGCCACGGCGCAGAGCGAGCCCGTTGCCGCAGAAGAGACGACGGCGGAGGCGAACCTGCCCAAGCAGCCGCTCACGCCGGACATCCTGTTCAAGTTCCTGGTCGCCGAAGTCGCCGGCCAGCGTGGCGAGATCGGCATCGCCCAGGCGGCCTACCTCGGCCTCGCGCGTCAGACGCAGGACCCGCGCATCGCCCGCCGCGCCGCGGAGGTGTCGATGTTCGCGCGCGACCAGGCCGGCGCGCTGGAGGCCGCCCGCATGTGGGCGGCCGGCGACCAGGAGTCGGTGCGGGCGCAGCAGACGCTCGCCGCGCTGCTGCTCAACGAGGGCCGTCTCGGCGAGGCCGAACCGGTCCTGCGCACCTTGCTGAAAGGCGATCCCGCAAACGGCTTCCTCCACTTGTCGGGGTTGATGGGCAAGGCGCGCGATTCCGAGGCGGCGCTGGGGCTCGTCGAGCGCCTGGCGGCGGATTACCCCGACCTGCCCGAGGCGCGGTTTGCGGTCGCCCAGGCGGCAGCCGGCAGCGGGCGCACGGAGGCCGCGCTTTCAGCCCTGCAGCAGGCGGACACGCTGCGTCCCGGCTGGGAGCCGGGCGCGCTGCTGCGGGCGCAGATCCTCGCCAGGTCTTCGCACGCGGAAGCGATGGACTTCATGCGCGAGTTCCTTGCGACCTACCCGAAGGCGCGCGAAGTGCGGCTGGCCTACGCGCGTGCGCTGGTGAACGCCAACCAGTTCGGCGCGGCACGCACCGAGTTCACCCGACTGACCGCCGATTTCCCGCGCAACGCCGAAGTCAGCTTCGCCGCCGGCCTGTTGTCGCTGCAAATGGGCGACCTCGACGCTGCGCGCGATCTGCTGACCCAGACGCTGGCGTACGACCCGCGCGATCCCGACACGGTCCGTTACTACCTCGGGCAGGTGGCCGAGCAGATGAAGCAGCCCGAGGCGGCGGCGGCGCACTATGCCGCGGTCGGTGCGGGCAACTACCTCGTGCCGGCACGGGCCCGCCAGGCGGCCCTGCTCGCCGGTGCGGGCCGGCTCGACGAGGCGCGTGCACTGCTTGCGGCCACGCGTGGTGAAAACGACGTGCAGAGCGTGCGACTGGTGCAGGCGGAGTCGGAGCTGCTGCGCGACAGCAAGGCGCACGCGGCGGCCTTCGACGTGCTGTCGCAGGGCATCACGCGCTTCCCCGATTCGGCGGATCTGCTGTACGACCGCGCGATGGTGGCGGAAAAGCTCGACCGGCTCGACGTGCTGGAAGCGGACCTGCGGCGCGTGATCGCGCTGCGCCCCGAGGACGCCCAGGCTTACAACGCCCTGGGGTACACGCTGGCCGACCGCACTGACCGCCTCGCCGAGGCCATCGTGCTGCTCGACAAGGCCCTGGCGCTGGCGCCGGAAGATCCGTTCATCCTCGACAGCGTGGGCTGGGCGCAATACCGCTCGGGCAATCTCGCGCGCGCGCAGGAGTTCCTCGAACGCGCCTACCGCGTCCGCCCCGACCCCGAGATCGCCGCCCATCTTGGCGAGGTTCTGTGGGTGCGCGGCGCGCGCGAGCAGGCGGGCAAGCTCTGGCAGACCAGCCTGCAGGCACATCCGCATAACGAAGTGCTGCTCGAAACCCTGCGCCGGCTGAAGCCCTGATGCGGCGCCTTCTCGCTGTGCTGGCGCTGGCGCTCGCCGCCGGCTGCGCGACCACGCGGCCGCCCGTTCCCGCCGAAACCCCGGTCAGCTGGCCTGCCCGCTGGACCCTGCAGGGGCGGATCGGCGTGCAGTCCGGCGAGCAGAGCCTGTCGGGCAACATCCGCTGGCAGCATCACGCCGATCGCGACGAGGTGCTGATGACCTCGCCGCTCGGGCAGGGCGTGGCGCGCATCGTGCGCGACGCCGGAGGGGTCCTGCTCGAGGTGCCGAACCAGCTGCCGCGGCGGGCCGGCGATGCCGAATCCCTGACCCGCGAGGCGCTCGGCTACGCGCTACCGGTGTCCGGACTCGTCTGGTGGGTGCAGGGGCTGCCGGACCCGGCGCGCGCGTTCGAGGCCCGCCACGGCGCCGCCGGGCGGCTCGCGCAGCTGAGGCAGGACGGCTGGGTGATCGACTACCTGCAGTACGCCGCCGATGCCCGCCCGCGCAAGCTGGTGGTGGCGCGCGAGGGACTGGAAATCCGCCTGGTGGCGGACAGCTGGCAGGTCGAATGAACCACGCCTTTCCCGCCCCGGCGAAGCTCAACCTGTTCCTGCACGTCGTCGGGCGGCGCGCCGACGGCTATCACCTGCTGCAGAGCGTGTTCCGCCTGATCGACCGCGCCGACACCGTGCACCTCTCGCTGCGCGCCGACGGCCGGGTGGTGCGCGACGGGGACCTGCCCGGGGTGCCCGAAGACCACGACCTGACCGTGCGCGCGGCGCGGCTGCTGCAGCCGTACGCGGCGGCCGGCGCGGGGGTCGGCATTCGCCTGGAGAAGCTCCTGCCCATGGGCGGCGGGCTGGGCGGCGGAAGCTCGGACGCCGCCACGGTGCTCCTTGCGCTCAACCGCTTGTGGGGGGTCGGCCTGCCGCGCGAGACGCTGCAGCGGCTCGCCCTGCAACTGGGCGCCGATGTGCCGGTGTTCGTGTTCGGCCGGACCGCCTTTGCCGAAGGCGTCGGCGAGATCCTGCGCCCGGTGAGCGCTCCGCCGGCGTGGTATGTGGTGCTGACGCCTCCGGTGCAGGTGCCGACCGCGACAATTTTTTCCGCGCCGGAATTGACACGCGACACGCCACCCCTCAAAATAGCGCCCTTTTCCGCAGGCATGGGTCGAAACGACCTGCAGCCCGTGGTTGTCGCGCGGTACCCCGAGGTCGCCCGCCATCTCGATTGGCTGGCGCAATTCGGCGAGGCGCGAATGACCGGATCGGGTGCCTGCGTGTTTGCATCGTTCGATAGCGAAGGCGCGGCGCGCGACGTGTTGCGGCAACTGCCCGAAACGATGCAGGGGTTTGTGGCGCGGGGGCTCGACAGGCATCCGTTGTACGATTTCTGCGCCGGGTAGTGCCCATTTTTGATGGGGAGTCGCCAAGTGGTAAGGCATCGGATTTTGATTCCGACATTCGTAGGTTCGATCCCTACCTCCCCAGCCAGTTAAGCGAACAGCCGCCGGTGGCGGCTGTTTTTGTTGTTGTGTCGGACCAGCCAAACCGTCGGAGACTCGCGTGTCCATTGACAACCTGATGGTGTTCACCGGGAACGCCAACCCGCGCCTGGCCAGCGATGTGGTGCGCCATCTCAACATCCATCTCGGTCGCGCCACGGTATCGCGCTTCTCCGATGGTGAAGTGATGGTCGAGATACTCGAGAACGTCCGCGGCAAGGACGTGTTCGTGCTGCAGTCGACCTGCCAGCCGACCAACGACCATCTGATGGAAGTGATGGTGATGGTCGACGCGCTGAAGCGTGCGTCGGCCGGCCGGATCACCGCGGCGGTGCCGTACTACGGCTACGCGCGGCAGGACCGCCGTACCCGCTCGGCGCGGGTGGCGATCACCGCCAAGGTGGTGGCCAACATGCTGCAGGGGGCGGGCGTCGACCGCCTGCTGACGATGGATCTGCATTCGGACCAGATCCAGGGCTTCTTCGACATCCCGGTCGACAACATCTATTCCAGCCCGATCCTGCTGGGCGACATCTGGAAACGCAACCACCCGAACCTGATGGTGGTGTCGCCCGACGTCGGCGGCGTGGTGCGGGCCCGCGCGATCGCCAAGCGCCTCGAGTGCGACCTCGCGATCATCGACAAGCGCCGCCCGAAGCCGAACGTCGCGAAGGTGATGCACATCATCGGCGACGTCAAGGACCGCACCTGCATCATCATGGACGACATGGTCGACACCGCCAACACGCTGTGCGAGGCGGCCAATGCGCTGAAGGAGCACGGCGCCAACAAGGTGATGGCGTACTGCACCCATCCGGTGCTGTCGGGCAGCGCCGCCGAGCGCGTGGCGAATTCCGCGCTCGACGAGCTGGTGGTGACCGACACCATCCCGCTGCGCGACGACGCGCGGGCGTGCAGCAAGATCCGGCAACTGTCGGTCGCCGAACTGCTGGCGGAAACGATCCGCCGCATCAGCAACGAGGATTCCGTCAGCTCGCTCTTCATCGAGTAGGGCCGATCGAATGCCCCTGGTCGCGGGGGCTTTCCATGCGTTGACCAGTTTCGGCAACGCATCATCGAAGTAGCAACTTAGGAGAAGTTTCATGGAAATCGAAGTCATCGCCGCCAAGCGTGAATTGCAAGGTACGGGTGCGAGCCGCCGTCTGCGTCACGCGGGCAAGGTCCCGGGCATCGTCTACGGTGGCGCCGCCGCCCCGGTGCAGATCGAGCTCGACCACAATGCGCTGTACCACGCGCTGCGCAAGGAGGCTTTTCACGCTTCCGTGTTGACGCTGAACATCGACGGCGCGAAAGAGTCCGTGCTGCTGCGCGACACGCAATGGCACCCCTACAAGCAGCAGGTGCTGCACATCGACTTCCAGCGCGTAGACAAGGACCACAAGATCCACGTCAAGGTGCCGTTGCACTTCCTGAACGCCGATGTCGCGCCGGGCGTCAAGCTGGGTGGCGGCAAGCCGCATCACATCGTCAACGAACTCGACGTGCAGTGTCTGCCCGGCAGCCTGCCCGAGTTCATCGAAGTCGACATGGGCGGGCTCGAAGTCGGCCATTCGATCCATGCGGGCGACCTCGTGCTGCCGGCCGGCGTCGAGCTGGTCGCCCACGTCAAGGCGGAAAACCCCGCGGTGGCGTCGATCAGCGCGCCCAAGGGCGGCGCTGGCGAAGAAGCGCCTGCTGCACCCGCAGCCTAATGCGGATGCGCAACCCTGCGGGTTGCGCTTGCGTGCGGCATGACAGCGCCCCGCCTGATCGTCGGCCTCGGTAATCCGGGGCGCGACTACGAAGAAACCCGGCACAATGCCGGGTTTTGGTTTTGCGCGCGCCTCGCGCAGGAGCGCGGCGTCGCGCTGGCGCACGAGTCGCGTTTCCACGGCATCGTCGGCCGCGACGGACCGCGCTGGCTGCTGCTGCCGCAGACCTACATGAACCGCTCGGGGCAGGCGGTCGGTGCGCTGGCGCGCTTCCACCGCATCGCCCCGGCCGAGATCCTGGTCGTGCACGACGAGCTCGACATTCCGCCCGGCCAGTTGCGCCTCAAGTTCGGCGGCGGCATGGGGGGGCACAACGGGCTCAAGGACATCGCCTCGCACCTCGGGACGCAGGACTACTGGCGGCTGCGGGTCGGCATTGGCCATCCCGGCGACCGCAACGAAGTCGTGAACTACGTGCTCAAGCCGCCGCGCCGCGAGGAGCAGGCCGAAATCGACGCGGCGATCGAACGCGCGCTCGGCCTCATGCCGCTGATCGAAAAAGGCGAGTGGAACGCGGCCACCCAGCGCGCCAACACCAAACCCGCTCCACCCAAACTCCAGGAAACGCCATGAGTCTCAAATGCGGCATCGTTGGGCTGCCCAACGTCGGAAAATCCACCCTGTTCAACGCGCTGACCCAGGCGGGCATCGCGGCGGAAAACTACCCCTTCTGCACCATCGAGCCGAACACCGGCGTGGTCGAGGTGCCGGATCCGCGGCTGGCGCAGCTGGCCGACATCATCAAGCCGCAGCGCGTCGTCCCGGCGATCGTCGAGTTCGTCGACATCGCCGGGCTGGTCGCGGGCGCCTCGAAAGGCGAGGGCCTGGGCAACCAGTTCCTCGCCAACATCCGGGAAACCGACGCGATCTGCCACGTGGTGCGCTGTTTTCACAACGAGAACGTGATCCACGTCGCCGGCAAGGTCGACCCGATTTCCGACGTCGAGACGATCGCCACGGAACTGGCGCTGGCCGACCTCGCCGGCGCCGAGAAGGCGCTGGCGCGCTACGAGAAGCCGGCGCGCGCGGGCGACAAGGAGGCGCAAAAGATGGTCGCGGCCCTGAAGCCCGTGATCGCCGCGCTGAACGAGGGCCGTCCTGCCCGGGCCGCCGAACTCGACGCCGAGGGCTTCGCGACGATCAAGCCGCTCTGCCTGATGACGGTGAAGCCGACGCTGTACGTCGCGAACGTCAGCGAGGATGGCTTCCAGAACAATCCCATGCTCGATTCGCTGCGCGCATACGCCGACAAGGAGGGGGCGCCGGTGGTGCCGGTCTGCGCCGCGCTCGAGGCCGAGCTCCAGGAGTTGTCGCCGGAAGACCGCGCGGAATACCTTCAGGAACTCGGCTGGGACGAGCCGGGCCTCAACCGCCTGATCCGCGCCGCCTACGACCTGCTCGGCCTGCAGACCTACTTCACCGCCGGCGTCAAGGAAGTGCGGGCGTGGACCATCCACAAGGGCGATACCGCGCCGCAGGCGGCAGGCGTCATCCACACCGACTTCGAGCGCGGATTCATTCGCGCCCAGACCATTTCGTTCGAAGATTTCGTTGCCTGCAAGGGCGAGCAGGGCGCGAAGGAGGCGGGCAAGATGCGCGCGGAGGGCAAGGAGTACGTCGTGCGGGACGGCGACGTCATGAATTTCCTCTTCAACGTGTGAGGCGCAAAAAAAATCTTCGCGAGGTTGTTTGACAGCGTCTTGCCAAACCTCCTATAATCTCGCGCTTCGTTTGGGTGGGGTTCCCGAGCGGTCAAAGGGATCAGACTGTAAATCTGACGGCTCTGCCTTCGAAGGTTCGAATCCTTCCCCCACCACCAGTATTTTGCAGTTCGAGCAGGGCGAAGCGGGTGTAGCTCAATGGTAGAGCTGAAGCCTTCCAAGCTTAAGACGAGGGTTCGATTCCCTTCACCCGCTCCAGTGTTTCAGTGGGCTTATCTTGCTGTAAGTCCGAAGCCCATGTAGCTCAGTGGCAGAGCACTCCCTTGGTAAGGGAGAGGTCGGCAGTTCAATCCTGCCCATGGGCACCAGTTTTTGGTGCCGTCGCTTGAGACGGCGCGACTGTAAAAGCGTAGTTGTCAGAGTCGTCGCATCCATACTTTTGCAAAATTGAGGGGTACTTGAAATGGCTAAGGAAAAATTCGAGCGGACCAAACCGCACGTGAACGTCGGCACCATTGGACACGTTGACCACGGCAAGACCACCTTGACCGCGGCGATCACCACCATTCTCGCGAAGAAGTTCGGCGGTGCGGCGAAGAAGTACGACGAGATCGACAGCTCGCCCGAAGAGAAGGCGCGCGGCATCACCATCAACACCGCGCACGTCGAGTACGAGACCGAGACCCGTCACTACGCGCACGTTGACTGCCCCGGCCACGCCGACTACGTCAAGAACATGATCACCGGTGCTGCCCAGATGGACGGCGCGATCCTGGT
>DHHQ01000004.1 GCA_002403375.1 Thiobacillus denitrificans | reverse complement strand
GTCAACTACTTTTTTCGAAACCGGCGAAGAAAGTTTCGTTTCGTCGCCAGGTCCGGTACTGCCGGTTTCGATTCGCGTCTTGCGTTGCGTTTCGAAGAGGTGCGCATTCTACAGAGCAAAAACGCCCCGTCAACCACTTTCGCGGAATAATTTTTAAATAATTGTGACGCGGGCGAACTTGCGCTTGCCGACCTGCGCGACCACCGTCGCCCCGACCGGAACGCTCACGCCCTTGTCGGCCACGCGCTCGCCGTCGAGCCGCACGCCGCCACCGGCGATCTGGCGGATCGCGTCCGAGGTGCTCGTTACCAGCCCTGCCTGCTTAAGCAGCTGCGGCACCGCGAGCGCGCCCTCCACGCCGGGCAGGCTGACCTCCGGCATGTCCTCGGGCAGCGCCCCTTTCTGGAAGCGCGCCTCGAACTCGGCGAGCGCGCGGGTCGCCGCGTCAGCGCCATGGAAGCGCGCGACGATCTCCTGCGCGAACCTCACCTTGATGTCGCGCGGGTTGGCGCCTTCGGCAACCTGGCGCTTCCAGCCCTCGATCGTGGCCAGCGACTCGAACGACAGCAACTGGATATAGCGCCACATCAGGTCGTCGGACACCGACATCAGCTTGCCGAAGATTTCCTGCGGCGGCTCGTTGATGCCGACGTAATTGCCCAGCGACTTCGACATCTTGTTGACGCCGTCCAGCCCCTCGAGCAGCGGCATGGTCACGATGCACTGCGGCGGCTGCCCGTAATGCTTCTGCAGCTCGCGCCCCATCAGCAGGTTGAATTTCTGGTCGGTGCCGCCCAGCTCGACGTCCGCCTTCAGCTCGACCGAGTCGTAGCCCTGGATCAGCGGATAGAGGAATTCGTGGATGGCGATCGGCTGCTGGCTCGTGTAGCGCTTGTGAAAGTCATCGCGCTCGAGCATGCGCGCCACCGTGTGCGTCGCAGCCAGCCGGATCATGCCGGCCGAGCCCAGTTTTTCCATCCATTCGGAATTGAAGCGCACCTCGGTCCGCGCCGGATCGAGAATCTTGAACACCTGCTCCTGGTAGGTCCTGGCGTTATCGGCCACCGCCTCCTTGGTGAGCGGCGGGCGGGTAGTGTTCTTGCCGGTCGGGTCGCCGATCATGCCGGTGAAGTCCCCCACCAGGAAGATGACATGGTGCCCCTGCTCCTGGAACTGGCGCAGCTTGTTCAGCAAGACAGTGTGCCCCAGGTGCAGGTCCGGCGCCGTCGGGTCGAAGCCCGCCTTGATCCGGAGCGGCCGGCCCGTCTTCAGTTTTTCGACGAGCTCGGCCTCGACCAGCAGCTCGTCGGCCCCGCGCTTGATTTCCTGCAAGACGTCCTGCATCGATATCCTCTCTATGGCGGATCAAGTTCGCTCGAACCTGTCCGTTAAGCTTCTATGCCGTCACGTCCGATCTGCGCACAAGCCGCTGATCGGATTCGAAAAAATGGCCGGATGACATTTGTGGTAGACTCCCGGCTCGATTACGGAAGGGAAACGGTCCATGCCGCTCACCAAACTGAGAATCTTAACCGATCGCATGACCGGAGCGGAACGTCGCTTCGGCCTGCGCACCCTGGTTGCAGTCTCCAGCCTGCCGCTTTTCGGTGTCGTCGCCGCCTTCGGCCTGGCACCCGACACCAACACCCTGAACATCACCCCGGAAACCGTCACGCAGGCCATCGCCCTGCCCGCGCTCGCCAGCGCCAGCACGCCCGGCCCGTTCGAGCGCGAAACCGCGATCCAGCCCGGCGACACCCTCGCCAGCGCGCTGTCCCGCCTCAACATCGACGACCTGGAAATCCAGCGCCTGATGGCCACCGGCACAGTACGCAAGCTTGCCTCCGGCATCCGCCCCGGCAAGCGCATCCAGGCCACCACCACGCTGGAAGGCGAATTGCTCGCCATCCAGTTCGAGCGCACCGGCGCCCCGGCCCTGAAGGTCAGCCGTGACGGCGAAAGCTTCGTCGCGGAAGAAAGCAGCGAGCTGCTCGAAACCCGCGTCGTCATGCGCTCGGGCCGCATCCTCTCCTCGTTGTATGGCGCCACCGACAGCGCCGGCATCCCCGACTCGATCGCCAACCAGCTGGCGGAAACCTTTTCCACCAGTCTGGACTTCCGCGGCGACCTGCGTCGCGGCGACACTTTCTCGGTGATCTACACCGTCGACTATCGCAACGGCGAGCCGGTCGCTGCCGGCAAGCTGCTCGCTGCCGAATTCGTCAATGCCGGCAAGCCTTACCGCGCCGTGCTGTTCCGCGACGCGTCCGGCCGCGAGTCCTACTACACGCCCGAGGGCGAGTCGCTGAAAAAAGGCTTCCTGCGCTCGCCGCTGGAGTTCTCCCGCGTCACGTCCAGCTTCAGCAACTCGCGCAAGCATCCGGTCTACGGCTTTCACCGCGCCCACACCGGGGTCGATTTCGGCGCCCCCACCGGGACCCGCGTGAAGGCGACCGGCGATGCAACGGTCGTCTTCGCCGGCCGCCGTGGCGGCTACGGCAACCTCGTCATCCTGCGCCACCCCAACGGCTACGAGACCTACTACGCGCATCTGAGCAAGTTCGCGCCGGGCACCCGTGCCGGCCGCTCGGTCAGCCAGGGCGACGTCATCGCCTACGTCGGCTCGACCGGCGCGTCCACCGGTCCGCACCTGCACTACGAAGTGCGCATCGCCGGCAAGCCGCAGAACCCGATGGCGATCAAGCTGCCGGGTTCGCCGCCGCTCTCGACGGCCCAGCGTTCGCAGTTCCTCGAGCAGACGCGCGACTGGTCGGACAAGCTCGCCCTGCTGCGCGGCACCAACCTCGCCGCGCTCGATTGAGCGCTGCCCCCTCGCATGAGGCCGAACGCTACGTCGGCCTCATGTCCGGCACCAGCCTCGACGGTGTCGATGCCGTACTCGCGGAAATAGGCCAGGACGGCCGGATCCGCACCCTTCGCACCCATTACGCGCCCTACCCCGACGCGCTGCGCAGCGACCTGCTGGCGCTGCACGCCCCGCAACCCGACGAAATCCACCTCGCGGCCTGCGCCGCCAACACGCTGGCGCGCCTTTACGCCGCGGCGACACGCGCGCTGCTCAACGGGGTCGATCCCGCCAGCGTGCGCGCGGTGGGCTGCCACGGCCAGACGCTGCGCCATCGCCCCGCCGACGGCTACACCCTGCAGATCGGCAACGCCGCGTTGCTGGCCGAACTGACCGGCATCACGGTCGTCGCGGATTTCCGCAGCCGCGACATCGCCGCGGGCGGCCAGGGCGCCCCGCTGGTGCCGGCCTTCCACGCGCAGGCGCTCGGCGCGCCCGCGGTCCACCGCGTGATTGCCAACATCGGCGGCATCGCCAACATCACCGACCTGCCGGCGGACGGGGGCGTCCGCGGCTGGGACACCGGCCCGGGCAACATGCTGCTGGACGCCTGGATCCGGCACCACCAGGGCGCGCACTACGACCGCGACGGCGCGTGGGCGGCGAGCGGGCAGATACACGCCGGCCTGCTGGCCGCGCTCGCCGACCACCCCTATCTTCGACTCCCGCCGCCCAAGAGCGCGGGACGCGAGCAGTTCAACCTCGAATGGCTGGACGACATCCTCGGCCGCCTCGGCGCCGCAATCGCCCCGGCCGACGTGCAGGCGACCCTGCTGGAATGGACGGCGGCGAGCCTCGCCGACGCCATCAGCCGCGAATGCGGCAAGGCGCGCGAGCTCTACGTCTGCGGCGGCGGCGCCCACAACGGCACGCTGATGCAGCGCCTCGCCGCGCGCCTGCCGGGTGTCAACGTGGCGACCACCTCCACGCTCGGCATCGACCCGGACTGGGTGGAGGCGCTCGCCTTCGCCTGGCTCGCGCGGCAGACGCTGCACGGCGCACCGGGCAACCTGCCGGCGGTCACCGGTGCCCGCGGCGAGCGCATCCTCGGCGCGATCTACCCGGCCTGAGCGCCCGCCTCGAAGACAAAGCGGCCGAAGCCGCTTCGCCTGCTGAAATGAAAAAAGCGGCCGAAGCCGCTTTTTTCGTTGGCGCGAACCGCGCTTACGCCGAGAACGACGAGCCGCAGCCGCAGGTGGTGGTGGCGTTCGGGTTCTTGATCACGAACTGAGCGCCTTCCAGGCCTTCCGAATAGTCGATCTCGGCGCCGACCAGATACTGGAAGCTCATCGAATCGACCAGCAGCGTCACGCCGTTCTTCACCATCACGGTGTCGTCGGCGTTCTGCGCTTCGTCGAAGGTGAAGCCGTACTGGAAGCCCGAGCAGCCGCCGCCCGACACGAACACGCGCAGCTTCAGGTCGGGGTTGCCTTCCTCGTCGATCAGGCTCTTGACTTTGGCCGCAGCGCTGTCGGTGAAGATCAGCGGGGATTCCATTTCGGTTGCTGCATTCATGGTGGTGCTCCTAAGAAAAGTGTGGGGTGATTATCCGCATCACCCGTTCTGCGTCAAGCAAAGACCCTGCTCGTGCCGCGGAGTTCCGCCGCTCAGGGCAGCATGCCGACGTCGGCGAGCGCGGTGTCCTCCGGCAGGTCGAACAGGATGTTCATGTTCTGCACCGCCTGCCCCGCCGCGCCCTTGACCAGGTTGTCGATCACCGACAGCACGACGACGGTGTCGCTGCCCTGCGGGCGGTGCACCGCGATGCGGCAGACGTTGGCGCCGCGCACCGAGCGGGTCTCGGGATGGCTGCCTGCCGGCATCACGTCGACGAAGGCCTCGCCCGCGTAGCGCTTCTCGTACAGCGCCTGCAGGTCGACGTCGGCGCTCAGCCGCGCGTAGAGCGTGGCGTGGATGCCGCGGATCAGCGGCGTCAGGTGCGGCACGAAGGTGAAGCCCACCTGCTTGCCGGCGAAGCGCTCGAGCCCCTGCCTGATTTCCGGCCAGTGGCGATGGCCGGCGACGCCGTAGGCCTTGAAGTTGTCGGCCGCCTCGGCGAACAGGATGTGGGTCTCCGGCTTGCGACCGGCACCCGACACGCCCGACTTGGCGTCCGCCACCAGGAAGCCGGGGTCGACCACGCCCGCCTCGAGCAGGGGCAGGAAGCCCAGCTGCACCGCGGTCGGGTAGCAGCCGGGGTTGGCGATCAGCCGCGCGCCGCGGATCTTGTCGCGGTTGATCTCGGGCAGCCCGTACACCGCCTCGGCCACCAGGTCCGGGCAGGCGTGCTCCATCTTGTACCACTGCTCCCACACGCCGATATCCTGGATGCGGAAGTCGGCGGCGAGATCGATCACCTTGGCGCCGGCGTCGAGCAGCGCGCGCGTCTGCTGCATCGCGACGCCGTTGGGGGTCGCGAAGAACACCACGTCGCAGTTTTCCAGCCCGGCCTCCTCGGGCGTGGCGAACGCCAGCCTCACCCGCCCACGCAGGTTGGGGAACATGTCCGCCACCGGCATGCCGGCTTCCTTGCGCGAGGTGATCGCCTTGAGTTCCACCTGCGGATGGCGCGCCAGCAGGCGCAGCAGTTCGACCCCGGTGTAGCCCGTGCCGCCGACGATACCGACTTTGATCATGGTCTGGTTTCCTTGCGAATGATCCAATTATTGTAAGACACGCCCGATGACAGGCATAAAAAAGCCGCCCACGAGGGGCGGCCTTTTCTGCAGAGCAAGCGGCTGAGCCGAATACGATCAGCGCTTGGAGAACTGCTTGCGGCGACGCGCCTTGTGGAAGCCGACCTTCTTGCGCTCGACTTCGCGGGCGTCGCGGGTGACCAGGCCGGCGGCCTTCAGCACCGGCTTCATTTCAGCGTCCAGGTCGATCAGCGCGCGGGTGATGCCGTGGCGCACCGCACCGGCCTGCCCCGACTCACCACCGCCCGAAACGTTGACCATGATGTCGAACCGGCTCAGGTTGTCGGTCAGCGCGAGCGGCTGACGCACGATCATGCGGCCGGTTTCGCGCGAGAAATACTCGTCCACCGGCTTGTCGTTGACGACGATCTTGCCGCTGCCCGCCTTGATGAACACACGGGCAACCGACGATTTGCGACGACCCGTACCGTAGTTGTAGTTACCGATCATGATCAGACCTTAGCGTTGATTTCGAGGGGCTTCGGCTGTTGAGCCTCGTGCGGATGTTCCGCGCCCGCGTAGATTTTCATTTTCTTGATCATGGCATAGCCGAGCGGGCCCTTGGGCAGCATGCCCTTGACCGCCTTTTCCAGCGCACGACCGGGAAAACGCTCCTGCATCTTGTCGAAATTGGTTTCGTAGATGCCGCCGGGGAAACCGGAGTGGCGATAGTACTTCTTGTCGAGGCCCTTGTTGCCGGTCACGACCATCTTGGCAGCGTTGACGACGACGATGTAGTCACCGGTGTCGACGTGGGGGGTGAACTCGGGCTTGTGCTTGCCGCGCAGACGGCGGGCGATCTCGGAAGCCAGGCGGCCCAGCACCTTGTTGTCGGCGTCAACCACGAACCAGTCGCGTTTGACTTCATGCGTTTTTGCGGAAAAGGTTTTCATGACCCAACCTCTGCACAGAGGATAATCTCGGAAAGCCGGGCATTCTAACTGCGCCCGCCGGGCAAAGTCAATCACCCGATGCGAATCCGGGACGAATCCTGCGGCGAGGACATACAATCCCGGCATGACCGCCTGGTTCGCCACCAACCTCGTCGCCCTCGCGCTGCTGCCGCCGCTGTCGCTGGTGCTCCTGATGGCCGCCGGGCTGATCCTCCACCGTCGCCGCCCCCGCCTCGCCATGTCGCTGCTCCTGCTCGCCGCCATCGCGCTGTACGCCCTGTCCACGCCGTGGGTCAGCGGCGTGCTGCTGAAAAGCCTCGAGATCAGTTCGCCGCTCGACCCCGCCCGGCTCGACGGCGCCGAGGCCATCGTCGTGCTCGGCGGCGGGCGCCGGCTCGACGCCGCCGAATACGGCCAGGACACCTTGAAGGGCCTGGCGCTCGAACGCCTGCGCTACGGCGCCCACCTGCACCGCGCAAGCGCCCTGCCGCTGCTCGTCACCGGCGGCATGCCCGGCGGCGGCACGCTCGCCGAAGGCCGCATCATGCAGCGCATCCTCGAGGACGAATACCATCTCTCGCCGCGCTGGATCGAAGACCGCGCGGAAACCACCTGGGACAACGCCCGCTTCTCCGCAGCGCTATTGCGACAGGACGGCGTCCGCCGCATCGCGCTGGTCACCCACGCCTGGCACCTGCGTCGCGCCGTGCCGGAGTTCGAGGCGCAGGGGCTCGAGGTCGTCCCCGCCGGCATCGGCTTTTCCAGCACCGAGATCGACGACGTGCTCGACGTCCTGCCCACCCCTGCCGGGCTGCGCGACAGCACCTTCGCGCTGCACGAGTGGCTCGGCATTTTGTGGTACAAACTGCGCTCTTTTGCCTGAAGGAAGCCCATGAAAGCCCGCGTCAAACTCATCGAAGGCGTCAGCTTCGCCGGCCAGAGCGAGTCCGGCCACACCGTCGTGATGGACGGCCCGCCCGACGGCGGCGGCAGGAACCTCGGCGTGCGCCCGATGGAGATGCTGCTCTTGGGCCTCGGCGGGTGCTCGGCCTACGACGTCGTGCACATCCTCAGGAAAGGCCGCCAGCAGGTCACCGACTGCGTCGCCGACCTCGACGCCACGCGCGCCGACACCGAGCCGAAAGTGTTCACCCGAATCCACGTCCACTTCACCGTCACCGGGAAGTCGCTCGACCCCAGGCGCGTCGAGCAGGCGGTCAAGCTGTCCGCCGAGAAATACTGCTCGGCGAGCATCATGCTCGGCAAGACCGCCGAGATCACCCACGATTTCGAGATAATTGAAGGCTGACCCTCGCAGTCGCAAAAATGAAACGGGCTCCGATGAGAGCCCGTTTCATTTTTGATACCGGTCGGTTCAGGCGGCCGCTTTGTTCGCATGCGTCATGTCGCCGCGCCCCGCCAGCAGGCCCGCAATCGAGACATCCTCATCGAGTTCGGCCCAGTGGAGCCCACGCTGGCTGATTTCACACGCTTCAAGCTGGTCGCGGCCGGCATGCATCAGACGTGGAAACCAGGCCAGGGGAACCCCGATCGTCCGCCCATCGGACAATTCGACCCACATGCTGCTGTCGTCAAAACGAACGGATTTAGCAGAAATATTCATTCCAGGTCCTTTCGATCAGCTCGGCGTTCTCTTCGACAACCGCCAGCAGCTCTTTCAAGGTACGGGCATCAAAACCATCACTCTCGGCGAGCGCAACAGTCGCGCTGACCCAATACTTGGCTTCACCTCCCGCACCGACAACATGGACGTGCACGGGTTCACGCGGGCTCCCCTCGTTTGAATAAAAGAAGAAGCGGAAGCCTTTGAATCGCAATACAACCGGCATGAGCGGTTTCCGGCAGTGAACTGCAAACGATTCTAGCACCCGAAGTTCAACCAGGCGCCGGAGGCGACCGCCGCCACACTACCGGGAGCCAACGGAGAGGCGGCTGCTCAGGCTTAGACGTCGTGCACACCGCCCTTAAGGGTTCACGAAAATCAGGTCCACTTCAGCGTCACCGGCAAGTCGCCCACCGCTGCAGGCCGTCAAGTGCTCCACCGAGACATACCGCCCGGCGAGCATCATGCCCGGCTAGACCGCCGGGATCACGCACGACTTCGAGGTCATCGCGGACTGACAAGCCGGGGCAGCACGTGCGCACACGGCAACGGGCTCCAGCGGAGCCCGTTCCTGCTTGGCCCGTGCAACCGAGCCCACAAAAAGAAACGGGCTCCCGAAGGAGCCCGTTTCAGCCTTGGTCGTTCTAACCGGGTTGCCCCGGCGTCGAATTAGAAGGAGTGGACAACGCCAACCGACAGAGCGGAGACTTCGCCATCGGCGTTGTCGCCGATGAACATGTCGCTGCTGCCAGCGCCGGAGCCGAGGCTGACGAAGTCTTCAGCCGCGACGTACAGCGCGTAGACGCTGGTGCGCTTCGACAGGTTGTAGTCGGCACCGATGGTCCACTGGGCCGGCTCGAGGTCGGTGTTGTCGAATTCGCCGGCCATGTAGTTGGCCTTCAGCGTGATGCTGCCGAGCTTGTAGGCGCCGCCGATCATCCATGCGGTGTAGTCGAAGCCGAACGCGCTGTCGTCTTCCAGGCTGTCGTACTGGGCAACGATCTTGGCGTCGCCGAAGGTGAAGCCGCCAGCGACGCGCAGGTGCGCACCCAGACCCGCCGCCTCGTGGCCGTCGCCGTCGCCGTAGGCCAGGCCGGCGTAGATCGGGCCGTTGGCGTAGGTCGCGCTCAGGTTGTAGACGCCGGCGTCTTTGGAGTCAGAGTTAACAACGTTCCCGCTGGCGTTAATCCCGCTCGGGGTGCCGTTGCCCAGATCGGTCGAGTAGGCACCAGCGAAGCTGAAGCCGCTGAAGCTCGGCGAGATGTAAGCGACGACGTTCTTGGCGCGGGTGTCGGAACCGCCGCCCATGACGTTGCGCGAGTCAGCCAAGGTGTCGCCGAACAGGTCGACAGCGCGGCCGACGAGCTTCAGCGGGGTGTCGTGGTTGCCCAGCAGGACGGTACCGAAGCCGCCGGCGAGGCCGACGAAGCTGTTGCGGTTGGCCACGCTGCCGTTCTGCTCGTCCAGGTTCAGGCCGGACTCGATCTGCCAGATGCCCTTCAGGCCGCCGCCCAGGTCTTCGGAACCCTTGAAGCCGATGCGCGAAGCATTGGAGGTGATCTGCAGGTCGTTGACGCCTTCGGGCTGGTCGTCAACCATCGAAACGGACATGTGCAGCTTGCCGTACACGTCGACGTTGCTGGTGGCAGCAAAAGCGGGAGCAGCGAAGGCGCCGGCGACTGCCAGGGCGATCAGGGATTTTTTCATTGCTTTCTCCTAAGAAAAATGAAATGGACCTTGCGGTCCTAAGCTCTGCAGAGCTGTCCTGCACGGAATGTGCTTGCCCCGAGGGGCTTGCTTGGACGTGACTGATTATCCAGAGGCAGGGTGCCGGGGCAATGAATGCTGTTGTTTTTTTCTCTCACTCCGGGAAAAAGTGTTGTTTTGTTGCAACCACGCAACAGCGGCGCGGCCTGGCCGGTAAGGACGTACTGCCCCGCATGCGCCGAACGACCCGGCGTCCGTGGTCGTCGCCTACTAGAATGAGAGCCCCCGAACCGGAAGGAGCCGCCATGCGCTGGGAACACGGACGCCGCAGCGAGAACGTCGAAGACCGCCGCCACCTGCGGGTGGGCCGCAAGGGGCTCGCCGGCGGCGGCATCGGGGTGATCATCCTGGCGCTGGTGGCGATGGTTTTCGGCGTCGACCCCTCGGTGGTGCTGAACCAGGCGGGCACGCTGGCGCCGACACAGGAGGAACGGCCCGCGACGTCCAGCCCGGAGGAAGAGCGGCTCAAGGAATTCATGTCGGTGGTGCTGGCCGACACCGAGGACGTGTGGGGGACGCTGTTCCAGAATTCGGGCCGGCGCTGGTGCTGTTCTCGGGCGCGGTGGAGTCGGCGTGCGGCTTCGCCGAGGCGGCGGTGGGGCCGTTCTACTGTCCGGCCGACGGCAAGCTCTACCTCGACATGACGTTCTTCGACGACCTGGCGCAGCGCCACGGCGCGCCGGGCGATTTCGCGCAGGCCTACGTGGTCGCGCACGAGGTCGGCCACCACGTGCAGACGCTCTTGGGCATCTCGGAGCAGGTGTACGCGGCACGGCAGCGGGCGAGCGAGGTGCAGGGCAACGCGCTGCAGGTACGGATGGAACTGCAGGCCGACTGCTTCGCGGGGGTGTGGGCGCACCATGCCGACAAGCAGCGGCAGATCCTCGAGCCCGGCGACACCGGGGAGGCGCTCGCCGCGGCGGCGGGGGTGGGCGACGACCGGCTGCAGCGGCAGGCGCGCGGTGTCGTGGTGCCGGATTCGTTCACCCACGGCTCGTCGGAACAGCGGATGCGCTGGTTCAGGCGCGGCCTCGAGAGCGGCGACCCGGGGCAGTGCGAGACGTTCGAGGCGGCGCGGCTGTAAAACAGGTCCATGCAGATCTGGGTCGACGCCGACGCCTGCCCGGCGGTGATCAAGGACATCCTTTTTCGCGCCGCCGAGCGGTTGAAGCTTCCGCTAACACTGGTGGCGAACCGCCTGCTGCGGGTGCCTCCGTCGCCCTACATCCGCGCGCGGCAGGTGCCGAAGGGCTTCGACGTCGCCGATCGCCACATCATGGACGAGGTCGCCGCCGGGGATCTGGTAATCACGGCCGACATCCCGCTGGCGGCCGCGCTGATCGAGCAAGGCGCCTGCGCCCTGTCGCCGCGCGGCGAGTTCTACAGCAGCGAGAACATTCGCGAGCGACTGGGAATGCGCGATTTCATGGAAGGCCTGCGCGGCGCCGGGGTCGACATTTCCGGACCGCCGGCCCTGTCGCAGGCCGACCGGCAGGCGTTCGCGCGACAACTCGAACGATTCCTGGCGCATCACAGCTAGGCGCCTGGTCCTACACTCAGCGCCCCCGCCTCTCCGGCCATCCGAAAAGCCTTCGGCCCCATTGCGCGGCGATTTTTCGCCTGCAAAGGCTACTATCAGCCTGTCGGCAAAAACGGGCGCGCCGAATGGAAACCTCGGCACTGGAAAGAATCACCGTTGACCCCGCTCAATGCGGCGGCAGGCCGTGCATCCGCGGATTGCGCATCCGCGTGAGCGACATCCTCGAACTGCTGGCGGCAGGCGAAAGCCGCGAGCAGATTCTGGCCGACTACCCCTACCTCGAAGCGGAAGACATCACCGCGACGCTGCTGTATGCGGCGCGGCAATTCGACCACCCCGTTTTGAAAGCCGCCTGACGTCTATCGATTCCTGGTCGATGCGCCATTGCCGCCCGCCCTGGCCAGAAGAATTGCCGCGCCCGCCAGCTCCTCACACCCAGCGCCCGCCCCCCGCCAAGCCCACCATCAGCCGCACCCCCTCGTAGGCGAGCCAGGACGCCATGCGCCGCGGCCACGGGCGGCGGCCCCAGCCGGCGGGGTCGAGCGCGACGGAGCGGGCGATCGCCTGCTGCAGGCGCTGCCGCAGGTCGCCCGCGAAGCCTGCGTCGTCGACGACGAGGTTCGCCTCGCGCGCGAGCAGCAGGCTGAAGGGGTCGATGTTGCTCGAGCCGACGGTGGCCCAGTGGCCGTCGACGACGGCGACCTTGGCGTGCAGCTCGCTGGCGCCGTATTCGTGGATCGCGACGCCGGCGGCGAGCAGGTCGCGGTAGAGCGCGCGCGCGGCGGCCTGGAAGAAGGGATGGTCGGTGTGGCCCTGCACCAGCAGGTGCACGCGCACGCCGCGCGCGGCGGCCATTTTCAGCAGCTTCCGGAAGCGGCGGCCGGGCAGGAAGTAGGCGTTGGCGATGACGATCTCGTCGCGCGCGAGCGCGAGCGCGGCGAGGTAGACGCGCTCGATGTCGCGGCGGTGGGCGAAGTTGTCGCGCACGACGAAGGCGGCGCGCACGTGGCCGTCTGTCGGCCAGCTCGGTCGCACCGGCGGGCGCCGGCTCTCGCCGGGGTGCAGCTGGGTCAGCGCGACCAGCCGCCACAGGCGAATGGCGCTGTGGTGGATGGCGGCCAGCAGCGGCCCCCGGACCTCGACGCTGAAGTCGAGGCGCGGCGTCGCGAAGCGCACCGGCTCGAAGTCGTCGATCAGGTTCATGCCGCCGAGGATGGCGATGCGCGCGTCGACGACCGCGAGCTTGCGGTGCAGCCGGCGCAGGCTGTGGGGATTGGAGCGCCAGCCGGACACCAGCGGGCGGTAGACCAGCAGCGCGACGCCGGCGGACTCGAGCGCGTCGCGCCAGGCCTGGGGAAAGTCGCGCGCGCCGACGCCGTCGATCAGCACCCTCACCCGCACGCCGCGCCGCGCGGCGCCGGCGAGCGCGTCGCGCACCGCGGCGGCGCTGGGGTCGTCGTTGAAGATGTAGGTTTCGAGATGGACTTCGAGGCGGGCGGCGTCGATCGCCGCGATCAGCGCCGGGAAGAACTCGGCGCCGCCCTGCAGCAGCCGCACGCGATTGCCGGAAACCGGCTCGAGTCCGCGGAAGAACAGCTTGCGCATGCGAGCTTGCATGGGCTGCGGCCTAGGGAAAGTCGGAGCCCCTGCGGGGCATGCGGCCGTGCATGGACGCCGGCCTAGCGAACGGTGGCGACGGCCCGGCGGCAGCGCGCGGCCGTCATGCCGGGATGAGCTTGGCGGTCAGGGCGGCGTGGTCGGAGATGCGATGCCAGGCGCTGCCGGTGTGGACGTGCGCCGTGTCGATGCTGAAGCGGCGCACGTAGATGCGGTCGAGCTGGAACATGGGGAGGATCGACGGGTAGCTGCGCGCCGGCTTGCCGTGATGGGTCTCGAACACCTCGACCAGCCCCAGCTCGTCGCGGAAGAAGTGGCAGGCGCGCATGCGCCAGTCGTTGAAGTCGCCGGCGAGGATCAGCGGCGCGTCGTCGGGCACCATCCGGTGCACGCGCGCGGCGATCTGCGCCAGCTGGCGGCGGCGCCCGCCCTCGTTGAGCGCCAGGTGCACGTTGATGCAGTGCACGGGACGGTCGACGCCCGGCACCGCGATCTCGCAGTGCAGCATGCCGCGGCTCTCGTAGGCGTGGGCGGAGATGTCCTCGTTCTCCCAGTTGAGGATCTTGTAGCGCGACAGGATGGCGTTGCCGTGGTGGCCCGTGTCGTAGACGCAGTTCTTGCCGTAGGCGAAGTCGGTGTAGACGTGGCCGGCGAGGAATTCGTGCTGCGGCTGGCTGGGCCAGTGCTGGAAGCGGGCGGCGCGCAGGCCGTGGCTGTGCTGCACCTCCTGCAGGAAGACGATGTCGGTGCCGAGCGTGGCGAGGCGGTCGCGCATCTCGTGCACGGTCAGCCGCCGGTTGAACTGCGACAGGCCCTTGTGGATGTTGTACGAGGCAACATGGATCGGCACGCTCATGATGAGGAATTATAAGCGCGCGGGGAGTTCGCGTATCGCCGCCGCGTTGCTGGGGGAAAAGCAGCGCCCGGCGGCGGCTTGCCAGGGCAGCCACTGGTAGCGCAGGTGCTCGCGCGGGGCGAGCGTGACGGGCAGCGGCGCCGGCAGCCTGAGGCCGAACACGTGCTCGGTATTGTGGGTGACCCCGGGCGCGTAGCGGTGGCGCCAG
Organism: Thiobacillus denitrificans; assembly: GCA_002403375.1. Classification (GTDB taxonomy): domain Bacteria; phylum Pseudomonadota; class Gammaproteobacteria; order Burkholderiales; family Thiobacillaceae; genus Thiobacillus; species Thiobacillus denitrificans_E. The sequence continues at coordinate 17,987 of DHHQ01000004.1, read as the reverse complement.
CGTTCGTAGATCTCGTAGCGGTTCTCGATGTCCCAGGGGGTGAGCGCGAAGGCCGTGGCGTCGAGCCCGGTCTCCTCGCGCACCTCGCGGATCGCGGTCTCCGTCAGCGTCTCGCCCGGGTCCTGCGAGCCGGTGACCGACTGCCAGTAGCCGGGCGCGTCGGCGCGCTCCAGCAGCAGCACCTGGCCGTCCGCGCTGTGGATGACGACCAGGACCGAAACCGGGATCTTGTGGGTCACTCGATGCGGGCGCCGAGCGTCTCGCCGCTCACCATGAGGCCGATCAGGCGGTCGATGTTGGGGTGCCTGCCGGGGTTGCGGGTGGCGTCCTCGGTGTGCTCGGCGAAGATCGCCAGCCCCTCGGCCGCCGCCTCGGCGTTGATCGCGCCGTGCTGCTGCGCGAGGTAGGCGTAGACGCGGAACGAGCCGGCGGTGCCGGGGGCGTTGGCGATGCTCGCGACCTCGGCGCCGGAGGCGTCGGTGAGCACCAGCTTCGCGCCGGCGAACTCGGGCAGGGTCTTCAGGGTGTCGGCGAATTTCACGTCGGCCATGCTTCAGCCCGCCTTGTCCGCAGGATTGACGTTGCGCAGGCGGATGTGCAGCTCGCGCAGCTGCTTCTCGTCGACCACGTTGGGCGCGCTGGTCATCAGGCACGAGGCGCGCTGGGTCTTGGGGAAGGCGATGACGTCGCGGATCGACTCGGCGCCGGTCATCAGGGTGACCAGGCGGTCGAGGCCGAACGCGAGGCCGCCGTGCGGGGGCGCGCCGTACTGCAGCGCGTCGAGCAGGAAGCCGAACTTCTCGCGGCGCTCTTCCTCGCCGATGTTGAGCGCGGCGAACACCTTCTCCTGCACCGATTCCTTGTGGATACGCACCGAGCCGCCGCCGACTTCCCAGCCGTTCAGCACCATGTCGTAGGCCTTGGAGAGGCACTTGCCCGGGTCGGTCGCGAGCCAGTCCTCGTGGCCGTCCTTGGGCGCGGTGAAGGGGTGGTGCAGCGCGTCCCAGCGGTTCTCGTCCTCGTTGTACTCGAACATCGGGAAGTCGACCACCCACAGCGGCGCCCAGGCGCGGCCGTCGACGTGGCCCTTCTCGTGGCCGATCTTGAGGCGCAGCGCGCCGAGCGCGTCGTTGACGACCTTAGCCTTGTCGGCGCCGAAGAAGATCAGGTCGCCGTTCTGCGCGCCGGTGCGCTCGATCACCGCGGCGAGCGACGCTTCGGAGAGGTTCTTGACGATGGGCGACTGCAGGCCGGCCTCGTTGAGCTGGCTGACGTCGTTGACCTTGATGTAGGCGAGGCCCTTGGCGCCGTAGATCTTGACGAACTCGGTGTAGCCGTCGATCTCGCCGCGCGACAGCACGGCGCCGCCGGGGATGCGCAGCGCGGCGACGCGGCCCTTGGGGTCGTTGGCCGGGCCGGCGAAGACCTTGAACGCGACGTCCTTCATCGCGTCGCCGACGTCGACGATTTCCAGCAGCACCCGCATGTCGGGCTTGTCTGAGCCGTAGCGGTTCATCGCCTCGTGGTAGGTCATGCGCGGGAAGGGATTCGGCAGTTCGATGCCCTGCGCCTTGTGCATCATGTCGCGGATCATGCCCTCGACCAGGGCCATGATCTCCTCCTCGCCCATGAACGAGGTCTCCAGATCCACCTGGGTGAACTCGGGCTGGCGGTCGGCGCGCAGGTCCTCGTCGCGGAAGCACTTGGTGATCTGGAAGTAGCGGTCGTAGCCGGCGACCATGAGCAGCTGCTTGAAGAGCTGCGGCGACTGCGGCAGCGCGTAGAACATGCCGTCGTGCACGCGCGAGGGCACGAGGTAGTCGCGCGCGCCTTCCGGCGTCGAGCGCGTCAGCATCGGCGTCTCGACCTCGATGAAGCCGTTGACGTCGAGGTAGTCGCGCATCAGCTTGGACACGCGGTAGCGCAGGCGCATGTTCTTCTGCATCGGCTCGCGGCGCAGGTCGAGGTAGCGGTACTGCAGGCGGATGTTCTCGTTGACGGCCTCGTCGTCGAGCTGGAACGGGGGCGTGAGCGAGGGGTTGAGGATCTCGATGGCCTGCGCGAGCACCTCGACCATGCCGGTCGTCTGGCCGGGGTTCTCGGTGCCGGCCGGACGCGGGCGAACCTTGCCCACGATCTTCAGGACGAACTCCGAGCGCACCTCCTCGGCGAACCCGAACGCCTCCGGGGTGTCGGGGTCGACCACCACCTGTACCTGGCCCTCGCGGTCGCGCAGGTCGATGAAGATCACGCCGCCGTGGTCGCGCCGCCGGTGCGCCCAGCCGCACAGGGTGACGGTGTTGCCGATGTCGGCGGCGGTGACGGCGCCGCAGTAATGAGTACGCATGGTTTTCCCTATTGCTATTGATTGACGGGGCGCGCCTCGCTCGAAGCGACGCCCATCGAGACGATGTATTTCAACGCGCGGTCGACCGACAGGTTCAGTTCGACGACCTCGCTCTTTTTCACGTAAAAATAGAATCCGTTGACCGGGCTCGGCGTGGTGGGGATGAACACCGCCACGTGCTCCTCGGGCAGCGCGCGCGCGACCTCGTCCGGCACGTTGGTCTGGAACGCCAGCGACCATGCCTGGGGATGCGGGTAGCGCACCATCAGCACCTTGCGGAAGGCGTGGCCGTTGCCCGACAGGATGGTGTCGGACACCTGCTTGACGCCGCCGTAGATGGTCTTGACCACCGGGATGCGGATCAGCTGGCGCTCCCAGAAGTCGATGATCTTCTGGCCGAAGTAGTTCGCGCCGAACACGCCGGTGAGCACGATCACCACGAGCGTCAGGATCACGCCGAGGCCGGGGATGCGCACACCGATCCAGGCCTCGGGCTGCCATTCCGCCGGCAGGAAGGTGAGGCTCTGGTCGAGCGTGCCGATCAGGAGGTCGAGCACCCACAGGGTGATCCCCAGCGGCACCCAGATCAAGAGACCGGTTACGAAATAGCGCTTCATGCTTCAGGCAAAAACGAAGAAGCGGACGGCTTGCACCGCCCGCTTCCCGGTTGCTTCGCGCCCCGTCAGTTGCAGGCCGGACAGGCGCCCGTGCCGCAGGCGTGCGACGGCGCGTCCGGCTTGGCCTCGGGCTTGCTGCCGCCGTTCTTGAAGTCGGTGGCGTACCAGCCGGTGCCCTTCAGGGCGAAGCCGGCGGCCGTGAGCTGCTTGGCGTAATCGGCCTTGCCGCACGACGGGCACACCGTCAGCGGCGCGTCCGAGATTTTCTGCATTTCGTCCTGGGCAAAGCCGCAGGACGCACATTTGTAGGCGTAGATCGGCATATACCTTCTCCTGGCAAGCGTAAATACCGGAATTATAACAACAACCGCCCGCCTGGACGCGAGCTCACCAGTTGACCGAGAGGCTCGCGTAGGCCTTCGGGCCGAAGACGTTTTCCGTGCGGAATTCGGAATAGCGGTTGTCGATCGACTGCGCCACCAGCGCCCATTCGGCGTCGTTGCTCCCCCACTTGAAGCGGCGCGCGAGGCGGGTGTCGACGCGGGTGTAGCCGCCGGTCACGTCGCCGTCGGACAGCCACATGACGCCGTCCGTCCGGTATACACCGGCACTGGCCTGCCAGCCGGCGCCCCAGCGATAGCTCGCGAGCAGGCCGAAGTTGTTGCGGGGTGCGGAATACGGCAGGTCGTCGTCGACGATGGTGCCCTGCGCGTCGAGCACGATGTCGCGGTAGCCGATCGTGACCCGCGCATACTGCGCGTACAGATCCAGGCGCCGGAGCGGCCGCCAGTGCAGCTCGGCCTCCCAGCCGCGCAGGTCGAGGCTGCTGCCGTTGAGCGACTGGAAGCACTTGCTGCCGCTTGGATTCAAAGGCTCGTTGCAGTCCGTCGTCGTGATCCGCTGCGAGCCGATGTAGTCGTCGAGCACGTCATAGAAGAGGCGGGCATTCATCTCCAGCGCCAGCGACTTGATATGTCCGACGTAGCCGATTTCGCGCGACAGGATGCGCTCCGGCCGGAGCGCGGTCGCCGCGGGAATGGTAAACGTGTCGTTGATGACACCGCCGCTCTCCACGAAGTTCAGGTTGCCGTCCTGCTCGAAGAAGGTCGGCGACCGGTACGCCTCGGACACGCTGACACGCAGGGTGTGGCCCGGATGCACCGTGTAGTTGACCGCGAGGCGGGGCGAGACGTCGGTCCCCGTGTAGTAGTGGTGCTCGACCATGGCACCGCCCTGCACCAGCCAGTCGTCCGACACGTGCCACTCCAGGTTGCCGGAGAGGCGCGCGAGCTCGCCGTCGAGGGTGCCGCTGCCGTAGTAGCTCTGCGGCGAGTCGACCGTTTCGCGCCGCCATTCGAGCGCCCACAGCGTGCGCACGCTGTCGCCGAGGCGCTGCATCGCCTGAAGGTCGACGTTGAGCCGGGTTTGCTGCAGATACTGGTCGATCGGGACGGTGAACGGGCCCCTGATGGCCAGGGCGTTCGCGTCGAAGCGGCTGCGCGTGTAGTAGACCTGCCCGCGCCACTCGCGATCCGCGCTCGCCACGCGGTGGTATTGCAGGTGCAGGAAACCCGCGTTGGAGTCCTGCCGGTCGGGCTCGTCGTCCTCGCCCTCGCGCCCGCCGTGCCAGTTGCCGTCCGACACGCCCCACTGCAGGCTCAGGCCGTCGCGCGGGTTGAGCTGCCAGTCGGTGCGGCCCGACACGAAAAAGGTGCGGGTGCGCTCGCGCAGATACTGGGGATTCCCGCTGCCGTCGTAGCCGACCTCCTCGAAGCGGTCGCGGTTCTGCGACGACAGCGTCACGCGCCAGCTGCGGTCGGCGTCGCCGCCGCCGTAGCGTGCGACCAGTCCGGCCATCCCCGGCTCGCCGTACTGCACCGACGCCAGCCCGCCCTTCGCCTGGGCGGCGCTCTGGGTGATGATGTTGATGACCGCGAGAAACGCGTTCGAGCCGTACACCACCGCGTTGGGACCGCGCACGACCTCGATGCGCTCGATGTCCTCGATCGCCAGCGGCAGGTCGCCCCAGTGCACCGCGCCGAAGTGCGGGCTGTAGATCGAGCGGCCGTCGACCAGCACCTGGAAGCGCCGCGAGAAGGCGTCGCCCAGCCCGTGGTAGCCCACCGCCCAGGTGTTGTCGCGGGTGTAGGCGACCGAGAAGCCCGGCACCAGGCGCAACAGGTCGGGGATGTCGCGAAAGCCCGACGCGCGGATCATCTCCTGGTCGATGACGGTGACGGCCGCAGGCGCCTCGTCGAGCGGCTGCGACAGGCGCGACGCCGACAGCACCACGGGCATTTCGTCGAAAAAATCGGACTCGGTCAGCGCCGCGTGGGCCGGCAGCGCCACCGCGGACATCAGGCACAGCAGGACCGGACGTTTCAGCGACATCACCATTCCATACGCCCCCCCACCAGAAAGCGGCGTTCCGCTTCCTGGGATTCGTCGAATTCCGTCTGCCCGCCGAGCAGGCTCTGGCCGGTCAGCCAGAGCTCCGCGGGCCGGCCGCCCACCCGGGTCTGGTACGCGACGCGCGCGTCGACCCGGTCGGATGTGCCCACCCGGCCGCCGCCGCCGAGCCAGGTCATCGCCCCCATGTGATAGTAGCCTGCGCTGGCGCGCCAGTGCGCGTCGAGCGCGTGGTCGAACAGGACGCTCAGGGAGAACGGCGGGGCGGAATCCTCGATGCGGTCGTCGTGGCTGCGGATCCTCGCCCAGGCGGGGGCGAGGAAGACGCGCGTCGACGGCTGCGGGCGCCAGTCGATCTGGAACTCGACGCCCTGCAGCGTCACCGACTCGGATTCGTTGACGAACTGGTAAATCTCGTCGTTGCCATCGCCGGTGGATACGAAGGCGACGTCGATCAGGTTCTGGTAGCGGTCGTGGAACACGCGCGCGTCGACCTGCAGGGCGTGCCGGGGCAACTGCAGCAGCCAGCCGAGCGCACGCGACGTCACCCGTTCGGGCGCGAGGTTCTGCGCGAGCAGGGTCTGGTAGACGACGTCGTCGGCCGGGTCGGCGGGATCGCCGTCGTCCAGGTAGAAATTCTGCGCGAGCAGTTCGTAGAAGGTCGGGGCGCGATAGGCCCGGTTGTACTCGAGGCGGAAAGCCTGGGTGCGGGCAGGCTTGTAGTTGAGCGTCAGGCGCGGCGAGAACTGGCGGTCGCCGGTGTGGGCGCGCTCGGCCATGCCGCCGAAGTTGACGAGCCAGCGCGGATCCAGCGTCCATTCGCCGTTGCCGTACACGCGCCACGAATCCTCGGTGATCGTGTCCGGCATGGAATAGTAGAAATCCGACTGCGCGCTGTCGCGCCGGTATTCGGCGCCGACCGCCGCGCGCAGCGCATTGCTGACGCGGCCCTGCCACTGCGCGCCGGCGCTGTGCCGGGTCGTGCGATAGCCGAGATCGATGCCGGGATTGTCGCCGAAGGTCTCCTCGGTCAGGTTGTACGCGGCGGAAAACTCGCTGTCCGCGCGCTGCGCGAATTTCCAGGCCAGGCCGGCATAGCCATGGTGCTGGTGGTAGGGCGTGAAGTCGGTGTCCTGGCGGCTGTGGGCGATCCCCGCCTGCAGGGTCAGCGCCTGCCGCGCGTCCAGCTGCAGCTCGCTTTTCCAGTCGGCGAAGCGCTCGCGCACGTCGTCCGGGGTATCGCGCCGCAGGCCGTCGTCGCCCGCGCTGCCGGCGGACAGGCGCCAGGCGAACGCCCCTGTCCGGCCGCCGGCGCGCGCGTTGAGCAGGTCCTGCCCGTGGTCGCCGACGCCGGCCTCGACGTAGGGCGCGCCGTAGTCGCCCGAGCGCGTGAGGATGTTGATGACCCCCATGAAGGCGTTCGCGCCGTAGCTCGCGCCGGCCGGCCCGCGGATGACCTCGATGCGGTCGATGTCATCGAGCGCCAGCGGGAGGTTGCGCCAGGACACCTGGCCGAAATCCGGACTGTAGACGAAGCGCCCGTCGACCAGCACCTGGAAGCGGCGCGCGTAGCCGTCGCCCAGGCCGTGGTAGGTGACGGTCGGCAGCAGGCTGCTGCCGTAGGCGACCGAGAAGCCCGGCACCAGCCGGAACAGGTCGGCGACCTGGGTGAAGCCCGAGGCGCGGATCATGTCGCGGTCGATCACGGTGACCGAAGACGGCGAATCCGCGAGCGGCTGCGAAAGGCGCGACGGCGACAGCACCACGGGCATCTCGTCTAAGAAATCGGTTTCGCTGACCGCGCGCGCGCCGCCCGACGCGAGCGCGGCTGCCAGCAGGAGTGCCGTCCCCGCCAGGCGGGATTCCATATGTCGTGTGCTGCTCACCTGATCGCTGGCGCTGCCGCCTGCCCTCCCCGCATTCTTGTTATGGTGCGCGTCCGGGGTCTGCGGCTCGACAACCCCGGTCGGTGATCGCCCGCTTCAGAACGGGATGTCGTCGTCCATGTCGTCGAAGCCGCTGCTCGCCGGGCGCTGCGCGGGGGCCGGTGCGCTGGGGCGCTGCTGGCTGCGCTGGGGCGGCGCCTGGTTGAAGTCGTCGCTGTCGGCCATGCCGCCGCCGCTGCGACCGCCCAGCATCTGCATGCGGTCGCCGCGGATCTCGGTGGCGTAGCGCTCGACGCCTTCCTTGTCGGTGTACTTGCGGGTGCGGATCGAGCCCTCGACGTAGACCTGGCTGCCCTTCTTCAGATACTGGCCGCAGACTTCGGCGGTGCGGCCGAAGAAGGCGACGCGGTGCCATTCGGTCTGCTCGACCATCTGGCCCGACTTGTCCTTGTACTTGTCGGTGGTGGCGATGGCGAGGTTGGCGACGGCTTCGCCGCTCGGCAGGTAGCGCATTTCGGGGTCGCGCCCCAGGTTGCCGACGAGAATGACCTTGTTGACCGATGCCATGTTTTCCCCTGAATGAGTTTGGATGAATGTAGCGTGACGGCGATTCTAGCAGCCCCGCCGCTCAGGCTGCGGCGGTCTCCAGCAGGCTGAGCGCGCGCGCCTCGTCCCAGCCCTGCAGGCTGACCTTGAGCATCGCCACGCCCTCCTCCGCCAGCACGACCGCCTCGACCACGCCCGCCACGCCCGCGAGCTGCGCCTTGAGCAGCGCCGCCTGGTCGGCCGGCATCGCCCCGACATGGAACATGCGGGTCTTGATCGCGGGCGGCGCGGCCATCGAGAGGCTGGCGAGCAGCCAAACCGCCATCAGCACGACGCAGAACACGAACACCGCAGGGAAGCCGTGATGCTGCGCGAGCCAGCCGCCGAACACGCCGCCGAAGAACAGGCCGAGCGCCTGCGCCGTGTTGTAGACGCCCATCGCGGTGCCCTTTGCCGACGCCGGCGCGAGCTTGGAGATCAGCGAGGGCAGGCTGGCCTCGAGCAGGTTGAACGCGACGAAATAGAAGAACAGCGCCCACACGATGCCCCAGAAGTGGCCGATGCCGAGCGCGAGCCCGATCTGCGCGGCCAGCATCAGCGCCACTGCGCCGACGAACACCGGCTTCATCTTGCCGCGCCGCTCGCCATAGATGATGCCGGGCACCATCAGCACGAACGAGCCGAGCAGCACCGGCAGGTAGACCGCCCAGTGATGGTCGGCGGCGAGCCCGCTGTCCTTGAGCGCCACCGGCACCACCACGAACATCGCCATCTGCGCGGCATGCAGGGCAAAGATCCCGAAGTCGAGCCGGGCGAGCTGGCCGTTCCTCAGCACGTCGGCGAGCTTCGCGGGGCTGGCCTGGGCGTCGGCATGGAAGTGACTCTCGGCGGGGTCGGGCACCCACACCTTGACCACCCAGATCGCCGCCAGCGCGAGCACGCCGGTGAGCGCGAAGATGCCCGGCACGCCGATGACGCGGTTGAGCGCGGGTCCGGCAACCAGCGACACCGCGAAGGCGATGCCGATGGTCGAGCCGACGAATGCCATCGCCTTGGTGCGATGCTCCTCGCGGGTGAGGTCGGCGAGCATGGCGGTGACCGCGGCGGAGATCGCGCCCGCGCCCTGCAGCGCGCGGCCGGCGATGGTCCAGTAGATGTCGGAGGCGCTGGCGGCCAGAAAGCTGCCGAGGGCAAACACGACGAGTCCGAAGATGATGACCTTCTTGCGGCCGATGCGGTCGGACGCCATGCCGAAGGGAATCATCAGGATGGCCTGGGTGAGGCCGTACATGCCGAGCGCGAGGCCGACCAGGGTGTGGTTGTCGCCGCCCGGCAGGTGCTCGGCGTACAGCGCGAACACCGGCAGGATCAGGAACATGCCCAGCATGCGCAGCCCGAAGATCGCCGCCAGCCCCGACGCGGCGCGCTTTTCGGCGCGGGTCATGCTTTCGGACAGGTCGATGTGGGCCACTGCGGGTTCGGCGGAATCGGGAAGTCCGTTATATTAGCAGGTTGCGAATTACGCTCGCCGTCCCCGCCGAGCCGTCAGACAATGGAATTCATCCGCATCCGTGGCGCCCGCACCCACAACCTGAAGAACGTCAACCTCGACCTGCCGCGCAACAAGCTGGTGGTCATCACCGGGCTGTCGGGATCCGGGAAATCGTCGCTCGCGTTCGACACCTTGTATGCAGAAGGCCAGCGCCGCTACGTCGAGTCGCTGTCGGCGTACGCACGGCAGTTCCTGCAGCTGATGGAAAAGCCCGACGTCGACCTGATCGAGGGCTTGAGCCCGGCGATCTCGATCGAGCAGAAGGCGACCAGCCACAACCCGCGCTCGACCGTCGGCACGGTCACCGAGATCCACGACTACCTGCGCCTGCTGTACGCGCGGGTCGGCGACCCGCAGTGCCCCGAGCATCACATCACGCTCGCCGCGCAGACGGTGTCGCAGATGGTCGACGCGGTGCTGGCGCTGCCGGAGGACACCAAGCTGATGATCCTGGCGCCCCTGGTGGTCGGCCGGAAGGGCGAGAACGTCGAGCTGTTCGCCGAGCTGCGCGCGCAGGGCTTCGTGCGCGTGCGCGTCGACGGCACCGTGCACGAGCTCGACGCCATCCCCAAGCTCGACAAGAACAGGAAGCACACCATCGAGGTCGTGGTCGACCGCCTGAAGGTGCGCGCGGACGCCAAGCAGCGCCTCGCCGAGAGCTTCGAGACGGCGCTCCGGCACGCCGATGGCCGCGCACTCGCGGTGGAGATGGATACCGGCCGCGAACACCTGTTCTCCGCCAAGTTCGCCTGCCCGGTGTGCAGCTACGCGCTGCCCGAGCTCGAGCCGCGCCTGTTCTCGTTCAACAACCCGATGGGGGCGTGCAGCCAGTGCGACGGCCTCGGCCAGATCACCTTCTTCGACCCGGCGCGGGTGGTCGCCTTCCCTCACCTGTCGCTGGCCGCCGGCGCGATCAAGGGCTGGGACAAGCGCAACCAGTTCTTTTTCATGATGCTGCAGAGCCTGGCGATGCACTTCGGCTTCGACCTCGACACGCCGTGGGAGGACCTGCCGAAGCGCATCCAGGACGTGATCCTCAACGGCTCCGGCCGAGAAGAGATCGCGTTCCAGGTGCTGTCCCCGCGCGGCGGCTACACGACCAAGCGCTACCCGTTCGAGGGCGTGCTCGCCAACATGGAGCGGCGCTACCACGAGTCCGACTCGATGGCGGTGCGCGAGGAGCTCGCCAAGTACCAGAACAACAAGCCCTGCCCGGCGTGCAGCGGCACGCGGCTGCGCGAGGAGGCACGCCACGTGATGGTCGGCGGCGTGCCGATCTACCAGGTGAGCGCGATGCCGCTGAAGCAGGTGCTCGCCTTCTTCAAGGCGCTCGCGCTCGACGGACACCGCGCGCAGATCGCCGACAAGATCGTCAAGGAGATCATCGCCCGCGTCGGCTTCCTCAACAACGTCGGCCTCGACTACCTCTCGCTCGACCGCTCGGCCGACACGCTCTCCGGCGGCGAGGCGCAGCGCATCCGCCTCGCCAGCCAGATCGGTTCGGGACTGACCGGCGTCATGTACGTGCTCGACGAGCCGTCGATCGGCCTGCACCAGCGCGACAACGACCGCCTGCTGGCGACGCTCAAGCACCTGCGCGACATCGGCAACTCGGTGCTGGTCGTCGAGCACGACGAGGACGCGATCCGCGCCGCCGACTACGTCGTCGACATGGGGCCGGGCGCCGGCGTGCACGGCGGCGAGGTGGTGGCCGAGGGGACGCCCGAGGAGATCCGCATGAGCGAGGACTCGCTCACCGGCCAGTTCCTCTCGGGACGCCGCCGCATCGCGATCCCGAAACAGCGCCGCGCGCCCGACCCGGAGCGCCAGCTGGTCGTCACCGGCGCCAGCGGCAACAACCTGAAGCACGTCACGCTGAACCTGCCGGTCGGGCTTTTCGTCTGCGTCACCGGCGTGTCGGGCTCGGGCAAGTCGACGCTGATCAACGACACGCTCTACACCGCGGTCGCGCGCCACCTCTACGGCTCGGCCGCGGAGCCCGCGCCGCACGGCGAGATCCACGGGCTCGAATTCTTCGACAAGGTGATCAACGTCGACCAGAGCCCGATCGGGCGCACGCCACGCTCCAACCCCGCGACCTACACGGGCCTCTTCACGCCGATCCGCGAACTGTTCGCCGGCGTGCCGGAGGCGCGGGCGCGCGGCTACGGCCCCGGGCGATTCAGCTTCAACGTCAAGGGCGGACGCTGCGAGGCGTGCCAGGGCGATGGCGTGGTCAAGGTCGAGATGCACTTCCTGCCCGACATCTACGTGCCGTGCGACGTCTGCCACGGCGCGCGCTACAACCGCGAGACGCTGGAGGTGCACTACAAGGGCAAGACCATCCGCGACGTGCTCGAGATGACGGTCGAGGACGCGGCCGAATTCTTCGCCGCGGTGCCGGTGGTGAAGAAGAAGCTCACGACGCTGATCGACGTCGGTCTCGGCTACGTGCGCCTCGGCCAGGCGGCGACGACGCTGTCGGGCGGCGAGGCGCAGCGCGTCAAGCTCGCGCTCGAGCTCTCCAAGCGGGACACCGGGCGCACGCTCTACATCCTCGACGAGCCGACCACCGGCCTGCACTTCGCCGACATCGACCTCCTGCTGAAAGTGCTGCAGCGGCTGGCCGACGCCGGCAACAGCGTGGTCGTCATCGAGCACAACCTCGACGTCATCAAGACCGCCGACTGGCTGGTCGACCTCGGCCCCGAGGGCGGCGCCGGCGGCGGCATGATCATCGCCGAGGGAACCCCGGAAGCAGTGGCCGACAACCCGGCCAGCCATACCGGGAAATATCTGCAGCCGGTGCTGTCCCGGCACTAGGCATCCAGCGGCGCTGAAATGGACACCTTATGAGCGAACCCGTCCGCCTCTCCAAGCTGATGTCCGAGCGCGGGCTGTGCTCGCGCCGCGAGGCCGACGGCTACATCGAGCGGGGCCTGGTGTTCGTCGACGGCAAGCGCGTTTCCGAACTCGGCACCAAGGTCGACCCCGACTGCGCGATCCGCCTCGACACCGAGGCGCAGGCCCGGCAGCAGCAGCGCGTCACCATCCTGCTGCACAAGCCGGTCGGCTACGTGTCGGGCCAGCCCGAGCCCGGCTACCAGCCGGCGGTCGCGCTGGTCCGCCCCGACACGCGCTGGCGCGAGGACCGCGCGCCGCTGCGCTTCGAGCGCGCGCATCTGAAGGGCCTGGCGCCGGCCGGCCGGCTCGACATCGATTCGACCGGCCTCTTGGTGCTCACCCAGGATGGCCGCATCGCCCGGCAACTGATCGGCGACGACTCCGAGATCGACAAGGAATACCTCGTGCGGGTCGAGGGGCGGCTCGACGAAAAGGGCCTCGCCCTCCTCAACCACGGCCTGTCGCTCGACGGCCGCAAGCTGCGCCCGGCCAAGGTCGCCTGGCAGAACGCCGACCAGCTGCGCTTCGTCCTCAGGGAGGGCCGCAAGCGCCAGATCCGCCGCATGTGCGAACTGGTGGGGCTGCGCGTGGTCGGCCTGAAACGGGTGCGTATCGGGCGGGTCCGGCTGGGCGACCTGCCGCCGGGACACTGGCGCTACCTGCGCGCCGACGAGGCGTTCTGACGCCCGCAAAGGAGGGTTCCACAGGAAATTTCCTTGTTTCTGCTGGGTTTTCGGTTTATTAATACAGAAGCGGGGGGCCAGACCCGCATTCTTTTTTGTCCACACCAGGGAGAAACCCATGCAATCCAAACTTCTCGTCGCATTGTTCGCCGCGCTTGCTCTGACCGCCTGCCAGAAGGCCGAAGAGGCCGCCGCCCCCGCCATGGAGCAGGCCGAGGAAGCCGCTGCTGAGGCCGCCGAGGCCGCAGGCGAAGCTGCAGAATCCGCCACCGAAGCCGCCGGCGCTGCCGCCGAGGCTGCAGGCGAAGCCGCCAGCGATGCTGCAGCCGGTGCAGCCGACGCCGCTGCCGAGGCCGCCGAGGACGCAGCCACCGCAGTCCAGGAAATGGCCGATGACGCCAAGGACGCCGTCAAGGAGTAAATTCGCTCCAGGCAGCCGGACGGCCAGGTCTTCCTGGCCGTTTTTGTTTGGGCGCAAGCGAGCCTGCCCGGTCCCGGCTGCACGCGATCTCGGCAAGCCTCTGATCACCCGCCGCGCCTGCCCTGCCGCCTCGGCAGGCCTGGCTGTCCTCGGAACCTCCCTGCCATGAGTCCACGCGAACTGCTCCTGGAATCCTTCCGCGCGGCGGTGGCGGCGGCCGATCCCGGGCGCATCGTGCCCGCGCACCTGCCGTCCCGGCCGCGCGGCCGCACCCTGGTGGTCGGCGGGGGCAAGGCGGCCGCGAGCATGGCAGCCGCCGTCGAGGCGCACTGGCCCGCCGACGCGCCGCTGTCGGGGCTGGTCGTCACCCGCTACCAGCACGGCCTGCCGACGCGCCGCATCGAGGTCGTCGAGGCCAGCCATCCGCTCCCGGACGGCCGCGGCGAAATGGCCTCCCTGCGAATGCTGGAGATGGCGGCCGGACTGGGCCCCGACGATCTGCTGCTCGCACTGATCTCGGGCGGCGGATCGAGCCTGCTCGCCGCGCCGGTCGAAGGGGTGAGCCTGAAGGAATTGCGTCAGGTGACCAAGGCACTGCTCGCCGGTGGCGCGACCATCCACGACATCAATACCGTCCGCAAGCACCTCACCCGCCTGTCGGCCGGCCGCCTCGCACAGGCAAGGAACGGCGCGCAAGGCCTGGCGCTGATCGTATCCGACGTCGTCGGCGACGACCCGACCCATATCGCCTCCGGCCCGTGCGCACCGGACCCGACGACGTGCGCCGATGCGCTCGACCGCCTCGAGCATTTCCGCATCCCGCTCCCGGCCGGCGTCAGACGGCATCTCGAAGCCTGCGCCGCGAGCCCGCTTGCTGACACCCCAAAGCCCGGCGATCGCTGTTTCCTGCGCATGGAAAACCGGGTGATCGCCAGCGCGCGGGGGAGCCTGGCGGCCGCCGGCCGCTATTTCGAACAGCAGGGCATTCCGGCAGTGGTCCTGTCCGACAGCGTCAGCGGCGATGCCCAGGCAGTCGCCCGCCAGCATGCCGCGCTCGTCCGTGCGCAGCGCACCCGGCAGCCGCTTGCCCTGATCTCGGGCGGCGAGACCACGGTCACGCTGCGCCCGCAGCACGGGCGCGGCGGCCGCAACGCGGAATACCTGCTGGCGCTGGCGCTGGCACTGGGCGACGCGCCTGCCTGGGCGATCGCCTGCGACACCGACGGCATCGACGGCAGCGAGGACAACGCGGGCGCGATCGTGTCGCCGGACACCCTCGTGCGGGCGCGCGCGCGCGGCCTCGACGCCGCGGACTTCCTCGACGCGCATGACAGCCACGGGTTTTTCTCGGCGCTCGACGACCTCGTCGTCACCGGACCGACCCGCACCAACGTGAACGATTACCGGGCGCTGCTGGTGTGGCTGGACTGAAACCGCTCAGTTCGGGCGAACGAGCTGCACGGGATCGCCGACCGTCAGCCCGTAGACGCCGGCGGCACTCCCGCGGTTGACCGCCAGTTCGACAAGGCCCACGCTGTTGACGAACCAGAAACCTTCGCCCCGGCCGACGAAGCCGAAGCTCTCGGCATGCCGAAAACTGCTGCCGCGCACGGCGACGCGGGCGTCGCGGGCGATGTTGCGCAGTCCGGTCCACGCGTTACCGTAATGGTCGACATAGACCACCCGTGCCAGGTCACCGGCGTCGAATTCGACGTGCGGGCGTTCGGTCGCCGCCAGTTTGTCGGCCGGAAACTCCCCGCGTGCGATCTCGGCGGCCACCTGGGCGAACAGGTCGCGCCCGTGAAAGGTCGCCGAAAGCGCTTCCGGCCGCCAGGTGATGCGCCACAGGCGGGCGTCGGCATGGCGCGCCGTGACCACCGACAGCAGTCCGTTGTCGGGCCCGACGAACCAGCGGCCGCCCGCAGCCGCAACCAGCGCGCCGCGCGGCGTTCCGACCCCGGGATCGACGACTGCGAGAAAGACGCTCCCCGGGGGAAAGACCGGGGCAAACGCGGCCAGCAGATGGGCGCCGGCGTGCGCGTTGAAGACCGGCACCTCGTGCAGCAGGTCCACGACCAGTTGGCCGGGCGCATGCTCCGCGAGGCGCGCCTTGAGTTGCCCGACGTAGGGGTCGCGCGTGCCGAAATCGGTGAGCAGGACAATCACGGGCTTCCTCCACAGCCGCAAACCTGCAATATGCCCCACCCTGCCGCAGGCCGGAAGCGTGAGCTTTCGACAGGCAACAAAAAAGCCGGGCGAACCCGGCTATTTTTGCATGTGCGCGCTGGCGCGACTTACTCGGCCTCGACCGGCGCTGCGTCGGTCTCGGGGCGGTCGACGAGCTCGACCAGTGCCATCGGCGCGTTGTCGCCGTTGCGGAAGCCGTATTTCAGGATGCGCAGATAGCCGCCCGGACGGGTCTTGTAGCGGGGACCCAGTTCGCCGAACAGCTTCATGACCATCTCGCGGTCGCGCAGGCGGTCGAACGCCAGGCGATGATTCGACAGCGTCGGCTCCTTGCCGAGGGTGATCAGCGGCTCGACGAAACGGCGCAGTTCCTTCGCCTTCGGGAGCGTGGTCTTGATCACTTCGTGCTTCAGCAGCGAATTGCTCATGTTGCGGAACATCGCGAGGCGATGGCTGGTGGTGCGGTTCAGCTTGCGGTTGGATTGACGGTGACGCATGGCAACTTCCTTTCAGTCTGTATTCTTGGGCTAGGTCGCCAGCCACGGCGACCCGCACTTTATTGTCAGTTTCGGTTAATGGATCAGGGGCGCTCGAGACCAGCGGGCGGCCAGTTTTCCAGCTTCATGCCGAGGGAGAGCCCCTTGGAAGCGAGGACGTCCTTGATTTCGTTGAGCGACTTGCGGCCCAAGTTCGGGGTGCGCAGCAACTCGGTTTCGGTACGCTGGATCAGGTCGCCGATGAAATAGATGTTCTCGGCCTTGAGGCAGTTCGCCGAACGCACGGTCAGCTCGAGATCGTCGACCGGGCGCAGCAGCATCGGGTCGACCTGCGGCGAGCGCGGCGACTCGGACTCGGCGGGCGTGCCTTCGAGGTCCGCGAACACCGACAGCTGGCTCACCAGGATCCGTGCGGCGGTGCGCACCGCCTCTTCGGGCTCGACGACACCGTTGGTCTCGATGTCGATCACGAGACGGTCCAGATCGGTACGCTGCTCGACCCGGGCGCTCTCGACCGAGTAGGCGACGCGCCGAACCGGGCTGAACGAGGCGTCGACCTGGATCGACCCGACCGCACGGGATTCGTCGGAGACCTTGCGGGCGGTCGCGGGCTGGTAGCCGCGTCCGCTCTCGATCTTGATCTCCATGTCGAGCTTGCCGCCCTTGGTCAGGTGGGCAATGACGTGGTCCGGGTTCAGCACTTCGATATCGTGCCCGACCTCGATGTCACCGGCGGTCACGACACCCTCGCCGGCCTTCGAGACCTTGAGGATGGCTTCGGACTTGCCGTGCATCTTGAACGCGACGCCCTTCAGGTTCAGCAGGATATCGACCACATCCTCCTGAACGCCGTCGATCGTCGAGTACTCGTGGACGACGCCACTGATCGAGACTTCAGTCGGCGCGTAGCCGACCATGGAAGACAGCAGGATACGACGCAATGCATTGCCGAGCGTATGGCCGTAACCACGCTCGAAAGGCTCCATGATGACCTTGGCGTGCAGCGGGGAGGCGCGATCCACCTCCACAATACGCGGCTTGAGAAATTCCGTAGCGCTTTGCATAGAGTGCGATTCCTTAAGACCCGGTCACGCGGACCGGGCCAGCTTATTTGGAGTACAGTTCGACGACCAGCGATTCGTTGATGGTCGAAGGCAGTTCCGAGCGTTGCGGGGCCGCTTTGTAGGTACCCTTGAGGGCCTTGGCGTCGACCTCGACCCACTCGGGATAGCCGCGCGCGGCGGTCGCCTCGGCGGCAGCCTTGACCCGCAGGTGAGCCTTGGCTTTGTCGGCAACCTCGACCACGTCGCCGGGACGCACCTGGTACGACGGGATGTTGACGCGACGGCCGTTCACCGTGATGCCGTTGTGGCGAACGATCTGGCGCGCCTCGGTGCGCGAGGCGCCGAAGCCCATGCGGTAGCACACCGAGTCGAGGCGGGACTCGAGCATCGACAGCAGGTTTTCACCGGTCACGCCCTTGCGGCTTTCCGCACGCTGATAGGTCAGGCGGAACTGCCCCTCGAGGACACCGTAGATGCGGCGAATCTTCTGCTTCTCACGCAGCTGGACGCCATACCCGGACAGGCGAGCGCCGCTCTTCTGGCCGTGCTGGCCAGGCGCGTACGCGCGGCGCTCGATGGCGCACTTGTCGGTGAAGCACTTCTCGCCTTTTAGGAACAGCTTCTCGCCTTCGCGGCGGCACTGACGGCATTTGGGGTCAAGATTACGAGCCATGATATTGCCTGCTGATTAGATACGACGCTTTTTGGAGGGACGGCAACCGTTGTGCGGGATCGGGGTGACATCCGAGATCGCAACGATCTTGAAACCCAGCGCATTCAGCGCACGCACGGTCGAGTCGCGACCCGGGCCGGGGCCCTTGATGCGCACTTCCAGGTTCTTGACGCCGTATTCCTGCGCCATCTTGCCGGCGTT
>DHHQ01000013.1:105172-354186 GCA_002403375.1 Thiobacillus denitrificans | reverse complement strand
GGGGTCGGATTCCCCCAGCCGGCTGTAAGGCCGCGCGGGGTCGGCCAGATCGAAGCCCGCGCAGCTGATGCCCGGATTCAGGCGCAGCCCCTTGGGCTTGCCGCCGGCGAAGGACTCGAAACGCTGGAACTGGCTGATCGAATTGAAGATGATCTTGTCGCAGTGGGCGACGACCTCCTCGATCTCGTGATCGGCGAAGGCGACGCTGTAGGCATGGGTCTCGCCGCCGAATTTCTGGTACCCGAGCTTGACCTCGTACAGCGACGAGGACGTGGTGCCGTCCATGTGCGGGCGCATCAGGTCGAACACCGACCAGGCGGCGAAGCACTTCAGCGCCAGCAGGACCTTTGCCCCGGCGCGCTCGCGCACCTGGTCGATGACTTGCAGATTGCGCAGCAGCGCCGACTTGTCGATCAGATAGTAGGGAGTTGGGAGCATGTCTCGAAGCCGGGTATCTAGGGTTCGCCGCGGTCGGCCGCGTTGCGCCGCCGCTTCCTGGCTTTTCTTTTCTTTTCGCCGAGCGAGTCGATGATGACCGGCGGCTGGTCGGGGAAGGTCGCGACGAGTGCGAGCTCTCCCCCCACGCTTTCGACGTACTGGCGCAGCGTGGACAGCAGCATGTCGCTGCGTTTTTCGAGCCGCGAGATCGCGTCCTGGCCGACGGACAGCGCGATCGCCAGGTCTTCCTGCGTCTGCCGGGCGCGCTTGCGCAGGTCCTTCAGGCTGACCAGCGGCACGTCCTCTATCGCGATGGACGACCGATGACCGGCGCGTGGCGCCGCGGTGCCGTCGTCGAGTTTCTTCGCCATCCGAACGTCCTTCAGGTCCCGGTTTCGTCCAGATTATGGCTTAAACACCATATGCCATCAAGGCCATACCCGCTCGCGGCAGGCGCGGACGTCCGCGCGCCTCTGCGCCGCGCGCCCGGATCGGCACGCAATCGCGCACCGCGAAAGGCGGCGGAAATCCCCGATGCAGCGGCCAGGAGATCCCCGCTGGACCATCAAGTCCTCTATCCTTGCACGCTCTCGATCGGCACCGAACCCGGGGCCGGTCCGGCCCAGGCAAAGGAGAAAACGTGATCGATGACGCGCCGGAATCGTTGCCGATCGTCTACCGCGACGACACCCTGATCGTCGTCCACAAGCCGACCGGTCTGCTGGTGCATCGCAGCGTGCTCGATCGTCACGAGACCCGCTTCGCGCTGCAGATGCTGCGCGACCAGATCGGCCAGCGGGTCTATCCGGTCCACCGGATCGACAAGGGCACCTCCGGCCTGCTGCTGTTCGCGCTGGACCGCGACGTCGGTCGCCTGCTGTCCGGCCAGTTCGAGCGCAACGAAGTGGAGAAACGCTATCTTGCCGTGGTGCGCGGCCATCCGCCGGAGGCGGGTGAAATCGACCATCCGCTCGCGCGCATGGCGGACGAGCACGCCGGCATCGTCGCGAGCGCCCTGCCGCAACCCGCGCACACCCGCTTCCGCCGGCTGGCGACGGTCGAGCTGCCGTACCGGGTCGACCGCTACCCGACCAGCCGCTACGCCCTCGTCGAACTGCAGCCGCTGACCGGGCGCTGGCACCAGCTGCGCCGCCACATGAAGCACATCGCGCACCCCATCATCGGCGACGCGACGCACGGCAAGGGGCGCCACAACCGCCTGTTCCAGCAGCTGTTCGGCCACCCTCGCCTGCTGCTGGCGGCGACCCGGGTGCGGCTCGTGCATCCGGCGAGCGGGCAGCCCCTGCACCTGCACGCCGGGTTGGCCGAGGACTTCGCCGACGTGATCCGGCAGCTGGGATGGGACGAAGCCGCCCGCACGTCCCGCTGAACGCGTGGAAAGCGCGGCCATGTCGACTAGCATGAAGGCTGCCCCATCGACATCGGAGATCTCATGAACGGACCAAGCCAGCCGGACAGCCCGCGCGCACCGCAGGCGCTGCGCCGGGTGCTGCT
This sequence comes from Thiobacillus denitrificans, assembly GCA_002403375.1. Taxonomy (GTDB): domain Bacteria; phylum Pseudomonadota; class Gammaproteobacteria; order Burkholderiales; family Thiobacillaceae; genus Thiobacillus; species Thiobacillus denitrificans_E. Next base: position 352,233 of record DHHQ01000013.1, on the reverse strand, counting down.
GGAGAACGCCGAGGTGGCGGTGATCGAAACGGTGTATCCGGCAGGCGGCAGCGTGCCGATGCATCTGCACCGCTTCCCCCATGTGGCCCACGTGATCGAGGGCGGCACCGTCCAGACGACGGCGCCGGACGGCAGCGTGGCGACCCTCGCGCTGAGTCCTGGGCAGACGTTGTGGCGGGACCCCCAGCAGCATGCCACGCGCAACGTCGGCGCCACGACGGTGCGCATCGTCGAAGTCGAGATCAAGCACGCCGCCGCGGGCATCGCGGCGGAACGCACGCCGCGCGCCCTGACGCAGGAGGATCTCGACTGGATCCCCGATCCGCTGGATCCCTCGCGGAGCATCGCGCTGCTGGCGGGCGATCCGGCGATGCCCGGCCCCTACACGCTGCGCGGCCGCATGCGCGGCGGATACGCGCTCGGCCTGCACCGGCACCCCGACGAGGACGAGCAGCTGACGGTGCTTTCCGGAACGCTGTACTGGTCGACCGGCGCCGCGGGAAGCGACGCGTCGGAGCACGCGCTCCCGGCCGGCGGCCACGTCGTCTTCCCTGCCGGCACCGCCCATCGGCTGTGGACCCGTGAGGACACCGTCATCCAGATGAGCGGGGTCGGGCCGCGCAGCTATGCCTACGCCGATCCCGCGGAGGACCCGCGCGCGCATCCTGCCGCGGCGCCCGGTGCCGCGAGCGGCGTGACGGTCACGCCGCTCGCGAAGGAGACCGCCAGCTGGGACGGCAAGCCGATCGTCTACCCGCAGGGAAAGCCCGAGATGACGGCGCTGCTCGTCGAGATCGCCCCGGGCGCACAGACCGGCTGGCACCATCACCTCGTGCCCAACTTCGCGTACATGCTCGAAGGAACGCTCGAGCTGACGCTCGACGACGGGCGGGTGAAGCTGCTGAAAGCCGGCGAAGAACTCCCCGAAGTGGTGAACCGCCCGCACAACGGCCGCAATGCCGGAAGCACGCCGGCAAAGCTGCTGGTGTTCTATGCAGGCGCCGTCGGCACGCCGCTGTCGGTGGAGGAGAAGAAATCTCTCCTCGAACGCATCACGGCCGGAGGTTTCGATTGAGAAGGCACAAGCCCGCCCCCTCCGCGCGGGTAAAGGAGAACATCGACATGAGAAAGAAGTTGACCGCTACCTTGAGCATTCTGGTCGCAGGCGCCGGCTTCGCGTCGTTCGCAGCCACCGCCCAGCAGCCGGCCGAAGCCCACTGCGCGCTCAAGACATTGAAGGGGAGCTACGCCTACTCGATTCAAGGCTACCGGGGCGGGCAACCCTATGCCTCGAGCGGGATATTCGCCTTCGACGGAGCAGGACGCGTCGCGATCCTCTACACGAGTTCCATCGAGCGGGCCCAGCGCTTCACGACCGGAACCTACCGTGTCGAGGGCAACTGCTCAGGGTCGATGACGCTGGCAGACGCGACCGTCATCAACCACTTCTACCTCAGTCCCACCGGCGACCGTTTCAGCTTCGTGAGGGTCTCGCAGGACGATGTGATCGGGACGGACGCCAGGCGGGTATCCCGCAAACTGATCGTGAAGGAACCCTGAGCGCAGCGACCGCGCAGGGGACTTCACGGGGCGCTTGCCCGCGACGACGCAGCATCTAAAGTGACACGATGGAACGCCTCGTGTTTGCCCTTCTGGCCTTGAGCCTCGTCGCCTCGGCGAACGCCGAGTGGGTGAAGATTGGCGAAAACGACCTGGGCGCCTTTTTCATCGACCCCGACACCATCCGGCGCCAGGGCAATTTCCGCAAGGTCTGGGCCGTCACCGACATGAAGCAGCTGGTCGTCGAAGGCGCGAAATCGTATCGGGTCCAGTGGGAGTACGACTGCAAGGAGGAAAGGAGCCGGGTGCTGTACCTGAGTGCCTACTCGAGGCAGCTTGCGACGGGCGAAATCCTGTTCTCGACCGCAGGCCCGCAGACCTGGGAGCCGACGCCACCGGACACGCCGGATGCGCTCATCCGGGCCATCGTCTGTTCCACCGGCAATGCCGCACGGATTTTCAGCACGCGGCTCGAGCCACACAAATAGCTGCGCGGGGCGGAGGCGCTGCACCCAAATCCCGCCTGCACGCGATCCGTTTCCTATATTGAATCAGTGCGCCGCGATTCGTGGCGCACTGCCTGACCAACAACATTGGGGAGGAAACGATGGAACTGAGCTCCGAACTGATCGAACTCGAAACGGAAGAGCAGACGCGGACAAGCGCACTCGCGAGGGTGTCGCGGGCGCTGGCAAGTGTCCCGGCGCTGCTCTCGAAACTCTTCGCAAGACACGCCGGCGAATAGCCGCTTTCCGGCCAGGCACCTGCCCGGCCACGCACAAAAAAGCCCGCATTCCGCGGGCTTTTTCGCTTCGGTCGAACCGGCTCAGTTGCCGAACGGCCACCACCAGCGCTTGCGCGTCTGCTCGCCCTCGCCCTGGGCGTCGCCCGGTTCGCGCACACGGCTCTGGTCGCGTTCGCGGTCCTGCGCCTGGTCGCGACTGCGCACGCCTTCGCCCTGTCCCTGGGTATCGCGCTGCTGGCGCATGCGTTCCTGGTCGCGCTCCTGTGCCTGCTCGCCGCTGCGCGCGCGATCGCCGTCGCCCATGCCTTTCTGCTTCTGCTTTTCCTTGGCAGCGCCCTCGCCCGAGCCGTCGCGCGCCTGCTCGCGCACCTGCTCGCGTTCCTGCGCCTGCTCGGTCACCTCGCGCGCGCGGTCGAGGCCGCCCCCCTGTCCCTGGGAACCGCCGGGCCCCGCGGCCGTGGCAGCCAGCGGGCCCATGACCAGAAGCGCGGCGACCGCCGCGTTCGCCAGATTGAAAATCTTGCGTTGCATTCTTTCTCCTCTTCTCCAAGCCGGGCAGGATCACCCGGCTGCGCCATTATTGCACCTTGCCGATTCCCGGCCGTCCCGCGCGTTTTCGTTCCTCCCTTGCGCGCGATCTGCTATTTTCGCGGTTTGACGTTTTCGACCCCTTCCCCAGGAGCCTCTCCATGTACGACACCTTCAAACCGCAACAACCGATGGGCCTGATGGACTTCGTCCGCGCCGCCAAATCCTGCGTCAAGGAAATCCCCCCGCAGGCGCTGCTCGACAAGCTCAACGCCAAGGAAGACCTGCTGCTGCTCGACGTGCGCGAGCATGGCGAGTACGAGGCCGGCCACATCAAGGGCGCCCACCTGGTGCCGCGCGGCATCCTCGAGGCCGCCGCCGACCCTGCCTATCCCAAGCACCTGCCCGAACTGGCCGCCGCGCGCGACCGCCAGGTCGTCGTCTACTGCGCGACCAGCGGCCGCTCGGCGATGGCCGCCGCCGTGCTGCAGATGATGGGCTTCAAGAACGTGCTGAACATGGAAGGCGGCTACGCGCGCTGGGTCGCCGACGGCATGCCGCAGGAGCACGAGGCGCAGTACTGATCGCGACAGGCCCCGCCTGTCCGGGCGCCCGGCCCGCGCGAAAAGCCTCGCTTCGCGGCGAGGCTTTTTTGTGCGCGGGTACCGCCGTGCGTCAGCTGTCGCAATCGTTCCTGGCGGGCAGGCCCTGCAGGATGTTGCCGCGCACCGGACGCGAAAGGAAGGTCCGGGCCAGCAGGTCGAGCGCAAGAGGCTCGCGGCGGTTCCACGGCAGCAGCGAGACGCAGCGCGCCATCGTGCAGTAGCCGAACAGCAGTTGCGCCCACGTGCCGACGGTCGGAATCCAGTAGACCCAGCGCATCGGCTCCGGCAGCGCGACCAGCAGCAGCACCAGGTACCAGAAGCGCACCTGGACCGGGAAGGCGCCAACACTGCCTTCGCGCAGCGTGAAGTGGACCAGTTGGATCACCGTCAGGCCGATGGCCAGGCCGAATCCCTCCGGATAGCCGGCGACCCCCGCGGTGAGCAGGCACGCCGTCACCAGCCAGTACCACCAGCTCGGTTCCCTGAAGTCGATCATGAACATGTCGCCCCTCCTTCCGGTTCCCGCGATCCGTACGTTATAGATCATCTCGCCACCGGAAAAAATCGGCCCGCGCGTGGCGGGCCGTTGGGCCGGAGGGCTGGTGCGCTCAGGCGAAGAAGCGGCGCAGCGACCGACTGATCCAGCCGCCTTCGTTCCTGTCCTTGACGATGTTGAGGATGCTGGCCTTCACCTCGGACACGTAGGCCATGTCGTCGCGCTTGATGTGATGCACCAGCCAGGTGCAGAGCATGGCGTGCAGCGGTCCTGCGATGTCCTCGCCGGCCTTGTGGCGCTGCTGGTAGGTCGCGACGCGCTTGGCCAGCATGTCGTGCACCGCCTTGTGCGGCTTCGCGAACTTGTAGCCCGCCTCCTCCTGCAGGCTTTCCTCGAACGCGAAATGCGACAGCGTGTAGTCGACCAGCTCGTCGAGCACCTGCCCCACGGCCGTCCTGTTCTGCTGCTTGATCGCGCTTTCCAGCTTGTTGATGTAGTCGGCGATGCTCTTGTGCTGCTCGTCGATGACATCGATGCCGGTGTTCAGGTCATGGGTCCAAACGATGGTCATTTTCTCTTCTCTCCTCTTCTTGTCGTATCGATTGATGTCCTGCCCCGAATCAGACGCGGCGCCCCTCGCGCCGAAGCGCGTCACCGCGAAAGATTCAGGAGAAAAATATATATGACATTGCGATAAGCGCATAGCCTTATCCTGTTTATCGGCACGCCTGAATGCGCCTGGTTGGCCGGACGCCACACACCGGCGATGCGGGCGCGGCGCGATGCCGGGAACCACACGCCGCGTCGCGGGCGCACCAGGCTGAAGGTTTCGGGGCGTCGCGTGAGGCCGGGCGGAGCTACGACCCGGCCGCCCCGCACAGCCTCGAGCGCCCGTCCGCGTCCTGGCCGGAAGGCAGCGGCGCCGCAGGATCGACCAGCCAGGCGGCAGCGTCCTCCAGCACCCGCCGGGCACCGAGGTCGCGCGTGAGCATGTGGTAGCCGTCGGGATAGACCGCGACCCGCGCCGGGCCGGGCATCATGGCGAGCAGCCTGCAGGTCGCGCGCCGCGGGATGATCTCGTCGCGCTCGCCGTACTGGACGAGCGTCGGCACGCTGACGCCGGGCGCCGCGGCGAGCCCGCGGTCCATCAGGCCGGTGAGCCCCCACAGGGCATCCGCGCGCGCGTCCTTGAGGACCAGCGGGTCTTCGCCCTGGGCGCGCAGCATCGCCGCATTGTCGGAGGCGGTGACGCCGAGCCCGCTGCCCGACAGCCGCAGGCTCGGCCAGCTGTGCACCAGCAGCCACAGCGTCGCGCGCTGCAGCGGATTCATCGTCTTGCGTCCCCACACCGCCGGCGCCACCAGCACCGCGCCGTCGGCCGCGGTGGGCGTCTCGGCGAGCACGCCCAGCGCCACCGCGCCACCCATGCTCTCTCCCAGCACGTAGAGCGGGCGTCCCGGATGGCGCTGCCGCAGCAGCGCCAGCACCGACGCGGCATCGTCGACCAGCACGTCCGCCCCTGGCCAGATGCCCGGCGCGGCGGTCGCGCCGAAGCCGCGCTGGTCGTAGGCGTAGGTGGCGATGTCGCGCTCGGCGAGGAAGGTCCCGACCGCCTCGAAGGCGCGCCGGTAGTCGTTGAAGCCATGCAGCGCGAGGACGACCGCACGCGGCGCGTCCTGCGGCTGCCAGACGCTGAGCGGCAGCACCGTGCCGTCGGCGGCGACCACGCGCGCCGCCTCCAGGCGCGGCGTGTCGCGCTGCGCCCCGCGCTGCTGCACCAGGGGCGTGGCGCAGCCGGCGAGCCAGGCGAGCGCCAGCACGGCGACGAAGCGCCTCACGCCCGGCAGCCCCCGCGACACGTCAGCCAAGCGTCGGCATCGCGAGCGTGCTGCCGGTACGCTCGGCCGGCGCCGGCCAGCGGCTGGTGACGACCTTGCTGCGGGTGTAGAAGAACACCCCCTCCATGCCGTGCATATGCAGGTCGCCGAACAGCGAGGCCTTCCAGCCGCCGAACGAGAAGAACGCCATCGGCACCGGGATCGGCACGTTGACGCCGACCATGCCGACCTCGATCTCGTTCTCGAAGCGGCGCGCCCAGTGGCCCGACCCGGTGAAGATCGCGGTGCCGTTGCCGTAGGGGTTGGCGTTGACGAGTTTCACCGCGTCGTCGAAGCTGTCGGCGCGCAGCACGATCAGCACCGGGCCGAAGATCTCCTCCTTGTAGACGTCCATCTGCGGCGTCACGCGGTCGAACAGCGTGGGGCCGACGAAGAAGCCGTTCCCGCAGCCGGCGACGCTGATCCCGCGGCCGTCGAGCACGAGCTCGGCGCCCTGCGCGACGCCGCTGTCGATCAGCGAGACGATGCGGTCGCGGTGCGCGGCCGAGATCACCGGGCCCATGTCGACGTCGGCCGCGTCGCCGCGCCCGACCTTGATCTGCGCCGCGCGTTCCTTGAGCAGCGGCAGCAGTCGATCGCCCGCCTCGCCCACCGCGACCACGGTCGAGACCGCCATGCAGCGCTCGCCGGCCGAGCCGTAGGCGGCGCCGACCAGCGCATCGGCGGTGAACGCCATGTCGGCGTCCGGCATCACCACCGCGTGGTTCTTCGCGCCGCCGAGCGCCTGCACGCGCTTGCCGTGGCGCGCGCCGGTCTCGTAGATGTAGCGCGCCACCGGGGTCGAGCCGACGAAGGAGACGGCGCCGACGTCGGGATGACAGAGCAGCGCGTCGACCGCCTCGCGGTCGCCGGGAACGACGTTGAGCACGCCGTCGGGCAGCCCCGCCTCCTGGAACAGTTCGGCCATGCGCAGGCTCGCCGACGGCACCTTCTCCGAGGGCTTCAGCACGAAGGTGTTGCCGCAGGCGATGGCGACCGGGAACATCCACAGCGGCACCATCACCGGGAAGTTGAACGGCGTGATGCCGGCGCACACGCCGACCGGCTGCAGCAGCGAATGGCAGTCGACGCCGCGGCCGACGTCCTCGGCCTTTTCGCCCTTGAGAAGATGCGGCACGCCGCTGGCGAACTCGATCACCTCGATGCCGCGCTGCACCGATCCGGCGGCGTCGGCCAGGGTCTTGCCGTGCTCCTCCGAGGCGAGCCGCGCCAGTTCGTCGCGGTGCTGCTCCATCAGTTCGCGGAAGCGGGTGAGGATGCGCGCGCGGCGCAGCGGCGTGGTGTCGCGCCAGGCCGGCAAGGCGGCACGGGCCGCCGCCACCGCGGCGTCGATATCGGCCGGGTTCGCCAGCGGGACGTGGCGGATCACCTCGCCGCTCGCCGGATCGTGCACCTCGCCGCTGCGGCTGCCCTGCGCACGGACGCGCTGGCCGTTGATCCAGCAATGCAGTTTCGCGCTCGTCATCGTTGACTTCCCTCTCCGGTGGTGGCGAAGCGTTCGCCGCCTTCATGGAAAAATACTAGCCCATCGCCCCGCTCAGGCCGGCCACGGCAGCCGGCCCGCGACCAGGAACAGGGCGAGCGGAAACTCGTGCAGGTCGCGGCCGCGGGCGGAGCGGAAGCGCACGCGCTCGGCACTGAGCTCGCACAGCCAGGCCTCCTGGGAAACCGGCGCCTTCCTGGCGAACGCGCGCGGCGTGAACAGCGCGACGTTGATGCCGGCCTCGGGATCGCGCGCGGAGACGAATTCGAACGCCTCGATGCCGGCCGCGCGCATCGCCGTGCCGAGCGCCTGGCTGGCGCGGTAGTCGCTCGGGCTGGCCAGCGCGGCGCGGTGTTCGGCGAACGGCGGCGCCTGCAGGTGCAACCCGTGCGCGCTGCGGTACGCGGCGCCGAACAGGGTGTGCTGGGTGTCGAACTTGCCGGCAGGCGGCGTCGCCATGCCGTGCCAGAACACGAAGCGGTAGTAGGCCGCTTCGGCGAGAACGGTGCGGGTTTCCAGCGAGCCGTAGAACAGGCTCGGCTCGCTGCGCGCACCGAAGCGCGAGCCGTGCCTGAGCGGGGGGTAGCGGAAGGGCGTCGCCAGCAGGTAGTGCAGCGTCGCGGTTCCCTTGCGCAGCGGCGGCTTGGTGCCCTCGAGCAGGGATTCCAGCACCGCCTGCCGCGCGAGCGAGCCGACCAGGCGGTTGGTCGCCACCTGCTCCTGGCTCTCGACCAGGCGGAGCAGCGTGCCGGACAGCCCGGTCGGCTCGATTCCCGCCAGGCAGGCGTCCCAGTCGACCACCTACAGCTTGCCCCGCATCGCGTCCAGGTATTCCAGCACGCCGACCAGGCCCTGCACGGACTTCACCTGCTCGGCGGGGATGCCGCCGGTGTGGAGATTCTCGGTATGCATCCAGTGCCGCATCTGCCCGGCGTCGCCGCCCACCAGCACGAAGAGCGCGCGGTAGCAGCGGATGAACAGCAGCGCCAGCTCGCCGGCCTTGCTGCCCGGGTCGATGCGACCACGGCTGACGACCGTGCGGTCGCGGCCGATGACCTCGCCGAGGTCGGCCTGGTTCATCCCCAGCTGCCTGCCCGCGCTGACGAAGGCTTCGGCCAGGACGCCGGCGGGATCGGCGTCGGATGCGACTGCGAGGTTCATGCGGGACTCCTTGCGATGCCGGATGACGTGTTCATATTGCACATCATAGACAACATTTGTCGATTTCGCACACCAGCGCCGGCACCCGGCGATCGCCTGCCGCGCGGCCTGCGACTAGACTGACAGCGAAAAGGAGGATTCGACCATGGTATTCGCCAACCGCAAGCAGGCCGCCGACAAGCTGGCTGTCGCGCTCGCGGCCTACAAGGGCCGCAATCCGCTAATCCTGGCGATTCCCCGGGGTGCGGTGCCGATGGGGCAGCGACTCGCCGAGGCGCTGGGCGGCGAGCTCGACGTCGTGCTGGTGCGCAAGCTGCGCGCGCCGTTCAATCCCGAGTTCGCGCTCGGCTCGATCGACGAATCGGGCTGGAGCTACATCGCCGACTACGCCGAATCGGCCGGCGGCACGCCTGCCTATCTGGAGCAGGAAAAGAAGGCCCAGCTCGCGACCATCAGCCAGCGCCGCGCGCAGTACACGCCGCTGCGGCCGCCGATCGACCCGGCCGGACGCATCGTCATCGTCGTCGACGACGGGCTGGCGACCGGGGCGACGATGATCTCCGCGCTGCACGCGCTGCGCGCGCGGAAGCCGGCGCGCCTGATCTGCGCGGTGCCGGTGGCGCCGGCGGACACGCTCGAGAAGATCCGCGGCTATGCCGACGAGGTGGTGTGCCTGTCGACGCCGGCGTTCTTCCAGGCGGTGGGGCAGTTCTACGCGGACTTTCCGCAGGTCGACGACAGCGAGGTGGTCGAGATCCTGAAGCAGGCCGGCCAGGGCCAGGGCTGAACGCTCAGCGCGGCTTGACGCGCGCCCCGTCGCGCACCGTCTCGTCGGGATGCGCGACCACCCGGTCGCCGGCCGCGAGTCCCGACCGCACCTCGGTGGCGAGCCCGGCGCGCTGCCCGGTCTCGACCGGCGCCAGGCGCGCGCGCCCGCCGTCGAGCACGAATGCCGCCCAGCCCTCGCCCTGCCGGAACAGCGCGCTGGTCGGCAGCTGCAGCACGTCGTCGCCCTCCCACAGCACGAAGCGCGCCTCGACCCGGTAGCCGTCGCCGAGCCGCGCCCACGCGTCGCGCGGCGAGGCGAAGTCGACGATCACGCGCACCCGCTGCTCCTCGACGCCGAGCGCCGAAATCTTGGTGAAGCCGCTCGGCTCGACCACCCGCACCCGCCCCTCGACCGCCCGCTCGCCGCCCCAGCGGTCGAGGATCACCCGGGAGCCGGGCGCGATCCGCACCGCGTGGGTCGACAGCACCTCGACCTCGACCTCGAGGCTTTCCGGGTCGCCGATCTCGAGCAGCGGCTGGCCGGCGGCCACCGCGCCCTCGCTTTCCTGCAGCAGCTTCAGGACACGGGTGTCGGCCGGTGCACGCACCTGCGCCACGTCCGCGGCGCCATTCCTCAGCCTGTCGGTGCTGGCGACCGCCGCCTGCGCCGTCGCCAGGTCGAAGCGCGCCACCCGCACCGCGTGCTGCGCGGCCTCCGCGGCGGCGCGGGCGCGGGTCTCGGCGGTGCGTGCGGCATCGAGCGCCTGTTCGGAAACGAAATTGGACTGCCGGAGCGATTCGGCACGAACGCGCTCCTGCTGCGCGAGCTCGGCGGAGGCCGCGGCGGCGCGCGCGTTCTCCTCGGCCGCGGCGAGCGCGGCGCGGGCGGCGCTCGCCTGCGCCTGCGCCTGGGCGCGGGTGCGCGGGTCGAGCGCGACCGCGCGCGCCGGCTCGACCTCCGCAAGCACCTGCCCGGCCTTGACGGCGTCGCCGGCGTCGAGGCCGATGCGGCGCAGGTAGCCGGTCACCGGCGCCGACACCAGGTAGCGCTCCATGACCCGGGTCTTGCCCTCCTCCTCGACCGTCACCGTGAGCGGCCCTCGCTTCACTTCGGCGACGTCGACCGGCACCGCGCGCGGCATGAAGCCGATCGCGAGTCCCGCCGCCACGACGGCGGCGGTTGCCAGCATTCCGATTTTTGCGCGCAGTCGCATGCTTGTCGTTCTGACCTATTCGCGTGTTTTGAGGACCGCCACCAGGTCGAGCCGGCCGAGGCGATGCCACAGCAGCAGGCCGGACAGCAGCGCCGAGACGATGACGACGGCGGCGCCCATGGCGTAGTTCTCCGGCGTGAGCAGCAGCGGCAGCCGGTAGAGCTCGCTCTGGAACGCCACCACCAGGATGCCGACCAGCGCGACGCCGACGACGAAGCCGACCGGAATCGCCGCCAGCGTCAGCAGCGCCAGTTCCCCGAGCAGGATATAGGCGATCTCGCCGCGGGTGAAGCCCAGCACGCGCAGGCTGGCGAGCTCGCGGCCGCGCTCGGAGAGCGCGATGCGCGCGCTGTTGTAGACGACGCCGAAGCCGATCGCCCCGGCGAGCAGCGTCGCGACCAGGTTGTAGAACAGGATGAACTCGCCGATGGTGGCGTAGAAGCTCTGGATCGCCGACTTGTTGGCGACCATGCCGAGCACGCGCGGACGCTCGTGGAGATCGGCGTAGAGCCGCGCCTCGGTGCCGGGCTGCACGGCGAGATAGGCGCCCGACACCGTGTTGCCTTCGCGCATCAGTTCGTTGAGCGAATCCTGCTGCATGTAGGCCGACACGCCGAGATACTGCTTGGTGATGCCGAGCACCGGCACCTGCAGCACCGGGCGGCTGCCCTCGAGCACCTCCACCGTCAGCAGGTCGCCCGGCTTCACGTGCAGGATCTCGTTCGCCAGATGATCGGTGAGCACCACGCCGCCCGGCGGCACCGCCACCGGCTGCAGCGCGCTGTCGAGCGAGCGGTGCAACTGGCCTTCGGGCTGGATGCCGAAGATCGCCGCGCGATGGCGATACTGCCCGAAGCGCAGGATCGCCGGCACGTCGCGGAAGCCCTCGACGTGGTCGACGCCGGGCAGCGCGGCGAGCTCGTGCAGCGCCCGGCCGGAGGTCGGCTCGATGAAGGCGAGCCCGAGGTCCTCGCGCGACGCCTGGCGGAACTGCACGTCGACCATGAAGTCGATCGCACCCTTCTGGTAGTTGCCGACCATCATCAGCCCGCAGGCGCAGGCGATGCCGAGCACCGTCAGGAGGGACTTCAGCGGATGCCGCCCGATGTGGCGCAGCACCATGCGCGACGGCGCCGCGAGCCAGCGCGCAAGGCCCAGGCGCTCCACCAGCGAAGTGCGGTAGGCCACCGGCATCTCGGGCCGCATGCCCTCCGCCGGCGGCAGCCGCACCGCGCGCATCACCGACACCAGCGTGCCGCTCACCGCCGCGAACGCGGCGACGGCCAGCGCGATCAGCGCGACGACCGGGCGCAGCTGGTAGTCGAGGTAGGGAAAGCGGAAGGTCGTCTCGGTGTAGACGTGCGCGAGCCCCTGGCCGAACCAGGCGCCGAGCGCGAGCCCCGCCGCGACGCCGAGCACCGCCATCAGCAGCACCAGCTTGACGTAGTGCGAGCCGATCGCGAAATAGCTGTAACCGAAGGCCTTGAGGATGGCGATCTGGTCGCGCTGCAGCGCGATCAGCCGGCTCAGCACGATGTTGAGCAGGAAGGCGGCGACGCCGAGAAAGATCGCCGGAAACACCGTCGCCATCGTCTGCAGCTGCTTCAGCTCCTCGGACAGGAAGCGGTTGGAGAACTGGTCCTCGCGGCCGTAGGCGCCGGTGCCGCCGTAGGCCGCCAGCACCGCGTCGACGCGGTCGATCACGTCCTGCTCGCGGGCGTCGCGCGCGAGCGTCAGGCTCACGTCGTTGAACGCCCCCTCCATGTCGTAGGCGGCGGCGAGCGCGCTGCGCCCCATCCACAGCACGCCGTAGCGCTTGAAGTCGGGAAACATCGAGCCGGGCGCGATCTGGTAGACGTATTCCGGCGACACCGCGACGCCGACCACCGTAAGCGTCTTCTTCTTGCCGTGGATGATCGCGGCGAGCCGGTCGCCCGGCTGGAAACGGTGCGCGTCGGCGAAGGTGTCGGACAGGACGACCTCGTCCGCGCTCCACGGCTGCACGTTGCGCCCGCGCTTGAGATGCACCCGGTTGAGTTGCGCCTCGCCGGTGTCCGGCAGCGACAGGATCAGGCCGGTGATGGGATCGCTGAAGCCCTCGACCTCGAGCTTCACCCCGGCTTTCACCCGGGTCTCCAGCACCTCGACGCCGGGGATCGCGGCAAGCCGCTCGGCCACCGGCTCGGGTGCGCGCTTGAGGCCGGCGAACACCTCGGCGAAGCGGTACTCGCCGTAGAAGCGGTCGCGGGTGGTGGTGAGCGAATCGTAGGTCGACAGCGACATCACCATGGTGGCGACGCCGCCCATGATCACCGCCGCAATCGCCAGCACCTGCCCGCGCATGTGCCACAAGTCGCGGAAGAGCTTGAGGTCGAGGGCGCGCACCGCCGGGCCTCGCTACCAGGAGAGCTCGTGCGCCGACTTCTTCACGGCGTTGGAGCGGATGTCGGCGATGTGGCCGTCCGACAGGCGGATCACGCGGTCGGCCATGTCGGCGATGCCGGCGTTGTGGGTGATCAGCACGGTGAGCGTGCCGAGTTCGCGGTTGACCTTTTCCAGCACCTCGAGCACCACCACGCCGGTCGCCGAGTCGAGCGCGCCGGTCGGCTCGTCGCACAGCAGTACCGCGGGGTTCTTGGCGACGGCGCGGGCGATCGCGACCCGCTGCTGCTCGCCGCCCGACAGCTGCGCCGGGAAATGGTCGAGCCGGCTGCCGAGCCCCACCAGCGCGAGCGCGTCCTCGGGCCGCATCGGGGATTCGGCGATCTCGGTCACCGCGGCGACGTTCTCGCGCGCGGTGAGGCTGGGAATCAGGTTGTAGAACTGGAAGACGAAGCCGACGTGCTCGCGGCGGAAGCGGGTCAGATCGGCCTCGCTGGCGCCGGTCAGCTTGTGGTCGAGGTAGTAGACCTCGCCCCCGCTGGGCGCGTCGAGCCCGCCGAGGATGTTGAGGAGCGTCGACTTGCCGCTGCCCGAGGGGCCGAGCAGCACCACCAGTTCGCCGCGGTAGAGCGTGAGGTCGATGCCGCGCAGCGCCTGCACCTCGACCTCGCCCATGCGGTAGACCTTGGTGAGGCCGCGGGCGATGAAGACGGGGCTGGCTTGTTCGGCAGGCATGCTTCGATCATGCCACGCGGCCCGACCGTCGGCCAGCGCGCTCAGCGGCGGGGAAGATACTCCGCGAACCACTCCGCCGCCCGGTTTGCGACCGCTTCCAGCGTGCCGGGTTCCTCGAACAGGTGGGTCGCGCCGGGCACGATCACCATCTCCTTCTCGCAGCGCAACTGGTCGTACGCCAGCTGGTTGAGGTCGATGACGCCGTCGTCGTAGCCGCCCACCAGCAGCAGCGTCGGCGCGCTCACCTTCTGCAGCGCGAGTTCGCTGGCGAGATCGGGGCGGCCGCCGCGCGACACCACGGCGCGGGCGCCGTCGCCGAGCGCCGCCGCGGCCTCGAGCGCCGCGGCGGCCCCGGTGCTGGCGCCGAAGAAACCGAGCGGCAGGTCGCGGGTCGCCGCCTGCTCGCCGACCCAGCGCGCGGCGTCGAGCAGGCGCTGCGTCAAGAGGCCGATGTCGAAGCGCCGCGAATAGTCGCGGTCCTCGTCGGGGGTCAGCAGGTCCATCAGCAGCGTGCCGACACCGGCCGCGCGCAGTACGCCGGCGACGTAGTTGTTGCGCGGCGAGTGGCGCGACGAGCCGCTGCCGTGGGCGAACAGCACCAGCCCGATCGCGCCCTCCGGGATCTCCAGCATGCCCTCGATGGTGGCGCGGCCGGCCGGGATATGCGCCAGGGCCGACGTGCTCATGGCCGGTCCTCGCGGTGCATGGCGACCGGGATGCGCCGGTTGCCGAAGGGATGGCCGAACACGCCGAAGCGGCCGGCGATCGCGCTGCCGCAGTGCGGGCAGTGGCCGTCGGGCGTGAGATCGTAACGGTCGATGCGGTACCAGTCGCGCACGACCAGCGGCGCGTGGCAGGACGGGCAGAAAGTGGTGCCGCCGGTGGTGTCGTGCACGTTGCCGGTGTAGACGTAGTTGAGCCCCGCCTTCATCGCGATCTCGCGCGCGCGGGTGAGCGTTGCGGCCGGCGTCGGCGGCACGTCCATCATCTTCCAGTCGGGGTGGAAGGCGGAGAAGTGCAGCGGCACGTCGGGGCCGAGCTCCTTCAGGATCCACTGGCTCATCGCCTCGAGCTCGGCGTCGGAGTCGTTGTGGCCGGGGATCAGCAGCGTGGTGAGCTCGAACCAGACGTCGGTCTCGCGCTTCAGATAGACCAGCGTGTCGAGCACCGGCTGCAGGTGGCCGCCGGTCAGCTTGACGTAGAAGTCGTCGGTGAAGGCCTTGAGGTCGACGTTGGCGGCGTCCATCTTGGCGAAGAATTCGCGACGCGGTTCCTCGGTGATGTAGCCGGCGGTCACCGCCACCGTCTTGAGGCCGCGCGCGTGGCAGGCGTCGGCGACGTCCATCGCGTACTCGGCGAAGATCACCGGGTCGTTGTAGGTGAAGGCGACGCTCTTGCAGCCGGCCCGCTCGGCGGCGGCGGCGATCTCGTCGGGCATCGCGCGGTCGACCATGGTGTCGGTCTCGCGCGACTTGGAGATGTCCCAGTTCTGGCAGAACTTGCACGCGAGGTTGCAGCCGGCGGTGCCGAAGGAAAACACCGACGAGCCCGGATAGAAATGGTTGAGCGGCTTCTTCTCGATGGGGTCGACGCAGAAGCCCGACGAGCGGCCGTAGGTGGTGAGCACCATCTTGCCGCCTTCCATCTTGCGCACGAAGCACAGGCCGCGCTGGCCCTCGTGCAGCTTGCAGTAGCGCGGGCACAGGTCGCACTCGATGCGGCCGTCGGGCAGCACGCGCCACCAGCGCGCCGGGGTGTGCGATTCAGGAATGGACATACGCGGCCTCGCTTTCCTTCCACTTGCTCACGGTATAGCGCGACAGGCGCACCTGCTCGGCCCAGAAATCCATCGGCAGGCCCGCCTTGCGCTTCAGGTACGCCAGGAACTCGGCCGGGTCGGGCAGCTGCTCCCAGACCTGCGGCAGGAAGGTGCTCCGGAAATGCTGGTACTCGAACACCACGCCGTCGATGTGCGGGCGCAGGGCCGCCACGGCGGCGGCCTCGTCGGCGACCGTCATCGCCTCGGTCGGCGACAGCAGCGACACCTCGACCCGCACGTCGCCGAATTCCGCGCGCGTCAGCGGCATGAAGCGCGGATCGCGGAACGCTGCCGCGACCGCGTTCTCGCGCACGTCGATGCCGAGCGGGCGATGCGCCTCCAGCGTGCCGATGCAGCCGCGCAACTCGCCCTGGCGGGTCAGCGTGACGAAGCTCGCGCCCGGCTCCTGCAGCCAGATCGCGTCGGCCGGGCGGACGATCTCGTGCCCCAGCTTCCCGGCGATCTCGGAACGCGCGAGCTCGAGCAGCGTCCTGCCCTTCTCCTCCGCGGCGGGCGGGTCGCCGGCCTCGGGCGCGAAGGCGAACGACGCGTAGCCGACCACCCGCTCGGGGTCGCCGGCGGTGTCGCTCGAATTGCGCACGTCGAGCGCCACCGGGCGCAGGTGGTGCCGGCGCGCCGCCAGCAGCAGGCCGTTGACCGGCGTCGCGCCGCACGCCTGCTCGTGATTGAGATGGGAATCGAGCGCGAGGATCGCCTCGACGGTGCCGCCGTCGACCTCGCGGGCGCGCGCGTCGGGCAGGAAGTGCGACAGGTCGGAGCTGATCACGATCAGCGTCTCGTCGCCGCCCCATGCCTTCTCCAGCACCTCGGCGACCTCGTCCGCGGTGGCCTCGCCCACCGCGAGCGGCAGCAGCTCGAACTCGCCGAGCACCGTCTGCAGGAAGGGCAGCTGCACCTCCAGCGAATGCTCGAGCTGGTGCGCCGCCGCGCTGCGGATCACTTGCGGCAGGTCTTCGAGCTGCCGCATGCCCTCGCGGTCGAGCGCCACCTCGCCGAGCGGGGTGGCGAAGCGCTCGGCCTCGGGCAGCGCCAAGCCTTTGACGTAGACGCGATGGGTCGGACCGAGCAGCACCACGCGGCGAATGCGCCCGCGCAGGGGAGCCAGCCGGGCGTAGGCGCTGGCCGCGACCGGACCGGAATAGACGTAGCCGGCGTGCGGCACGATCAGCGCCTTGGGCGGGTTCGACGGCCCGGCAGCCGCGGGCTTCGACAGCAGGTCGGCGAGCGCCTGCCTGAGCGCGACGGGCTCGCCCGGGTAGAACAGGCCGGCAACGGCGGCGGGTCGGGTGGTGGACATAGGAAACGCTCCCTCTCTAAGCAGTCTAGTACCTGGCATAGACACGGGTTGCGCCCCGGTCGTTCCGGGGCGGCGGGGCGTCTCCGGCAGCCGCCTCAGCGGCTCTCGGCGCGGGCGAACAGGCCGCGGATGCGGCTGATGAGTCCGGGCTCCAGTTCCCGGGACGGCGCCTCGACCTTGTGGCGGCGCGCGATCTCCGGCCGGCGCTTCATCTCCCGGGAGCGGTCGATCCCGGACTGGATGCCGCGCACCGTCATGACACGGCGCATCGGCTTGGGCAGGAAGCGGTGCACCTGTCCCTGGTTGATCAGCCCGACCAGCAGCGCCGAGTCCTTGAACGAGGTCAGGACGATGGTGACGACGTGCGGCTTGAAGCGCTTGAGCGTCTTGAGGAAGGGCGTCATGTCGTCGTCGCCGACCTGGATCTCGGACACCACGATCGACACGTTCTCCCGCTCGAGGATGGACATGGCCTCGCCCAGGCTGGTGGCCCACTCGAGCGCGAAGGTGCCGGGAAAGCTCTCCTCGATCAGCGTCTTGAGTTCCAGCGCGGTTTCCCGGCAGTCGTCGATCAGCAGCAGCGTCTGGGTGGCGGCGGCCGGCGGCTCCGCCGGGGTGGGGCCGGCCGGCTGCTCGAGGCTCATGGCGATGCCGGCGGCCTCGCCGACGATGCTGCGGATGTCGTCGGAATTCCACGGCTTGTTGATGTAGCGGAACACCTCGCCGTCGTTGATCGAGCCGATCACCGCCTCGATGTCCGAATAGCCGGTGAGCAGCAGGCGCATGGTGTTCGGCGCGATCTCGCGGGCCTGGCGCAGCAGGTCGACGCCGGCCATCACCGGCATGCGCTGGTCGCTGATCAGGGCGTGCACCTTCTCGCGCCTGAGGATTTCCAGCGCCTCGCGGCCGTCGGTGGTCACCAGCACGCGATAGTTGGCGGCGAACAGCATGCGCAGCGAGCGCAGGATGCGCTCCTCGTCGTCGACGAACAGCAGGGTCGGCTTTTCGGTCGTTTGCTGCATGGGTGGCTCCTCAGTTCAAGACGCGCTTCTGGATCGGCAGGCTGACGCAGAACGCCGTGCCCTTGCCCACTTCCGACTTCACCTGGATCTGGCCGCCATGGTCCTTGACGATGCCGAACACGATCGACAGCCCCAGGCCGGTCCCCTCGCCGATCGGCTTGGTGGTGAAGAAGGGATCGAAAATCCTGGCGAGGTTCTCCTGCGGGATGCCGCGGCCGGTGTCGCGCACCACGACGTGAACGTACTGGTCGTCGGCCAGCGTCCTGATCAGGATCTTGCCGTGGCCTTCGATCGCCTGCGCGGCGTTGGTCACCAGATTGAGGAAGACCTGGTTGATCTGCGAGGGCGAGCAGCTCACCTTCGGCAGCTTGCCGAAGTCGCGGACGACTTCCGCCTTGTGCTTGATCACGTTCTTGCCGATCGTCAGCGCGCTGATGACGCACTCGTTGACGTCGACGTTGTCGACCGCGGCCTAGTCGAGGCGGCTGAAGTTCTTCAGGTTGACGACGATCTCGGAAATCTGCTGCAGGCCATACAGGCTGTCGGCAAACAGGCTGTCCATGCTCTCGCGCGGGTAGACGTCGGTGAATTCGTCGCGCATCTGCTGCAGGCCGGCGTAGTGCTCGCCGATCTCCGCCTCGCTGGCGCCGGGCGACAGCATCATCGCGAACAGCGTGTCGTAGGCCCCGTTGAGTGCGGCGAGCCTGCC
This sequence comes from Thiobacillus denitrificans, assembly GCA_002403375.1. Lineage (GTDB taxonomy): Bacteria > Pseudomonadota > Gammaproteobacteria > Burkholderiales > Thiobacillaceae > Thiobacillus > Thiobacillus denitrificans_E. Next base: position 333,790 of record DHHQ01000013.1, on the reverse strand, counting down.
GTACGCGTCGCGCGCCATCTCAAGGTTGTTCTGCACGTAGCCGAGCGGCGTGTTGATCTCGTGCGCGACGCCGGCGACCATCTGGCCCAGCGACGCCATCTTCTCCGACTGCACCAGCTGCGCCTGCGAGTCCTTGAGCTTCGCGTAGGCCTGCGCCAGCGACTGGTTCTGGGCGACGAGCTGCTGCTCGAGGCCGCGGATCAGGTCGATCACCGAACCCATGCCGTGATAGCCGCCGCCGGCGGTGACGATGAAGTCCTCGGTGATGGGGAAGGTGATGTTGCGCGTGACGTACTGGCTCGCCTCCGCCATCGAGTGCTCGAGCCCGACGACGAGCGGCGCCGGGTTCATGAAGTGCTCGATCGACTTGCTGCCCTGCAGCTCGCGCCCGAAGCGCGACATGAAGACCTGCTGCACGTGGCTGCGGCTGATGGTGCCGACCGGCCGGCCGTCCGCCACCACCGGCAGCGAAAGGAAGCGGTCGTAGCGCGGGTCGAGGAAGATGTCGCCGACGTCCAGCACCCGGTAATGCGGCTGCAGGGGCTCGACGGCGACGCACAGTTCGGAAATGTTGTTCATTTTTCGTGCTTTTGTTATTTCGGCACATGCTAATGAACGAATGTTTCTGAAGTGTGACCCGCCCCTTTCGCCGCTCCAGGCCAGCGCAGGCCGGCGGCGCCGGCCTGACGGCTCACCCGCGGCTGAAACGGCCCGGCGCGATCGCCCGCATCAGATCGGCCTCGAGCGGCAGCGGCTGGCCGGTCATGCGGTCGGCCAGCGCCTCGCCCAGCAGCCCCGCCCACACGACGCCGCGCGACGCGTAGCCCGCCGCCACCCAGAGCCCCGGGTGCGCGTCGACGGCGCCCAGCAGCGGCAGCCGGTCCGGCAGCGTCGCACGCAGCGAGGCGCGGCCCGCCACCGGCCCCGCGGCGAAACGCGCCGCCGCGCCGGGCAGGATCGCCTCGAGCCGCGCCAGGTTGGAGGCGTCGCTGGCGGCGCGCGGCGCGGTGTCGTCGTCGTCGTGTTCGTAGGTGGCGCCGACCAGCGGCCGCTCCAGCCCCGGCGCCACGTAGCCCTCGCGGGCGATCACCCGGGTGATTTCCGGCAGGCTGCCGGGCGGCAGCCGGGTGACCTGCCCGCGCACGGTGTGCAGCGGCCACGACTGCGCCGGCAGCAGCCCGGCCGCGTCGCGGGCGTTCGCCAGCACCACGGCGTCGGCCTCGGCGAGCACACCACCGGCCGCGTCCAGCAGCTGCCACCCGTCAGATGCCTTGTTCAGCCGCGCGACGGCGCAGCCGGTCCGCAGTTGCACGCCGGGACGGTCGAGCCAGGCGCGGCACAGGCTCGCCGGCACCACCCAGCCCGCGGCCGGATAGAACACCCCGGGCGCTTCGACCGGCCAGTTCGCCAGCGCGCGCGCCTCGTCGAGCTCGACCCAGCGTGCGAATTCGGCCGGCGGCGCGGTGTCGGCCAGCGCCTGGCGCTGCTTCGCCGCCGCGGCGTCGTCCTTCGCCAGGTGCAGCACGCCGCAGCGCGCCCACTCGACGCCGGAAAGCCGCGCCCATGCGCGCAGGTCGTGGAGGAAGGCGGCGCGCGTGAGGCGGCTGGCGCGGTTGTCGTCGCGCGACACCAGCGGGCGGAACACGCCGACCGGGTTGCCCGACGCACCTTGGGCGACCGCGTCGGCCCGCTCGAGCACGGTGACCTCGACGCCGCGGCCGGCGAGCGCGTGCGCCGTGGCAGCACCTGCGACGCCGGCGCCGATGACGGCGACACGCTGCGGCGGTGCGGATTCGGATACGCTGCCCGGCCCCTCATAACGCGCGCTGAGGCAGTGCCGCTTGCGGCCGTAGCCGGCGCGCTTCTCGCAGGCGAAGCCCGCCGCCGCCAACCCCTGCCGCACCGGCGCCGCCACCGTGTAGGTCGCGGCCGCCGCGCCGGGTTTCGCCAGCCTCGCCAGTTCGCCGAACAGCGCGGGCTGCCACAGGTCGGCGTTGACGTCGGGCGCGAAGCCGTCGAGGTAGAAGGCGTCGACCGCGGCCTCGACCTGCGGCAGGCAATCCGCCGCGTCGCCCAGCATCAGCGTGAGCTGCACACGGCCGCCGTCGAGCGCGATGCGGTGGAAGCCCGGCGTCGGCATCGGCCAGTTCTCCACGAGTTCGGTGGACAGCTCGCCGAACTGCGGCCACTGCGCGTGCAGGCGCGCGAGGTCGTCGGCGCGGAACGGATGCTTCTCGACCGACAGGAAGTGCAGCCGCGCCGGGCGCTGCGGATCGTCGCGCCACGCCCCCCAGGTCGTCAGGAAGTTGAGCCCGGTGCCGAAGCCGGTTTCCAGCACGACGAAGCGCTCGCGCCCGGCCCACGCCTGCGGCAGGCCGCAGCCCTGCAGGAACACATGCCGGGCCTGCCCCGCGCCGCCGTCAGCCGAGTGATAAATGTCGCCGTAGGCGGCGGAATACGGCACGCCATCCCTGAATTCGAGGCGGGCAGGAACGATGGTTTTCGGCATGGTCGAATGTTACATTGAGCCGCTTCCCTGCCGCTGCGCCTGATCATGCCCAAACCGAAAACCTGGCTGCGTCTCGCCCTTGTCGTGCCGGCCCTCGCCATCCTGGCCTACGCCGTCTGGTTTCTCACCCGCCCCGCCCCGCCCGAAGTCGAGCTCGCCACCCTCGCGCGTGGCCCGGTCGAGTCGACCGTGGTCAACACCCGTGCCGGCACCGTCAAGGCCTGCCGCCGCGCCAAGCTCGCCCCGGTGCTCGGGGGGCAGATCGTCAAGCGGTGGGTGAAGGAAGGCGACCGCGTCAAGGCCGGCGATCCGCTGCTGGAACTGTGGAACCGCGACCTCGCCGCGCAGCGCGACCTCGCCACCCGCCAGCTCGCCACCAGCGAGGAGCGCCGCCGCGAGGCCTGCATCCTCGCCGCCAACGCGAAGCGCGACGCCGACCGCACCGAACAGCTCGCCGCCGAGAATTTCGTCAGCCCGCAGCGCGCCGATGACGCCCGTGCCGAGGCGCGTGCGCGCCAGGCCAGCTGCGACGCGCTCGCCGCCGACGTCAAGCGCGCGCAGGCGCAGATCCGCGTGACGCTGGCCGGGCTCGAGCGCACCACGCTGACCGCGCCGTTCGCCGGCATCGTCGCGCAAGTCACCGGCGAGATCGGCGAGGTCACCACCCCCTCGCCGCCCGGCATCCCGACCCCGCCTGCCGTCGACCTGATCGACGACAGCTGCCTCTACGTGAGCGCGCCGATGGACGAGGTCGACGCGCCCCGCTTGCGCACCGGCCAGCCGGCGCGCATCACCCTCGACGCCCTGCCCGGCCAGACCTTCCCCGGCCACGTGCGGCGCATCGCGCCCTACGTGACCGAGGTCGAGAAGCAGGCGCGCACGGTCGACGTCGAGGTCGACTTCGACACCCCGCCCAAACAGATTCTGCTGGTCGGCTACAGCGCCGACGTCGAGGCGATCATCGAGCGCCGCGACGACGTGCTGCGCGTGCCGACCCAGGCGATCCAGCAGGACGGCACGGTGCTCGCGCTGGGCGGGGACGACCGGCTGGAAACCCGCCGCATCGAGACAGGGCTGGCCAACTGGGCGTTCACCGAAGTCACCGCCGGATTGCAGGCCGGCGACCGCGTGCTGCTGTCCTTCGACGACGAAAGCGTGAAGGCCGGGGTGAAGGTCAGGGCCCGCGCACAGGACGGGCAGAGCCGTCCCGGGTCATGATCGCCGCGGCTCGCGCTGTTCACCCCCTCTCCCCGGCCCTCTACCGCTTGCGGGCGAGGGGGACGCTCGCGTCGGTGTGCGGCATCCGCCCTGAGGCCTCGCCATGATCCGGCTGTCGGCGATCACCCGCGTGTTCCGCATGGGCGACCAGGAAGTGCGCGCGTTGAACGGCGTCACGCTCGACATCGCGTCCGGCGAATACGTCTCGATCATGGGGCCGTCGGGCTCCGGCAAGTCGACCCTGCTCAACGTCATCGGCCTGCTCGACCGCCCGGATAGTGGACATTACGAACTCGACGGCAGCGACGTCACCGGCCTGTCCGAAACCGAGCGGGCACGCGTGCGGCGCGAAAAGATCGGCTTCGTTTTCCAGTCCTTCCACCTGGTGCCGCGCCTCACCGCGGCACAGAACATCGAGCTGCCGCTGATCCTCGAAGGCGTCGCGCCGGCCGAGCGCAGCGCGCAGGTCGACGCCGCGCTCGACGCCTTCGACCTCCGGGACCGCGCCCACCACCGCCCGTCGGAACTCTCCGGCGGCCAGCGCCAGCGCGTGGCGATCGCGCGCGCCACCATCCTGCGCCCGACCGCGCTCTTGGCCGACGAGCCGACCGGCAACCTCGACCACCGCATCGGCGCCGAAGTCATGGCGCTGCTCGAAGCGCTGCACCACGCCGGCACCACGCTGATCGTCGTCACCCACGACCGCGAGCTCGGCGCACGCGCGCATCGCCACATCGCGATGCGCGACGGCGAGATCGTCGGCGACGAAACATGAACCTGCGCGACACGCTGGTCCTTTCCCTCTCGACGGTGGCGAGCTACCGCACCCGCTCGCTGCTGATCGTGCTGGCGATGGCGCTGGGCGTGGCGGCGGTGGTGGTGCTGACCGCGCTCGGCGACGGCGCGCGGCGCTACGTGGTCGGACAGTTCTCCTCGCTCGGCACCAACCTCGTCATCGTGCTGCCGGGGCGTGCCGAGACCGCCGGCGGCTTTCCCGGCGCCTCGCTCGGGGAAACGCCGCGCGACCTCACGCTGGAAGACGCCCGCCTGGTCGGCCAACTGCCGCAGGTCCGCCGCTACGCGCCGCTCAACGTCGGCGTCGCCGAGCTGACGTCCGCCGGTCGCCTGCGCGAGGTGACGGTGCTCGGCAGCACCGCCGACCTGCTGCCGATCCGCCACATGAAGCTGTCGCAGGGCAGCTTCCTCGCCCGCGGATCCGAGAAGAGCGCGCAGATCGTGCTGGGCAGCGTGCTGGCGCGCGAGTTCTTTCCCGACGGCCGCGCGGTCGGCCAGCGCGTGCGGCTCGGCGACAGCCGCTTCCTCGTGTCGGGCGTGCTCGCGCCGCAGGGCGAGTCGATGGGCTTCAACTCCGACGAGATCGTCATCATCCCGATCGACTATGCGCAGGAGCTGTTCAACACCGAGTCGCTGTTCCGCCTGCTGGTCGAGGCGCGGAGCCGCACCGCCATCGAGCCGGCCAAGGCCGCCATCACCCACCTGCTGAAGCTGCGCCACGACGGCGAGGAGGACGTCACCGTCATCACCCAGGACGCGGTGCTCGACACCTTCGACCGCATCCTCACCGCGCTGACGCTGGGCGTCGCCGGCATCGCCGCGATCAGCCTGGCGGTGGCAGGGATCCTGGTGATGAACGTGATGCTGGTCGCGGTGGCGCAGCGCACCTCGGAAATCGGCCTGCTGAAGGCGATCGGCGCGCCCGCGTCCGACATCCGCCGCCTGTTCTTCGCCGAGGCGCTGTGGCTGTCGCTGGCCGGCGGCGCCCTCGGCTTCGCGCTGGGCCACGCCGGCGCCTTCGTGATCCGCCTCGCCTATCCGGTGTTGCCGGCGTATCCGCCGGCGTGGGCCAGCGTGGCGGGCGTCGCCACCGCGCTCCTCACCGGCGTCGTCGCCAGCCTGCTGCCCGCGGCGCGCGCGGCGCGGCTCGATCCCGTGCTTGCCCTCTCCGGAAAATGAGCGCCGCCGACACCCTGCGCTTCGCCCTGCACGCGCTCACCGCGCACCGGCTGCGCACCTTCCTGTCGGCCACCGGCATCGCGGTGGGCATCGCCGCGGTGATCCTGCTCACCTCGATCGGCGACGGCATCCACCGCTTCGTGCTGGCCGAGTTCACCCAGTTCGGCACCAACATCATCAACATCAGCCCGGGCAAGACCAGCACCCACGGCGCTTCGGTCGGCGCGATCGGCAGCGCGCGCCTGCTGACGATCGAGGACGCGCTGGCGCTCAAGACCTCGCGCTACGCCGAGTACACCAACGCCGGGGTGATGGGCAACGCCGAAATCCGCGCCCACGGCCGCAGCCGGCGCGTGACGGTGTACGGCGAGGGGCCGGACTTCTCGCGCGCGTTCAACATGCGCGTCGCGGTCGGCCAGTTCCTGCCCGCCGACGATCCGCGCAACCCGCGCGCCTTTGCGGTGCTGGGGTCGAAGGTGCGCAGCGAGCTGTTCGGCACCGCCAATCCCCTCGGCGCCACCCTGCAGGTCGGCGCCACGCGCTTCCGCGTGATCGGCGTGATGGCGCCGAAGGGCCAGGTGCTGGGCTTCGACCTCGACGACACCGTCTACATCCCCACCGCGCGAGCGCTCGAAGTGTTCAACCGCGAGGGGGTGATGGAAATCCACGTCGCCTACAAGCCCGGCGCCCCGCTGCCGGCGGTGGTCGAAGACATCAAGAGGATTTTGATCGCGCGCCACGGCCGCGAGGATTTCACCGTCACCCCGCAGCAGCAGATGCTCGACACGCTCGGCACCGTGCTCGACGTGCTGACCTTCGCCGTCGCCGCGCTCGGCGGCATTTCGCTGCTGGTCGGCGCGGTCGGCATGGTCACGCTGATGCACATCGCGGTGGCCGAGCGCGTCGCCGAGATCGGCCTGCTCACCGCGCTGGGCGCGACAAGGGCGCGCATCCGCACCCTGTTCCTGATGGAGTCGACCGTGCTGTCCACCCTCGGCGGGCTCGGCGGCCTGGCGATCGGCGCCGGCACCGCCTGGTTGCTGAAGACCGCGGTGAGCGGCCTGCCGGTCAACACGCCTTGGGATTACGCGCTTGGCGCGCTGCTCGTGTCGGTGCTTATCGGCCTGGCCGCGGGCGTGGTTCCCGCCATGCGTGCGGCGCGGCTCAATCCGGTGGAGGCGCTGCGGGCGGAGTGACGATGAAGCGGTGAAGAAATACGAAGGCGCCCGAACGGTGCCTTCGCGGGGTCACGGGACTGTTCCGGTTCCATACGAGCGTTCGTGTGGAAAGCCTTGGCCGGCTGGTTTTCGGCCTTTGCGGCCGGTGGGTTCTGTGCCAAGGTGGCCCGCTATGTGGCCTTGAGCAGCCGCTGATCGGGAATTCACGCCGAACGGCTGCTTTCCAGTCCGGGGAACGCGCACTCTCGATCCAAAGGGGATATAGCAAGAAGGCGAAAGCAGACGGTCAGCGAACGAGATAGTCCGAGTCGGTATGATGCGTTGGCATTACCAGTAAGCAGGATCGTCGAATTCCTGTACGCACGCAGGACGGCTTTTCACGATTGGAATAGCCTCTCCCGATAAGGGCTGGCCAAGCCAACCTTCTGGCATTGAGAGTGGCAGCGGCGCCCGGATCACATCCTCCGATAATGCCCGAAACCCAACCTTGGAGTAGAAGGCAGGATCGCCATACGTGACAACCAGCGTTGTGGAGCGATTTTTCAACTCCTCCAGTCCAAATCTGATCAATGCCTGCCCAATACCCCTTCCCTGATGGGCGGTGCTGACTGCAACTGGAGCGAGCATGAAGGCTTTGATGGGCTCATCGAATCGAAGTCGGGTAAAGAAGATTGCCCCAATCATTGCCCCGTCTGCATAGGCACCAATACAGATAATTTCCTGATTGTCGGTGCGTGCAGCCAGCGCAGAGGCAAGGCTGCCAATCAGTCTCCCTTCTTGATCCCCTTCAGATGACGAAAATACTGAAGTGAACAGGTTTGCCACTTCTTCCTTGCTGTTGTCATCGAGAATCCTGAAATTCATGCTTCGTCCTGAAATAAGCTCGCACTGACAATATCGCAGCATAGCCGAGTGGTGCCACGGGGGCTTTACGGATTGGAATTGAACTTCCGCTTCTGGCCGACTACGGGAGTTCATCATGCTCCCCATAAGCAGGCGGTGGCAAAATGCCACGAACGGTCGTCACAGAGGGTTCAATGAAAAGAACGCTAATCCTTGTCCGTCACGCCAAGTCGAGTTGGGATGGCATTGGCCTGCCCGACACGGAGCGGCCGCTGGCCGACCGCGGCAAGCGTGACGCACCCATGATGGGGAAGCGCTTGGCGAAGCAGCAAGCGAAACCCGACCTGATCCTGTCGAGTCCCGCGCGTCGAGCGCTTGCGACGGCGCAAATCATCGCCAAGGAACTCGGTTATAAGGCCAAGGATATCGTCGTGGATGACCGGCTGTATGCCACCGAGCCCGAGACCCTGCTTGCGGTCGTTGGTGAACTCGATGACAAGCTGAAGTGCGTGATGCTCTTTGGCCACAACCCTGAGTTCTCGGAGCTTGCGCATCGCTTGTCCAACGATATCGCCCTGCTGCCGACGTGCGCGGTTGCGCAATTCACGTTCGAGACGAAATCATGGGCAACCATCGGTGACGTACATCCAGCGAACGTCGTCCTCGACTACCCGAAGAAGGAGTAGCTAAGGGCGGTCGCACTTGGTCGCCATGCGACCGCAGGGATGCATCACTAGATTTCAGTCTGCTCCGAGATCTCGAGTGCGTCATCGACCTCGATCCCAAGGTATCGAACAGTGCTCTCCAGCTTGGTATGGCCGAGCAAGAGCTGGACGGCCCTTAGGTTCTTGGTTCGCTTGTAGATCAGTGTCGCCTTGGTCCGTCGCATTGTGTGCGTGCCATAGACCGTCGAATCGAGTCCGATGGCGGCAACCCACTGATGCACGATGCGGGCGTACTGGCGGGTGGAAACATGAGGCGATTTCGCCAGGCGGCTGGGGAACAGATAGTGCTCCGGCCTCAAGCTTGCCCTTTCGATCCATGCCGACACGGCAGACCTGGTCGGCTCGGTCAGTTCGAACTGCACCGAGCGTTGGGTCTTTCGCTGCACGACCATCGCCCGGGGCAATATCTGGTTGCCGTGCGTCACGTCCCCGACATGCAGATTCACCAGATCGCATGCTGTCGATCGCCAGGTTGAACATAGCCAGGTCACGAACACGATGTTCGTTCTGGAGGTGGATTCGGATAGCCCAGATGTCCTTGGGTTTGAGTGGCGGTTTTTGGCCGACCAACTTGCCTTTTTTCCAAGGCTCACGAGATTGATTGGCTTCCATGTCAGACTCCTTCGTGGTTGATGGGAGTCTGATTGTCTTGCCGAGTCGTGGACGGCCGCTTTCAGGATAAATGTTGGATGCGTGCAGTCGGCCAAATGCAGCCACTTCGCCTGACCTCAATGAACCGCCGCAACCGTCTCTAAACGGACAGATTAGCCCGCCATGCCACGGGCCACACTTCAAACATGGCGGACGTTAAAAAGCGAGGTTGGAACTGCTTTTGTATCATTTAACAATTATGAAAGGGGGGGAACGTGGTCATGCGCAGAACACGCTCAATTTCGGCCAGCGTTATTTCCCTGGCTCTCTTGCTTGGCGGTTGCATAGTCGTGCCCGTGGCACCTTTTTACGACGATCCTCTGCCCAGCAAGGCGCTGACGGATCTCAAGGCCGGGGCAAGCAAGGAAGCCGTAATGACTTTGATCGGTGTTCCGCATGCGACCAGGGGCGGTGGCAGGTACTGGTATTACGGAGCGACGCGCCCAGCACTACTGGCCGGCCTTCTTGTCGGGCAGGGGGCGGGAGGCGTAATTCACGATTACAAATGGATTGAGGTTGAGTTTGATGATGCATCGAAGCTGTTACATGTAGATCATCACGAATCAAAAACCGGGTGCGCTCGTAGTGGAAATTGCGTGCTGTCATTCGGCTTGGATCCACACAAAATGTCAGATTCGGCAATTATTGCAGCGGCGCCGCAGCAGGACGAGCGAGCGAAGCAATTTCAGCCCCCGACAGGTGGATGCGCCCTCTACGTTTACTACGATGCGGGCTTTCTTCTACAGGGTCCTATTTCTGTGCGTGTGGATGATGCATCACGGTGGCTTGACCAGAACACTTACACACGATTCGAAATGAAGCCCGGCGAAGTACAGCAGGTCGTCACTGACCTGGGGCATCCGAAGGGGAAGGCCAGCTGGCATTGCATGACCGGTGAAATCAGCTTTTTCCATCTTTTCAGTCGCTGGTCGGACAGGCTTGAATTCACTGGGCATGTCGAGCCAGTAGACGAGACGAGCGGTAAGCAAGAAATTCTCAAAAGACGATTACTACTCGCTCCATGACGGTGAAATGGTCATGTGCATTTTCGCGCAGGTGTCGCGTGACGACCTCTTGCTGGTTAAGAGCAGACATTGAATACGAATTTGCAGATTTCCGCTTTGGGTCGGTAACAGCCGATTGATGATCGACCGCCAAATGACCGCTTCGGCCGGTGAACGGGCGTCTCCGCTGAGATTTCCGAATGGCTGCATCCGACCGGAAGCAGCCGTTCACCTTGCGCGACTGAGACCACCATCTGGCTAGGCGAGCAAGCAGTTCTCAAAAAGCCTTACGCCTCGTACCCCTCCCGATGCGTCGCGTTGATCGTTCGCAGCAATTCGCGGAACGGAATGTCGCGTTCGTGCTTCTTGAACAGCGTCATGTACGGGAGGTCCTCGCCCTGCCCCACGCCGCCGTATTTGCCAGACACCATCGATTCGTGGAGTTCGCGCAGCATCTTGTCCAGGGTGTCGAGATACGGCGTGTAGGTCGACGCCTCGTCGTCGTCGTGCTCGAGGCAGGCCCGCAGTTCGTCGACCTCGTACACGGCTTCATGAACAAGGTCGATCAGTTGGTTGAAGTCTTTGGCGCGTTTCATGTTCGGATGCGGTTGGGGACGAAAATGCAAGCATAGCGCCCTGCCCGGGAAGTTGGGTGACACGCGTTCACGGCCGGCCTATTTTGGATAATCTGTCCGACCTTCTATGCTCGCAGAGAAATCCTACCGGATACCCCATTCATGAAGACAACCGCCCGACTGCCGGCAGCCACCCTGGCCCTGGCCGGCTTGCTGGCCCTCCCGGTGTGCCACGCCGAGACCCGCCCGCTGTGGGAGATCGGCGCCGGCCTCTCGGTGCTGTCGATGCCAGACTACCGCGGCTCGGACGTCACCAACGTCCACCTGCTGCCGGTCCCCTATCTGGTCTACCGCGGCGAATTCCTCAAGGCGGACCAGGGCGGGCTGCGCGGCCTCTTGTTCCAGAGCGAGCGGCTCGAGGTCAACCTCAGCCTCAACGGCACGCTGCCGGCGCTCGACGACGACAACCCGACGCGGCGCGGGATGGACGAACTCCAGCCGACGGCCGAGCTGGGGCCGACCGCCGACTTCCACCTGTGGCGCTCGGCCGACCGCAGGATGCAGCTGGATCTGCGGCTGCCGGTGCGCACGGCCATCACGGTCGAGTCCGACCCGCGGCAGATCGGCTGGCTCTTCTCGCCCAACCTCATCCTCGGGATCCGCGACCCGGGCGGCCTGCCCGGGTGGAATTTCAGCGTGCAGGGCGGCCCCTATTTCAACGACCGCGAGTACAACGCGTATTTCTATTCGGTGAGCCCGGCCGAGGCGACGGCGACCCGCCCCGCCTACGACGCGGCAGGCGGCTATTCGGGATCGCAGTTCATGGTGACGCTGACTCGGCGCTTCCCGCGCTACTGGGTGGGCGGCTACGTGCGCTACGACAATCTCTCGGGTGCGGTCTACGAGGACAGCCCGCTCGTCGAGACGCAGCACGCGGTCGCGGCGGGCGTCGCCGTGAGCTGGATATTCGCCCAATCGTCGCGACGGGTGGAAGTCGGCGAATGAGACGCTCCGACTGCGGCCGGCGGGCAAAAAAACAGGGGCCGCAGCCCCTGTTCTCGCATCCGGATCTGTGCCTTAGCCCTTGACCGGCTTGGCGGCGATCTCCTCCAGCCTGCGCGCCTTGATCACCTGGCCGTTCAGGGCGGCATCCTTGGCGCTGCCGCCGTAGGCGACGACCATCAGCTGGCTGTAGTACATCACCGGAATGTTGAACTTGGTGCCGTACGTCTTGTTGATCTGGCCCTGGTAGATCTCGACGTTGGCCTGGCACAGCGGGCACGGCGTGACGATCATCTCGGCGCCGTGGTCGTAGGCCGACTCGACGATGTCCTTGATCTGCGCCTGCGCCTTCTGCGGCTCGGAGAACGCCAGCGCGCCGCCGCAGCAGGTGACTTTCATGTCGTATTCGGGGATCGACTCGGCGCCGACCATCTCGACCATCTTGTCGAGGTACATCGGGTTCTCGAACGACTCGCCTGCGACGCCGAACGGACGGTTGGTCTGGCAGCCGACGTAGCCGGCGATCTTGACGCCCTCGAGCGGACGCACGACGTGCTTCTTCATCTCGTCGAAGCCGAGGTCCTCGATCAGCACCTCGACCATGTGGCGGACTTCGGGCATCTCGTTGATGGTGAGCCCCGCTTCCTTCAGCGCCTCGCGGGTGTCGGCCATCAGCCTGTCGGAATGCGACAGCCGCTCGCGCGTCTCGCGCGCGCCGAGCCAGCAGGCGGCGCAGGTGGCGACGATCTCCTGCCCCGGCAGGTGCTGCTCCGACAGCGCGAAGTTGCGCGCGTTCATCACGTGGCGCGGCAGCTCGCCCGCCTCGGCGTAGCCGATCGACGCGCCGCAGCAGTTCCAGTCGGGGATCTCGGTGAGCTTGACGTCGAGCGTCTTGCACATCGACTCGACCGAGGTCAGGTAGTTGGAGGCGGAAGCGCCCTTCTGCGACGAGCAGCCGGGGTAAAACGCGTATTCTTTCTTGGCCATTTCTGTCTCTCTCCTCAGCCTTCCATCTTCGCGGCCTTGCGGGCGCGCTCGATTTCGTAGGCCTTCGCGAGCATCGCCTGGATGCCCTTCTGGTCCTTGCACTTGTGACCGCCCAGGATCTCGAACGGGTTGAGCCGCTTCGCCTTCATCAGGCCCAGCGCCACGTCCTTCATCTTCATGCCTTCCTTGATGCCGGCGCCGAGGCCGTCCTTGAAGTACAGGCCCATCGAGAGCTTCAGTTCGTTGACGCGACCGGTGTGCGTGCAGTTCTTCCAGAACAGGCCGGAGAAGAAGCGCGTCGGCTGCATCTTCGGCGCCTTGCCGATGCGGTGCGCGTATTCGGCGATGCCGTGCATGATGTGGGTGATCGGCAGCTTCCTCGGGCAGCGCACGATGCAGTTGTAGCAGGAGGTGCAGTTCCACATCGACGTCGTGGTCAGCACCTCCTCGCGCTTGCCGGCGCGGATCATCATGAAGAGCTCCTGCGGCGGATGCTCCCACGCGCTCTGGAAGTTGGTCGGGCAGGAACCGGAGCAGACGCCGCACTGCATGCACATCTTCACCCAGTCGCCCATCTCGACCTGCTCTTCGATCTCCTTCAGGAAGTTGTTGCGGTATTTTTCCGCCACTGCGGTGTTTGCGCTCATGTCGTTTCCTTGCCTGCTGAATGATGCATCGTCAAAGATGGCCGATGCATGATTAGAAGCCCTTGAACGGGCTGGGGCCGACGGCAGCCAGCTCTTCGGCGTACTTGTTGATCATCTCGGGGAGGCGCTCGATGTCGGTGATCGCGACTTCGAGATCGCGCACGCGCTCCGATTCCAGGTTGAGCGTCTTCAGCGTGTCGTCGATCTTGGACATGCGCACGCGGCCGAGTTCGGAGCCCTTGACGAAGTGGCACTGGTATTCGTCGCCGTGCTTGCAGCCCATCAGCATCACGCCATCGTAGCCGGCGTTGAGCGCGTCGGTGATCCAGATGGTGTTGACCGAGCCGAGGCAGCGGATCGGGATGGTCCGCACGAAGGCCGAGTACTCGTTGCGGTTCATCCCCGCCATGTCGAGCGCCGGGTAGGCGTCGTTCTCGCACGCGAGGATCAGGATGCGCGGCTTCTCGGAGAACTCGTCGGGAATGTCGACCGCCTTGATCTGCGCGCCGACGGTGTTGACCGAGTAGTTCTCGAACGAGATCACCCGCACCGGACAGGCGCCCATGCAGGTGCCACATCTACGACAACGCGACTCGTTGAACACAGGGAAGCGCTTTTCGTCCTCGTCGATCGCGCCGAACGGGCATTCGACGGTGCAGCGCTTGCACTGGGTACAGCCTTCGAGGCGCACTTTCGGGAACGACAGGTCGCCCGAGCGCGGATGCGCTGCGCGCCCCAGCTCGGCGTTCTCCAGCGCCTGGATCGCCTTCAGCGCGGCGCCGGTGGCGTCCTCGCGCGCCTGTGCGATGTCCATCGGGCGGCGCACCGGGCCGGCGGTGTAGATGCCGGTGCGGCGGGTCTCGTAGGGGAAGCAGATGAAGTGCGAGTCGGTGAAGCCCTGCTTCAGCTGCGGCACGTCCGGCCCCTGGCGGTACGTCAGGTTGAGGATGGAGATCGGCTTGACCTCGACCGCGCCCTCGGCCGTGGGCTCGCCGGGCTGCCCTTCGACCTGCGGCTTGGTCAGCGCGTCGATGTTGACGCCCGAGTTCGCCACCTGGCCGGTCGCCAGCACGACCAGGTCGACGTCGGCGACGGCGGCGTCGGTGTCGTCGAGGATCAGGTCGTGGAACTTCACCGTGCTGGTGTTGCCCTCGGGCACCACCTGGGCGACGCGGCCCTTGGTGAAGATCACGCCCTTCTCCTGCGCGCTGCGGTAGAAGTCCTCGCCGTTGCCCGGCGTGCGCAGGTCGGTGTAGATGATGGTGGTGTCGACCGCCGGGTTGGCGTCCTTGAAGTACATCGCCTGCTTGATGCTGGCGTTGCAGCAGAAGCCCGAGCAGTACGACAGGTGCGTGCCGCTGGCGTCGCGCTGGCCCGCACACTGCACGAACACCACCGACTTCACCGGCTGGTTGTCCGACGGGCGGCGGATCACGCCGTCGCCGGCCGCAGCGGCCTTGGCCAGCGCCTCGAGACCGGCCTGGTCGACCACGTTGGGCGACTTGCCGCCGCCGAGCTCGGGCAGCTTGTTCATGTCGTAGAGGGTGAAGCCGGTCGCCTGCACGATGGCGCCTATGTCCTCGGTGTGGGTGGCGCCCGATTCGGTGGCGATGTCGACGACGAAGCGCCCCGGCGCGCCGTCGGTCCGGGCGACGGTGGCGTTGAGATAGAGCTTGATGTTGCCGTCAGCCAGCACCTGCGACACCAGGTCGGCGACGCCGGTGTCCATCGGCGACTTGTAAGGCTCGTGCACCGGCACGCGCTTGTGGAGCTTGCCGGCCCAGCCGCCGAGCTCGCCGGACTTCTCGACCAGCACCACCGGATAGCCGGTCTTCGACGCCTCGATCGCGGTGGTCATGCCGGTGACGCCGCCGCCGACGACGAGCAGCGTCTTGCTGCTGCCGGTGTTGGGATTGCCGCCGGGCGCGGTCATCGCCTTCACTTCGGCGCAGCCCATGCGCACGTAGTCCTCGGCCATCTCCTGCGTCGTCTCGCGCGCCTCGTCGGTATCGGGACGGATCCAGATCACGCCCTCGCGCAGGTTGGCGCGCGCCACCGCATGATTCGGGAAGTGGAACGCCTCGGTCTTGGCGCGGCGCGAGCAGGCGCCGATCATGATGTGGGTAACGCCCTCGGTCTCGATGTCGTTCCTGATCATCGCCACGCCGTCGGCGTTGCAGAGGAAGTCGTGCGACTTCACCAGCGGCACCTTGCCGTCCTTCTGTGCGATCTTCACCAGCGCGTCCGCATCCAGACGCTCGCCCAGCCCGCAGCCCTTGCAGATGTATGCTGCGACTTTCATGTCAGCCATGTCTTAAGCCTCCGCCTTCGCTACTTTGTTGACCACCTGGATGGCGCGCAGCGCCGCCGCGGTGGCCGATTGCACCGCACGGTTCACGTCGAGCGCGTTCGACGCGCAGCCGGCGCCGAACACCGCGCCGTTGGCCGGGTCGGCCTCGATGAAGCCGGAAGAATCCGCGACGATGTGGCCGGGGATGTCGATGCCCTTGACCGACGGCTCCATGCCGACCGCCAGCACCACCAGGTCGTGCGGCGTGGTGTAGCGCTTGTAGCCTTCGGTGTTGACGCCATGGCACACCGGGTTGCCCTGCTCGTCCTCGGTGATCTTCGCGACCTTGGACTTGATGAAGGTGACCGACGGATCGGCCTGGACCTTCTGGTAGAAATCCTCGAAGCGGTCGATGGCGCGGATGTCGATGTAGTAGATGGTCGACGTGCCGTCTTCCGGATACTTCTCGCGCACGTAGTGGGTCTGCTTCAGCGAGGCCATGCAGCAGATCCGCGAGCAGTGGCGGAGGTGGTTCTCGTCGCGCGAGCCGGCGCACTGGATGAAGGCGATGTTCTTCGCTTCCTTGCCGTCGCTGGGGCGGAGGATGCGGCCGCCGGTGGGGCCGTGGATGTCGGCGAGGCGTTCGAACTCGACGCTGGTGATCACGTTCTTGAAGCGGTCGTAGCCGTAGGGCTGGATCTTCGCCGCGTCGTAGGGCTTCCAGCCGGTCGCCCACACCACCGCGCCGGCCTTCACCTCGATCGTCTCCTCCTGCATGCCGAGATCGACCGCGCCGTATTTGCACGCGGCCTTCGCCTTCTCGGCGTCAGGCGTGCCGAGGATCGCCGGGTCGAGCACGTAGCGCTGCGGATAGGCCATCGCGTTCGGCAGGTAGGCCGCCTTGTGCTGGCCGAGGTTGTAGTTGAACGGGTCGTCGACCATCGTCTCGACCGCGCGTTCACACTCGCCGCAGGCGGTGCAGTTCTCGTTGACGTAGCGCGGACGGATCCTGATGCTCGCGGTGTAGTTGCCCGTTTCGCCATCGATGCCGGTCACTTCGGCCATGGTCAGCACGCGCACGCGGGGATTGTTCTTCAGGCGGCGCTGGTTGATCTCCAGCCCGCAGACGGGATGGCACAGCTTGGGGAAGTAGCGGTACAGCTGGGAGGTGCGCCCGCCCAGTGCGGGATTCTTCTCAACCAGGACGACGTTCTTGCCGGTTTCGGCCGCTTCGAGTGCGGCGGTCATGCCGGAAATCCCGCCGCCCACCACGAGTATGGTCTCGTTGGTCGCAACATGCTCCGTCATTGTGTCCTCCATCCGATGGATGCAAAATTTTCATGGAACCCCCGGACTGGCGCCCGGATAGTGGGGTTCAAACCAGAATTCGACGTCTGAAATGGTACTCCGAAGGCCGCGCCAGCCGACACGGCGAACGGCGCAATCTCAATCGAAGTTTTCTATGCGGGAATAAGGGGAAGTATTCCGGCCGGCCGCGGCGTCCGCAGCTGCCCATTTTCGTCAGCATCTGCCCTCCCGCGTCACCCCCGCCCGGGTCCCGGGGCACCGCAGGCAAGGCAGACCGGGGCGTCGACCATCCGGCATCGGTCTTGCATGGCTGACCGCGGGATTTCACCCTTTGGAAAGGATCAACATGGCAAACAAGCAAATTCTCGCGCTCTGCACCCTCGCCGTGCTGTCGGCGCCGGCCCTTGCCGTCGACGGCAAGGCCGTACTCGGCGGCGCCATTGGCGGCGGCGCCGGGGCAGGCATCGGGTCGTCGATTGGTGGCACGAATGGCGCGATCATCGGTGGCGCCCTCGGCGGCGCTGCCGGCGCGGCGATCGCGACCAGCGGTTCCAAGTCGCAACCGCAAGTGGTGACGAAGGAAGTCATCGTGGAGAAGGAAGTGGTGCACGTTCACCACCGCCACGACAATGGCAAGCACAAGGGCCACTACAAGCGCCGTGACTGAAGACGCGCCCTGCACGCGGCCAGACATCGTCCGGCCGCGGTAGACGATCAGGACAGGCAGGTCCGCTCAGCAGGCCTGAACCGGAGCCGTCGCCATGACGGCTCTTTCTTTTTGGGCCCCGGGTCGCCGCGACAGCATTCGCGAACCCGCTACTGCGCCGCGTGCGCGATCAACCGCAGATACCGTTCCCGATGCGCTTCCCGCGCCACGCGCCGCCCCCCCTCCCGAAACGCACACGCATGGTCGCGGCAGTACGCCCCCTCGCTGAGGTAGTCGAGAACCAGCGCCGGCAGCTCGTAATGCCGCAGCTCGGGGTAGGCCCGCGGACGGCCGTCTTTGAGGATGGCGATGCGGTTGTAGTAGGTGCTGCCCTCGCGGTTGCCGAGGTAGCCCAGGGCGCTGTACGTGTTGGGACCGTTGCGCAGGGGCGGGACGTGATCGGAGACCAGGATCACGAGGCTGTCGCGATCGATCTCCATGAGCCGGTCGAGGTAGGCGGCGATGGCCTCGGTGCGGTAGTAGAACTGGTTGACCACCCGCTGCAGGTGGTCGTCGGGGTAGTGCGAAACCAGCCCGATGCGCTCGGGCCGCTGCGCCGGATCGAGCAGGTGCGGCGTGTGGCCATAGATGGTCAGCACGTAGTTGAAGAGCGGCTGGCCCGGGTGCTGCCGCTGGTGCGCCCGGACGAACGCCAGGTTGCGTTCGAGCAGGGGCTGGTCGAAGCCGTACTCCTCGACCCCCGGGTCGCCCAGCTTGAGGTAGGTCTCCCGGGCAGCGCTGTACGCCTCGGGGAAATAGCTTTCCGCAAAGCCGGCGCCCCGATACGCGGCGAGGGCGTTGAAGAAGTTCGGCTTGTAGGCGTTGCTGGCGACGCTGCGATAGCCGAGCGCGCCGAGCACGCCGGGCAGGCAGTGCGCCGGGGCGCCGCTGAACACGTTGAATTCGACGCCGGAGAAAGCCTCGAACGCCGGCACCCCGCACAGCACCTCGAACTCGGACTGCGCGGTGGAACCGCCGAACACCGGTGCGCGCGACAGCCCCAGCGTGTCGCCGAACAGCCGGTCGAAGGCGGGATGGGCAGGCGGGCGGGAGAAGCGCAGGTCGCGGAACAGACGCGGGTCGAGGAAGCTTTCCAGCACGATCAGGTGGACGTTGCGCCGCCTGTCGTGGGGCCGCAGCCCCTCGGCCAGCGCCGCCGCCTCCGCATCGTAGCGCTCGCGCGCCTGCCTGGGGCCGAGCTGCGCAAGGGCGGCACTGCGCTGCGCCTCGCGGTAGGCGAGCATGGCGAGGCGCCCGTTGTGCTCGACGCTCTTGCCGTCGGAATAGGTCACGATCTCGCTGGCGAGCTGCTCGAACGAACGCGAAAACGCCTCGGGTGCGGCCTTGACGCCGACCGTCACCAGAATCAGCGGCGCGAACCACAGCGCCAGCCGGCGCGGTCGGCGATAATCCACCCGCAGCAGGAACAGCCCGAGCGGCACGCCGAGCGCCGCGACGAGCAGCGCGGCGTAGCCCAGCGGCAGCACCTGTACCAGTTCCGGGAGTTCGGCGAGGTTGGCGAGGCGAAAGACCTTGCCCATCGCGAGGTAGAAGAGATCGTGCACCAGATAGACCAGCAGCAGCGGCAGCGCCGCCAGGACGCTGCGCCAGCGTCCCGGCTTCAGCACCGCATGGGACAGCGTGTAGAGGGTGAGCACGAGCACCAGCTCGACCAGCTGGTGGTGGATGAACGCGGTGCTGAAGCCGCCGACGCCTTCCATGAGCACCATGTAGCCACAGAGCGCGGCGACCAGCGCGCCGCCGCGCACGAGCGCGCGCGCCGCGGCGGACGGCAGCGAGGCGGCAAATGCGGGGCGCGTTGGCATGTCGGGATCGATCGGCTGTCGGAAAGGGGCGCCTCGTGGCGCCCCGCCCGTGATATTACAGTTTTTTTACAGCCTGCCGCGCCCTGCCCCTTGCCGGTCGCGGGTTCGCCCGGCGCGCCATTTTGAGGATTCAGGTTTAGATGTTTCGTCTCACCAACTGGGTGATCGGGATCGCCGTCACCATCATCAGCCTCAGCCTCTGGG
The DNA here is from genome assembly GCA_002403375.1 of Thiobacillus denitrificans. Taxonomy (GTDB): domain Bacteria; phylum Pseudomonadota; class Gammaproteobacteria; order Burkholderiales; family Thiobacillaceae; genus Thiobacillus; species Thiobacillus denitrificans_E. Next base: position 314,143 of record DHHQ01000013.1, on the reverse strand, counting down.
CCTATATCAACCGGCCGCACGCGCTGCCCGAGTGGCCGCAGCAGGTGACGGGCTTCTCCTTCTCGCCCTACCGGCTGGGCCAGGACCCGCGTGAAAAACACTATCCGACGCTCGAGGAGATCGACGCCGACCTGGCCCTGCTCGCCGGCAGGACCGTCGCAGTGCGCACCTACAGCGTCGAGGACAGCCTCGCCGAGATCCCGCGCCTGGCGGCGAAGCACAAGCTGAACGTCTGCCTCGGGGCCTACCTGAGCTACGACGACGCGCGCAACGCCTGGGAATTCCCGCTGTTCCTCGAGACCGCGCGCAGCAACCCGAACGTCGTGCGCGCCCTCGTCGGCAACGAGACGCAGCACCTCGGCCTCCTCGACTACGACAAGCTGCTCGGCTTCCTCGACGAGGCGCGCCGGGCGCTGCGGGTGCCGGTGAGCACCGCGGAACCCGCCCACGTCTGGCACAGGCACCCCGACCTGGTCGACCGCGTCGACTTCATCGCGGTGCAGATCCTCCCCTACTGGGAAGGCAAGGAAGTCCACGCCGCCGTCGACCACGTGTTCAACGAACTGCGCGGGCTGAAGGAAGCGTATCCGGGCAAGCCGATCATGATCTCGGAGGTGGGCTGGCCGAGCAACGGACGGGTCAAGGGCGACGCCGTCGCCTCGGCCGCCAACCAGGCGACCTTCCTGCGCCTCTTCCTCGCCCGGGTGCCGCAGGAGGGCTACACCTACTACATCATGGAGGCCTTCGACCAGCCCTGGAAGACCGACATCGAGGGCGCGGTCGGCGCCTACTGGGGCGTCTACGACGTCGAGCGCGCCCCCAAGTTCGAGTTCGTCCAGCCGGTGGTGGCGGTGCCGCAGTGGCAGGTGCTCGCCGCGATCTCGGGCGTGCTGGCGATCATCACCTTCGCGCTGCTGCTGATCGACAGCCGGACGATGCGCGGGCACGGGCGCAGCTTCCTCGCCGTCGTCAGCTACCTCGCGGCGACCGCGATCGTCTGGATCGTCTACCAGTACACCACGCTCTACCTGACGCTCGGCACGCTGATCATCGGCGTGCTGCTGGTCGTCGGCATGGTCGGCATCCTGCTGGTGCTGCTGGCCGAGGCGCACGAATGGGCCGAGGCGCTGTGGATCGGCGAGCGGCGCCGCTATCTGAGGCGCGAACCGCTGCCCGACGAAGAACTGCCGATGGTCTCGGTGCACGTCCCGGCGTACAACGAGCCGCCGGAGATGATGAAGCGCACGCTCGACGCGCTGGCCCGCCTCGACTACCCCGACTTCGAGGTCGTGGTGATCGACAACAACACCCGCGACCCGGCGGTGTGGCAGCCGGTGCAGGCGCACTGCGAACGGCTCGGCGCGCGCTTCCGCTTCTTCCATGTCGAGCCGCTCGAAGGCTTCAAGGCCGGGGCGCTCAACTTCGGCCTCGCCCACACCGACCCGCGCGCCGAGATCGTCGCGGTGATCGACAGCGACTACGTCGTCGAGCCCGCGTGGCTGCGCGACCTGGCGCCGCAGTTCAGCGATCCCAAGGTCGCCATCGTGCAGGCGCCGCAGGACTACTCCGACGGCGGCGAAAGCGTGTTCAAGGCGATGTGCTACAGCGAGTACTCGGGCTTCTTCTACATCGGCATGATGACCCGCAACGAGCGCAACGCCATCATCCAGCACGGCACCATGACCATGGTCCGGCGCGCGGCCCTGGAGGCCGTCGGCGGCTGGGCCGAGTGGTGCATCACCGAGGACGCCGAGCTGGGACTGCGCATCTTCGAGGAAGGCTACGAGGCGCACTACGTGCCGCGCAGCTACGGCCGCGGCGTGATGCCCGACACCTTCATCGACTACAAGAAGCAGCGCTTCCGCTGGGCCTACGGCGCGATCCAGATCCTGCGCCACCACACCCGCGGCCTGTTCAGCTTCAGGAAGAGCCGCCTGAGCCTCGGCCAGCGCTACCACTTCATCGCCGGCTGGCTGCCGTGGCTGGCGGACGGCTTCAACCTGCTGTTCAACGTCGCGGCGCTGGCGTGGTCGCTGGCGATGATCGTCGCCCCGAAAAACGTCGATCCGCCGATGGTGGTGTTTTCGCTGCTGCCGCTCTCGCTGTTCGTCTTCAAGGCGGCCAAGCTCTACTACATCTACCGGACCCGCATCGGCGCCTCCATCCTGCAGACGCTGGCGGGCGGACTGGCCGGCCTCTCGCTCGCCCACACCATCTCGCGGGCGGTGCTGCTCGGCTTCGTGACCAGGGGCGTACCGTTCTTCCGCACGCCCAAGCTCGCCAGCCACCAGAACTGGCGCGGCGCGCTCGCCATGGTCCGCGAGGAAGCGATCCTGCTGGCGTGCCTGTGGCTGGCCGCGGCCGCGGTGACGATCGAACGCGGCGTCGACGGCCCCGACCTGCTGCTGTGGGTGATCGTGCTGCTGGTGCAGTCGCTGAGCTACCTGGCCGCAGTGGTCGTTTCCTTCGTCAGCACGCTGCCGAACCTGCCGGCGGGCTACATCGGGCTGCGCAGCATGGAACGTCCGACGCTGGACTAGCGAGTCACGACGGCAACAGCCGCCTGCTCCTGGAGCGTGTGCGGCGGCGGGACCGGCTTGCAGGGAAATTCGATCGGTATAAACTGTTTATTCTGTTTATACGATAGGAGAATCCCCATGAGCACTACCGAAAAACCTGCAGAAGCGCCTGTCCCGGCAACGGAGACCCAGTCAGCCTCCCCCAGGCCTGCGGCAAAGCCCAGGAAGCCGCGCGCGNNGCAAAGCCCCGGGCGCGCCGCACGACTCCGGCCACAGCTGCCAAGCCCTCCTCCGCCAGGCCCGCTGCCGCCAAGCCCGCAACCCGGCGTGCACCGGCCACCGCCAAAACGGCAGCGGCCCCATCCAGGAAGCCCGCGGCTGCAAAGTCCGCTCCTGCAGCGAAAGCAGCCCAGAAGGCTCGCAAGGCGGATAAACCCGTCAAGGCGAAGAAGGTCAAGCTGGTTCGCGACAGCTTCACGATGCCGGATACGGAATATGCGCTGATCGCCTTGCTGAAGAAGCGCTGCCTGGATGCCGGCGTATCCGCCAAGAAAAGCGAAATCCTGCGTGCCGCCGTGGCCGGTCTGGCGAAGTTGAGCGACGCGTCGGTGGTGGCCGCGATTCGCCGTCTCGAGGTGATCAAGACGGGACGGCCCGCCAAGGGCTCGAAGTAAGGTCCTGCCCCGCGCCCGCGCAGCCGGCGGCTGCGAGGGCCTGAGGGCTAAGCGAAGGCGTACTTCATTCCCGCGGCCTGCCAGTACTGCGCCTCCTCCTCGAGCGCGCGCTGGGTGAGCGGGCGCCGCGCCAGCCAGCCTTCCGGCAGGGCGAGGCGGAAACGCTTGCTGCCCGCCTCCACCTTGATGTCCTGCAGACGCGGTTCGGCGCGGTTGCGGCAAAGAATGACCGCCTGGCGCAGCACCCAGACGAGCATGCGGTCGCTTTCCGAGACCACGCCGCCGGCGAATTCTGGCACCTTGAGCAGTGCACCGCGCTGGGCACGGGTGAGCAGCGCCAGACGTGCCTGCTCGGTGCGCGAGAAGCCGGGCATGTCGGCGTTTTCCAGGATGTAGCCGGAGTGGCGGTGATAGCCGCTGTGCGACACCGACAGGCCGATCTCGTGCAGGCGCGCCGCCCAGTCGAGGAAGCGCAGGTCGTTCTCGTCGGCGCCCCCGCTCGCCGACAGCAGCTTGAGCGCGACGCGCTTGATGCGAGCGGCCTGCTGGGTGTCGATGTGGTAGCGGCGCATGAATTCGTCGACCGTCGCCTCGCGCATGTCCTGCTTGTGGAAGCGTCCCAGCAGGTCGTAGAGGATGCCCTCGCGCATGGCGGTCTCGGCGACGTCCATCTGCTCGATCCCGAGTTCGGCGAACAGGCCGGCCATGATGGCGAAGCCGCCGGCGATGACCGGGCGGCGGTCGCGCGACAGGCCGGCGAGTTCCAGCGCATCCAGATGTCCCGCCTTGACGAGCTCGCTGCGCAGCCGCGCGAGGCCCTCGGCGGTGATCCCGCGCGCCGACCAGCCGTTCTGTTCGAGGATCTCGCGCAGCGCGCGCGCGGTGCCGCTGGAACCGACCGCCTGCTGCCAGTTGTCCCTGGAAAACCCCCTGGCGATACGCTCGACCTCGACCCGCGCCGCCGTCTCGGCGGCTTTCAGCGCCGGCTTGTCGGTCACGCCAGCGGCGAAGAACCGCTTCGAGAAATTGACGCACCCCATGTGCAGGCTTTCGCGCTCGTGCGGCTTCAGGCCATGGCCGATGATGAACTCGGTGGAGCCGCCGCCGATGTCGACCACCAGCCGGCGGTCGGGCGAGGCCGGCAAGGAGTGCGCGACGCCCAGGTAGATCAGGCGCGCCTCCTCTCGCCCGGCGACGATCTCGATCGGGTGGCCGAGCGCGATCTCGGCCTTCGGGATGAATTCGGGCGCGTTCTTGGCGATGCGCAACGCCGATGTCCCGACGCAGCGGATCGCTTCCGGCGACAGGCCGCGCAGGCGCTCGCCGAAGCGGTGCAGGCAGGCGAGCGCGCGCGCCTGGGTCGCCTCGTCGAGCATCTTGTCCGCGCCGAGCCCGCCGGCGAGCCGCACGGTTTCCTTCAGCGAGTCGAGCGGGTACAGCTGGTCGCCTGCCACCCGCGCGACCTCGAGCCGGAACGAGTTGGAGCCGAGGTCGACGGCAGCAAGCGTGTCATAGGTTTTCATGCAACAGCACCAAAAAACAGATAGGCCATGCCGATGGCGGCCAGGACGCCGGCGACGTCGGCGATCAGCCCGCACGCGACGGCGTGCCGCACGCGCTTGATGCCGACCGCGCCAAAATACACCGCCAGCACGTAGAACGTCGTCTCGGTGCTGCCCTGCACGATCGACGCGAGCCGGCCGGCGAACGAATCGGCGCCGTGCGTCTGCATGGTGTCGATCATCATCGCGCGCGCGCCGCTGCCGGAAAACGGCTTCATCAGCGCAGTCGGCAGGGCGTCGACCCAGCGGGCGTCGAAGCCTGCCGCGAGCACCACGCCGCGCAGCCCTCCCATCAGCAGCTCGAGCGCGCCGCTGGCGCGGAACACCGCGATCGCCACCAGCATCGCGACAAGATACGGAATGATGGTGACCGCCGTGTGAAACCCCTCCTTCGCGCCCTCGACGAAGGCCTCGTAGGCGTTGATCCGACGCCTCGCCGCCATCAGCAGGAAGCTGACGATGATGCCGAACAGCAGCACGTTGCTGAGGATAGACGATTGGCGCGCCATGGCCGCGGCGTCGAGGCTGCCGAAATACGCCACCATCCCGCCGACCAGCGCGGTGGCGCCGCCCAGATAGGCGAGCGTGACGCGGTTCCACAGGTGCAGGCGCTGGAAGAAGCCGGTGACGAAAAGGCCGACCAGGGTGCCGAGGTAGGTGGTGATCAGAAGCGGGACGAAGACGTCGGTGGGGTCGGCGGCGCCGAGCTGGGCGCGGTAGGTGAAGATGGTGACCGGCAGCAGCGTCACCGACGCGGTGTTGATGACGAGGAACAGGATCTGCGCGTCGCTCGCGGTATCCCTGGAGGGGTTGAGCGTCTGCAGTTCCTGCATCGCCTTGATGCCGAGCGGCGTCGCCGCGTTGTCGAGCCCGAGCATGTTGGCGCCCATGTTCATGGTCATCGCGCCGAGCGCCGGGTGGTTCGCCGGCACTTCGGGGAACAGCCGGCGGAACAGCGGCGCGAGGCCGCGGGTGAGGAGCTCGAGCATGCCTGCGCGCTCGCCGATCTTCATCACCCCCAGCCACAGCGCCATCACGCCGGTGAGGCCGAGCGCGATTTCAAACGCGGTCTTGCTGCTGTCGAAAAGCGCCTTGACCAGCGCGGCGAAGATGGCGGCATCGCCGAGGACCAGCAGCTTGAACAGCGCGATCAGGAAGGCGACGAGGAAGAAGCCGATCCACAGCGCGTTGAGCATGAACGAGGAACCGCGGTTTTCAGGTTCTGTCAGCCGACCCATCCGGCGACGACGACCAGCAGCCCCGCGACCAGCCAGATCACCAGGCCGCGCCAGATCATGCTGATCGCGCTGTCGATGCAGTCGTGGTCGGGCGCCTGGCCGGTGCCGAGCTCGGGCCGCCACACCGCCTCGCCGCCGACGGTCACGCTCTGGCCGAGCTTGACGCCCATGGCGCCGGCGCCGGCGGCGATCACCACGCCCTCTTCCGCGTCCGGCCAGGTCGCCGCCTGGGTGCGCCAGCAGTACATCGCGTCCTCGAAGTTGCCGGCGATGGCGTAGGTCAGCGCGACGAGCCGCGCGGGCACCCAGTTGACGAGATGGAAAGCGCGCTGCGCGAAGGCGCTGAAGTGGCCGCGGGAACCCTCCCAGCGCCGCGACAGGATCGAGGCGGCGCGGTACAGCACGGCGCCGACCGGCCCCAGCGGCACCAGCAGCACGAACCAGAACAGCACGCCGAACATCTGGCGGTTGCTCGCCTCCATCACCCGCTCGACGGTGACACGGGCAATTTCCTCGGGGGAGAACTGGCTGGCGTCGCCACCGCGCCAGGCGTCCAGGTGCCCGCGCGCCGCGTCGATCTCGCCGGCGCGCAACACGCGCGCGATGCGCTCGGCATCCTCGCTGAAGTACTTGAAGCCGAGCGTCAGGTACAGCACCGCCACGTTCCACGCCCAGGCCAGAATCGGGCTGACGGCGTCGAGCAGGAAATGCACCATCCCGGCCACGGCCAGCAGCGGGACGACCGCGAGCACCCAGGCGATCGCGCCGTGGCTGTATTCGCCCGCGTTGAAGCGGGTTTCCAGCCAGTGCGTGAAGCGGGAGTATTGCTGGTAGTGCGGCAGCGGCTGCCGCAGCGGGCGCAGGTGTTCGAGGGCGACCGCGGCGAGGACGGAGAAGAAGGCCATCAGCGGTTCATTTCCAGGGTGAAGTTGCCGATCCGGTACTTCTGCCCACCCGGCCGGTAGAGTTCGACCGTGGGCATGGTGATCGCCTGCCCGCGTGCCTCCATGGCATCGGCCAGCGCCTGGTAAGCCTTGGACGGCGCGAGCAGCACCGCCGCATGCACCTGGGCCGAAACCACCGGGCGGCGTTCGATGCGGCCCTCGGTCAATCCTTCCGGCAGCGGCGCGTCCTCCGCCAGGAGGTAGCCCAGCTGCGCGCGCACCTTGCCGTTGGCTGCGCGCGGGTCGGTGAGGATCACGTTGATGGTGTCGCCCGCGGGCACCTTGGCGGCGTCGAACGCGGCCAGCGCCTGGCGCTGCGTCTTGCGCATGTTGCTGATCGGCCCTTCGTAGTCGAGGTAGGCGTAGCGATACGGTCCGGCCTCGGTTTCGCTCACGCTGACCGCGTTGAAGCCGCCCCACCACCAGAACACCGCCACGAGCGGCAGCACGAACGCCAGCAGAAACGCCGGCCACTGTTTCTTGAGCACGAAATGGTTCCCCCTGTTACAGCCCTGAAGATATCACAGCCTCGCGGCAGCCGTTGTCGCCCGGCAGGCCGCGCGCCGGGCCGGCTGGCAGCGCGCGCTGTCTATAATTTCCTCAAGCCCCATTACAGGATCACTGCCATGCAGCGCCTTCTGCTCGCCCTGTTGTGCTTCGTCTGCCTGCCCGCGGCCTGGGCATCGACCGCCGCCGTCACCGTGCCGATGCAGGCCGTCAGGCTCGGCCCGCACAGCTATTTCGTGCAGGGGCTGTCCGGCGCGGCATCAAGCGAGAACCAGGGCTTCATGTCGAACGCGGGCTTCGTCGTCACGCGAGACGGCGTGGTGGTGTTCGACGCGCTGGCGACGCCGCCGCTCGCCGAGAAGCTGCTCGGCCTGATCCGCAAGGTCACCGACCAGCCGATCCGGCGCGTCATCGTCAGCCACTACCACGCCGACCACTTCTACGGCCTGCAGGTGTTCAAGACCGCGGGCGCCGAGGTCTGGGCGCACCGCCTCGCCGAGGGCGCCACGCGCACCGAGGACGCCGCGCTGCGGCTCGCCCAGCGCAAGGAGGCGCTATTCCCCTGGGTCGACGAGAAGACGCAGCTGCTGGAGCCCGACCGCTTCATCGAGGGCGACATGGACTTCGAACTGGGCGGCGTCGGATTCGCGCTGCGCCACGTCGGCCCCGCGCACTCGCGCGAGGACCTGGCGATGCTGGTGAAGCCCGACCGCGTGCTGTACGCCGGCGACCTGGTGTTCCGCGGCCGCGTGCCCTTCGTCGGCGACGCCGACGCCCGCGCCTGGATCGCATCGCTGGAGAAGCTGCTCGCGCTCGACCCCGGGGTGCTGGTGCCCGGCCACGGCGAGCCCTCGCGCGCGCCGCGCGAGGACCTCGTCTTCACCCGCGACTATCTCGCCTTCCTGCGCGCGCAGATGGGCGAGGCGGCGCGCGAGCTGGTGCCGTTCGAGGAGGCCTACGAGGCGGTCGACTGGTCGCGCTACCGCGACCTGCCGGCGTTCGAGGAAGCCAACCGCGTCAACGCCTACAACCAGTACCTGCGGCTCGAGCAGGAAGGCGGCGACTAGCCGAGAATCAGCTTGATGCCGATGAGGATGGTGACGATCTCGAAGGCGCGCTTGATCCACAGGTTGCCTTTCCTGATCGCGAGGTGGCTGCCTAGGTAGCCACCGAGGATCGAGCCGGCCAGCAGCGCCGGCATCCAGTCCCACGCGACCGTGCCGATCACCCCCAGCACCAGCGCGCCGGTGCCGTTCCACACGAGCCCGCAGAGGATCAGCGTGTACGCCACCGCGCGCGTGTAGTCGAGGCCGAACCAGCGGATCAGCCAGATGGTGAGGAAGAGCCCGGTGCCGCTGGTGATCGAGCCGTTGAGGAAGCCGACGACGAACAGCCCCGCCATGCCGGCGGCGAGCCCGGCGCCCTGCCGGTTCTTCGGCGCGTGCTCCATGCCGAGCCTGGGCTTGAACACCGAGTACAGGCCGAGGCCGAGCGTCAGGACGCCCAGCGCGAGCGTCGCCGCCCGCTCGGGGATCTGCAGGATCGTCATCGCCCCAAGCACCACGCCCGGCAGCCCGGCGCCGAGGATGATCAGCGAAAAGCGCCGCTCGAGATGCGATTCCCTGAGATGCCGGAAGGTCGCGCCCAGCCCGAGCGCGACGCTGGCGACCTTGTGGGTGGCGAGCGCGACGCCGAAGGGCAGGCCGAGGAAGATCAGCATCGGAAACTGGATCAGCCCGGCGCCACCGCCCGACAGGGCCGAGAAGAAATTCGCCGCCAGCGAGGCGACGAACAGGATCAGTTGGTCGAACACGCCTACAGGGAGGTGACGCCGATCTCCGCTGGCAGTTTCGCGTAGACGAGCTCGAGGCGGGCGTCGGCGATGAGCTTGAGCACCCGGTCGGCAGCCGCCTCGTCGACGAAGAACTCGACCACCACCGGCAGATCGCCCGCCAGCTCGAAGAAGCCGACGTCGCGGCGACCGTGGCGGCCGAAGCCCGCCAGCGCGCGGAACGCCGAGCCGCCCGTCACGCCGAGCCCCTGTGCCGCGTCGAGCAGCCATTCGTAGGTCAGCTTGCCATGATGGCGGCTGGCTTCGGATACAAACACCTGCAGGCAGACGACTTTCATCGGAACCCCCTCATCGTGTAGAAGCCCAGCGCGGTGGCGAAGAAGGATCCCGCCATGTGGGCGAAGGCGATCGCGCCGCCGCTGAGCCAGAGGCCGCGCATCAGCGCGGTGACCACTTCTGCGGAGAACGTCGAGAACGTGGTGAGCCCGCCGAGCAGGCCAGTGATCAGGAAAAGCCGCGCCTCGGGCGGCACGCCCGGATGCTCGGAGAACCAGGCGATGGCGAGGCCGATCACGTAGCCGCCGACCAGGTTGGCGGCCAGCGTGCCGAGCGGCATCGCGGGCAGCACCGGATTGAGCCACAGGCCCAAGCCCCAGCGCAGCCAGGCGCCGATGGCCGCGCCGAGCCCGATGGCAAGGAAGGCGGTCACGGCAGGCGGGCGGCGAAGTCGGTCATGCGCGCATTCTAGCCGAGCGCCTTGCCCCCGCGTCTACATCGCTTCTTCGATGATCTCGTCGAGCAGCGCCGCCACCTCGGCGAGCGCCTTGTTCAGCGCCGGATTGCCGGTCTCGGGCGGCTTGCGGTAGGCGAGGTAGACGTTCGGGTCGTCGGGCACGGTATAGACCGACAGGATGTACGGACACATCGTGATCGCCTGGACGTCGGCCTCCATCATGCGGCGCGAGATCGAGGCGCTGCAGAACTCGAACTGCTCGCCCTTGACGTACACCTGCCGGGTCGCGCCGAGGTCCTTGCCGGTGCGCTCGAGCATCCCGGCGATCTGGTTGGTATGGTTGATCACCAGGCCCTTGCCCTCGATCGCGAGCTGCAGCGAATCGCGCACGTCCTGGAACGTGCCCTGGGTCTTGAACACCTTCGCATAGCCGTCGGCCAGCGCGGAGAAGGGCAGGCAGAGCAGCGCGCCGAGAAGAAGTATTTTTTTCATCGCAGTCTCCTGGATCGGAACCCTCATTTTTAGACGCCTGCGGCGGGATGGCAATGGTCGTTTGCTACACTCGCCGGCATGGCGACACGACGATCCAAGGCAGCGCAACTCAAGGCCGACGGCCGCTTCTGGCTGACGCTCGACGGCAAGAACTTCCTCGGCCGCGGCCGCGTCGAGCTGCTGCAGCGCATCCGCGAAACCGGGTCGATCTCGAAGGCCGCCAGGGAAATGAAAATGAGCTACAAGGCGGCGTGGGACGCGGTCGACGCGATGAACGCCGCGTGGCAGTCGCCGCTGGTCGAAAGCGGCCCCGCCGGCAGCCGCCTGACCGAGGACGCCGAGCGCCTGATCGCAGCGTTCCAGGCGGCCGAGGCGGAGCATGCGGCGTTCATGGCCCGACTCGCCGGCACCCTGCCCGCGCGCGCTGCCTGAAACCTGCCTACGCCTGCGGCCGCGTCCGGTAGAAGGTCAGCGGCGCGGTCTGCTTCACGACCGCCGGCTTCAGTTTCCCCACCACGTGCATCTCGCAGCGCTTGCAGTCGAAGCGCAGCGTGAGCTTTTCGCTGCCGTTGACGAGCGAGAGCGGTGCGGCGCGCACCGTGCCCGAAACGCCCACCACGCCCTTCGCCTGCTTCGGGCACAGGGAGAGCGAATAGCGCACGCAGTGCTTGGTGATCATCAGCGAGACCTCGCCGGTCTCCTCGTGGCTCTCGTAGGCCGCGGCGACGATCTGGACGCCGTGCTTCGCGTAGAAGTCGCGCGCCTTGTGGTTGTAGACGTTGGCGAGATAGCTGAGCGTATCCTCGGGGTAGACCGCAGGCGGCTCGACCGGCTGCGCGCGCGGCGGGCGCTGGTATGCCGCGGCACGCACGGCTTCCAGCGCGGCGACGGCATCGCGGCGCAGCGCGTTGACGAAGGACGCCGGCACGAACCAGGGCTGCGTCAGTTCGAGCGCAATCCCCATCGCCTCGAAGCGCGTCGCGCCGAGCTTGCCGAGGTGCTCGCGCAGCGTGGCCTCGGCTTTGGTTGCGTCCTTCGCCGCCTCCTTGGCATGCACGCCTTCCACGGTGGCGGTGTGGCCGTCCTCGTCGGTCAGCGTCAGTGAAAAGCCCCCGGCGGTTTCGTCCATCCGCAGCCACACGCCGATGCGGCGCTCGCTCGACGGGCGATCGAGCCTGCGCGTCCACTCCATGTCGCGGTTGCGATTGACCAGCGTGCCGGCGCGCAAGTCCTTGAAGCTCGCCATCGGATCCTTGGGGAACACGCGCCACACGCCCTCGCCCACCTGCTCGGCACGGTTGATCGCGAGGCCGGCGAGGTCCTTCTGCAGCGTGTAGTAGCACAGGCCGTCGCCGTTGTTGAGCACGGTGTCGGGCGAGTCGGCCTGCAGTTCGACCCATCTGTCGCCGACCTTGCTGACGTAGCCGACCGGCAGGCCGGGATTCTTCGGCGTGTCGAACGCGCCGATGTCGTCGCGGCGGCCGCCGACGAAGTAGTCGGTGAATTCGCGGTTGAAGTTCTGGTTGGGGTCGGGGGTGAAGCTGAAGCGGGTGCGGCCGCTCGACGCGCGCGCGAATTCCGGCCGGCGCTCGATCAGCGCGTCGAGCAGCGTCCGGTAATGGGCGGTGATGTTCTTCACGTAGCCCATGTCCTTGTAGCGCCCCTCGATCTTGAAGCTGCGGATGCCGGCGTCGACCAGCGCCTCGAGGTTGGCGCTCTGGTTGTTGTCCTTCATGGAAAGGACATGTTTGTCGTGCGCGACGATGCGCCCCTCCAGGTCGGTGACCTGGTACGGCAGGCGGCACGCCTGCGAGCAGTCGCCACGGTTGGCGCTGCGCCCGGTATGGGCGTGGCTGATGTAGCACTGGCCGCTGTAGGCGACGCACAGCGCGCCGTGGACGAAGAATTCGAGCGTGGTCTCCGGCCGCGTCGCGGCACGGATCGCGGCGATCTCGCCGAGGTCGAGCTCGCGCGCGAGGACGATCTGGCTCAAGCCCACGTCCTGCAGGAAGCGCGCCTTCTCCGGCGTGCGGATGTCGCACTGGGTGCTGGCGTGCAGCTGGATCGGCGGCAGGTCGAGCTCCAGGAGGCCCATGTCCTGGAGGATCAGCGCGTCGACGCCGGCGTCGTACAGCTGCCAGATCTGCTTGCGTGCCGGCTCGAGTTCGTCGTCACGCAGGATGGTGTTGAGGGTGGCGAAGATGCGCGCGTTGTAGCGGTGCGCGTGTTCGACCAGCCGCGCGATGTCGGCGATGTCGTTGGCTGCGGCCGCGCGCGCGCCGAACGACGGCCCGCCGATGTAGACCGCATCGGCACCGTGGTTGACGGCTTCGATGCCGATATCGGCGTCGCGCGCGGGCGCGAGCAGTTCGAGTTGATGGGGTTCCACAGGGGCGTTCCGGACAGCCAAAGACGCATTTTACCGGAGGCCGCCCCGCGCCGGCTCACTGGGCGTCGGGCTGCTCCATCACCGCCTCGATCGCCAGGGTCAGCGTCACCTCGTCGCTGACGAAGGGGACGTTCTTGCCCATGTTGAACTCGGAGCGCTTGACCTTGGCCGTCGCGTTGGCCCCGCAGGCGGGCGCCTTCAGCATCGGATGCGGCATGCACTTGAAGTGGGTGATGTCGAGCTTGACCGGCTTCGTCACGCCCTTGATCGTGAGGTCACCCGCGACGCTGACCGGCTTGTTGCCCTTGAACTTCATGTCGGTCGACTTGAAGGTGATCGTCGGGTACTTGGCGGTGTGGAAGAAGTCCTCGGCCTGGATGTGCTCGTCGAACAGGGCGAAGCCGGTGTTCACCGAGGTGGCGTCGATGGTGACGTCGACCGAACCGGTCTTGGCGTCGAAGTCCATGACGACCTTGCCGCTGGTCTTGTCGAACTTGTGGGTCTGGGTCGAATAGCCGAGGTGGCTGTAGGAGAAATGCGGATAGGTGTGGCTGTTGTCGATGTTGTACGTCGACGGCGCGGCCTGCGCGGTGGCGGCGACGGCGGCGAGTGCGGCGACGAGGGCAAGACGTTTCATGGTTCTCTCCTGTGAAATGAACGGACTGCGGGTTAGTTGCCGGTGGCGGCAATTCTGAAATTGACCCTGACCTCGTTGGCGACGGTGGCGACGTCCGCCCACATCCCCTCGCCGATGCCGAAGTCCAGGCGCCTGAGGACGAAGGCGCCGTCGAAGGTGGCGGCGCCCTTGCCGGGCGTGTACGTGACCGGAACGGTCATCTCGCGGCTCCTGCCCTTGAGGGTGAGCGTGCCGCGCATCTCGTAGCGGTTCGCGCCGAGCGCGCGCACCTGGCTGGCGACGAACACCGCCTTCGGATACGCGGCGCGGTCGAACCACAGCTTGCCGGCGGACTCGTCGTCGGCCTCGGACGATCCGGCGTCGATGCTGGCGAGGTCGATCTCGATCCGGGCGCGCGCCGCTTCGGGTTTGGCCGGGTCGAAGGCCATCTCGGTGGCGAAACGCTTGAAGCCGCCCTTCACCGGCACGCCCATCTGGCGGAACTCGAAGCCGATGCGGCTCTGCTGCGGCAGCACCGTGCGGTACTCGACGGCGTACGCGGCCGGTGCGGCCAGCGCCGCCATCAGCGTCAACAGGGTCAGCTTGCGTGTCATGTGCGCTCCTTTCTGCCGAGCCCCATCCGCTGCAGGAAGGGCTGGCGTTCGATGAAGTGATGCTGCAGGGCGGCACCCACGTGCATGACGACCAGCGCCAGCAGCGTGAAGTTCAGGGCCTTGTGGACCCCGGCGAGCAGCTCGCCGAGTTCGCGGTTCTTGTCGACCAGGTCGGGCAGCGGCAGCACGCCGAACCACACCGTCTGGAACCCCTTGGCCGAGCTCATCAGCCAGCCCGACAGCGGGATCGCCACCATCAGCACATACAGCAGGCCGTGCACGATGGCGCTGGCGCGGCGCTGCCAGGCGGCGATCCCGGCCGGCAGCGGCGGCGGCGTGTGCGTCAGCCGCCAGGCGAGGCGGATGCCGACCAGCAGCAGCACGCTGATGCCGATCCACTTGTGGTAGCTGTAGAGCTTCAGTTTGTCGGGCGACAGCGGCAGGTCGACCATGTACACGCCGAGCGGGAAGCCCACGAAGATCAGCAGCGCGACCAGCCAGTGCAGCACGACGGCCGGGGCGGTGTAGCGCGATACGGGGCTCATGCGCTCCCCTTTCTGAACAGGTTCTCGAGCGTGCGCAGCGCGTCCTGCCAGCGCGCGTGCTCGGCGGCGCTGGCGCTGGCGAAGCCGGCCGCGAGGTGCGCAATATGCGCGGGGAACACCCGGGCGAACAGGGCCTCGCCCGCCGGCGTCAGGCGGATGATCTGGCAGCGGCGGTCGCTGCCGTGCGCGACGCGCTCGACCCAGCCGCGCTCGGCGAGGCGGTCGACCACGCCGGTCAGCGTGCCCTTGGTGATCAGGGTCTTCTCGCCGAGTTCGGTCGCCGTCATCCCCGGCGTGTTGCCGAGCGTGGCGACGATGTCGAATTGCGGCGGCGTGAGGCCCTGCGCCCGGATGTCGGCGGCGGAATACGCCTCGAACGCCTGGTAGCACTGCACCAGGGCCTGGACGGTCGGCAGGAATTCGGCGGCTTGGCTCATCGATGGAAAATTCGTTCTAACACGAACAAAATTTAGTTCGTGTTAGAACGAATGTCAAGGGCAGCCCGCGGAACCCGATCCGACCGCGCCGCTCCAACTTCACTCCCCTCCCCGCAAAGCACCTCGCCATGCCTTCGACTGCCGCCCCGCTTCTCACGCTTTACTACGACGGCGGCTGCCCCGTCTGCACCCGCGAGATCGGCTTCTATCGCCGCCGGCGTGGCGCCGGGAACATCCGCTGGATCGATCTCGCGCAATGCACCGACGCCGAGCTGGGAGAGGATTTGAGTCGCGAAGCCGCATACGCGCGCCTGCACGCCCGCCTGCCGGACGGCCGGCTGCTGTCGGGCGCGCGGGCGTTCGCCGCGCTGTGGCAGGCGCTGCCGGCGTTCCGGCTCGCCGGGCGCGCGGCGGCGCTGCCCGGCGTGGTGCACGGGCTGGAATGGGGCTATCGGGGATTTCTGCGGCTGCGCCGGCTGTGGCGCAGGGAGGCGGCCGCCTGCCCGCTGCCGGGCGACGGCGGCCGGCGCTGAATCAGCGGCGCCGTTCGATCAGGGCTGGTTCCAGCGCGCCGCCGCGGCGTCGTCGCTGGCGCGCGCCTCGACCCAGCGGTCGCCCGCGGGCGTCTCTTCCTTCTTCCAGAACGGCGCCTGCGTTTTCAGGTAATCCATGATGAACTCGCAGGCCGCGAAGGCCTCGCCGCGGTGGCTCGCCGCCACCGCCACCAGCACGATGGGGTCGCCCGGCAGCAGGCGGCCGACCCGGTGGATCACCGTGACGTCGAGCAGCGTCCAGCGCGACGCGGCGGCGTCGACCAGCCTCGCGAGCGCCTTCTCGGTCATGCCGGGGTAATGCTCCAGCGTCATCGCGGCGACCCCGCTGCCGTCGTTCATGTCGCGCGCAAGGCCGACGAAGCTCGCGATGGCGCCGATGTCGGTGCGGCCCTGGCGCATCGCGTCGACCTCGGCGCCGAGGTCGAAGGCGTCGGACTGGACGACGATCCTCATCGCGTCAGCCTCCGGTCACCGGCGGGAAGATCGCGACTTCCGCCTGATCGGGCAGCGCCGCGTCGAGCGCGACGATGTCCTGGTTGACCGCCACCCGGAACGCGCGGCCGCCGCCGAGTTCCTCGGCCCACGCGCCGCCCCGCGCCTGCAGCACAGCCACCAGGTCGGCCGCGGTGGTCCCGGCGAAATCCAGCGTCTCCTCGGCGACGCCGAAGCGTTCGCGCAGGCGGGCGAAGTAGAGCACGTGCAGCCTCATGCGAGGAGCTCCGAGAAGGGGATGAAGCGCACCCAGTCGCCCGGCTCGATGGTCTGGCCGATTTCGAGGTCGACCAGGCCGTCCGCCCACGCGCACGACGTCAGCACGGCCGAGCTCTGGTTGGCGAACAGCGCGAGCCTGCCGTTCGGCTGCAACCGCGCGCGCAGGAATTCGCGGCGTACGCCGGGCTTCACCCACGCGAAGCCGGCCTGCGCGGCGAACGCGCGGTACAGCACGTTTTCGGCGCCCATGCGCTTGAGCAGGAAGGGCCGCACGAACAGGCAGAAGGTGACGAACGCCGACACCGGGTTGCCGGGCAGGCCGATGAAGTCGGCGTCCCCCACGCGTCCGTAGACGAGCGGCTTGCCGGGCTTCATCGCGACCTTCCACATCTCGACGCGGCCGAGCTTCTCGACCGCCGCCCTGACGTAGTCGGCCTCGCCGACCGACACGCCGCCGCTGGTGACGACGACGTCGGCCTCGCGCGCGGCCCGCGCCAGCGCGGCCTCGGTCGCCTCCAGCGTGTCGGGCACGATGCCGAGGTCGACGAGTTCGCAGCCGAGGCCGTTCAGCAGCCCGGTCAGCGTGTAGCGGTTGGAGTTGTAGATCTGCCCGGGCGCGAGCGGCGCGCCGGGCGTCACCAGCTCGTCGCCGGTGAAGAAGCACGCCACCCTGAGCTTCCTGAACACCGGCAGCTCGGCCAGCCCGACCGACGCGGCGAGCCCCATCTCGGCGGCGCCGATCCGGGTGCCCGCGCCGAGCACCTGCGCACCCGCCTCGATGTCCTCGCCCGCCCGGCGGATGTTCTCGCGGGGACGCGGCAGCGCGTGGATGACGACGTGGCCGTCCTCGGCGTTGCAGTACTCCTGCATCAGCACGGCGTCGGCGCCGGGCGGCACCGGCGCGCCGGTGAAGATGCGCGCCGCGGTGCCGGGGGCGAGCGGCTCGCCGACCGCGCCGGCGAGGATGCGCTGCGACACCGGCAGCCGCACGCCGGCAGCGGGCACGTCGGCGACGCGCACGGCGTAGCCGTCCATCGCGCTGTTGTCCGCCGGCGGCACGGTGATCGCGGAGGTTTGCGGCGCGGCGATCACGCGCCCGAGCGCCTCGTTCACGGCGACGGTTTCGGTCGTGGCGACCGCGCGCGCGCGTTCGAGCAGGGCGTCAAGCAGTTGGTCGGCTGAGAGCATGGTCGATGATGAAGTCCGTGAGTTGGGAAATCGCATCGAGGTCGATGCGGGGGAAATCGTCGGGCGGCGTGACGTCGGACGCCACCGCCAGAATATTCGGATCGTCCGGAAACAGCCAGGGCCTGGCGGTTTCGCTGCGGTGCACCTCGAGCTTGGGGATGGCCTCGCGCTTGTAGCCCTCGACCAGCACCAGGTCGCACGGCGGCAACTGGTCGAGCAGCGCGTCGAGCGCGGGCGGCGTGTCGCGATGCTCGACCAGCAGCGCGGTGCGGTGGTCGGACGCCAGCAGCACCGCCGCCGCGCCCGCCTCGCGCGCCCGCCAGCTGTCCTTGCCGGGGCGGTCGATGTCGAAGTCGTGGTGGGTGTGCTTGAGCACCGCGACCCTGAGCCCGCGCGCCGCCAGCCGCGGCAGCACGCGCTCGATCAGCGTGGTCTTGCCGCTGCCGCTGTAGCCTGCGATGCCGAACACCTTCATGCTGCGTTGCCTATCCGACCGAATGGGGTTATATTTTTTCATATACAACCCATTCCTGCCAACCACCGCCGCCCACACCATGAACGCGCCCGTCCTCACCGACCAGTTCGGCCGCCGCATCGACTACGTGCGGCTGTCGGTGACCGACCGCTGCGACCTGCGGTGCAGCTATTGCATTCCGGAAGGCTTCAAGGGCTTCGAGGAGCCGGAGCACTGGCTCGACTTCGACGAGATCGAGCGCCTGATCGGCGCCTTCGCCCGGCTCGGGGTCGGGCGCGTCCGCCTGACCGGCGGCGAGCCGCTGCTGCGGCGCAACATCGCCGAGCTCGCCGGCCGCATCGCCGCCCTGCCCGGGATCGACGACCTCTCGCTCTCCACCAACGCGACCCAACTCGACCGCCACGCCCGCGCGCTGAAGGCCGCCGGCGTGACCCGGCTCAACGTCAGCCTGGATTCGCTGCAGCAGACGCGGGTGGAGAAGATCAACGGCCGCGACGTGCTGGCGAAGGTGATGGCAGGGCTTTTCGCGGCGCAGGACGCGGGGTTCTCGCCGATCAAGCTCAACATGGTCGCGCTCGCCGGCACCAACGACGACGAGATCGACGCGATGGTCGCGTTCTGCATGGAAAACGGGTTCGTGCTGCGCCTGATCGAGGCGATGCCGATGGGGGCGACCGGCCGCAACGCCGAGTACCTCGACCTGCAGCCGGTGAAGGAGCGCCTGCGCAGCGCCTTCGGCCTCATCGAAACCGCGCTGCCCGGCGCCGGCCCGGCACGCTACCTCGGCACGCCCGACGGCCGCTTCAACGTCGGCTTCATCACGCCGATCTCGCAGCACTTCTGCGAGACCTGCAACCGCATCCGCATCGCCGTCGACGGCACCGCCTACATGTGCCTGGGGCAGGACGAGAAGTTCGAATTCCGCCCGCTGCTGCGTGGCGGCTGCTCCGACGCGGAGCTCGACGCCGCCATCCTCGACGCGATCAACCTCAAGCCGGAACGCCACGAATTCCGCGAAGCGCCGGCGAAGATCCTGCGCTTCATGTCGATGACCGGCGGCTGATCCGCCTAGACGCCGACGGTGCGGAATCCGGCGAACGGGTCGCGCCGGTGCGGCAGGTAGAAGTTGCGGAAACCGGGCCGCGCAAGCGCGGCATCCGTCACCGGCCCGCCGCCGCGCAGTTCCCAGTGGGTATGGAACCACGGCTGCGAATAGTCGCGGTAGGGGTCGGGGGCGAAGCCCGGATACGGCGCGAACGCGTCGCGCGTCCACTCCCAGGCCATGCCCCGGCGGAACTCGGGATGCGCCGCCGCGCGCACCCATTGCGCCGCGCTGGGCAGGCGCCGCCCGCGCCACGCCGCGTACGCCTCGGCCTCGAAGCGGTTGACGTGCAGCACCGGTGCCTGCGTTTCCAGCGGCGCCCAGCGATCGAAGCGGCGCACCTGCCAGCCGCCGCCGTCCGGCCGCCAGTAGAGCGGATGGCGGGCCTCCGCCGCCTCGCGCCACGCCCACCCCGCGTCCGACCAGCATTCCCGCAGCGCGTAGCCGCCGGCGTCGACGAATTCGGCGAACGCCGTCTCCGCCACCGGAGCCGCGTCGACGTCGAACGCCGCGACCGGCACGCTGTGGCGCCATTTCTCGTTGTCGAAGATGAAGCCCTCGTCGGCCCCGCTGCCCAGCACGACCTCGCCGGCGGCGAACACCAGCCGATGCGCCGTCGCGACGCGCCCCGCAAGGGGCCGCGCGGGCGGCGCGTAGCCGAGGTTCTGGAACGCCATCCACCACGCCTCGACGTGCATCAGTTCGTGGTAAAGGCTGAGCTCGGCGAAATACGCGAGCGCATCGTCGAACTCGGCACGCAGGCGGGCGGCCACCGCATCGGCGACGCGCGCCGCGTAGGCGTCGACCGCCGCCGGCTCCGGCAGCGGCAGGTCCCAGCGCGTGTCGTGCGGCACGCTCGAGGAGTCGTACAGCGCGTCGGCGCCGTCGAGCAGGCTGGGGCCCAGCGTGCCGTCGGGCCGCACGCGCAGGCACCAGCGCTCCTGGAACCAGACGATGTGCCCGTATTCCCACAGCGGCGGGTTGAGGTGCGCGGCGCGCGGCCCCAGCCAGCCGCCGGCGGGCAGGCAGTCGATCAGCGCGCGCAGCCGGCGGCGTGCATCGGCCAGCTGGCCGATGAGCCGGGGTGCGGTGTGGCCACTGACGGGTCGGATGCGGTTCATGTTATATAAAGTACTGTAGCCAATCGATTCGGCGCCACTCTTCGCACACACACAAAATGAACGATCTCACTCTCGAGCAACCCATCCGGCTGACCCAGTTCTCCCACGGCGGAGGCTGCGGCTGCAAGATCGCGCCGTCGGTGCTGCAGGACATCCTCTCCGGCACGCCCTTCGCCTCGCACCTGGCCGCAGCGTACCCGGATCTCCTGGTCGGCATCGAGCACGGCGACGACGCCGCGGTCTACAAGCTCAACGACAGCCAGGCGATCGTCGCGACCACCGATTTCTTCATGCCCATCGTCGACGACCCCTTCGAGTTCGGCCGCATCGCCGCGACCAACGCGCTGTCCGACGTCTACGCGATGGGCGGGCGCCCGCTGTTCGCGCTGGCGATCGTCGGCATGCCGATCGGCAAGCTGCCGAACGAAGTGATCCGCCAGATCCTCGCCGGCGGCGAGGCCGTGTGCAAGGCGGCCGGCATCCCGATCGCCGGCGGTCATTCGATCGACGCGCCCGAGCCGATCTACGGCCTGGTCGGCATCGGCGTGGTGGACCCGCGCCGCGTCAAGCAGAATGCCGGCGGCCAGGCCGGAGACGTCCTCATCCTCGGCAAGCCGCTCGGCGTCGGCGTCTACAGCGCGGCGCTCAAGAAGGGCCTGCTGAGCGCCGAGCAGTACGCGGCGATGATCGCCGCCACCACCCAGCTCAACACCGCCGGCGCCGACCTCGCCGACACCGCCGGCGTGCACGCGATGACCGACATCACCGGCTTCGGCCTGCTCGGCCACCTGCTCGAGATCACCCGCGCGTCGAAGGTCGCCGCGCACGCCGAGCTGTCCCGCCTGCCCCTGCTCCCGGGGGTCGGCGAGTTTGCGCAGCAGGGCCACGTCACCGGCGCGAGCGGGCGCAACTGGGCGAGCTACGGCCACGAGGTCCGGCTCGCCGAGGGCATCGCCGACTGGCAGCGGGCGCTGCTGACCGACCCGCAGACCAGCGGCGGCCTGCTGGTGAGCTGCGCGCCCGACGCGCGCGACGCCGTGCTCGAAACCTTCCGCCGCCACGGCTTCGCGCAGGCGGCGGAAATCGGCCGGCTCGCCGCCGGCAGCGACGTCTCGATCGCGGCCTAGTGTCCTTCGCCTTCCGGCACTTCCCCGCCGTCCACGACGACCTGCGCGCCGACGTGCTGGCCGGGCTGGCGGCGTCGCCGAAGGCGATCCCGCCGAAATACTTCTACGACGAGGCGGGCTGCCGCCTGTTCGAGTCGATCTGCGCCCAGCCCGAATACGCGTTGAGCCGCACCGAGCACGCGCTGATGCGCGAGCACCTCGACGCCATCGCCGGCGCCATCGGCAAGGTCGACTGCATCGTCGAGCCGGGCGCCGGCGACTGCGCCAAGGTGCGGCGCCTCGTCGACGTCCTCACGCCCGCGCACCTCGTCTGCCTCGACATCGCCGGCGCGCCGCTCGCCGCGGCGGCGGAAGCGCTCGCCCGCGACTACCCAAGGCTGGCCGTGACCGCGCTCGGCATGGATTTCGTCCACGACCTCGAGGCCGCGGCGCCGCATCTGCCGCCCGGGAAGCGGCTCGTCTACTACCCGGGGTCGAGCATCGGCAACTTCCCGCCCGACGCCGCCACCGCCCTGCTCGCCCGCTTCCGCCGCCTGGCCGGCCCCGCCAGCCAACTCCTGATCGGCTTCGACCTGAGGAAGGACCCGCTGCTGCTGCACGCCGCCTACAACGACGCCGCCGGCGTCACCGCGGCGTTCAACCTCAATCTCCTCGAACGGATCAACCGCGAACTCGACGCCGACTTCGACGCATCCGCTTTCCGCCACTATGCGTTCTACAACCCGGCCGCCGGCCGCATCGAGATGCACCTGGTCAGCCTCGCCGAGCAGACGGTGACCGTCGCGGGCCAGTGCTTCGACTTCTACCGCGGCGAAACCTTGCTCACCGAGTATTCCTACAAGTTCGTCCCCCGCGAATTCGACGCGCTCGCGCAGGACGCCGGCTGGCAGCCGCAAGCCGCATGGGAGCGCGACGGCTTCGCCGTGCATCTCTACGCCTGAGCCGCCATAACCCTGAACCCGTCCGGGTCGCGCGGGCGTGGCGAGGCCGTAGAATCGGCTCATGGCCACACTTGAATCGCTCGCCTTCGACAACGGCTTCGCGCGCCTGCCCGAAGCCTACTATTCGCGCGTCTGCCCGACGCCCGTCCCCGACCCCTACCTGGTCTGCCACAGCCCGGAAGCGGCTGCGCTGATCGACCTCGACGCGGCCGAGATGACGCGTCCCGAGCTCGTCGAGACGCTCGCCGGCAACCGCCTGCTGCCCGGCATGGACGCGCTCGCCGCACTGTACGCCGGCCACCAGTTCGGCCACTACGTGCCGCAGCTCGGCGACGGCCGCGCGATCCTGCTGGGCGAGGTGAAGAATGCCGCGGGCGAAGGCTGGGAAGTGCAGCTGAAGGGCGCCGGCCGCACCCCCTACTCGCGCGGCGGAGACGGCCGCGCAGTACTGCGCTCGAGCATCCGCGAGTTCCTCTGCTCGGAGGCGATGCACGCACTCGGCATCCCGACCACGCGCGCGCTCGCCATCGTCGGCAGCGACCACCCGGTCTACCGCGAAGACGAGGAGACCGCCGCGCTGGTCACCCGGCTCGCGCCGAGCCTCGTGCGCTTCGGCTCGTTCGAGGTCTTCTACTACCGGAACCAGGTCGAGGCGATCAGGCATCTCGCCGACTACGTCATCGCGCGCTACTACCCCGAGCTCAAGGGACTTGCCGACCCCTACCCCGAATTCCTGCGCCAGGTGAGCCTGCGCACCGCCGAGCTCATGGCGCAGTGGCAGGCGGTCGGCTTCTCGCACGGGGTGATGAACACCGACAACATGTCGATCCTCGGCCTGACGCTCGACTACGGCCCGTTCGGCTTCCTCGACGCCTTCGACCCCGGCTACGTCTGCAACCATTCCGACACCGCCGGCCGTTACGCCTTCGACCAGCAGCCCGACGTCGCGGCGTGGAACCTCACCAAGCTCGCGCAGGCGCTGGTCCCGCTGATGTCGGTGGAGACCGCCTCGCAGGCGATCGGCGAATATCCGCAGGCCTTCGGCCGCGCGTATCTCGCACGCATGGCGACGAAGCTCGGCCTCGCGCCGGGCGGCGACACCGTCCCGCTCATCATGGACGCGCTGCAGCTGCTGGCGGTCAACCGCGTCGACTACACGATCTTCCTGCGCCGGCTGTGCGACTTCGACAGCCGCCCGGGCGCCCTGAACACGCCGCTGCGCGACCTCTTCCCGGACCGTGCGGGCTTCGACGCCTGGGCCGCGCGCTACGCCGCCGCGCTGCGCCAGCAGGGCTCGAACGACGCCGAGCGCGGCGCGGCGATGCGGCGCGTCAACCCGAAGTACATCCTGCGCAACCATCTCGCCGAAGTCGCGATCCGCCGCGCGGCCGACCAGCGCGACTACGGCGAGGTCGACCGCCTGCACCGGTTGCTCGCGCGCCCCTTCGACGAACAACCCGAACACGAGGCCTACGCCGCCGAACCGCCCGACTGGGCACGGCAACTTGAGCTAAGCTGTTCCTCGTGACCCGAACCGCACTGGCCGCCTGCCTGCTCTCCGCCGCCCTCGCTGCCGCCTGCACGGCGCCGCCGATCCAGCGCCGCGACGGCAGCAGCAGCCAGCGCAGTTTCAGCGTCAGCGACCTCGTCAAGGGCGACATCGACAACGTCGTCGAAATCCACCAGCAGGAAATCCTCGCCTCGCTGCAGACGCTGACCCTCAAGCTCTACCGGCGCAACCCCGGCGAATGGCGCCGCGCGGGCTTTGCCAGCGCCGAGACGGCCACCGCCGCGCTTTTCGAGCCCCTCCCCCGCTGGCAGATCGCGCGCCCGGGCCTGCAATGGGAAACCGCGCTGCGCGACGCCTGGCGGCCGGATTACCCGGGCGACCGGGTGCGCGCGCTGATGGGCGGCCTCCTCGTCATGCACATGGCGGCGTTCGACCACCGCACCGAGTTCTACCTGCTGACCGAGGTGGATGCGCAGAAGCTCTACAACGCCGCGCGCAATACCGAGGCCGTCGCCTGGAAGCTCTCCAGCGCGCGCGACGCGCTCGGCAGGCCGGTGCTGCTCTCCAACGGCTTCGACGGCAACGGCGTGGCCAACCTCAGCTTCGAGCGCGAGTTCGGCAAGCTGATCGGTATCCAGGACGCGTTGGCGAAGGTCGTCGAGGACAAGAACAAGCGCGCGATCCGCTTCGGCGTCGTCAACGTCGCGAGCATGATCTTCCTGCCGATCTGAGATGACGGAGGACGCGTACGCCTACTGCGCGACGCTCACCCGCGACCAGTGGGCCTGGGAGTTCCTGCGGCGCAATCCCGGCTACCGGGCCGACTATCGCCGCTTCATCGCCATCTGGGCGGCGCTCGAGGCCGACTACGGCGCCCCGCCCCACCGTGACTTCGCGCGCTGGAAGCTCGACCCGCGTGCCTACGGTCCGCTGCCGGGCGACGACGAACTCGACGCTGCGCGCGGCGAACTGTGCACGGTCGACGACGACCGCGTCCTGCTCGAATGCTGGATGGGCGCCAAATGGGGCTTCTACAAGTTCCCGCTCGACCCCGCGCGCGCCGTGCCGCCCCTTCCCGACGAACTGAGCTGGCGCCCCCCGCCCCCGGCCGCGCCCCGCCCGGCCGGCGACGCCCGGCGGGCTGACGTCGCGTTCGACCTGTCGCTGCCGCTTGCGCCGCAACTCGAGGCCGCCCGGTTCCGCCTGATCGGGCGCGCCGCCGAGCTGCGCCGCAAGGGGCTGGCCGCACCGACGAGCGTGGCCAACCAGCGTGCGCGCTGGACGCGCATGCTGCAGCTGCTCGATGCCGAGGCGGCAGGTGGATCGCTGGCCGATGCTGACGCCCAGCTGCTGCGCGAGGCAAAGACCATGGCCGAGGGCGGCTATCTGGATATCCTGCGACTGGCCGATCCCGGCAAAGACGTCCAATGACCGGCGCCTCGCCCGGTCTGCAAGGCATAGCCGGCACCGTCTGCCCCGCCCCCCCGATGGATGACGACGGTTAAGCACGTTGATGATTTCGATATTGGTTGCAGCGCTCGGCAGCGGTGCTGCGCTCGCGCAGCAAGGCGGCAATAGCCGTCAGGATGGCGCCCGGTCGGGCCAGGGTGCACGCGTGAGTCAGGGCCAGGGTCAAGGCATGGGCCAAGGTCAAGCGCAAGGACCCGGGATGGGCCAGGCGTCCGGAGTGGCGGGCAGATGGGGCCCGGCAATGGCGTCGGCGCGCAAAAGCAGCAGCGTCTGCACCGGCACCAGCACCACCACCAGCACCTTCACAAGCGTGGTACGGGCAGCGGTAACGCGCAGCAGCAAGGACGCGCGCAGCCCTGATCTGCCAGCCGGGGCCGTTTCACTCCGACGGCCAGCCCCCAGCAAGGCGGGCCGACGCGGTCCCTGGCTTCCCCGGCCGCCGCCCCTTCACCGTCCCCAGCAGTCCGGAGGAACGTCCGCCTCGCTACCGTTCCGTCTGACGCCGCGAAACGCCAGCGGCCGCGGCCCCCTGGCCACCGCGGCGCTTTTCCATGATGACCAGGGCAACGCCGCCCAGAATGGCTGCCGAAGCCAGCACCAGACGCAGGCTCAGCGCTTCGCCGAGAAATGCGACGCCGCCCGCGGCGGCAATCGCCGGCACGCTGAGCTGCACGGTCGCGGCGTGGGTCGACTTCAGCGCGGGCAGCGCCATGTACCAGATCGCGTAGCCGACCCCGGAGGCCAGCGCCCCCGACGCGACCGCGTACCCCAAACCCGCGCCGTCCAGGGACGCGGCGTCGAGCGTCGCCAGGCTCAGCGCCCCGGCGATCGGCGCCGCGCGCAGGAAATTGCCCGCCGTCACGCGGGTGGGATCGCCCCCGCCCTTCCCGCGCAGCGAATAGATACCCCACGCGACACCTGCGCCGATCATGAGCAGCGACCCCGCCAGGGGCGGCGCCGAGAGCCCGGGCAGCAGCAGGCCGGCCATTCCGCCGAGCGCCACCACGAGGCCGGCGAATTGCCGCCCCCGCAGGCGCTCCCCGGCCCGAATCCCGTGGCCGATCATCGTCGCCTGCACCGCGCCGAAGAGCAGCAGCGCGCCGGTCGCCGCGGTCAGGCTCAGGTACGCGAAGGAAAATCCTGCCGCATAGGCGAACAGCGCGAACGCCGACGGCCAGCTTCCGCGGCCGGAACGCTTTCCGCTGCGCAGCCGCACGATCAGCCAGAGCACGAGCGCGCCGGAAACCAGCCGGACGGTGGTGAAGCTCGCCGCGTCGATGCCCGTCTCCTTGAGCGCGACGCGACAGAGCAGCGAATTGCCCGCGAACGCGATCATCGCGAGCGCGGTCAGGACGAGGATGCGCGCAGGCGCCATGTCACGCCGCCCCTGGCGCGGCGATGGATCAGAGCGGGCCATACCTGCGCTTGCGCGCCTCGGTGTAGGCCCACCATGGTCTCGGGCGGTCGCCCTCCATGAAGCGGGTGATCGAAATGAGCACGTCGAGGAGACAGGGATCCTGCCGCACGCAGCGCGTGCGGCACAGGCGCTCATAAAGCTCGAACGGGTCTGCGCCGGCAAGCTGCCCGGGCACACGGATCCCGATGAGTTCCAGGTTCCTTGCCGTGGCCGGGCCGACGTTCGGCAGGTCGGTCAGCTGGCGCACGCGGCGGCGTTCGACTTTGGCGGGGTTCATGTGCTCGTGCCGGGTCCGTCGGCTCAGGGTTGTTCGACACACGGGGACAGCGCTGAGCATGGTCGCACATCCTTCCGCAGCGCGCGCCCAACAAAAAGGGCCGCAACACTGCGGCCCCCTTGCTCAACCGGATTTCCTGGAGGGCAGGAATCAGGCGAAATTCGCTTCCGCGAACGCCTCGCTCAAGCGAAATTCGCTTCCGCGAATGCGTCGCTCAAGCGAAATTCGCTTCCGCGAATTTCCAGTTCACCAGGTTGTTGAGGAAGGTCTCGACGAACTTGGGACGCAGGTTGCGGTAGTCGATGTAGTAGGCGTGTTCCCACACGTCGACGCACAGCAGGGCCTTGTCGCCGGTGGTCAGCGGGGTGCCGGCGGCGCCCATGTTGACGATGTCGACCGAGCCGTCGGCCTTCTTCACCAGCCAGGTCCAGCCGGAGCCGAAGTTGCCCACGGCGCTGGCCTGGAAGGCCTTCTTGAACTCGTCGAGCGAGCCCCACTTCTTGTTGATGGCGTCAGCCAGGGCGCCGGAGGGCGCGCCGCCGCCATTGGGGGTCAGGCAGTTCCAGAAGAAGGTATGGTTCCACACCTGCGCGGCGTTATTGTAGACGCCGCCTGCGGGGGCGCTCTTGACGATGTCCTCGAGCGACTTGCTCTCGAACTCCGTGCCCTTGATCAGGTTGTTCAGGTTGGTCACGTAGGCCTGGTGGTGCTTGCCGTAGTGATACTCGAAGGTCTCCTGGGACATGTGCGGCGCGAGCGCGTCCATGGCAAAGGGCAGTGCGGGCAAAGTGTGTTCCATAACTCTCTCCTGATATTGAACAAACGGTGAAGGGGGTGCCTCAACCGGGCATTGCAGATGCCGCAACGACAACAGGGTTTCGGCCGCTCAAAAGAAAAAGGGCCGGTTTGACCCGACCCTGTTTCTTTGATTTATTGGTCGGGGCGAGAAGATTCGAACTTCCGACCCCCTGCACCCCATGCAGGTGCGCTACCAGGCTGCGCTACGCCCCGACGAAGCCCGAGATTCTACCAGAGGAGCCCCGCCCGGCGGAAGCCTGTCAGCCCAATATTTTCAGGATGGCGCGGATTTCGTCGCGCAGCTGCCCGGCGTCGAGCGAAGCGGCCGCGGCTTGCGGCGCGGGATGGGCCTCCGCATCGTGCTCGAGACGCTGCCGCGCACCGCTGATGGTGAAGCCCTCTTCATAGAGCAGTTCGCGGATGCGGCGGATCAGCAGCACCTCGTGATGCTGATAATAGCGCCGGTTGCCGCGCCGCTTGACCGGGCGCAGCTGGCTGAATTCCTGCTCCCAGTAGCGCAGCACGTGCGCCTTGACGGCGCACAGCTCGGAGACTTCACCGATGGTGAAATAGCGCTTCGCCGGAATCGGCGGAAGTTCACTCTTGGCTGGTGGGCGTTCCAATTTGGGCGCCTTCGACCTGCGACTTGAGCTTCTGACTCGCGTGGAAAGTCACCACGCGGCGGGCGGAAATCGGCATCTCCTCGCCGGTCTTGGGGTTGCGCCCAGGACGCTGCGGCTTCTCGCGGCACTGGAAATTGCCGAAGCCGGACAGCTTGACGATGTCGCCGCTCTCGAGCGCGGAGCGGATCTCGTCGAAGAAGGATTCGACGACGTCCTTGGCTTCGCGCTTGTTCAGGCCCACTTTCTCGAACAGCAGCTCGGCAAGGTCAGCTTTGGTAAGGGTACTCATGGGTCGTTTGGCTGGAATGGCGGTGAAAAACAGGTCAAGCGCGCAAGCTGGCGTTGCACTCGCGAAGCGCGGAATCGACGAGATTCTGTACGGCATCCTCCACTTCCTGATCCGTCAACGTGCGTTCAGTATCTTGCATAACTACCCGAATAGCAAGGCTTTTTTGGTTTTCCGGCACACCCTTCCCGCGGTAGTCGTCGAACACGTCGATCGACCGCACCTGGGCCGACGCGCCCTTGCGCAGCGCCGCCAGCAACTCTCCGGCCGGGGTGTGGGCATCGAGCACGAACGCGAGGTCGCGGCGCACCTGCGGGAAACGCGACACCGTCGCGTGGCGCGGCAGGCCGCGCCGCGCGAGCACGGCGCTGTCGATCTCGAACAGCACCGGCGCCGACGGCAGATCGAATGCCTGCACCAGCCGGGGATGAAGGATGCCGATCCAGCCGAAGGCGCGGCCTTCGGCCCGGAGTTCCGCGCTCTGTCCGGGATGCAGCGCCGGATGCGCGGCACTGCGCGCCTCGAGCGGCTGGCCGAACAGGCGCTCGAGGTCGCCCTTGAGGTCGAAGAAGTCGACCCGGCGCGCCGCTGCGCCCCACTGCTCCGGCAGAACGTCGCCATGGACGAGGCCGCCGAGCCGCATCGGCTGCTCGAGCTGCGACAGGTAGACCCGCCCGAGCTCGAATATGCGCACCCGCTCCTGCTGACGGTTGAGATTGTGGCGCAGCGTCTCGATCAGCCCGCCCCACAGCGTGGTGCGCATGGCCGACAACTGGACGGCAAGCGGGTTGGCGAGCGGCAGCGGCCGGGCGCTGGCGTCGAGCGCGGTCTCCCAAGCCGGGTCGACGAAGCTGTAGGTGATGACTTCCTGGTAGTCCAGGTCGACCAGCATCTGGCGCAGGGTGTCGTCGCCCAGCACCTTTTCGTCCTGCGGCAGCATGCGCGACGGCGCCGCCGGCGGCTGGGCGGGAATGTTGTCGTAGCCGAACAGGCGCACCGCCTCCTCGATCAGGTCCTCCTCGATCGCGAGATCGAAGCGGAAGCTCGGCGGCGTGACGACGAGGCTGTCGCCGCGGTTTTCCACCGCCGCGCCGAGCGCCGTCAGCCCGCGCGCCACCTGGTCGGCGCCGATCGCGATCCCGGCCACCCGCTCGAGGCGCGCGAGGCGCAGCGTGATCGGCGGGCGCTGCGGCAGTTCGGCGACCGTCTCGCTGATCGGGCCGGCCTGACCGCCGCAGATGTCCAGCAGCAGCTGCGTCGCCCGCTCCATCGCCCGGCGGGCGGCGCCGAAATCGACGCCGCGCTCGAAGCGGTGGGAGGAATCGGTGGACAGGCCCAGCCGCCGCGCCCGACCGGCGATCGCCGAAGGGGCGAAGAACGCCGCCTCGAGGAAGACGTCGACCGTCACGCGCTCGACGCTGGTCGGCTGGCCGCCCATGATGCCCGCGAGCGCAACGGGTCCGTTGGCATCGGCGATCACCAGCATGTCGGGCGCGAGCTCGACGGTCTGGCCGTTGAGCAGTTCGAGCGTTTCGCCGGGGTGGGCGAGCCGCACCTCGACGCCACCCTGCAGCCGCGACAGCGCGAACGCGTGCATCGGCTGACCGAGCTCGAGCAGCACGTAGTTGGTGATGTCGATCGGCGCGAGCAGGGGCCGGATGCCGCTGTGCTCCAGCCGCTCCACCATCCAGCGCGGCGTCGCCGCCTGCGCGTTGATGCCGCGCACCACACGGCCGAGATAGAGCGGGCAAGCGGCGCTATCGGTCACCTTGACGGGCAGCGTGTCCTTGATGCGGGTCGGCGCCTCCCCGATCTGCGGCAGCCTCACCTCGGCGCCGGTGATCGCGCCGACCTCGCGCGCGAGTCCGGCGACCGACAGGCAATCCGCGCGGTTGGGGGTCAGCTTGAGGGTGATGAGCGTGTCGTCCAGATTGAGCCACTGGCGGAAATCCTCGCCCACCGGCGCGTCCGCATCCAGCACCATGAGGCCCTCGGCGCCGCCCTCCAGGCCGAGCTCCTTGGTCGAGCACAGCATGCCGAAGGACTCGACCCCCCTCACCTTGGCGACCTTGATCTCGATGCCGGGCAACGCCGCGCCGGGGCGTGCGCAGGGGACCTTGAGTCCCGCCGCCGCGTTGGGCGCGCCGCACACGATGGTCACCGGCGCGGCTTCACCGACGTCGACCTGGCACACGCGCAGGCGATCGGCGTTGGGGTGCTTCTCGGCCGACAGGATCTCGGCCACCACCACGTTGTTGAAAGGCGGCGCCGCCGGCGTCAGGGCTTCCACCTCCAGCCCCGCCATCGTCAGGGCATGGGCCAGTTGGGACGTGTCGAGCGCGGGGTTGACGAGGCTGCGCAGCCAGGCTTCGGAGAATTGCATGATGAAGCGGCCCTTTAGTTGAATTGCCTGAGGAAGTGGAGATCGTTTTGGCTACGACTAACCTGAAGGTAAGTCTTCGCCGAAATGATCTTCATCCGATTAATTGAATTGTTTGAGGAAACGGAGATCATTTTCGAAGAACAGCCGCAGGTCGTCGACGCCGTAGCGCAACATCGCGAGGCGCTCGACCCCGAGGCCGAAGGCGAAGCCGACGAAGCGCTCGGTGTCGATGTCGACGTGCCTGAAAACGTTGGGATGCACCATCCCGCAGCCCAGCACCTCCAGCCAGCCAGTGTGCGAGCATACGCGGCAGCCTTCGCCGCCGCACATCACGCAGCCGATGTCCATTTCAGCCGAAGGCTCGGTGAAGGGAAAGAACGAGGGCCGGAAGCGCACCGGCAGGTCGTCGCGTTCGAAGAAGTTGCGCATGAAGTCGGCGAGCACGCCCTTGAGGTCGGCGAACGACACCGACTCGTCGACCCACAGCCCCTCGATCTGGTGGAACATCGGCGTGTGGGTCACGTCGGAGTCGCAGCGGTAGACGCGCCCCGGGGCGATGATGCGCAACGGCGGCTGGTGCGTCTGCATGTGGTGCACCTGCACCGGCGAGGTGTGGGTGCGCAACAGTTCGCCGCTCTGCAGGTAGAAGGTGTCGTGCATCGCCCGTGCCGGGTGGTCCTCGGGGATGTTGAGCGCGGTGAAGTTGTAGAAATCGGTCTCGATCTCGGGACCGGTCGCCACCTCGAAGCCGATGGAGCGGAACAGCGCCTGGATGCGCGCGAGCGTGCGCGACACCGGGTGCAGGCCACCGCGCGCGAGCCCCCGTCCCGGCAGGGTCACGTCGAGCGTCTCGGCGGCCAACTGGCGGTCCAGTTCGGCCTGCTGCAAGGCGTCGCGGCGGCCCTTCAGCGCAGCTTCCACCGCCTGCTTGGCCTCGTTGATGCGGGCGCCGGCGGTCTTGCGCTGGTCGGCGGGCATCGCCCCGAGGCTCTTCAGCAGCTCGGTGAGCTGGCCGCTCTTGCCCAGGTAGCCGGCCTTGACCTGCTCCAGTGCCTGCAGGTCGGGACAGCCGTGGATGGCGGCAAGGGCTTCTGCAACGATTTCGTTAGGGTTGCGCATGAGAGGTTGTTCCAGATCTGGAATTTGTCCGCGAAGCGGGCGAAGCGCGAATGGCCCGCTTCGTGACCTGCGCGCGCTTCGCGGACAAACTGGTTTTCACGCCACACCAACAAAAAAAGGCCTTGCGGCCTTTTCTTGTTGCTTCGGTGCAGCTTACGCAGCGAGCTTGGCCTTGACCTGATCGACGATCTTGGCGAAGGCGTCCTTGTCGAAGATCGCGATGTCGGACAGCACCTTGCGGTCGATCCCGATCTCGGCACGGTTCAGGCCATTCATGAACACGCTGTAGGTCAGGCCGTGCTGGCGGGCTGCCGCGTTGATACGGGCAATCCACAGCGCGCGGAACTGGCGCTTGCGCTGACGACGGTCGCGGTACTGGTACTGACCGGCCTTCATCACCGCTTCGTTGGCGATGCGGAATACGTTCTTGCGGCGACCGCGATAGCCCTTGGCGGCGTCGAGGATCTTCTTGTGGCTGGCGCGGGCGGTTACACCCCGTTTGACGCGTGGCATGCTTTCTCTCCTTTATGCGTAGGGCAACATGCGTGCAACCGCTTTGTGGTTGCTGGCATTGACGGTTTCCATGCCGCGCAACTGGCGCTTACGCTTGGTGCTCTTCTTGGTGAGAATGTGACGCATGAACGCGTGCGAGCGCTTGAAACCGCCGCCGCCCAGCGCGCGGAACCGCTTGGCGGCGCCGCTCTTGCTCTTCATCTTAGGCATGATGCTTCCTTTTATTTCATGCGGCCAGGTGACCCCGCGGCGCGGAATGCTTCACCAACCCGACTGCACGTATTGTGGCGTTTTTTGACCCCGGAGGGCCTGAGAAGCGCCGGTCTCGTGAACCTTACTTCTTCTTCGGCGCCAGCATCATCACCAGCTGGCGGCCTTCCATCTTGGGGAACTGCTCGACCACCGCCAGTTCGGCCAGGTCCGCGGCGACCCGCTTCAACTGGTTCAGACCGATTTCCTGGTGGGCCATCTCGCGGCCGCGGAAACGCAGGGTGATCTTCGTCTTGTCGCCCTCTTCCAGAAACTTGATCAGGTTGCGCAGCTTGATCTGGTAATCGCCCTCGTCGGTACCCGGACGGAACTTGATTTCCTTGATCTGGACCTGCTTCTGCTTGAGCTTCGCCTCATGCATCCGCTTGCTTTCCTGGTACTTGAACTTGCCGTAGTCCATGATCTTGCACACGGGCGGCTGTGCCGTCGGTGCAATCTCCACCAGATCCAGGTCAGCATCCTCTGCCTGACGCAGCGCATCGTAAATCTTTACGATGCCGAGCTGCTCGCCTTCCACACCGACCAAACGCACCTCCGGGGCAGTAATCTCGCCGTTGATGCGTGTCTGTTTCTTTTCTGTCGCGATGAGCCGTTCTCCAAATCAAAAAACCTGACGCCGGGCGTCGAGGCAAAAGGCCAAACCAAAAGCAATAAGGCGCGGAGCGATGCCCCGACGCCTTGTTTGACCGCTATTACTGGCGCGCCAGCGTTTCCGCCTTCAGGCGCGCCATGAAGTCATCCAGACCGAGTTGCCCGAGATCCTGATTGCCGCGCGCGCGAACGGAAACCGCACCGGTTTCCATTTCCTTGTCGCCGACGACCACCAGATAAGGCAGCTTCTGCAAGCTATGTTCTCGGATTTTATAAGTAATTTTGTTATTACTCAAGTCCGACGCCGCGCGGACGCCGGCCTGGCGCAACGCCTGCGTGACCTGCTGCGCGTACTCGGCCTGCCGCTCGCTGATGTTCATCACCATCACCTGCACCGGCGCGAGCCACAGCGGGAAGTTGCCCGCGTGGTGCTCGATCAGGATGCCGATGAAGCGCTCCATCGAGCCGAGGATCGCGCGGTGCAGCATCACCGGGATCTTGCGGCTGTTGTCCTCGGCGACGTACTCGGCGCCGAGCCGCACCGGCAGGTTGAAATCGAGCTGGATCGTGCCGCACTGCCACAGGCGGCCGAGCGTGTCCTTGAGCGTGAACTCGATCTTCGGGCCGTAGAACGCGCCCTCGCCCGGCTGCAGGTCGAACGCCAGATTGTTCTTCTCCAGCGCGGCCGCCAGCGCCGCTTCGGCGCGGTCCCAGCTCTCGTCCGAGCCGACGCGCTTCTCCGGCCGCGTCGACAGCTTGACCAGCACGTCGTCGAAGCCGAAGTCCGCGTACACCTTCTGCAGCATGACGATGAAGTCGGCGACCTCCTGCTCGATCTGCTCCTCGGCACAGAAGATGTGCGCGTCGTCCTGGGTGAAACCGCGCACGCGCATGATGCCGTGCAGCGCGCCCGACGGTTCGTTGCGGTGGCAGGAGCCGAACTCGGCGAGCCTCAGCGGCAGTTCGCGGTACGAGTGCAGGCCGCTGTTGAAGATCTGCACGTGGCCCGGGCAGTTCATCGGCTTGACCGCGTAGTCGCGGTTTTCCGACGCCGTCGTGAACATGTTGTCGTGGTAGTTCTCCCAGTGGCCCGACTTCTCCCACAGGCTGCGGTCCATCACCGCCGGGGTGCGCACTTCCTGGTAGCCGTGCTCGACGAACTTCTGCCGCATGTACTGCTCGATCTGCTGCCACACGATCCAGCCCTTGGGGTGCCAGAACACCATGCCCGGCGCCTCGTCCTGCATGTGCAGCAGGTCGAGCAGCCTGGCGAGCTTGCGGTGGTCGCGCTTCTCGGCCTCCTCCAGGCGATGCAGGTAGGCCTCGAGGTCCTCCTTCTTCGCCCACGCCGTTCCGTAGATGCGCTGCAGCATCGGGTTCTTCGAATCGCCGCGCCAGTAGGCGCCGGCGAGCTTCATCAGCTTGAACGCGCGCGGCAGCTTGCCGGTCGACGGCAGGTGCGGGCCGCGGCAGACGTCGAACCAGTCGCCCTGGCGGTAGATCGAGAGTTCCTCGCCCTCGGGGATCACCTCGTCGATGATCTGCACCTTGTAGGTCTCGCCGAGCTCGGCGAACACCTTCATCGCCTCCTCGCGCGACCACACCTCGCGCCGGATCGGCAGGTCGCGCTTGACGATCTCGTCCATGCGCTTCTCGATCTTCTCGAGGTCCTCCGGCGTGAAGGGCGTTTCGCGCGCGAAGTCGTAGTAGAAGCCGTCCTCGATCGCCGGGCCGATGGTCACCTGGGTACCTGGATACAGCTCCTGCACCGCCTGCGCCATCACGTGCGCGGCGTCGTGGCGGATCAGGTCGAGCGCCTCGGCGTCCCTGGCGGTGACGATGGCAAGCTGCGCGTCATGCTCGATCAGGTGGCTGGTGTCGACCAGCTTGCCGTCGACGCGGCCGGCGAGCGCCGCCTTGGCGAGGCCGGCGCCGATGCTGGAAGCGACCTCGGCGACCGTGACCGGGCTCTCGAACTGGCGGACCGAACCATCGGGAAGCGTGACGTTGACCATTGTTTTCTGACTCCGGAAATGAAAAAAGCGCGGACCGGCCGCGCTTTTTTGGTACTTCAGTGCTTGAAGATTGCAGAATGCCTGCGAACAGCTGTGCGCCGGGTGTTATCCAGTGACAGCCTTGCTAGTTCGCGGTGACATTTCGCAACCTCCAGAGGTCATCCCGACCCGATGAATATTGGTAGGCGCGATTGGACTCGAACCAACGACCCCCACCATGTCAAGGTGGTGCTCTAACCAGCTGAGCTACGCGCCTAAAGAGGTGCGCATTGTATACAGGACGGAACGCCGGAGCAACTGTTTTTCAGCGAGCTCACGAAGAATCTTGCGCCCCACGAGGAGCACTCAGCCGAGCGCCCAGCGCCGGACGACCTCGTAGTGCGCGCCGTCCGGATCGAGGTTGGACTGCACCAGCACGAATTCCCTGATCGGCCAGACCACAGGCGTGCACGCCGGCACCTCGCCGCCGCGGGCGTTGCGCAGCAGCGTGACGTGCGGGACGTGGGGACGCGCATCGACCGGGAAGCCCGCCTGCTGCAGCCCGGTGTTCAGCGCCCGTACCAGTTCGAAGTGCTGCGGCGGCGTCTCGCTCGCGCCCAGCCAGCCGATGCGGTTGTGCCGCCAGTAGCCGGCCTGGTCGAGGACCAGGTCGTAGGCGTCGGATTCGACGCCGTCTGCACAGGCGACGAGGTCATCCAGCCGGTCGGCCGGCGTCTCGCCCAGGAAGGCCAGGGTGATGTGCACGGTGTCGGCGCGCATGCGCCGGCCGCCCCAGTGCTGGTACAGCCACTTGCCGGTCCGGTTGAGCGCGTCGCGGGTGGCGTCGTCCGGCCACAGCGCGAAGAAGAGCCGCAGCGTCGCGGGTTCGGTCGTTTCGCTTCTTGCCGGCTCAGTCACGGGCGATGAGGCACACCGCCTCGGCCGCGATGCCCTCGCGGCGCCCGGTGAAGCCGAGCTTCTCGGTGGTGGTCGCCTTGACGTTGACGCGATCGAGGGCGATGCCGAGGTCGTCGGCGATGTGCGCCGTCATGCGCGCGATGTGCGGCGCCATCTTCGGTGCCTGGGCGATGATGGTGGCGTCCACGTTGCCGATTTTCCAGTTGCGTTGCTTCAATTGTTCGGCGACGCGGCGCAGCAGGATGCGGCTGTCGATCCCGGCGAACGCCATGTCGGTGTCGGGGAAGTGACGGCCGATGTCGCCCAGCCCGGCCGCTCCGAGGAGCGCGTCGCAGATCGCGTGCAGCAGCACGTCGGCGTCCGAGTGCCCGGCGAGCCCCAGCTCATGGGGAATATCGACGCCGCCGATGATGAGCTTGCGGCTCTCGGCGAAGGCGTGGACGTCGAAGCCGTGGCCGACCCGGATGTCACTCATTGAGCTTCCTTAGAATCATGCCCGCGAGTTCGAGGTCCTGCGGATAGGTGACCTTGAGGTTGCGGCTGTCGGATTCGACGAGCCGCGGCTGCAGGCCGAGCTGCTCGATCGCCGAGGCCTCGTCGGTCATGTCGCTGCCGGCCGCGCGCAGCGCCTCGACCAGCGTGCCGTGGCGGAACATCTGCGGGGTTTGCGCCTGCCACAGGCCGGCGCGCGGCACGGTGGCCTCGGCGCGCACGCCGGAGGCCGTGCCGGCCGCGGCGCGCTTCAGGGTGTCGGCCACCGGGACGGCGAGCAGGCCGCCGACCGGATCGTCGGCGACTTCGTCCAGCAGCTTCGTCAGCATTTCGTCCGGCAGGCAGGGCCGCGCGGCGTCGTGCACCAGCACCCAGTCGTCCGGAGCACAGATTTTCGCGATCGCGTCGAGGCCGTTAAGCACCGTCTCGGCGCGCGTCGCGCCGCCGCAGCGCAGCACTTCGATGCGTTCCTCCCAGCCCTGCCATTCGTAGTTGTTCCAGCGCCTGTCGGTGGGCGACAGCACGACGAACAGTTTCTCAATGCGCGGCTCGCGCGCCAGCACCATCATCGCGTGCGCGATCATCGGCACCGAATTGAGGTCCATGTACTGCTTCTCGATCGCCCCGCCCATGCGCGAGCCGCTGCCGGCGGCGGGGATCAACGCGTAGAACGTCATGCGTCACCCCCACTGGGCGCCAGCACGTCGCGGTTGCCGTTCGACTGCATCGCCGACACCAGGCCGGCGCGCTCCATGTCCTCGATCATGCGCGCGGCGCGGTTGTAGCCGATCCTGAGCTGGCGCTGCACCGACGAGATCGACGCGCGGCGCGATTTCAGCACGTAGGCGACCGCCTGGTCGTAGAGGGGGTCGGATTCGGACCCGGCCTCGCCGTATTCGCCGCCGCCCTCGCCGCCCTCTTCCGGCGACTCGAGCACGCCCTCGATGTACTCGGGCTCGCCGAGCGACTTCAGGTAGTCGACGACGCGGTGCACCTCGTTGTCAGACACGAAGGCGCCGTGCACGCGCTGCGGAAGGCCGGTGCCGGGCGGCAGGTAGAGCATGTCGCCCTGCCCCAGCAGCGCCTCGGCGCCCATCTGATCCAGAATCGTTCGCGAGTCGATCTTGGACGACACCTGGAACGCGATGCGCGTCGGGATGTTGGCCTTGATGAGGCCGGTGATGACATCGACCGAGGGGCGCTGCGTCGCGAGGATCAGGTGGATGCCGGCGGCGCGTGCCTTCTGTGCCAGCCGCGCGATGAGCTCCTCGACCTTCTTGCCGACCACCATCATGAGGTCGGCGAGCTCGTCGATCATCACCACGATCATCGGCATGGTTTCCAGCGGCTCGGGAGCGTCCGGCGTCAGGCTGAACGGGTGCGTGAGCGGCGTGCCCGCCTTCTTGGCGTCGCGCACCTTCTGGTTGTAGCCGGCGAGGTTGCGCACGCCGACCGCCGACATCAGCTTGTAGCGCCGCTCCATTTCGCCGACGCACCAGTTGAGCGCGGACGCCGCCTGCTTCATGTCGGTGACGACCGGCGCCAGCAGGTGCGGGATGCCTTCGTAGATAGAGAGCTCGAGCATCTTCGGGTCGACCATGATCATGCGCACGGCCGACGGGTCGGACTTGTAGACCAGCGACAGGATCATCGCGTTGACGCCGACCGACTTGCCCGAGCCGGTGGTGCCGGCGACCAGCAGGTGCGGCATCTTGCCGAGGTCCGCGACCACCGGGTTGCCGGCGATGTCCTTGCCGAGCGTGACGGTCAGGGGGCTCACGCTGTCGTGGTAGGCCTTCGAGCCGAGGATCTCGCTCAAGCGCACGATCTGCCGCTTGGCGTTGGGGATCTCCAGCCCCATCGTGTGCTTGCCGGGGATCGCCTCGACGACGCGGATGCTCGTCACCGACAGCGTGCGCGCGAGGTCCTTCGCCAGGTTGACGATCTGGCTGCCCTTGACGCCGGTCGCCGGCTCGATCTCGTAGCGGGTGATCACCGGACCGGGCGACGCCGACACCACCTTCACCTCGACGCCGAACTCGGCGAGCTTGCGCTCGATCATCAGCGAGGTGAACTCCAGCGCCTCGGGGGTCGCGGTCTCCACCGCCTCGTCGGCCGGGTCGAGCAGGTGCAGCGGCGGCAGCGGCGAATCGGGCAGGTCGGAGAACAGCGGCGCCTGCTTCTCGACGACCGCGCGCTCCGATTGCGGGACTTCCTTGACCACCGGCTCGATGCGGATCGGCGGCGCCTCGACACGCTTCTTCTTCTCCACCGAGACCTTGGCCTCGCGCTTCTGCTGCGCGACCTCGCCGAGCTTGCGGTCGCGGCGCGCCTGCCACGCATCCTTCGCCTGCCAGTAGGTCCGCTCGATCCATGCGCCGGTGCGCTCGGCGATGTCGAGCCACGACACGCCGGTGAACAGGCTGAACCCGACCGCCATCAGCACCAGCAGGATCAGCGAACCGCCGGTGAAGCCCAGCAGCGCGCCCGCCGCCTCGCCGACGCCCGATCCCAGCACGCCGCCGTGGGCGTCGGGCAGCGCCACGCCCCAGTGCCAGGTGCGCAGCCATTCGATGCCCGTGCTCGCGAAGAGCAGCATGGCGAACCCGCCGAGCCGCAGCCAGCGCTGCCGGCCGCCCGCCAGCGGGGTCTCGTCGAGGTGGCGGAAGGTGTGGACGACGTAGGCCAGCGCCAGCACGACCCACCACCAGGCCGACAGGCCGAACAGCATCAGCATCAGGTCGGACAGCCAGGCGCCGGTGCGCCCGCCGAGGTTGTGCAGCGGACCGCCGTCGCCGGTGGTGCTGAATCCCGGGTCGGCGACGTCGTGGGTCAGCAGGATCGCCGCCAGCAGCAGCGCGGCGAACCCGACCAGCAGGGCGCGCGCTTCGCGCAGCAACAGCTGCATGCGGGGCGGAAGGGAATTCGAGGGACGGGAAGCGGGGCGCGCCATGGGAACGATTCGAACGACAGTGACCCGATTATACCGGGCCGACAGCATGGAAATGGGGCTGCCAAGTTTGGTTAGAATAGGCCGCTTCCCCTCACCCGAGCACAGAGCATGAGCACCCAACACCACAAACTCGTCATCCTCGGTTCCGGCCCTGCCGGCTATTCGGCCGCCGTGTACGCCGCGCGCGCCAACCTATCCCCCGTCGTGATCACCGGCATGCAGCAGGGGGGCCAGCTGATGACCACCACCGAAGTCGACAACTGGCCGGCCGACGTCGACGGCGTGCAGGGCCCCGAGTTGATGGACCGCTTTCAGCGCCACGCCGAGCGCTTCAAGACCGAAATCATCTTCGACCAGATCCACACCGCCAAGCTGACCGAGAAGCCCTTCACCCTGATCGGCGATTCCGGCACCTACACCTGCGACGCGCTCATCATCGCCACCGGCGCCTCGGCCATGTACCTCGGCCTGCCGTCCGAGCAGGCCTTCATGGGCAAGGGCGTGTCGGGCTGCGCCACCTGCGACGGCTTCTTCTACAAGAACCAGGACGTCGCGGTCATCGGCGGCGGCAACACCGCGGTCGAGGAAGCGCTGTATCTGGCCAACATCGCGAAACACGTCACCCTCGTGCACCGCCGCGACACCTTCAAGTCCGAGAAGATCCTCGTCGACCATCTGATGGAAAAGGTCAAGGAAGGCAAGATCAGCCTCGAGCTCGACCACACGCTCGACGAAGTGCTGGGCGACAAGACCGGCGTCACCGGCATGCGCATCAAGAGCACCAAGGACGGCGCGACCAAGGACATCGCGCTGACCGGCATCTTCATCGCCATCGGCCACAAGCCCAACACCGCGATCTTCGAAGGCCAGCTCACGCTGGAGGGCGGCTACATCGTCACCAAGGGCGGCAACAAGGGCAACGCCACCGCCACCAACATCGAAGGCGTGTTCGCCGCCGGCGACGTGCAGGACCACATCTACCGCCAGGCCGTCACCAGCGCCGGCACCGGCTGCATGGCCGCGCTCGACGCCGAGCGCTACCTCGACGCGCTCGGCAAGGTCTGAGCGCAGCCGGCCCAGGCGAGTGATCCGGCATGAAGCGCGCCCGCGGCAGTGCGCTCGCGCCCGCCTCGTTCGAGGCGCTGGCGCGCGTGCGCCGCACGCTGCGCGAGCAACGGGTGCAGGCCGCTCAGCAGGCCACGCCTGAAAAGCCCCGGCCGCCGGAGGACGGCGCCGTGCTGTTCCGCCGCGCGGTCGCCGACGCGGTTCCCCTTCCCCCCTGCAACCGTGTGGAGCGCAAGCATCCGCACCCCAAACCGGTCGCCCGCCAGCGCCTGCGCGACGAGCAGCAGGTGCTGGTCGACGCCCTGTCCGATCCGTGGGACTGGGAAGCCGCCGTCTCCACCGGCGAGGAGCTCTTCTTCTCGCGCCCCGGCGTTCCGCTCGCCGCGCTGCGCAAGCTGCGTCGCGGCGGCTGGGTGATCAAGGGCGAACTCGACCTGCACGGCCACACCGGTGACGAGGCGCGCGTCGCGCTTGCCGCCTTCCTCAACCGCTGCATGGTCGAGGACCGCCGCTGCGTGCGCATCATCCACGGCAAGGGGCTGGGCTCGAAGAACCGCCTGCCCGTGCTGAAGAACAAGGTGCGCCACTGGCTGATGCAGCGCGAGGACGTGCTCGCGTTCTGCCAGGCACGCACCGTCGACGGCGGCGCCGGCGCCGTCGTCGTCCTGCTCAAATCCTCGTCACACTAGAAAGAAGCCTCCCATGAGCGACCCCGTCATCACCGACTTCGAACTGCCCTCCACTGGCGACAGCGCCTTCAGGCTGTCCGATCACCGCGGCAGGAACGTCGTCGTCTACTTCTATCCGAAGGACAATACCTCGGGCTGCACCCTCGAGGGCCAGGAGTTCCGCGATCTCTACCCCGAATTCGGCAAGGCCGACACGATCGTCGTCGGCGTCTCGCGCGACAGCCTGAAGTCGCACGAGGGGTTCAAGGCCGCCCACGGCTTCCCGTTCGAGCTGCTGTCCGACAAGGACGAAGCCGCCTGCGAGCTGTTCGGCGTGATGAAGCTGAAGAACATGTACGGCAAGCAGGTGCGCGGCATCGAGCGCAGCACCTTCGTGTTCGACAAGGACGGGAAACTGGTGAAAAGCTGGCGCGGCCTGAAGGCGCCGGGTCACGCCGCCGAGGTGCTGGCCTTCGTGCAGACGCTTTCCTGAGCGGCGAAGAACCTTTCCACGATCTCCAGCTTGCGCGTCCGCGTCATCGGCGGCAGCGCGTTCAGCAGCAGCCGGCCATAGGGTTTGTCGGCGAGCCGGGTGTCGCAGATCATCAGCACGCCGCGGTCGGTCTCGGTGCGGATCAGCCGCCCGGCGCCCTGCTTGAGCGCGATCGCCGCGTGCGGCAGCTGATAGTCCATGAAGGGCTTGCCGCCGTTCTTCTCGGCCTGGGCGATGCGCGCGGCGACGACCGGGTCGTCGGGCGGCTGGAACGGCAGCTTGTCGATGATCACCACCGACAGCGCGTCGCCCGGCACGTCGACGCCTTCCCAGAAGCTCTGGCTGCCCAGCAGCACCGCGTTGCCGGCGCGCTGGAAGCGCGCGAGCAGCTCGTTCTTCGGCGCGTCGCCCTGCACCAGTAGCGGATAGTCCCAGCCACGCCGCTTGAAGGCCTCGGTCAGCAGGCCGCGCGCCTTGTCGAGCGCGCGCAGGCTGGTGAACAGGACGAACGCGCGCCCGCGGCTGACTTCGAGCACCGGCAGCGCGGCGTCGACGACCGCCTCGGTGAACTCGGGCGTGTTGGGCGCGGGCAGCCCCTGCGGCACGTAGAGCACGCCCTGCCGCGGGTAGTCGAAGGGGCTGTCGACGCACAGCGTCTCCGCTTCCTCGATGCCCAGGCGCGCCTTGAGATGGCTGAAGTCGCCGCCGACCGACAGCGTCGCCGAGGTCAGGATCCACGCCTGCGCGCGCTCGCCGAGCCTGGCACCGAACATCGCGCCGACCGAGAGCGGCGTGGCGTGCAGCAGCAGCGAGGAGAACGTCGTTTCCAGCCAGCGCACCCGCGGCGTCTCGGGGTCGTCGTCGCGCTGCCAGCTGGCGAGCGTCGCCTGCAGCGCCTGGGCGCGCTCGAAGCAGTTCTTCAGGTCGGCGTCGCGCTCGGCCTGCGTCGCGAGGAGCTTCGCCAGTTCGTCCAGCGACGCGGACAGCGCTTTGAGCGCATCCGGCCACTTCTCGTAGCGGCCGAGTTCCGCCACGGTGGCCTTGACCGGATTCTGCGGAAACGCGAGGCGCAGGTCGCGTGCCACCTTGGCAAGATCCTCCGCCGCGCGGCGCAGCGCCGGGAAGTCGCCGGCCTTTACCGCCGCCAGGCGCTTGGTGTCGCCGGCGAGTTCGAGCAGCTGCGCGGTCGACAGCGTCTCGCCGAAGAACTGCGCGGCGGTCTCGGCGAGCTGGTGCGCCTCGTCGAGGATCACGGTGTTGCACGCCGGCAGCAACTCGGCGACGCCCTCGTCCTTGAGCCACAGGTCGGCGAAGAAAAGGTGGTGGTTGACCACCACGACCTCGGCGTCGAGCGCGTTCTTGCGCGCCTGCATGACGAAACAGTCCTTGAAATGGCTGCATTCGCTGCCGAGGCAGTTGTCGCGGCTGGACACGGCGTACTGCCACGCGGTGGCATCCTCGGGGATGCCCTCGGCCTCGGCGCGGTCACCGCTCCCGCTGGTCGCGGCGAAGCGGGCGATCCTGGCGAGCCAGGCGGCGTCGTCGCGATGGGCGAAGCGGCCGTCGGCGAGATTGCGCTCCAGGTGATGCAGGCAGACGTAGTTGGCGCGCCCCTTCAGCAGCGCGACCTTGACCGGCGACTTCAGCGCGCGGCGCGCGGCCGGCAGGTCGCGGTGGAAGAGCTGGTCCTGCAGCGCCTTGGTGCCGGTGGAGATGACGACCTTGCCGCCCGAGCGCAGCGCGGGAATCAGGTAGGCCAGCGTCTTGCCGGTGCCGGTGCCGGCTTCGGCGAGCAGCACGCCACGAATGGCGACCGCCCGCTCGACCGCCTCGGCCATCTCCAGTTGCTGGGGACGGGCGCGCCAGCCGGGGAGCACCGCGGCACACGCGCCATCGGGTGAAAAGAGATTGTTGAGATCGGACATGTCTGGATCGACTTCGGGGCGCAGTGTAACACCCGGCACCGGATGCCCGCTTCGGCGCTTCAGTTCCGCCGGTTTGCAGCCGTTAGGTTCACAGATTCCCTTCGCCCTTCTTTCATGCGCGCATTCCTGCTCTGCCTCCTGCTGTCGGCGCTCCCGGCTTCCGCGCATGCCGCGATCGTCCGGCTGGAGATGCGCCCCGGCATTCCGGCGAGCGCCGAGTACCTGGCGGGACAGCCCGACAAGCCTGCGGTGCTGCTGCTCCACGGCTTCCTGCAGACGCGCACCTTCGCGACGGTGGCGACGCTGGCACGCGGGCTCAACGACGCGGGCTATTCCGTGCTCTCGCCCAC
The DNA here is from genome assembly GCA_002403375.1 of Thiobacillus denitrificans. Lineage (GTDB taxonomy): Bacteria > Pseudomonadota > Gammaproteobacteria > Burkholderiales > Thiobacillaceae > Thiobacillus > Thiobacillus denitrificans_E. The sequence continues at coordinate 269,747 of DHHQ01000013.1, read as the reverse complement.
CCTCAGCCTCGGCATCCCCAACCGGGAGAAAAGCCTGGCGTGCGAAGCCGTGCACACCCACAGCCTCGACGACGACGTCGCGGAGATCGCGCGCTGGGTCGTCTGGCTGAAGTCCAGGGGCCACCGCTCGATCGTGCTGCTCGGGCACAGCTTCGGCAGCATGCAGCTGCTGGCGTACCTCGCGGGCCGCCCGGATGGCGCGGTCAAGGCGTACATCGGCACCTCGCTGATCGAGGCCCAGGTAGGCGACACCGCCCGCGGCCCGCTCATCGCGCAGCTGGAACGCCAGGTCCGGCGCAGGGAGCGCGCGCTCGTCAACCAGCCGCTGTCGTTCTGCAGGAACTACCTCTCGCCGCCCGAGGCGCTGCTTTCCTACGTGCGCTGGGATGCGGCACGCACGCTCGCGGCACTCAAGCAGGCGCCGGTCAGCACGCGGCTGATCATGGGCAGCGCCGACGCGATGCTGGGCCGCAACTGGATCCGCTCGCTCGAGGACCTGCAGACCCCGATGGTGGTCGTGCAGGGCGCCAACCACTTCATGGACGGCGAACACGAATTCGACCTGCTCGAGCACAGCCTCGAGTTCCTGGCGCGCACCCGATAGCTTTCGCATTGCCCGAGATGGCCCTCCGCTCCTTTTCCATCCAGCACATCGCGCTCGCCTTCATCACCGGCCTGCTCATCCTGGTCAGCCTGATCGGCGGCTTTGCCGCCTATCAGACGCGCACCGTGACGGGCAATCTGGCGCAGCACAACCAGGACGCCGCGCGCGCAGAACTCACCAGCGCAGCGCAACGGCTGCTCAGCCAGACGAAGGACCAGGCCGCCAGCCTCGCGAACTGGGACGAGACCCGGCAGCAGCTGGTCATGCCCGAGTACTACACCCACTGGCGCGACCAGCGGGTCTACGAAAGCGGGATGCTGGGCAGCGCCCTCGCGCGCGCCGCCCTCTACGCCCCCTCCGCCAATCTGCTCGCCCCCGGGTCGAAGCAGGACTTCCCGTCCCGGCTGCCCGCCGACGCCCGGCGCGGCGAGGCGGCGGCCTGGCTGGCCAACGAGGCGGGAACGATCGCGCTGTATCAGGCGTTTGCGGTCTACGGCGACGAGCGGAAACAGACCCTGCTCGGCAACGGGCTGATCCGGGTCGACTTCATGTCCGCGCTGCAGGGTCAGCAGGGCTTCCATTTCGCGGACATGGCGAGCATCGCCGTCACGCTCGCGCCCGGCGAGGCGCTGCCCGCTTCGGAACTGTTTTCGCGCCTGAGCTTCGGCGCCCGTCCCGACCCCGACCAGGTGCGCTTCCAGGAGATTCTGTCCCGCACCCTGCTCGCACTGTTCGTGCTGCTGGTGGTGGCGGCCGTGTTCGGCCTGATCGCCTACGACCGCCTGCTGGTCCGCCCGCTGCATCGCCTGTCGGACGACATCGACGCGATGCAGCAGGGCCGCTTCAGCGATGCCCGCGCGCGTTCGCTGCCGCTGCGCATCGCCGAACTCGAGAACATCCGCCGCTCGCTGTACGACTACCAGTTCCAGCTGCGCGAACTGCACGGCTCGCTCGAGCACCAGAACCGCGAGTTCCACTCGCAGGCACGCCAGGACGCGCTCACCGGCTGCCACAACCGGCGCGCCTACGACGAAGACTGGGCACGCTTCCGCGAGGAGCTGAAGGCCGCGCCGCAGGACGTGGCGTTCCTGCTGTTCGACTGCGACCGCTTCAAGACCATCAACGACACCTACGGGCACGCCAAGGGCGACCGGGTACTCACCCTCATCGCCGACGCGCTGGTGATGGCACTGCGCGCCAATGACCGGCTGTACCGCCTGGGCGGCGACGAATTCGCCACCTTCCTGGCGCACACCACGCCGGCGCAGGCCCGGCAGGTCGCGCAGCGCTGCCAGAGCCTGCTCGACGCGGCGAGCTTCAAGGATCTCGGGATCAACGAACCGGTCAGCGTCAGCATCGGCATCGCCTACTGCCCGGCCGACCAGCTCGCGCACGTCGACGAACTGCCCAAGCTGGCGGACATCGCGATGTACACGGCCAAGCAGCCGGGGCGCAACCGCATCGCGCTGTACGGCGAGGACACCGACCATGGCGCGCAGACGCTGGTCGCCAGCCGCGAGACCAGCGCGCTGTTCCAGGCGCTGGCCACGCCCGGCCTGATCGAGCTGCACTACCAGCCGATCCATGCGCTTCCCGGACGCCACGTCACCCACTACGAGGCGCTCGCGCGCATCCGCTACCAGGACGGGCTGATCATGCCGGGCGCGTTCCTGCCGGTGGTCGGCAGCCGCCGCCTGGAAACCGAATTCGACCTGGCGGTGCTGCACCAGATCGACGCCGACCTCTCCTCGCAGCGGCTGCCGGCAGGCAAGGGCGTCTCGGTCAACCTGTCGGCGCAGAGCATTTCGCACCCCGAGGTCATCTCGCTGCTGCTGGAACTGTCGCGCCACAACGCGCGCCACCCGCTGATGCTGGAAATCACCGAAACCTCGCTGATCACCCAGATGGTCGAGGTGCGCACCTATCTCGACCTCCTGCGCTCGCTCGATTACCGCATCGCGATGGACGACTTCGGAACCGGCTACTCGCCGCTGCGCTATCTGGTCGACCTGCCGGTCGACATCGTCAAGTTCGACATCTCGCTGGTCAACAAGCTGGGGCAGAGCGACCGCGCCGGCAAGGTGGTCACCGACTTCGTCCACATGATGAAGAATGCCGGCTACGTGCTGGTCGCGGAAGGCGTGGAAACGGAAGCGACGCTGGACGAGGCCGAGCGCCTGGGCTTCGCCCACGCACAGGGCTATCTGCTGGGCCGCCCCGCCCCGTTGCCGCAACAGACACCAGCGGCGCACGCGCCGGGCGCGGTCAGCGCTGCCTGAGGCGCCTCAGTGCTTGCCTGAGCGCCAGATCGACAGAATGATCCAGAGGCTGTTGACGAAGGCGATCAGGAATCCGGCCAGACCGAAGAAGGGCAACCCGAACAGCTGAGGTCCGCCCTCGACGGTCATGATGATGCTCGACCCGATCACCAGCGAGGCGGTCAGGATGCCCATGGTCAGGCGGTTGCTCGAACGGTCCAGCTGGTGGCCGAACTCGTCGAGCCGCTTGAGATCGAGGTCGATCTTCATCCGCCCCCGCCGCGCGTCCTGGAGCAGGTGCCGCAGGTCGCGCGGCAGGTCGGCCATCACCTCGATCGTCTCCCGCAGGCTCTTGCGCCCGCGCGCGAGCAGTGCGCTTGGGGTGAAGCGCTGCTGGATGATGCGCTCGACGAACGGCGTGACGTTGTCGACCATGTGGAACTCGGGATCGAGCTGCTGGCCGAGCCCTTCCAGCGTGATCAGGGTCTTGAACAGCAGGGTCAGGTCGGCGGGCAGGATCAGGTCGTTGTCGCGCATCACGGCCGTGACGTCGTTCAGCAGCTCGCCGAGCTTCACGTCCTTGAGCTGCAGGTTGTCGTAGCTCTGCAGCAGTTCCGCCACGTCGTACGCCAGCCTGTCCTCGTCGGTCAGCGATTCGCCGCTCCAGTCGAGCAGCACCTGCAGCAGGCGCTGCTCGTCCTTGCGCGTCAGCGCGTGCAGCAGGTCGACGATCTGGTGCCGGCGCGGACTGGTGAGGATGCCGACCATGCCGAAGTCGATCATGCCGATGCGGTTTCCCGGCAGGAACAGCACGTTGCCGGGGTGGGGATCGGCGTGGAAATAGCCGTGCTCGAGCACCATGCGCAGCACCGTGTCGGCGCCGCGCGCCGCCAGCACCCGCGGATCGAGTCCGGCGGCGCGCAGATTGTCGTTGTCGCCACCGACAAAGCCGACGATCTCCTCCTGGACGTTCACCCGGTTGTTGGTGAATTCCCAGTACACGCGCGGAATCTGCACGTTCGGATCGTCGGCGAAGTTGCGCGCGAACTGGTCGATGTTGCGCGCCTCCTTGGCGAGATCGAGCTCGCGGTTCAGCGAGCGGCCGAACTGCGCGACCATGTGCACGGGATCGTAGCGCCTCGAGTCCGCGACCTCGCTTTCCAGCAGCCTGGCGGCGTGCTCGAGGATGCGCATGTCCGCGGCGATGACGTTCTCGATGCCCGGGCGGCGGATCTTCACGACCACCCGGGTGCCGTCCTTGAGGGTGGCACGATGCACCTGGGCGACGGATGCGGCAGCGAGCGGCACGGTGCTGAAATCGGCGAACACCTCGGCGGGCTCCCCGCCGATCGCCTGCACGAGATAGGGATGCAGGACCTCGTACGGCACCGCCGGCACCTGGTTGTGGAGCTTCTCGAATTCGGCGATCCAGTCCGGCGGGAACATGTCGACCCGCGTCGACAGCACCTGTCCGAGCTTGACGAAGGTCGGCCCCAGTTCCTCGAGCGCGCGGCGGATGCGGACCGAGGCGTCGAGCTGGCTGATTTCGCTGGTGCTGTGCTAGTGCAGCACGCGCCCCGCGCGCTCCAGCGCGCCGCTGATGCCGAGCACGCGGACCAGGTCGCCCCAGCCGTAGCGGATCATCACCGAGGCGATTTCGTGCAGTCGCGGCAGGTCGCGCACGACCGAAATGGTTTCCCAGAGCATCGTTGGTTATTGGAATCGCTAATGCCGAGAGTGTACTCGCAAGGAGCACGCCGGATTCGTAAGCCGCTCAAGCGGCAACGACTCCGCTGTACTCGCAAGGCGCACGCCGGATTCGCCGAATCGCGAGCGCTGCCTGGCGGCTATCCCCGCCGCCGGGCTGGGGCCGAGCGTCAGGAGCGCAGGCGCTCGCTCTGGCGCTTGAGCGACTCCGACAACGCCTCGAGGATCCCGCTCGCCACCTGGGACAGGTGGTCGACGGCGGCGCTCGTCGACTCGGAAATCCCGGCGCGCCCCGCCTGGCTGGAGGACTTCACGCCGCCGGCCAGCTGCTGCATGGCTTCGCGCACCTGCTCGCCGGTGCGCGTGCCGCTGTTCTTCAGGTGCTCGCTCAGGGTTTCGAGTTCTTCCTTGAGCTTGCCCCCCGACTGCGTGGCGGTCTGCTTCAGGGTGTCGACGATCTGCGTCTCGAGGTCGCGCAGCTGCTCGAGTTGGGCCTTCAGCTCGTTGTCCTTGAATGCCTTGCCCTTGGCGACGGCCTCCTGCAACGTGTACGAAGCTGCCTGGGCCGCACTGCCGACCGCCTCGTCGAGCCCGGACATCGCCTGCTTGAGCCCGTCCTTCATCTCGCCCTCGCGCGAGCTCAAGCCGCTGCCCACCCCGGAAGCGATCGCGCTCACGATCTCGCGCAGCTCGCTGAACGACAGGCTGCGGTCCTGCAGTGCCTTCGCCGTCAGGTCGCGCACGCGTTCGCGCAGGTCGGCGGTGCCGACGGCCGCCTGCGCCTCGTCGTGCAGCTGCACGAGCTGGGTGCTTTCAGAGGTGCCGGTTTCGCTGGAAGCAGGGGTCTGCGTGTCGTTCATGGTACTGTCCTCAGGGTCAAGATCGGTTACGGATCGGCCGTTTATCCAACCCGAACTATAGAGCAGATTGAACACCGATGAAGACCGTCTTCTCCCTGCTGCTGGGCCTCGCGCTGACGCTTCCGGCGCACGCCGACGTCCCTGCCGACGAGATCCCCTTTTACGCGATGAGCCTGGTCGGCAGTCCTTACCGGCTGGGCGGCACGTCGCCCGAGAGCGGGCTCGACTGCAGCGGCTTCGTCGGGCACGTGTTCAGGGAGGCCGCCGGCGTCACGCTGCCGCGCGACAGCCGCGCGATCAGCGAAGCCGCGCAGCCGCTGGCGCCCGACGAACTTCAGCCCGGCGATCTGGTCTTCTTCAATACCCTCAACCGCGCGTTCTCCCATGTCGGCATCTATCTGGGCGACGACCGTTTCGTGCATGCCTCGAGCAGCCGCACGGGCTCGGTCATGGTCTCCAACCTCAAGGACCGCTACTGGCGCGAACGCTTCGACGGCGCGCGGCGCATCGTCGCCGCCGGCGCCTCCGACGTGGCCGCTGCCGAGTAAGGCCTGCGCCCGACGCTGGCGGCACGCGCTGGCGCCGATACTGCTCGCGCTCGCGACGCAGGCCGCGGCGGCCGACCTCGAGCTGGAAGGCGCGGACGCCGTCAACGAAGGCCGGCTGCACTTCCTCGACGCGCCGCCCGCCAGGCCCGTCCACCACCACCAGAACCGCATCCGCATCGACGCCGCGAGCCTCGACTCCGGCTGGGTCGGGCTGTCGCAATGCCACGACCATCTCGATGCCGTGCCGCGCACGCAGATCACGTTCCGCGAGGGTTTCGTGCGCGACCTGCGCATCGACGTCGCGCACGGGATCGCCAGGGCCTGGGTCGAGGGCGCGAGCGTGCAGCTGCAGGAAGTCGCCCGCGGTGCGCGCCTCTGCCTGTCCGCGCAGACGCGCGCGTTGCGCAGCGCCGGGCCCGACGCGTTCCACCTGGTCAACGGGCCCTACATGCGCAGGTTCCTCGACGGCTACTATCCGATGCGGGTGACGCTCGACATCGACTACCCGCAGCAAACGCTGCGGCCGACCCGCGTCGACCCACCGCCGCAGCCCGGGCTGGCCGTCGCGGAGCAGCCGGGACATCTGCGGCTGGACGCCCTGTTCGAAGGCGAACTGCGCACGCGGGTCGAATTCGGGCGCGTCGCCGAAACGGAATGAGTTCTTGTTATTGATAACCGTTCTCATTCCATGTACGATGTCCGACATCCACCCGATCGAGGACATCCCGACATGAAGCTGACCCGAGTTCTGGCCGCCCTGACCCTGGCCGCCGCCGCCCTCCCCGCACTGGCCGAACAAGTCGTCGTGTATTCGGCGCGCAACGAGCAGCTGATCAAGCCGCTGTTCGACGCCTACACGCGCGACACCGGCGTCGAAATCAAGTTCATCACCGACAAGGAAGGCCCGCTGATGGCGCGTCTCAAGGCCGAAGGCAGGAACACCCCGGCAGACGTGCTGCTGACGGTCGACGCCGGCAACCTGTGGCAGGCGTCCAACGAAGGCCTGTTGCGCCCGCTCCAGTCGAAGACCCTCGAGGCCAACGTGCCCGCCCACCTGCGCGACCCCGGCAACGAATGGTTCGGCCTGTCGGTGCGCGCCCGCACCCTGGTGTACAACCCGAACAGGGTGAAGCCGGCCGATCTGTCGACCTACGAGGACCTCGCCAGCCCGAAGTGGAAGGGCCGCCTCTGCCTGCGCACGTCCAAGAAGGTCTACAACCAGAGCCTGGTCGCGATGCTGATCAAGGAATACGGCGAGAAGCAGACCGAGGACATGGTGCGCGGCTGGGTCGCCAACCTCGCGACCTCGCCCTTCCCCGACGACACCAAGGCGATGGAGGCGGTCGCCGCCGGCCAGTGCGACGTCACCCTCGTCAACACCTACTATTTCGGCCGCCTGATGGAGAAGAAGCCCGACCTCCCGCTGGCGATCTTCTGGCCCAACCAGAGCCTGAAGAGCCAGGCGGCCGGCGTGCACGTCAACGTCTCCGGCGCCGGCGTCACCCGCCACGCCAAGAACCCCGCGGGTGCGCAGAAGCTGATCGAATGGCTGTCGTCCGACCGCGCGCAGAACCTGTTCGCCGACGTCAACCTCGAGTATCCGGTCAACCCGAAGGTGAAACCGGATGCCAAGGTCGCGGCCTGGGGCGGCTTCAAGCAGAACCTCATCAACGTGAAGGAAGCTGGCAGCATGCAGGCCAAGGCCGTAAAATTGATGGATCGCGCCAGTTACAAATAAGCCATCCATCTTGCCTCACGAGACCGCAGTTTCCGCAAAAACGCCCTCAGCGGGCGTTTTTGTTTGGCCAGCCGCCCGCCCCGGCGGCTGGATGCTGCTCGCGCTCGCGGTGGCCGCGCTGGTGCTGGTGCCGGTCGTGGTCACCTTCTCGTCGTTCGCCCAGGCCGAGGGCGACATCCTCGGCCATCTGGCGGAGTTCGTGCTGCCCGAACTGGTCGTCAATACACTGTGGCTGCTGGCAGGCGTCGGCCTCGGCGTCAGCGTGCTGGGCGTCTCGCTCGCCTGGCTCACGGCGATGTGCGAGTTTCCGGGCCGCCGCGTGTTCGAGTGGGCGCTGCTGCTGCCGCTGGCGCTTCCCGCCTACGTCACCGCCTTCGTCGCGATCGGCCTGCTGGACTTCACCGGCCCGCTGCAGACCTGGCTGCGCGAAGGCTGGGGCATCACCGGCTTTCCTGAAATTCGATCGCGCGGCGGCGTCATCCTGGTCATGTCGCTCGCGCTCTACCCCTACGTCTATCTGATCGCGAAGAACGCCTTCGCCACGCAGGGCGCGATCGCGCTGGAGGCTGCCCAGTCGCTCGGCCTCTCGCGCACCCGGGGTTTCTTCCGGGTGGCGCTGCCGATGGCGCGGCCGTGGATCGCCGCCGGCCTGATGCTCGCGCTGATGGAGACGCTGGCCGACTTCGGCACCATGGCGATCTTCAACTACGACACCTTCACCACCGCCATCTACAAGGCGTGGTACAGCCTGTTCTCGTTGGCCGCGGCGGCGCAGCTCGCCTCGATCCTGATCGTTTTCGTGCTGGTCGTGGTCGTGTTCGAGCAGCGCTCGCGCACGCAGATGCGCTACGGGACGGTGGGCCGCAGCGCCGCGTCGCGACGCATCAGGCTGTCGCCCACGCTGTCTGCCCTGGCCTTCGTCTATGCCGGTGCGGTGCTGGCGATCGCCTTTCTCGTCCCGGTTGCCCAGCTGGCACTGTGGACGCGCGAGGTGATCGCCACCGACCTCGACGCCCGCTACTGGGGCTTCGCCTGGCATTCGGTGCTGCTCGCCGTAATCGGTGCGCTGATGGTCGTCACGGTCGCGCTGCTGCTCGCCTACGCCGGCCGCCAGCGCCCCGGCAGCGCGATGGTATGGACGCAGCGCGTCGCGACGATCGGCTACGCCTTCCCCGGCGCGGTGCTCGCCGTGGGCCTGTTCATCCCGGTGGCGGCGCTCGACAACTGGCTGATCGACACCGGCCGCGCCTGGTTCGGCTTCGCGGGCACCGAGATACTCAAGGGCACGTTGCTGGTGATGCTGCTCGCCTACCTGGTGCGCTTCCTCGCGGTCGGCTTCGGCCCGGTCGACAGCGGCCTGCACCGCATCACGCGCAACATCGACGAGGCTGCGCGCAATCTCGGCACGAACACCGCGGCGCTGCTCGGGCGCGTGCACCTGCCGATGCTGCGCGCGAGCCTCCTGACCGCCGCGACGCTGACCTTCGTCGACATCATGAAGGAGATGCCGATCACCCTGATGACCCGCCCGTTCGGCTGGGACACGCTCGCGGTCCGCGTGTTCGAGATGACCTCCGAAGGCGAATGGGAGCGCGCCGCGCTGCCTTCGCTGGCGATCGTCATCGCCGGTATCATTCCCATCATTCTCCTGACGTGGCGCGGCGCCCACGCGCAGCACTGAACCCCCATGGCTGAACTGATCCTCGACTCGGTCTCGCAGTCGTACGCCAAGCGGCAGATCATCGCCGACCTTTCCTTCACCCTGCCCGAGGGCGCGATCGGCTGCCTGCTCGGCCCGTCGGGCTGCGGCAAGACCACCGCGCTGCGCTGCATCTCCGGCTTCGAGCCGATCCAGACGGGCGAGATCCGCATCGGCGGCGAGGTCGTCAGCCGCCCCGACTGGATGCTGCCTGCGGAGAAGCGCCGCGTCGGCATGGTGTTCCAGGACTACGCGCTGTTCCCGCACCTGACGGTGGCGGACAACGTCGGCTTCGGCCTGCGCGGCGAGGCCAAGCCCGCGCGCGCGGCGCGCATCGCCGAACTGCTCGAGCTGGTCGGGCTCGCCGGCCACGCCAGCCAGTACCCGCACCAGCTCTCCGGCGGCCAGCAGCAGCGCGTGGCGCTCGCCCGGGCGCTCGCGCCGCGGCCGCGCCTGATCCTGATGGACGAGCCCTTCTCCAACCTCGACGTCGAGCTGCGCGAGCGGCTGTCGATCGAGGTGCGCGACATCCTCAAGCGCGAGGCGACCACCGCGCTCATCGTCACCCACGACCAGCACGAGGCGTTCGCGCTCGCCGACTGGGTCGGCGTGATGCACCACGGGCGCATCCAGCAGTGGGACACGCCCTACCGTCTCTATCACGAGCCCGCCAACCGCTTCGTCGCCGACTTCGTCGGCCAGGGCACGCTGCTCACCGGAGAGGTCATCAACGACCACCAGGTCGAGATCGAGCTCGGCGTGCTCGACGGGCACATCCCGGTCGAGTGCGGCGCCGAGGGCTGCGACGCATGCGTGCGCAGCTGCCACGTCGACGTGCTGCTGCGCCCCGACGACATCGTCCACGACGACGACAGCCTGCTGCTCGCCGAGGTCGAGAACAAGGCCTTCCGCGGCGCCGAGTTCCTCTACACGCTGAAGCTGCCGAGCGGCCAGCGCGCGCTGTCGCTGGTGCCGTCGCACCACGACCACGCCATCGGCGAAAGAATCGGCATCAAGCTCGCGGTCGACCACGTCGTCGCGTTCCGCCGCGAATAGGCACCCGCATGCTGCCCCCTCCGCTGCGCGGCCTGGTCTTCAACGTCGGGCTCGGCTTCGCCGCCACCCTCGTGCTGATGCTGGCGGTGATCGCGCTGGGCAACACCCAGATGGCGCGCATCAACACCGAGCTCGCCAACGTGGTGGAAGTCAACAACGTCAAGACCCGCCTCGCCTCGCAGATGCGCAACACGCTGCGCGACCGTGCGCTGCTGATGCACAACATCGTCGTCTCCATCGACCCGTGGGAGAAGGACGCGCTGTTCCTGCAGTTCATGGAATACGGCGGACGCTACGCCAAGGACCGCGGCCAGCTGGTCGGCATGCTCACCACCGAGGAAGAAAAGCGCCTGATGGGAGAGCTCGACGCCATCACGCTGGCCAACCAGCCGGTGATGCTCAACGTCATCGAAGCCGCGCTCGACGAGAACAACTACGGCGCGCTGACGCTGCTCCAGCAGGACGCGATCCCCCTGCAGAACCGCCTGGTCGACGCCCTCGACAAGATGACGACGCTGCAGCGCGAAGCCAACGAGGCCGCGCTCGGCAAGACCTTCACCGCCTATCAGGACACCCGCAACCTGATGCTCATCCTGGGCCTCGCCGCCACCCTGCTGGCGGCACTGGTGGCGCTGCTGGTGAGCCGCCGCATGCTGGCGCAGACGCGGCAGCTGGAGACGGAAAAACAGAAGTACCAGACGCTGTTCGAGACGAACTCGGACGCGGTCGTCATCCTCGAGGACACCGGCTTCACCGACTGCAACCCGGCGACGCTGACGATGTTCGGCATGGACTCGGTCGAAGCCTTCCTCGCCACCCCCATTTCGGCGCTCGGCACGCCGCTCCAGGCGAACGGCGTGCCGGGCCAGGAGTATGCCGACCGGGCGATCCGCCAGGCACGCCGGCAGGGCCACGCGGTGCTCGACTGGCAGGGCCGGCGCCACGACGGCTCGGTGTTCTCGGCCGAGATCGCGCTGCACGCCATGGAGCTCGAGGGCAGGCCGGTGATCCAGGCGATCATGCGCGACGTCTCCGAACGCCGTGCGGCGGAGGCCGCCAAGGAGGCCGCGCGCGAGGCCGCCCTGCAGATCGCGCAGGCCAAGTCGGAATTCATCGCCAACGTCAGCCACGAGATCCGCACCCCCATGCACGGCATCCTGGGGATGAGCGGGCTGCTGCTGAAGACGCCGCTCGACGGCCGCCAGCGCGAATACGTCGCCACGCTGAAGAGCTCGGCGGAGAGCCTGCTCACCATCATCAACGACATCCTCGACTTCTCCAAGATCGAGGCGGGCAAGCTCGCCATCGAGCAGATCGCGTTCTCGCCGGCCGACCTGGTGCGGGGCGTCGCCGCGCTGTTCCAGGCGCGCGCGCTGGAAAAGAACCTGCAGCTGAGAGTGTCGCTGCCGGACGACCCGCCCCCGGCGCTGCTCGGCGACCCCACCCGCATCCGCCAGATCCTGCTCAACCTGGTCGACAACGCCATCAAGTTCACCCAGGAAGGAGAAGTCGAACTGCGCGCCCGCTTCGAGCCCGACCCGGACGGCATCGGCTGCCAGTTCCGGGTGCGCGACACCGGCATCGGCATCAGCGAGGAAACCCAGTCGCGGCTGTTCCAGGCGTTCTCGCAGGCGGACACGTCGACCACGCGCCGCTACGGCGGCACCGGACTCGGGCTCGCGGTCAGCAGCCAGCTGGCCGAGCTGATGGGCGGACAGCTCACCGTCGTCAGCGACGCCGGCCACGGCAGCACCTTCAACCTGTCGCTTCTGCTGCCGGCGAGCGACGAGCCGCCGGCCGAACTGCCGAGCAGCCCCCTGATCCAGCTGCAGGGCCGCATCCTGGTGGTCGAGGACCACCCGGTGAACCAGAAGGTGCTGGCCCACCAGCTGCGCGAGATGGGGCTGCAGCACGTCCTCGCGGCGAGCGGCCAGGCGGCGCTGGCGCGGCTCGCCGCGGACGATTTCGATCTGGTGCTGATGGACTGGCAGATGCCCGAGATGGACGGCCTCGAGGCCACCCGGCAGATCCGCCAGCTGCCGACGGCGGTCCGCCATATCCCGGTCATCGCGCTGACCGCCAACGCCGGTGCAGGCTTCCGCGAAGCCTGCCTGGCTGCCGGGGCGAACGACTACCTGAGCAAGCCCTACACCGAGGAGGCGCTGGCGGCGTTGCTCGCGCAATGGCTGCCGCGTGCCGCGCCCGCCGCGATCCGCGCGCCGCTGCTCGACGTGCAGGCGCTGCATGCCCGCTATCCCGGCAACCCGGGCCTGGTCAGCGAGCTCGAGGCGGTCTTCATGGGCACCACCCGCGACAGTCTGGCCGTGCTGAAGGGCGCGATCGCCGCCGGCGAGGCCGAGGCCTGCCGCAAGGAAGCCCACGCCCTCAGGGGAGCCGCCGCCAGCGTGGGGGCCAGCGCCGTCCAGGCAGGCGCCGCGCGCATCGAGGCCAGCGTGCAGCGGGGCGACTTCGACGCCGCCGCCGCCGCACTCGCGGGGCTGGAAAGCCTGTTGCAGTCCGACGTCTGATCCCGCATTGACGCCCGCCTCGGGGCGTGCGTAGGATGGACCCGTCACGGCCCAGGAGACCCCTCATGAAGCGCACGCTCTGGTTCGCCCTCGCCTGGTGGTGCAGCCTGCCGGCGCTCGCCGCCGATCCCCCCGCCCCGCTGCCGGCGCCCGCCATGCCCGAGAGCTGGATCGGCGTCACCCCCACCCCCTACGGGCCGATGCTGGTGCAGCAGGGGCTGCCGCCGCCCTACCGCGACTACCAGATGAACCGCGTGCTGACGCCCGAGGAGAAGAAGCGCTGGCTGCAGATGGCGATGCCGCTGATGGCCAGCATGATGCAGGTGGACGCGCGCGAGGCGATCAACTACTTCGCCGTCAAGTACCGGGCCAGGTCCGGCCTGAGCTTTGACGAGGTGGTGCAGTCGATGATGCTGCGCGCCAACCAGGTCAACCTCAAGTACGTCGGCAGCAACCCGATGTGGAAGGACTTCGAGGCGGTGCTCGGCGACACCGGCGCGCCGCGCGTCGAGGTGTTCAGCTTCTGCGACATCGCCATCGGCCGCGAGCTGCTCAAGGTGATCCCCGAGATGGTCGTGTTCCTGCCCTGCCGGATCGCCGTGATGGAGGACGCCGACCGGAACATCTGGGTGCTGATGATGGACTGGGACCTCACCTGGCTCGACCTCGCCGGCAAGCAGGCCGGGATCACGCCCGAGCTGCGCAGCGGCGCGCAGGCGATCCGCGACAAGATGGAGGACGTGATGCGCGCCGCCGCCGCCGGCGACCTATAAACGCCGCGCGGCTGGCGAAAAAAAACCTCAATACCCGCCGCCGTCGCGCGGTGGCACCATGCGGGCATCGCCTTCAACGCGTGCCCCGCATGTCCCCGAATCCGACCCCGTTCACCTCGCTCGCGGCGCTGCAACAGCATTTCGCCACCGGGCTTTCCACCCTGCTCGACACGCACAAGGGACTCGGCGTCTACATCCTCGTGCTCGCCAACGCCGCCTACGACAGGAAACTGTGGGCGCAGCTCTCGCCGGCCCTGCGGCAACGCCATGCCGAGCTCGCGGCGTCGCTCGCCGACACCCTGCGGCGCGGCCAGACGCTCGCCGAGCCGGACGACGACGTGATGGTCTTTCTCAAGCTGAGCCTGATCGGCTTCGAGCACATCGGACTGGCGGAGAGCCGGCACGCCGGCCCGTGGCACGTGATGTTCAACCCCGTCCGCGCGCTGCGCCCGCCACGCGTCAGCAGTCAGAAATTCGAGGGCCTGCTGCGCCCCTTCGACGCAGCCGGTTTCCACTTCAACAAGCCCTTCCTCGCGAAGGAAGTGCTGTGGGAAGGCAGGCTCGCCGGCAAGCCGGCGCGCCTGCTCTACAACAAGTTCCCCTTCGCGCGCCTGCACGGCCTGCTGGTGCCTGAGCCGCCGCGCGAGATGCCGCAGCACCTCACCCCCGAACTGCACGGCTGGGCGTGGCACCTGTGCGCGCACTCGGGCGTGCCCGGCTTCCACCTCGGCTACAACAGCTATGGCGCCGGCGCATCGGTCAACCACCTGCACTTCCAGAGCTTCGTGCAGGCCGACCCGCTCCCGCTGCTGGAATCGCGCTTCGCCCACAACGGCGGCGCCGACCGCTACCCGCTGCCGTGCCGCCGCTTCACCGAACCCGTCGACGCCTGGATCGAGCTCGACCGCCTGCACCAGCAGAACATTCCCTACAACCTGCTCTACAGCAGGAACTGCCTGCACGTGGTCGCCCGCGTGGCGCAGGACGCTGAAAAGCTGGAGGCCGTGAGCCGCGGCTACGGCTGGAGCGAGATGGCGGGCGCGGTGACGCGCTTCAGCCGCGAAGCGTACCAAGGCCTGAGTGCGGCCGAGTTCGAGGCCGAGCTCGCGCGCTTCGCGCCCTGAGCCGGCCGGGCAGGCCTACAGCGCGATCACCTGCCCCTGCATCAGCGCCTCGACGCCCCAGCCGGGTGCCGCCTCGCGCAGCTCGTTCATGATCGCCGACTCGTTGCCCGGCTTCAGATGGGTGATCCACACCTCGGGCGCGACGCTGAGTGCCCGCAAGTCCGCCGCCAGCGAATCGGGCCAGTGATGCTTCGACGCCCGGGCGATGTCGGCGAGTTCGTTCTCGAACGAGGTCTCGATGATGAGGTGGCGCAGGTCGGGAATCGCGTTGAGCGCCGCGACCAGCGCGTCGCTCGGCCCGGTGTCGCCGCTGAAGACCAGGCTGCCCGCCGGGCACGCGACGTGCAGGCCGCACGCCGGCACCACGTGGTTGGCCGGCAACGGACGAAAGCTGCGGTCACCGACGGTGAGCGCCTCGCCGAAGTCCAGCGCTGCGAAGCGCAGCCACGGTGCCTCCGCGCTCGGGATCTCGCGGAAGTCCGGCCACAGCTTCCAGTTGAACAGATGCGCGGCGAGGACATCGAGCACCTCGGGCAGGGCGTGCACCGTCACCGGCGTGTCGCGCAGGTCGCCGACGCTGTCGAGCATGAGCGGCAGCCCGAGCACGTGGTCGAGATGGGCGTGGGTGAGGAAGACGTGGTCGATCTTCAGCAGCTGCTCGAAGTCGAGCCTGGTCAGCCCGCTGCCGGCGTCGATCAGCACGTCGTCGTCGACCAAGAGGCTGGTCGTGTGGCGCCCGCTGCCGATGCCGCCGCTGCAGCCCAGTACGGTGAGTTTCATGATTACTTGGTCGTGTAGACGAACACCCCGTCCCAGTCGGCGGGCGGGGGCGTTTCGCGGAAATGCGCGATGCGCTCGAGGTAGATATCGTACAACGGGCGCGGCGCGCGGGCGTTGAGCGTGGCGAGCGCCGCCTCCGCGGCGTTCCAGTCCCGCCCCTGGTAGGCTGCGAACGCCGCCTCGAACTCGGCCGCGTCCCGGCGCACCGCCTCGGCCACGCCGTCCTTCGGCCCCAGCGGCTCGTAGATGGCGACCGGCGTCTCCTTGCCCTTGACCCGCACCACGTCGACCTTCATGAAGGCGTGCACCGGGTCGGCGTCGACCGTGGGCTGGGTGGCGAGGATGCCGACGGCATATTGTTTCGTGATGCCTTCGAGGCGCGAACCGAGGTTCACGGCGTCGCCCATGACGGTGTACGACATGCGGAATTCCGAGCCCATGTTGCCGACGCTCATGCGCCCGGTGTTGACGCCGATGCCGATCTTCACCTCGGGCCAGCCGCGCGCGGCGAACTCCGCGTTCAGCTGCGGCAGCGCGGCCTGCATGTCGAGCGCGGTAGCGACCGCGCGGGCGGCGTGGTCGGTCAGATCCACCGGCGCATTCCAGAACGCCATGATCGCGTCGCCGATGTACTTGTCGATCGTGCCCTGGTGCTGCTGCACGACGCGCGTCATCGTCGACAGGTAGGCGTTGAGCACCTCGGCGAGCTCGGTCGGCGGCAGCCTCTCCGAGAAGTTGGTGAAGCCGCGGATGTCGGAGAACAGCACCGTCATCTCGCGCGACTGGCCTTCCATGGTGTAGTGCGTCGGGTCGCGGCTCATCTCGACGGCGAGCTCGGGCGGCACGTACTGGCCGAACAGCTTGGTGATCTGGCGCTTGCTGCGCGTCTCGGCGAAGAAACCGTAGGCGGTATTGAGCGCATAGAGGCCGAACAGCGTGAGCATCGGCGCCGCCATCGGCACCACCATGAAACGCGACCAGGCCAGGGCGTAGGCCGCGAGCAGCAGCCCCAGCAGGGCGATCGTCGCCGCCAGGCCGACGGTCGGGCCGAAGCGCAGCAGCACGAAGGTGAGCAGCGCGCCCAGCAGCAGCACCGCGGCGAGCCGCGCGTCCTTCGCCCACGGCGGGGTCGCGCGGATGGTGCCGTCGAGGATGCCGGCGATCAGGTGGGCGTGGATCTCGACCCCCGGGAAGGTGTTGGAAAACGGCGTCACCCGCAGGTCGGCCAGCCCCGGCGCGGTCGACCCCACCAGCACGATGCGGTTTTCCAGCTGCTCGAGCGGCGCCCGGCCGGCCAGCACCTCGGCGGCGGACAGATAGGGGAACGGCGAGCCGGCGCGGTACGGCACGTGCACCGTGCCGTCCGCGCTGAGCGGCACGCGCAGGCCGCCGACCTCGAGCCACGGCGACAGGTAGGGCCGCCCGAGCACGCCGCGCGCCTCGACGCCGGCGGCGGGCGCGTCGCCGCCGAAGGCGATCCGCAGCGTCGACGCCGACAGCGACAGGTAGTAGCCGTCGCCGAACGGGCTGACCAGCGCCATCTGCCGCGCGGTGCCGTCGTCGTCGGCGCGCATGTTGAAGAAGCCCGCGCCCTGCGCTGCGCGCTGGAATTCGGCCAGGTTCGCGCCGTAGCCCGCGGCCGGCTGGCCGGGGCGCAGCGGGGCAAACGCGTCTGCGGACAGCGACGGCGGCGGCAGCACGCCGGTCCTGGCGTCGCCGTAGCCCTCGGGAATGAAGTAGTAGCCGAGCGAAACGGGGCGCTCGGCGAGCGCCGCGGCAAAGCGCGCGTCGTAGTCGAGACGCGGCGCCAGTGCGTCGAGCGCGGTGCGGAACTCGCGGCTGCCGGCGAGCTCGCCCCCCGCGAGCCGGCGCAGGCTGTCGAGGCCGGAACTGTTGTCGGGTTCGGCGAACACCACGTCGAAGCCGACGGCCGCCACCCCGTAGCGGTCGAACAGCTGCTCGACCAGCGTGGTCATGGTGTCGCGGCTCCACGGCCAGCGGCCGACGCTCTTCAGGCTGGCCTCGTCGATGTCGAGGATGGCGACGCGGTCGTCGGCGCCGGCCGGTGCGGTGCGCTTCAGCCAGGCGTCATACAGCCAGGCCTCGACGCGCTGCATCGGGGCGATCGTGACCAGCCCACCGACGTGCGCCGCGATCGACAGGACGAACAGCGCAGACAGAATCGCCTGCGCCAGCCTGGACGAGGCGGGCCTCACTTGAGGCGGTAGAAGCGGCTGGCTGCGTCCTTGCCGCCGACGGCGTCGAGGCGACCGTCGACCGCCTCGCCGAGCGCCGCCAGGCGCTCCGCCGGATGCGGGTGGGTCTTGTACAGCAGGCCGGTGCGGCTGTCCTTGGCCGGGAGTCCGGCCAGGTCCTGCAGCACGCTGGGCAGCCCCCACGGCTCGTAGCCGGAGCGTGCGGCGTACACCATGCCGATGCGGTCGGCCTCGTATTCGGCGTTCTTGTCGAGCCCGCGCGCCATGATCTCGGCGCCGTTGCCGATCAGGTTCTGCACCACCGGGTCGCTTCCCGCGGCCTTCTTGCTCGCGGCCTGGCCGAGCGCGCCGATCACGCTCGACTGCCTGAGCACCTTGAGGTGGTGCTTCTGGGTGACGTGGGCGATCTCGTGCGCCAGCACGCCGGCCAGTTCGGCCTCGTTGTTGAGGCGGCGATAGAGGCCCTTGGTCACGAAGATGTAGCCGCCCGGCGCGGCGAAGGCGTTGATGTCCTCGGTGTCGAGCACGCCGAAGTGCCAGCTGATGTCGCTGCGCCCGCTTTGCAGCGCGACCCAGTTGCCGACCAGGTTGACGTAGTTCTGCAGCTTGTCGTCGCGCACCAGCGGCACGGCGCCCAGCATGTTGCCGGCGACCTGGCGGCCGATGCGGACCTCCTCTTCCACCGAGTAGCCGGTCAGCAGCGTCATCCCGAGCTGGCGGGTGTCGATCTTCTTGGTAGCGGTGCTATCGGCAGGCGCCGGCTCCGTCGTCTGCGCGGGCTGCGTCTTCTTTTCCAGTTCCTGCTTGACGCGGTCTTCCAGCGCCTTGCCCAGGTCGAAGGCGCCCGCGACGCCGCTGAAGGCAACCAGCGAAACGGCCATTGCGATCATTTTGCGCTTCATCAGTTGGTCCCCCACGTCGAGGCAGGCTGCGCAGCCTGGGGCTTGGGCAGGTCGGGCACCCTGGCCACGGCCAGGCCGGACTGGGCGGCGAAGCTTCTCGCCTGCGCCGGCGTCACCGTCAGCGCCTCCATGCGCGCCAGTTCCGCCTCATTGAACTTGGCCTGCTTCAGGTCTTCTTCATTCAGGCCGCGCAGACCGGCCACCGCAACCACGCGGCTGGGATCCGACTTGGTGGTGGCGGCGCCGACGACATCGCCGACCCCGGTCCCGCCGAGCCCGCCGGTGCCGGCACGCACCGACAGCAGGCGGATCCAGCCGGTAGAGCTGCCCGACTTCACGCGCAGCCAGCCGCCCTGCTTGGCGAGGATCTCGACGCTCGCGCCCTTGGCCACGCTCGCCGTCACCTTGGACGTGGCGGCGGGCTGGCTGTAGAGCTTCTCGGCGCGCAGTACCGTGCCGGAGGCCGCCCAGGCCGAGGCCGTGGCGGCGCACAGCGCCAGCACGGCGGCAGGAATCAGGAATGTCTTCATGGTGTGTCTCTCCGTGTGAAGCGAAACTGTATGGCCAGCCACCCGCTGGTGCAAGCCTGGCGAATGGCGCTTTCGTGCCATCCGGGGCGCATGCCAGAGAGCCGGCGGCCGATGCGCCGAACGATGCGCGTACGACTCGCCAAGAGCGTCCGTTCTGATTTTCATCAGTCGGTCCCCCACGTCGAGGCGGGCTGCGCAGCCTGGGGCTTGGGCAGGTCGGGCACCCTGGCTACGGCCAGGCCGGACTGGGCGGCGAAGCTTCTCGCCTGCGCCGGCGTCACCGTCAGCGCCTCCATGCGCGCCAGCTCCGCCTCGTTGAACGAGGCCTGCTTGAGGTCCTCTTCGTTCAGGCCGCGCAAGCCGGCGACCGCGACCACGCGGGTCGGGTCCGACTTGGTGGTGGCGGCGCCGACCACGTCACCGATGCCTGCCCCGCCCAGCCCCCCCTCGCCGGCGCGCACCGACAGCAGGCGGATCCAGCCGGTGGAGTTGCCGGACTTCACGCGCAGCCAGCCACCTTGCCTCGCCAGGATGGCGACGCTCGCGCCCTTGGCGACGCTGGCCGTGACCTTCGACGTGGAAGCCGGCTCGCTGTAGAGATTTTCTGCTCGCAGGACCGTGCCTGGCGCAGCCTGCGCGGGTTGCGATGCCGGGGCAGCGGCAGCCGGGGCCGCCGCTGGCGAATCCGCAGCGGTCGCAGGCGCGGGGGGCGCTTGCGCGACAGGGGGAGACGTCGCGGGCTCGGTGCGGGGCGCCTCGGCGACGGGAGGAGACGTCGTGGTGTCGGCCCGAGTTGCTTCCGCGGTGAGGGTGGCGTCGGCCCGAGGTGCTTCGGCGGCGATGGTGGGGTCGGCCTGAGGCGCCTCGGCGGCGATGGTGGGGTCGGCCTGAGGCGCCTCGGCGATGGGCCCGCTCGCGGGTGCACCGGCTTCTTCGCTGCGATCGCCGCACGCGCCGAGCACTGCGGCAAGCGCCGCGATCAGCAAGACGGTTGCCGGTTTCATGGCATCTGCCGCGCATGGCAGATGTGCGGCGGCTCGAGTCCCGGAGGTTTTCATCGTGTCATTTCCCTTCCTTGTGGCGCGGCCCGCAGCGATGCGGGCACGGCGATGATGTTTTCGTGCCATCGGCAGCCCTCGCCCTCGAGGATGGCGTTAAGATGCCGCGATGAATTTTCTCGCGACATCGATCGAATCGCTCGGGGCCAAGGTCGTCGGCTGGTTCACCGTGGCTTACGGCATGTTCGCGTTTCTCGTTCAGGCCAGCCTGCTGGTGCTGCATCCGAGCACCTGGAATCTCGCCACCTTCGACGTCGTGATCAAGCAGGTGTACTTCACCGCCGTGCAGATCCTGCACGTCTTCCTCGCCTACGCGCTCGTCATTTCCTGGCTCATCATCACGATCATCCTGTCGACGGCGCGCGACTTCGGCCTCACCGAGTTCGCCAGCGAAATGACGATCCGCACGCTGGTGCTGGAACTGCTGCCCTTCCTGACCGCGCTGTTCATCGCCCTGCGCTCCGGCAGCGCCATCAACACCGAGGTCGCGCTGATGCAGGTCAACAATGAATTGGATTCGCTGGCGCACTGCAAGGTTCCGCCGATGCAGTTCGAGTTCCTGCCGCGCCTGATCGGCGGGGTGATCTCGGTCGTCGCGCTGTCGCTGCTGGCCGGGCTGCTCGCGCTGCTGATCGGCTACCTCGCCATCTACGGCACAAACCTGGCGGGCTTTGAGCCCTACACCCGCACGATCGCGAAAATTCTCGACTTCCAGATCCTCGCGGGCCTGGTCGTCAAGTGCGCGCTGTTCGGGCTGGCGGTCACCCTGATCCCGGTCACCGCTGGGCTGGAGACGCCGAAGAAGCTCTTCATGGTGCCGGTTTCGGTGCTGCGCGGGATGATGCGCGTGTTCCTGGCAATCGTCGCGATCGAGGTGGTGTCATTAGCGCTGAAGTACATCTGACCGCGTTCGCCGACCGCGACGCCCTCGGTGCCGCAGTCGCCGCGCTGGCCGACGACGTCGCGCGCGTCTCGCCCGACCTGCCGCTGCGCGCCAACCTGTCCGCGCTCGACAACGTCGCGCTGATCCCGATCTACCGCGGCCATTTCAACGTCGCCGAATCGAACCGCCAGGCGCAGCTGCTGCTCACCCAGCTCGGACACGCCGACATCGCCTTCCTGCGCGACCCCGACATGACGCCGGCACAGCGTTTCGTCACCAAGCTCGCGCGCGCACTCATCCTGCAGCGGCCGCGGCTGGTCATCGACCGGCCCGGGGCCATGCTTTACGATGTGCCCTATCCCGGCTTCATCCGTCATCTCGCGGCGCGCCCGGAGATGACCGGCAGCTGGGAAATTTTCGACTTCAGCTGGAACCAGCCACTCTATTCCGAATGAACAACATGCATTTCAAGGTCGGACTGTTTGCCGCCGCCTCGCTCCTGCTGGCCGGCGCCTTCATGGTCTATCTGCTGCATGCGCGCGGCTTCTTCGAGGACACCTTCCACCTGCAGCTGGCCGCAGCCAGCGCCGACGGCGTCGCGCCCGGCGTGCCGGTGGTGTTCTCCGGCATCGAGATCGGCCGCGTCACCTCGCTGGGGCTCAACGACGCCGGCGGCATCGTCATCCACGCCGAATTCCTCGAACGCAACGCCAAGTGGCTGAAGGAGAACAGCACCTTCACCCTCGACAAGCCCATCGTCGGTGGCGCCAAGATCCGCGTCGACTCGCCCGACCTCGCCGCCGCCGCCCTGCCCGACGATTCCACCATGCTGCTGCTCACCTCGGACATCAGCAAGGAGATCCCGGTGCTGGTCGAGCGTGTCAAGGCGATCCTCGCCAACGTCGAGCACATGACGCGCAAGGACGGCGAGATCGATGCCACCCTGGCCAACCTCAAGACCATGACCGCGCGCATGACCGGCGAATACGGCGTGCTCGAAGGCCTGCTCGGCAGCCCGGAAAAGGCCCGGCAGGTGACCGACTCGCTCGAGAACCTCCGTGCGCTCACCGCCAGGCTCGACGACCTTGCGGCCAAGACCGATCAGTGGCTGTATGCCCAGGACGGCACGGCCGAAAAGGTCCAGCTGATGCTGAGCGACGCGCAATCCAGCCTGAAGAAGATGGATGCCCTGATGGCCAATGCGGTGGAGATTTCCGCCGACGTCAAGGAAGGCACCCAGGACATCGCCAGCCTGCGCGCGGAAATCGACGACGCAGTGCGCAAGGCCAACGCGCTGGTCAACGAGATCAACAAGAAATGGCCGTTCGCGCGCGAGCCCGAGGTGACGCTGCCATGAAGACCCTGATCATGCTCGCCGGCGTCCTCCTGCTCGCCGCCTGCGGCAGCGGCGGCCCGCCGCCGCCGGACTGGAAGCGCGACGCGGCCGACCTCGTCGAGCGCTACCAGAAGCACGCCCTGCTGGGCGAAAACGTCCTCGCCGAGCGCTATTTCCAGCAGGCCGTCGCCGCCACCGGCGGTGCCGGCCGGGTCGCCGAGACCGCGCGCCTGTGGCTGGTGCGGTGTGCCACCCGCCGCGCGATGCTGATCGACGACGGCTGTTCCGAATACGCCGAGCTTGCCCGCTTCGCGCCGGACGCCGCCGACGAGGCCTACCACCGCTTCCTCACCCTGCACTGGGACGCCGTCGATGTCGGCCTGCTGCCCGGCCAGCACCGCGACCTCGTGCGCGCGCCGGCCGACAAGCGGCCGGCGGCCGTCGCCCGGATCGACGACCCGCTGGCCCGCCTGCTCGACGCCAGCCTGCTGGTGATGCGCCAGGAGGCCGATGCCGCCACCCTGGTGCTGGCCACGGAAACCGCTTCCGCCCAGGGCTGGCGGCAACCGCTGCTGACCTACCTGAAGCTGCAGGAGCAGCAGGCCGCCGCCCGCGGCGACGCCGCCGAACAGGCCCGGCTCGCGCGGCGCATCCAGCTCGTCGAGGAACCCCTGCTGCACCCGCGCCCCTGAGGCACGCATTCCCCGGCAGGCCCGGGACGCCTGCGCCCGCAACGGCCCCAGGCCGACATCGCGTTTAAAGCGGCTGTCACATTGACAAGGCGGCGCCCGGTCATTACCGTGCTGCCTCGAAGCCTCGTCTTCACCCAACTAATAAGCTGTAACCCGAGTGACCCTGAATATTCAACTGGAGGAGTACCCATGAAATACGCGCCGATCGCGCTCGCTGCCCTGGCAGCCTTCGCCACCGCTGCCCACGCAGCCCCCGCCATGATGTCCACCGAGTGGACCGCCCAGGCCTGCGACGCCTGGAACAAGGACGCCAGCCTGACCAGCGGCCTCGGCGACAAGTGGATCAAGAACGACAAGGGCCGCGGCTACAAGATCATCCACCTGTACCGCACCGACTGCGGCGAGGCGACCCAGACCGAACTGAAGATCGTCGAGCGCGACGGCAAGGCGATGTGCGTGTACGGCGGTGCCGTGCAGAACGCCAACCTGGATCACGCAGTCGATTACACCATGCACGCCACGACCGAGCGCTGGGAAGAAATGGGCGCCGGCGAGTACGGCCCGATGAAGGCGATGATGTTCGGCCGCCTCAAGTTCACCGGCCCGAAGATGGAAGCGATGAGCGTGATGGGGCCGTTCGAGGCCTTCCTGCGCCTGCCGGGCAAGATCCCCGGCGACAAGGCCTGCCCCGCCAAGTAAGACGCGGGCTGCAAGCAAAAAAAAGCCGGGACGCTGTCCCGGCTTTTTTGCGCCTGCTGGTTCAGTGCAGCGTTCCGGTCTTGACGTCGAGCGGGCGCCCGTTGCGGATTTCCTCCGGCGTCGCGTCGCGGATGTCGGTGACGTTCACCAGGCAGGTCACGCTCTGCCCCGCCAGCGACGGATTGCCGTCCAGCGTGAGCTTGCCGTCCTCGATCGCGGTGACGTAGAACACCTTGGTCTCGCCAGCCTCGTTCTCGAACAGGACCTCGGCCCCGACGCGGCGAAACTCGGGCGGCACGTTCTCGATGTCGTCGACGAACACCAGGCTCTCGTCGCGCAGGCCGTAACCCTCCTCGGGCGACAGCGCGATCTCGACGCGGTCGCCGATCTTGCGGCCGTCGACGGCCGCCTCGATCGCCGGCAGGATGCCGCTGTTGGCGCCGTGGACGAAGCCGACCGGAATGTCGTGCTGCTCGACGACCATGCCGCGCGCGTCGAGGATGGAATAGGTGATGAATACGAGTTTGTTGCGGGTCACGCTGGTCATGCTGTCTCTTCCATCTGCGTTGTCGTAATGGGCGCCGCGCCGCGCCCGGATGGCATCGGCGGCGCGTGCTTATGATACCTTCGAAGTAGTCCCACACACCGCTCGCCCATGAAACCGCTCAAGCACCTGCCCGCCTGGAAGGCCCTCGAACAGCACTTCAAATCCATGCGCAGCTTCGACATGCGCGCCGCGTTCCGCGAGGACGACAGCCGCTTCGACCTGCTGTCGCTGCGCTGCGGCAACCTGCTGCTCGACTACTCGAAGAACCGCATCACCGCCGACACGATGCAGCACCTGATGCAGCTCGCGCGCGAATCGGATCTCGAGGCGATGCGCGATGCCATGTTCAGCGGCGAGCGCATCAACTTCACCGAAAACCGCGCCGTGCTGCACACCGCCCTGCGCGCGCCGGTGCGGCCGCCGCTGCTGGTCGAAGGCGTCGACGTCGAACGCGAGGTGGCCAAGGTGCTCAGCCGCATGCAGCGCTTCGTCGAGTCCATCCACAACGGCAGCTGGCGCGGCCACACCGGCAAGCCGATCCGCGACGTGGTCAACATCGGCATCGGCGGTTCCGACCTCGGGCCGGCGATGGTGTGCCACGCGCTCGACCATTACGCGGTGGAGAGCGTGCGCGTGCATTTCGTCTCCAACCTCGATCCCGCGCACCTCGCCGGCACGCTGAAGCAGCTCGACCCGGAGACCACGCTGTTCATCGTCGCCTCGAAGACCTTCACCACCCTCGAGACGCTCGCCAACGCCAACTCGGCCAAGGCGTGGCTGCTCGCCGCGCTGCGCGCACCGGCGGCGGTGGCGCGCCACTTCGTGGCGCTGTCGACCAACCAGCAGGCGGTCGAGGCTTTCGGCATCGACCCCGACAACATGTTCATCTTCTGGGACTGGGTCGGCGGCCGCTATTCGCTGTGGTCGGCGATCGGCCTGTCGATCGCGCTCCAGCTCGGCTGGGGCAACTTCCAGGCGCTGCTGGCGGGCGCGCACGCGATGGACATCCACTTCAAGGAGGCGCCGCTGGAGGCCAACATGCCGGTCATTCTCGGCCTGCTCGGCATCTGGTACGCCAACTTCTGGAATACCGACACCTACGGCGTGTTCCCCTACGACCAGCGCCTGCGCCTGCTGGTGCCGTTCCTGCAGCAGCTCGACATGGAATCGAACGGCAAGAACGTCAGCCGCGCCAACAAGCTGGTCAACTACAACACCGGGCCCATCGTCTGGGGCGCGCCCGGCACCAACGGCCAGCACGCCTTCTTCGAGCTGGTGCACCAGGGCACGCGGCTGATCCCGACCGACTTCCTGGTGGCGGCGGTCAACCCGACCCCGCTCGCCGACCAGCACGAATGGCTGCTGGCCAACTGCCTGGCGCAGACCGAGGCGCTGCTGAAGGGCAAGCCGCGCGCGGTGATCGAGGCCGAGCTGATCGCCCAGGGCATGAGCCGCGAGGAAGCCCGCGCATTGGCCCCGCACAAGGTCTTCCCCGGCAACCGCCCGAGCAACACGCTGCTCTACCAGAAGCTCGATCCCCACACCCTCGGCATGCTGATCGCGCTCTACGAGCACAAGGTGTTCGTGCAGGGGGTGATCTGGCAGATCAACAGCTTCGACCAGTGGGGCGTCGAACTGGGCAAGCAACTGGCGCCGCCGATCCGCGCCGCGCTGAGTTCGGTGCGCGTCATCGGCGAGCACGACGGCTCGACGCTGGGCCTCATCGCCGACATCCGCCGGCGGCGCGGGCTCAGTACCTGACCCTTACCCGGTAGGCGAGCGTCGCGCTGCCGTCGGCGGGCACGCTCACCTTCCATTCGGCGGTGCCCGACGCCGCCTTCGCATGCGGCTGCGACGCGGAGACCATTTCCCAGTCGCCCGGCATCGGCTCGCGCACGGTGACGGTGACCGCCTCCTGCTTGGCGTTCTTCAGCACGATCTCGTACGCCGACTCGAACACGTAGTTGTAGCGGCCGGTACCGGCGAGCTTCCTGAAGTCGGTCTGCTTGCGGTCGGCGGTGACGTCGAAGGCGTCGCCGAGCTTCAGGCGCACCGTCTCGTTCTTCGGCGTATGGTCGATGCGGTCCTCGCCGACGAACTGCGCGTTGCCCTGGCTGTCCTGCTTGTAGACGCGGATCACGCCGCGCGGCAGCGGAATGCCGCGGCCCTCGCCCTTGTTGTCGAACGCGACGAACACGCCGACCTTGAGCTTCTGCCCGAGCTCGCCGTGCTGGCCGGAGTAGTAGTAGTCCTGCCCCTCGAGCACGAAGGTCTTCTTCACCGGAACCTGGCTCGCCGACATCAGCGCCACCTGCTTGGTCTGGTTCTCGGCCAGCGTGGTCGGCCGCTGCAGGGTGTAGAGGTGGTATTCGAACAGCGCCTCCTGCTGCATCTCCGCGTCGGCCGCCTTGGCCGCCATCGCCATCACCTCGCGCGTCGACGGCCGGTCTTCGCGCACCCGGTTGACGTCGCCCGCCACCAGTTGCAGCCTGGCGTCGGGATACGCCGCGCCGCTCCGGTTGGTGAGCGTGACCCAGCCGTTGAGGTCGAGGCGGTCGTCGCGGGCGTTGAGCTCGGCGACGTAGTCCGCCCGCCACGACAGGCCGCCGGTCAGGTAGGAGAGCTCGAGATTCTGCGGGCCGGCTGCCGCGTTCACCAGCGAGATCACCAGCGTCGGCCGGTCGCGCAGGGTGTCGGGCACGCCGGGAAACGCCAGCCGCCCGGGGACGCCGGTCTCGATGCGGTCGGCGAACTTCAGCACCACGCCGCCGTTGGTGGCCAGAACGGTCGCCCGCTCGCGGGTTTCCGCGCCGGAGGTCGGATGGCTGCGGATCACCTCGACTTCGCGCCCGACGTATTTTTCGAGCAGCTTGGCCGGCGTCAGCAGGTCGAAGTCGAAATTCTGCTCCTGCAGGCGGAACCCGGCGGGATTGGAAACGTTGCGCAGCTGCGCCGTTTCCGGGCGCAGCTGCGCGGAGACCTCGCGCCAGGCGAGGCGGTTGACGTCGCGCGCCAGGCCGACCCGGCGCGCGTCCTTCACCAGTGCGAGATCGTCGTTGTAGATCGTGAGCGACACGCCCTGCTGGTCGGCTGCGGTGCTGACGACCTCGGCGGGCGGCGCGGCACGTCCCGGATGGGTCGTCAACACCAGCCCGGCGATCATCGCGTTCAGCAGTTTCTGCGTGGTCATCCTCGGTCTCCTGCGTAGCCAGCGGCGAATCCGCATCATGCCCGATACACGCAAAAAATGCTGCGCCGGCGCTAGAATGCCCCGACCTCCCCCGCAGCCGAGCCATGAACTCAGACGCCCCTCTTCCGCCGCACATCGTCGGCGGCGGCATCAACACCCGCGAAGCCGCGCAGCACGACGCCGTGACGCACGTCCTCGGCGTCGACGAGGGCGGGCCGGTTCGCGAAGCCGCCTTGCGCGCGCGCTTCCTGTCCTTCGACCCGCTGTTCGACGCCGCCTCCCGCCTGGTCGCGCACCAGCTGGTCCTGCGCGGCCGCAGCACGCCTGCCGACGCGCCGCCCGAGCTGCGGCAGATGGAAGAGGACATGCTGCTGACCGGACTCTTCTCGCTGATCCAGGCGGGCCTCGACGGCGACCTGCCCCTGCTGGTGCGGATCAGTGAAGGCGTGCTGTTCAGCGACATTCCCAAGCAGCTCGACCACAGCCAGCTGATCTGGTGCGTGGACATCGAGAACGAGCAGCACCTCGGCCGTGCGCTCGCGCTGCAGGAAACCGGGCTGACGTTCTGCCCGACGCTCAGCCCGACCGACGCGGTCGTCCGCGACAGCACGTCCGCCTGGCGCTACCTGGCCTGCCATGCCGATTCACCGCCACCAGCCGTGAAGGCACGCCTTGTCGTCGACGGCGAACTCTCCCCGCGCGCCCAGGCGCGCTGGCCTGACGGCGCGTGGTTCAGGCGCAGCGTCACGTCGGGCGACACCCAGGCCGCAGAGAACACGCCCGAGCAGGCGAAGCAGCTCGACCTGCTCGCCATCGCCCTGCGCCAGTCGAGCGACACGCTGAGCCGCTTCTTCCGGCTGAATCCCGACATGGCACCGCGCCTGCTCGCCATCGCCAACTCGCGCATCGGCGGGCTGAGCCGCCCCGCCGAGTCGGCCGCCCATGCGCTGGTCATGCTGGGACCGCAACGCGGTCGCCGGGTGGCCGCCCTGCTCGCGCTGACCGGGACCCACCCGGACGAGACGATGCGCAGCTATGCCGTGACGGCCCTCACCCGCGCGCTCTTCATGGGCAAGATCACCCGCCAGGGCGCCCCGGCCGAAAGCGCGGCCGCCGCGTTCGAGATCGGCCTGCTGTCGACCGCCCCGCGCGCGCTGTCGCTGCCGGTCGAAACCCTCATCCGCAAGCTGGGGCTTTCCGCGACGAACGCGCGTGCCCTGAGTTCGCATCCCTCGCCCGAGGGCAGCCTGCTCCAACTGGCCTACGCCTGCGAGTGCAACGACGCCGAAGCCTTGGCGAGGCACGCACAGCAGCTCGGGATCCCCCTGCACCAGATCTCCTCGACCTATCTGGACGCCCTGATCACGGCTTCGATGCTGGACGCGGCCTTGCACTGACAGCGTAAAATGGCGGTTTTTGCCCGCCTGCCTGCGCCATGCACCCCACCCTGGTTTTCGACATTGAAACGATCCCCGACCTCGCCGGCTTCGCCGCGGTCAACGGCATCGACGAGACGGCACTGCCGCAGGCCGAGCTGGCGGAGATGGCGCTGCTCGCGCGCCGCCAGAAGACCGGCAGCGACTTCATGCCGCATCACCTGCACCGCATCGTCGCCATTTCCTGCGTGCTCCGGAGTGGCGACCAGTTGCGCGTGTGGTCGCTGGGCGAGACCGGCAGCAGCGAGGCCGAGCTGATCCAGCGGTTCTATGACGGCATCGAGCGCTACACCCCGCAACTCGTTTCGTGGAACGGCGGCGGCTTCGACCTGCCGGTGCTGCATTACCGCAGCCTGGTCCACGGCGTGACGGCGTCGCGCTACTGGGACTGGGGCGACGACGACAAGGAGTTCAAGTGGAACAACTACCTGTCGCGCTACCACACCCGCCACCTCGATCTGATGGACGTGCTGGCGATGTACCAGCCGCGCGCCAATGCGCCGCTCGATGACATGGCCAAGCTGTGCGGCTTTCCCGGCAAGCTGGGCATGGACGGATCGAAGGTCCTCGACGCCTTCCAGAACGGCGAGATCGACGCCATCCGCAACTACTGCGAGACCGACGTGATGAACACCTGGCTGGTCTACCTGCGCTTCCAGAAGATGCGCGGCACGCTGAGCGAGGCCGCCTACGCCGCCGAGATCGAACTCGCGCGCAGCACCGTGGCCGCGCATGCGGTCCCGCACTGGCAGGAATTCCTGGCGGCCTGGAAATGAATCCCGTCGTCGACATCCTTTCCCTCGACCATGAGGGCCACGGCGTCGCCCGCATCGATGGCAAGGTCACCTTCGTCGACGGCGCGCTGGCCGGCGAGCGCGCCGAAATCGCGGTCTTCCGCAAGCACGCCAAGTACAACTCGGCCAACGCCGTGAACATCCTGAAGGCCAGCGCCCAACGCGCCGAGCCGCGCTGCCGCTACTTCGGCCGCTGCGGCGGATGCTCGATGCAGCACCTCGAGCCGAGCGCCCAGGTCGCCGCCAAGCAGCGCGTACTGGAGGAGAACCTGGCGCGCATCGGCAAGGTCCACCCCGAGATCATCCTGCGCGCGCTGCACGGCCCGACCTGGGGCTACCGCCACCGCGCGCGGCTGTCGGTGCGGCGGGTCGACAAGAAGGGCGGCGTGCTGGTCGGCTTCCACGAGAAGCGCTCGAGCTTCATCGCCGACATGGCGAGCTGCGAGGTGCTCACCCCCGACGTGTCCGCGCTGATCCAACCGCTGCGCGCGCTGATCACCGAGCTGTCGAATTCCGACCGCATCCCGCAGATCGAGCTCGCCGTCGGCGAGCACGTCAGCGTGCTGGTGTTCCGCCTCCTCGAGCCGTGGACCGACGACGACGCGGTCCGCGTGCGCGCGTTCGCCGACGCCCACCGCGTGCAGATCTGGGAGCAGCGCAAGGGGCCCGAGACCGCGCGCCCGTTCTGGCCCGATATCGCCCCCGAGCTCAGCTACAGCCTGCCCGAGTTCGGCCTCGTCATGCCGTTCCGGCCGACCGAGTTCACCCAGGTCAACACCGCGATCAACCGCGCCCTGGTGAGCCGCGCCCTGCGCCTGCTCGACCCGCGGCCGGGCGAGCGCATCGCCGATCTGTTCTGCGGGCTGGGCAACTTCACGCTGCCGATCGCGCGAAGCGGCGCCGAGGTGCTCGGCATCGAGGGCAGCGCCGAACTCGTCGCCCGCGCCCGCGAGAACGCGCTGCGCAACCAGTTGCCGAATGCGCATTTCGTGGTCGACAACCTGTTCGAGATGACGCCCGAGAAATTCGCCGCGCTGGGGCGCTTCGACAAGCTGCTGATCGACCCGCCGCGCTCGGGCGCCATCGAGGTGGTCAAGTCGCTGCCAGAAGCGGGCGCCCCGCGGCGCATCGTCTACGTCTCCTGCGACCCCGCGACGCTGGCACGCGACGCCGAGGTGCTGGTGCACGTGAAGGGCTACCGGCTGCAGGCCGCCGGTGTCGCCAACATGTTCCCGCACACAGCGCATGTGGAATCGATCGCGCTATTCGAGCGTTAATCCCTTAAAATCACGCGCTTAACTCACTTTCAACCATCATGGCACTCATCGTACAAAAATACGGCGGCACCTCGGTCGCTAACGTCGAACGCATCCGCGCAGTGGCGGAGCGCGTCGCCAAGTTCAAAATGCTCGGGCATCAGGTGGTGGTCGTGCTCTCCGCCATGTCGGGCGAGACCAACCGCCTGATCGCGCTGGCCAAGGACATCCAGGCCACGCCCGACCCGCGCGAGCTCGACATGCTGGTGTCGACCGGCGAGCAGGTCACCATCGCGCTGCTCGCGATGGCGCTGAAGGACCTCGGGCTGAAGGCCAGGAGCTACACCGGCAGCCAGGTGCGCATCCTCACCGACAACGCCTTCACCAAGGCGCGCATCCTCGGCATCGACGAGGCCAACATGCGGCGCGACCTGGATTCCGGCCACGTCGTCGTGGTCGCCGGCTTCCAGGGCGTCGACGAACAGGGCAACATCACCACCCTGGGACGCGGCGGCTCCGACACCACCGGGGTGGCGCTGGCGGCGGCGCTGAAGGCCGACGAGTGCCAGATCTACACCGACGTCGACGGCGTCTACACCACCGATCCGCGCGTCGTGCCCGATGCGCGCCGGCTGAAGACGATCACCTTCGAGGAAATGCTCGAAATGGCGAGCCTCGGCTCCAAGGTGCTGCAGATCCGCTCGGTCGAATTCGCCGGCAAGTACAAAGTCAAACTGCGGGTGCTGTCCAGCTTTCAGGACGAAGGCGACGGCACGCTCATCACCTTCGAGGAAAACGACAACATGGAACAACCCGTCATCTCCGGCATCGCATTCAACCGCGACGAAGCCAAGATCACCGTGGTCGGCGTGCCCGATCACCCCGGCATCGCCTACCAGATCCTCGGCCCGGTGGCCGACGCCAATGTCGACGTCGACATGATCGTGCAGAACGTCGGCCATGCGAACACCACCGACTTCACCTTCACCGTCCACCGCAACGACTTCAAGAAGGCGCTGGAAATCGTCAAGGCGACCGCGACGGCCATCGGCGCGCGCGAAGTCACAGGCGACGACAAGATCGCCAAGATCTCGATCGTCGGCGTCGGCATGCGCTCGCACGTCGGCGTCGCGCGCAAGATGTTCGAGACGCTGTCGAAGGAGAACATCAACCTGCAGATGATCTCGACGTCCGAGATCAAGATCTCGGTCGTGGTCGAGGACAAGTACATGGAGCTCGCCGTGCGCGCGCTCCATCAGGCCTTCGAACTCGACAAGACCGCCGCCTGAGGTGCTGCCAAGGTGGCTTTCCGCCGCGCATTCCGATACAATGCGCGGCGGTTCGGAGACGTGGCCGAGAGGTTGAAGGTACTCCCCTGCTAAGGGAGCATACGGGCTTAAACCTGTATCGAGGGTTCGAATCCCTCCGTCTCCGCCAAACCAACAGAAGTTGGTGCAAGATGCGCAAAACCTGCGTATAATGCGCAACCTTCAAAGCGCCCGTAGCTCAGCTGGATAGAGTACTTGGCTACGAACCAAGGGGTCAGGAGTTCGAATCTCTTCGGGCGCACCATACATCGAAAGCCTGGTCATCCGACCAGGCTTTCGTCTTTTCAGGCATCCCGCATGGTCCGCTGCGCCGGCGGGTCAAGCGCCCCCGACTCCGGTAAAATGCCGGATTGCTGTTGACCGTCTTGTCCTCCCCGATGGAAGCTACCCAAACCGCGCCGGCGCAGACCGGCGACACTGCCCTCGCGCGCGACGTCAGGAAACGCCGCACCTTCGCGATCATCTCCCACCCCGACGCCGGCAAGACGACGCTCACCGAAAAGCTGCTGCTGTTCGGCGGCGCGATCCAGATGGCCGGCACGGTCAAGGCGAAGAAGAGCGGCAAGTTCGCCACCTCGGACTGGATGGCGGTTGAGCAGGAGCGCGGCATCTCGGTGGCGAGTTCGGTGATGCAGTTCTCCTACGGCGACTGCGTGTTCAACCTGCTCGACACGCCCGGCCACAAGGACTTTTCGGAAGACACCTACCGCGTGCTGACCGCGGTCGACGCCGCGATCATGGTCGTCGACGCCGCCAAGGGCGTCGAGGAACAGACGATCAAGCTGCTGGAAGTCTGCCGCCTGCGCGACACGCCCATCATCACCTTCATCAACAAGCTCGACCGCGAGGTGCGCGAGCCGCTGGAACTGCTCGACGAGATCGAGTCGATCCTGAAGATCCACTGCGCGCCGGTGACGTGGCCGATCGGCATGGGCAAGCGCTTCCAGGGCGTCTACCACCTGATCCACGACGAGATCCTGCGCTTCAAGGCGGGCGAGGAAAATGCGAACCAGCAGTTCGAGTCGCTGCAGGGGCTCGGGGAGACGAAACTGCGCGAGCTGTTCCCGCTCGAGGCCGACACGCTGCTCGGCGAGGTCGAACTCGTGCGCGGCGCGGGTGCCACCTTCGACCTCGACGACTTCCTCGCCGGCCGTCAGACGCCGGTGTTCTTCGGCTCCGGGATCAACAACTTCGGCGTGCGCGAGGTGCTGCGCGCGCTCTCGGACTGGGCGCCGCCGCCGCAGCCGCGCGAGGCGGTCGAGCGCGTCGTCGATCCCACCGAACCCAAGTTCACCGGCTTCGTGTTCAAGATCCAGGCCAACATGGACCCGCAGCATCGCGACCGCATCGCGTTCTTCCGCGTCTGCTCGGGCCGCTACTCGCCGGGGATGAAGGTGCGCCACCGGCGTACCGGCAAGGACATGAAGATCGCCAACGCGGTCGTCTTCATGGCCAACGAGCGGCAGCGCTCGGACGACGCCGTCGCCGGCGACATCATCGGCATCCACAACCACGGCCAGCTGCAGATCGGCGACACCCTCACCGAAGGCGAGGCGCTGCAGTTCAAGGGCATCCCCTACTTCGCCCCCGAGCTGTTCTCCAAGCCGCGCCTGCGCGACCCGCTGCGCGCCAAGCAGCTGAACAAGGGTCTGCTGGAACTCGGCGAGGAAGGCGCGGTGCAGGTGTTCGCGCCCTTCGCCGACAACACGCTCCTGATCGGCGCGGTCGGCCCGCTGCAGTTCGAGATCGTCGCGCATCGGCTCAGGACCGAATACGGCGTCGACGCCACGTTCGAGAACGCCGGCATCCACACCGCGCGCTGGGTCACCTGCCCCGACGCCCAGCACCTCGCCGAATTCACCAAGGCGAACTCATTGCGGCTGGCGAAGGACGTCGACGGCAACCTGGTCTATCTGGCCGACACCCGCGTCAACCTGCAGCTCGCGCAGGAGCGCTGGCCCAAGGTCGCGTTCCACGACACGCGGGAGCACGGGCAGGTGATGGGGTAGCCGCCGCTCAGCCTTCCCGGAACAGGCGGATCGCCTCGTCGAGCCGCTGCACCCCGTGCACCGTCATGCCGGCGATCTTCTGCTTGGGCTGGTTGGCGGCCGGCACGATGGCCTGGGTGAAGCCGAGCTTGGCGGCCTCTTTGAGACGCTCCTGGCCGCGCTGCACCGGGCGGATCTCGCCGGCGAGGCCCACTTCGCCGAACATCACCAGCTTGTCGGGCAGCGGCTGGCTGCGCAACGACGACACGATCGCCGCGAGCACGGCCAGGTCGGCGGCGGGCTCGCTGATCTTCACCCCGCCGACGGCGTTGACGAACACGTCCTGGTCGAAGCAGGCGATCCCCGCGTGGCGGTGCAGCACCGCCAGCAGCATGGCGAGCCGGTTCTGCTCGAGGCCGACCGACAACCGCCGCGGGCTCGGCGCATGGCTGGAATCGACCAGCGCCTGGATCTCGACCAGGAGCGGCCGCGTGCCTTCCTGCGTCACCAGCACGCACGAACCGGGCACCGGCTCGCCGTGGCGCGACAGGAAGATCGCCGAGGGGTTGGACACGCCCTTCAGGCCCTTCTCGGTCATCGCGAATACGCCGATCTCGTTGACCGCACCGAAGCGGTTCTTGAACGCGCGCACGAGACGAAAGCTCGATCCGGTATCGCCCTCGAAATACAGCACCGTGTCGACGATGTGCTCGAGCACGCGCGGACCCGCGATCGCGCCTTCCTTGGTGACGTGGCCGACCAGGATGATCGCGGTGCCGGTCTGCTTGGCGTGGCGCGTCAGCTGCGCCGCGCACTCGCGCACCTGCGCCACCGAGCCGGGGGCGGAGGTCAGCGCCTCGGAGTAAACGGTCTGGATCGAGTCGATCACCGCGACCTCGGGCTTCATCGCTTCGAGCTGCGCGAGGATGGCCTCCAAGCGGATCTCCGGCAGCACCGGCAGATCGGTTTCGGGAAGACTCAGCCGGCGCGCGCGCAGCGCGACCTGGCGCGCCGACTCCTCGCCGCTGACGTAGAGGGTCTTCATGCGGCCGGAAAGCCCGGCCAGCGCCTGCAGCAGCAAGGTCGACTTGCCGATGCCGGGATCACCGCCGATCAGCGTCACCCCGCCCGGCACCAGGCCGCCGCCGAGCACGCGATCGAGCTCGCCGATGTCGGTGGCGATGCGGCTTTCCTCGGAGGCCTCGACGTCGTGCAGCATCTGCACGGTGCTCGTCGTCGCAAGCGAGGCGAAGCGCGGCTTTGCCGACTCGGCGATCGTCTCGACCAGGGTGTTCCAGGCGTTGCACGCCGGGCACTGCCCCTGCCACTTCGGCGAGGTGCCGCCGCATTCGGTGCAGGTGTAGACCGTCTTCGCCTTGGCCATCGCTAGTGCGGCCTCAGGAATCGTCGCGAGCGGGCGCCAGCCGGGTGCACCCGGAGCGCAGGAAGCGGAATGTACCTGGAAGTCCATGAGGATTCCGAGCACCGGACGCGCCCGCGCAGTAGATTATTGAGGCCGCACATCAGGCCGGGAACACGCCGGTGGACAGGTAGCGGTCGCCGCGGTCGCAGACGATGGAGACGATGACCGCGTTCTCGACTTCCTTCGATACCTGCAGCGCCGCCCACAGCGCGCCGCCGGACGAGATGCCGGCGAAGATGCCTTCCTCGCGCGCCAGGCGCCGGGTGGTCTCCTCGGCGTCCTCCTGGCTGACGTAGATCATGCGGTCGACGCGGCTCGGGTCGCAGATCTTCGGCACGTATTCCGCCGGCCACTTGCGGATGCCGGGAATCTGCGCGCCCTCGGTCGGCTGTACGCCGACGACCTGGATCGCCGGGTTCTGCTCCTTGAGGTAGCGCGAGCAGCCCATGATGGTGCCGGTCGTGCCCATGCTGGAGACGAAGTGGGTGATTTTCCCCTCGGTGTCTCGCCAGATCTCAGGGCCGGTGGTGCGGTAGTGCGCCTCGGGGTTGTCCGGGTTGGCGAACTGGTCGAGGACCTTGCCGACGCCCTGCTGCTCCAGCTCGTTCGCCAGGTCGCGCGCGCCCTCCATGCCGGCCGCCTTGCTGACGAGCCTGAGCTCGGCGCCGAAGGCGCGCATCGTCTGGCGGCGCTCGATCGACAGGTGCTCGGGCATGATGAGAATCATCCGGTAGCCGCGCATCGCCGCCGCCATCGCCAGCGCGATGCCGGTGTTGCCGCTGGTCGCCTCGATCAGGGTGTCGCCCGGCTTGATTTCCCCGCGCGCCTCGGCGCGCTCGATCATCGACAGCGCCGGGCGGTCCTTCACCGATCCGGCCGGGTTGTTGCCTTCGAGCTTGACCAGCACGACGTTGCTGGTCGTGCCGGGCATGCGCTTCAGGCGCACCAGCGGGGTGTTGCCGACCGTATCCTCGATCGTCTTGTACATGGCTTACTGACGTCCGATCGGGAAATACTCGAAGCCGAGCTCGCGCATCGACGCAGGCTCGTAGAGGTTGCGGCCGTCGAACACCAGCGGAGACTTCAGCAGCGCCTTCATGGTGTCGAAGTTGGGGCTGCGGAACACCTTCCACTCGGTGACGATCAACAGCGCATCGGCGCCCTTCAGCGCGTCCATCGGGCTGTCGACCAGCAGCAGGTCGGCGCGCTCGCCGTAGATGCGGCGGGTTTCCTCCATCGCCGCCGGGTCGTACGCGGACACGCTCGCGCCCATCGCCCACAGTGCCTCGAGCATGGTGCGGCTGGGCGCCTCGCGCATGTCGTCGGTGTTGGGCTTGAACGCCAGGCCCCACATGGCGAAGCGCTTGCCGCTCAGGTCCTTGCCGAAGCGCGCGGTCAGCTTGTCGACGAGGACCTGCTTCTGCGCGTCGTTGGCGTTTTCCACCGCGTCGAGCACGCGCAGGGGGACGCCGTTCTCCTCTGCGGTGCGCCGCAATGCCTGCACGTCCTTGGGGAAGCACGAGCCGCCGTAGCCGCAGCCGGCGTACAGGAAGTGATAGCCGATGCGCGGGTCGGAGCCGATGCCGTGGCGCACCATCTCGATGTCGGCGCCGAGCTTCTCGGCGAGCACCGCGAGTTCGTTCATGAAGGAAATGCGCGTCGCCAGCATGGCGTTGGCGGCGTACTTGGTCAGCTCGGCGCTCCTCACGTCCATGACCGTCAGCCGGTCGTGGTTGCGCTGGAACGGTGCGTACAGCTGTCGCAGCAAGGCGGTCGCGCGCTCGCTGTCGGTGCCGATGACGACGCGATCGGGCTTCATGAAGTCCTCGACCGCCGCACCCTCCTTGAGGAATTCCGGGTTGGACGCGACGTCGAATTCAATCGCCGCACCGCGCTTCGCCAGTTCGTCGGCGAGCGCGGCCCTGACCTTGTCGGCGGTGCCGACCGGAACCGTCGACTTGTCGACCACCAGCTTGTAGTCCTGCATGTGGCGGCCGATGTTGCGCGCCGCCGCCACCACGTACTGCAGGTCGGCCGAGCCGTCCTCGTCGGGCGGGGTGCCGACGGCGATGAACTGGATCTGGCCGAAGGCGACCGATTCCTCGACGTTGGTCGTGAAGGACAGCCGCCCCGCGGCGACGTTGCGCTTCACCATGTCTTCCAGCCCCGGCTCGTAGATCGGGATGCCTCCGGATTTGAGGATTTCGATCTTGTTGGGGTCGACGTCGAGGCAGAGCACCTCGTTGCCGACCTCGGCCAGGCAGGTTCCGGTCACCAGGCCGACGTAGCCGGTGCCGATCACGGTAATTTTCACAACAGTCTCCCTAAAGGTCTTGTATCTCGTCCCGGATCGCCCTGAGCGCCGCCAGCGGATCGGCCGCGCCGGTGATCGGCCGGCCGATCACGAGGTCGGTCGCCCCGGAACGCAGTGCGTCCGACGGCGTCATCACCCGGCGCTGGTCGCCGGAATCGGCGCCGGCCGGGCGGATGCCCGGCGTCACCAGACGGAATTCCGGGCCGAGGTCCGCGCGCAGCACCGCCGCCTCCTGCGCCGAGCAGACTACGCCGTCGAGTTTGCAGGCTTGCGTCAGCCGTGCCAGCCGCCGCACCTGCTCCGCCGGCGCATCGGTCACGCCGACCTCGCCCAGATCCTCCGCGCTCATGCTGGTCAGCACCGTGACGCCGATCAGCAGCGGCGGCTCGGGCAGATCCGCGATCGCTTCGCGCGCCGCAGCCATCATCCGGCGCCCCCCCGAGGCATGGACGTTCAGCATCCACACGCCGAGGCGCGCCGCCGCGCGGCACGCCGCGCCCACGGTATTGGGAATGTCGTGGAACTTGAGGTCGAGGAAGACTTCGAAGCCGCGCGCCACCAGCGCCCGCACCAGTTCCGGGCCCGCCGCGGTGAACAGCTCCTTGCCCACCTTGAGCCGGCACAGCGCGGGATCGAGCCTGTCCACGAGCGCCAGCGCCGGCGCCGCATCGGCAAAGTCCAGCGCCACAATTACCTTATGCGTCATTCTTTGTTCCCTGCCCCCTGAATCCTGACCCCCTGGGCTCACCCCTCACCCTCGCGCCGTTCGGGGTCGAATGTATCCCAGCGTCCGCAAGCGGGGCAGCGCCAGAAGAACTGCTTGGCCTTGAACCCGCAACTGCCGCACTGGTAGCGCATCATGCGCTGGCTGTGCGAGGCGACCAGGCTCTTTTCGACCTGCAGCAGCTCGCGCTGCTCTGGGCTCGCGGTGATGAGCTCGGCCTCGAGCAGCCGGTCCAGCGTGCGCAGGCTGGGATTGCGCCGCAGCTCCTCCCGCGCCAGCTGGCTCGCCGCCTCGGCGCCCTCGGTTTCGGCGACCGCAAGATAGAGCGCGCTGAACACGTCCGGCGACGGCTGGCGGGCGAACAGCGCACGCAGCCACTGCACGCCCTCGGACAGCCGGCCGAGCTGGCGATAGCTGCCGAGCACGCGATCCACCACCAGCGCCATGTGCGCGGCGCTCTGCGTCTCGACCATGCGCCAGTCGGCGATCGCAGCCTCGTGCCGCCCCGCGGCCGCGTCGAGGTCGCCGGCCATCAGGTTGGCACGCACCGACTGCCGATTGGTGGCGAGCGCCTGCTGCAGATGCGCGGCCGCGGCGTCGGGGTTGCCCTTCGCCGCTTCCAGCAGCGCAAGCTCGCAGTGGAAATGCGCGATCTCGGGATTGAGCGGCTTGCTCGTGTCCTTCTCCAGGATGCGCGCGGCGTCGATGGCCTTCTGCCAGTCCTTCTCCTGCACGTAGATTTCCAGCAGGTAGGTACGCGCGAGCCCGTGCTGAGGCGTTTCCAGCAGCTTGCCGAAGACCTGCTCGGCGCGGTCGAGCAGGCCCGCCTTCAGGTAGTCCTGGCCGAGTTCGCTCATCGCGCGCAGGCGCTGCTCCTCGGCGAGCCCCTCGCGCTCGAGCAGGTTTTCGTGCATGCGGATCGCGCGGTCGATTTCACCGCGGCGGCGAAACAGTCCGCCGAGCGCGAAGTGGAGGTCGATGGTCTCGGGCTCGAGCTTGACGACCTCGAGAAAGGCCTCGATCGCCTTGTCGGGCTGCTCGTTGAGCAGGAAATTGAGTCCGCGGAAGTAGGAATTGGGCAGCGCGCGCGATTCGGTGACGACCTGGCGGATGTCGACCCGCGCCGCCAGCCACCCCAGCACGAAGAACAGGGGAAACGCCAGCAGCCACCAGAACTCGAATTCCATGCCCGTTAGACGACCGGCATGTCGGTGGGCAGGGTCAGCGTGTCCGCCTCGGCAGGCGCCGGCTTGCGGGTGAGCTCGCGGCGCATGCGGAACAGCGTCGGCAACAGGGCGAGCACGCCGGTCAGCGCGCCCAGCACGAAGGCGAGGCCGAGCATCACGATCAGCGGCGCCTGCCAGACATAGCCGAGGAAGGAGTTGAACGTGACGCTGTGGCTGTTCTTGAGGGCGAAAGCGAGCACCAGCAGGAACACCACCAGCTTCGCCGCCAGCCCCAGGTAACGAGTGAGTCTTTTCATGGTCGTCCGCGTCAGAATGGCGTCCATTCTACCTTTGCAGGCCGCCTTCAAAAAGCTCGCCGGAAAAGAAAACGGCGCCCGGGGCGCCGTTTTCTACCATCGTTCATGACGTTGCCGGTCAGACCGGGAAATCGACCCGGTCGCGCAGCTCCTTGCCCGCCTTGA
Source organism: Thiobacillus denitrificans (assembly GCA_002403375.1). Taxonomy (GTDB): domain Bacteria; phylum Pseudomonadota; class Gammaproteobacteria; order Burkholderiales; family Thiobacillaceae; genus Thiobacillus; species Thiobacillus denitrificans_E. The sequence continues at coordinate 229,108 of DHHQ01000013.1, read as the reverse complement.
AGTGCGGCACGTACTTCGCCGGCACCTGCACCCGCTCGCCCGACTTCGGATTGCGGCCGATGCGGGCGGGACGGAAACTCAGGCTGAAGCTGCCGAACCCGCGGATCTCGATGCGATCGCCGCGCGACAGGTTTTTCGCCAGCGCGTCGAGGATCGTTTTCACCGCCATCTCGATATCCGCAACCGAAAATTGCGAATGCCGGGCCGCCAGCTGAGCAATCAGCTCCGACTTGGTCATGGATTACTCGGCGTTCTTGTTGTCGAGCTTGGCCTTCAGCAGCGCACCGAGGTTGGTCGAGCCGCTGGCTGCCGCGGCGGATTCGGCGGCGAACTTCTTCATCGCGGACTCCTGCTCGGTCATGTCCTTGGCCTTGATCGACAGGTTGATCACGCGGTTCTTGCGATCGACGTTGATGATCATGGCTTCGATCTCGTCGCCTTCCTTGAAGTGGCTGCGCATGTCCTCGACGCGGTCACGCGAAACCTCGGACGCACGCAGGTAGCCTTCCATGTCGCTGTCGAGCTGGACGGTCGCACCCTTCGGCTCGACCGACTTGATCGTGCCCTTGACGATGCTGCCCTTCTCGTGACCCGATGCGTAGCTGGTCAGCGGATCGCCCTCGAGCTGCTTGATGCCGAGCGAGATGCGCTCGCGCTCGAGATCGATGCCGAGCACCACGGCTTCCACTTCCTGGCCCTTGCGGAAGTTGCGCACGGCTTCCTCGCCGGGCACGCTCCACGACAGGTCGGACAGGTGGACCAGGCCGTCGATGCCGCCCGGCAGGCCGATGAACACGCCGAAGTCGGTGATCGACTTGATCGCGCCGGACACCTTGTCGCCCTTCTTGTGGTTCATCGAGAAGTCTTCCCACGGGTTGGACTTGCACTGCTTCATGCCCAGAGAGATGCGGCGCTTGTCCTCGTCGATGTCGAGCACCATGACCTCGACCTCGTCGCCCAGCTGGACGATCTTGGAGGGGCTGACGTTCTTGTTGGTCCAGTCCATTTCGGAGACGTGAACCAGGCCTTCGATGCCTTCCTCGATCTCGACGAACGCGCCGTAGTCGGTGAGGTTGGCAACCTTGCCGAACATGCGGGTGCCCGGCGGGTAGCGGCGGGCGATGCCGACCCACGGGTCGTCACCGAGCTGCTTGAGGCCCAGCGAAACGCGGTTCTTCTCGGTGTCGTAGCGCAGGATCTTGGCTTCGAGTTCCTGGCCGACGTGCACCACTTCGGACGGGTGCTTGACGCGGCGCCAGGCCATGTCGGTGATGTGCAGCAGGCCGTCGATGCCGCCCAGGTCGACGAACGCGCCGTAGTCGGTGATGTTCTTGACGACGCCCTTGACGATGGAGCCTTCCTTCAGGCTTTCCATCAGTGCCTCGCGGTCGGCACCCATGGTCTCTTCCAGCACGGCGCGGCGCGACACGACGACGTTGTTGCGCTTGCGGTCGAGCTTGATGACCTTGAATTCCATTTCCTTGTATTCGTAAGGCGTGGTGTCCTTGACCGGACGCATGTCCACCAGCGAACCCGGCAGGAACGCGCGCAGACCGCCGACCAGAACGGTCAGACCGCCCTTGACCTTGCCCTGGACCATGCCCTTGACGATGCGGCCTTCGTTCATCGCCGCTTCCAGATCCAGCCACGCGGCCAGTTTCTTGGCGCGCTCGCGCGACAGCTTGGTCGCGCCGAAGCCGTCCTCGATCGACTCGATGGCGACCGAGACGAAGTCACCGATCTGGGCTTCGATCTCGCCCTGGTCGTTCTTGAATTCTTCGAGGGGAATCAGGCTCTCGGACTTGAGGCCGGCGTTCACCGTCACGAAATTGTTGTCGATGCCGACGATCTCGGCGGTGATGACTTCGCCCTGGCGCATTTCCTGATGCGTGAGGGACTCCTCGAACAGGGCGGCAAAACTTTCCATCGAAGCGGGGGCGGAGGAAGCGGTTGCAGTAGACATTAGGGCCTTCAGTCCGTCGGTGAGGACGGGGTTAGTTGCACATCGCCGGCCTGCGGGCGCAGGACCGGCACGGGTCAATTTCCTTGTTGGCTGCGGTAGTGCGCCAGCACCGCCTCGACCGCCGACTCGATGTCCATCAGGGTGGTGTCGAGCAGCAGCGCATCGGCTGCGGGCTTGAGCGGCGCCACGGCGCGGGCCGTGTCGCGCGCATCGCGCGCCTGCATATCAGCAACAAGGGCGGAGAGACTAGCAGAGTTTCCCTTCCCGATCAACTGCTTATACCGCCGCTCGGCACGCGCCTCGGCGCTGGCGGTGAGAAAGACCTTGGCCACCGCGTCGGCGAACACCACGGTGCCCATGTCGCGGCCGTCTGCCACCAGGCCCGGGGCCTCGCGGTAGGCGCGCTGGCGGTCGAGCAGCGCCGCCCGCACCGCCGGCAGGGCCGCCACCTGTGAGGCGCCCTCGCCCACCGCCTCGGCGCGGATCGCATCGGTGACGTCCTCGTCCGCCAGCCACACCGCGCCATCGCGGAACGACGCCGGCAGCGACGCGGCCAGCGCGGCCACCCGCGCTTCGTCGTCGAGCGCCACGCCGTGCTTCATCGCCGAGAGGGCAGTGAGCCGGTACAGCGCGCCGCTGTCGAGGAAATGGAAGCCGAGCGCGCGCGCGACGCGCTCGGCGACGGTGCCCTTGCCCGAGGCCGAGGGACCGTCGATGGTGATCACCGGGATGTCGCTCATCGGGCGATCTCCGCAAAGGCCTTGAAGTAACCGGGGAAGGTCTTGGCGACGCAGCCCGGGTCGTTGATCCGCACCGGCACCCCGCCGAGCGAAGCCAGCGACAGGCACATCGCCATGCGGTGGTCGTCGTAGGTGTCGATGACGGCGTCGGGCACAAGCGCCGCGGGCGGCGTGACGCGGATGAAATCCGCGCCCTCCTCCACCGTCGCGCCGACCTTGCGCAGTTCGGTCGCCATCGCCGCGATGCGATCGGTCTCCTTCACGCGCCAGCTGGCGATGTTGGTCAGCGTCGTGGTGCCGTCGGCGAACAGCGCCGCGACCGCCAGCGTCATCGCGGCGTCGGGGATATGGTTGCAGTCGAGTTCGATCGCCTTGAGTCGCCCCGACTCGGGTGCGCGTGCCTCGATCCAGTTCGGCCCCATCTCGATCCGCGCGCCCATCAGCGCCAGCGCGTCGGCGAAGCGCACGTCGCCCTGCACGCTGTCGCGGCCGACGCCCTCGACCCGCACCGAGCCGCCGCCGATCGCGCCCGCGGCGAGGAAGTAGGAGGCCGACGAGGCATCGCCCTCGACCCAGATCTCGCCCGGGCTGGCGTAGCGCGCATCCGCCGCCACCGTGAAGCGCGCCCAGTCGTCCTGCGCCACCTCGACGCCGAAGCGGCGCAGCATCGCCAGCGTGATGCCGATGTAGGGCCTGGAAATCAGTTCGCCGACCACCTCGATCGTCGTGGTCGCGTGGCGCAGCGGCAGCGCCATCAGCAGGCCGGTGAGGAACTGGCTCGACACGTTGCCGCGCACCTGGGCACGGTCGCCCGTCGCCGTCGCGGGGCGGACGTGCAGCGGCGGGAAGCCGGGGTTGCCGAGATAGTCGATCTGCGCGCCGAGCTGCGTGAGCGCATCGACGAGGTCGCCGATCGGCCGCTCGTGCATGCGTGCCACGCCGCGCAGGACGTAGTCGCCGCCCGACAGCGCAAGCGCCGCGGTCAGCGGGCGGAAAGCGGTGCCGGCGTTGCCGAGGAAGAGATCGGCCTGCTTGACCGGGAAGGCGCCGCCGACGCCGGTGATGCGCCAGCGGTTGTCGCCCCGGTCTTCGACGCCGACGCCGAGGGTCTTCAGCGCGGCCAGCATGTGGCGGGTGTCGTCGGAATCGAGCAGGTCGTGGACCTCGGTCGTGCCGTCGGAGAGCGCCGCCAGCAGCAGCACGCGGTTGGAAATGCTCTTGGAGCCGGGCAGCCGAACCGTGCCGCTGGCCTGGCTGCGGGCAGGCAGGTCAAGAAAGTCCATCAGGAATCCATCGTCCATTGCTCGCGCGCGGCGCGCGCGCGCGAAAAAATCTCCAGCAGGGTGGCGGCGTCGCCGTCCGCCACCGCCTGGCGCAAGGTCTGCAGGGCGCCGAGGTAGGCGTCGAGCTCGGTCGCCAGGGCATCGCGGTTCGCCAGCGCGATGTCGCGCCACATCTCGGGCGACGACCCGGCGATGCGGGTGAAGTCGCGAAAGCCGCTGGCGGCGAAACGGAAGAAGACCTCGCTGTCGGCGCGCTGCGCGAGGTCGTCGACCAGCGCGAACGCCGCCAGGTGCGGCAGGTGGCTCACCGCAGCGAAGACGCGATCGTGCAGCGCGGCGTCCAGCGTCTCGACCTGGGCGCCGGCCGCCTCCCACAGCGCCCGCACGGTGGCGAGCGCGTCGGCGCGGGTGTCCGCCTGCGGCGTCAGCACCACCTTGCGCCCCCGGTAGAGATCGGCACGCGCGGCCGCCGGCCCGCTCTGCTCGGAGCCCGCGATCGGGTGTCCGGGGACGAAGTCGGCCGCGCGCGCACCCAGTGCGGTCCGCGCCGCCTCGACGACGTTGGCCTTGGTGCTGCCGGCGTCGGTGACGATCGCACCCGGCTTCAGGTGCGGCGCGAGCCGCGCCAGCACCGCAGCGGTCTCGCCGACCGGCAGCGCCAGCAGGATGCAGTCGGCACGCCCGGCCTCCGCCCAGTCGACCGCGCGGTCGATCAACCCGAGTGCCTGCGCCCTGGCGAGGCTCTGCGGCGTGCGGCCGACGCCGAGCACCTCGCCGACCGCGCCGGCCTGCTTCAGGGCGAGGGCGAACGAGCCGCCGATCAGCCCGGTGCCGACGATGGCGAGCGTGGTGACGATCACAGGCTTGCTTTCAACGCGTCGAGGAAGCGTGCATTCTGTCCGGCCAGCCCCACCGACACCCGCAGGAATTCCGGCAGGCCGTAGTTGGCGACCGGACGCACGATCACGCCGCGCTTCAGCAGCTCGAGGTTGATCCGCGCGGCGTCGCCGACCTTCGCCAGCAGGAAGTTGCCCTTCGACGGCACCGTCCCGACGCCGAGTTCCGCGAGGCCGGCGGTCAGTTGCGCCATGCCGGCGGTGTTCAGGGCGTAGCTTCGGGCGAGGAACTCGCCATCGTCGAGCGCCGCCTCGGCCGCGGCGAGCGCCGGCAGGTTGACGTTGAACGGATGGCGCACGCGGTTCATGAGGTCGATCACGTCCGGGTGGCCCAGGCCGTAGCCGACCCGCAGGCCGGCGAGGCCGTAGGCCTTGGAGAAGGTGCGGGTGATGAGGAGGTTCGGGAAGCGGGCGAGCCACGCCGCGGTGTCGCAGCGGTCGGCGGGCGGCAGGTATTCGCCGTAGGCCTCGTCCAGCACCACCAGCACCTGCCGCGGCACGGTTTCCAGGAAGGCCTCGATCTCGCCCCAGGGCAGGAAGGTGCCGGTGGGGTTGTTGGGATTGGCGATCCACACCACCCGCGTGTCGTCGCGGATCGCCGCGCGCATCGCGGCGAGGTCGTGGCCGTAGTCTTTCGCCGGCACCTCGATGCTGCGGGCGCCGACGGTCTGGGTGGCGATCGGGTAGACCGCGAAGGCATGCTGCGCGTGGACCGACGACGTCTGCGGCGACAGGAAAGCCTGCGCCGCGATGTCGAGCACGTCGTTGGAGCCGTTGCCGAGCACGATCTGGTCGTGCGTGACGCCGAGCCTGGCCGACAGCTTCGCCTTCAGCGCGAAGCCGGCGCCGTCGGGATACAGCGCCATGTCGACCAGCGCGTCCTGCGCCGCGGCGAGCGCCAGCGGGCTCGGACCGAGCGGGTTCTCGTTCGACGCCAGCTTGACGATGGCGGCTTCCGGCAGGCCGAACTCGCGCGCGAGTTCGGAAACGGGTTTGCCGGGTTGATAGGGGGCGATGGCGCGCACATGCGGCGGCGCGAGTTCACAACAGTCGATCACGATGCGGCGGGGTAGGAACCGAGAATCTTGAGGAAGGCGGCGCGCGAGCCGATCTCGGCGAGCGCTGCCGCGAGCTTGGCGTCCTGACGATGGCCCTCGCAGACGACGAAGAAAAGGTACTCCCAGTTGCCCGAGCGCGCCGGGCGCGATTCGAGCTTGCTCATGGAGATGCCCGCCTCGGCGAGCGGCTGGAGAAGCCGGACGATCGCGCCCGGCTCGTTCTTCGTGCTCATCACCAGCGAGGTCTTGTCGCGCCCGGACGGCGCGGCGTCGCTCTTTCCGAGCACCAGGAAGCGCGTGGTGTTGCTCGCTTCGTCCTCGACCCGCGCCTGGACCACCGCGAGCCCATACAGCTCGGCGGCCGTCTCGCTGCCCAGCGTGGCGGCATCCGGGTCGGCGGCGGCGAGCCGTGCGCCCTCGCTGTTGCTGACCACGCTGATCCGCTCCGCCGCGGGAAGATGCCTGGCAAGCCACTGCTGGCACTGGGCGAGCGACTGGGCGTGGCCGTATACGCGCCGGATGCCGTCGAGGCCGTCCTGTTTCCTCATGAGCGTCTGGTGGATCGGCAGCATCACCTCGCCGCAGACCCTCAGCGGGCTGGCGACGATGAGGTCGAGGGTGCGCACGATCGCGCCTTCGGTGGAGTTTTCCACCGGCACCACGGCAAAGTCTGCACGCCCGGTTTCCACCGCGTGGAAGCAGGCGTCGATGTCGGCCTCGGCGAGCGCGTCGACCGCGTGGCCGAACTGCTTCAGCACGGCCTGCTGGGTGAACGTGCCGGCAGGGCCGAGATACGCGACGCGGGTGGTTTCCTCGAGCGCGCGGCAGGCGGACATGATCTCGCGGATCAGCCGCTCGATCGTGTCACCCGACAGCGGGCCGGGATTGGCCTCGCGCAGGCGCCGCACGATCTGCGCCTCGCGCTCGGGGCGGTAGATCTTCTCGCCCTTCTTGGCGCGCCCGACTTCCTGCGCGATTCGCGCGCGTTCCGATACCAGCTCGAGGATGGCGTCGTCGATGCCGTCGATGCGCGCGCGCAGCGCCTTCAGCGCGTCGTCCATCATTGCGGCAGATACCTCACGGCAAGCACCCCGTCGATCGAGGCGAGCTGCTGCAGGACGGCGCCCGCCACCGAAGTGTCGACGTCGACCAGCGTGTAGGCCATGTCGCCCTTCGACTTGTTGACCATGTTGTGGATGTTGATCCCGGCAGCGGCGAGCACCGACGAGATCTGCCCGACCATGTTGGGCACGTTGGCGTTGGCGATCGCGATCCGGTACGCCGACTCGCGCGCCATGCCGACGGTGGGAAAGTTGACCGAATTCCGGATGTTGCCGTTCTCCAGGAAATCGACGACCTGCTCGGCGACCATCACCGCGCAGTTCTCCTCGGCCTCCCCGGTGGACGCTCCGAGATGCGGCAGTGCGACGACGCCGGCATGGCCTTTCAGGGCATTCGCCGGGAAGTCGCAGATGTAGGCGTGCAGCTTGCCGGCATCGAGCGCCTCGACGACGGCGGCGTTGTCGACCACGCCTTCGCGCGCGAAGTTAAGCAGCACCGCGCCCGGGCGCATGATGCCCAAGCGCTGTGCATTGACGAGATGGCGGGTGGCGTCGACGAGCGGCACATGCAGTGTGACGAAGTCGGCCTGGCGAAGCACGTCCTCGACGCTCTCGGCGCGCCTTACCTGCGACGGCAGGCGCCAGGCGGCGTCGACGGTGATCGCGGGATCGAAGCCGACCACGTTCATGCCGAGCCGGATCGCGGCTTCGGCGACCTGCGAGCCGATCGCGCCGAGGCCGATCACGCCGAGCGTGCGGCCGGGCAGTTCGAAGCCGGCGAACTGCTTCTTGCCGGCTTCGGTCGCCTTGTGAATGTCTTCATCGGTCCCCGACAGCTCCTCGGCGAACCGCAGCGCAGGCACCAGATTGCGCGCGCCCATCAGCATGCCGGCGATCACCAGCTCCTTGACCGCGTTGGCATTCGCCCCCGGCGCGTTGAACACCGGCACCCCGCGCTCCGACAGCCGCTTCACCGGGATGTTGTTGGTGCCGGCGCCGGCACGGCCGATCGCCTGCACGCTCGCCGGAATCTCCATGTCGTGCATGTTCGCCGAGCGCACCAGGATGGCGTCCGGTTCGGCGACGTCCCCGCCGACGACGTAGTGCTCCGGCAGCCGCGCCAGGCCGCGCGCGGAAATCGCGTTGAGGGTGAGCACCTTGCGGGCTTCAGCCATGGCTCTTCTCGAACTCGCGCAGGTAGTCGACCAGCGCGCGCACGCCGTCGACCGGCATCGCGTTGTAGATCGAGGCGCGCATGCCGCCGACCGAGCGGTGGCCCTTCAGCTGCAGCAGGCCACGCTGCTGGGCACCCTTGAGGAAGGGCTCGTCGAGCGCGGCATCCCTGAGCGTGAAGGGCACGTTCATCAGGGAACGGTTCTCCTTCGCCACCGGCGACGCGTAGAAGTCGGTCGCGTCGAGCGCGTCATACAGCAGGGCGGCCTTCTCGCGGTTGGTCTTTTCCATCGCGGCGAGGCCGCCGTTCGCCTTCAGCCACTTGAACACCAGGCCGGCCGTGTACATGGCGAAGGTCGGCGGCGTGTTGTACATCGAGTCGTTGTCGGCGTGGATCTTGTAGTCGAGCATGGTCGGCGTGCCGGCAACGGTCTCGCCGATCAGGTCCTCGCGCACGATGACGATGGTGAGCCCGGCCGGCCCGATGTTCTTCTGCGCACCGGCATAGATCAGGCCGAACTTCGAGACGTCCGTCGGCCGCGACAGGATCGTCGACGACATGTCGGCCACCAGCGGGACGCTGCCGGTGTCGGGCGTCCAGAACATCTCGACGCCACCGATGGTCTCGTTGGGCGTGTAGTGGACGTAGGCCGCGTTGGGATCGAGCTTCCACTGATCCTGCGTCGGCGCGTAGCTGAAGTTCCGGTCCTCGCTCGAGGCCACCACGTTCACCGCGCCGTAACGCTTCGCTTCCTTGATCGCCTTCTTCGACCACTCGCCGGTGTTGAGATAGTCGGCGCTGGCTTTGCCGCGCAGGAGATTCATCGGCACCATCGCGAACTGGGCCGATGCGCCGCCCTGCAGGAACAGCACCTTGTAGTTCGCCGGGATGCCCATCAGCTCGCGCAGGTCGGCTTCAGCCTCGGCGGCGATGCCCATGAACTCCTTGCCGCGATGACTCATTTCCATCACCGACATGCCGCTGCCGTGCCAGTCGACCAGTTCCTGCTGGACCTGCTGCAGCACCGCCTTGGGCAGGACGGCGGGTCCGGCGCTGAAATTGTAGATGGTGGTCATGCTTTCAAGCCTCCTTAACGAGCGACCCTTCGATTGCGACAACATCGGCGCTTGCCTTGCCAGTATGGCTGTAGCCGACGAAGCGCGCGCCGGACTCGATATCCAGCGCCTCGGCCGTCACGTCCCCCTGCACCTCGCCGCTGCTGTGGATGCGCAGATGTCCTTCGGCCACCAGGGTCGCCTTGACCGTGCCGTGGATGACGATGTTGCGCGCGCTGACGCGTTCGCCCTCAATGCGCCCGCCAGCCGACACCTCGATGTCGCCGTCGGCGCGGACCTTGCCGCGGATGGCGCCGTCGACGCGCAGGTTGCCGGCGGCATGGATGTCGCCCGTGATTTCGCTGCCCGCGCTGATGAAGGTCATCCCCGCGGCCTGGCTTTCCGTTTTCCTCGTTTCCTTGACCGGCTTGGCCTTGAATACCATGTTTCTGCGTCTCCTAGCGTTGCGTGGGGCTCAATGGGGTTTGAGATAACGGTCGGGATCGATCGTTTTCCCCTGGTAATAAAGGGTGTAATGCAGGTGGGGGCCGCTCGAGCGCCCGGTGTTGCCGCTCAGGCCGACGACCTGGCCGCGCTTCACTTCGTCCCCGGGCTTGACCTGCACCTTCGACAGGTGGGCGTACACGCTGCGGTAACCGAACCCGTGATTGATCGCGACGCGGTTGCCGTTCGGCCCTTCGTGGCCGGCCGCCTCCACCACACCGGGGCCGGTGGCGAGGACCGGCGTTCCGATGTCGAGCACGAAATCGACGCCGTTGTGGAACTCGCGGCCGCGGCCGAAGGGGTTGCCGCGCACCCCGTAGCGGGAACTGATGTCCTGTTCCCCCGCGACCGGGATGCCGACCGGGCGGGCGAGCTCGCGCGCGAGCGACCGCTCCAACTCGGGCAGCAGGCGATCGAGCCGCTCGTCGAACGACGCCATTTCCGACTGCATCAGCTCGCTCGCCTCGTCCGCGTCGAGCGGAATCGCCATGCCGCCCTGAGGCCGAACCGAGCGCTCCACCGGGTATTCCGATTCCGCACGCCCGACCAGGCCGTGCACGCGGGCGGCAAGTCGCTCGACGCGCTCACGCAGGCTGAGCAGGCTCTGGTCGACGTTCTGCTTCTCTTCGGCGAGCCGCTCGTTGCTCGATTCGAGCAGCGCGATGCGCTCGGCCTGCTGGCCGGCACGGGCGATCGCCTCCTGGTTGGACAGGTGCGAATACGCGACGTAGAAGGTGCCGGCGAACCAGACGAACGCGACGGCCCCGAGCGCCGCGCTCACCTTCTTCAGCGTGTCGAGGTTGAGGCGGAAGGTGCGCGCGGGATGGCCCGTCCGGGCCACCACGATTTCCAGAAAGTGCGGATGCTGTGCGGCGCGGCCGCCAGGCTTGCGGAAAAGGTCGCGCAGCCCGCCCGGCATCACTCGTCGTCCCCGTCTTCCTGGATGGATTCGACGCCGATCAGTTTCTGGCCCTTGTCCAGGTTGATGAGCGTCACGCCCTGGGTGGCGCGGCTCATCGCGCGGATTTCCCTGACCCGCGTGCGGATCAGCACGCCGCCATCGGTGATCAGCATGATCTCGTCGTCCTCGTTCACCAGCGAAGCCGCGACAACCTTGCCGTTGCGCTCGCTGGTCTGGATCGCGATCATGCCCTGGGTGGCGCGCGCGTGCCGCGTGTACTCGGCGATCGGCGTGCGCTTGCCGAAGCCGTTCTCGGTCGCGGTCAGCACGAAGTCGTTCTCGTCCTCGGCCACCAGCATCGAGATCAGCTTGGCGCCCTTGGCGAGCTTCATGCCGATGACGCCGCGCGCGGTGCGGCCCATCGGGCGCACGTCGTTCTCGTCGAAGCGCACCGCCTTGCCGCCATCGGAGAACAGCATCACGTCGTGACGGCCGTCGGTGATCGACGCGCCGATCAGGAAGTCGCCGTCGTCCAGGCCCACCGCGATGATGCCGGCGGTGCGCGGCCGCGAGAAGTCGGAAAGCGGCGTCTTCTTGACGATGCCGTTGCTGGTCGCCATGAACACGTAGTGCTCGTCGTCGAAGGTCTTGACCGGCAGGAGCGCGTTGATCTTCTCGCCCTCCTCCAGCGGCAGCAGGTTGACGATCGGCTTGCCGCGCGCGTTGCGCCCGCCTTGCGGAACGTTGTAGACCTTGAGCCAGTAGAGGCGGCCGCGGTTGGAGAAGCAGAGGATGAAGTCGTGGGTGTTGGCGACGAACATCTTCTCGATGAAGTCCTCGTCCTTGGTGCCCGCCGCCTGCTTGCCGCGCCCGCCGCGCTTCTGCGCGCTGTAATCCCCCATCGGCTGCGCCTTCATGTAGCCGCCGTGCGACAGCGTGACGACCATCTCTTCCGGCTTGATCAGGTCCTCCATCGACATGTCCTGCGCGTTCTCGACGATGGCCGAGCGGCGGGCGTCGCCGAACTGCTCGCGGATCTGGCCCAACTCGTCGCGGATGATCTGGGTGATGCGCGCCGGGTTGGCGAGGATGTCGAGCAGATCGGCGATCTTCGCCATGATCTCCTTGTACTCGCCGATGATCTTGTCGGATTCGAGGTTGGTCAGGCGCTGCAGCTGCATTTCGAGGATGCGCTGCGCCTGGATCTCCGACAGGTGGTAGCCGTCGCCGTGCAGGCCGAACTCGGGGCCGACGTTGACCGGACGCGAGAACTCGGGGTCGATGCGCGCCAGCATCTCCTCGACCATCGCCGACTTCCACGCGCGGCCCAGCAGGCGCTCCTTCGCGATCACCGGGGTTTCCGAGCTCTTGATCAGCTCGACGATCTCGTCGACGTTGGCCAGCGCCACTGCCAGGCCTTCGAGGATGTGGCCGCGTTCGCGCGCCTTCCTGAGGTCGAACACGGTGCGGCGGGTGACGACTTCGCGGCGGTGGCGCAGGAAGGCGTCGAGCATTTCCTTGAGGTTCAGCAGCCGCGGCTGGCCGTCGATCAGCGCGACCATGTTCATGCCGAAGGTGTCCTGCATCTGCGTCTGCTTGTACAGATTGTTCAGGATCACGTCGGCGTTCTCGCCGCGCTTCAGCTCGATGTAGACGCGCATGCCCGACTTGTCGGACTCGTCCCGGAGGTCGGCGATGCCGTCGATCTGCTTCTCGCGCACCAGCTCGCCGATCTTGATCAGCAGGTTGGCCTTGTTCACCTGGTACGGCAGCTCGTCGATGATGATCGCCTGCTTGCCGCCGCTCTTGTCGAGGTCCTCGACGTGGCAGGTCGCGCGCATCACCACCCGCCCACGCCCGGTGCGGTAGCCGTCGCGCACGCCCGACAGGCCGTAGATGATGCCGGCGGTCGGGAAGTCCGGCGCCTTGACGATGTTGATCAGCGACTCGATGTCGGTTTCGGGATCGTCGAGCAGCGTGGTCAGCGCGGTGCAGATGTCGGTGAGGTTGTGCGGCGGGATGTTGGTCGCCATGCCCACCGCGATGCCGGACGAGCCGTTGATCAGCAGGTTGGGGATCTTGGTCGGCAGCACCAGCGGCTCATGCTCGGAGCCGTCGTAGTTGGGGCCGAAGTCGACGGTTTCCTTGTCGAGGTCGGCCAGCAGCTCGTGCGCGATCTTCGCCATGCGCACTTCGGTGTAACGCATCGCCGCCGCGTTGTCGCCGTCGACCGAGCCGAAGTTGCCCTGGCCGTCGATCAGCGGGTAGCGCAGCGAGAAGTCCTGCGCCATGCGCACCATGGTGTCGTACACCGCGGTGTCGCCGTGCGGGTGGTATTTACCGATGACGTCGCCGACCACGCGGGCCGACTTCTTGTAAGCCTTGTTCCAGTCGTTGCCCAGCTCGTTCATCGCGTACAGCACGCGGCGGTGCACGGGCTTGAGGCCGTCGCGCACATCCGGCAGCGCGCGCCCGACGATCACGCTCATGGCGTAATCGAGGTACGAGCGCCGCATCTCCTCTTCGAGGCTGACCGGGAGGGTTTCCTTGGCAAACTGTTCCATAACCGGCTTTTATATATCAGGCTTCAAAGCGGGCGATTTTAGCATGGCCGCCCGCCCCGACCGGCTTGGCCGACACGGCGGGCGCCTTTGCCAATCCAGGCCTAAACGGCGAGAATGCGGGCCACCATGAAAGCCCGTGCCGACTTCCTTCTCCTGCCGCAATGGGTGGTGCCCGTCGAATCTCCGGGTGCGCTGGCCGACCACGCCGTGGCGGTTGCCGACGGCGCCATTCTCGACGTGCTGCCCGCCGAAGCGGCGCTTGCCCGCTATGCAGCCGCGCAGACGGTCGCTTTGCCCGGCCAGGCGGTGATCCCGGGGCTCGTCAACCTGCACGGCCACGCCGCGACGTCGCTGCTGCGCGGCTTCGCCGACGACCGCCCCGCCGCGGCCTGGCGAGAGGAGCCGGTCTGGCCGGCAGTCAGGCAACACGTCTGCGACGCCTTCGTGCGCGACGGTACCCTGCTCGCCGCCGCGGAAATGCTCGCGGGCGGCGTCACGGCCTGCAACGACCTGTACGTTTTCCCTCATGCAGCAGGCGAGGCCTTCCTGCAGGCCGGCATGCGCGCCACCCTGGGCCTGTTCGTGGCGGAACACCCGAGCCCCTACGCGGCCGACGCGGACGGCCATCTGGCGAAGGGCCTCGCGCTGCGCGACGACCTCAAGGACGAGGCGCTGCTCGCCTTCGCTTTCGCCCCGCACGCCGCCAGCGCGCTGTCCGACGCCACCCTCGCCCGCATCAACACCCTGGCCGAGCAGCTCTGCCTGCCGATCCACACCCACCTCCACGAGACCGACGGCGAGATTCTCGACAGCCTGAAGCAGCACGGCGTGCGCCCGCTGGAACGCCTGGCGAAGCTGGGCCTCCTCGGCCCGAACTTCATCGGCGCCCACGCGGTGCACCTGAACGACGCCGAGATCGGGTCGCTGGCGTCGCACGGCTGCCATGTCGCGCATTGCCCGAGCGCCGACCTCAAGCTCGCCCGCGGCTTCGCGCCGGTCGCCGACCTGCTGCGCGCGGGCGTCAATGTCGGCCTCGGCACCGGCAGCGCCGCCAGCAACAACCGCATCGACCTGTTCGCCGAGATGCGGCTCGCCGCCCTGCTCGCCAAGGGGGTCAGCGGCGACGCGGCCGCCCTCCCGGCAGCGGCCGCGCTCCATGCCGCCACGCTGGGCGCCGCCCGCGCCCTGAACCTCGACGACCGCATCGGCAGCATCGCCGCCGGCAAGCGCGCCGACCTGGTCGCGGTCGACCTGCGCGCGCCGGCCTGCCAGCCGGTATTTGACCCGGTCTCGCACCTGGTTTACGTTGCCGGGCGCGAGCACGTCACCCACGTCTGGGTCGACGGCAAGCTGAAACTGAACGAAGGCCGCCTGGTCGATCTGGACACCGACGATCTCGTCGCCCGCGCCGCCTACTGGCGCACCAAACTGACTGCATAGGGTTCACCATGAGCAACGTCGACGCTGCCGAAATCGCCAAGTTTTCCGAACTCGCCCACCGCTGGTGGGATCCGAATTCCGAGTTCCGCCCGCTGCACGAGATCAACCCGCTGCGCCTGAAATGGATCGACAGGCAGGCCTCGCTCGCCGGCAAGAAGGTGCTCGACGTCGGCTGCGGCGGCGGCATCCTCGCCGAGGCGATGGCCGGCGCCGGCGCCGCCGTCAGCGGGATCGACCTGTCGGAGAAGGCGCTCAAGGTCGCCAGGCTGCATCTGTACGAGTCGGGCAGGCAGGTCGACTACCAGCTGGTCTCGGCCGAGGACTACGCCGACCAGCACGCCGGCGAATTCGACGTCGTCACCTGCATGGAGATGCTCGAGCACGTGCCCGACCCCGCTTCGGTCGTCGCCGCCTGTGCGCGCCTCGTCAAGCCCGGCGGCTGGGTGTTCTTCTCGACGCTCAACCGCAATCCCAAGAGCTATCTGTTCGCCGTCATCGGCGCCGAGTACGTGCTCAAGCTGCTGCCGCGCGGCACCCACGACTACGCCAAGTTCATCAAGCCTGCCGAACTCGCCCGCATGGCGCGCGAAGCCGGGCTCGAGACCGGGGAGCTCACCGGCCTGACCTACAATCCGCTGACCAAGGTATACCGGCTGGAAACCAACACCGACGTCAATTACCTGATGGCGACGCGCAGAAGTGAAGCCTGACGTGGCCCGGCTCGAAAACATCCGCGCCGTCCTGTTCGACCTCGACGGCACCCTCGTCGACACCGCGCCCGACCTCGGCCACGCGCTCAACCTGCAGCGTGCACGCCACGGGCTGCCGCCACTCGCCGATGCGGTGATCCGCCCGCAGGCCTCGCACGGCGCACGCGGCCTGCTCGGCATCGGATTCGACGTGCATCCGGAGGATCCGCGCTTCGCGCACCTGCGCGAAGAGTTCCTGCAGCTCTACGCCGAGAACATCTGCATCCACTCGCGCCCCTTCCCCGGCATCCTCGAACTGCTCGACGCGCTCGAGCGGCGTGGCCTCGCCTGGGGGGTGGTCACCAACAAGCCGGCGCGCTTCACCGAGCCGCTGATGTCGGTGCTCGACCTCGCCGAGCGCGCCGCCTGCATCGTCTCCGGCGACACCTGCCCGCAGCCCAAGCCGCACCCGGCGCCGATGCTCGCCGCCGCCGAACTGTGCAGCGCAACGCCCGGAGAGTGCCTGTACCTCGGCGACGCCGAGCGCGACATCCAGGCCGCGCGTGCCGCCGCCATGCCGGCACTGGTCGCCGCGTGGGGCTACCTCGACACCAGCGACCAGCCGCACACCTGGGGGGCGCACGCCGAAATCCGCCACCCCACCGAGACACTCGACTATCTGGCCGCCTGAAAATGGACTACTCGCTCGTCAAGCACCTGCACCTCGCCACCGTCGCCGTCAGCCTCGCACTGTTCGTCCTGCGCGGCATCTGGATGATCGTGGAGTCCGCGAGGCTGCACGCGCGCTGGGTGCGCATCGTCCCCCACGTCAACGACACCCTGCTGCTCGCCAGCGGCATCGGGCTGGCCCTGCTGATCGGGCAATACCCGCTCGCCGACGGCTGGCTCACCGCCAAGCTCGTCGCGCTCATCGTCTACATCGGGCTCGGCACCGTGGCCCTCAAGCGCGGCCGAACCCGCGGCACGCGGATCGCCGCCTGGCTCGCCGCGCTGGCGGTGTTCGGCTACATGCTCGCGGTGGCGCGCGCGCATGATCCCCTCCCCTTCCTCGGCTGAGCCTGCGGGGACTTTTGCCCCGGCGCCGGAACTTTCCCGCAGGCACCGCCTCTATGCGGTACACTTGTTGCACGCAACACATGGGGCCGACCTGGCTTCGACGTGGGTCGCAAAGCAGCGTAGGGCATACCGAGGGTCAGAGCACCTCGTAAATCCAACTGAAAAACTTTAGTCGCAAACGACGAAAACTACGCCCTGGCCGCTTAAGGTCCAGGACTCACACTAGCCTGTTCATGGGCTAGGTCGGGGCAACCCGGCAGTGAGTTAATTCACATGAAATCGTGCCTGTCCGGGTCGCTTGGGCGGGTGCTAAATCCAAGGCGACTCGGCGAGATCCAGCCTGTTCGGCGGGCGTGATGGAGCTTAAAGCTTAAAAACACCGGACTAAGTATGTAGAACTGCCTGTAGAGGGCTTGCGGACGCGGGTTCGATTCCCGCCGGCTCCACCACCCTACCCGAACCCCAACCGCCCAAACGGTTGGGGTTTTTCTTTGTCCGCGGCGCGGGGGCCAGGTGGCCGCCCGCCGACAGGCGGTGATTGCGAATTCGCCCCCCGGACGCATACTTCACATAGCATCCCAACAGCCCCTTCCCCCCCGATCGACATGGACGACATCCTCGCCTGGCTGCCTGCCGAACTCGCCCCGCTTCCGCACTACGTGGTGGCGATGGCGATCGGCCTGCTGATGGGGCTCGAGCGCGAGCGCAACCCGGCCGCCAAGGCGGGCCTGCGCACCTTCGCCCTGACCGCGCTGCTGGGGGTGCTGGCGGCGCACCTGGCGACGGCGCTGGGCGAACAATGGCTGATCGCGGTCGGCCTGCTGCTGGTCGGCGGCATGATGATCGCGGCCTACCTGCGTTCGCCCCCTCAGCCGGATGGCGACCCCGGCACGACGACGGTGGCGGCGCTGATGCTGTGCTACGGCCTCGGCGTGCTGGTCTGGCACGACGAGATCCAGCTGGCGGTGATGCTGGGGATCGCGGCGACGCTGCTGCTCTACTTCAAGCCGGAACTGCGCGGCCTGAGCGAGCAGCTGACGCGGCGCGACCTGCTGTCGGTGCTGCAGTTCATGGTGCTGTCGCTGATCGTCCTGCCGCTGCTGCCGAACCAGGACTACGGCCCCTACGGCGCGATCAATCCGCACCACATCTGGTGGATGGTGGTGCTGATCGCCGGCGTGGGGCTGGCGGGCTACGCCGCGCTGCGGCTGGTCGGGCAGCGGCGTGGCGCGGTGATGCTGGGCCTGCTCGGCGGCCTGGTGTCGTCGACCGCCACCACCTTGGCGTTCAGCCGGCATGCCCGCGCCAGCGCAGTGATGATGCCGGTCGCGGTGATCGTCATCGTGCTGGCCAACCTGGTGGTGCTGGTGCGCCTCGGCGTGCTGGCGCTCGTGGTGGCGCCCGACGTGCTGCCGCAACTGGCGCCGGTGCTGGCGGGCGGGCTGGTCGCGGGCGGACTCGGCGCAGCCTACGGGGTGCGGCGCCTGCGCCCCGGGGGCGAGCTGCCCGAACTCGCGATGGGCAACCCGACCGAACTGCGCACGGCGCTCGGCTTCGGCCTGCTGTACGGCGTGGTCCTGCTGGCGGCGGCGTGGCTGTCGGACTGGCTCGGCGCGCGCGGACTGTACGCCGTGGCCCTGGTGTCCGGCCTGACCGACGTCGACGCCATCACCCTGTCGAGCCTGCGCCTGCACAACCTGGACCGGCTGTCGGCCACCCTCGCGATCGACGTCGTCACGCTGGCCGTGCTGTCCAACCTCGCCTTCAAGTCGGCGCTCGCGCTCACCGTCGGCGGCTGGCCGATGGCGCGCCACGCGATCGCCGGCATGGGCGCGCTCGGGCTCGGACTGGTCGCCGCCTGGGCTATAATGCGCGGTTTTTCCGCCTAGTCAACGAGCACAGCCATGGAAGCCGAAAGCCTCAATCAGATCGAATCCAAACTCGCCGACCTGGGCGAGCGTGCCACCCAACTCAGGGGGTTTCTTTGACTACCCTGTCAAGAAAGACCGTCTAGAGGAAGTCACCCGCCTCGCCGAGTCGCCCGACTTCTGGAACGACCCCGCCCGCGCCCAGGAACTGGGGCGCGAGCGCAAGGCGCTGGAGGACGTGGTGCTGGTGCTCGACCGCGTCGAGTCGGGCCTCAGGGACGCGGCCGAGCTGTTCGAGATGGCGCGCGAGGAAAACGACGACGACACGCTCGCCGCCGTGCAGGCCGACATCGAGGCCATCGAGAATGACGTCTCGGCGCTCGAGTTCCGCCGCATGTTCAACAACCCGGCCGACCCCAGCAACTGCTTCCTCGACATCCAGGCCGGCGCCGGCGGCACCGAGGCCTGCGACTGGGCATCGATGCTGCTGCGCCAGTACCTGAAATACGCCGAACGCAAGGGCTTCAAGGCCGAACTGCTCGAGGAGTCGGAGGGCGACGTCGCCGGCATCAAGTCGGCGTCGATCAAGATCGAAGGCGACCACGCCTACGGCTACCTGCGCACCGAGACCGGCGTCCACCGCCTGGTGCGCAAGTCGCCGTTCGACTCGTCGGGCGGCCGCCACACCTCGTTCGCCAGCGTGTTCGTCTACCCGGAAGTCGACGACTCGATCGAGGTGGAGATCAACCCCGCCGACCTCAGGATCGACACCTACCGCGCGTCCGGCGCCGGCGGCCAGCACATCAACAAGACCGACTCCGCGGTGCGCATCACGCACATGCCGTCGGGCATCGTGGTGCAGTGCCAGAACGACCGCTCGCAGCACAAGAACCGCGCCGAGGCGATGTCGATGCTGAAATCCAAGCTTTACGAGGCCGAGCTGCGCAAGCGCCAGGCCGAGCAGGACAAGCTCGAGGCGGGCAAGTCGGACGTCGGCTGGGGCCACCAGATCCGCAGCTACGTGCTCGACCAGTCGCGCATCAAGGACCTGCGCACCAACGTCGAGGCGTCGAACACGCAGAAGGTGCTCGACGGCGACCTCGACCCGTTCATCGAGGCGAGCCTGAAACAGGGCGTCTGATGCGGGCCGACGGCGACACGCTGGCCCTCGGCGAATTCCTCGCCCCGGGCGTCATCGCCGAGGACATCCCGCCGCTCTTCCCGCTGCTCGCGAACCGCCCGTTGATCGGCGCGCTGATCGCGCTGTTCCGCGGGGGCGACGAGGAGGTGCTGGTGCGGCTGATGGTGCTGCGCGAGGTGGGCCTGCGCGCCGACGCGCCGGAATGGACGCCGCGCGAACTCGAGGCGTATTTCGCCTTCCTCAACGACACCAAGCTCGGCACCGTGCTGGCGCGACTGCGCGAGCACGGCCTGTTGCTGTGGGACACGGAACGCCGGGTGTACCAGCTCTCGGCCGAGGGGCGCATGGTGCTCGCGGCGCTCTCCAACCTGCTGGCGTTCAACAGCGAGCAGGACGGCGAGCTCGGCTTCCTCGCCGCGCAGGTCGCCGCCGGCGCCGCGGTCGGCAAGCTCTCACCCGAGGCGCTGTCGCACCTGCTCGCCCGGCTCGGCGAACTCGAGGAGGAATTCGCCCAGGCGGTCGCCTCCGGCTCCGAATTCCGCCTGCGCCATGCGCAGGCCAGGCTGGCGTCGGTGCAGCAGTGGATGGACAAGGCCAACGACGTCATGCGCAAGCTGTCCGCCGAGGGCCTCGACGACGACAGCTGGCGGCTCGCGCAGCAGATCGGCCAGCGCCAGTCGCGCCTGCTGCGCATGGCCTCGGTGTTCCAGCGCGAGCTCGCCGCGATCGCGCGCCAGCAGGTGCACCTGTCGCAGGGCGGGCTGTCCACCTCCGAGCTGGCGGGCTGGCTGAAGACGCGATCGCTCGACGCGCTCGCCGACATGGCTCAGGGGCTGGCCGCCACGCCGGAAAGCATCTTCGTGCTGCCCGACGTGATGCTCGACAACACCGAGGCGTTCCTCGCGCGCGAGCAGCCGAGCCGCAAGGTCTCGGCGATGCCGGCGACCGCCGAGATCGAGTACACCCAGGACGTCCCGCTCGAGCCGCCGCCGCAGCTCCTCGAGCTCACCCGCCAGCTCGCCGGGCTCGACGCCCCCGCGGGCGTCGCCGACACGGTCGTCGGCGGCAGCTTCGGCGCGGCGTCCTACCGGCTCTCGCTGCTCGCGCTGCTCGGCGAGACCAGCATCGGCCCCGAACTCGCGCCGCTCGCCGAACTGCCGGTGACGCTCGAATGGACCGACGAGATGCAGACCGTCGGCCGCGGCGAAGTCGCGCAGATCAGCGCCGGCCGCCTGCTTCCCCAGGAGAAGACACCTTGAACACCGCCCCCGCTGCACGCCTGATCGCCCGCCTGCTGGCGCTGCGTTTCCTGCCGCGCGACGACGCCGAGGCGCGACGCCTGCTGGTCGACGCCGGATTTCGCGACGAGGTCGAGGCGCGGCTGGCCGAAAGCGGCCTGCGGCTGCTGGCCCACCCGTTCGCCTCACACATCTCGGTCGCGCTCGCCCGCGAGCAGGAAGCCGCCGTGTTCGAGCAGAACGACGCCTGGCAGGCGAGCAACATCGGCCTGCCCAGGGACGCCGCCGCGCTCCTCGTCATCCTGTGGGCGCTGATCATCCTGCCCAAGCGCGAGCGCCAGCTGGCGGGCGAGTCGACCCAGGCCGACGCGCAGAACGAACTGTTCGAGACGGTGAAGCTCACCCCCGCCGCGCACGAAGCCTCGCGCGGCATCCCCGAGAACGTGCTGCTCGAGGACTACGGCAAGCTGCTCGGCGGGCGCGCGCGGCTGCAGCAGTTCGCGCTGCCGCAGCTGTCGCGCCTGGGCTTCATCGAGCGGCGCAACAAGGTCATCCACGAAGGTCCGCTGCTCGACCTCGCGTTCGACTACGCCGAATTCGCGCCGCGCATCCTCGAAGGCGCGCTGTCCGACCTGTTGAAGCAGCGCGGCGTGCTCGAAGACGCGCAAACGGGAGAAACCGCCTGATGTTCCGCCTGCTCGAACTGGAAACCGTGCACTGGGATTTCTGGCGGAATTTCCGGCTGCCGCTCGACGCCTCGATCATCACCATTTCCGGCCCCAACGGCTCGGGCAAGACGACGCTGCTCGACGCCATGCGCACCCTGCTCGCGCTGGAGTGCTCGAAGAAACGCGACTACAAGCGCTACGTGCGGCGCAACGGCGAGGACTTCTGCTGGCTGCGCGGCGTCGTCGACAACCAGCGCCCGCCCGGCAGCAGCCGCCGGCCGTTCGGCCTGCCCTACCAGAGCGACCGCATCACGCTCGCCTGCCGCATCGACAAGAAGGGCGGCGACTGGACGCGCAAGTACTGGATCGCCGACGGCGAGGTCGCGCTCCGCGACATCGAGCAGGCGGGCGAGGAATTCGGCGTGCGCGACTACCAGCGCATCCTGCACGGCGCCGGGCTGTCGCCCGCGATCGCCCGCGTGCTGTCGCTCGAGCAGGGGCAGACCGACAAGCTGTGCGAGCTCAGCCCGCGCGAACTGCTCGACCTCGTTTTCCAGGTGTTCGGCGACAAGGAAGTGCTCGACCGCTACCAGGAGGCGCGCCACCACCAGGAGCACACGGTGCGCGAGCTCGACGCCGCGCAGAACCAGCTCGAGGCGCTCGGCAACAACCTCGAGAAGCACAACCAGAAGGTCAACCGCTACCTCGAGTGGCAGCACCTCAACCAGGAGCGCACCGCGCTCGTCAGCGAAATCCGCCCGCGCCTCGAGCACGCCCTGCTCCGCCGCGAGGCCGACCACGCCGCGCGCACGCTGGCCGCCCAGCGCCGCGACTGGCGCGCCAGGCGGGCCGAGCGCGCGGGGCTGCAGCTGGAAGCCGAGACCCAGGCGCAGGCGCTCGCCCAGGCGCAGCTGCGGCGGCAGGCGGCGCACGACAACGAGCGCGTGCAGAACCAAGCCTTGAACGAGATCAACCGCGAGCTCGGTGGCTGGGAAGTCATCGTCAAACAGCAGCAGCGGCTGGAAGCGCAGGCGCAGGCCGCCGGCGGCCAGGTCGCCGACGCGCGCGAGATCGAACAGATGGAGGCGCAGCGCGCCGATCTGCTGGTCAGGATCGCCAGCCTGCAGCAGCGCCAGGCGCAACTCGACGAGATGCTGGAAAATCTCGCCGCCGGGCGCCGCGCCGACCCGGCCGACGTCGCCGCGTTCCGCCAGGCGCTCACGCAGGCAGGCATCGAGCACCACCTGCTGACCGACGTCGTCGAGATCCTCGATGCAGGCTGGCAGCCCGCGGTCGAAGCCGCGCTCGCGCCTGCCGCCCACATCGTGCTGCTCAGGCACGCGCGCGACGCCGAACGCGCGATGGCGCTCGGCGAGAAGCTGCGCTACCGCCATTTCATCGTCCCCGAGTGCGTCGCCGCCGGGCTGCCGCCGCAGGGCTCGCTGCTCGAGGTCGTGCGCTTCGCCAGCCCGGTCCCCGAATGGCTCCTGCGCACGCTCGAGCGCACCCGCCGCGTCGAGGACGTGGCGGCGGGCAGCCGGCTGCCGCGCGGCGAGGACTGGATCACCCGCCAGGGCTATCTGCGCGAACGGCGCGGCGGCCGCCACGCCGCGCCCGAGCAGGCGCGCTTCGGCCGCGCACGGCTCGACGCGCTGCGCGACGAGCGCGCCCGCATCGACAAGGAGATCGCCCCGCTGAGGGCGAGCCAGGCCGAGCTCGCCGGCAGGATCAACGCGATCAAGGCGGCGCTCTCGGGGGAAACCGCCGCCGCCCAGCTCGCGGCGCGCGCCGCCGAGTTCGCCGAGGCGCGGCAGCAGTACGAGGCGCTGGTGCTGCGCCGCCGCGACAACGGCGTGCTGGCGGCGCAGCAGGAACGCGAAGCGGCCGACGAGGCGGTCGCCACCGCACGCGCGCGGCAGGTGCAGCTGGAGAACGACCTGCGCCGCCTCGAAAAGGAACTCGCCGAACGCGAGAACCGCGCCGGGCGCGAGGAGCAGATCCGCCGCCGCCTGCGCCTGCGTGAGCAGCGCCGCAACTTCCCCGCGGCCTGGCGCGATGCCGCGAGCAGCCAACAGCTGGTCGAGAAATGGCGCGACACGACCAACGTCGACCGCCGCATCGAGGAAATCGAGCGCCGCTTCGCCGAGGAAAGCTGGGAGACCGACGAATCCGTCGTCGCGCTGCGCGACCGGATCGCCGCCAACTACGCGCAGATGGAGCGCGACCTCGTCGCCCGCCGCCGCGACAACGACATGTCGCGCGAGCAGACCGCCGCCGCGCGCGCTGCCTACACCGAGGCGCTGCGTCACACCGTCGGCCGCTACGCGAAGAACCTCAAGGCCCTCGGCGAGGTCGCCGGGATCCGGGTCGACCACGAGCCGGTCGCGCTCGGCGACGACGACGTCACGCTCGCGCAGACCGGGCTGGCGGTGCGCTTCGACTTCGACGCCAAGGGCTTCATGGGGATGAACGACGGCGACGCATCGGGCGGCCAGCAGGTCATGAAGTCGCTGATCCTGCTCGTCGCGCTGATGATGGAGGAGTCGCGCCCGGGCGGCTTCGTGTTCATCGACGAGCCCTTCGCGCACCTCGATATCGTCAACATCGAGCGCGTCTCCGGCTTCCTCAAGGCGACCCGCGCGCAATACCTGCTCACCACGCCGGTGACCCACAACGTCAACATCTACGACCCGGCGACGCTGACGCTGGTGACGTTCAAGAAGCGCCCGGGCGACGCCTGGGCGCCGGGGGTCAAGGTGCTGGTGCGCGACACCGCGCAGGTGCACTGAAGCGGCGGACCATGATTCGCGAGGAAGCACTCGCCAGGAAGCGACGCCGCCGCCTGGCGGAAGGCGAGGCGCGTGGCCTGGACGCCCTGCCCGACGACTGGCTGCAGCTGCTGAAGCGCTGGGTCAGGCGCGGCGGCGACAGCCGCTGGGACACGCTCAAGAAGGACGCCGGGACGGGACGGCACGCGCTTGCCGACAAACTGCTCGAGTGGCTGCTCGCCAACGGCTGGATCGCGCTGGAAGAGAAGTTCGAGCTCGCCGCCTGGTGGCCGGCCCGGGTGCAATTCCGTGAACTCGACCGCCTGCGCGACGTCCTCGGCATCGACAACGCCGCCACGCTGAACGCCCAATGGCACGCGTTGCGCGCAAGCCTCCCGGCGGAATCCCCGCTAACCGACGCGCTCGACCGCCTGCCCCCGAAGACCGCGCTCGCCCGCGCCGGCCTCGCGCAGGCGCTGTCGGGCTGGCAGGCCGAAGGCCGCACCGGCACCCAGCGCGACTTCGCGCTCTACGCGCGCGGCACGACCAAGGCGGTCACGCCCGCCGAATGGGCCTGGCTTGCGGCCGAGATCGACCTTGCCGAATACGGCATCGAGCGCCACACGCCGACGCTGCTGCTGGCGAGTTCGATGGCCCTGCAGTTCGATGCCGGCGCATGGCCACTCGCGGCCGCCGCCGACTTCGCCGCGCTCACGCCTGCGACGCTCGCGCGCGTGCAGCGCATCATTCAAGCGCCGCTCGGGTGGCTGCTGGTCGAGAACCGCACCAGCTTCGAGCGTGAAGCCCGCTCGCGTGCGGCGGATACCGCCGTCGTGTGGCTGCCCGGCCACCCACCGACGTGGTGGCGCGACGCGATGCGTCGGCTCCTGACGCTCGCGCCCGCACCCGCGCGCATCGCCTGCGACCCCGATCCGGCGGGGATCGAGATCGCCCTGGCAGCGTCCCGGCTGTGGGACGAGGCCGGGCTCGCCTGGGCACCCTGGAAGATGGACGGCGAAGCGCTCGCCACGCTTGCCACCCGCCAGCCGCTCAACGACTGGGACCGTTCGCGCATCGAGTCGCTGCGCAAGCAGCCACGACTCCCCACAGCCTTCCTGAGCCTGCTCGCGGAAATGGAAGCCCGCGGCGAAAAGGGCGAACAGGAGGGGCTGCCCCTCGCTCAGCCCTCCGCCACCACCGCCAGCACGTCCTCGCCGTAGGCCTCGAGCTTCTTCGTGCCGAGCCCGGGGATCTCGGCAAGCGCCTCGAGCGTCGCCGGGCGGCGCGCGGCGATCTCGCGCAGCGCCGCGTCGTGCAGGATGACGTAGGCGGGGACGCCCTTCTCGTTGGCGGTTTCGCGGCGCCAGGCGCGCAGCGAGAGGAACAGCGGATCCTCGTCGTCGTGGACGCCAGCGCCCGAACTCGGCGCAAGACGCGACTTCCTGCGCGCGGGCCGCACCTCGAGCGCACGCAGCATCACGGTCTCCTCGCCCTTCAGCACCGGCCGCGCGGCCTGCGTGAGCTTCAGCGCGCCGTAGGCGGTGTGGTCGACCTCGAGCAGCCCGCGCACGACGAGCTGCCTGAGTACCGCGCGCCAGCGCTTGTCGTCGAGGTTGGCGCCGATGCCGAACACGCTCAATCCGGCGTGGCCGAATTTCTCCACCTTGTCGGTCGCCTTGCCGAGCAGGACGTCGATCACGTGGCCGGCGCCGAAGCGCTGGCCGGTGCGGTAGACCGCCGAGAGCGCCTTCTGCGCGGCCTCGGTGCCGTCCCACAGCACCGGCGGCTCGAGACAGACGTCGCAGTTGCCGCACGGCTGGCTGGGCTCGCCGAAGTAGGCGAGCAGCGCGACGCGGCGGCAGCTGGCGGCTTCGGCGAGCCCGACCAGGGCATCGAGCTTGGCGTGGCCGACGCGCTTGTGCGCGTCCCCGGCCTCCGATTCGTCGATGAAGCGGCGCTGCGTGACGACGTCCTGCAGCCCCCACGCCATCCACGCCTCGGCGGGCTCGCCGTCGCGCCCCGCCCGCCCGGTCTCCTGGTAGTAGCCCTCGACCGAGCGCGGCAGGTCGAGGTGGGCGACGAAGCGCACGTCGGGCTTGTCGATGCCCATGCCGAAGGCGATCGTCGCGACCATGACGACGCCGTCCTCGCGCAGGAAGCGCTCCTGGTGGCGGCTGCGCGTGGCATTGTCCATGCCGCCGTGGTAGGGAAGCGCGTTGAAGCCCGCCTGGACGAGCGCGGCGGCGGTCTCCTCGACCTTCTTGCGGGTGCTGCAGTAGACGATGCCGGCCTCGCCCGCGTGCTCGCGCAGGAAGTCGAGCAGCTGGCGGCGCGGGTCGGTCTTCTCCGCAATCCGGTAGCGGATATTGGGGCGGTCGAAGCTGGAAACGAACACGCGCGCAGCGTGCAGGTCGAGCCGGTCGAGGATTTCGGCGCGGGTGGCGGCGTCGGCGGTCGCGGTGAGCGCGATGCGCGGCACGCCGGGGAAGCGCTCGTGCAGCGCCGACAGGCCCAGGTACTCCGGGCGGAAGTCGTGCCCCCACTGCGACACGCAGTGCGCCTCGTCGATCGCGAACAGCGCGACGCGCGCCTGCTCGAGGAGATTCTGGAAGCGCGGCGTGAGCAGGCGTTCGGGCGCGACGTAGAGCAGCTTCAGCCTGCCGGTGGCGAAATCGCGCTCGACCTCCATCGCCGCCGCGGCGTCGAGGCTGGAGTTGAGGAACGCCGCGGCGATGCCGAGCTCCTTGAGGGCGGCGACCTGGTCCTGCATCAGCGCGATCAGCGGCGACACCACCACCGCGCAGCCTTCGCGCAGCAGCGCAGGAATCTGGTAGCACAGCGACTTGCCGCCGCCGGTCGGCATCAGCACCAGCGCGTCGCCGCCGCCGGCCACATGGTCGACGATGGCGGCCTGCTCGCCGCGGAACGCGGGGTAGCCGAAGATACGGTTGAGCAGGCTTAGGGGGGTGTCGGACATGAAGCGGGTTTCAGGAAAAAGCAGCTAGCGGCGGATGTGTCACATTGACTATAATTGTGTCACGTTTTGCCCCCAAGAGGCTCCCCATGAAAACCATGACCATCCGCGAAGCCCGAGAAGGTCTGTCACACCCCGACCAGATGTTCGCCGATAGCGACGAAGTGCTGGTGGTGCGGCATGGTGAGCCGGTGGCACGGATTCTTCCGGTCAAACCCGCGACGCCGGCACGCAAGCTGCCTTCGCTGAAGTGGTTGCGCGACCAGATTCCGTATCAGGAAGTCCCGAGTGAGGTGCTGATCCGCGAAGACCGCGATGCCCGGGACTGAGCGGCCGTGACCGAGGTTTATCTCGACACCAGTGCACTCATCAAGCTGTATGTGCCGGAGGCCTTCTCCACCGAGGTAGAGGACTTTGTCGCGCAGGCCGATGCGCTCGTCATCAGCCGCCTGAGCGTCCTGGAGTGGCATTGCGTCATGGCGCGCCGCCTGCGCACAGGGATGATCACCGAGGATTACCTGAACACTGCTCGCACCGAATTCACCCGCCATTTGGCCGAGGACTACTTCCGCATCGTGCCGTTCGACGACAGCGTCATGATCGATGCGATTCAGATGCTCGACAACGTGAAGCCGGTGCCCCTGCGTACCCTCGACGCCCTGCACCTGACCGCCGTGCGCCACGCAAACGTCACCCGCCTGGCGACCGCCGACCGCGTGATGGCCGACGCGGCGCGCAGGCTCAATCTCGAAACCGACTCTTTTTTTGTGTAGATCCACCCACCATGACCGAACCCACCACTGCCCCCGCCCTCGACGAGAACCAGATCATCGCCGAGCGCCGCGCCAAACTCGCCGCGATCCGCGAGCAAGGCGTCGCCTTCCCCAACGACTTCGAGCGCCACGACTACGCCGGCAAGCTTGCCGCCGCACACGGCGACAAGACCAAGGAAGCGCTCGAGGCCGAAGGCGTGCAGGTCCAGCTCGCCGGCCGCATGATGCTGAAGCGCGTGATGGGCAAGGCGAGCTTCGCCACGCTGCAGGACATGAGCGGGCGCATCCAGGTCTACGTCTCCAACGACCTCACCGGCACCGAATCCCACGACGCGTTCAAGCACTGGGATCTCGGCGACTTCCTCGGCGTCACCGGCACGCTGTTCAAGACCAACAAGGGCGAACTCACGATCCAGGCGAAGTCGATCCGGCTGCTGTCGAAGGCGCTGCGCCCGCTGCCCGAGAAGTTCCACGGCCTCGCCGACCAGGAGCAGAAGTACCGCCAGCGCTACCTCGACCTCATCACCAGCGAGGACGCGCGCGAGACCTTCATGCGCCGTTCCAGGATCATCCAGTCGATCCGCGAGTTCATGACCGGCCACGGCTTCCTCGAGGTCGAGACGCCGATGATGCACCCCATCCCCGGCGGCGCCGCGGCCAAGCCCTTCATCACCCACCACAACGCGCTCGACATGGAGCTGTTCCTGCGCATCGCGCCGGAGCTCTACCTGAAGCGGCTGGTCGTCGGCGGCTTCGAGAAGGTGTTCGAGATCAACCGCAACTTCCGCAACGAGGGCTTGAGCACGCGGCACAACCCCGAGTTCACCATGATGGAGTTCTACGAGGCCTACCGCGAATACCGCTACCTGATGGACTTCACCGAGGCGCTGATCCGCCACACCGCGGTCGCCGCGACCGGCTCGACCACGGTGACCTACCAGGGCCACACCGTCGAGCTCGGCACGCCGTTCGACCGCCTCACCATCGTCGAGGCGATCCGCAAGTACCACCCCCACTACACGGTCGAGCAGCTCAACGACCGCGCCTGGCTGGTCGCGCAGTTCGCCGCGATGAAGGCGAAGTACCGCGAGCACGACGGCCTCGGCGGGCTGCAGCTGACCTTCTTCGAGGAGACGACCGAGGCGCTGCTGGTGCAGCCGACCTTCATCATCGACTACCCGGCCGAAGTCTCGCCGCTGGCGCGCCGCTCCGACACCCAGCCCGACATCACCGAGCGCTTCGAGCTCTTCATCACCGGGCGCGAGATGGCGAACGGCTTCTCCGAGCTCAACGACGCCGAGGACCAGGCCGAGCGCTTCATGGAGCAGGTGCGGGCGAAGGAGGCCGGCGACGAGGAGGCGATGCACTACGACGCCGACTTCATCCGCGCGCTCGAGCACGGCCTGCCGCCCACCGGCGGCTGCGGCATCGGCATCGACCGCCTGGTCATGCTGCTGACCGATTCGCCGTCGATCCGCGACGTCATCCTGTTCCCGCAGATGCGGCGGGAAGCCTAAAGACAGCCCGCAGATGCGGCGCGAAGGCTGATCCCATGGGGCAATACGCGCTCAAGATCGCGCTGTCCGCGCTGGTCGTCGTCGCGGTCGCCGAAATCGCCAAGCGCAGCACCTTCTGGGCGGCTGCGCTGGCGTCCCTGCCGCTGACCTCGGTGCTCGCCTTCGTCTGGCTGTACCTCGACACCGGCGACACCGGCAAGGTCGCCGCGCTGTCCACCAGCATCTTCTGGCTGGTGCTGCCCTCGCTGCTGCTGCTCGTGCTGCTGCCCGTGCTGCTGCGCCACGGCTGGGGATTCTGGGCGAGCCTCGCGGTTTCCAGCGCCACCACGGCGCTCGCCTATCTCGGCGCGATCAAGCTGCTGGGCATGTTCGGCATCCGCCTCTAGGCAGGTCCGCAGCGAGGCGCTTCCGGTAAAATCCGGCGTTTCGCCGATTCACCATCCTTTTACGAGTCAAACCATCATGACCGACGCCTTCAACACCCACGACTCCTTTTCCACCGCCAGCGACAGCCATCGCTTCGCCTCGCTGAAGAAGCTCGAGACCGCGCTGGGGACCTCGGTGGCGCGCCTGCCGGTGTCGATCCGCATCGTGCTGGAATCGGTGCTGAGGAACTGCGACGGCGTGAAGGTGACGCCCGAGCACGTCAAGCAGCTCGCCAGCTGGAAGCCCAACGCCGAGCGCACCGAGGAAATCCCCTTCACCGTGGCGCGCGTGATCCTGCAGGACTTCACCGGCGTGCCGCTGCTGGCCGACCTCGCCGCGATGCGCTCGGCAGCGCAGCAGCAGGGCAGCGACCCGAAGAAGATCGAGCCGCTGGTGCCGGTCGACATGGTCGTCGACCACTCGATCCAGGTCGACAAGTTCGGCACGCCGGACGCGCTCGACCTCAACATGAAGATCGAATTCGAGCGCAACCGTGAGCGCTACCAGTTCCTCAAGTGGGGCATGCAGGCGTTCGACACCTTCAAGGTGGTCCCGCCCGGCGTCGGCATCGTGCACCAGGTCAACATGGAATACCTCGCGCGCGGCGTCATGGAAAAGGACGGCATGGCCTACCCGGACACGCTGGTCGGCACCGACAGCCACACCACCATGATCAACGGCCTCGGCGTGGTCGCCTGGGGCGTCGGCGGCATCGAGGCCGAAGCCGCGATGCTCGGCCAGCCGGTCTACTTCCTCACCCCCGACGTCGT
Organism: Thiobacillus denitrificans; assembly: GCA_002403375.1. Taxonomy (GTDB): domain Bacteria; phylum Pseudomonadota; class Gammaproteobacteria; order Burkholderiales; family Thiobacillaceae; genus Thiobacillus; species Thiobacillus denitrificans_E. Next base: position 198,560 of record DHHQ01000013.1, on the reverse strand, counting down.
CGGCGTCAACCTCACAGGCAGCGTGAAGCCGGGCGTCACCGCCACCGACGTGGTGCTGACGGTCACCGAGATGCTGCGCCGCGCCAAGGTGGTGGGCAAGTTCGTCGAATTCTTCGGCGAGGGCGCCGCCGCGCTGCCGGTGACCGACCGCGCGACCATCGCCAACATGGCCCCCGAATACGGCGCGACCATGGGCTTCTTCCCGGTCGACGAGGCCACCTGCCAGTACTTCGCCGCCACCGGCCGCTCGCCCGAGCAGGTCGACCTGATCCGCGCCTATTACCAGGCGCAGCACCTGTTCGGCATCCCGAAGGCAGGCGAAATCGACTACTCGCAGGTGCTGGAACTCGACCTGTCGACCGTGGAGCCCTCGGTCGCCGGTCCCAAGCGGCCGCAGGACCGCATCCCGCTGGCCAGGATCGAGAAGACCTTCGAGGAACTGATGACGAAGCCGCGCGAGGAAGGCGGCTACGGCAAGACCGCCGAGGACCTGCGCCGCACCTTCAACGTCGAGGGCGGCGGCGAGCTGCGCCACGGCCACGTGGTCATCGCCGCGATCACCTCGTGCACCAACACCTCGAATCCGGGCGTCATGATCGCCGCCGGCCTGCTGGCGAAGAAGGCAGTCGAACTCGGGCTCTACACACCCTCGCACGTCAAGACCAGCCTCGGTCCCGGCTCGCGCGCGGTGACCGAGTACCTGAAGGCCGCGGGCCTGCTGCCCTACCTCGAGCAGCTCGGCTTCTCGGTGGTCGGCTACGGCTGCACGACCTGCATCGGCAACTCGGGGCCGCTGCCGGAAGCGATCGAGAAGTCCATCCTCGACAACGACCTGGTCGCCTGCTCGGTGCTCTCGGGCAACCGCAACTTCGAGGCGCGCGTGCACCAGAACGTCAAGGCCAACTTCCTGATGTCGCCGCCGCTGGTGGTGGCCTTCGCGCTCGCCGGCCGGGTGCCGTTCGACGTCGAGCGGGAGCCGATCGGCGCCGGCAAGAACGGCCCCGTCTACCTCAAGGACATCTGGCCGAGCAACGACGAGATCGCAGCGCTGCTGCACCACTCGAGCGACGCGGGCGCGTACAAGAGCTACGCCGACGTCGGCGCCGACAATCCCCTGTGGGACGCCGTGCCGGCGCCCGCCGGCGCGGTCTACGAGTGGGACGCGAAGTCGACCTACATCCAGCAGCCGCCGTTCTTCGCCGGCGGAAAGGCCGCGGGCCGCAGCATCCAGGGCGCGCGCGCGCTGGCGATCTTCGGCGACTCGGTCACCACCGACCACATCAGCCCGGCAGGCGGCATCAAGCCGACCTCGCCGGCCGGCCTCTACCTCAGCGAGCACGGCGTCCAGCAGGCCGACTTCAACAGCTATGGCGCACGCCGCGGCAACCATGAGGTCATGATGCGCGGCACCTTCGCCAACGTGCGCATCAAGAACCTGATGATCCCCGGCTCCGAGGGCGGCATCACGCTCAAGGACGGCCAGCAGATGCCGATCTACGACGCCGCGATGGCCTACCAGGCCGGGGGCACGCCGCTGATGATCTTCGCCGGCGAGGAGTACGGCACCGGGTCGTCGCGCGACTGGGCGGCCAAGGGCACCACCCTGCTCGGCGTGAAGGCGGTCGTCGCCAAGAGCTTCGAGCGCATCCACCGCGCCAACCTGGCGGGCATGGGCGTGCTGCCCTGCCAGTTCAAGGACGGCACCGACCCGGCGACGCTTGGGCTCGACGGCAGCGAGAGCTTCGATCTCGAAGGCATCGAATCCGGCATCGTGCCGCAGCAGGACGTCACGCTGGTGATCCACCGCGCCGACGGCACGGTCGAGCGCGTCGCGCTCAGGCTGCGCATCGACACCCCGATCGAGGTCGAGTACTACAACAAGGGCGGCATCCTGCCGTTCGTGCTGGGCCAGCTGCTGGGCTGAATCCGCTGGGGCGATCGCCCCGCCTTCCGGGCGGCAGGACGCCTGCCGCCCCCCTCCCCGTGCCGTTCGTCGCGCGCCGCACCCCGATCGCAGCCACATGCCGATTCGTGGGCTATATAAGTAAGAGTCAGGAATTGACGTGTCTCGCGCAGCCAACAGCGGTGTATGCGAAGACAATAAAAATACCTTTAATTCTTGAATAGACCTGTCCCTTGCACTAGGATTTTTCAAACCGCTTTCACGGGAGACCACCATGACCAAGCGTGCCGTATTTCTTGCCCTGTCCGCTGTGACCGTCGCTGCCCTGCAAGCCGGCTGCGGCGAAAAGTCCGTGACCTATCTGGGCGACGTCAAGCCGATCATCGACGTCAACTGCGCCTCGTGCCACGTGCCCGGCGGCGCCGGCTACGAAAAGTCCGGCCTGCGCATGGACAGCTACGACGGGCTGATGAAGGGCACCCGGTTCGGCGCCGTGGTCGTCCCCGGTTCCAGCGTCAGCAGCACGCTCTACATTCTGGTCGCCGGCAAGGCCGACCCGTCGATCCGCATGCCGCACGGCGGCAAGTCGCTGCCCGAAGCGGATATCGCCACCATCGCCGCCTGGATCGACCAGGGCGCCAAGAACTGATCCCCGCAACCGAGAACAGACCATGAGCAACCGCCAGTTTCTCCACTTCAGCGCCCTGCCGATGTCGACCCGCATGGTCTACACCATGACCCTGCTGGTCCTGGGCACCGGCTACCTTTTCGCGATGCTGCAGGTGTTCTTCAGCCACGCCGGGCTGGACGGCAACCCCAAGAACGTCTCCGCCGAGGACATCCGCGTCGCCTACCACGGCAGCGAGGGCGACACCCGCCTCGAAAGCGCGCTGAAGGGGCCGATGGCCGACATGCTGCCCATCGAGGAGCGCGCGGTGATCTTCCGGTGGGTGAAGGACGGCGCGACCCGGGAGGGCTACGAGAGCGAAGTGAAAGCCATCGTGGAGAACCGCTGCCTCGCCTGCCATGACGGCGAGTCCAACCCGCACCTGCCCAACTTCAGCAGCTTCGAAGGCCTCTCGAAGGTCGTCGAAAGGGACACCGGCGCGACGATTCCGACGCTGGTGCGCGTCTCGCACATCCACCTGTTCGGCATCACCTTCATCTTCTTCATCGTCAGCAGCATCTTCACCCACGCCTACATGCGCCCGCTGTGGATCAAGTGCGTGGTGATCGTGCTGCCCTTCCTGACGATCCTCACCGACATCTTCTCGTGGTACCTGACCAAGTGGTTCCCCGGCTTCGCCTGGTTCATCATCGGCAGCGGCGCGCTGATGGGGATCTCCTTCACCGTCCAGTGGGTGGTGTCGATGTGGCAGATGTGGTTCTACACGCTGCCGGCCGAAGTCGAGGAATGCGGCGGCGTCCTGCCGGTGCTGGGGCGCAGCAAGGACTGATCGCGCCGCACACGTGCAGCGCCAGGCTGGCCGGGTTTCTACCCGGCCAGTTTTCTGTAGAGGGTGCGTTCGCTGATGCCGAGCTGGGCCGCCAGCGACCGGCGGTCGCCCCCGTGATGCGCCAGCGCCCACTGCAGGTAGCGCCGCTCGGCCGTTTCGAGCGGCACGACCGTGTCCACGCCGGGCATCCCGCCTGAGGCCCCGCCCGCCAGCTCGGGCGGCAGGTGCTCCGGCAGCAGGGTGTCCCCGTCGGCCATCAGCATGGCGCGCTCGATGATGTTGCGCAGTTCGCGGATGTTGCCCGGATAGTCGTATTCCTGCAGGCACGACCTGGCCGGCTCGCTCAGCGTGTAGCTGCGTCCCGGCGCCAGCCGGGTAATCAGCGTCTCCGCCAGCAGGACGATGTCCTCGCGCCGCTCGCGCAGCGCCGGCAGGTGGATCGGGAACACGCTCAACCGGTAGTACAGGTCGCGGCGGAAGCTGCCGCGCTCGACCATATCCTTGAGGTCGCGGTGGGTGGCGGCAATCAGGCGAAAGTCTGCACGCAGCGTCTCGACCCCGCCGACCCGGCGGAAGGTGCCGGTTTCCAGCAGGCGCAGCAGCTTGACCTGCAGGGCGAGCGGAATGTCGCCGACCTCGTCGAGGAACAGCGTGCCGCCGGAGGCCGACTCGACCAGGCCGATCTTGCGCTGGTTGGCGCCGGTGAAGGCGCCCTTCTCGTAGCCGAACAGTTCGCTTTCGAACAGCGTCTCGGTCAGCCCGGAACACTCGACGACCACGAATGGCCCGCGCACCCGCGCGCTCTGCTCGTGGATCGCCTGCGCGACCAGCTCCTTGCCGGTTCCCGATTCGCCCAGCAGCAGGGCCGTGGTGCCGGAACGCGCAACCCGGCGCACGAGCTCGAGCATGCGGTTGAACGCCGGCGACTTGCCGACCAGCCCGCTTTCGGCCGGAGAGCTGCTCGCCTCGCGTACCGTCAGCATGCGCTCGACAAAGTACTCCACCCTGCCCGACGCCCCCCTGACCGGGGTCAGTTCGACGTCGACGTGCTCCTCGCCGCGCGGGGTGTGATGCAGGTGCAGCACCCGGCGCGGCTCGCCGCTGGCGCGGCTGGCGGCGAGCGGACAGGCTTCGCCGCACTCGTCGCACGGGCGGCTGTAGCCGTGCGAGACCGCATAGCAGGTCTGCCCGACGACGTCGCGGCCGCCCGCGTAGAGGCTGCGGTAGGCCGCGTTCGCCGCGAGGATGCGGTAGTCGGCATCCATGACGATCTGGGCGTCGGGGTGGATCTCGAGAAAGCTGATGAGTTCGGTGAGCGGCATCGAGGGCCCTGCATGTCATTTCCGGCAGACAATACTACCGCGTTTGCCGAATTTGTCAGCCAGGCCCCGCCCAGCGCGCCGCACGCACGGCCTAGCCTATTGAAATCCCTGCAGATTTGTCAGGGCGCGCACGCGATGCGAACTGGCACGGCCCTTGCGATGAAAGGTGCATGAGAAAGCTCACGCCCTCGTTCCTGCAACATCCGCTCGCCAGGGAAATCGCGCTCGCGATCGCAATCAAGCTCGTGCTCGTCGTGGCGATCTTCTATGCGTTCTTCGACGGCCGATCGGTGCACCCCGACGCCGCAGCCGTCGGCGAGCACCTGACCAGTACCCGCCCCTCCATCACGCCCTAGACCGACAGGAGCCCCCCCATGCTGACCGAAGAACTCGTCGACCTCTCGCGGCTGCAATTCGCAGTCACCGCGCTGTACCACTTCCTGTTCGTGCCGCTGACGCTCGGCCTGGCGTTCATCCTGGTGATCATGGAGCTGACCTACGTGATCACCGACCGCCCGATCTACAAGGACATGGTGCGCTTCTGGGGCAAGCTGTTCGGCATCAACTTCGCGCTCGGGGTGACCACCGGCATCACCATGGAGTTCCAGTTCGGCACCAACTGGGCGTACTACTCGCACTACGTCGGCGACATCTTCGGCGCGCCGCTGGCGATCGAGGGGCTGATGGCGTTCTTCCTCGAATCGACCTTCATCGGCCTGTTCTTCTTCGGCTGGGACCGCCTCTCCAAGTGGCAGCACTTCATGGTGACGGTGCTGATGGCGGTCGGCTCCAACCTCTCCGCCCTGTGGATCCTGATCGCCAACGGCTGGATGCAGGACCCGATCGGTGCCGAGTTCTCCTTCGTCACCATGCGCATGGAAATGACCGACTTCTGGTCGATCGTCTTCAACCCGACGGCGCAGGCCAAGTTCGTGCACACCGTGTCGGCCGGCTACGTCACCGCCTCGCTGTTCGTGCTCGGCATTTCCAGCTACTACCTGCTGAAGGGGCGCGACCTCGACTTCGCGCGCCGCTCGTTCCGCATCGCCGCCGGCTTCGGCTTCGCCTCGGCGCTGTCGGTGATCGTGCTGGGCGACGAGTCGGGGTACACCGTGAGCGAGTCGCAGCAGGCCAAGATGGCGGCGATGGAGGCGATGTGGGAGACCGAGCCGGCCCCGGCAGGCTTCACCGTGTTCGCCCTGCCCAACGAAGCGGCGCAGCGCAACGACTACGCGCTGCACATCCCCTACGTGCTGGGCCTGATCGGCACGCGCTCGCTCACCGAGACCATGCCCGGCATCAAGGAGATCAAGGAAAGAAACCGCGAGCGCATCGAGAACGGCATCCTCGCCGTGACCGCGCTCGAACGGTTGAGAAAGAACCGCGACGACGCGGCCGCACTTGCCGCATTCGAAGCCAGCAGGGCCGACCTCGGCTTCGGCCTGCTGCTCAAGAAATACACTGTCGATGTTTCGGCCGCGACCCCCGAGATGATCCAGCAGGCGGTCGACGACACCATCCCGCGCGTCGCGCCGCTGTTCTGGAGCTTCCGCCTGATGGTCGCGCTCGGCTTCGCCTTCCTGGTGCTGTTCGGCTTCGCGCTGTTCCATTCGGTGAAGGGCAACTTCATCGAGAAGAAGTGGCTGTTGCGCTGGGCGCTGTGGTTCATCCCGATGCCGTGGATCGCCGCCGAGCTCGGCTGGGTGGTCGCCGAATACGGCCGCCAGCCGTGGACGATCTACGGCGTGCTGCCCACGCACATCTCGGTGTCCAACCTCACCCCCGGCAACATCTACGGCTCGCTCGCCGGCTTCGTCGGCTTCTACACCGCGCTCCTGATCGTCGAGATGTACCTGATGACGAAGTACGCGCGCCAGGGCCCGGCCAGCCTCGGCACCGGCCGGTATTTTGGTGAAAGCAACCACGGCGAACAAGCTGCAGGCGGCGCGCTGCCCGCGGGCGCGGTGGCGGACAAACTCTAAGGGAGCAGACATGGACTACGAAACCCTCAAACTCGTCTGGTGGCTGCTGGTCGGCGTGCTGCTGGTCGGCTTCGCGATCATGGACGGCCACGACATGGGCATGGGCGTGCTGCTGCCCTTCGTCGGCAGGAACGACCTCGAGCGGCGCGCGGTGATCAACACCGTCGCCCCGCACTGGGACGGCAACCAGGTGTGGTTCATCACCGCCGGCGGCGCGATCTTCGCCGCCTGGCCGCTGGTCTACGCCACTGCGTTCTCGGGCTTCTACTGGGCGATGATGGCCGCGCTGTGGGCGCTGTTCTTCCGCCCGGTCGGCTTCGACTACCGTTCCAAGATCAAGCACCCGCTGTGGCGCAGCACCTGGGACTGGGGCCTCTTCATCGGCGGGGCGGTGCCGCCGATCATCTTCGGCGTCGCCTTCGGCAACCTGCTGCAGGGCGTGCCCTTCCACTTCGACGACATCCTGATGTCGACCTACACCGGAAGCTTCTGGCAGCTGCTCAATCCCTTCGCCCTGCTCGCCGGCGTGGTCAGCCTCGGCATGATCACGCTGCAGGGCGCGACCTACCTGATGATGCGCACCGAGGGCGACATCTACCGCCGGGTGCGCACCGCCAGCCTGCTCTTCGCCGTGCTGACGATCGCGGCGTTCGCCCTGGCCGGCGTGTGGGTCGCCAGCGGCATCGACGGCTACGTGATCACCAGCGCCGTCGACCCCAACGCCCTGCCCGATCCGCTCGCCAAGACCGTGAGCACTGCCGCCGGCGCGTGGATGGGCAACTACGAGAAGTACGGCTGGGCGATCTGGGTGCCGGTTGCCGCCTTCGCCGCGCTCGCCGCGAGCATCCTGTTCTCGCGGCTGCACCAGGCGGGCGCGGCGTTCTGGTCGTCGTCGCTCGCCAACGCCGGCATCATCGGCACCGCCGGCGTGTCGATGTTCCCCTTCGTCATGCCCTCGTCGACCGATCCGCGCTCGAGCCTCACCGTCTACGACGCCGTGTCCTCGCACCTCACGCTCGGCCTGATGCTCGGCGCCACCGTCATCTTCATGCCGCTGATCGTCTTCTACACCTCGTGGGCCTACAAGGTGATGTGGGGCAAGGTGACGACGGAATACGTCGCCGCCAACGACAAGTCCGTTTACTGATCCGGAGAACGCGATGCTGAATCCCTGCTATTTCGCCCTCCCGCTGATGCTGTGCGTCCCCGCGGCGGATGCGGCCAGCCTCGACATCACGCTGGAGGGCGCGCGCCCCGGCGGCGGCGCGCTCACCGTGCTGCTGTTCGAACGCGCCGAGGGCTTCCCCAGGGAAACCCGCGCCGCGCAGCGCCACGTGCTCCCGGCCGGCCAGTCGACGCTCACGCTCGACACGCTGAAACCGGGCCGGTACGCGGTGATGGCCTACCACGACGAGGACGGCAACGGCGAGCTCAACCGCTTCCTCGGGATGATCCCGCAGGAAGGCTGGGGCCTGTCGAACAACCCCGCGGTCAGCGGCAAGCCGGCGTTCAAGGACGCCGCGTTCACGCTTCCCGAAGCCGGCGCCGCCGTGAACCTGAAACTGAACTACTGAAAGGAGACACCATGTGGTATTTCGCCTGGATGCTCGGCGTCACCATGGCCGTGCTGCTCGCCTCGATGAGCGCGATGATGTGCGACGCCAAGGAATGTGCCCTCGACGAGGCGCGCAACCGGTCCGACGCGCCCCCGCCCGCCTGAACCGCTCGACGATGCCTGCATCGCTCGCTCGAACTGACCTGCCTGGAGTTCTCATGAAGTCACCCCGCCTGCTCGCCTCCCTGCTGTTCGCATTCGGTATCGCCGCCAGCGCGATGCCGGCCGTCGCCGGGACGGCCTCGCCCGATCCGCGTGCCATCGTGGCCGAGGACGTCAGCCGCGCCGGTTTCGCCGCCACCGTCGATGCGCTGAAAACCCAGTTCGCCGCAGACGGCTGGACCCTGCTCGCCGAAATCGACCTCGGCGCACGTATCGCGAAAAAAGGCACGCAACTGCCGGGCGGCCTGGTCATTCTGGAACTGGCGAGCGGCGGCGCGACCATTCCCCTGCTGAAGAACGAGGCCACCCGCTACGTCGCCGGCCTCATGCCGTGCAGCGTGTCGGTCTACGGCCTGGACGACGGGCGCGTGGTGGTGTCGCGCATCAATGCCGCCGCCATGGCCGGCATGATGGAACCCGGGGTCGCGGAAGTGCTGAAGCAATCCGCCGCCCGGCTCGACGCCAGCATCGCCGCCGCGCTTGGCAAAGCGGGCGGCTGATTTTCACGGCCCGACAGGAGATCGCCATGCGCACGCCGCACATCGTCATCCTCGGATCCGGATTCGCCGCGCTCACCGCCGTGCGCGAGCTGCGCCGACGCGACCGCGCGGTACGCATCACGCTCGTCGCCCCCCGGGCCGAACTGATGTACTACCCGAGTCTCATCTGGGTGCCCGCGGGCCTGCGGCGCGGCGACGATCTCACCGTCGACGTGTCGGCCTTTCTCGCCGAACACGATGTCGCCTTCCACGCCGGCCGGGTGACCGGCCTGCAGGATGGCGGGCGCACGGTGCTGACCGACAGTGGCACGCTCGCCAACGACGCCTTGCTGATCGCCAGCGGCGGCCGCTTCCTCAAGGCGCTGCCCGGCATCGAGCACGCGCTGACGATCTGCGAAGGCGCGCCCGCCGCCGAGGCGATCCGCGAGCGGCTGGCGAAGCTCGACGGCGGCACGATCGCGTTCGGTTTCGGCACCAACCCGAAGGAGCAGGGCGCGATGCGCGGCGGCCCGATGTTCGAGCTGCTGTTCGGCATCGACACGCTGCTGCGGCAGCAGGGCCGCCGCGAGCGCTTCAAGCTGGTGTTCTTCAACGCCGCCAGGGAGCCGGGCAAGCGCCTCGGCGACAAGGCCGTGGCGGGGCTGCTGCGCGAGATGCAGAAGCGCGGCGTCGACACCCGTCTCGGCCACAAATTGCTGGGCTTCGAAGCGGACAGGATCAGGACCGAAGGCGGCGACGTCCCAGCCGACCTGATCCTCTTCATGCCCGGCATGAGCGGTCCCGCCTGGGCGGTTGACGCCGGCCTGCCGCTGTCGGAAGGCGGCTTCTTCCAGGCCGACGCGCACTGCCAGGTGGCTGGCGCCGACAAGGTCTACGTCGCCGGCGACTCCGGCAGCTACCCCGGCCCCGACTGGCTGCCCAAGCAGGCGCACATCGCCGACCTGCAGGCGAAGGCCGCCGCCGAGAACCTGCTGCGCGCGCTCGACGGCCAGCCGCCGGTGGCGCGCTTCAAGGTCGAGCTCATCTGCATCGTCGACGCCCTCGACCGCGGCATCCTGGTCTATCGCGACGAAAAGCGCGCGCTGATCCTGCCGCCCTGCCGCCTCATGCACTGGGCCAAGCGCTTCTTCGAATGGCAGTACCTGCGGCCCTACCGAAAGGGGGGGCACGCATGAAGCGCCCGCTCGACACCGGCTGGGCGCGCGGCCTCTCGCTGCTCGCGGCGCTGACGCTGATGCTGCTCGTCACCCTGCTGCCGCGCGGCCTGACCGCTGAAGACGGCAGCCCGATCAGTCATGGCGTGCTCGCGCTCATCATGTGGGGCATGTCGGCCGGCTTCGTGCACGGGGTGGGTTTCGTTCCCCGCAACCGCATCCTGCGCGTGCTGCTCGGCCCCGTGGTCGCATGGCTGGGGATGTCAGTGGGGCTGGTTTTCTATGTCCAATATTTCTTGAGGTGATCCCATGCAAGCCATCGCTGAACCCACCCTGTCCCCCTACCAGCGCATCGGCGGCGACGCCGCCATCCGCAAGCTGGTCGACCGCTTCTACGAACTGATGGACGAGCTGCCCGAGGCCTACGCCGCGCGCAAGATCCACCCGGCCGACCTCACCGAGTCCGGCGACAAGTTCTTCGACTTTCTCTCCGGCTGGCTGGGCGGCCCGCAGCGTTTCGTGGAAAAGCACGGCCATCCCATGCTGCGGCGGCGCCATCTGCCCTACGCCATCGGACCGCAGGAACGCGACGAGTGGCTGCTGTGCATGAAGCTGGCGCTGGAAGAGACGGTCGAGGACGTCCCCTTCCGCAACGCCTTGTATGCCCAGTTCGTCCAGCTGGGCGAGCACATGCGCAACCGCGGGGAGAACACCCATGTCTGCGAGCACGAAGCCGCCTAGACACGCGGCCGGCCCAACCTATATTCCAACAGGGTGTGCCCGCCGGAAAGGTGCTTGATGATGGACAGCTTGATCCGAATCGGAGGGCGCCTGGCCCGCCACGCGGGGGGCGCCTGCCTGCTGGCGGCCACGCTGAACGCCGCGGCGCAACCTGCTGGCGCCCCGGACACGCCACCTGCGCGCGCTGAAGCAAAGCGCTCCACGGCCGACCACGGCAAGTTCACCCAGCTGCAAAAGCCGTTCAAGACCGGCGAGGAGGTGACGGAAGCCTGCCTGTCATGCCATACCGAAGCGGCCAGGCAGGTGATGGCCACCAAGCACTGGACCTGGGATTTCAAGCAGGTTCAAACCGGCCAGCGACTTGGCAAGAAGAACGTGCTCAACCCGTTCTGCATCGGCACCCGCTCCAACGAGGCCTTCTGCACCACCTGCCACGTCGGCTACGGCTGGAAGGACGACAGCTTCGACTTCAAGGCCGAGCGCAATGTCGACTGCCTGGTCTGTCACGACACCACCGGCAAATATAAGAAAATCCCCGGCCTCGCAGGCCATCCCGCCTATCACCGGATGGAGTTTCCGGCGAAATCCGGCAAGTTCATCGAGCCGGTCGACCTGAACGCCGTGGCCTCGCACGTCGGCAAGACCCGGCGCGAAAACTGCGGCGCCTGCCACTACGAAGGCGGCGGCGGCGACGGCGTCAAGCACGGCGACCTCGACAGTTCGCTCAGCCAGCCCGATCGCGCGCTCGACGTGCACATGGACAAGCACGGGCTCAATTTCAGCTGCGCCACCTGCCACCAGTCGGACGGCCACCAGATCGCGGGCAGCCGCTATGCGCCGACGGCGGCGGATCCGCACGCAGCGATCATGCGCGGCGAGCATGGCGACCGCAACCCCGCCACCTGCCAGGCCTGCCACGGCGACAAGCCGCACAAGCCGAGCTTCGCCAAGCTCAACGACCACACCCGCAGCCTGGCGTGCCAGAGCTGCCACATCCCGGCATTCGCGCGCGGCGGCGTGCCGACCAAGCTGAGCTGGAACTACGCCACCGCCGGCCGGCTGGACGCCGCCGGCAAGCCGATCAAGACCCTGGATGCGCACGGCCACGTGATCTACGACAGCCGCAAGGGCGACTTCGTGCTGGGCGAAAACGTGGTGCCCGAATACCGCTGGTTCGACGGCACGGTGACCTACACCCTGCAGTCCGACCGCATCGATCCCAGTCGCACGGTGTCGATCAACACCTTCCACGGCAAGCCCGGCGCGCCCGACGCACGCATCTGGCCGGTCAAGGTGTTCCATGGCAACCAGCCCTACGACAAGGTGCACCGCACCCTGCTGCTGCCGCACACCGCCATCCCGGACGACACCGCGTACTGGTACAACTTCGACTGGGACAAGGCGCTGCGTGCCGGCGCAGAGGCCAGCGGCAAGCCTTTCAGCGGCCAGTATGGCTTCGTGCAGACCGAGATGACCTGGCCGATCACCCACATGGTGGCGCCCAAGGAAAAGGCCCTGAACTGCGTCGAATGCCACAGCCGCCAGGGGCGCCTGCAGGCCATCACGGGCGTCTACCTCCCCGGCCGCGACCGCCTCGAATGGCTGGACACGGCCGGCTATTCGCTGGCGGGCCTCGCCTTCCTCGGCGTGCTGGGTCACGGCACGCTGCGCATCGTCACCCGCAGGAAGCGCAAGGAGCACTGACATGGCTGGACGCATCTACCTGTTCAAGCGCTTCGAGCGCTTCTGGCACTGGTCGCAGGCCGCGCTCGTCATCACCATGCTGGTCACCGGCTTCGAGATTCATGGCACCTACAGCCTGTTCGGTTTCGGCCAGGCGGTGTCGGTCCACACCCTGGCCGCCTGGCTGCTGGTGGGGCTGTGGATCTTCGCCATCTTCTGGCACTTCACCACCGGCGAATGGCGCCAGTACATCCCCAGCTTCGACCAGATCGGCGCGGTGATCCTGCATTACAGCTACGGCATCTTTCTCGGCCGTCCGCACCCCTACAAGGTGGTCCCCGAGCGCAAGCACAATCCGCTGCAGCGCCTCGCCTACCTGTGGCTGAAGCTGATGATCAATCCGCTGATCTGGGCGAGCGGCATCGCCTACCTGTTCTATGCGAACTGGCGCGATCTCGCGCCCGCCTGGCTCGGCCTCGAGCAAGTCGCCATCGCCCACACGCTCGGCGCTTTCCTGATGCTGATTTTCTTCATCGCCCACGTCTACCTCACCACCACCGGGCATACCCCGCTCGCCCACATCAAGGCCATGATCACCGGCTGGGAAGAGGAGCACTGACATGACGAGCGTGACGAAAATCGCCGTCGCCAGCCAGAACCGCAGAAACGTCACCGGCCATGCCGGCAAGTGCCGCAGGTTCTGGGTCTACGACATCGAGTCCGGGGCGGTGAAGGGCAGGCAACTGCTGGAGCTGCCACGCGAGCAGAGCTTCCATGAACACACCGGCGCCGAGCCCCATCCCCTGCAAGGGGTTCAGGTGCTCATCACCGGCGGCATGGGCGAGGGCCTGGCACGGCGGCTCGCGGGCATGGGCATCGAGGGGCTCGTCACGTCCGAAACCGACCCCGACCATGCCGTCGCGGCCTATCTGGCAGGCACCCTGCCGCTCGGCCAGCCCGAGGCGCACGGCGACCCGCTTCACGGGCACGCTCACGCCTGAGCGTGCCCGATTCAACCGCAAGCAAGAAGAAGAAGCTCATGAAACAAACCCTGCTGCAGGAAAAATACCCCGTCTACGTCGCCGAGATCGACAAGTCCGAGACCAGCTGCCAGAGCGTCGACGAGGTAGCGAACTACCTCAAGGACAAGATCGCAACCAATCCCAAGGTGCAGTTCATCGGCGTGTTCGACCACTACGCCCACACCAGGCGCATCGAGGGCGAGATCAATCCCGAGATCAAGGCCGCTGTCGACGTGATCTTCTGCTTCGGCTTCGCCCTGCCCAATCCGCAGGTGCTGGCGGTGCGGCCCCGTTCGATCGGCGTGGCGGACATGGGCAGCAAGTTCGTGGTGAGCTTCATGGAAGCCCCGATGAAGCCGGCGAACGAAGCCATGGAAGCCTGGGCCAAGGGACTGCGCGACAAGGATTGAACCGGCGCGCTTGCGCATCGCCGCGCACCTCCCGGGTTCGTGACGTGCGCGGCAGGAAACCGGCGGCGTATACAGCCAAGGCACGCCGGCCCCTCGCGAAGACACCCACCTGTGGTATTGATCTAGCCTGGCAACCCAAACAAACGAGATCACCATGTCCGAACAGACCGCCCGCCTGAAGAATTTCCCCGTCGCCTGGTTCTCCGTCATCATGGGCATGGCCGGCTTCACCATCGCCTGGGCCAAGACCGAACAGCTGCTGTTCCCGAACATCCAGATCAGCCCGTGGCTGCTTGGCCTGACCGTCGTGCTTGCGGTGCTGATCGGCGCGGTCTACCTCGCCAAGGCCGCGAGGCACCCCGGCGAGGTGGCCGCGGAGGTCCGGCATCCGGTGAAGCTGGCGTTCGTCCCGGCCATTTCCATTTCGCTGATCCTGCTGTCGATCGCCACGCTGCACGCCGCACCGCAGGCGTCGTTCTGGCTGTGGAGCATCGGCTCGGCCCTGCACCTGATGCTGACCCTGTACGTGCTGTCGTCGTGGACGCAGCACGACAAGTACGAAATCCAGCACCTCAACCCGGCCTGGTTCATCCCCGTGGTCGGCAACATCCTGGTGCCGATCGCCGGCGTCCACCATGCCGCGCCGATCGTCTCGTGGTTCTTCTTCTCCGCCGGCGTGTTCTTCTGGCCGGTGCTGACCGCGATCCTGTTCAACCGCCTGATCTTCCACGCCACCCTGCCGGTGCGGATGGTGCCGACGCTGTTCATCTTCATCGCGCCGCCGGCGGTGGGCTTCATTTCCTACGTCAACCTGACCGGCGGCGTGGATGCCTTCGCGATGATCCTGTACTGCGTCGGGCTGTTCTTCACGCTGCTGCTCGCCACCCAGATCGCCTATTTCAGCAAGCTTCCGTTCTTCCTGTCGTGGTGGGCCTACTCGTTCCCGCTCGCGGCGATCACGATCGCCACGCTGGTGATGGCCGAGCAGTCGGGATGGAACGGCTTCTACACGCTTGCGATGGTCCTGCTCACGATCCTGAGCCTGGTGATCGCGGTCCTCGTCGTGCGCACCCTGCTCGCCGTCTACCGGCGCGAAATCTGCGTCGAGGGGCATTGATCCGTGCGGCATGAAGCCGGCCTGAACCGCGTTCTCGACAGGCGCTGACGCGGCGTGTTCCTCGCCATCTTCTTCGCCCTGCTGGGGAGCATCGGTGCACTCGCCGGTGCCGCGCTGCTGCTGCGCTTTCCCGACGCGGTGCGCACGCGATTGCTGCCCTGCCTGGTCGCCTACGCCACCGGCACCCTGCTCGGCGCGGCCTTCCTCGGCATGATCCCGAAGGCGCTCGAACGGGTGGCGCCGCTCGCCGTGAGCGGCACGGTGCTGGCCGGCATCGTGCTCTTCTTCCTGCTGGAGAAGCTGGTGCTGTGGCGCCATTGCCACGATCGCGACTGCGCGGTGCACGGTCGCCAGGGAGGCAAGCTCATCCTGATCGGCGACGCCTTCCACAATTTCGTCGACGGCGTGGTCATCGCCGCCGCCTTTCTGATCTCCGTCCCGGTCGGCATCGCCACCGCGCTGGCGGTCATCGCCCACGAAATCCCGCAGGAACTGGGCGACTTCGCCATCCTGCTCGCGAGCGGGATGGCCAAATCCAGGGCCTTCGCCACCAACCTGCTGTCCTCGCTCGCCACGATTCCCGGCGTCCTGCTGGGCTGGTTCTGGCTCGACGAGATGCGCGGGGCGATCCCGTACATCCTCGCCCTCTCGGCGGCGAGCTTCATCTACATTGCAGTAGCGGACCTGGTGCCGGGGCTGCACCAGCGCACCGGCGCCAGGGCCACGCTGCTGCAGCTGGCCCTGATGCTGGCGGGCATCGCCACCATCGCCGTGTTCCGGCTCGGCCATTAGGAGACCCATGACCAGCACCCACGAAAAAGGCGGCGGCAGCTTCCACGGCATCAAGCTCCTGCTGTGCGAGAACCCGCTGCCGCCGATCGACGAGGCGATCGCCGCCGCGCAGGCCGAGGCGGCGCACAGCAACTATTACACCGAGCCCTACTCGGCGCCGCTGCGCCAGCTCCTCAGCGACCGGCTCGGCGTTCCCGAGCGGCTCATCCACATCAACGCCGGCTCCGAGCTGATCCTGCGCCAGCTGTTCGACCGCTTCGGCCAGCAGGTGCATCTGCTGACGCCGACCTACGTGCTGTTTCCCGAGATCGCGGAGCGCTACACCGAGACGCGGCTGCCCGAGGACAGGGACTTCGCCTTCGACCTCGGCGAACTGGCGATTCCGGCGGGCACCACGCTGGTGGTCATCGTCAACCCCAACAATCCCAACGGCGGCATCTTCGACATGGCGCCGCTGCCCGGGCTGCTGCGGCGCCATCCGCAGACGCGCTTCCTGGTCGACGAGGCCTTCATCGGCCTGGCCGGGCAGTCGGTGGCGCACCTCGTTCCCCGGCATCCCAACCTGCTGGTGACCCGCACCTTCTCCAAGGCCCACAGCCTGGCCGGCTTCCGCGTTGGTTACGGCGTCTTTCCCGAGGCCATCGCCGACGACCTCAACGGCCACAACGACGCCTATCCCCTCGCGCGCCCCAGCCAGGCGGCGGCGATCGCCACGCTGCAGCACGAAGACCAGATCCACGCCCGCGCCGCGCAACTGCACGCATGGACCGTGGACCTCGCCGCCACCTTGCGCAGCCTGGGCGTGAAGACCTATCTGACCCACACCTATTTCTTCCTCGCCGACCTCGCGCCGCACAGCGCGGCGGAGATCGGCGAGGAACTGCGCAAGCGCGACATCCTGATCAAGCCCCTCAACGATCCGGCGCTCGGTCCGGGCTTCATGCGCATCACCACGGCGCTGCCCGAGGACAACCGGCGCTTTGTCGAAGCCTTGCGCGAGCTGCTCGCCCGCCCCTAGCGCCTTTCGAGCTGCGCCCTCGGCGCAGGCACGAGGCCACGGACGCGCAGGGATCAGAACGCTTTGCCCTGCGGCCGTTCGTTCTGCAGGCCAGCCGGGCGAGCCCCGTCCGGGCCGAAGGCGGCACATTCCATAAAAAAAGCCCCCAAGGCTCGTGCCAAGGGGGCTTGCTCCGCATCGATGGAATCGCCTCGCGCCGGAACGGGAGAGGCCGGTGCCAGGCCCCGGCCAGTCGCCTCAGGCGGTCCGGCTTACAGCGACTTCTTGCAGAAGTACCAGTCGGTGCACTCGTAGCCTTCGTTCATGCGCTTGTCGGCGGCGTCGACATCCTGCGGCGGCGGCACGATGACCTTGTCGCCGGGCTGCCAGCCTTCCGGCGTGGCGACCTTGTTCTTGTCCGAGGTCTGCAGCGCGGCGACCAGGCGCAGGAACTCGGGGATCGAGCGGCCGTTGGTCATCGGGTAGTACACCATGGCGCGCAGGATGCCGTCGGGATCGATGATGAAGGTCGCGCGCACCGCCGAGGTGTCGGCCGCGCCCGGGTGGATCATGCCGTAGGCACGGGCCACGTTCATGCTCAGGTCCTCGATGATCGGGAAGTTGATCTCGACCCCGAACTTCTCCTTGATGTTGCGCACCCAGGCGACGTGCGAGTAGTAGCTGTCGATCGACAGGCCGAGCAGCTCGCAGTTGAGCTTCTGGAACTCGGGCTGGTGCCTGGCGAAGGCCGTGAACTCGGTGGTGCACACCGGGGTGAAGTCGGCCGGGTGGGAGAACAGCACCAGCCATTTGCCCTTGTAGTCGGCCAGCTTCCTGACGCCGTGGGTGGTCCTGGCCGCGAAGTCGGGCGCCGGGGCGTTGAGCTGGGGGAAGGCGGGAGAGGCGTTGATTTCGGACATGGTCTTTCCTTTCGTCGGGTTGATGTTTATTAGCGCTTGCTAATGGAGTGGTACTTTATGACCACGCCCATCCCCTGTGAAATGGATTGTCCCGATGTGTTTCATTGACGGACTCGATGATGCGGATGCGCCCGTCCGGCGATCCGTAGCTGCCGAGTCCGCTGAGCTCAGCGCCTTGTCGTCGACTCCTGCTGGCCAGGCGGGCCGAAGTCATCGACGCTGGCCGCGCCGCGCGCGTAGTCGTCGTGCCAGCCCGGCCGCACCGGCATGGCCGCGTAGAGTTCCCGCCGGCGGGCCTCCAGCAGTGCCCTGGGATGGCCCATGAAATCGGCGGCGCAATGAATCCGCTTGCCGGCCTCCGCCGAGAGCGCTTCGAGCCACGCCAGCCCGGCCTCCGACCGCATCAGGTGATGGTCGAGGATGAGGGTGTCGACCCCTGCAGCGAGGCGCCGCGCATTGTTCCAGGCACGTGCCCGCTGTCCCGCGTCGAACTGGTCGAGATAGATCGGCGGACCGGCGGCCAGCACGCAATGCGGCGCCCAGTCGAGGATGCGGTCGATGGTCGCCGCGTCGAGCAGCTGGATGTCCGAGGCGTGCACGAACACCCGCCCGCCCAGATCGACCCGGGTCATCATCACGCTGCCGAACGGCGGTCCGCCGGCCCCGTGCGGCACGGCAGGGGAGAAACGCAGCAGCCCGTCGGTGAGCCCCTCGGCCACCTGGAAGTGCGGCCCCAGCAGGTCGGTGAGGGCGCGGGCACGCGCCCGGCTGGTGAAGCTCTGGCCTGCCGGCGACAGGCTCCAGACGCGCAGGGTCTTGATGCCGGGAGGAAGGTGCGGGAAGCCGAGCTGATAAGGATTAGGCTCGGACAGCGGCACATGGTCGCCGTGGAAGTGGCTGAACACCATGTCGGTGGCGCCGTCGAGCGCCGCGACGATGCGCCGCCGCACCGCCCTGCCCGCGGCGATCTGCACCGGATGCGGCGGCAGCTTGTAGCGCCAGTTGCCGAGCGCGACGCCGGGGTCGATGACGATCACGCGCCCCGCGGCCTCCACCCGGCACGCGAGTCCGCGCACCCCGAGAGACTCCGCGCCGAGTATCTGGACATTCACCGTGCCGCCCCTCCGGAGATTGTGGCCGCTGCCCGGCTGGCGAGGCGTGGAACCCGGGGTTCAGGAAATGGGCGGAAGAGAGCAGGAGTCGAACCTACCAGGGACCGCCTGGCGGCCCCTCCCGGTTTTGAAGACCGGGCGCCCCACCGGGGAACGATCTCTTCCATGTGTCATGTGAGGGTCCATTCGTGCGCCGTGCCATCGCGGCGCAGCACATGGTCGTCGCGCACGCGGCGAGTGTAGCCGATGCGATCGAAGAACTCGAGAATCTGCACCGCCACCTTGCGCCCGCCCCCGCCATCGCGAAAGACGATGTCACGCAACGCGGCGGCGCGCGCCGCGCCGTGTTCCGCGTTGAGCCGGCGGACCATTTCAGCGAGCTCGGCGACGGCGGCGGCGGTGTAACAGTGGTCGTGGGCGACCGGGTAGAGCTCGCCGGTGCGCGCGATGCGCTTGAACAGCTGGCGCACCGTGTCCTCCGGCGTGCCCGTCGCCCTGGACACGTCGCGCACCCGCGGCGGGTTGAAGGGCGCGGCGTCGAGCAGCGGCTTCAGCACCGCGAAGAGTTCGCGGTCGGCGGCGGAGACGCTGGCGCGATGGTCCGGCAGATGCAGCCAGGCGCGGGTCTGCGCGATACGGCCCGCGGCCAGCAGCTCGCCGCACAGCGTGTCGAACGCGAAGCGCGGCAGATGCGCCGCGGTCATGCGGCGCACCCGCTCGCGCTCGACGCCGATCATGTCCGGTGCACGCTCGTGCTCGCGTGCGAGCGCGTCGAGCAGTTTGTCCGCGAGCACCGCCCACGCTTCGGCGGTGAAGCCGGTCGCGGCGCTGCCGTTGCCTACCACGTGCAGGCCGACACGCTGCCACAGCGCCTCGGCGTCGGCGTCCACGAGATTCCAGCTTGCCGCGAAGCGGTCGAGGTCGATGCCGGCCGGCGCTTGCCGGGCGAGCAGGCCGAGGGCGACGGCCGGGTCGTCGCTGCGCATCGCGTCGAGCAGCGCCAGCCGGGCAGGCGCACGCTTGTGGCGGAGCGGCGGAAAGATGTCGAGCACCCGGCCGCCGGCGACGGTGCGCTGCGCGCCGGCGTCGCGCAGGATGAAGCGGTCGCCGCGCAAGGCCAGCGTCTCGCGTTCGAGCAGGATCTCGACCAGCGCGTCGGCGCCGGGGGCGACTTCCTGGCAGTCGAGCAGCGCGACGCGGCCGAGGATGTCCTCGGTGCCGAGGTGCACGTGCACGGTCTGCAGGTGCGTCAGCGGCTTCTGGCCGGACGGCACGCGCAACGCGCCGTGGAAGCGCGCAAGCGGCAGGGCGAGCGCCGGGTCGACGACCCACATGCCGCGCGCGACGTCCTTCTTCTCGAAATCGCCCGTCAGGGCGAGCGCGATGCGGTCGCCAGCCTGCCCCGTTGCTGCGGGTCGATCCTGCACGTGCAGGCCGCGCACGCGCGCCTTGAAACCCGGTGGAGAAACGATGGCGGTGTCGCCGACGCCTATCCTTCCAGCGTGTGCCGTGCCGGTGACGACGGTGCCGACGCCGCCGACCGTGAAGCAGCGGTCGATGGCGAGCCGGAAGCGGCCGCTCGCGGCGCGCCGGGGCAGGCTGGCGGCGGTGGCGTCGAGATGGGCGCGCAATGCGGCGACGCCGTCTCCGGTGCGCCCCGATACCGGAAACAGCGGACTGCCGGCAAGTCCGGTGCCGGCGACGAGCGCCGCGACTTCCTGGCGGGCGGCGTCGAGCCGCTCGGGCGAGACGGCATCGATCTTGGTCAGCGCGATCGCACCGTGCGTGATGCCCAGCAGGTCGAGCAGTTCGAGGTGCTCGCGCGTCTGCGGCATCGGCCCATCGTCGGCGGCCACCACCAGCAGAACGAAGTCGATGCCGGTCGCCCCGGCGAGCATGTTGTGGATGAGCTTTTCATGGCCCGGCACGTCGACGAAGCCGAGCACCGATCCCTCTGCAAGCGGCGCGTACGCGTAGCCGAGGTCGAGCGTGATGCCGCGCGATTTCTCCTCGGGCAGCCGATCGGCATCGACGCCGGTGAGCGCCTTCACCAGCGTGGTCTTGCCGTGGTCGATGTGGCCTGCGGTGCCGATCAGCATGGGATCAAGCCGTGATTTCCTTCGCGCTCAGCGTATAGACGAAGGAGGCGGCGTCGAGGCTGTCGAGGCGCCCCGCCGCGTTTTCGCCTTGCGGATACATGAGGAAGGGAATCTTTGCACCGGTCGAACCCGGCAGCTTCAGGTCGTGGGCGACGTTGTACGCCAGCCAGTTCATCTCCCACGCGCCGAAGAGTTTCTTCCTCGCGGCGACCACTACCTCGTCCTGCAGCGTGAGTCCCGGTTTCTCCTCCAGCACCACCTTGCGCACGTCGGCCGGATCGACCGGCACCCAGCCGAAGCCGGCCAGCCAGACCTCGGCGCGGCAGTGTTGCGCCTTGCTGATGTCGCCGCTCTTGCCCAGGCTCCTGTAGCCGAAGCGGGAATCGGCGACGCGCACGCCGTAGACGTCGCGCGCCGGCAGGCCGGCGGCACGGGCAAGGCCGACATAGAGCGCGTTCAAGTCGGCGCACTTGCCGCTGAGGTCGCCGGTCTCCAGCATGAAGCGGATGTCGCCCAGGCCGCAGCCGCGGGTTTCCGGATTGCGCTGGGTGTTGTCGACGATCCATTCGTAGATCGCGCGCGCCTTGTCGAGGTCGGTTTTTGCACCCTGGGTGATTTCGGCCGCGGTTTTCCGGACGATGCCGTCTGTGGGCAGCATCTCGGTTGCCTGGGTGTAGAGCTTGCGCGTGGCCTTGTCGAGCGGCGCGACCTTGCCCGGGCTGCCGAGGTCGACGGCGCGGTCGCGGGTGGCGAAGCGGCTCACGACTTCGAGCCCGGGCGCGGGCTCGCCGGCGTCCCAGCGGGCGGCGAGCAGGCGCGCACTGTAGACCGGGTCGCGCCATTCCTGCACGCTGGCGGCGTTGCCCTGCCAGAGGTTGCCCATGGGACGGATCCACGCCGTCTCCTCCACCGAGGGGAGCGGCACCCACACCCGGGTCGCGCCGTCGGCGGCGGGTTCGACGCGGGTAGTGACCTCGAACACGCGCCAGCCGTGCGCGGGACTCGGCGCGAAAGCGGCGTTGGCCGCGTCGGCCGTGGCGAAGCGGCCGGCACCCAAGGTGGCGGCGGCGAGCGCCGAGGTTTTCAGAAAGTTGCGACGATCCATCTTGTATTCCTCCGATTGAATTAACCGCCACGTTGCGGAAGCCACCGTGGCTTACATGCCCCCGCAGGGGCGGCCTCACGCACCCGGTCGACTCAGGGTCGATAGCTGGGCAGCGAATTCGGTTTCCTCGCCTGCGGCGAGGCAGCGCAGGTCGAGCAGCAAGGCGCCGTCGTCGATGCGCCCGATGACGGGCCGCCGCAGGCCGCGCAGCGCGGCTTCGATGCGGTGCAGCACGCCGCTCTTCTTTCCCTGCGGACGGATCGCGAAGCCGGCCGACGGCAGGCGGTCGACCGGCAGCGAGCCGGAGCCGATCTGCGACTTGAGCGGGGCGATCTCGACGCTGACCGGGAGCGCGGCGAGCGCGGCCTGCAGGGCGGGCAGCAGACGTCCGGCCGCCGCGCGGATCTCCGCTTCGGGGCGGGTCAGCTGCGCGAGCGCGGTCAGGCGTTCGCCGAGACGGTCGGGATCGCGGTAGAGGCGCAGCACCGCCTCGAGCGCGGCGAGCGTGAGCTTGCCGACGCGCAGCGCGCGCTTGAGCGGGTTCTTCTTGATCCTGCCGAGCAGGTCCCTGCTGCCGACCAGCAGGCCGGCTTGCGGGCCGCCGAGCAGCTTGTCGCCCGAGAAGGTCACCAGGTCGGCGCCGGCGGCGATGGCCTCGCGCGGCGTCGGCTCGTGCGGCAGCCCCCAGCGCGCGAGGTCGGTGAGCGTGCCGGAGCCGAGGTCGACGACGAAGGGCAGGCCGTGTTCGTGCGCCAGCACGGCGAGTTCGCTTTCCGGCACGGCATGGGTGAAGCCCTGGATCGTGTAGTTGCTCGCGTGGATCTTCATCAGCATCGCCGTGCGCGGCGTGATCGCCTCGCGGAAGTCCCTGAGGTGGGTGCGGTTGGTGGTGCCGACCTCGACCAGCCGGCTGCCGGCGCGCTTCATGATGTCGGGCACGCGGAAGGCGCCGCCGATCTCGATCAGTTCGCCGCGCGAGACGATCACTTCCTTCTTCAGCGCCAGCGTGTTGAGCAGCAGGAACACCGCGGCGGCGTTGTTGTTGACGACGGTGGCGGCTTCGGCGCCGGTGAGTTCGCACAGCAGGTCGTTGACGATGTCGTCGCGGTCGCCGCGTCCGCCGGTGTCGATGTCGTACTCGAGGGCGCAGGGGCTGCGCGCGGCGTCGACCAGCGCCGCGATCGCCTCTTCCGGCAAGGGCGCGCGGCCGAGGTTGGTGTGCAGCACCGTGCCGGTGAGGTTGAACACCGGGCGCAGATTGGGCGTGGCGAGTGCTGCCGCGCGTGCGTCGACGGCGCCGACGAGGCTCGCGGCGTCCGGCGGGGCCGTTCCGGCGCGGGCTGCTTCGCGCGCCTCGGCCAGGGCAGTGCGGACAAGCTGCGTGACGACCGCGCGGCCGTGGCTGTCGATCAGGGAGGCGACCGTGGCGTCGGAAAGCAGTCGGTCGACCGAGGGCAGCTGTGCGAGAGGATTCATGATTTCACCCGACCGGGCAGAAAGGAGAACGCTTCGAGTCTAGACACATTCTCGCGACAGTCTGGTGAACGGGTGCGGAGGACACGTACGGCGGAGGCCTGCACGAGGCGGCCGGGCGCGTCGCTGCGCACAAAAAACCCCGCCACGCGGGCGGGGTTTCGGGGTGGAGCAGTCCTCATTCCATCGAAGGATTCCAGACCTTCCACACGTTCCCGACGAGGTCCGGCCCCGGCGTCAGGGTCGGCTTGCCCGGCTCCCAGCCTGCGGGCGTGGCTTCCTTGCCGCCCGTCGCACGGATGTGCTGGAAGGCCTGGAACTGACGCACCGTCTCGGCGAGCTTGCGCCCGACCGGCGGGGTCATCACTTCCATGGCCTGGATCACGCCATCCGGGTCGATGATGAAACGGCCGCGCAACTCGATGCCCTGGCTTTCATCCCAGACGCCGTAGGCGCGACCGACATGGCCGGCCTGGTCGGACGCCATGTGGAAGGGCACGCCGCCGTCCACCATCTTGCTCAGCTCGTTGTCGTTCCACATCTTGTGGACGAAGTGGCTGTCCACGCTGACCGAGATGACCTCGACGCCCAGCTTCTGCAGCGCTTCATACTGTGCCGCGACCGCGGACACTTCTGTCGCTCAGACGAAGGTGAAGTCGCCGGGGTAGAAGCAGACCATCACCCATTTGCCGGCGAAATCCGACAGCTTGACGCTGGTGAAGCCGCCCCGGTAATAGGCCGGTGCTGCGAAATCAGGGGCTTTCTGCCCGACACGTGCCGTCATTCTGGTTCCCTCTTGAGTTGCGGTCGGTTCGTTTGGAGGCACTGCTTCAGGCGCCGAGGCATCGGTGACCGATCCCGATACCCGAGCGCAACTGACGGGTTCGTCTGCCATACATTCTCCTTGGTGATCGGCGATGGCTCGCCTCCTTTGTTTGTATGCGGATGCGGCGCAGGTCAAGGCGAGACGCGCGCGACACGACGACGGGAAAGCTTTCTATAGTGAAGCAGGCAGGCGCGCGCAGCGATGCGGGTGCATGCCCAGAGTGTGTCGAACACGCCCCCGTTCCTGCATCGTCAAGGTGAACCATGTATTCGAAAATCCTCGTGGCAATCGACGGCAGCGACACCTCCGGCCACGCGCTGACCCACGCCATCGAACTCGCGCGCCGGCTGTCCGCGTCCCTGCGCATCGTGCATGTGGTCGACATGGACTGGCTTCCGCTCGGACCGGAACTGGCGATCGACACCGGGGCACTGCGCGCCGCGCGGCGTGAGGCCGGGGAACGCATCCTGGCCGCCGCGCGCGATACCGCACAGCAAGCGGCACTGGTGGCTGAGGCTGAGCTGATCGAAACCGCAAGCCCGACCCAGCACGTGGGTGAACGCCTCGCCGAGGAGGCGGGACGCTGGCAGGCCGACCTGCTGGTGCTCGGCACCCACGGCCGCCGCGGCTTCAGGCGCCTGCTCCTGGGCAGTATCGCCGAGGGCGTGGCGAGGCACTCGGCGATCCCCGTGCTGCTGGTTCCCAAGGTCGATGCGACGGCGTGACGCCGCCAGCCAGGGGCATGGCGACGCCAGACACCCGCTGCCTTTCATGACATCAACTAACAGTACGACTGCCATATTCGGCAGCTGACGCACGCAGGTGCGTTCGCGGTGCCTTGCGCGCCAAGCGCCAAGCCACTGTTTTTAAAAGAACCTTCGACACTTCCCCGGCAGGATTCGAGATGGTATCGATCTTGCTGATGGCCTATTGAAGTTTTTAGATACCCGGAGCCAGGATGGAATACATCGGCCTTTATCCCATGTGGTACGAACCCGGCGTCGGCAGCGGCTGGATCGTCGGTCTCATCGCGACGGTGCACGTGCTGTTCTCGCACACCGCGGTCGGCGCGGCGCTGTTCTTCGCCTATCTGGCGACGGTTTCGTACCGCCGCAACCAGCCCGAGCTGCTCGAGTTCATCAAGAAGTACGGGCTGTTCCTGCTGATCTTCAGTTACGTGCTGGGGTCGATCACCGGGCCGGGCATCTGGTACTCGACCACGGTGGCGAGCCCGCGCGGCATCTCGGCGCTGATCCACAGCTTCGTCTGGAAGTGGGCGACCGAGTGGGTGTTCTTCGTCATCGAGGTGGTCGGCGTCTACATGATCATCTACCTCGTCGGCAAGGTCGACCGGGCCACCCACCTGCGCATCTCGATCATCTTCGGCCTGGCCTCCTACGGCACCATGCTCATCATCATCGGCATCCTGTCGTTCATGATGTGGCCGGGCAAGCCCGAGTGGTTCGTCGAGGGCGGCTACCTCAACGGTTTCTACGGCTCCAACACCTTCGCGCAGCTGGCGATGCGCACCGCCTTCATGTTCACCATGACGGCGGTGGTCGGCGGCGTGGTCGCCGGCGCGATCAAGGACGCCGCGTTCAAGAAGGAGATCACGCGCAAGCTCGCGGTGCTGGGCATGGTGTCCACCGTCACCGGCGGCCTGATGTTCCAGTGGTACATGAACACGCTGCCGGAGACCGCGCAGGTGATCTTCGAGAACCGCCTGCCGGACTGGTTCGGCGTGTCGCTGATCGCCACGCTGGGCGGCATCTTCGCCTGGTTCGCCGCGACCTGGCTGCAACCGCGCCTGCTCACGCCCTCGATCGCGATGGGCATGACGGTGGCGGTGCTGGTGTTCGGCCTGTGGCCGGAGGAAGTGGCGCGCGAATCGCTGCGTAAGCCGTATGTCGCGGGCCAGTACGTGTATTCCAACCAGGTGATCGCGCGCGACGTGCCGGGGCTCGACATCCAGTCCGAGATTCCGCTGCTCGAGAAGAAGGGCTTCCTGCCGACCCAGGTGTTCGTGCCGGACCGCCTGCGCCAGGTCACTCCGCACAACGCGCTGGAGGCCGGCCGCAGCCTCGCGCTCACCACCTGCTCGAACTGCCACTCGCTGTCGTCGACCGGGATGCGGCCGCTGGCGCGCTACTTCGGCGGCAACAGCGACGTGGCGATGGTCAAGACGTATCTGCAGGGCGCGCTCGGCACCGGCAACACGATCTACATGCCGCACATCCCGCTGAACGACGCCGAGGCGTACGCGCTCGCCGCCTACATCGTCTCCCTCTCGCCCTCACCCGAAAAACCCGTGGTGCGCACCGCCGCCGCACCGAACCAGGAGTAAGCCATGGATGCCGCCATGCTCTACGCGCTGCGCGACCCCGCCGGCGTGCCGTCCCACCCGATCATCTTCCTGGTGCTGGGCGTGCTGACCTGGGCGCTGCACATCGCCGCCGTGCAGGTGATGCTGGGCGCCTCGGCGCTGACCCTGTACGGCGCCTTCAGCACAGAGGCCCACTGGCGGCGGCTGGCCGCCGCCATGATCACCACCGCCAAGGTCGCGGTGTCGGTCGCCATCGTGCTGGGCGTCGCGCCGCTGTTGTTCGTGCAGGTGATCTACGATCCGTTCTGGTACACCTCCAACGTGCTGTCGGCGCGCTGGGTGATCGGCTTCATCGCCATCCTGATCCTCGCCTACCTGGCGATGTATGCCTTCTACTACCGCAACCACAGCCTCGCCACCCAGCCCACGCGCAACGCGTGGCAGATGGTGGTCTCACTGGTGCTGATGCTGGTGGTCGGCTGGATCATGCACGTGCTCTCCTACCAGATGCTGCTGCCCGAGCAGTGGATGAGCTGGTACGCGCCCAACGGCGTGATCGATGCGGGCGGCCAGTCGCTGCACGGCTACAGCATCACGCGTTTCGCCTTCTTCATCCTGCTGTCGGTGGCGGTGGTGGCGGCCTGGCTGTTCGCGTATCGCCGCTACCTGATGGGGCGCCCGGGCGAGGATGCCGGCTACATCGCCTGGCTCGGGCCGCTCGCCCACAAGCTGATGCTCGCCGGCGGCGTGCTGGCGGTGGCGAGCGGCGCGGCGTGGCTCGTCACCCTGCCGGAGAAGATGGCCTGGTTCGCCACCTCGGGCTGGGTGTGGGCCAGCGTCATTGCATTGCTGGCGGCGGCGTTCTTCCCTCGCCTCATGGGCAGCAAGCTCGATCAGGGCTTGTGGGGCTATGCGCCGTTCGCCGTCGGGGCGGTCGCGCTGATCGTGGTCGCCGCCGCACGCGAGGCACTGCGCTTCGTCACGCTGCTCGACGTGCACGGCTACGACGCGCTCGACTACAAGATCAACCTCGACTGGTACAGTACGTCGCTGTTCTTCATCACCTTCGCGGTGCTGGGCGGGGTGGTGCTGGGTTACCTGCTCACCGTCGCCTGGAAGGCCGGACAGACGAAGGGCGTCTACACGCCATCGCCCGCGCTGACCCGCCTGGGCAATGTCAGCATCGGTCTCTTGGTGCTGTGGATCGTGCAGTACTTCGCCATTGGTTTCTACGTATGGGCACGCTGATGAAATCCCTTGTCTTTGCATGCGCCGCGCTGGCGGCCGCCATTCACCCCGCGCACGCCGCCGAGCCCACGGGCGAGGCGATGGCCGCGACCTGCGCCGGCTGCCACGGCACCCAGGGCCGGCTCGGCACAGTGGAGTTCATGCCGCTCGCCGGCATGGCGGAGCAGGAGTTCGTCCGCGCCATGCAGGATTTCCGCTCGGGCAAGCGCCAGGCCACGCTCATGGGCCTTGTCGCCGGCAGCTTCTCCGACGGCGAGATCGAGGCGATGGCCCGCTACTTCGCCGGCGTCAAGCCAAACGCAGCCAAATGACCGGGAGCGCAGCATGCTGAATCGTCGCAATTTCCTCAAAGCCGGCGCCGGCCTCGCGCTCGCCGCCGCCTTCCCCGCCCGTGCCGCCGCGGGCGCAGGCCACGTCGTCATCATCGGCGGCGGCGTCGGCGGCGCGACCGCCGCCAAGCACCTCAAGCTCACCAACCCGGCACTCAGGGTCACCGTGATCGAGGCCAACCGCAGCTACATCCGCCCCTACGGATCGAGCGAGGTGCTGACCGGCCACGTCGGCATGGACGACCTCGTCGTCAGCTACGACGCGCTGAAATCGAAGTACGGCGTCGAGTTCGTGTTCGACACCGTGACCGGCTTCGACCCCGACAGGAAGCAGGTGCGCACCGCCGGGCGCCAGACCGTCGCCTACGACAAGCTCATCGTCAGCCCCGGCATCAGCCTGCAGTACCAGGCCATCCCCGGCTACAGCGCGGCGGTGGCGGAGACCCGCGCGCCGTCGGGCTGGATCCCCGGCTCGCAGACCGCGCTGCTGGCGCAGCAGCTGAAGGCGATGCGCCCGGGCGGCACCTTCGTCATCGTCGCGCCGCCCAACCCCTATCGCTGCCCGCCCGGCCCCTACGAGCGCGGCGCGCTGGTGACCGAATGGATGCGCCGCCACAACCCGAGCGGCAAGGTCGTCATCCTCGACCCCAAGGACAGCTTCGTCACCGACGCCACCATGCAGCTGGGCTGGCATCGGCTGTACGGCTACGACATCCCGGACGACTACCTCTCCGACATGCCCGCCGACGTCGACAACCGCGGCAAGCCGTCGCCGATCGAATGGGTGCGCGCCAAGGACGGCGGCACCACCGAGAGGATCGACGCCCGCTCGCTCACCGTCACCACCCGCGGCGGCGCGGTGAAAGCCGACGTGCTCAACATCGTCCCGCCGATGAAGGCCGGCAAGCTCGCCTTCGACATGGGGCTGACCGACGCCAGCGGCTGGTGCCCGGTCGACCGCCGCACCTTCGAGTCCAGCGTGCACAAGGACGTGTTCGTGATCGGCGACGCCAGCATCGCCGACGCGATGCCGAAGTCCGGCTTCGCCGCAAACACCCAGGCCAAGGTCACCGCGCGTGCGGTCGCCGCCCAACTCGCCGGGCGCGCACCGGGCGAGCCGGTGTGGGGCAACACCTGCTACGCGCTGGCCGGGTCGAACTACGGCCTTTTCGTCGCCGACGTGTTCCGCCTCAAGGACGGCAAGATCGCCCGGGTCTCGGACCAGCGCTACCTGCCGCTCGACGCCTCGATGGCGAAGATCCGTCTCGGCGCCGCCTACCAGCAGGCCTGGTTGAAAACCTTCACCGAGGATTGCTTCGCATGAGCCGCCTGAACACCTTCGCCAGCCTCGCCCTGGTCCTGGCAGCCGCCCACCCCGTCCACGCGGCCCAGCCCGCGCCGCGCACCCCGAGCGTCGCCGACGTGCGCGCGACGCTGGCCGCGATGCCGCGCGGCGACGTCCGGCGCGGCAAGGAGCTTAACCAGACGTTGATGTGCGCCTCCTGCCACGGCGACGACGGCGTCGCGCCGACGCGCAACTGGGCCAGTCTCGCCGGCCAGCGCGCCGCCTACACCTACAAGAGCCTGCTCGACTATCAGACCGGCGGCCGCCACGAGAACCCGCGCGCCACGCTGATGGCGGTCGCGGTCAAGGACATGAGCCGCCAGGACATGGCCGACGTCGCCGCCTACTACGCCAGCCTGCCGGCCGTGGCCGCGCCTGCGCCCAGGCTCGACGCCGCCGCCCACGCGCGCGCCGACCGCCTCGCCCGTCGCGGCGACCCGGCGCGCCTGCTCACCCCCTGCGCCTCCTGCCACGGCGCGGCTGGCCAGGGCGGCATCAACGAAACCCCGGCGCTCGCCGGGCAGAGCGTCGGCAGCTTCGTGCGCACCATGCAGGACTACCGCGCAGGCCGCCGCGTCACCGACGCGAACCAGGGCATGCGCCAGTTCGCCGAACGGCTGACGGCCGAGGAAATCCGCGAGCTGGCGGCGTACTACGCCCGCATGGGAAAAACCGGGAGATGAACATGAAAGCATCGAAGGCGCTGCGCGCCCTGAGCATCCTCGCGCTGGTCGAGGGCGCGTCACTGGTCGCGCTGATCGGTATCGCCATGCCGCTCAAGTACTTCGCCGGGCTGCCGCAAGCGGTCAGCGTGGTCGGCATGGCGCATGGCGTCCTGTTCCTGTGGGCGACGACGGCCCTTCTGCTCGTGCTGTCGCGCGGCTACCTCTCGCCGCTCAAGGGTGCAGGCGTGTTCGCCGCATCGCTGATTCCCTTCGCCGGCCTGTGGTCGCACCGCATGCTGGTCAAGGGGGCGACAGCGACCCGCCGCAGCCGCTGAGCGTCTTTCCGCACAGCGCGCGCGGGATCGCGGCGCCGTCCGGTCCAGGAATCACGCGGAGCGGAGCGTCGCCGGCGCCGGCGAGAGCCTGAAGGTCTGTGCGAACAGCTCGCTCACCTTGACCGGCGTCAGCGGCTTGCTGACGACATAGCCCTGGATCTCGTCGCAGCCGTTCTCGCGCAGGAAAGCCACCTGCTCGAGCGTCTCGACGCCCTCGGCCACCACCCGCAGCTTGAGCGCGTGCGCCAGGCGGATGATGGCGTTGGCGATTTCCGCGTCGTCGCTGTCGGTCAGCACGTCGCTGACGAAGCTCTTGTCGATCTTCAGCGCGTCGATCGGCATGCGCTTCAGCTGCCCCAGGTTGGAATGCCCGGTGCCGAAGTCGTCGATGTAGACGTGCAGCCCGCGCTGGCGCAGCGCGTCGAGCATCTCGAAGCTGCGCTGCGGGTTGTCCATCGCGGCGCTCTCGGTGACCTCGAGCTGCAGGTAGGCCGCGTCCATGCCGGTCTCCTCGACGATGGCGTCGATGTCCTCGATCAGCCGCGCGTCCGAGAACTGGCGCGGGGACAGGTTGACGGCGACCGGCGGCGGGTCGAGGCCGGCATCGCGCCACGCGATCCACTGCTCGCACGCGGCGCGCACCACCCAGCGGCCCATCGGCACGATCAGGCCGGTCTCCTCGGCCACCGGGATGAACTGGTCGGGGCCGATGATGTTGCCCGAGCGGGTCAGCCAGCGTACCAGCGCCTCCAGCCCCACCACCCTGCCGCTGGCGAGGTCGACCTTGGGCTGGTACATCAGCGCCAGTTCCTCGCGCTCGAGCGCCTTGCGCAGCCCGGTCTCCAGGGTCATCTGCTGCTGCGCGGCAAGGTTGAGCTCGTCGCTGAAATACTCGAAGCCGCTCTTGCGCTGCTTGGCCTGGTACATCGCCAGGTCGGCCTGGCGCAACAGGGTGTTGGCGTCGTGGCCGTCGTCGGGAAACACGCTGATGCCGACGCTGGCGCCGATCGCGTAGCGCCGCGGGCCCAGCTTGAACGACTCGGCCAGCGCCTCGGTCAGCTTGCGGGCGACCCGGCTGGCGGCGCGCGAGGCAGGCGGATGGGTCAGGACCACGGCGAACTCGTCGCCGCCGAGCCTGGCGACGAAGTCGTCGGCGCGCAGCTGCGCCTCCAGCCGGTTGGCGACGATGCGCAGCACCTGGTCGCCGACCTCGTGCCCCTGCGAATCATTGATGTGCTTGAAGCGGTCGAGGTCGATGAACAGCAGCGACACCTGGCTGTTGTCGCGCTGCGCGCGTGCCAGCGCATGGCCGAGGTAATCCTGGAAGTACGAGCGATTGGGTAATCCGGTCAGCGGATCGTGGTTGGCCAGCATGTTGAGCTGCAGTTCGGAATAGCGGTGCTCGGTCAGGGCGGCCGACACGAACAGTCCCGCCAGCGCCATGGTCACCAGGCTGACCTGCAGCGCGAGCACGTCGCGCAGCTGCGTCGCCTCGCTGATTCCGCCGAAGGAGGCGACCGCGGCCCCCAACGCAATCGCCCCCGCGAGGAAAATGGCGACGCTCGCCCCGCTCACCGAGAACCGCAGCGCCGCCCACAGGACGGTCGGGATCAGTACGAACAGCACGATCTCGGCCGGCCGCACGGGCTCCGCGTACATCAGCAACAGCAGCGACAGTCCGAGCATGACAAGCACCAGCACCAGCGCTTCCAGCCGGGCGCTGCGGTCGGTCGGCAGCCAGTCCCAGCGCGACGCGGTCAACGCCAGCGGCGCGACGAGAAAGACGCCGAGCAGATCGCCCAGCCCCCAGACCCACAGGCTCTGAAGCACCTGGCCGGCAGGCAGCCCGGCGAAGAAATGCAGGCTCAGCACGCCGGCCAGCGCGCTCACCGCGCAGCCGAGCGGGGCCGCGACCAGCGTGAACTTGCCGACGCTGGACACGTAATCGAGGGTGGCGCTGAAAGGCTGCAGGGCGCGCGGCAACGCGCCCATGATCCAGGCGCTGGCCATCGCGCCGAGCGCGAGGCGTAGCGCATCCTCCTGCGGCAGCAGCTGGATCTGACTGTTGAGCGCGAACGACCCGAGGAAGACGCCCGCCACCCCTGCCCAGCCGTAACGCAGGCTAGCCGCGGCGCCGACGCCCGCCGCCAGCCAGACGGCTGCGACGGCGCCGGCGACGTAGACGAAGAGCTTGAGGCTGAGCCAGCCGGCCGCCGCGTACGCCAGCGCGACGAGGGCGGTGATCAGCGCAAAACGCCCGATCGCGGCCGGGCCGGAAAGGGACAATCGGGTCAAGTGAGAGGACCGGCCTACTGGTTGGGCGTCACTTCGGCGCGCACCGACTCCAGCGCGTCCCTGAGCGTCTCCTCCGACAGGCCGTTGAGCTGCTCGGCGAGCATTTCTGCGGCGTCGATGGTACCCATCTCGTCAGGCAGGAGGTCGGTATCGAGGTTGGCGACGAAGACCGCGGCCGCACCCGTCACCTGCAGCAGCTGGCGGCGCTCGTTCATCAGCATCTCGAGTTCCTCGCGCAGCAGGCGGATTTCCTCTTCCTTCATGGCGGTCAGGGGCATGCGTGTCTCCTCCTCATTCTGGTCAGGCGAACAGGGTCAGCACCCCGGTGTAGCCATACAAACGGTTGTGCGAAATCTCGCCGTTGGCGAAGAATCCCACCAGCGGGAAATCGCCCAGGGTGTCGCGGATCAACTCCAGTTCCCGGTTGGGCGCGCCGAACATGTGCTGGCCGCGTCCCAGGCAGGAATAATACACGCCTCCCCGGATCGGCCCGTCGAGCTGCGCGCGGATCGCGGCAAGCATCCGCAGCAGGTCGTCCTCGGCGGTCTGCTGGTCGCGCCGGCAGAACAGCAGCGCGTCGCCCGGCTCGACGTACTCGCCGATCGCCACCAGATGGTTCTGCGGGTCGACGCCGAGGATGTTGCGCACCAGGTAGTCGCCGGTATCGGAGCCGCGCACCGGCAGGCCGACGAAAATGTAGCCGGCCGCGCGCCGCAGGTCGCGCGCCAGCACTTCGCCGATCTCTTCCTTCATGACGTCGAGGGCGGGACGGTGGTCGAGGCTGCCGACGATGTTCTTGTTCGCGGCAGTGATGCGGTGGGGCGGCCCCAGCGGCGAAATGCCCTGGGTCAGCCGGGTCGCCAGCCTCACCCGGTCGCTGAACAGCACCCCCGACAGGCCGCCCCGCGCGACGCCGTCTGCGATCTGCGCGCTCTCGCCCTCCGCGCTCGACAGCCCGCCGACGACAAAGCCGCTCGCCAGGCGCGCGCTTAGCGCCTCGATCAGTTCCTGGATGCGGGAATTCGCCGGGTCGCCGTGCACCACCGCGAAGTACGCATCGCCGAGCGGCTGCGCGTCGACGTCCTGCGGCGTGCGCAGCGTCGGCAGCATGCTGAAGTCGGCGGCGTCGAATTCGCCGAGCATCACCGCCATCGCCGGCTGCTGCAGGTATTCCGTTCCGGTCGCGCACACCCCGACGCCGACGCTGCCGGTCCAGTGCGGCACCGCGGTCGCGCTCCGGAAGAAGGCGAGGATCGCGTCGAGCTCGGCGGTGAAGGCGTCCGACACGTAGAGGAAGCCCAGCGAGGCCGACGCCGGGATCGCGCCGAGCTGGTTCATGCAGGCTTGCGCCGCCTGGGTCCAGTCGGCATGCGCGGCGTGGGCGAACTTGAACGGAGTGGTCATGGCGATGGAGCGGACGGGGATGCGCACGATATTATGCGCAACTCGTTTTCAGGATGCATCCCATGGCGGAAATTCCAGCACTCCATCCCCCGATCATCCCCTACGCCAGCGGCATGCTGGACACCGGCGGCGTGCACCGCATCTACTGGGAGACCTCCGGCAACCCCGACGGCATCCCGGTGCTGTTCGTGCACGGCGGCCCCGGCTCCGGCACCTCGCCCAACCAGCGGCGCTTCTTCGACCCGGCGCGCTACCGCATCGTCCTGTTCGACCAGCGCGGCTGCGGCCGTTCGACGCCGCACGGCGAGCTCGCCGACAACACCACGCCCCACCTGATCGCCGACATGGAGGCGCTGCGCGTCGCACTCGGCATCGACCGCTGGCTGGTGTTCGGCGGCTCGTGGGGCTCGACGCTCGGCCTCGCCTACGCCGAGGCCCACCCGGATCGCTGCCTGGGGCTGGTGCTGCGCGGCATCTTCCTGTGCCGCAGAAGCGAGATCGACTGGTTCCTCTACGGCATCCGCGCCTTCTTTCCCGAGGCGCAGCGCAAGCTGGCGGAATTCATCCCCGAGGACGAGCGCGACGACCTGCTCGGCGCCTACCACCGCCGCCTGGTCGATCCCGACCCGGCCGTTCACCAGCCGGCGGCGTTCGAGTGGGCGACCTTCGAGGCCGCGTGCTCGACGCTGCTGCCGAGCCCGGAACTCGTCGCCGCGTTCGGCAGCGAGAAGACCGCGCTTCCGCACTCGCGGATCGAGGCGCACTATTTCGTCAACGACGCCTTCCTGCCAGACGACGGCCTGCTCGCCGGCGTCGGCCGCGTGCGCGCTATTCCGGCCATCATCGTGCAGGGGCGCTACGACGCGGTCTGCCCCATCGTGACCGCCGACGAGCTGGCGCGTGCCTGGCCCGAGGCGCGCTACGTCGTGGTGCCCGACGCCGGCCACTCGGCCTTCGAGCCGGGCATCGCGCGCGAACTCGTTGCGGCCTGCGACCGCTTCGCCGCGACCGGAGCCTTCGGCTGACCGCCTGCTTGAACCTCGACCACCCCGCCTTCGCGCCCTACCGGCCGCTCGTCGACGCGCTGCAGCTGGCGCGCGGACTGCCTGGCCTGGCGGCGCTCAACGCGCTGGCCGAGGCACGCGGCACGCTCCAGGCGCGTGGCCTGCCGATCCGCTTCTTCGCTCCCGACGGGCGACTGTCGGCGCGCGACTACGAAACCCACATCCTCGCCACCGGCCAGGTGCCGACCCGCCCCGACACCTGGCACGACGTGCTGAACGCGCTGGTGTGGCTTCGCTTCCCGCTCTTCAAGGCCGCGCTGAACGCGGCCCACGGCGAAGCCATCGCGCACGAGACCGGCGCGCTGCGCGGGCGCCGCCGCGACGCGCTGACGGTTCTCGACGAGTCGGGGGTGTGGGTGATCAGCGGCGACCCCGGCCTGGCCTCGCTGCTGGCCGGCCGCGCGTGGCACGCGCTGTTCTGGGACGCACGGGCGCAGGTGGAAAGCGACATGCGCTTCGTCGTGGTCGGCCATGCGCTGCTGGAAAAGGCGCTCGCGCCCTTCCCCGCGATGACCGGGAAATGCCTGGTGCTGACCGGAGCGGTGTCCGACCTCGATGCGGCCGATGCCGGGGCGGCGCAAGCGCTCGCGGCGATCGACACGCCGCGCCAGCTGCCGCCGCTGCCGGTGCAGGGGATTCCGGGCTGGGACCCGGCCAACGCCGCCGCGGCGTACTACGCCAACCGCGACGTGTTCCGCCCGCCGCGCTGACTCAGCTTGCCGCCGCCGGCAGCTCGCCGCCGGCGACCCAGTCCTGCGCCAGCTCGAGTTCGTCGAACAGGCGGATGTCCGCCGACATGAACATCCGGTTGATCCACATGCTCCACGCCACCCACTGGTCGCCGGTGAGGATCGCGATGCGGCCGAAATCGTTCTTGTGCTCGCGCGAGAACTTCAGTTCCTCCCACGCCACGTCGACGCTGTAGGACAGCATGTCGCGCAGGTCGAACAGCACGTTGACCTTGCCCTTGAACTGGATGCCGTAGTCGACCGCCTGCTCGAATTCCTTGTAGTCATCCAGCGTGAACTGGCCCATCACGGTGACGGCGATCTGGTTGTCCTGGACGTTCAGGGTGATCATGGTGCGCTCCTCGGGAATGTGCTCCCACTATAGCGAATCGGACGCTGCCGGTGCCGAGGCGCGCACCGCCCAGACGCCCGCCGCGGCGACCACCGCCATGCCGACCCAGGCCAGCAGCGGCAGGCGCTCGCCGAACAGCAGCACGCCGTAGAGCGCGGAAAACCCGACCGTCGTGTAGGCCAGCGAGCCGACCGTCAGCGTGCGGCCGCGATGGTAGGCACGGGTCAGCGCCAGCTGTGCCAGCGTCGCGGTGACGCCGATGCCGACGAGCCAGGGCCAGTCGGCCGGTTGCGGACGATGGAAGCCGGCGACCGCCATCCAGCCCGCGCCGCCCGCGGTCGACAGCAGCGTGAAGTAGAACACCACGCGCCACTCGGGCTCGCCCAGCCGCCCCAGCTGCTTGACGTTGACGTAGGCGACCGCGGCCAGCATTCCCGATGCCAGCCCGGCCGCCGCCGGCAGCCAGTCCTGGCCCTGCACCTGCGGCCGCAGCAGCAGCACGATGCCGACGAAGCCGAGCAGCACCGCGCCGACCAGTCCGCGGCCGTGGCGCTCGCGCAGCCACCAGGCCGAGAGCGCGGCGAGGAACAGCGGCGCCGTGTAGTTGAGGGTGACCGCGGTGGCGAGCGGCAGCCGCGCCAGCGCGAAGAAGAACAGCACCAGCGCGGCGAAGCCGGAGAGCCCGCGCCAGAAATGCGCCTGCACGTGCGGCGTGGCGAGCGGCGCGAGCAGCTGACGCCGGCCGAGCGCGATCACCCCCCAGATCGCCAGCAGCCCGAACGCCGAACGGTAGAACACCAGTTCGGCCGGCGAAAACTTCGCGGAGGCGTGCTTCACCAGCACGCCCATCAGCGCGAACAGCGCCGCCGCCACCAGCATCCAGCTCGATTTCATGAAAGGCGGCTCATCGGGGACGGACGAAAAAAACGGGCGGTGTGCGCCGCCCGTGGATGCATGCAGCAAGCCTCATTTCATGTGCGGCTCGAGCTGGCGCCGCAGGAAGGCGTGGAAATGCATCATCCCGTCCTCCATCGGCGACTGGTACGGCCCGGTTTCCGAGATGCCCTGCTTGTAGAGCGCGCGCCGGCCTTCGTGCATGCGCAGGCAGATGTCCTCGTCCTCGACCGCGGTCTCGTTGTACGCCGCCTGCTCGGCCTCGATGAAGGCGCGCTCGAACAGCGCGATGTCCTCGGGGTAGTAGAACTCGACGATGTTGCTGCACGACTCGATGCCGGTCGGCACGATCGACGACACCACCAGCACGTGCGGGTACCACTCGACCATCAGGCCCGGATAGTAGGTGAGCCAGATCGCGCCGTGCCTGGGCGCCTCGCCGCGGTCGTAGGCGAGCACCTGCTCGTGCCATTTCTGGTAGACGGGGGAGCCCGCCTTGGCAAGGCCGCGGTTGACCCCGACGGTCTGCACCGACCACCACTCGCCGTATTCCCACTTGAGGTCGTCGCAGGTAACGAAATGGCCGAGGCCCGGGTGGTAGGGCGCGACGTGATAATCCTCGAGGTACACCTCGATGAAGGTCTTCCAGTTGCAGGCGTAGTGCGTGACCTCGACGCGGTCGAGCATGAAGCCGGAGAAGTCGAGCTCGCGCGCCGCCTGCATGCCGGCCAGATCCGCGTTGACGTCGCGGCCGCCGGCGAACAGCAGGCCCTGCCAGTTCTCGAGGCCGGTGCGGTTGAGGTTGAGGCAGGGGTTGCCGGGAAACTCCGGCGCGCCCATCAGCGTGCCTCGGCTGTCGTAGGTCCAGCGGTGGATCGGGCAGACGATGGTGTTCGACGCGAGCTTGCCGCGCCCCTTGAGCATGATCGCCTGGCGGTGGCGGCAGACGTTGGACAGCAGCTCGATTCCCGACCCGCTGTTGACCAGCATTTTCGCGCCGTCGAACATCTCGAGCGCGTGATAGTCGCCCGCCTCGGGCACCATCAGCTGATGGCCCGCATAGCCGGGACCGCGTTTGAACAGATGCTCGAGCTCCAGCGCGTAGACGGCCGGATCGAAGTACCAGGAAACTGGCAGCTGAGGCGAAGTTAGCGACAAGGCGCTGGATTCGGCGAGATCGCTCATTGGCGTACCCTACTCAAAACCAAGCCCCCTCCAGCAAACCCCGCTGGAGCG
Organism: Thiobacillus denitrificans; assembly: GCA_002403375.1. Classification (GTDB taxonomy): domain Bacteria; phylum Pseudomonadota; class Gammaproteobacteria; order Burkholderiales; family Thiobacillaceae; genus Thiobacillus; species Thiobacillus denitrificans_E. The sequence continues at coordinate 159,950 of DHHQ01000013.1, read as the reverse complement.
GCAAGTATGTGACCCACCGGAGTCGGCGCGCGGTCGTCGACGCTTCGGCGTCATTGCAACCGCTGCACCACTCGCACCACGGAAAGTGCGGTTCCGGATGAACCCCTGCCGCGCAGGGAAAGCGCGAAATTCTAGCATAGGCAGGCTTGGCGGGGAGGCGTGGGAGCCCCGAATTTGTTAAAGTAATGCGCTTTTCCCGCCTGGTCCGACATTCATGGCCAAACCCCGCGCCGCCGCCCCCAAGGATTACGAGTCCGCCCTCGCCGAGCTGGAAGCCATCGTGGGCGAGATGGAGTCCGGCCAGCTGCCGCTCGAGGCTTCGCTCGCCGCCTACAGGCGCGGCGCCGAGCTCCTGCAGTACTGTCGCCAGCAGCTCGCCGACGCGGAGCAGCAGGTGAAGATCCTGGAAAACGGGGCCTTGCAGCCCTTCAACACCGAAGACACCGATGACTGATTTTTCCGCCTGGATGCAGGCATGCCAGGCACGCATGGAAGGCGTGCTGGCCGAGTGGCTCCCCTCCTCCGAGATCGCCCCGCAGCGCCTCCACGAGGCGATGCGCTACGCCGTGCTGGGCGGCGGCAAGCGGGTGCGTCCGCTGCTGGCGTTCGCCGCCGGCGAGGTCACCGGCGCCGACCCCGAGCGGGTGCAGCACGCCGCCGCTGCGGTCGAACTGATCCACGCCTATTCGCTGGTGCACGACGACATGCCGGCGATGGACGACGACGCGCTGCGGCGCGGCAAGCCGACGGTCCACGTCGAGTTCGACGAGGCGACAGCGCTGCTGGTCGGCGACGCGCTGCAAAGCCTCGCCTTCGAGATCCTCACCAGCGGGCCACTCGCCGACGACGCCGCCACCCAGTTGAAAATGGTGCAACTCCTCGCGCAGGCGTCCGGCTCGCGCGGCATGGCCGGCGGTCAGGCGATCGACCTCGCCAGCGTCGGCAAGCCGCTCGACCTCACCGAGCTCGAGTTCATGCACATCCACAAGACCGGCGCGCTGATCCGCGCCGCGGTGCTGCTGGGCGCGCACTGCGGCCGTGGCCCGGAGGCCGCGACCGGCGCGCTCGACCACTACGCGAAGTGCATCGGGCTCGCCTTCCAGGTCGTCGACGACGTGCTCGACGCCGAGGCGCCGACCGCGACGCTCGGCAAGACCGCCGGCAAGGACGCCGCCAACAACAAGCCGACCTACGTCAGCCTGCTCGGCGCGGCGCGCGCGCGCGACCTGGCGCTGGAATTGCGCGCCGACGCGCACGCCGCGCTCGACAAGCTCGCGGTGCCGGCCGACCGCCTGCGCCAGCTGGCCGACTTCGTCGTCGAGCGGACGTTCTGACATGACCCAGCGTCTGCTCGACACCATCGACTCGCCCGCCGACCTGCGCGCGCTCGCCCCAGCCGACCTGCCGAAGCTCGCCGCCGAACTGCGCGAGTTCCTCGTCGCGTCGGTCGGCAAGACCGGCGGCCACCTGGCATCCAACCTCGGCACGGTCGAACTGACGATCGCCCTGCACTACGTGTTCGACACGCCGCGCGACCGCATCGTGTGGGACGTCGGCCACCAGACCTACTCGCACAAGATCCTGACCGGGCGGCGCGACGCCATGGGCAGCCTGCGCCAGGCGGGCGGCATCGCCGGCTTCCCGCGACGCGCCGAGAGCGAATACGACGCCTTCGGCGTCGGCCACTCCAGCACCTCGATCTCGGCCGCGCTCGGCATGGCCGAGGCCTTCCACCAGCTCGGCAGCGACCAGCGCGCGGTCGCGATCATCGGCGACGGCGCGATGACCGCCGGCATGGCGTTCGAGGCGCTCAACAACGCCGGGGCGACCGACCTGCCGCTGCTGGTGGTGCTCAACGACAACGACATGTCGATCTCGCCCAACGTCGGCGCGCTCAACAACTACCTGGCGCGGCTGATGTCCGGCAAGTTCTACGCGGCCGCCCGCCGCGCCGGCGAGAAGGTGCTGTCGGCGGTGCCGCCGATCAAGGAACTCGCCAAGCGCGCCGAGGAGCACATGAAGGGCATGGTGACGCCCGGCACGCTGTTCGAGGAATTCGGCTTCAACTACATCGGCCCGATCGACGGCCACGACCTCGACGTGCTGGTCGAGACGCTGCGAAACATCCGCGACCTCTCCGGCCCGCAATTCCTCCACATCGTCACCCGCAAGGGCAAGGGCTACGCGCCGGCCGAGACCAACCCCTGCCTCTACCACGGCGTGTCGCGCTTCGACCCGGCCGCCGGCGTCGCCGAGAAGGCCGGCGGCAAGCCGACCTACACCCAGGTATTCGGCGACTGGCTGTGCGACATGGCGGCCGCCGACACGCGCCTCGTCGGCATCACTCCGGCGATGCGCGAAGGCTCCGGACTGGTGCGCTTTTCGCAGCAATACCCGAAGCGCTATTTCGACGTCGGCATCGCCGAGCAGCACGCGGTGACCTTCGCCGCGGGGCTCGCCTGCGAAGGCGTGAAGCCGGTGGTGGCGATCTATTCGACCTTCCTGCAGCGCGCCTACGACCAGCTGGTCCACGACGTCGCGCTGCAGAACCTGCCGGTGATGCTGGCGATCGACCGCGCGGGGCTGGTCGGCGCCGACGGCCCGACCCACGCGGGCAGCTTCGACCTCTCATTCCTGCGCTGCATCCCCAACATGCTGATCGCGGCACCCTCGGACGAGAACGAGTGCCGCCGTCTGCTGACCACCGCCTTCCTGCACAACGGTCCGTCGGCGGTGCGCTATCCGCGCGGCAGCGGCAGCGGCGCGTCGCTCGACTCCGGCCTCGAGCCGGTCGAGGTCGGCCGCGGCGTGCTGCGCCGCCGTGGGCGCGATGTCGCCCTCGTCGCCTTCGGCAGCCTGGTCGCGCCGGCGCTCGCGGCGGCCGAGGCACTCGACGCCAGCGTCGCCGACATGCGCTTCGTCAAGCCGCTCGACCTCGACCTGCTGCAGGAACTGGCGCATGGCCACCGCCTGCTGGTCACGCTGGAGGAGAACGCCGTCGCCGGCGGCGCGGGCGCCGGCGTCGCCGAGGCGCTGGCCGAGCTCGGCATATCCGTGCCGCTCGTTCACCTGGGCCTGCCCGACCTCTTCATCGAACATGGCGATCCGGCGCGGATGCTGGCCGATTGCGGGCTCGACGCCGGCGGAATCGAGCGCGCCATCCGGCAGCGGATTACCCTGTTGCCCCACGAGGGGGCTCCGACTTTCTGAGGGCTGAAGCCTTGAAAGATCGTATGCCCGAGTAGTTTACTCAACTATTCCTGCAGTTTATACTTAGTCTAAATTGCATCGATTCAAGGAGCTGCCATGAACCAGATTTGCGACACCGCCGTTTGCATGCCCGACGTGCAGAGCTCGGCGGACACGCGGCAAATCGCCATCAACAAGGTCGGCATCAAGAGCATCCGCCACCCGGTGCGCGTGGCCGACAAGAGCGGCGGCGTCCAGCACACCATCGCCACCTTCAACATGTACGTGTTCCTGCCGCACAACTTCAAGGGCACGCACATGTCGCGGTTCATCGAGATCCTCAACACGCGCGAGCGCGAGATCTCGGTCGAGAACTTCGAGGGCATGCTGCGGCAGATGGTCGAGCGCCTGGAAGCGGAATCCGGCTACGTCGAGATGACCTTCCCCTACTTCGTCAACAAGGCCGCGCCCGTCTCCGGCGTGCAGAGCCTGCTCGACTACGAGGTCACCTTCATCGGCGAGATCGAGAACGGCAAGTACTCCCACACCACCAAGGTGCTGGTGCCGGTGACCTCGCTCTGCCCGTGCTCGAAGAAGATCTCCGACTACGGTGCGCACAACCAGCGCTCGCACGTCACGGTCAGCGCGAAGACCAACGGCTTCCTGTGGATCGAGGATCTGGTGCGCAAGGTCGAGGACCAGGCGTCGTGCGAGCTGTTCGGCCTCCTGAAGCGGCCGGACGAGAAATACGTCACCGAGCGCGCCTACGACAATCCCAAGTTCGTCGAGGACATCGTGCGCGACGTCGCCGCCGCGATGAACGCCGAGCCGCTGATCGACGCCTACGTGGTGGAGGCCGAGAACTTCGAGTCCATCCACAACCACAGCGCCTACGCGCTGATCGAGCGTGACAAGACCCGCCAGTAAACGGTGGCTCACCAATGAAACAAGGCCCGCATCGCGGGCCTTGTTTCATTTATGAGGCCGAATCAGTAGCGCTGGGTCAGCACCATCGTCTGTCCGTTGCGCGTCATTTCCATCCGGTTCAGGAAGCTCATCCCCAGCAACGGCACGTCCAGCCCCGTCTCCATCACCATGCCGTCGACCTGGTGGGCGGTGATGCCGCCGACCTTGACCGTGCCGAACTTGACGCGCCAGGCAGGCACCACGCCGGCGGCGGTCCCCACCCGCATCGCCTCGCCGGCCCGGTAATCGATGCCGATGCGACGGGCCTCCGCCGCGCTGATGGCGATGGCGGTGGCGCCGGTATCGACCAGGAAGGTCAGCGGATAGCCGTTGAGCGAGCCGGCAGCGGCGAAATGCCCGCGCGCGTCGGCCGTGAGCGACACACTCTGCCGATCGGCCGTTGCCGGGGCGCCGGCGAACGACTGCCCCATCGCCAAGGTGCGGCGCTTGCCGTCGACCTCGAAACGCGCGCTGCCGGAATCCGCGGCAACGAGCCTCACGCCCTGCACCATCTGTCCGACGCTGAGGGTGCGCGGCTTGCCGCCGTCGATGCTGACGATGGCCTTGTCCTTGAACAGCCCCACCACCGAGACGCTGGTCGCCCCCGCAGCCGTGCAGGCGAGGCAGCCCGCTGCTAACATGGTTGCGATTGCTTTCCAGCCTGTGGTCATCATGGATCCTGTTCTGATTTTTCGACATTCTGCGACCGAAGGGCCGGGCTATTTCGCCGGTTTTCTCGACCGTCACGGCATTCCCTGGAAGCTGGTACGGATCGACGCCGGCGACGCCGTACCCGGGAATCTTAACGGCGCTTCCGGCGTCTGCTTGATGGGCGGACCGATGAGCGTCAACGACGATCTGCCGTGGATCCCGCAAGTGCTCGCCCTGATCCGTGAGGCGGTCGCGACGGGCGTCCCGGTGATCGGCCACTGTCTCGGCGGCCAGCTGATGGCGAAGGCGCTCGGCGGCAGCGTGGGCGCCAACCCGGTCAAGGAGATCGGCTGGGGCGAGGTCCGCGTCACCGACCCTGTCGCCGCGCGTCCCTGGCTGGGCGACGTCGCCGCGCCGCTGCTGGCGTTTCACTGGCACGGCGAAACCTTCAGCCTGCCGCCGGGCGCCGTGCGCATCCTCGAGAGCGCGCACTGTGCCAACCAGGCCTTCGTGCTCGACGACCGCCACATCGGCATGCAATGCCACGTCGAAATGACGCCCGAACTGATCGCCGGCTGGTGCGACAACGGCGCCGCCGAGATCGCCGCCAGCGACAGCCCCGCGGTGCAGGCGCCCGCAGCGATCCAGGCGGACCTGGTCCACCGCACCGAGCAGCTGCACCGCTTGGCGGACAAAATTTATTCCCGCTGGATTCAAGGGCTTAGGCAATAATCGCGCGCCGAGCGCGGAGCGATGCTGGACAGTGGCACCGCGCGGCGTAGGATAGGAAGCGGAGTCACATCCACTCAAAAAGCAACATCTGATAACGGAGGATTTATGCAGAACGTCGACTACGCCAACTTCGATTTCGGTGAACGTCTCCAGGGCTTCATCGACGAGGTCATGAACTACGGCGGCGCGCCCCGCACCGAGGCCGACCTGACCGAAGGCCAGAAAGTCTTCGTCCGGGCGGTCCATCGCGAAATGGTCAAGTACGCCGATCCCAACCGCCAGGGCTATCCGCGCAACCAGCTGGAACAGATGGAGTCCTTCACCCGAACCGTCGGCGACCTGCACAACTCCTACTTCGATTCGGGGATGCGCAAGGTCAGCGACTGCCTCTACAACCGCTGGAAGATGCTCTACGAAGAAACCAAGAAGCTCGCTGCCGCGGGTGGCGCGAACAAGCCGGCCTGGGTCGACGTGATCAAGACCGAGCAGACCGACATGCCCGCCTTCTTCGACGCATAAGCCGTTGTTACAAAACAAAAAAAGCCCGGCAAGCCCGGGCTTTTTTTCGGCCTGACGAATATCAAACCCGCTTATCCTCAAATAAAAAATAAGCATTATTCACGCACCCGCCCCGGGTGTATGCTGGCCCGACTCAATAACCCCAAAACGTCTGAGGAGACAGCATGTCGAAACTGGTACGCCCCCACGGCGGCGGAGAACTCAAGCCCCTGCTGCTGACGGGCGATGCGCTCGCAGCCGAAAAGGCCCGCGCGGCCTCCCTGCCCAAGCTCAAGATGAGCTCGCGCGAAACCGGCGACCTCATCATGATGGGCATCGGCGGCTTCACCCCGCTCGACGGCTTCATGACCAAGGCTGACTGGCAGGGCGTATGCGACGGCTACAAGATGGCGAGCGGCCTGTTCTGGCCCATCCCCATCACCCTCTCGACCGACGACGAGACGGTCAAGGAAGGCGACGACGTCGCGCTGGTCGACGCCGAGACCGGCGAGATCATGGGCACCCTGAAGGTGACCGACAAGTACACCATCGACAAGGCGCACGAGTGCATGATGGTCTACAAGACCACCGACCTCGAGCACCCCGGCGTGAAGATGGTGATGGCGCAGGGCAAGTACAACCTGGCCGGCCCGGTCAAGGTCCTGTCGACCGGGAACTTCAAGGAAGAATACGGCGAGCAGTTCATGACCCCGGCCGAGACGCGCGCTCGGTTCGAGCAGCTCGGCTGGTCCAAGATCGCCGCCTTCCAGACCCGCAACCCGATGCACCGCAGCCACGAGTATCTGGCGAAGATCGCCATCGAGACCATGGACGGCGTGCTCGTTCACTCGCTGCTCGGCGCGCTGAAACCTGGCGACATCCCTGCAGAGGTGCGCTCCGAGGCGATCAGCGTGCTGGTCGACAACTACTTCGCTCCCAACACCGTGATCCAGGCCGGCTACCCGCTCGACATGCGTTACGCCGGCCCGCGCGAGGCGCTGCTGCATGCCCTGTTCCGCCAGAACTACGGCTGCTCGCACCTGATCGTCGGCCGCGACCACGCCGGCGTCGGCGACTACTACGGGCCGTTCGACGCGCAGAAGATCTTCGACGAGATCCCCAAGGGTTCGCTCGAGACCGTCAACATGAACATCGACTGGACCTTCTGGTGCAAGAAGTGCGGCGGCATGGCCTCGCAGCGCACCTGCCCGCACACCAAGGACGACCGCATCCTGCTCTCCGGCACCAAGGTGCGCGCGATGCTCTCCGAGGGCCAGGACCTGCCGGTCGAATTCAGCCGCCCCGAGGTCGCCAAGGTGCTGCAGAAGTACTACGCCAGCCTCTCGGCGGAACAGAACGTCAAGGTCGAGTTGAAGGGCCACTCGGCCGCCTGACTTTTCCCGACGGCGAAGCATGCCTGACGGGGCTTGTCCCGGAAGGCATGAAGCGCCCGATGGAACAAGGGTTTTAGGACACGAGCCTACCGGAAGCGGACTCGCGATACGCCCCGGCCAAGGACGGGTTCAGTTCTAAGCGGACCGCGACGTACGCGGATTGTTAGCTAACTAAGGAGACTGTAATGCCAACCTATGTTCGTACCGACAAGTGCGACGGCTGCAAGGGTCAGGACAAGACCGCCTGCATGTACATCTGCCCGCACGACCTGATGAAGCTGGACAAGGACGGTTCGGAGACCGGGCATGCCATGCGCGCGTTCAACCAGGAGCCCGAGCAGTGCTGGGAGTGCTACTCCTGCGTGAAGATCTGCCCGCAGCAGGCGATCGAAGCCCGTCACTACGCCGACGTCGTGCCGCTGGGCGGCATGGTGCAGCCGCTGCGCGGTTCCGACTCCATCATGTGGACCATCAAGTTCCGCAACGGCACCCTGAAGCGCTTCAAGTTCCCGATCCGCACCACCCCCGAGGGCTCGATCGACCCCTACGGCGGCAAGCCGACCGCGAGCCTCGCCAACATCACGGCGACCGGCTTCTTCACCGGCTCGGCCGACGGTGGCTTCACCAAGGGCTACCGCGCTGGCAATCCCGCAGAACTGATCCGCAAGTAATCAAGAGAGGTATACGAAATGGCTGGAGAATTTGGTAATCCCGAAGTTGTCCAGGAGGAAGTCGACATCCTCCTGATCGGCGGTGGCATGGCTTGCTGCGGCGCCGGTTACGAAGTCATGCGCTGGGCCGACGCGGCCAAGGCCGAACTGGGCCTCGACCTCAAGATCAAGCTGGTCGACAAGGCGGCGATGGACCGTTCCGGCGCCGTCGCGCAGGGCCTGTCCGCGATCAACACCTACATCGGCACCGAGCAGGATCCCGCCGACTACGCCCGCATGGTCTCCAACGACCTGATGGGCATCACCCGTGACGACCTGGCCTACGACCTCGGTCGCCACGTCGACGACTCCGTGCACCTGTTCGAGGAATGGGGCCTGCCGATCTGGAAGACCGACGAGAACGGCGAGCGCCACGACGGCTCGCAAGGCCTGCCCGCGCTGAAGGACGGCGGCAAGCCCGTGCGTTCCGGCAAGTGGCAGATCATGATCAACGGCGAATCCTACAAGTGGATCGTCGCCGAAGCCGCCAAGAAGGCGCTCGGCATGGACCGCATCCAGGAGCGCATCTTCATCGTCAAGCTGGTCAACGACAAGAACGACCCCAACCGCATCGCCGGGGCGGTCGGCTTCTCGACCCGCGAGCACAAGGTCTACGTCTACAAGGCCAAGGCGATCCTGCTTGCCGCCGGTGGCTGCGTGAACATCTTCCGTCCGCGCTCCGTCGGTGAAGGCACCGGCCGCGCCTGGTACCCGGTGTGGAACGCCGGCTCGACCTACGCGATGGCTGCCGAAGCCGGCGCCGAGCTGACCATGATGGAAAACCGCTTCGTGCCCGCCCGCTTCAAGGACGGCTACGGCCCGGTCGGCGCCTGGTTCCTGCTGTTCAAGGCCCAGGCCGTCAACGCCAACGGCGAAGTCTACATGGTCAAGAACAAGGAGCTGCTGAACGACTACCCCCCCTACGGCCAGGCTGCCGTGCCGGCTTCGTGCCTGCGCAACCACCTGATGCTGAAGGAGATGAAGGAAGGCCGCGGCCCCATCTACATGGACACCGTGACCGCGCTCGCCAAGCTGCGCGAGACCCTGACCCCGCGTGAAGTGAAGCACCTCGAAGCCGAAGCCTGGGAAGACTTCCTCGACATGTGCGTCGGTCAGTGCGGCATCTGGGTCGGCGAGAACATCGAGCCGGAGAAGAAGAACTCCGAACTCATGCCGACCGAGCCCTACCTGCTCGGCTCGCACTCCGGCTGCTGCGGCATCTGGGTGTCGGGTCCCGAGGACCTGGGCGCGCCGACCGACGAAGCGCACGCCGAGAAGGACAAGATCCCCGGCCACCTGCCCAAGGGCTGGAGCTGGGGCTACCGCTCGATGACCACGGTGAAGGGCCTGTTCACCGCCGGCGACGGCGTGGGCGCGTCCGGCCACAAGTTCTCCTCCGGCTCGCACGCCGAAGGCCGCATGTGCGCCAAGTCCATGGTCAAGTACTGCATCGACAACAAGGATCTGAAGCCCGAGCTCGACACCTCGGTCGAGCAGCTGGTGGAAGACATCTACAAGCCGGTGCGCACCTTCCTCGAGCACAAGGACTACACCACGGCGATCGACGTCAACCCCAACTACATCACGCCCAAGATGCTGCAGTTCCGCCTGCAGAAGATCATGGACGAGTACGTTGCCGGTGTCGCGACCTACTACACCACCAACGACAAGATGCTGGCGGTGGCCGAAGAGAAGCTGGAGATGCTGAAGGAAGACGCCGAGAAGATGCGTGCGAAAGACCTGCACGAACTGCTGCGTGCGTGGGAGAACTACCACCGCATCCTCACCGCGGAAGCCCACATGAAGCACATCCAGTTCCGCCAGGAAAGCCGCTACCCCGGCTTCTACTACCGCGCCGACAAGAACTTCGTCGACGAGGAGAACTGGCACTGCTTCGTGAACTCGGTCTACGACAAGAACTCCAAACAGTGGAATTGCTTCAAGCGTGCCCACGTGGATCTGGTCGACAAGTCCAAGCTGTTCAAACCCGCTGCCCACTGATCCACTAGTCAGGCGGTGAAATCCGGGCGCCCTCGGGCGCCCGTTTTCATGGGCACCCTCAAGACACTACAGCGCGCCCGGTTTTTCGGGCTCGAACCCGGCGAGGCCGACAGGGTTGTTCAGCAAACAGTCGAAAGCGCGTACGCTACGTACTTCCGCCTGGGTGTTGTTTGATTGTTGAAGCAAGGGGGCACGGCCCCGAAAGGTAGTGAGAAATGAACGAAGCCGAATTCAAGGACATGATCACCGACTCGCCGTTCGCGGGCAGCCCGGTGAAGCCCACCATGCTCGCGGAGGACGCGAAGCTGCAGTTCCGCTGTCACCGCGAGGTCAAGTGCTGGAATGCCTGCTGTTCCAACATCGACATTCCGCTGACGCCCTACGACGTCCTGCGCCTGAAGAAGTGTCTCGACATGTCGTCGGGCGAGTTCCTCAAGCAGTACTCGGTGCCCTTTGAAATGGACAAGGACGGCATGCCCGGCATCAAGCTGAACCCGGTCGAGGGCGGCACCGCGTGCCAGTTCATGACGCCCGAGGGCTGCGGTGTCTACGAGGACCGTCCCACCGCCTGCCGCTACTACCCGGTGGCACTCCTGACGATGCGCCGCTCGGACGAGTACTTCGACCGCAGCGCCTACGCGCTGGTGAGGGAACCGCACTGCCTCGGCCATTTCGAGGACAAGGTCCAGACCATCGACGAATACCGCCGCGAACAGGGCGTCGACGAATACGACCAGAAGGCGCACGCCTGGCGCCAGCTGGTCGTCAAGCGCAAGTCGGCGGGCCCCGCCATCGGCAAGCCCACGCCGGTCTCCAACCAGTTGTTCTTCATGGCCAGCTACGACGTCGACCGCTTCCGCGCCTTCGTGATGAGCGAAAGCTTCAACGACACCTACGACATCCCGGTCGAGGTGATGGCGACGCTCGTTGCCGATGATGAAGCCCTGCTCGACTTCGGCCTCAACTTCCTGCGCCACGCGCTGTTCGGCGAGAAGTTCGTCGAGGAGCGCCCGGACGCCTACGAGAAACGCCTCGCCCGCCGCCGCGCCATGGCCGAGCAGGAAAAGGAGGCGGAATTCGCGAAGAAGATGGAGCTGGAGGATGACAAGTATTCGGCTGAACACTGACCGCGTGCTTCGCGCAGCCGTGCTGGTGGCGCTGGCCGCCCTGTCCGCGCCGGCCGCCGCCACGCAGGCGACGCTCAACAAGTGCATCGACGCGAAGGGCAAGGTGACCTACTCCAACCTGCCCTGCCGCAACGCGCGCGAGGCCCGCACCGTGGAGATCGTCCCGCCTCCCGCGCCCGACGCCTCGCGGCCGATACCGTCCGCGGCGCAGCCCGCCCGGCGGGCGCCCCCGGATACCGCTGCCAGGCCCTCGCAGGGAGCCACGCTTCAACTCGAAACCCGGAAAACGAACGGCACGCCCTCCTCGCGCGTTTCGCCGCGCGAATGCGATACCCTGACCGACAAGCTGGGACGCGTGTTCGACAAGATGGACCAGGGGCGCCGCAAGGGCTACACCCAGGCCGAGATGGACGCCTGGAACCAGGAGGTCAAGACGCTGGAGCGCAAGAAGCAGCAGTCCGGCTGCTTCTGAGCGGACCCGTCCCACGGAAATGAACGCACGCACCCTCGACCCCGCGCACCGCCTCATCGAGAAAGAGCCCTACTACGAAGCGGTCGGCGACGAGATCCGGCTTTTCGAGGCCGCGTATGGCCAGCAGATTCCGGTGCTGCTGAAGGGCCCCACCGGCTGCGGCAAGACCCGCTTCATGGAGCACATGGCGTGGCGCCTGAAGCGGCCGCTGATCACGGTGTCGTGCCACGACGACCTTACCGCGTCCGACCTCGTCGGGCGCTATCTGGTCAAGGGCGGCGAGACCGTGTGGGTCGACGGCCCGCTCACCCGCGCGGTGCGCGCCGGCGGCATCTGCTATCTCGACGAGATCGTCGAGGCGCGCAAGGACACCATGGTGGTGATCCACCCGCTCGCCGACGACCGCCGCACCCTGCCGATGGAGAAGCTCGGCCAGATCGTCGAGGCGCCGCCCGAGTTCTGTCTCGCGATCTCCTACAATCCCGGCTACCAGAGCGTGCTGAAGGACCTCAAGCAGTCGACCCGCCAGCGCTTCGTCGCGCTCGAATTCGACTATCCGGCCGCCGACCTCGAGCGCCGCATCGTCGTCAACGAGTCGGGGATCGAGCCCGGCATGGCCGAGAAGCTCGTCAAGTTCGCCCAGATGACCCGCAACCTGAAGGGAAGCGGCCTCGAGGAAGGTGCCTCCACCCGCCTCCTGGTGCACGCCGGCAAGCTGATCACGAGCGGCGTCGACCCGGTCGTCGCCTGCCGCAGCGCAGTGGCCCAGGCAGTCACCGACGACCCGGACATGCTGGCAGCGATCCAGGAACTCTCCTCCTCGCTCTTCTGAGCGGGACCGGGTCGGTGGCCAGCCCGCAGCTCACCCGCGCCGAGATCGAGCCCCTGCTCGATGTCTGGCTGGAGACCGAGTTCACCTTTCACGCCGTGGGGCCGGTGGCGCGCGCGCTGTCGAAACTCACGCGCCCCGAGCAGGACTTCGTCCTCGACTGGATCCGGCGCGTCGCCAGCACCCACATCACCCTCGCCTTCCACTTCGCCAAGCGCGCGCCGGACCTGATCCGGCGGCTCGATCCCCGCGCCATCGAGGCCTGGGCGGTGCAGCTCTGCGACACCTACGATCGCGCCGGTATCTACGCCGCACTGTCGGTCGCGGAGCAGGTCGACGGCTATGCGCGTACCGGGCAGGCGCATACCGAAGGCGCGCTGTTCGACGACATCGCGGGCGTGCTGGGGAATTTCGTGCGCGGCTTGTCGGGCCGCACGCTCAGGGTCGAACAGGGCGACGGCATCTACACCGACAGCGAGAAGATCGTACTGCCCGCCATCACGACCCGGCTCGCCAGCCGCGACGACAACTTCAAGCTCGCCAAGGCCACGGTGGCGCTGCTTTGGGCACAGACCCGTTTCGGCACCCTGCGCGCCGACCTGACGGCCGCCTGCGCCGGCTACCCGCACCCCGACCGCGCCCTCCGGCAGTTCAACGCACTGGAAACCCTGCGCCTCACCGCCTGCATCGCCCGGGAGTTGCCCGGCCTGCATCGCGACATGGAGCGCCTGATGGGCCTCCTCGGCGACGAGCTTGCCGCCGACTGGCAGCCCTTGGTGGATCGCCTGCGCGCCGCCGACGCCCGCGTCGAGGACAGCCTTGCCCTGCTCGACGCGGCCTACCACCTGCCGGATTTCCGGCCCTGGTGCTTTCAGGGCGAGTTGCGCCCCGAGGCGGTGGCGAGCGCGCGCGCGGCACGCCTGGAGAAGGAGAAGGCGCGGCTCCGGATCAGGCTCGCGGAACTCCTGCAGGAACATGCCGCTGGCGCACCACGGGGCCAGGAGACGCCCGACAAGCCCGACATCGAGGTGACGCCGCACGACGAGGACGGCCGGCTCGACTTCGAGATCACCCTCGACGGCGCGCCGCTCGCGCCGCCGGACGACGTCAGGCAGTTGCTCGCTTCCGTCTGGCTCGACTTCGGCGAGATCCCCCCGGACTACCTGTCCCCCGCGGGCGACGGCGAGTACGACCCGAGGCTGGTGTTCGACCAGCCCGAGGATCCCGACGCGGTGTGGCACGGCACCTACCACGAGAAGGGGGCCGAACTCTATCCGGAGTGGGACCACGGCCGCCAGCACTACCGCAAGAACTGGTGCGTCATGCGGGAAAAGACCGTTCCCCCGGTGCACGACGACTTCTACCGCGAGACGCTCGACAAGCACGCCGGCCTGGTGAAACACCTGCGCCGCAAGTTCGAGGCGCTGCGCGACGAGAACCGCATCGAAAAGCGCCAGACCCAGGGCGACGAGGTCGACCTCGACGCCCTGGTCGAGGCGCTCGCCGACGCGCGCGACGGCCGCGAGATGAGCGACCGCCTGTTCGTGCGGCTGCACCGCGCGGAGCGCAACATCGCGGTCGCGTTTCTGGTCGACATGAGCGGCTCGACCAAGGGCTGGATCAACGAGGCCGAGCGCGAGGCGCTGATCGTCCTGTGCGAGGCGCTCGAACTGCTCGGCGACCGCTACGCGATCTACGGCTTCTCCGGGACGACGCGCAAGCGCTGCGAACTCTTCCGCATCAAGACCTTCGACGAGCCCTACGGCGACGAGGTGAAGGCGCGGATCTCCGGCATCCGGCCCCAGGAGTACACCCGCATGGGATTTGCGCTCAGGCACATGACGAAGCTGCTGAACCAGGTCGAGGCCAGGACCCGCGTGCTGGTGACGCTCTCCGACGGCCGCCCGGACGACTATTTCGACGTCTATCGCGGCCAGTACGGCATCGAGGACACGCGCATGGCGCTGCTGGAGGCGGCACGCACCGGCATCCATCCGTTCTGCATCACCCTCGACCGCGACGCCCGCGACTACCTGCCGCACATGTACGGCGCGGCGCGTTACATCATCCTCGACGACGTGCGACAATTGCCGGTCAAGGTCACCGACATCTACCGCCGCATCACGACATGAGCCTCGACGAACTGAAGGTTGGACATTTCTACAGCAACGGCGCCTACGGCCGCACCTGGGGCGTGCGCCAGCTGGCGCAAATCGCCGCCGACGCCGAGACCGGCGAGACCGTGTATCACTTCAAGGGCGTCGCCGGCACGTGCCGACGCAAGAAGGGCCATTGCAGCCCGGCCGAGTTCGCGCGCTGGGCCAAGTACCAGGTCGCGCTGGTCGAGAACGACTGGAAGCGGATCGGCGGCGACGCGCCCGCCGACGAGTCGAAAGCGGCCTAGGCCTCCGCGCCGGGCGCCGCCGGCGGTTCGTCCCCGGCGGGCCGCGCCTGCGTGTCCAGGTAGTCCATCACCGCGTAGGTCAGCGCGCTGC
Organism: Thiobacillus denitrificans; assembly: GCA_002403375.1. Classification (GTDB taxonomy): domain Bacteria; phylum Pseudomonadota; class Gammaproteobacteria; order Burkholderiales; family Thiobacillaceae; genus Thiobacillus; species Thiobacillus denitrificans_E. Next base: position 144,886 of record DHHQ01000013.1, on the reverse strand, counting down.
AGCCGGTGCCGTCGAGCGCCGAGATCGCGAACACCGGGCCCTCCCAGCCGTAGTCCGCGACGAACTGCGCCACCACCGCCTCGCGCTCGGCCTCGTCGACCATGTCGAGCTTGTTGAGCACCAGCCAGCGCGGCTTGTCGAAGAGTTCCTGGTCGTACTTCCTGAGTTCCTCGACGATGGCACGCGCCTCGCGGACCGGGTCGCCGCCTTCCCAGCGCGGCGAGATGTCGACCAGGTGCAGCAGCAGCCGCGTGCGCTGCAGGTGGCGCAGGAACTGGTGTCCGAGCCCCGCGCCTTCCGCAGCCCCCTCGATCAGGCCAGGAATGTCGGCGATGACGAAGCTGCGCTCGCTGTCGACGCGCACCACGCCGAGGTTCGGCGCGAGCGTGGTGAACGGGTAGTCCGCCACCTTGGGACGCGCGGCCGAAACCGCGCGGATGAAGGTCGACTTGCCTGCGTTGGGCATGCCCAAGAGGCCGACGTCGGCCAGCACCTTCAGTTCCAGCGCCAGTTCCCACTCCTCGCCCGGCTCGCCCAGCGTGTGCTGGCGCGGCGCGCGGTTGGTGCTCGACTTGAAGTGCAGGTTGCCCAAGCCCCCCCGGCCGCCCTGCGCGAGGCAAACGGTCTGGCCGTCCGCCGCGAGGTCGGCGACCACCGCGCCGGTGTTGAGGTCGCTGAACACCGTGCCCACCGGCACGCGGATCACGAGATCCTCGCCGCCCTTGCCGTAGCACTGCGCGCCGCGCCCGTTCTCGCCGTTCTGCGCCTTGAAGGTGCGGGTGTAGCGGAACTCGACCAGGGTGTTGATGTTGCGGTCGGCCACCGCGTACACGCTGCCGCCACGCCCGCCGTCGCCGCCGTCCGGCCCCCCCTTGGGGATGTTCTTCTCGCGGCGGAACGAAGCGCTGCCGTCGCCGCCCTTGCCGGCGATGACGTGGATTTTGGCTTCGTCGATGAATTTCATGTGCGTGACCTGGTTAATTCCGCCCCAAACAAAAAAGCCCCATCCGGCGGACAGGGCTTCTTGGCGAACGAGTCGGACTCGGTTCGTCGGATCAGGCCGTGACCGGTTCGATGCGAACCGTCTTGCGGCGGGCAGCGCCCTTGATCTCGAACTTGACGGTGCCGTCGGTCTTGGCGAACAGCGTGTGGTCCTTGCCAATGCCGACGTTGTCGCCGGGATGGAACTGGGTGCCGCGCTGACGCACGATGATGTTGCCGGCCAGAACCAGTTCGCCGCCGTAGCGCTTCACGCCCAGACGTTTCGACTCCGAATCGCGGCCGTTGCGCGAACTGCCGCCTGCTTTCTTGTGTGCCATGGTGTGAGCTCCTTATGCGGTGATGCCGCCGATTTGCACTTCGGTGAAGTACTGGCGATGGCCCTGGCTCTTGCGATAGTGCTTGCGGCGGCGCATCTTGAAAATCTTGATCTTGTCGCCGCGCGCCTGGTTCAGCACGGTAGCGGTGACGGTGGCGCCACGCAGCATGGGCGCGCCCATCTTGATGTCGGCGCCGTCGCCCACCATCAGCACCTGATCAAAGGTGATCTCGCTGCCGATCTCGGCGTCCAGCTTTTCGATTTTAAGTTTGTCGCCGGCGCTCACGCGGTATTGCTTGCCGCCGGTTTTGATGACTGCGTACATGGGGGGTCTCCAACCATTACGAACCCAGGAAAGCGCGAGATTCTATCGGCGAACATACAACGAGTCAAACGATTTCACGCGCCCGCTGCCGATATATGTGGCCGATCGCGGTGAAAAAGCGTGCCCGGACTGCTACCATTGCGGGATTTCCCCAATAACAAGCCCCTACCCGTGTCCCTGGAGAGCCTGCAATCCTTCCTGGCCGACGACATGCGCGCCGTCGACAATGTCATCCGCCAGAGCCTTCATTCCGACGTCGTTCTGGTCCGGCAGGTTTCAGAATACATCATCAACAGCGGCGGCAAGCGCCTGCGCCCGGTGCTGGTGCTGCTGTCCGCCGGCTGCTTCGACTACAGGGGACGCGCCCACCACGAACTCGCCGCGGTCGTCGAGTTCATCCACACCGCCACCCTGCTGCACGACGACGTGGTCGACGAGTCCGCACTGCGGCGCGGTCGCGAGACCGCCAACGCGCTGTTCGGCAACGCGGCCAGCGTGCTGGTCGGCGACTTCCTCTATTCGCGCGCCTTCCAGATGATGGTGGCGGTCGACAACATGGAAGTGATGCGCATCCTCTCCGACGCGACCAACGTCATCGCCGAGGGCGAGGTGCTGCAGCTGCTCAACTGCCACGACCCCGACATCGACGAGGAGAACTACCTGCGCGTCATCCGCTACAAGACCGCCAAGCTGTTCGAGGCGGCGGGGCGGCTGGGCGCCGTGATCGGCGGCGGCAGCGAGGCGGAGAAGGACGCGCTGGCGCGCTACGGCATGCACCTCGGCACCGCCTTCCAACTGATCGACGACGTGCTCGACTATTCCGGCGAATCCGGCGAGACCGGCAAGAACATCGGCGACGACCTCGCCGAAGGCAAGCCGACCCTCCCCCTGCTGTACGCGATGCGGCACGGCACCCCGGAGCAGGCCGCCAGCATCCGCCGGGCGATCGAGAACGGCGGGCTGACCGAATTCGACAACGTGCTCGCCGCGATCCGGGACACCAATGCCCTGCAGTACGCGCGCGAGGCCGCCGCGCGCGAGATCGAAATCGCCAATGCAGCAATTTCTTGTCTACCCGATTCAAATTCCAAATCAGCTTTGCTACAATTAGCGGCTTTCGCGGTTGACCGAAATTTCTGACCGCGTGAAAACAAGAATTTCCCGGTAGTTCTTAAACCGGTTTCAGTCACGGCACTGATTCCACCATCTGCCTCGGGGTGTAGCTCAGCCTGGTAGAGTACTGCGTTCGGGACGCAGGAGTCGGAGGTTCGAATCCTCTCACCCCGACCATCTTTCTGTCGCATCCATCGAGGCATGCCCTCCCCTGCCATTGCAGGCAACAGGCGTGCAGCGCGTCAACCTCCTGTCCTTCCTGCGCTGGCGTGTTAAGGTTCCCTGCGACCGAGCCGAGGAGCCGCGCCGTGGTCTTGCACCATTTCCTGTATCCGCTGCTGCTCGCAGCCGTCGTCAGCGGCTGCGCTGCCACCTCCAGCCCCTACGGCGCACCGCCAGACACCTCCGACCCGTGGCAGCTCATCCACCAGGCACGCAACTGGCTGCAGCAGGGCCGTCCGCGCGCGGCACTGCCGAGCCTGCAGAAGGCCGACCTCGAGGCGGAGAAACTCGATCACCGATCCGCCGACTATTCGCACGCCAAGGCGGCGATCCACAACGAAGCGGGGCGCGCCTACGAAATGGCGAGCGAGCTCGACGCCGCCGAGGGGCAGTTCCTGCTGGCGAGCGGGTTCGCCCAGGCCGTGCCGGCGCGCCGGCCGCTGCATTTCGACATCGGCTACAACCTGTCGACGGTGTACGAACGCAAGTCACGAACGGCCGAAAGCTGCGCCTGGCTCCAGCGCGCGGTGGCACTGCAGCAGGACATGCTGGCACACCCCGCCGACCCGCCCAATGGCTATGGCGCGGACACCGGACGTTTCCTCCGCGAGGTGGCTGCCCCGCGGATCCGCGCCCGCGCCCTGCGGATCGGATGCGACATCGTCCTGCATGACTAGCCGGGCGGCGCCCGTGCCCCGGGCCGTGGACGAAGCGTGAACGATCGTCCCGCCTCATTGTCGACTCACCTTCCGCCGCCGTCCGCACGCCTATGATCCCCGACCGCCTCGCCTTCATCGACCTCGAGACCACCGGCGCCGACCCCGCGCACGACCGCATCACCGAGATCGGCGTCGTCGAGGTCGAGGGGGACACCGTGTCCCGCTGGAGCACGCTGGTAAACCCTGGGCGCACCATTCCCCCGTTCATCGAGCGCCTGACCGGCATCAGCAACGCCATGGTGGCCGACGCGCCGACCTTCGGAGAGGTCGCGGCCGAGCTCGGACGGCGCCTCCAGGGCCGATTGTTCGTCGCCCACAACGCCCGTTTCGACTATGGCTTCGTGCGTCACGAATACCGCCGCCTCGGCCAGCGCTTCCAGTCCGACGTGCTGTGCACCGTCCGCCTGTCGCGACGGCTGTTCCCGGAATACCCCCGGCACAATCTCGACAGCCTGATCGAACGCCACGGCCTCGCCGCCGGCGCCCGCCACCGCGCGCTGGCCGACGCCGACCTGATCTGGCAATTCTGGGAAAGGATCGGCCGCGAGCTCGATCGCGGACGCATCGGCGAGGCGGTGCAGCACCAGTTGAAGCGCCCGAGCCTGCCGCCCCAGTTGCCGCCGGACGCACTCGACGACCTGCCGGAAGCGCCCGGCGTGTATCTGTTCCATGGCGACGACGATGCCCTGCTCTACGTCGGCAGGGGCGCCAACCTGCGCCAGCGCGTAGCGGCGCATTTCGCCGCCGGCACGCGCGAGGCGCGGGAACTGCGCATCGCGCAGGAAATCCGCCGCATCGACTGGCAGGAGACCGTCGGCGAGCTCGGCGCCCTGCTGCTGGAGTCGCGCCTGATGAAAGCGCGGCAGCCCCTGTACAACCGGCGGCCGCGCCCAGCGGTCGAGCTGTGCAGCTGGCAGCTCGAAGAAATCGCGCCCGGCGATTTCCGCCCGCGCCTGGTGAGCGGCGCGGACGCCGCCCCCGGCCATGGCGGCGAGCGCTACGGCCTCTTTTCCGGCAGGCGCGAGGCCACGCTGGCGCTGCGCAAGATCGCCGAAGCGCACCAGCTCTGTCCGCGCCGCCTCGGCCTGGAGAAGGACGCCGCCCCCGGCTCCGCCTGCGCCGCCCACCTGCAGCACCCGTGCCGCGGCGCCTGCGCAGGCAGGGAGTCCGCCGGCCTGCACAGCGCACGCCTGATGGCTGCGCTCGCGCGGCTCAAGGTCGACGCCTGGCCCCACGCCGGCCCGATCGGCATCGTCGAGCGCAACGACTTTCTCGACCGCGAGGAAGTGCACCTGGTCGACGCCTGGCGCCATCTCGGAACGGCCCGCACCGCGGCCGAACTCGAGGAGCTGCTGCAGTCGCCGGCCGACGCCCCGTTCGATCTCGACCTCTACAAGCTGCTGAAAGCGCACCTCGCGAAGCGCGGCAGCACGGTACGCCCCCTGGCAAGGAACTGAGACCGGGGGCCATCCGCCTCGGTAGAATCTGCGGCATCGCAACCGCTCACGTTCCCATGGCACACATCATCCCGGAGGGCTGGCAGGCGCTCGAAGCCACCGGCGCCCAGCAGCGCGAGATCGAGACGCTGGCGCTGCTCGCCGCCGGCCTGCCCGACGCCTACACGGTCTACCACGGCGTGCACTGGACGCGCGTCAACCAGGGCCACGCGCTGGTGGGCGAGATCGACTTCGCCATCGTCAACCCGGCCGGCAACCTGCTGCTGATCGAGCAGAAGTCGGGGTTCCTCTCCGAGACGCCCGAGGGACTCGCCAAGCAATACGCCAAGCAGGAGAAGCGCGTTGCGGTGCAGATGGCGCGCTCGGTCGAGGCGCTGCGCAAGCGGCTCAACGCCCACTGCCAGGGCGACAAGCCCACGCTCGACAGCCTGCTCTACTGCCCCGACTACCAGGTGAAGCAGCCCGGCAGCGCCGGCATCGACCCGGCGCGCATCGTCGACGCGGCGAAGCGCGACTACCTGGTCCAGACCATCCGGAGCCTGCTGCCGGAAAGCGCCCCCGCGCGCCCGCTCGCCGACGAGGTCCACCGCTTCCTGCGCAACGAGCTCCGGCTGGTTCCGGACGTCGCCACCGTCGCCGGGCAGGCGCGCACGCTCTACACGCGGCTGTCGGGCGGGCTCGCCGAGTGGGCGCGCCGCATCGAGTTCGAGCCGTTCCGCCTGCGCGTGATCGGCACCGCCGGGTCGGGCAAGACCCAGCTCGCGCTGCGGGTGCTCGAGGACGCGATCGCCGCGGGCAGGCGCCCGCTCTACGTCTGCTACAACCGGCCGCTCGCCGACCACGTCGCGCTGATCGCCCCGCCCGGGGCGACCGTCGCCACCTACCACCAGTTGTGCGACCGCGTGCTGCGGTCGACCGGAGAGGTCCCGGACTTCACCCGGCCCGGCGCTTTCCAGGCGCTGGAAAGCTTCATGGCGGATTACCGCCCGGACGCCGCATGGCAGTTCGACGAACTCGTCGTCGACGAGGGTCAGGATTTCCAGCCCGAGTGGCGCGACGCGCTGCTCAAGCTGCTGCTGCCGGCCGGCCGCGCCTGGTGGCTCGAAGACCCGATGCAGAACCTGTACGGCCGGCCGCCGGTCGAGCTGCCCGGCTGGGTCGTGCTGCGCGCGCAGACCAACTACCGCAGCCCGCGCGACATCCTCGGAACGCTGCAGCGCCTCGCCGGTCCCGCGCAGGCGATCGAGCCGGGCAGCCCGCTCGACGGCTCCGACGTCGAGATCCTCACCTATGACGGCTACACCGAGCTGATGGACAAGACCAAGACCGCGATCACCCGCGGACTCGGCGCAGGCTTCAGGAAGGAGATGATCGCGGTGGCCACCTACCGCGGCCGCGAGCACTCCGCCTTCACCCCGCTCGACCGGCTGGGCCCGCACGCGCTCAGGGCGTTCACCGGGCAGTACGACCTCCTCGGCAGCCCGGTCTACTCGGACGGGGAACTCTTCATCGACTCGGTGCACCGCTTCAAGGGCCAGTCGGCGCCCTGCATCGTGTTCACCGAAGTCGACTTCGACGATCTCGACGAGGCTGCGCTGCGCAAGCTCTTCGTGGGGATGACGCGGGCGACGATGAAGCTGGTGCTGGTGGTGTCGGAGCGGGCCGCCGCGGCCCTGCGGGATCGCCTGAGCTAGCGGCGCCGGAGCCCGTCCGGCCCGCGGCTGGCGAGGGAACTTGCGCCGGCAACGCCGCTGCGCCTGCGGCGGCGGCTCGGGTATACGGTCGCCGAAACGGCCCGCACGTTCTGCGCCCGCTCGACCGCCCCCTGAGCGCTCACGCCCAGTACTTCGCCTTGTCCGGCAGCACCCAGCGCACCCCGCCGCGCGGGTCCTCCTTGTCGCCGCGGTAGCGCGGGATGAGGTGGATATGCAGGTGCGGCACGCTCTGTCCGCCGGCCAGCCCGTGGTTGATCCCGATGTTGTAGCCGTCCGGCTCGTGGTGGCGGTCGATGATTTCCTTGGCCCGCGCGAGCGCCCGCAGCAGCGCGGCCTGCTCGGCTTCGGTGGCCTCGAACAGCGTTGCGACGTGCCGCCGCGGAATGATCACGGTGTGACCGAGCGAGACGGGGAAGCCGTCGCGGTAGACGACGGTGAGTTCGTCCTCGGCGAGGATGCGGTTGGCATCGAGTTGGCAGAAGGGACAGGGTCGGGTTTCGGATGCGCTCATGCCTGGGGGTGCGGATGCTGTTTCTCGGAAAGTCGTAAAGGCCCGGCCACCGGGCCGCATCGGCGGATGCGGCGGCGCGAGCGTGATTGCGGCCGGAGTTTACCCCATGCGGCGGCCGTCAGCGGCCGGGCACGCCGCGGCTGGCGTGCGCGGCACGTGGCGCTTCGAGCCGGTCGCGTTTGCTTTTCCGCCACACTGCGTGCGTTGGCGGCGGCTCGGCGGACGAAAGTCGAGTCACAGCGGGCCGGGTTTCAGGTAAGGTGTCGCTGCCCGGCCACAAAAAAACGCGCGCCGGCCCGCCAGGCGAGGAAAACGGAGCATTGCCAGGAGGCGATGACTTCAACAATAATCCGCGCCGGGTTTTTCCACATACACACCAACGGAGCTTAGAACCATGAACAGAAAAGAACTCGTCGACGCCCTGGCCGCCAAGACCGAATCCACCAAGGCGGACGCCGAACGCAACGTCGCCGCGATGATCGACATCATCTCGGCCACCCTGAAGAAGGGCGACTCGCTGACCCTGGTCGGCTTCGGCACCTTCGAAGTGCGCAAGCGCGCCGCCCGCACCGGCCGCAACCCCAAGACCGGCGAAGAGCTGAAGATCAAGGCCGCCAAGGTTCCCGCGTTCAAGCCGGGCGCGACCCTGAAGGCCCTGGTGAGCGGCGCCAAGAAGTAAGCCGTACGGGTCTTCCCTCGCCGGGAAGACCCGACCGGGCACTGCCGTTCGCGCCGTGCCCCGCATCCCCCTCACGCCAGCAAGGCGTTTCCGCAGTCGTCACGCAGCCCCCCCATACCTGATCTGAACCGCGCCCGGGCGGTCGCCCGCAAGCGATGCGGCGCGCATTCGCTGTCGGCCGCAACTCCCCGAACGCCTTGACGATTCGCCCTGACGAGGCGCGACAAACCTCGCCTAGCATGTGGTCATTCCCTGTTCTATCGTACAAAAGCTCTCTTGCCGGGATTTTCCATCGGCCCTGATGCGCGTGGGACGACGATTTCCCGATTGCCCCCCGCCGGCCGGAAAAGCAAGCCGCGTGACCGACTCGGTGACGACCGAAAAGGAGATTCACATGATCAGGACCCCACCCCTTTCCCTCAAGCGCGCCGCGATCGCCGTAGCGGCCGCAGCCGCGCTGGGCACGAGCGCCCTGCCCCGTGCCGACGAGACCAGCTGCTCACCCTTCACCCCGCTGATCATGGGGCAGGAGGAATTCGTCTACGTCTGGACCCTGGGCGTCGAAGGCGTCGGTGACGGCTCGGACAAGCTCGTGACGGTCGACGTCAATCCGAAGTCCAAGACCTACGGCAAGGTCATCGCCAGCCTGTCGGTCGGCGGGCGCAACGAGGTCCATCACCTGGGCCTGTCCGACGACCGGCGCTACCTGTGGGGCGGCGGGCTGGACAGCAGCAAGATCTTCGTTTTCGACATCCACAGCGACCCCGCCAAGCCGAGGCTGGCACAGGCAATCGACGACTTCGTCGAGAAATCCGGCGGCATCGTCGGACCCCACACCTTCTACGCCACGCCCGGCCGCATGATCATCACCGGCCTGTCCAACAACCGCGACCATGGCGGCACCACCGCCCACGTCGTCTACAACAACCAGGGCAAGCACGTGCAGACCGTGCCCATCCCCACCGCCGAGATCGGCGGCGTGCAGGGCGACGGCTACAACTACGACGTCGCGATCAACCCGGCGAAGAACGCGATGATCTCGACCTCGTTCACCGGCTGGAACAACTACATGATGGACCTCGGCAAGCTGGTCAAGGACGGCGAGGCGATGAAGCGCTTCGGCAACACCACCGTCATGTGGGACTACAAGGCGATGAAGCCGATCAAGATCTTCAACACCCCCGGCGCGCCACTGGAGGCCCGCTGGTCGTGGCAGCGCGGCGACAACTGGGCGGTGACCACGGCTGCGCTGACCTCGAAGATCTGGGTGTTCAGGCAGGACGGCAAGGGCGAATGGCAGGCCCACGAGGTCGGCACCATCGGCGACCCCGCCCAGATCCCGCTGCCGGTCGACATCTCGCTCACCCGCGACGGCAAGGGGCTGTGGATCAACACCTTCATGGACGGCACCACCCGCTACTGGGACTTCTCCGACCCGATGAAGCCGCAGGAGGTCTACACGAAGAAGATCGGCAGCCAGGTCAACATGGTCTCGCAGAGCTACGACGGCAAGCGGGTCTACTTCACCAGCTCGCTGCTCGCCAACTGGGACAAGAAGGGCGCCGACGACGAGCAGTACCTCAAGATGTACCACTGGGACGGCAAGGCGCTTAAGGAAGGCTTCACCATCGACTTCTACAAGGAGAAGCTCGGCCGCGCCCACCACATGAAGTTCCAGGTGCGCGACATGAGCAAGCTCAAGCCGCTGCACGCCGCCAGCGACAACCCGGAGAGCCTGCGCATGGCCGCAGGCACCGAGCGCTAGCGCCGTGCCCTTGCGTCCCGCGGCAACCGGCAGCCACGCTCGCCTCCCCTGTCGTGGAGGCGTTTTTTTGCTGGCGCTGGCGCTGGCGCTGCTCCTGCATGCGGGCGCGACCGCCGCGGACGCTGGCCACGGCGCGGCGCCGCCCGCGCCGATGGCATTCGTGCCGCCCGCGCCGGGCAGCTACGAACTGATGCGCATCATGGACGCGGCCGACGGCCGCGTGCTCGACACCGAAGGCCGCGCGCGCGACCTCTCCCGCTACACCGGCGGCAAGGTCACCCTGCTGTCCTTCGTCTATTCCTCGTGCGCCGACGCCGCCGGCTGCCCCTACGCCTACCTGGTGTTCCACCAGCTGCAGTCGCGGCTGGCACGCGACCCGCAGCTCGCCGGCCAGGTCAGGCTGGTCTCGCTGTCCTTCGATCCGGTGCGCGACACGCCCGAAGTCCTCGCGCTGTACGCAGGCGACCAAGCAAGGCCCGGACGCGCAGTGGAATGGGCCTTCCTCACCACCGCCTCGGTGAAGGACCTGCTGCCGATCCTGGACGGCTTCGGCCAGGACGTGTTCCTCGACGTCGACCCCGCCAGCGGCGCGCACCTCGGCACCTACAGCCACGTGCTCAAGGTCTTCCTCATCGACCGCGACCGCACGGTGCGCGAGGTCTACACCACCGCCTTCCTGATGCCGGACATGGTCTACAACGACATCCTCACGCTGCTCATGGAAACGGGCGCGAAGCCGGAATGACGGGAAGAGCCTCGCTTGCCCTTGCGGCCCTCCTGCTCGCCGCCTGCGCCCGGGCCGACACGCCGGTCGCCGTCGCCCCGCCGCTCGGCCTGCCGCCCCTGCCGCTGCCGGCCACCAACCCGCTGACCCGGGAAAAGGTCGACCTCGGCCGGCGGCTGTTCATGGACCGCCGCCTGTCCCACAACAACACCATGTCCTGCGCGATGTGCCACGTGCCCGAGCAGGGCTTCACCTCCAACGAGCTGGGCGCCGCCATCGGCATCGGGGGCCGCAGCCTCAGGCGCAACGCGCCCACGCTTTACAACGTCGGCTACCAGCGCAGCTTCTTCCACGACGGCCGCGAACCGCACCTCGAGGAGCAGGCCTGGTCGCCGCTGCTCGCCCGGGTGGAGATGGGCATGCCGTCGATGGGCTACGTGACCGAGAAGGTGCGCCAGCTGCCCGAATACCGCGGGCTGTTCGAGGCGGCCTTCGGCGGCCCGGTCACCTCCGAGCGCATCGGCCAGGCGCTCGCCAGCTACCAGCGCACCCTGGTCTCGGGCAATTCGCGCTTCGACCGCTGGCGCTACGGCGGCGACGCCGCTGCCCTCGACGCACGGGAGCAGCGCGGCTTCGGCGTCTTCGCCGGCAAGGGCCGCTGCGTCGCCTGCCATCGGGTGGGCGAGCAATCCGCGCTCTTCACCGACCACCGCTTCCACAACACCGGCATCGGCTGGGAACGCGCCATGCAGCCGGCGCGCGCAAGCTACCGCGTCCAGCTCGCCCCCGGCACCTTCGTCGAGGTCGACGGCGCACTGCTGAGCGCCTTCGAGCCGCCCCAGGCCGACACCGGCCGCTACGAGGTGACCGGCACACTCGAGGACCGCTGGGCGTACAAGACGCCGACGCTGCGCAACGCCGCGCTGACCGCGCCCTACATGCACGACGGCTCGCTGGCGACGCTGGAAGAGGTGGTGGGGTTCTACGACCGCGGCGGCATAGCCAACGAGAACCGGTCGCCGCTCATCGCCCCGCTCGGGCTCGACGCCGAGGAACGGGCCGCCCTCGTGGCCTTCCTGAAGACGCTGACCGGCGACAACGTCGAGACGCTCGCGCGCGATGCACGCAGCGCGCCGGCGACGCTGCCGGTGCCGGCGCGCGACGCGGCCGACGTCCACCTCGAGTCGCTGCTGGAGCGGCCCTGAGGGCTCGAGCGAGGAGACGACCTGGACCGGTAGAGACGACGAAATGAAAGTCCTGCTTTTATGGCTTGCGCTGTTCTTAATCGCCGCCCCGACTTCGGCGGGCGCGCCCCTCGGCGGCGACTTCACGCTCGGCACCGCGTCCGGGCAGGCCGTCTCGCTGGCGTCGCTGCGCGGCAAGGTGGTGCTGATCTACTTCGGCTTCACCCACTGCCCCGACCTGTGCCCCGCCGAACTGCTCCGCTACCGGCAGCTGCTGGCCATGCTGCCGCCCGAAAAAAGAAACCGGGTCCAGCCCGTTTTTGTCAGCCTGGATCCGCAGCGCGACCGCGAGGTGCTCGACGAATACGTCGGCAACTTCGGCGCCGGCATCCTGGCGCTCACCGGCAGCGAGGCGCAACTGCGCAAGGTGACGGCACGCTACGCGGTCCGCTTCCGCCACGTGCCGACCGGGTCCGGCTACACCGTCGACCACTCGGTCAACACCTACGTCGTCGATCCCGCCGGCCGCCTGGTGCGCATCCTGCCGGCCGGCACGCCCGCCGAGGCGATGCTGGAGGCCGTCGTCAGCCTGCTGCCCTGAGGTCGGTTCATTGCACCTCACCGAAGCGGAAGCTCGACGCCGTCACTCCGCCGAAGAAATCCTGCTCGTGGTACACGCAGGCCGCCGGCTCGTCCTCGGCGGCGCCGAGGGCGACCATGAGCGGGATCAGGTGGTCCTCGCGCGGATGGGCGCGGCGCGCCGCCGGCGCCGCCTCCCACTGCAGCAGGCGGCGGCTGCGCTCGGCCGGCGCCACGCGCAGCAGGGTCTCCTGCAGCCAGGCGTCGAAAGCTGCGGAGGCATCCTTCGCCCCGGCGCCGAATTCGCGCAGGTTGTGGTAGCTCAGGCCGCTGCCGAGGATCAGCACGCCCTCGTCGCGCAGCGGCGCGAGCGCGCGCCCGGCCGCGAGGTGGGTCGCCGGGTCGTAGCCGGTCCTGAGCGAGAACTGCACCACCGGGACGTCGGCCTCGGGAAACATCACCGCGAGCGGGGCAAAGCAGCCGTGGTCGAAACCGCGTGTCGGGTCGAGCCGGGCGGCGAGGCCCGCCGCCTCGAGCAGATGCTGCACACGGCCGGCCAGCGCCGGCGAGCCGGGCGCCGGATACTGCACCGCGTAGGTGTGCTCGGGAAATCCCGTGTAGTCGTAGACCATGCCCGGGCGCGCGCCCGCCATCACACTGAACCCGGCAGCCTCCCAGTGGCCGGACACCACCAGCACCGCGCGCGGCTTGCCGCCGAGTTCGCGCGCGATCGCCTCGAGCGAGGCCTCGAGCGCGCGGTAGTGCGCGCGGAACGAGCCGCTCAGCCAGGGCCAGGGGCCGCCGCCGTGCGACAGGAAATAGGTGGGCAGGCGTTTCATGCCGGGGTCCTTGTCAACGCAACCCGCCTTGCGTCGTCCTCACTCGTGCCGCAGGGCGTCGATCGGGTTGAGCCCGGCCGCGCGGCGCGCCGGGAAGTAGCCGAAGATCACGCCGATCGCGGCGGAGAAGAAGAACGCCAGCAGGTTGATCCCGAGGTCGAACAGGTAGGGAATCGCCATCAGGTTGGCGAGGAAGATCGAGGCGGCGGTGGCGATCGCGATGCCGATCAGGCCGCCGAGGCTCGCCAGCACCACCGCCTCGATCAGGAACTGCAGCAGCACCTCGCGCTCGAGCGCGCCGATGGCGAGGCGGATGCCGATCTCGCGGGTGCGCTCGGTCACCGACACCAGCATGATGTTCATGATGCCGATGCCGCCGACCAGCAGGCTGACCGCCGCGACGGCGCCGAGGAGCATGGTGAGGATCTTGGTGGTGCTGGTCAGCGTCTCGGCGATCTGCCGGGTATCCATCACGCGGAAGTCGTCGTCCTCGTTCTCGGCGATGTTGCGGCGCTCGCGCAGCAGCAGCGTGAGCTGCGCCTTGACGGTGTCGATCGACACGCCTTCCTTGACCGAGATGCTCAGGCGGCCGATGTCCTGGCTGCCGGAGAGTCGCCGCTGCACGGTGCGCAGCGGCATCACCACCATGTCGTCCTGGTCGGAGCCCATGGCCGACTGCCCCTTCGCCTGCAGCAGCCCGATCACCTCGCAGGAAAACTGCTTGATGCGGATGTCGTTGCCCACCGGGCTCTGCCGGCCGAACAGCTTCTCGCGCACGGTATCGCCGATCACGCACACCGCCCGGCCCGAGCGCTCCTCGGCTTCGGTGAACGTGCGGCCGGCGGCGAGCGTCCAGTTGCCGGCCTCGAAATACTCGTTGCTGCTGCCGTACACGACGGTCGACCAGTTGTTGGCCTGGTACACCGCGGTCGCCGACTTGGCGACGACCGGCGCGACGAGGCGCGCCCCGGTGATCTGGCTGCGCACCGCCTCGACGTCCGCGTTCTTGAAGGGGGCCGCCGCCACCGCGCCGGGGCCGAAGCGCTGGCCCGGCATCACCATCACGAGGTTGCTGCCCATGCTCGAGATCTGGTCGGACACCGACTTCGTCGCGCCGTTGCCGAGGGTGACCATGGTGATCACCGCGGCGACGCCGATGACGATGCCGAGGATGGTGAGGAAGGAGCGCATCAGGTTGCGCCGGATGGCGCGCAACGCGAGCAGCAGCGTGTTCCACAGCATCAGCCGGCCTCCCCGTTGCGGCGGTCGCTGTCGACGCGCCCGTCGACGAAGCGGACGACCCTTCTGGCGTGCGCCGCCATGTCGGGCTCGTGGGTGACCATCAGCACGGTGATTCCCAGCTCCCGGTTGAACGCGGCGATGAGCTCCATGATCTCCTCGCTGGTGCGGGTGTCGAGGTTGCCCGTCGGCTCGTCGGCGAGCAGCACGTGCGGCCGGGTGACGATCGCGCGTGCGATGGCGACGCGCTGCTGCTGGCCGCCGGAGAGTTCGCCCGGCGTATGGTGCTCCCAGCCTTCGAGGCCCACCTGCCTCAATGCGTCGCGCGCCGCGGCATGGCGCCGGACCAACGGCTCGCCCCGGTAGATCAGCGGCAGCTCGACGTTCTCCAGCGCGGTGGTGCGCGCCAGCAGGTTGAAGCCCTGGAACACGAAGCCCAGGTAGTTGCGCCTGAGCAGCGCGCGCTCGTTGCGCGTCAGTTGCTCGACCTTCACGCCCTCGAATTCGTAGCTGCCGCTGGTGGGCGTGTCGAGGCAGCCGAGAATGTTCATCACGGTGGACTTGCCCGAGCCGCTCGGCCCCATGACCGCCACGAACTCGCCGGCCTCGACGGCGAGGTCGATGCCCTTCAGCGCCTGGAAGGCAGCCTGCCCGCGGCCGTAGGTCTTGGTGATGCCGGAGAGCCGGATGAGCGGGGCGTCGCTCATGAGGACGTGCCCAGGGCCTCGGTGATCACCTGCATGCCGGCCTTGAGGTCGCCGCCGGTGATCTCGGTCATGCGGCCGTTGGTGGCGCCGGTCGTGACGTCGACCGCGACCGGCTGGCCCTCCTGCAGCACCCACACCCGCGGCGTGCCGCTGCCGGCCTTCTGCTGGGACCTCGGCACCTGGCGCGGCATGCGCGGCATCAGCGCGCCCATCACGCTGATTCCCGCCTGCTTCGGCTGCGCGCCGCCAGCTGCCGGCGGCTCGAATCGCAGCGCCGCGTTCGGCACCAGCAGCGCGTTCTCCCGGGTCAGCGTGGTGATCTCGGCGGTACCGGTCATGCCGGGGCGCAGGCTGAGGTCGTCGTTGGCCACCTCGAGCACGGTGAGATAGGAAATCACCCCCTCGGACTGCTTCGCGCCGTAGCCGACGCGGGTGATGACGGCGTGGTACTCGCGGCCGGGCCACGCGTCGACGCCGAAGGTCGCCTTCTGCCCGGCCTTGACCTGCGCGACGTCGGCCTCGTCGACGTCGACCTGCAGCTCCATCTTGGTGAGGTCCTCGGCCAGCTTGAACAGCACCGGCGCCTGGAAGGAAGCGGCCACGGTCTGGCCGGGGTCGACCTCTCGCGACAGCACCACGCCGTCGATCGGCGAGCGGATGCTGGCCTTCGACAGGTTGGTCTCGTCCGACTGCAGGGCGGCACGCGCCTGGACGACGTTCGCGCGGGCACTCGCCGCGTTGGCCTCGGCACGCTTCAGGTTGGCCTCGGCGACGTCCATCTCGGTCCTGGAAGGCACCTTGCCGTCGGACAGCGCATGCACCTGCTGGTAGCGCGCCAGCGCCGCGCGCGCTTCCGCGACGGTCGCCTGCGCCTGCAGTACCTGCGCTTCCGCCGCCGCAAGCGATGCGCGCGACCTGGCCACCGCATCCCTGAGCTTCGAAAGATCGAGCCGCGCCAGGATCTGCCCCTTCTTCACCGCGTCGTTGTCGTCCACGTATACCTGATCGACGATGCCGGAGAGTTCGCTGCCGACGTCCACCGTGTTGGTCGGCTGCAGGTTGCCGGTGGCCGACACCTTGACCACCAGGGTGCCGACCGCTGCGGCTTGCGTCGCGTAGCGCGGCGCCTTGGCGTCGTCGTCCGGGCGCAGGACGAACCACAGCACGCCCGCCACCACGACGAGCCCGATCGCGAGCGAGAGCCAGCGACGCGAGAGCAGGCTGCCGGAATGCGCGGCGAGGACGTTCTTGAGGCCAGGTGCCCTGGCTTGCGGGGTGTCGTTGTCTTTCATGAAGCGTCCTTGCGGGTCGGGCTGGATTCGGCCTGGGGCGACCAACCGCCGCCCAGCGCCTTGTACAAACGAATGAGTGCCTGCACGCCGTTGGCACGGTTGCCGGCCAGGCTCTCCTCGAGCACGAGCACGTTGCGCTCGCTGGCGAGGACGGACTGGAAATCGATCAGCCCGGCGCTGTAGCGCTGGCGCGCGAGGTCGGCGGCGTTGCGGCTCGCCTCGACCGCGATCGCCAGCGCCTCGCCGCGTTCACGGTTGCGCGCGAACTCGACCAGCGCGTTCTCGGCCTCCTGCAGAGCGGTCAGCACCGCCTGCTCGTAGGCCACCAGCGCCTGCTCGCGCGCGGCGTCCTGGATCTCGACCTGGGCGCGCAGGCGGCCGGCGTCGAAGATCGGCGCCGTGATGCCGGCGACGAGCGACGAGGCGACGGCACCGCTGTTGCCCAGCGCGCCGAAGGTCAGCGCCTCGACGCCGATCGAACCCGAGAGCGTGAACGACGGATAGCGCGCCGCCTCGGCCACGCCCACGCGGGCGGTTTCCGCCGCCAGCGTGCGCTCGGCCGCCCGCACGTCGGGGCGCTGGCGCAGGGCGTCGGCCGGTATCCCGACGGCGACCGCCTCCGGCACGGCCGGCAGGCTGCCCGCTTCGGCAAGGCGCGCGTGCAGGCTGCCCGGAGCCTTGCCGAGCAGCACGTCGAGGCGATGCTCGGCCGCGGCGAGGCTGATTTCCAGGGCAGGCAGCTGGGCACGCGTCTGCTCGCGGCTGGCGCGCGCCTGCTCGACGTCCTGGCTGCTGACCAGCCCGGCCTGCGCGCGCCATTCGGTGAGCTGCAGCGTCTCGCTCTGCGTGGCGAGGTTGGCGCGTGCGATGTCGAGCAGGATCTGCTGGGTGCGCACGTCGACGTAATTCGACGCCACTTCGGCCGCCAGCGACACCCGCGCCGCGTCGAGCGCCGCGCGCGACGACTCGAGGGCGGCGTCTGCCGCCTCGACACCGCGCCGCACGCCGCCGAAGACGTCCGCCTCCCAGCTCGCATCGAAGCCCGCGCTGTAGAAGTTGCGCGCCTCGCCGGTGCCGACCTCCTCGCTCGACTCGCTGCGGCTGGCGCGCGCCGACGCGCCCACGCTGGGGTAGCGCCCGGCGGCGGCCACCGTGCGCTGCGCGCGCGCAGCACGCAGCCGCGCCTGCGCGCTGCGCAGATCGGGGCTCGCCAGCAGCGCTTCGTGTACCAGTTCGGTGAGCAGCGGATCGTCGAGGCGGTTCCACCACGCGCTGAGGTCGCCGGGCGCCTCGGCAATCGCCACCGGCGCCGCCGTGGCGCCGTCGAGCCGGCTCCAGGCGGCCGGCACGTCCTGCGGCGGCGGGACGTAGTCGGGGCCGACCGCGGCACACCCTGCCAGGCCGAGTGCGGCCAGCAGCGGCAGCGTGCGGGGAAATCGATGGGCGTTCATCTGTGTGTTCTGGTCGGGTGGATCGGCTCGCATGCTGTGCTGTCGTGTCGGTCGCAAGCCATCAGCGTACTCCAGAGCGGTTGCCGGCGCGTGTCACGGGCAACCGCACTCTCGGTCGGAGTGTCCGGCGGCGGACAGGTTCCCGGCGCTCAGCGCCAGCCTCCGCCGAGCGCCCGGTAGAGCGCAACGCGATTGCCTGCATCGAGCAGGCGCACCGCGATCAGCTCCTGCTGCGCGAGGTAGAGCGAGCGCTGGGCGTCGAGCAGGCCGAGGTAGCTGTCGACGCCGCCCCGGTAGCGGGCCTCCGACAAGCGGAAGCTGGCCTCCGTCGCCTCGACCTGGGCGCGCCGCGCGTCGACCCGCTCGGCCAGCGTGGCGCGGTCGGCGAGCGCGTCGGCGACTTCGCGGAACGCGACCTGGATCGCCTTTTCGTACTGGGCGACGTTGATGTCGCGCTGCAGCTCGGCCACGTCGAGGCTGGCTTTCAGGCGGCCGGCCTCGAAAATCGGGATGCGGATCTGCGGCAGGAAGCTCCAGGTGCCCGAGCCGCTGTCGAACAGGCCGTCGAGCGTGCTGCTGGCCGTGCCGCCGGCGGCGGTCAGCGTGACCCGCGGGAAGAAGGCCGCGCGCGCCGCGCCGATGCTGGCGTTGGCCGCGCGCAGGGCGTGCTCGGCCTGCAGGATGTCGGGACGGCGGACGAGCACCTCGGACGGCACGCCGGGCGGCAGTTCGGCCACGGCGCTCACGCTGTCGGTGAGCGTGTCGGACAGCCATTCGCCCGGCACCGGGGCGCCGGCGACGAGCGCGAGCGCGTTGGCGTCCTGCGCGACGAAGGCGGTGAAGCGCGCGACGTCGGCGCGTGCGCTCTGCAGCAGCGCCTGCGACTGGTTGAAGTCGAGCGCCGTCACCGCACCGGCCTCGTAGCTGCGGCGGATGAGATCGTGCGACTGCTGCCGCGTCTCGAAGGTGCGCTGCGCCAGTGCCAGGCGCTCGCGGTCGAACGCGAGCGTGAGCCATCCGCTGGCGACTTCCGCCACCAGGCTGATCTGTGCGCTGCGGCGCGCCTCCTCGGTGCCGAGGTAGCGCTGCAGCGCCTCGGCGTTGAGGCTGCGGATGCGGCCGAAGAAGTCGAGCTCGTAGGCGGAGAAGCCCACGGTCGCGCTGTACACGCGGCTGACGTCGGCCTCGCCGCCGGAGCTGAGGTCGCCGGGCAGCCGCTGCGCGTTCTGGCTGCCGGTCGCGCCGACGGCAGGGAACAGGTCGGCGCGCCGGATGCGGTACGCCGCGCGCGCCTGCTCGATGTTGAGCGCGGCGACGCGCAGGTCGCGGTTGTTGGCGATCGCCAGCGCGATCACCTCGCGCAGCCGCGGGTCGGCGAAGTAATCGCGCCAGGCGAGGGTGTCGGCGGGCGCCGCTTGCGCCGCGTCGCCGACTGCCGGCGACGCCTCGGCGCTGCCGGCGAGCGTCACCACCGGAAAATGCTCCGGCACCGGCGCCGCGGGGCGCTGGTAGTCGGGGATCATCGTGCAGCCGCCGGCCAGGGCGGCGGCGAGCGCGACGGTGAGGGTGCGGAGCGCGAACATCACTTGACCTCCTGCGGCGCAGCAGCGGCTTCCGCCTGCGGCTTGTCCTTGAAAATGCGCTTGATCACCACGTAGAACAGCGGGATGAAGAAGATGCCGATCGCGGTGCCGGCGAGGGTGCCGCCGAGCACGCCGGTGCCCACCGCGTTCTGGGCGCCGGAGCCGGCGCCGCTGGCGATGGCCAGCGGCAGCACGCCGAAGCCGAAGGTCAGCGCGGTCATCAGGACAGGGCGCAGACGCATGCGGACCGCGGCCAGCGTGGCGGTGATCAGGTCACGGCCTTCCTGCTCCATCTGCGCCTTGGCGAATTCCACGATCAGGATCGCGTTTCGCGCCGACAGACCGATGGTGGCGAGCAAGGCGACCTGGAAATAGACGTCGTTCGACAGCCCGCGGCCAGTCGCCGCCAGCACGGCGCCGAGCACGCCGACCGGCACCACCAGGATCACCGCCAAGGGCACCGACCAGCTTTCGTACAGCGCCGCCAGACAGAGGAACACCACCAGCAGCGACAACGCATAGAGCGCCGGCGCCTGCGAGCCGGAACGCCGTTCCTCGAACGAGGTGCCGGTCCATTCGTAGCCGATGCCGACCGGCAGCTTGGCGATGATTTCCTCCACTGCGGCCATCGCGTCGCCCGACGACAGGCCGGGCGCGGCCTGGCCCTGCAGCTCGACCGAGGGCTGGCCGTTGTAGCGCTCCAGCCGCGGCGAGCCGTAGGCCCAGTGCGCCGTGGTGAAGGCCGACAGCGGCACCATCTCGCCCTGCTTGTTGCGCACGTACCACTTGGCCAGGTCCTCGGGGGTCATGCGCGCGTCGGCGTCGGCCTGCAGGTACACCTTCTTGATGCGGCCGCGGTCGATGAAGTCGTTGACGTAGCTGCCGCCCCAGGCGGTGGCGAGCGTGTGGTTGATGTCCGCCACCGAGACGCCGAGCGCGCCGGCCTTGGCGTGGTCGATGTCGAGCTGGTACTCGGCGACGTCTTCCTGGCCGTTCGGGCGCACCCCGACCAGGCGCTTGTCCTGCGCGGCCATGCCGAGGAACTGGTTGCGCGCCGCGATCAGCGCGTCGTGACCGAGGCCGGCGCGGTCCTGCAGCTGCACGTTGAAGCCGCTCGCGGTGCCGAGTTCGAGCACCGCCGGCGGCACGAAGGCGAACACCATCGCCTCGCGGATCTGCGAGAACGCGCCCATCGCGCGGCCGGCGATCGACTTCACGTCCTGTCCGGGCTCGTGGCGCTGGTCCCAGGGCTCGAGATTGACGAATCCGAGGCCCATGTTCTGGCCCTGGCCGGCGAAGCTGAAGCCGGCGGCGGTGAACACCGAGCGCACGTTGCCCTTCTCGTTCTCGAGATACTGGTGCTCGACCTTCTTCAGCACCTCGACGGTGCGCTCCTGGGTCGCGCCGGCCGGCAGGATGACCTGGGTGAACATCACGCCCTGGTCCTCGTCCGGCAGGAAGGCGGTCGGCAGGCGCGCGAACAGCAGCACCAGCACGCCGATGATGGCGAGGTAGATCGCCAGGAAGCGCAGGCTGCGATTGAGGATCTTGCCGACCGCCGACTCGTAGCGCTGCGCGTTGCGGGCGAACATGCGGTTGAACCAGCCGAAGAAGCCGGACAGCCAGCTGCCTTCGCCGTGGCCGTGGCCTTTCTCGACAGGCTTCAGCATGGTGGCGCACAGCGCCGGCGTGAAGATGATCGCCACCAGCACCGACAGCGCCATCGCCGAAACGATGGTGATGGAGAACTGGCGGTAGATGACGCCGGTGGAGCCGCCGAAGAAGGCCATCGGCACGAACACCGCCGCCACCACCAGGCCGATGCCGATCAGCGCGCCGGTGATCTGGTCCATCGACTTCCGGGTCGCTTCCTTCGGCGACAGGCCCTCCTCGCTCATGATGCGCTCGACGTTCTCCACCACCACGATGGCATCGTCGATCAGCAGGCCGATCGCCAGCACCAGCCCGAACATGGTGAGCGTGTTGATCGAGAAGCCGAACGCGGCCATCACGCCGAAGGTGCCGAGCAGCACCACCGGCACCGCGATGGTCGGGATCAGGGTGGCGCGGAAATTCTGCAGGAACAGGTACATCACGAGGAACACCAGGATGATCGCCTCGACCAGGGTCTGCACCACGTTCATGATCGAGATCCTGACGAAGGGCGTGGTGTCGAAAGGCACCACGGTCTCGATGCCGGCGGGGAAGTAGGGCTTCATTTCCTCGATCTTGGCCTTCACCGCCTTCGCGGTGTCGAGCGCGTTGGCGCCCGCGGCGAGCTTGATGCCGATGCCGGCGGCGGGCTGGCCGTTGAAGCGGCCGACGATGCCGTAGTTCTCGGCGCCGATCTCGACCCGCGCGACGTCCTTCAGCCGCACTTCGCCGCCCTGCGCCGAACTGCGCAGCAGGATCTGCTCGAATTCCTCGACCGTCTGCAGCCGGCTCTGCGCCGTGATCGACGCAGTGAACCCCTGCCCCGCCACCGCCGGCGTGCCACCGAGCTGGCCGGCCGAGACCTGGTTGTTCTGTGCCTGTACCGCGGCCTGCACGTCGGCCGGCGTCAGCCGGTATTTGTTCAGCCTGGCCGGGTCGAGCCAGATGCGCATCGCGTACTGGGCGCCGAACACCTGCACCTCGCCGACGCCGGTGACGCGCGACATCGGTTCCTGCACGGTGGAATTGATGAAGTCGGAGAGGTCGGTCCGGCTCATGCTGCCGTCCTTGGAGACGAAGCCGACGATCAGCAGGAAGTTGCGCGTCGACTTCACCACCTGCACGCCCTGCTGCTGAACCGCCAGCGGCAGCAGCGGCAGCGCGAGCTGCAGCTTGTTCTGCGTCTGCACCTGGGCGATGTCGGGATCGGTGCCGGCATCGAAGGTCAGCGTCACCGTCGCGCGGCCGTACGAGTCGGACTGCGAGCTCATGTAGAGCAGGTTGTCCAGCCCGGTGAGCTTCTGCTCGATGACCTGGGTGACGGAGTCCTCCACGGTCTGCGCCGAGGCGCCGGGATAGCTGGCGTTGATGGCGATGGTGGGCGGCGCGATCGCCGGATACTGCGAAACCGGCAGCCCCAGGATGGACAGCACGCCGGCGAGCATGATGACGAGGGCGATGACCCACGCGAAGATGGGCCGGTCGATGAAGAAGCGGGCCATGACGGTCTACCTCACTGCGCCGCGGCGGGGGCGGCAGCGGGCGCCGGCGCGGCGCCGGCCTCCTGCGCCTGCACCGGGGTGCCGGGCCGGGCCTTCTGCAGGCCCTCGACAATGACGCGGTCGCCGGGTGCCAGCCCCTCGGTCACCACCCACTTGTCGCCCAGCGACTGGTCGGCCCGGACGACGCGCGTCTCGACCTTGCTTTCGCCGTTCACCACCATCACGGTCGCGTTGCCGCGCGGGTCGCGGGTCACCGCGGCATGCGGCACCAGGATCGCACTTTCGCGCACGCCCTGGGTGATGCGCGCCCGCACGTACATGCCGGGCAAGAGTTCGCCCTGCTTGTTGGGGAAAACCGCCCGCAGCGTGACGCTGCCGGTGCCTTCGTCGACCGTCACCTCGGAGAACGCGAGCTTGCCCTCGGTGTCGTAGACGCTGCCGTCCTCGAGCACCAGTTCGACCGGCACGGCGTTGCCCGCGGCACGCTGCAGCCTGCCTTCGGCGAGTTCGCGCTTCATGCGCAGCATCTCGGCGCTCGACTGCGTGAGGTCGACGTAGATGGGGTCGAGCTGCTGCACGGTCGCGAGTGCGTCGGCCTGGTTCGCGGTCACCAGCGCGCCCGGGGTCACCGCCGAGCGGCCGATGCGCCCGGAAATCGGCGAGGTGACGCGGGTGAAGCCGAGGTCGATGCGCGCCTTGTCGAGCGCGGCCTGCGCCGCGCTGACGTCGGCCTGCGCCTGCTTCAGCGCGGCGGCCGCGTCGTCGTTGTCCTGCCTGCTCACCGCCTCGATCTTCACCAGTTCGGCGTAGCGCTCGGCCTTGAGTCGCGCCGCCTCGACGTTCGCCTCGGCGCGCGCGAGGTTGGCGCGAGCGCTGTCGTAGGTCGCCTGGTAGGGCGCGGGGTCGATCTGGTACAGCATCTGGCCGGCCTTGACCTCGCTGCCCTCCTTGAACGGCCGGGCCTTGACGATTCCCGTCACCTGCGGACGCAGTTCGGCGATGAGGTAGGGCGCGGTACGCCCGGGCAGCTCGATCGCCAGCGGCACCGGCTCGGCCTTGACCGTGAGTACCGTGACGGCCGGGGCGCCCGGGCCGCCTGCCCCGGGGCCGCCCGGCGGCTGGTCTTTTCCGCCGCAGGCGGCGAGAAGCAAGGCGCCCGCCAGCGCGAAGCCCAGCGGCATGAACGGCAGGTTGCGACGAGTCTGCATGGATGGCCTTCTTGAAGTGACACGACAGCCCGCGAGATGTGGCGGGCCGCACAAAGCTATAAATATAGGACCGCTCCACCCGATGGATCGAACGGCCATTCTAGAATGAATGTTCAATCTATATTAGTATTCGCTCACGCGCAAGATTTTCGTCGTCCCGGATCTGCGCCCCCCAACCGGAGAAAAGCATGCCAACGGGCCCCGACCTCCCCACCGACGCCTCGCGCGCCGAAGCGCGCCGCATCCAGATCCGCGCTGCCGCCGAGCAGTGCTTCCGCCAGCACGGCTTCCACGGCACCAGCATCGCCCAGATCTCCAAGGCGGCCGGCATGAGCACCGGCCACATCTACCACTACTTCGAGAACAAGGAAGCGATCATCGCCGACATCGTCGCGCAGGATTTGGACCGCCTGCTGACGCTGACCGCCGAACTGCGCGCGGCGAGCGACGTCAAATCCGCGATGATCGAGCGCGCCGTCGAGGGCGTGGAAGCCAACCTCGCCCCCGGCAACGCCGCGCTGCAGCTGGAAATCGTCGCCGAAGCCGCGCGCAACCCGCACGTGGCCGACATCGTGCGCGCCGCCGACCGGCAATGCCGTGAAAGCCTCAAGGAGACCCTGCGCACCCTCCGGCAGGCGGCCGGCCATCGCGACAGCGATGCCGCCCTCACGGGCATGACCGAAGCGCTCGCGGCGATGTTCGAAGGCCTGCAGATCCGCGCCATCCGCAATCCGGACCTCGATCAGCAGGTGGTCGTGCAGACCTTCCGGCGCATGATCCACGACCTGCTCTCCCAGGCCTGAACCGAGCCGGGGGCGCGACGGCATCGCCGCCGCTTGGTCATTGCCCGGCAAATGGCCCAGAATTCAGCTAACAACAAATGGCGCGAGCGAACAAGGGATTGCGGTGACCCCACAACAAAGGAAATGGTTGATCCGGTCGGCACTGGTGCTGGCCGCCGGCGTGGCGGCGCTGGTCGGCTGGCAGCGATTCGGGCTCAAGGACGGCGAGACCGGGCTGGTCAGCGGCAACGGGCGCATCGAGGCCGTCGAGATCGACGTCGCCAGCCGGGCCGCCGGCCGGATCGAGGAGATCCGCGTGCGCGAAGGCGAATTCGTCACGGCCGGACAGGTCCTGGCAGTGATGGACACCGACGTGCTCGAGGCCCAGCGCCGCCAGGCCGAAGCGCAACTGCAGCAGGCCGACAGCGCGGTGACCACGGCGGGCAGCCAGATTGCGCAGCGCCAGAGCGACAAGGCAGCGGCGCAGGCCGTGGTGGCGCAGCGCCAGGCGGAACTGAAGGCCGCGCGCTCGCATCTGGAGCGTTCGACGGCGCTCGCCGAAAAAGGCTTCCTCTCCCCCCAGGCGGTGGACGACGAGCGGGCGCGGGTGGAGAGCGCCGAGGCCGCCTTGAGCGCTGCCCGCGCCCAGGTCGCCGCGGCGGAGTCGGCGATCGCCAGCGCGCGTTCCCAGGTCACCGGCGCACAATCATCCACGGCGGCCGCGCAGGCCAATATCGAACGCATCCAGGCCGACATCGACGACACGACGCTGAAGTCGCCGCGTGACGGCCGGGTGCAGTTCATCGTGGCCCGCCCCGGCGAAGTGATCCCCGCGGGCGGGCGCGTGCTGAACCTGGTCGACCTCTCCGACGTGTACATGACCTTCTTCCTGCCGGCCGCGGTGGCGGGACGCGTGGCGATCGGCACCGAGGTGCGCATCGTGCTCGATGCCGCGCCGCAGTATGTGATCCCCGCGAATGTTTCCTTCGTCGCCGACGTCGCGCAGTTCACGCCCAAGGCGGTGGAGACGGCGAACGAACGGGAAAAGCTGATGTTCCGCGTGCGCGCGCAGATCCCGCCCGACCTGCTGAAGCAACATATCCTCCAGGTGAAGACCGGTCTCCCCGGCGTCGCCTACGTGCTGAGCGAGCCCGGCGCCGCATGGCCTGATCGTCTACAGGTCAAGCTGCCGCAATGAGCGTGCGCGCCGGCACGGTGACGCCGCCGGACGCAGCGCCCGCTGTTCGACTGCGCGCGGTCGGCCTGCGCTACCGCGACGTGATCGCGCTCGACGCGATCACCCTCGATTTGCCCGCCGGCCGGATGATCGGCGTCATCGGCCCGGACGGCGTCGGCAAGTCGAGTCTCTTCTCGCTCATCGCCGGCGCCCGCGCGATCCAGTCGGGAAGCATCGAAGTGCTCGGCGGGGACATGGCGAATGCCCGGCAACGCCAGGCGCTCCTGCCGCGCATCGCCTACATGCCCCAGGGGCTGGGCAAGAATCTCTACCCGACGCTGTCGGTGTTCGAGAACGTCGACTTCTTCGCCCGGCTGTTCGGGCAGGGCCGCCACGAGCGCGAGCGGCGCATCGCCGAACTGCTCGATGCCACCGGCCTGGCACCCTTCGCCGAGCGGCCCGCCGGCAAGCTCTCAGGCGGCATGAAACAGAAGCTCGGCCTGTGCTGCGCGCTGATCCACGACCCGGACCTGCTGATCCTCGACGAGCCCACCACCGGCGTCGACCCGCTGTCGCGCCGCCAGTTCTGGGAACTGATCGAGCGCATCCGTGCAGCCCGCCCGGCCATGACCGTGCTGGTGGCCACGGCCTACATGGAAGAGGCCGCGCGCTTCGACTGGCTGGTCGCCATGAACGACGGCGAGGTGCTCGCCACCGGCACGCCGCCCGAACTGCTTGCGCGCGCCGGCACCCGCACGCTCGACGACGCCTTCATCGCGCTGCTGCCGGCGGCACGGCGCGAGGGCTACCGGCCCGTGGTGATCACCCCGCGCGCGGCCCGGCTGCAGGAGGAAACGGCGATCGAGGCACGCGGCCTCACCATGCGTTTCGGCAAGTTCACCGCGGTCGACCACGTCAGCTTCCGGATCCGGCGAGGGGAAATCTTCGGCTTCCTCGGGTCCAACGGCTGCGGCAAGACCACCACCATGAAGATGCTCACCGGCCTGCTGCCCGCGAGCGAGGGCGAGGCGCGGCTGTTCGGCCGGGAGGTGGACCCGCACGACCTCGCCACGCGCCGCCGCGTGGGCTACATGACCCAGTCCTTCTCGCTCTACAGCGAGCTGACGGTGCGGCGGAACCTGATCATCCACGCGCGGCTCTTCGGCATTCCGCAGGCCGGGATCGCGGCGCGGGTGCAGGAAATGGCGGAGCGCTTCGATCTCACCGCGATCATGGACGCGCTCCCTGCCGCGCTGCCGCTCGGCGCGCGCCAGCGCCTGTCGCTCGCGGTCGCGATGATCCACCGGCCGGAGATGCTGATCCTCGACGAGCCGACCTCGGGCGTCGACCCGGTGGCGCGCGACGCCTTCTGGAACGTGCTGATCGAGCTGGCGCGGAAGGACAACGTCACCCTCTTCATCTCCACCCACTTCATGAACGAGGCCGAGCGCTGCGACCGCATCGCGCTGATGCACGCCGGCCAGGTGCTGGTGAGCGACACGCCGGCCGCGATCGTCGCGGCACGCGGCGCAGCCGACCTCGAACACGCGTTCATCAGCCACCTCGAGGAGGCGATGACGCGGCGGCCGGAAACCATCCGGGAAGCCGCAGACGCGCTTTCCGCGGCTCGAGCGGCTCCCGCCCCGGCCGCCCCCGCGCCGCCGCGCCTGCGCCGGCTGCACCGCCTCTTCAGCTACACCCGGCGCGAGTCGCTGGAACTGAGCCGCGATCCGATCCGGCTCGCGCTCGCCGCGCTGGGCAGCATCTTTCTCATGCTGGTGCTGGGCTACGGCATCAACATGGACGTCGAGGACCTCAGCTTTGCCGTGCTCGATCGCGACGACAGCGCGCTGAGCCGCGACTACGCGCTCAATCTTGCCGGCTCCCGCTACTTCATCGAGCGGCCGCCGGTCCGCGACCATGCCGAGATCGACCGGCGACTGCGCGCCGGAGAGATCAACCTGGCGCTCGAGCTCCCGCCCGGCTTTGCCCGCGACATCGCGCGCGGCACCCCGGTACAGATCGGCGTCTGGATCGACGGCGCCATGCCGGGCCGCGCCGAGACCGTGCGCACCTACATGCAGGGCATGCACCAGCACTGGCTGCAGAGCAAGGCGCGCGAGAGCAACGGCCCATCGGCACCAGGCCTTGCCACCATCGAGACCCGCTTCCGCTACAACCCGGATGTCGCGAGCCTGCCGGCCATGGTGCCGACGGTGATCCCGCTGCTGCTGTTCCTGATCCCGGCGATCCTCAGCACGCTATCGGTGGTGCGGGAAAAGGAGCTGGGCTCGATCGTCAATCTCTACGTCACCCCGATCTCCCGCCTGGAGTTCCTGCTCGGCAAACAGATTCCCTATGTCGTGCTGGCGATGATCAGCTTCCTGCTGCTGACGGGGCTCGCGGTCTTCATCTTCGGCGTGCCGCTGAAAGGCAGCTTCGCGGCGCTGGCCTTCGCCGCCCTGCTCTACGTGATGGCCACCACCGCCTTCGGGCTGCTGGTATCCGCCTTCGTGCGCAGCCAGGTCGCCGGCATCTTCGCCGCCGGCGTGCTCGGCATCCTGCCCGTCGTGCAGTTCTCGGGCCTGATCGAGCCCGTCTCCTCGCTGACCGGCGCGGGCCGGTTCATCGGGGAGCTGCATCCGGCCTCGCATTTCCTGACCATCACCCGCGGCACCTTCTCCAAGGGGCTGACGTTCACGGACCTCAAGGCGTCCTATGTTCCGCTCGCGCTGGCCTTCCCCGTGCTCATCGGCCTCGGCGCGCTGCTGCTCAGGAAACAGGCGCACTAGCCATGCGTGCGGCGCGCAACATCCTCCACCTCGGCTTCAAGGAGCTGCACAGCCTCCTGCGCGACCCGATCCTGATGCTGCTGATCGCCTTCGCGCTCACGGTCAACATCTACACCGCCGCGACCGCCATGCCGGAGACCCTGCACAAGGCGCCCATCGCCGTCGTCGACGAAGACCGGTCCGCGCTGTCCGGCCGCATCCGCGACGCCTTCTACCCGCCGTACTTCCTGCCGCCGGCACTCATCACCGCGGCCGAAATGGACGCGCGGATGGATGCCGGCCTCGACACCTTCGCGCTGCACATCCCCTCCGGCTTCGAGCGCGACGTCCTCGCCGGACGCAGTCCCGCGATACAGCTCAACGTCGACGCGACGCGGATGAGCCAGGCCTTCATCGGCAGCAATTACATCCAGACCATCGTTTCCGAAGAAGTGAACGAGTTCGTGCGGGGCCACCGGGCCAGCGCGCAGCCGCCGGTCGAGCTGGTGTTCCGCGCAGAGTTCAACCCGGAGCTCGACAAGATCTGGTTCGGCAGCATCATGGAGGTGATCACCGCGATCACCATGCTCTCGATCGTGCTCACCGGCGCGGCCCTGATCCGCGAGCGCGAGCACGGCACCGTGGAACACGTGCTGGCGATGCCCGTCACGCCTTTCGAGATCATGGCGAGCAAGGTCTGGGCCATGGCATTCGTCGTACTGGCAGGGTCGGCGCTGTCGCTGAACCTGATGGTGCGCGGCCTGCTGGCGGTCCCCATCGAAGGCTCGCTCGCGCTGTTCTTCGCGGGCGTCTGCCTGCACCTGTTTGCCACCGGCTCCATTGGCATATTCCTCGCCACCGTCGCCCGCTCGATGCCGCAGTTCGGCCTGCTGCTGTTCATGGTCATGCTGCCGATGCAGATCCTCTCGGGCGCGGGCGGCCTGATCCGCGCCCAGACGCTGTCCGCCGGCGGATTGAAGCAGCGGGAAGGCATGACCAGCATCATCGACATCGTCATGCAGGCCGCGCCCACAACGCACTTCGTCGAATACGCCCAGGCCATCCTGTTCCGCGGGGCGGGACTCGAGGTCGTCTGGCCCCAGCTCGCCAGCCTGGCCGCGATCGGCATGGTCTTCTTCGCCTTCTCCCTGGCGCGCTTCCGCAAGACCCTGGCAACGATGGCGTGAATCGGGATGCCCGGCGCGTGCTTGCGCGGGGAACGCGGCCGCGAGCGCGTTCGCATGCGCGGGCGGTCCAGGGCACGCAAGCCTGGCGCCGTCGCAGCCGCCGCCCGAATGGGCACAAAAACCGTAAGGATTTCAAAGCGCTGGATGCGGCTAGAATGCCTGCTTTTGCCCTGGAGCCCCCCATGTCCGAACCCGTCGTGTACGACCGCAATCCTGCCGAACTCGAGCTCGAACCCGGCGAATACTGGTGGTGCTCGTGCGGCCGCTCGATGACCCAGCCCTTCTGCGACGGCTCGCACGAGGGTACCGGGCTGGAGCCGATGCCCTTCGTCCTCAAGGAAAAGACCACGGTGTGGCTGTGCAACTGCAAGCACAGCCAGGACAAGCCGTTCTGCGACGGCGCGCACAACGACCTCCCCGACGACATCTTCTGAACGCCGCGATGGCCGCCCGGCCCGACGACGTGCTCGACTTCTGGTTCGGCCCGCCCGGCCGTGCAAGCGAAGTCGCCGCCCGGCAAACCCGGCTGTGGTTCGGCAAGTCGCCGGAAAACGACCGCGCGGTGGCCGAGCGCTTCGCCGTCACCCTCGCCGCGGCGACCGCGGGCGAACTCGACCCGTGGGCCGCGACGCCGCGCGGCCGGCTGGCGCTGGTGATCGTGCTCGACCAGTTTCCGCACCACATCCACCGCGACCGTCCCGAAGCCTTCGCCACCGACCCGCAGGCGCTGGCGCACAGCCTCGCCGCGCTCGACGCAGGCGAGGACGCGCAGCTCGCGCCGGTCGAGCGGGTGTTCCTCTATCTGCCGCTCGAGCACGCCGAGTCGCCCGCGATGCAGGAGCGCTCGGTCGCCCTGTTCGAAACCCTGGCGCACGAGGCCGCCGCCGACGAGCGGGCGCTGTTCGACAACTTCCTCGACTACGCCCGCCGCCACCGCGACGTGGTGGCACGCTTCGGCCGCTTCCCGCACCGCAACGCGATCCTCGGGCGTCCGTCGACGCCCGAGGAGGTCGAGTTCCTGAAGCTTCCCGGGTCGCGTTTTTAGCCGACGCGGCGGGAACGCCGCAGCGCGCAGGCGTTAAAATGGCGGCTTTTGGCCAACCGGCTCGCCCATGTCCCGCCAGATCCTCGTCACTTCCGCGCTGCCCTACGCCAACGGCAGCATCCACCTCGGCCACCTCGTCGAATACATCCAGACCGACATCTGGGTGCGCTTCCAGAAGATGCGCGGCCACGACTGCCGCTACATGTGCGCCGACGACACGCATGGCACCGCGATCATGCTGCGCGCCGAGAAGGAAGGCATCACCCCCGAGGCGCTGATCCAGCGCGTGTGGGACGAGCACACGCGCGACTTCGCCGGCTTCCACATCGGCTTCGACCATTACTACTCGACGCATTCCGACGAGAACCGCGCGCTCGCCTCGAAGATCTACCTCGCGCTCAAGGACGCCGGACTGATCGAGGTCAAGACGATCGCCCAGCTGTACGACCCGGTGAAGAACCTCTTCCTGCCGGACCGCTTCATCAAGGGCGAGTGCCCGAAGTGCGGCGCCCTGGATCAGTACGGCGACAACTGCGAGGTGTGCGGCGCGACCTACAGCCCGACCGAGCTGAAGAACCCGGTGTCGGCGGTGTCGGGGGCGACCCCGGTGCACAAGGATTCCGAGCACTACTTCTTCAGGCTCGGCGACTGCGAGGCCTTCCTGCGCGAGTGGACCCGGTCAGGGACGCTGCAGGACGAGGCCGCCAACAAGATGCAGGAGTGGTTCGCCTCGGGCCTTTCGAACTGGGACATCAGCCGCGACGCGCCCTACTTCGGCTTCGAGATCCCCGGCGCGCCGGGCAAGTACTTCTACGTCTGGCTCGACGCGCCGGTCGGCTACATGGCGAGCTTCGCGAAATACGCGAAGGACAACGGTCTCGACTTCGACGCCTGGTGGGGCAAGGATTCGAAGGCCGAACTGGTGCATTTCATCGGCAAGGACATCCTCTACTTCCACGCGCTGTTCTGGCCGGCGATGCTGAAGTTCTCCGGCCACCGCCTGCCGACCGCGGTGTACGCGCACGGTTTCCTGACCGTGAACGGCCAGAAGATGTCGAAGTCGCGCGGCACCTTCATCACCGCCGCGAGCTATCTCGAGCAGGGCCTCAACCCCGAGTGGCTGCGCTACTACTACGCGGCCAAGCTCAACGGCTCGATGGAAGACATCGATCTGAACCTCGACGACTTCGTCGCGCGCGTGAACTCGGACCTGGTCGGCAAGTTCATCAACATCGCCAGCCGCACCGCCGGCTTCATCCACAAGAAATTCGACGGCAAGCTCGCCGACGGCGTCGCCAACATCGAGCTGATCGGCGAATTCCAGGCCGCCGCCGACGCGATCGCCGCGCACTACGAGGCGCGCGACTACGCCAAGGCGCTTCGGGAAATCATGGCGCTGGCCGACCGCGCCAACCAGTACGTCGCCGACGAGAAGCCATGGGAACTGGCCAAGCAGGACGCGGCGGTCTACCGCCTGCACGAGGTCTGCACCGTCTCGCTCAACCTGTTCCGCCTGCTGACCCTGTACCTGAAGCCGGTGCTGCCAAAGCTCGCCGCCGAGGTCGAGGCCTTCCTCGACATCCCGCCGCTCGCCTGGGACGACGCCCAGAGCCTGTTCATCCGCCACCGCATCAACGCATACAGCCACCTCATGACCCGCATCGACCCCAAATCCATTGAAGCCATGGTAGACGCCAACAAGCAGAACCTCGAACCGACCCCCGCCCCCGCGCCGGTGCGCCACGCCGAGGCGCAGGCACACGCCGCGCAATCCGCCGAGGCCGCGCAGGCCGAGACGATCTCGATCGACGACTTCGCCAAGGTCGACCTGCGCATCGCGCGGATCGCCAACGCCGAGCACGTCGAGGGCGCCGACAAGCTGCTGCGCCTCACGCTCGACGTCGGCGAGCTCGGCACCCGCCAGGTGTTCGCCGGCATCAAGTCGGCCTACGCGCCGGAGGCGCTGGTCGGCCGGCTGACCGTGATGGTCGCCAACCTCGCCCCGCGCAAGATGAAGTTCGGCATGAGCGAAGGCATGGTGCTCGCCGCGTCCGGCGACGCGCCCGGCCTGTTCATCCTGTCGCCCGACAGCGGTGCGCAGCCCGGCATGAAGGTGAAGTAAGCCCCGTGAAGACGCTGCACCTGCAGATTCTCGGCCGCGTCCAGGGCGTGTGGTTCCGCGAGTCGATGCGCCGCGAGGCGGAGCGACTGGGAGTGGCCGGCTGGGTGCGCAACCGGCCCGACGGCTCGGTCGAGGCCGTCGCCCAGGGGCCGGCCGGTGCCGTCGACGCGCTCGTCGAATGGGCGCGCGTCGGCCCGCCGCAGGCGCGCGTCGAGCGCATCATCGAGACCGAGACCGAGGGGCACTACCGGGTGTTCGAGAAACGGACCGACTGAGTCGGCCGCGGCAGCCGCAAGAGGCTGCGGAAAACAGGCAAAAAAATGCCCGACTCGTGAGAGCCGGGCAGAATATCCACCAAAGGAGGAGGATTGGAGGAGACAACACCGAGTGCCATTGCGGCGACCTCTGTGTTATTAGTATTCTCTAATATAACGAAATGCCTGTCAACGGATTTGTGGTTTGATCCACTGGTCATTTCGTATCACCCCCCCCCCGCTTTCAATAAATCACGTTCACCGCCTCGGGCTTGAGCCAGCCGCCGAGCGACTCGAGCAAGCGGTCGTCCAGCCGTACCCGCCAGTCCTCGCCCAGGCGCACGCGGCAGCGCGCGCTCTGGTTGTGGTACTCGACCCACACCGGGCATCCGCCCTCCTCGACCTTGTACGGTGCCAGCAGTTCGCCCAGTTTGCGGCCGCTCGACTCGCCGTTGCACGTCAGCCGCAGACCCTGCGCGAACCGGGTGCGCGCGCCCGCCAGGTCGTAGATGCGCTCCGCGGTCACCCGCACGCCGCCCGAGTAGTCGTCGCGGTTGACCTTGCCCTCGATGACGAGGAGCGCGTCGTCCTTCAGCAGGTGGCGGTTCTGCTCGAAGAGTTCGTTGAAGATCACCACTTCGACCTGCGCGGTGGCGTCGTCGAGCAGCAGAATCAGCATCTTGCCGCGCCGGGTCATCTGGGTGCGCAGCGACACGACGATGCCCGCCAGCATCACCGGGTCGCGCGAGGGCTCGAGGCTGTCGAGCTTCTTGGGGGCGAACCCCGACACCTCGGCGAGGTAGCAGGTGAAGGGGTGGCCGCTGAAGAAGTAGCCGAGCGCCGACTTTTCCTGCAGCAGCTTCTCCTGCTCCGGCCATGCGGGCACCTCGGTCAGTTCCTCGCCCCCGCCGTCCAGCACCTCGCCGAACAGCCCCACCTGGCCGCCGCTGCGCGCCGCGCGGTCGGCGGCTTCCAGCGCCGCGCCGATCGACGCCATCAGGCTGGCGCGATGGCCGTTGAGGCTGTCGAACGCGCCCGCCTTCACCAGCGCCTCGAGCACGCGGCGGTTGAGGAAGCGCTTGTCGACGCGGCGCGCGAGGTCGAACAGGCCCTTGAACGGGCCGTTGGCCTCGCGCTCGGCGACGATGGCGCCGATCGCCGCCTCGCCGCTGCCCTTGATCGCGCCGAGGCCGTAGCGGATTTCGGTCTTGCTGACCGGCTCGAAGCGGTAGCCGGACAGATTGATGTCGGGCGCCAGCAGCGCCAGCCCGTTCGCGCGGCAGTCCTCGTAGAAGATGCGCACCTTGTCGGTGTCGGACATTTCCGACGACATCGTCGCCGCCATGAACTCGGCCGTGTAATGCGCCTTGAGCCAGGCGGTGTGGTACGCGACCAGCGCGTAGGCGGCCGAGTGCGACTTGTTGAAGCCGTATTCGGCGAACTTCTCCATCAGGTCGAACAGGCGCTCGGCGACCTTGGTGTCGACCCCGCGCGCTGCCGCGCCGCCGAGGAAGATCTCCCGCTGCTTGGCCATTTCCTCGGGCTTCTTCTTGCCCATCGCGCGCCGCAGCATGTCGGCGGCGCCTAGGCTGTAGCCGGCGAGGATCTGCGCCACCAGCATCACCTGCTCCTGGTAGACGATGATGCCGTAGGTCGACTTCAGCACCGGCTCGAGGTCGGGGTGGAAGTACTCGGGCTTCTGCTTGCCCTGCTTGCGCGCGATGAAGTCGTCCACCATCCCGGAGCCGAGCGGACCCGGGCGGTTGAGCGCCATCAGCGCGATGATGTCCTCGAAGCAGTCGCCCTTCAGGCGCTTCTCCAGGTCCTTCGCCGAACGCGATTCGGACTGGAACACCGCGGTCGTGTTGCCGTCGGCGAACAGCCGGTACACCGCCGGGTCGTCGAGCGGCAGGTCCTCGAGGCGGAAGTCTTCCATGCCCGGATGGCGCTGCACGAAGCGCACCGCCTCGGCGAGGATGGTCAGCGTGCGCAGGCCGAGGAAGTCGAACTTGACCAGGCCGATCGCCTCGACGTCGTCCTTGTCGAACTGCGACACCATCGAGTCCGAGCCTTCGGCGCGGTACAGCGGGCAGAAGTCGGTGAGCCTGCCCGGCGCGATCAGCACGCCGCCGGCGTGCATGCCGACGTTGCGGGTGACGCCCTCGAGCTTTTCCGCGAGCGGCAGCAGTTCGGCGAGTTCTTCCTCGTTCCTCGCGCGCTCGTCGATCTGCGGCTCCTTCTCGCGCGCCTCGGCCAGGCTGATGCCCAACTCGTTGGGCACCAGCTTGACGAACTTGTCGACGAAGAGATACGGCAGGTCGAGCACGCGGCCGACGTCGCGCAACACCGCCTTCGCCGCCATGGTGCCGAAGGTCGCGATCTGCGACACCGCGGCGTGCCCGTACTTGTCCTTCACGTACTGGATCACGCGGTCGCGGCCGTCCTGGCAGAAGTCGACGTCGAAGTCGGGCATCGACACCCGTTCGGGGTTGAGGAAGCGCTCGAACAGCAGGTCGTAGCGCAGCGGATCGAGGTCGGTGATCGACAGGCAGTAGGCGACCAGCGAGCCCGCGCCCGAGCCGCGCCCCGGCCCCACCGGCACGCCGTTGTGCTTGGCCCAGTTGATGAAGTCCGACACGATCAGGAAGTAGCCGGGGAAGGCCATCTGGATGATGGTGCCGAGCTCGAACTCCAGCCGCTCGGTGTATTCGGGCAGCTTGGCGGCGCGCTGGGCTTCGTCCGGATAGAGATGGGCCATGCGCTCGGCGAGGCCGTCGTAGGACCGCTGGCGGATGTAGTCGTCGAGGCTCATCCCTTCCGGCGTCGGGAAGTCGGGCAGCTTGCTCTTGCCGAGCTCGAGCGTGAGGTTGCAGCGCTTGGCGATTTCCACGCTGTTGGCGAGCGCCTCGGGCAGATCGGCGAACAGCTCGGCCATCTCGTCGGGCGTCTTGAAATACTGCTCGGCGGTGAACGGCCGCGGGCGGCGCGGGTCGCCCAGCATCATGCCCTCGGCGATGCACACGCGCGCCTCGTGCGCCTTGAAGTCGTCCGGCGCGAGGAACTGGATCGGATGGGTGGCGACCGCCGGCAGGCCGAGCGCCGCGCCGACGTCGAGCAGCCCGTCGATCAGGTGCTCGGTGTGCGGCTGGCCGAAGCGCTGCAGCTCGAGGTAGTAGCGCCCCGGAAACAGCGCGGCCCAGGCCTCGGCCGCGGCGCGCGCGGCGTCGGGCTTGTCGCCGAGGATCGCCTGCGCGACGTTGCCGGCGTCTCCGCCCGACAGCGCCAGCAGGCCGTCGGTGCCCTCGGCGAGCCAGGCGGGATCGATTTCGGCGTGGCCGCGATGCAGATTTTCCTGATAGGCGCGGGTGAGCAGCTCGCACAGGCGGCGGTAGCCCTCGCGGTGCTGCACCAGCAACAGCAGGCGCGACGGGCGGTTGCGGTCGGCGGCGTTGGTCACCCAGACGTCGCAGCCGAACACCGGCTTGAGGCCGGCACCGCGCGCCGCGCGGTAGAACTTCACCCAGCCGAAGGTATTCGACAGGTCCGACAGCCCGATCGCCGGCATGCCGATGTCGCGCGCACGCTTGACCGCGCCGTCCACCCGCACCAGACCGTCGGAGACGGAGTACTCGGTGTGCAGGCGGAGGTGGACGAAGCGGGGATCGGTCATGAGGCGGCGGCGGGAAGCGAGCGGCTATTTTAACGCCGCGCGTGGACGACCAAAAACAAAAGGCAGCCGAAGCTGCCTTTCGCCGGGACAAGCACCAATCAGTTGGCGCGGCGCTTGAATTCGTTGGTGCGGGTGTCGATCTCGATCATGTCGCCGATCTCGACGAAGGCCGCGACCGGCAGCTCGAAGCCGGTGGGCTTGATGCGGGCGGGCTTCATGACCTTGCCGGAGGTGTCGCCGCGCACCGCGGGCTCGGTGTACTCGACCTCGCGGATCACGGTGGTCGGCATCTCGACCGAGATCGCCTTGCCGTCGTAGAACACCACTTCGACGGGCATGCCGTCGTCGAGGTAGTTCAGCGCGTCGCCGAGGTTGTCGCCCTCGACCTCGTACTGGTTGTATTCGCTGTCCATGAACACGTAGAGCGGGTCCGCGAAATAGGAGTAGGTGCACTCCTTGCGATCCAGCGTCACGGTGTCGAACTTGTCGTCGGCACGATAGACGCTCTCCATGCCGGCGCCAGTGAGCAGATTCTTCAGCTTCATCTTGACGACGGAAGCGTTGCGGCCCGATTTCGAGAATTCGGCCTTCTGCACGACCATCGGGTCTTTGCCGATCATGACGACGTTGCCGGCGCGGAGTTCCATTGCGGTTTTCATGTGGTGTGGTTCCTGCTGCGAGAGCTTCTAAGA
The DNA here is from genome assembly GCA_002403375.1 of Thiobacillus denitrificans. GTDB lineage: Bacteria > Pseudomonadota > Gammaproteobacteria > Burkholderiales > Thiobacillaceae > Thiobacillus > Thiobacillus denitrificans_E. The sequence continues at coordinate 107,401 of DHHQ01000013.1, read as the reverse complement.
GATTGAGAAAACTCGCTATTTTACTTATTTTCGGCGAATTCCACCAGCTTTGCCGCAAGGCTTCCGGCCGCAACGAGCTGTGCGCTCCAAGCCCCGGCATGGCGCGCGATCGCGGCCTGCTGCGCCCGCCACGCGGCCCAGCAGGCCGCCATGCCCTGCCCTCCCGGCATGCCGTTCCACTGCCGCCACATGTCCTCCACCGCGCGCGCCGCGGCGCCTCCCAGCCCCGCCGTGTAGCGCGCGAGCAGGGCCTCGAGCTTGTCCCAGTGGGCCGCGTCCGCCTGCGGGTAGGCCTGCCACACCAGCGGGCGCTCCGCCCACTGGGCGCGCACGCAGGAATCCTCGCCGCGAACGAAATTGAGGTCGCACGCCCACAGCAAACGGTCGTAGGTGTCCTGGTCGACGAAGGGCAGGACGTGCAGCGCGAGCGCGCCGCGCCGGTGGGTGTCGCCCGCGCGCAGCCCGGCGGCCCCCAGCCAGTCCGCGATCTGCGGCAGGACCCGGCCTTCCGGGACCAGGCAGGTCACGGGTCGGGCGTCGGCCGCCCAGGCGTCGAGCAGAGCCGCCAGCGCCGGGTTTTCGTACGCGAACAGCGATACCCGAAGCTCGTCGTTCAGCGGCGCGGCAAGCCCGATCCCGCGCCAGAAGTCGGACGCCGGCGCGGTGCGGAACGCCGCCCGGCGCGCGGCGAGGTCCGCCTCGACCAGCAGACCGCCGGTATCGGCGCTGTAGCCGGGAAAGAAGAAATGCTTGGTGAGCGGCAGGCGCGGATGCGGCGACGGCAGCCCGTGGTGATCGGCCACCCAGGGCTCGGCACTCAGATATTCGAGGTTGATCCACACCGGCGGCGGCGACTGCCCGGCCATCGCCGCCAGATACGCTCCGGGAAGCGCGCAGCCGAAGGCCTCGACCACCACCCGCGCCGGCTCGGCCGCGCCGAAGGGCGCGCGCCACGCGCAGACCGTCACCCCCTCGCAGGACTGTTCGGAGGCTTCCGGGTCGATCGCCGGCCAGATGCGCCGGAAGGCGCCGAGATCGTCCACCCACAGCCGCACCGCTTGGCCATGATCCCTGGCAAGCCCGCGCGCCAGCCGCCAGGCGACACCGATGTCGCCGAAATTGTCGACGACATTGCAGAAGAGGTCCCAGGTGGTGCGCATGCCGCGCATCCTACCGCATCGACCGGTGACGGACGCCGGACGCACCGCCAGCGGCAAGTTGCGAACCGGCGCCTGTTTTCGCCAGCGACGCGCTGCGAAGTTGAAAGGAAACCACACTCCCCGCAAGCCCCTTGTTTTTGTACGCTTTCCACTTGTAAAAACTCAACCGCGGTAGTAAAAAGCAATCAGTTTGGTTTCAAGAACCGTAGAGGTTTGGCATTACCAAGGGCACCACCGGGTAGCGCGCTTGAATTCAGACCGACGGCAATAAAAAACGCGCCGTCTTGTCATCCGCGTCAGCGGTTATGTTTGTGTCACGCCAAGGAGGAAGTTTTAATGGCAACAGGTACTGTCAAGTGGTTCAGCGACGCCAAGGGTTTCGGCTTCATCACCCCCGATGACGGCGGCGAGGATGTGTTCGCGCATTTCTCCGCCATCCAGACCAGCGGTTTCAAGACCCTGAAGGAAGGCCAGAAGGTCTCCTTCGAAGTCAGCCAGGGCCCCAAGGGCAAGCAGGCTTCCAACATCCAGCCGCAAGGTTGAGCTGTTGAGCTGACGCAAAAAACCCCGCCGCGGCGGGGTTTTTTGTTGCCTGATCGACCGTTACATCTTCGCGACCATCGCCTCGGCGAACGCCGAGCACTTCACCTCGGTCGCGCCGTCCATCAGGCGTGCGAAGTCGTAGGTCACGGTCTTGGCGGCGATCGCCTTTTCCATGCTCGCGACGATGAGGTCGGCGGCTTCCACCCAGCCGAGGTGGCGCAGCATCATCTCGGCCGAGAGGATCAGCGAGCCCGGGTTGACGTAGTCCTTGCCGGCGTACTTCGGCGCGGTGCCGTGGGTCGCCTCGAACATCGCCACGGTATCCGAGAGGTTCGCCCCCGGCGCGATGCCGATACCGCCGACTTCCGCCGCCAGCGCATCGGAGATGTAGTCGCCGTTCAGGTTCAGCGTGGCGATCACGTCGTACTCGTCGGGGCGCAGCAGGATCTGCTGCAGGAAGGCATCGGCGATCACGTCCTTGATGACGATGCCGTTCGGCAGTTCCATCCACGGGCCTTCGCCGATC
>DHHQ01000013.1:0-105160 GCA_002403375.1 Thiobacillus denitrificans | reverse complement strand
TGCCCTTGTGCACCAGCGTCACCGAGCGGCGATTGTTGTCGATCGCGTACTGGATCGCCTTGCGGATCAGCCGCTCGGAGCCTTCGATCGACACCGGCTTGATGCCGATCGCGGACGTCGCGGGGAAGCGGATCTTCTTCACGCCCATCTGCCGCTGCAGGTACTTGATGACGCGCTTCGCCTCGTCGGAGTTGGCTTCCCACTCTACGCCGGCGTAGATGTCCTCGGTGTTCTCGCGGAAGATCACCATGTCGACCTTCTCCGGCGCCTTCACCGGGCTGGGCACGCCCTGGAAATAGCGCACCGGACGCAGGCAGACGTAGAGATCGAGCATCTGGCGCAGCGCGACGTTGAGCGAGCGGATGCCGCCCGAGGTCGGCGTGGTGAGCGGACCCTTGATCGAGATCACATAGTCCTTCACCGCCTGCACGGTTTCTTCCGGCAGCCACTGGTCGCCGCCGTAGACCCTGACCGCCTTCTCGCCGGCGAACACCTCCATCCAGGCGATCTGCTTCCTGCCGCCGTAGGCCTTGGCGACCGCGGCGTCGACGACCTTCCTCATCGCCGGCGTGATGTCGACGCCGGTGCCGTCGCCCTCGATGAAGGGGATGATCGGCGTGTCGGGCACGTTGAGGGTGTTGTCGGCGTTGACGGTGATCTTCTGGCCGTCGGCGGGGATCTGGATGTGCTGGTAGGTCATGGCTCGATTGTCAGGTGGATGCTCGGGTAAACGGTAAAATGGGCGTCTTTGCGAAAAGTGTCTGCAGCGTGGCGCGATTGATCCTGTTCAACAAACCCTACGGCGTGCTGAGCCAGTTCACCCCGGAAGGGCGCTGGCAGGGCCTGCGCGACCACCTCGACGTGCCTGGCGTGTATGCGGCCGGGCGGCTCGACGCCGACAGCGAGGGGCTGCTGATTTTAACCGATGACGGCGCGCTGCAGGCCCGCATCGCCGACCCGCGCCACAAGCTGCCGAAGACGTACTGGGCGCAGGTCGAGGGATCGCCGGCCGACGCCGACCTCGAGCCGCTACGCCGGGGCGTCGATCTCGGCGACTTCGTCACCCGCCCGGCGCAGGCGCGGCTGATCGACGAGCCCGCGAATCTCTGGCCGCGCAACCCGCCGATCCGCTACCGCGCGGCGATCCCTGCCACGTGGATCGAGCTGGTGATCAAGGAAGGCAAGAACCGCCAGGTGCGGCGCATGACGGCGAAGATCGGCTTTCCGACGCTGCGCCTCGTCCGCGCCGCCGTCGGCGAATGGAAGCTGGGCACGCTTCAGCCCGGAGAATGGAAAGAACTTCATGTCTGACAAATGGATGCCGCACGTCGTCGTGGCGGCGATCACCGAGCAGGACGGCCGGTTCCTCCTCGTCGAGGAGCACACCGCCGAGGGCCTGCGCCTCAACCAGCCCGCCGGCCACTGGGAGCGCAATGAAACGCTGATCGAGGCGGTGCGCCGCGAGGCGCTCGAGGAGACCGCGCACCGTGTCGAGCCCACCGCTCTCGTCGGCTGCTACAGCACCCACTACCCGCGGCGAGACATCACCTACCTGCGCTTCGCCTATGTCTGTGAAGTCGCCGGCTTCGACGCGGAACGCACGCTCGACGACGGCATCGTGCGCGCGCTGTGGCTGACGCCGGAGGAACTTGCCGCGCACCCCACGCCGCACCGCAGCCCGCTGGTGATGCGCTGCGTCGAGGATTACCTCGCCGGCCGACGCTTCCCGCTCGACTTCGTGAGGCACGCATGAGCACCAAGGTCGTCGTGGGGATGTCGGGCGGCGTCGACTCCGCAGTCGCCGCGTATCTGCTGAAGCAGCAGGGCTTCGACGTGCTCGGCGTGTTCATGAAGAACTGGGACGACGACGACAACACCGAGCACTGCACCGCACGGCAAGACTTCCTGGACGTGCTCGCCGTCGCCGACGTGCTCGGCATCGAGGTCGAGGCGGTCAACTTCGCCGCCGAGTACAAGGAACGCGTATTCAGCTATTTCCTCGCCGAATACCAGGCCGGGCGCACGCCCAACCCGGACGTGCTGTGCAACGCCGAGATCAAGTTCAAGGCCTTCCTCGACGACGCGATGGCGCGCGGCGCCGAGTACATCGCCACCGGCCACTACGTCGGCAAGGGCGCCGACGACGCCGGCCGCGCGACGCTGCTGCGCGCGCTCGACACGAACAAGGACCAGAGCTACTTCCTCTATCGCCTCAGCCAGGCGCAGCTCTCGCCTGCCCTGTTCCCGCTCGCCCGCCTGCCGAAGCCGGAGGTTCGCGAGATCGCAGGAAAGATCGGCCTGCCCAACGCCGCCAAGAAGGACTCGACCGGCATCTGCTTCATCGGCGAGCGCAACTTCCGTGAGTTTCTCGAGCGCTACCTGCCGCGCGACCCCGGCGACGTGAAGACGCCCGAAGGGCGCGTGGTCGGTCGCCACCAGGGGCTGATGTACTACACCCTCGGCCAGCGCCAGGGTCTCGGCATCGGCGGGCAGAAAGGCGGCAGCGAGGACCCTTGGTTCGTCGCCGCGAAGGACATGGCGACGAATACCCTGATCGTCGTGCAGGGCCACGACCATCCGCTGCTGCAGCGCACGACGCTCGCCGCCGGCCAGCTCAACTGGATCGCCGGCGCGGCACCCGATCCGGACAAGCCCTACACCGCGAAGACGCGCTACCGCCAGACCGACGCGGCCTGCCGCATCACGAAGCTGGACGCCGACACGCTCGAGCTCGCGTTCGAGTCACCCCAGTGGGCGGTCACGCCGGGCCAGTCGGTCGTTTTATACGACGGCGACGTCTGCCTCGGCGGCGGCATCATCTGCTGAACCGCTACAATTCCGCCTTTCCCGCACCGCACGCCACCATGTCGCACGAAGCCCCCGCTCCCGCCGCCAACTTCATCCGAAACATCATCGACGAGCAGAACGCCGAAGGTAAATGGGGCGGCCGCGTCGAGACGCGCTTCCCGCCCGAGCCCAACGGCTACCTGCACCTGGGCCACGCCAAGTCGATCTTCCTCAACTTCGGGCTGGCGCGCGACTACGGCGGCGTCTGCCACCTGCGCTTCGACGACACCAATCCGGAGAAGGAAGAGCAGGAGTACGTCGACGCCATCGTCGAGTCGGTGAAGTGGCTGGGCTTCGACTGGGGTCCACACCTCTACTACGCGTCGAACTACTTCGACACCATGTACGCCTGCGCCGAGTACCTGATCCAGTCCGGCCATGCCTACGTCGACTCGCTCAGCGCCGACGAGATGCGCGCCTACCGCGGCACGCTGACCGAGAAGGGCAAGGACAGCCCCTACCGCAGCCGCAGCGCGGAGGAGAACCTCGACCTCTTCCGCCGGATGCGCGACGGCGAGTTCCCCGACGGCGCGCACGTGCTGCGCGCCAGGATCGACATGGCCTCGCCCAACATCAACCTGCGCGACCCGGCGATCTATCGAATCAAAAGGGCGCATCACCACAACACCGGCGACAAATGGTGCATCTACCCGATGTACACCTACGCGCATCCGATCGAGGACGCGATCGAGCACATCACCCACTCGATCTGCACGCTCGAATTCGAGGACCAGCGGCCGTTCTACGACTGGCTGCTCGACAAACTCGCCGACGGCGGTTTCTTCACCCGCCCGCTGCCGCAGCAGATCGAGTTCGCCCGCCTCAACCTCACCTACGTCGTGCTGTCGAAGCGCAAGCTGATCCAGCTGGTCGACGATAAACACGTCAGCGGCTGGGACGACCCGCGCCTGCCGACGCTCGTCGGCGCCCGCCGCCGCGGCTACACGCCGGAAGGCTTCCGCCGCTTCACCGACCAGATCGGCGTGTCGAAGTCCGACGGCTGGATCGACTACAGCGTGTTCGAAGCCTGCCAGCGCGATGTTTTGAATGACAGCGCGCTGCGCCGCGTCGCCGTGCTCGATCCGGTCAGGCTGGTCATCGACAACTACCCGGAAGGCCAGTCGGAAGACTGCTTCGCCCCCAACCACCCGCAGCAGCCCGAGCTCGGCAGGCGCGCGGTGCCCTTCTCGCGCGAGCTGTGGATCGAGCGCGAGGACTTCGAGGAGACCCCGCCCAAGGGTTACTTCCGGCTGTACCCGCCGCGTCTCGACGCGTCGGGCATTATGCAGCCGGGCAACTCGGTGCGGCTGCGCTACGGCTACGTCGTGAAATGCACCGGCTTTGACCGCGACGCCGACGGCAAGATTGTGGCTGTCCACTGCGAATACCTGCCCGACACCAAGTCCGGCACCCCCGGCGCCGACTCGGTCAAGGTCAAGGGCAACATCCACTGGGTGAGCGCCGCGCACGCTTATGAAGCCGAGGTGCGCCTCTACGACCGCCTGTTCAAAACCGCGCAGCCCGGCGCCGAGACTGGCGACTTCCTCGACGACCTCAACACCGATTCGGTGAAGGTGATCCGCGCGCAGTTGGAACCCAGCCTGCGCGACGCCGCGCCCGAGGACCGCTTCCAGTTCGAGCGGCACGGCTACTTCGTCGCGGATCGCATCGACACGAAGCCGGGCGCGCCGGTGTTCAACCGGACGGTGACGTTGAAGGATTCGTGGGTGAAGGCTGGCAGCTAGTCAATAGCAGACTGCCTGCTTGGGCACGACGCCGGTTTCTCTCGGCCCCTGCCGCCGTTCAGATGTCTTGAATTCGAATCAAGTGCTGGCTTTCCACGAACCGGGCCTGATTCCCCATTCTCGGTGAAGCCATCCAGTCACCCGGATCTACCGGGCACCAAGCGTCGTTGAATATCGGTGGCCAGGCCCCCGGGCCGCCGAGAAAGCAGCACTGTAGCGCCGAGAAATCGCCACGGGAAGTGGTGGGTCGAATGGGTAGTGCAACGAAATCCAGGACGGCTGGCGGATTTGCGCCGTACAGGGAAATGGCATGCGGTTTGCTTCTCGTTAGAGGCCGCTCTGTCTTGGCCTTCAAACACCTGCGATGATCAACCGCGAAAACCTAGACCACGCCTGAACGGCAAGAAGAAGAAAAGCAGGAAGACGACACAATGACCCAGGGATACTTCGACGCGCCGATCTTCATCAGGGAGCAGGACGAGACGGCTGTCGACATCACCCAAACGCCCTTTTTCTACAACGACGACGGGCACCCGACCTTCGTCGAGGCGCTTCCAGGTGGGGGGATCTCGCTCGTGCCGGCGACGACCGACCCAAGCGTGGCCATCGGCAGCGAATACGTCGTTTCCGAGGTGATCGGCGTCAAACAGACGCCCCCGTACGGAGTAGAAACCCAGCTCGGATTCGTCGCGGACGAGGTCGTCTTCGAACCCATGTGGGCGACCCGGGATGTCGCCGCGGCCTTTGGCATCACGCTGGTCGAGAAGGGGCAAGGCGTGCGGCTGAGCAGCCCCGTCGCGGAACTTTCCCAGATCGAATACGAATACGGCGTCTTTGCCGGGCACTGGTCGCCCTACCAGGGCACCGGAAACCAGCTGCTGACCGTTGTCTGCACCGACCTCGAGCACCACGACTTCCCGCACGTCTTTGCGTCGATCGACCCCGCGCTCCCTCTGGTCATCTCGGTCGGGCGCTACTGGCCCAAGCTTGGCAAGATCCGGCTGGCGGACCTCTGGGTGCCGCGCGGCAGCGCACTCTACATTCCCCCCAAGCCGGCGCTCCCGGACCAGGAATGCGTGGACCTGCACAACAATCGCAACTCGGCCCGTGCGTGCTGGGGGCACCTCGACCAGAACAGCCTGACGACCAAGACACTGCTGCAGGCCGAGCACGGGTTCTTCTACTGGTTCTGGAACGCCACGCCCACGGTTCACACGAATCTGTCTTCGAAGGCTTAGCCGTCCAGGTTCGCAACGGCTTTCTCGTAAACGCTGTCCCAGGAGTGCGGCATGTCGGAAACACAGAACGAATTCGATACCGAAAGCGCGGTCTACCGAACGCTGCTGGAATCGACCCGGGCCATCCCGTGGAAGATCGACTGGGCGACGATGAAGTTCGCCTACATCGGCCCGCAGATCGAGCCCCTGCTGGGCTGGAGTCAGGATAGCTGGCTGACGGCGGAAGACTGGGCCATGCGCATCCATCCCGAGGACAGGGAGCAGGTGGTCAATTTCTGCATCTCGCAATCAAAGGCCGGCGTCGACCACGAGGCCGATTACCGGGCCCTGACCAAGGACAGCGGTTACGTCTGGATCCGCGACGTCGTGCACGTAGCGCGCAACGAAGCTGGCGAAGTGGATTCCTTGATCGGCTTCATGTTCGACATCAGCGAACGCAAGAAAGCCGAAGAGAAATTGATCAGCCTGCAAAGGGAGCTGGAAGCCCTCTCCTTCAAGGACGGGCTGACAGGCGTATCGAACCGGCGTCGATTCGATGCCACCCTCGATACCGAGTGGGCCAGCGCGCGCCGCTCGGCACAGCCGCTCTCGCTGATCATGCTGGATGTGGATTTCTTCAAGCAGTACAACGACCGCTATGGCCATGCCCAGGGTGACGAGTGCCTGAAGAACGTGGCCCAGACGCTGGCGCTGGCGGTGACGCGCCCCAGGGACATCGTGGCCCGTTTCGGCGGTGAGGAGTTCGCGTTGATCCTGCCCGAGACCGATGCCGATGCCGCGAGCAAGGTCGCCGAGCGCTGCCTGCGCCTGATCGAGAACCAGCACATCCCGCACGAAGCTTCCGCAATCGGCAAGTTCGTCACCGTCAGCATGGGCGTGGGGACCATCGAGGACGTCGCCGGGGCGGACCCTCGACACTTCGTCGAGGCCGTCGACAAATTGCTGTACCAAGCCAAGCGGAACGGTCGTAACCGGATGGAGTCCGCAAGCCTGTAGCGATCCCGGGAAAGCGGCGGTCAACAAAGACCCCTCGGGTTTTGCAGCGCAGCATTCCGTCCCGGTTCTCTTCGGTGGGGCAAGACAAACTCGCGCCCGGAAGGCGGTAGGAAGAACCCATTAGCGCCTCCGGGCACTTGAGGGAAAATTCAGGCTCCTGGGCTCCCTCCTTTCCCATCCCCGGCACGCCAGGGTGGCGTTCCCCATCACTCCCATGCCCCTCGTCAGGTTCCGCTTGCTCCTGGCCCTCGCGCTGTCGCTGGGCGTTCACGCCAGCCTGCTGGTGCTGGAAAAGTTCCAGGCGCCGCCCGCTCCACCCCCGACAGTCCAGGAGCCGTTACAGGTCGAGCTCGCGCCTGCGCCTGAGCTGCCGGTGAAGCCTGTCCGCCCCGCCCCGACGCCGCCACGCGGGGAGACGCAACGCGTTCGCGTGCCGGATGCACCCGCCCCACCCGTGCCCGAGAAGACGCCGGCCACCATGGCCGCGCCGTCCGCGCCCACCGCGGAGGAATGGGCGCTCGCCTCGACCTACACGCTCAAGAACAGCAAGCGCTACCGCCACACCTGGGGCCAGCAGGTGCGCAGCATGATGGGGACGGCGGTGGCAGGCGAGCGGCAGGGCCTGGTGCGATTCCGCATCGAGATCGCGCCCGACGGCAAGCTCGCGAAGGCGGACGTGCTGTGGTCGACCTCGGATGCCGTCGAGCAGCTCGCCTTGCAGGCGATTCGCGCCATGCCGCCGCTGCCGCCCACGCCGACGGGCGAGCCGCTGGTGTTCGAGAAGACCATCGCCTTCCTGCCGTTCGAGACGGGCTGGCCGCCGATCTACAAGTACGACTGCCTGCCGGACCCGCCCACCTTCAGGAACCGCTTCGCGTGGGACGGCGCCTCGCCCCAGCCCACGGCACGGACCGGCGCGGAAGACGCTCCGCCACCGGGCGACGCCGCGCAGGTCACCGAGTGTCCCGACACCGGGCCGGACTCGATCGAGGCCGAGGAAAAGGACATGGAGCGCCAGTTCAAGGAATGGGGCTCGCTGGGCGAGTGAACGGCGCCGCTCGCGTTCGACGGGGCTTCAAGCTTGCCCGAGGCGCCCGCGGACCTCTCCCGCTGCGTTCGCCGCCACGAAGCGCAGCGGGGCCTGCGTGCGGCTGCGCTGCCGGCAGCCTCGGCCACTGCGCGAAGGCCGGCGCGACGGCCGACCGGCTCATTCCGCCAGCTGCGCCCTGATCCGTTTCGCCAGTTCGGGGCTGTCGGGCGTGAGGTGGACGACCCAGGAATGCGACTTGCCCGTCGCCGGGCGGCCCTGGTGCGCATGCCCGGTTCGCAGGACGAAGGCGTTGTCCTTGGGGTTCGCGCCGTGGAGGCCGTCGCTCTTGTCCAGGTCCCAGTAGAACGGGCTGGAAAACGGCTTGCGCCGGAAGAAATCGGCGGGGACCTTCGCAGGATCCCACTCGATCTTCAGGCGCCCGCCTTCGAGCAGCGACACCGTCGCGCCGGGGATGTTCTGGCTGTTCTGCATCACCGGCTCGCCGCGTACCAGGTACTGCTCGATCTTCACCTGCGCGGTCGTGCGCAGCAGCGCCACTTCGTCCGCCGCCGGGGCCGCGACATGGGGTGCCGCCTGGGTCGCGGCCTGGGCTGCAGGTTCGGCAGCGGGCCGGACCTGCGCGGCGTTCTCCGGCTGCGCCACCGGTCCTGCGTCGGCGCCCGCCTTGAGATCGCTGCGGACGACCGCCGAGATCGTCTCGTCCGAGAACCCTGCCTCCTTGAGCTTGACCACCCGGTCGACGTCGGCGTAATCGTTCTCGACCATGAAGCGGATGACGCCTTCGCCGAGTCCCGACGCCTTCAGGCGGGTCAGGTCCCCGGTCGACAGCGCGGCCAGCGCGGTTCCGGAAGACAACAGGCAGCTTACGGCCAGCACGACAAGCTTCTTCTTCATTCCTGCAATCACGGTCGGACTCCTAGTCGAGAGATGGATTTCGATGTTCCCGGCGAACGGGGCAAGACGGCCGGGGGCTGCTGGCCGCCGGTCTCTGGCGGAAATGATGGGGCTATTTCAGTCGCGCGGCAAACTTCGCCTGCGCCTTGGCGACCTTCGGCGCCACCACGACCTGGCAGTAGGGCTGCTGGGGGTTCTGCTCGAAGTAGCGCTGGTGGTAGGCCTCGGCCGGATAGAAGGTCGTCGCCTCGGTCACTTCGGTGACGATCGGCGCGGCGAACTGCTTCGCTGCCGCCAGCTCCGCGATCACCGCCTCCGCCTCGGCTTTCTGCTCCGGCGTGTGCCAGAAGATCGCCGAGCGGTACTGGGTGCCGACGTCGTTGCCCTGGCGGTTGAGCTGGGTCGGGTCGTGCAGGGTGAAGAAGACGTCGAGCAGGTCGCGATACGAAATCACGTCGGGATCGAAGCTCACCTGAACGACTTCGGCGTGGCCGGTGTTGCCGCTGCAGACGGCCTCGTAGGTGGGGTTGTCGGTGTGCCCCCCCATGTAGCCTGACACCGCGGACTCGACGCCGCGCAGGCGGTTGAAGACGGTCTCGATGCACCAGAAACACCCGCCTGCCAGGGTTGCGCGTTCATGCGACATGGTTCTTCTCCGTTGCGGGGCCGCGACGCACGCGTCAGACGACCGGCACCGTGTCCTTGAACGCGGCACGCGTCGCCAGCTTGGCGGCGAGCTTCGCCAGGTTCGGATGCGCGCTGCGCCAGTCGATGTCGGGAAAGCGCAGGTCGAGGTAGCCGAGCGCGCAGCCGCTGGCGACGTCGGCGAGCGTCATGGCGTTGCCCAGGTACCAGGCGTTCTCGCCGAGCGCTTCCGACAGCGCCTCGAGGCCGCGGAACAGGGTCCTCTCCTGCAGCAGCAGCCAGTCCGCGCTCTGCTGCCCGGGCGGGCGTTTCCGCTCGAGGTAGAGGGCGACCGCAGCGTCGGTGACGCCGTCGGCCAGCGCCTCGACGCCGCGCACGACCATGCGGCTCTTCAGTTCGGCCGGAATGAGGTGCCCCACCGGGCTGACATGATCGAGGTATTCGACGATGACGCGCGAATCGAACACGCTGACGCCATCTTCCAGCACCAGCACCGGCACCTTGCCGAGCGGGTTGACCGCGAGCACCGGACTGTCGGGCAGCCACGGGTTCTCGACCTGGAGATTGTAGGGAATCTTCTTTTCCGCGAGCACTACACGGACCTTGCGGCCGTAGGGGCTGGTGAGCGAGGTGACGAGTTTCATCGGGTCCGTGTCCTCCGTGGGGCGTCTGATTCTTAGATTAGTCTGTCGCGCCTGGATTATCACCGCCCGCCAGCACGGCTCCAACCCGTTCGCGCAGCGCCGGCAGCACCTCCTGCTCGAACCAGGAGTGGCGCTTCAGCCACAGGCGGTTGCGCGGGCTGGGATGCGGCAGCGGGAAATGGTCGGGCAGGAAGTCGCGCCAGGCGTGCACCGTGTCGGCGAGCGTGCGGCCGCGGCGCTTGCCGAGGTAGTACGCCTGCGCGTAGGCGCCGATCAGCAGGGTCAGCCGTATCCCCGGCATCGCCGCGCGCAGCGGCGGATGCCACAGCGGCGCGCATTCGGGGCGCGGCGGCAGGTCGCTGCCCTTCGCCGTTCCCGGGTAGCACAGGCCGGTGGGCACGATGGCGATGCGCGACGCGTCGTAGAACTGCTCGCGCGTCATGCCCAGCCAGGCCCGCAGCAGGTCGCCGGAGGGGTCGTTCCAGGGGATGCCGGTCTCGTGCACGCGCCGCCCAGGCGCCTGGCCGACGATCAGCAGGCGCGCGGTCGGCGAGACGCGCAGGACGGGGCGCGGAGGATGCGGCAGGTTCGCGGCGCAGGCGGTGCACGCCTGCGCCCTGCCTACCAGCCGCTCGAACTCGTCGGGCTCGCCGGGTTCAGCGGGCGTGCTCGACGATGTACCGCTTGACCGCATCGACGTCGGCATCCATGACGTGCTTCTTCTGCGGCTGCGCTTCGAGGTCGGCGAGCTCGGCCGGGCGCACCGGCTCGACGCCGAGCGCCTCGCGGATCGCGTCCTCGAACTTGGCGGGCTGCGCGGTCTCCATGCAGATGAGCGGCACGCCCGGCTCGCGGTGCTCGAGGCCCACTTTCAGGCCGTCGGCGGTGTGCGGGTCGATCATGGTGCCGTACACCTCGTACGCGGTGCGGATCGTGTCCATGCGGTTGGCGTGGCTGCTCGATCCCGAGACCATGCCGAACTCGGCGACGCGGTCGAACAGGCCGTCGGCTTGCAGATCGAAGCTGCCGCCCGCCTCGACCGCGCCCCACAGGCTGCGGATCTTCGCGGCGTCGCGGCCGGCGAGGTCGAACACGAAGCGCTCGAAGTTGGACGCCTTCGAGATGTCCATGCTGGGGCTCGAGGTGTGCTTCGTTTCCGGGCGCGGACGGTAGACGCCGGTCCTGAAGAATTCGTCGAGCACGTCGTTCTCGTTGGTGGCGACGATCAGCTTCTTGATCGGCAGTCCCATCTGGCGCGCGATGTGGCCGGCGCAGACGTTGCCGAAGTTGCCCGACGGCACCGAGAACGACACCTGCTGGTCGTTGCTCTGGGTCGCCGCGAAGTAGGCCTTGAAGTAATACACGCTCTGCGCCGCGACGCGCGCCCAGTTGATCGAGTTGACCGCGCCGATGTGGTGGCGCGCCTTGAAGTCGAGGTCGTTGGAGACCGCCTTGACGATGTCCTGGCACTGGTCGAAGACGCCGCGGATCACCAGGTTGTGGATGTTCGCGTCCTGCAGCGCGTACATCTGCGCCTGCTGGAAGCGCGTCATGCCGTGCGCGGGCGACAGCATGAAGACGCGAACGCCGCGCTTGCCGCGCATCGCGTATTCGGCGGCGGAGCCGGTGTCGCCGGAGGTGGCGCCGAGGATGTTGAGCTCGCCGCCCGTCTTCGCCAGAACGTACTCGAACAGGTTGCCGAGCAGCTGCATCGCCATGTCCTTGAACGCGAGCGTCGGGCCGTTCGACAGCGCGAGCACGTGCAACCCGGGCTCGAGCGTCTTCAGCGGCGTGATGTCGGCGGCGTTTTCCTTGTCCGTGACGTAGCGGTAGACCTCCGCCGTATAGGTCCTGTCGATCAGGCGGCGCAAGTCGTCGTGCGGGATGTCGTCGACCAGCCGCGACAGCACTTCGAAGGCGAGCTCGCGGTAGTTCATCCCGCGCATCGCCTCGAGTTCGGCGGCGGTGAAGCGCGGATAGGTCTCCGGCACGTAGAGCCCGCCGTCGCTGGCGAGCCCGCCGAGCAGGATTTCGGAGAAGCGGAGTTGCGGCGCCAGGCCGCGCGTGCTGAGGTAGTTCATGTGGGCTTCTTTACTTGGACGCCAGCTCTTCGAGGCGGATGCGCATCACCTTGCCGGCGACGCTGTCGAGCGCCTCGATCTTGGCGATCGCGGCGTTGACGTTCTTCTCCACCGTGACGTGGGTCAAGAGGATGATGTCGACCTGCTCCTCGCCCTCGCCCGGCTCCTTCTGCACCATCGCGTCGATCGAGATGTCGCTGTCGGCGAGGATGCGGGTGATGTCGGCGAGCACGCCGGGGCGGTCGAAGGCGCGCAGGCGCAGGTAGTACGCGGTGCGCACCTCGTCCATCGGCAGGATCGGCGTGTCGGCGAGCTGGTCGGGCTGGAACGCCAGGTGCGGCACGCGGTGGTGCGGGTCGGCGGTATGCAGCCGGGTGACGTCGACGAGGTCGGCGACCACGGCCGACGCGGTCGGCTCGGCACCGGCGCCGGCGCCGTAGTAGAGCGTCGGGCCGACGGCGTCGCCCTTCACCAGCACCGCGTTCATCGCGCCGTCGACGTTGGCGATCAGGCGCCGCTCGGGGATCAGCGTCGGGTGCACGCGCAGCTCGATGCCGTTTTCTGCGCGGCGCGCGATGCCGAGGAGCTTGATGCGGTAGCCGAGCTCCTCGGCGTACTTCACGTCCGCGCGGGTGAGCCTGGAGATGCCTTCGGTGTAGGCGCGGTCGAACTGCATCGGGATGCCGAAGGCGATCGCCGAGAGGATGGTGAGCTTGTGCGCGGCGTCGATGCCCTCGATGTCGAAGGTCGGGTCGGCCTCGGCGTAACCCAGTTCCTGCGCCTGCTTCAGCACGTCCTCGAAGGCCGCGCCCTTGTCGCGCATCTCGGTGAGGATGAAGTTGCTGGTGCCGTTGATGATGCCGGCCAGCCACTCGATGCGGTTGGCGGTGAGCCCCTCGCGCAGCGCCTTGATGATGGGAATCCCGCCGGCGACCGCCGCCTCGAACGCGACCATCACCCCCTTGGCCTGCGCCGCGGCGAAGATTTCGTTGCCGTGCTTGGCGACCAGGTGCTTGTTGGCGGTGACCACGTGCTTGCCGTTGGCGATCGCCTGCATGACCAGTTCACGCGCCGGCTCCAGCCCGCCGATCAGCTCGACGACGATGTCGATCGCGGGGTCGTCGACGACGTCGAACGGGTTGGTCGTCAGCGGCAGGTCGCCCGCCAGCGGCTTCGCCTTGTCGATGTTGCGCACCGCCGCGCGCACCACGCGGATTTCGCGCCCGGCGCGGCGCGTGATTTCTTCGGCGTTGCGGCGCAGCACGGTGAGCGTGCCGCCGCCGACGGTTCCGAGGCCCAGGAGGCCGACGTGGATAGGTTTCATTGAATGGTCTCGGTCAAGAAATGATCAGCGATGCGTCCGCTGGCGGTCGAGGAAGCGGCTCATGCGGCCGATCGCCTCGGTCAGGTCTTCCTCGTGCGGCAGGAACACGACGCGGATGTGGTCGGGGTGCGGCCAGTTGAAGCCGCTGCCCTGCACCACCAGCACGCGCTCCTCTTCCAGCAGGTTGAGGATGAACTTCTGGTCGTCCTCGATGCGGTAGAGCTTGGGGTCGAGCTTCGGGAACAGATACATCGCCGCCTTCGGCTTGACGCAGCTGACCCCCGGGATCAGCGTCAGCAGTTCGTGCGCGAGATCGCGCTGTCGGGTCAGCCTGCCGCTCGGCGCGACCAGGTCGTTGATGCTCTGGTAGCCGCCGAGCGCGGTCTGGATCGCGTACTGGCCCGGGACGTTCGAGCACAGGCGCATCGACGCCAGCATGTTGAGGCCTTCGAGGTAATCCTTGGCGTGCCGCTTGTCGCCCGACACGACGAGCCAGCCGGCGCGATAGCCGCAGGCACGGTAGTTCTTGGAGAGGCCATTGAAGGTGACGATCAGCACGTCGTCGGCGAGCGAGGCGATCGAGGTGTGCTGCGCGCCGTCGAACAGCACCTTGTCGTAGATCTCGTCGGCATACACGATCAGCTGGTGCTGGCGCGCGATCTCGAGGATCTCCTGCAGCAGCTCGGCCGGATACAGCGCACCGGTCGGGTTGTTCGGGTTGATGATGACGATGGCTCGCGTGTGCGAGGTGATCTTGGCGCGGATGTCGTCGAGATCGGGCAGCCAGCCGGCGCCCTCGTCGCACAGGTAGTGGCACGGCTTGCCGCCGCCGAGGCTCACCGCCGCGGTCCACAGCGGGTAGTCGGGCGCCGGCACCAGCACCTCGTCGCCGGTGTCCAGCAGCGCCTGCATCGCCATCACGATCAGTTCGGAGACGCCGTTGCCGACGAAGATGTCGTCGATCGAGACGCCGGCGATGCCCTTCCTCTGGGTCTCGTGCATGATCGCCTTGCGCGCCGAGAACAGGCCCTTCGAATCGCTGTAGCCCGACGCGGCGGGCAGGTTGAGGATGACGTCCTGGACGATTTCCTCGGGCGCCTCGAAGCCGAACGGCGCCGGGTTGCCGATGTTCAGCTTGATGATGCGGTGGCCTTCCTCCTCCATCTGCCGCGCGCGGGCCATGACGGGGCCACGGATGTCGTAGCAGACCTTGTCGAGCTTGGACGATTTCTGGATGGTGCGCAAACGTGGCTTGAGGTCAGCCGTCACAGTGAATTCCCGGTGGGCAAAGGAAGAAGAATCGGGGCAGCAACCAAGGCAGAAACGGGCCCTGGAAAGCGGCCGATTTTACCGGAGGCGCCCTCCCCCGGCAAACGACGCAGCGGCGCCCCGGGGCCGCTCCCGGTCCGTATCTGCTAAGGTTCGGGCATGAAACTGCACCTCAACACCGACGCCGGTCAGCTGCTGTTCACCGGCTACGGCGACGACCACGTCCTCGTCAACGGCCAGCGCTTCGACGCCAGCCTGCTGCTGAGCGCACGCGGCGTCGAGATCGCCCCCTGGGCGGGGCTGGGGTTCGAGGCGCTTACCGCGGCGCATTTCGAATGGGTGGCCCACCGCGAACTAGACATCCTGCTGCTGGGCACCGGCACCCGCCTGCGCTTCCCGCACCCGGCGCTGACCCGCCCGCTGGTGGAGGCACGCATCGGGCTGGAAGTGATGGACCTCGGCGCGCTCTGCCGCACCTACAACATCCTCGCCGGCGAGGGCCGCCGGGTCGGCGCGGCGGTGCTGATCGAGCGCGCCCGGGGCTGACGCCCGCGCGGCCGGTGCTTCAGCGCCTCTTCTTCAGTTCCTCGATCCGCTTTTCCTCCTCCTCGCGGATCTCGTGCAGCATGTGCTCGTCGGGATCCTGCCAGTCGACGCCGGCGCTGCGTGCCATCCAGGCGGTCGCGCGGGCGAATTCCTCGAGGCTCAGGTCGGCCCGCCCGCCCTTGGGCGGCATGCCGCGCACCCCGACCCAGCCGTGCGCGGTGACGACCGCCTGGCCTTCGTCGGCAAGCGCCGCCCAGCCGCCCTGCTCTCCGGCCTTCGGTGCCCCGGCCACGCCCGACGCGTGGCAGGCCAGGCAGACCTGCTTGTAGACATCTTCGCCCGACTTGAGCACCACCTGCGCCGGTGCTGCGGCTTCCTGTGCTTCGGCCTGGCCGGCCGGCGGCGTCTTGTCACCGCAGGCAGCCAGCGACAGGACCAGGCCGGCAGGAACGAGGAAGCTGAATTTCATGGGGTTCTCTCCTTTTGTTTGCGATTGCGGGTTGCGGTTGAATGGGCGGACCGGCTCAGCGCGCGTCCGGCATCACCTGCGCGAAGCTGGTGATGCCCGTGAACTCTGCCGTGTCCTTGTGCGGCTGGCGCGAATCCGGGTTGGACACCGCGAGCAACTGACCGATCCCGTAGGCGCTCGCACTGCGCAGCACCGGCAGGCTGTCGTCGACGAACAGGGTGCGCGCCGGGTCGTAGGCCTCGGCGGCCTGCAGCGCCTGCCAGAAATCCGGGTGCTCCTTCGGCAGGCCGACCCGATGCGACGAGATCAGCGCGTCGAACCAGGCGTCGATGCGGGTTTCGCGCATTTTCAGGCCGAGGCTCTTGGGATGGGCGTTGGTCACCATCACCACCCGCCGGCCCGACGCGCGCGTCGCCTGCAGGAAGGCCGGGACGTCGGGGCGCACCGCGATCAGGTGCGCGACTTCTTCCTTCAGCTGCACGATGTCGAGCGCGAGCTCGCTGCTCCAGAAATCGAGGCAGTACCAGTTCAGGGTCCCGCTGTGGCGTTCGTAGTGGGCGGCGAGCCGCGCCCGCGCGTCTTCGTGCGCGAGACCGTGGTGCTCGGCATAGCGGCGCGGCATGTGCTCGAGCCAGAAATGGTTGTCGAAATGCAGGTCGAGCAGGGTGCCGTCCATGTCGAGGAAGACGGTGTCGATGCGGGTCCAGTCGATCATTGCAGGGGTTCCCTTGCGCCGCGCCGGGCGCGCGGGCCGATTCCGCTCAGAACAGTTCGTCCTTGGTCACGCCGCGCCGCCGCAGCATCTGCCGCAGCATGCGCAGCGACTCCATCTGGATCTGTCGCACGCGTTCGCGCGTGACCTGCAGTTCCAGCGCCAGGTCCTCCAGCGTGCAGGCCTCGCAGTTGTTCAGGCCGAAGCGGCGCTCGATCACCCAGCGCTGCTTGTCGTTGAGCTGGCTGAGCCATTCGTGGACGTGGTGCTCGATTTCCTCGAGCTGCAGCGTCTCGTCCGGCATGTGGGCGTTGTCGTCGGCGATCGCTTCGCCCAGCGACAGCGTGGGATCGACGTCGAGCGGCGCGTCGAGCGACGCGACGCGCTCGTTCAGCTGCATGATGCGGCGCACGTCCTCGACCGGATGCCCGGTCAGCGCGGCGATGTCGTCGCTCGTCGCGTCGGTGACGCCGTGCGTTTCCAGATGGCGCTGCGCGCGCAGGTAGATGTTGAGTTCCTTGATGATGTGCACCGGCAGGCGGATGGTGCGCGACTGGTTCATGATCGCGCGCTCGATGTTCTGGCGGATCCACCAGGTAGCGTAGGTCGAGAAGCGGAAGCCGCGCTCGGGATCGAATTTTTCCAGCGCGTGGATGAGGCCGAGATTGCCTTCCTCGACGAGGTCGAGCAGGGTCAGCCCCCGGTTGGCGTAGTGCTTGGCGATGTTGACGACCAGCCGCAGGTTGCGCTCGATCATGGTCTGCCGCGCCTCGAAGTCGCCCTGCACGGTGCGCCGCGCCAGCGCGACCTCCTCTTCCGCGGTCAGCAGCGGCGCCTGGCCGATTTCGTTGAGGTACAGCTGGGTGACGTCTACCTGCGGCTCGTCGAGGATCGCGGAGGCCAGATCCTCGCTGCTGTCGGCGACCGCCTGCTGCTCCGGATCGGGCTCTTCCGGTGTCAGGTCGTCCGATTCATCGCTGGGGTCTGTGCTCATGAACGCTCCGGCAGATAGTTCAGGGGATCGAGCGGTTTGCCGTATCGGCGTATTTCAAAATGCAGTTTAACCCGATCCGCGTCGCTGTCACCCATGAGGGCGATCTTCTGCCCGGCCGTCACCGTGTCGCCTTCCTTAACCAGGATCGTCTCGTTGTGCGCGTACGCCGAGAGGTACTCTCCCGCGTGCTTGACGATCAACAGCCGCCCGTATCCGCGCAGGCCGCTGCCGCTGTACACCACCTTGCCGGGGGCCACCGCCAGCACCGGCGTGTTGCGCTGTCCCGCGATGTCGATGCCCTTGCCGCCGGCGGCGCCGAAACGGCCGGCCAGCGTGCCCTCGGCCGGCCACAGCCAGCCGCCCTTGGCGGCAGTGCTCGCGGTGGACGCCGGGGCGACCGGCGTGGGCGCCGGTGCGGCCGGCGGGGCGGTCGCCACCATGGGCGCCGGCTTCGCTGCGGGCGCCACGGCAGCCGGCGCCGCCGGGGCGGCCGACACCGTCGCCCAGTTCGCCTCGGAATACGGCAGCAGCACCGCCTGCGGCTCGCGCAGCAGGGCCGGCGCCTCCAGCGGACGCTCGCCCGGCGCCTCGCCAGCGAGGGAGCGCTCGCTCGGTGCCTCGTCGTCGAGCGGGATGATCTCGACCGCGCCGGGCGGCGCCGTCAGTCGCAGCACCTGGCCGACCTGGATGCGGTCGGGCGACTCGAGCCGGTTCCATTCGGCGATCTCGCGGTAGTCGAGGCCGTTGGCGAAGGCGATGGCGTACAGCGTGTCGCCCCGCTGCACGGTGTGCAGGCCGTTGGTCGACGGCGCGAGCTGCGGGGTGGCCGGACGGGCCGGCTCGGGCTTGGCAGCAGCGCGCGGGGGCTGGGTCCGGTCGCTGACCGGCGCCGGCGCAGGTGCGGTGCAGGCGGCCAGCCCGAGGAGCGAAATCGCCAGCCAGCCGCCTCTCATGCGACCCCCGGCAGCAGGGGGACGAACTTCACGCCCTCGAGCAGGCGCTCGACGCAGGCGTCGCCCTGCCGCTCCATCACGCACAGCGTCTGCGTGACGTTGCCGAGCGGCATCACCAGGCGTCCGCCGTCGGCGAGCTGCGCCAGCAGCGCCGGCGGCACTTCGGCGAACGCGGCCGCGATCACGATGGCGTCGAACGGCGCGAAATCCTTCGCGCCGTGCATGCCGTCGCCGTGCTTGGGCTTGACGTTGTTGACCCTGAGCTCGCGCAGGCGCGCACGCGTCTTGCCGACCAGCGCGGCGACGCGGTCGATCGACACCACCTCGCGCGCGAGCTTGCCCAGCACCGCTGCCTGGTAGCCGCAGCCGAGTCCGATCTCGAGCACGCGGCCGAGCGCGCGGCCCTGCCCGTTCTCGCCGTGGCGCGCCAGCTCGGCCATGCGCGCGACGATGTAGGGATGGGAAATGGTCTGGCCGAAGCCGATCGGCAGCGCGGTGTCCTCGTAGGCGCGCGATTCCAGCGCCTGGTCGACGAACAGATGGCGCGGCACCGCGCCCATCGCCGCCAGCACGGTCTCGTCGCGGATGCCCTGCTCGCGCAGGCGCTCGACCATGCGGCCGCGGGTGCGCGCCGAGGTCATGCCGATGCCGGCGCGCGCGTTCACGGCTTCAACCATTTGCTCACGCTATCCATCTGGCTGAAACGGGTCAGGTCCATTTGCAGCGGGGTGATCGAGACGTAGCCGCTGGCGACGGCATGGAAATCGGTGCCCTCGCCCGCGTCCTGCGCGGCGCCGGCGGCGCCGACCCAGTACACGGTCTGGCCGCGCGGATTGGTGGTCTTCACCACCGACTCGGCCTTGTGGCGCTTGCCCAGACGCGTGACGGCGATGCCCTGCAGGTCGCTCCAGGCGCGGTCGGGGACGTTGACGTTGAGCAGCATCGGCTCGGTCGGCGGCTGCGCCTGGATGCGCTGCACCAGGTCTACCACCACGCGGGCAGCGGTGTCGAAGTGCTGCGCATTGTGGCTGGCGAGCGACACCGCGATCGACGGAATGCCGAGCAGGTAGCCCTCGGTGGCGGCGGCGACGGTGCCGGAATAGATGGTGTCGTCGCCCATGTTGGCGCCGTGGTTGATGCCGGAGATCACCATGTCGGGCAGGTGGTCGAGCATGCCGGTGACGGCGAGGTGCACGCAGTCGGTCGGGGTGCCGTTCACGTAGTGGAAGCCGCCGGGCGCCTGGCGCAGCATCAGCGGACGGTCGAGGGTGAGCGAGTTGGACGCGCCGCTGCGGTCGCGTTCGGGTGCCACCACGGTGACCTCGACGAGCGGCATGAGCGCCTGCGCGAGCGCGGCGAGGCCGGGGGCGAAGTAACCGTCGTCGTTGGAGAGCAGGATGCGCATCAGCGTCGGCCTCGGGACACGGCCGGCGATCGGCTCGGGAAACGCATGACAGGGGTGCGAGGGTCGAACATGCGCCCGATTCTACCATCGGGATTTGCCCGCTTCAGTCGTATTCCCGCGTATAGAAGACGTCGAAGCTGCTCTGCTGGCCGGTCTGCGTTTCGAAGCGCACGCGCGGCGACAACTGGTAAAGCACCTTCACCACCTGGTTGAGTCCGTCCAGGCTCTGCTCGTAGCTCAGCGTGACACGCGAGGAAATCCGCTTGCCGACGCTGACCACGGTGGTGGCGAGATCCTCGCCCTCGCCGGCGCGCACGCCGAAGCTGTCGATGCGCAGGGTCTCGGCCAGCTGTGCCTGCACGCTCACCGATTCGGCCTGCGACAGCAGTGCCCCGGCGGCGATCTGCATCAGCGCGAATTCCTGCTGGCTGCCGCCCTCGAGGCCGTGCCCCAGCACCAGCCAGGAAAGCTTTTCGGTATCGGGCAGCGGCGGATCGGAATACAGCGTCACCACCGGGCGCTGCACCGTCCCCCTGACCTGCACGCCCGCCTTGACCGTCGTCGTCTTGCGCACCGCGAGCACGTCGAGGCCGGGATTGTCGATCGGGCCGACGAAGCTCAGCTCGCCGCGCTCGATGTCGAGCGTCTGGGCGTAGGCCGAATAGCGTCCCGCCTCGACCCGGATGCGGCCCTCGCCGCGCAGCACGCCTTCGACCGTGAACACGCGCAGCTGGCCGCCGAGGCGGGCATCGAGGCCGGCGCCCTTGAACAGGAAGTCGTCGCCGAGGTCGAGCTTGAGATCGAGCTGCAGCGGGATGCGCTGGGCGGCAGTCGGTTCGCGCGGCGGCTGGCCGACGACGACGACGTCGGAGGACAGCGTCGGGCGGCTCGCTTCCGGCACCTCGAGGCGCGCGCGGTCGGCGCGCAGCTCGCCCTCGAGGCGCAGCCGCTGCTCGCTGTAGGCGAGCCGGGTGACGCCGGAGACGATCACCCGGCGGTCGCTGCGGTTCGTGGCGGCGAACTTTTCGAAGGTGAGCGTCAGCCCCGCCTGCGGGTTCCGCAGCTGCGCCTCGCCGCCGACCACGACGCGCCCGCTCTGTCCCTTGAGCTCGCCTTCTTGCACGCGCACGCGGTCGTCGTCGAGGACCAGCCGCAGCATGCCGTCGGTGACCGAAACCCCCTCCTCGGGCATGGCGAAGCGGATCGCGTCGGCGTCGAGGCGGCCGTCGATGCGCGGCGCCGCCAGCGTCCCGCTGCCGCTGAGCTCGGCGTTGACGCGGGCGTCGGTGCGGGTTCCCACCGGCAGGAAGGGCCTGAGCAGGCGCAGGTCGGGCACGTCGAACCGGGCGGTCCACGCCAGCGGCGCGGTGCGCGGCAGAGTGAAGGCGGCGCCCGCGCGTTCGAGCGGCGCCCGCCCTTCGGCGCGCAGCTGGCCGGCTTCGCGGCTGACCGCCTCGATGCGCGCGCTCACCAGGCTGGCCTGGGCATCGAGCTCGAGCGCGAGCGTCGTCAGCCCCAGCTCGAGCGCGGGCTCGGTCAGCCGGACGTCGCCCGACTCGCGCCGCAATCGCAGCTGGCCGTCGAGGGTGTCGCCGGCGCGCAGGTTCCACTCGCCGCCGATCCTGAGATCGGTGGTGACAGGCGGCGCGGGCTCCAGCAGGGCCAGGAACGGCGCCAGCGGCAGGTTGGCGAGGGCGCCGCGCGACGCCAGTTGCGTGCCCTGGCGGCTGAAGTGGTCGAGCGTCACCCGGCCGCCGGCGAGCGTCAGCCGCAGGTCGTCGACCTGCTGCGCCTCGCGCGACAGCAAGAGCGTTGCCGGCGCGGTCAAGGCCATCGGCCAGGGTCCCTGCGCGTCGGCCCGGCTGAGCTGGCCGCGCCAGACCTGGCGCGCGTCCAGCCCGCCGGCCGCTGCCGCGCTCAGCCGCCAGTCGGGCAGGCGCGCATCGAGTGTCAGGGTATGCGCGTCACGCCGTCCCTGCGCGGTGGCGTGCACGAGGTTCAGGCGCTGCCCGGCCAGCGTGACGCCGCGCGCATCGAGTTCGCCGTTGAAGGCGCCGTCCGCGGCCGCCTGCAGCTCGAGCTGCAGGTTCAGCGCGTCGGCGGCGAACGCGTCGCGCAGCCGCAGCCCACTGGCGGCAAGGGTGCCCGCGAGCTGTGGCCGGGCCGGTTCGCCGCTCGCGCTGCCGCGGCTCTTGAGGCTGCCGGCCAGCCCCAGGTTGAGGTGGGCCAGCGCCGGTGCGTCGACGTCCCAGGTCAGGCGATCGCCGACGCGGCCGTAGGCGCCCTTCACCCGCGCCCGGTTGCCGGCGAGGTCGACGTCGACGTCGGCGTCGGCGAGATGCCGCTTTTCGTAGCGCAGCCGACCCTGCCCCTTCACGGGCCGGCCCTCGAGCGTGCCGGGCGGCAGCGTGAACTGCGCCTGCAGCTGCAGCTCGGGCGCCAGCGCACCCTTCACTTCGCCGCGCGCGTTCAGCCGGCCGGCCGGGAACTCGCCGAAACGTGCGGGGTTGATCTGCGCGGCGTCGAACGCGGCGGAAAACGCGCGCCCGGCGTCGAGGTGCAGGACGCCGCTCGCGGTCAGCCGGCCGGCCTGGCCGGCGAAATCGGCCGCCTCCAGCCGCAGCGCGGCGTCGGCATGGGAGAGCGTGAAGCGACCCTGCCCCCAGCTTTCGGCGACCTCGGCGCTCAGGGTCTGACGCGCCGCGTCGCCCGCCAGGCGCAGGGTGGTTCGCAGGCGGGTGGCGTAGAGGTCGCGATGCAGGCCGGCGAGGTCCAGGTTCGGGCTGGCGAGCGCGAGGCTGAAGCGGCCGTCGCGCCACTGGCCGTCCCCCTCGAGCTGGCCGCCCGCGCCGAGGTCGATCGCCAGCGCGCTGAAGTCGGCGCTCGTCACGTCGCCGGCGACCGCGCCGGTCAGGTTGGCGAGCGGCAGGCGCTGCTGGTCGAGCCGGCCGGGCAGCCGGTTGGTGAGGCTGAAGGTGCCGAGCAGGCGTTCGCCGGGCTGCCCTTCGAACACGCCGGAGAAGGCGAAGTCGGCCGCCGGCGCGCCGGCGGCGAACACGCGCGGGTCGACGCCCTCGCCGGCGACCAGCAGCCGCGGCAGGCGGATTCTCGCGAACGGCGCCGCTTCGCCGCGGGCGAACAGGCGCATCGCCTCGGCGTCGGCGTCGAGCTCGAACCCCAGCGCCTCCAGCGTGCCCGACAGCCGCAGCGCGGCATGCACCGGCAGCGGGTCGCTGCGCTGGGCGTCGAGGCGCCCCGCGAGCGCGAACGGCGCGTCCTTGCCGAGCTCGAGCGCGCCGCCGAGATCGGCCCAGGGCGACTGCAGCGCGATTCCGGTCAGCCGGTAATGCGCGCCGGTGCCGTCGAGGCGGCCCTTGAGCTTGCGGAACACCAGTGGCTTGTCCGCCTGGCCGATCTCCAGCTGCGCAAGGTCGAACACGTGGACCTGCAGGTCGAGCGGCAGCCGCAGGCTGTCGGGCAGCACGGCCGGCGGCGAGGGCTCCTCCTTCAGGGTGATGACCCGCAACGTCTGCGCGGCGAGGAGGTCGACCTCGAGCCGGCGCTGCCACAGCGCGCGCGGCCGCCATTCGAAGCGCAGCGCCTCGATCTCGATGCGTTGGGTCGCGGTCGCGATGGTGAGCCTGCGCACCGCGAGCGACGTGCCGAGATGGCCTTCGACCCCCTCGACCTTCAGGCGCTCGCCGCCGAGTTCGCTCGCCGTCTCGGCCAGCCAGCGGAAGCCGCCGGGCGTCGCCAGCACGAAGTAGGCGGCCGCGGCGAGCGCCGCCAGCACGGCGAGCAGGGCGCCGAAGCCCCAGGCCACGCGCCTCAAAATGTCACCCCGAGCGAGAAATGCAGGCGGAACTCCTCGGTCGCCTCGCCGTACGCGACATCGAGGTTGATCGGCCCGACCGGCGAGCGGTAGCGTGCGCCGACGCCGACGCCATACACCGGCGACAGCGCGGCGGGGCTGTCGGCGGCGTCGCCGGCGTCGACGAACACCGCCATGCCCCACTTGTTGTCGAAGAAATAGTTGTACTCGGCGCTGCCGGTTGCGAGGTAGCGCACCGACGCGACACCGCCTTCGAGCGTGCGGCCGAGGCTCTGGTAGGCGTAGCCGCGCACCGAGTTGTCGCCGCCGGCGCGGAACAGGAAGTCGGTGGGGATGCCGTCGCGCGTGTCCGCCAGCACGCTGCCGAATTCGCCGCGCAGGATCAGGCGTCCCCGCTCGCCCGCCCGGAAATACTGGGTGTGGCGGCCGTACAGGCGGACGAACGAGGTGTCCGACAGCAGCCCCTCGTAGGCACCGCCACCCTGCAGGGTGAGCGCGTAGCCGCGCCGCGGGTAGAACACGCGGCCGACCGTGCGCTTCGTCCACGCATAGTTGGCGGTGAGCGCCTGGTTGCGCGCGTCCACCACGTCGCCGACTTCCAGTTCCTCGGTCTGGTACTGCAGCGACAGCGTCGATTCGATCTGTCCGCGCAGGCGGGTGCGCTTGGCCGCCAGCACCGTGGAGTTGGTTTCCTGCCCCTCGATGTCTTCCTCCTTGCGCAGTACGCCCACGCTGTTTTCGTAGCCGCCGGCATTGCGCGGCCAGGCGAGCTCGGCCCCACCGTTCTGGCGGGCGGTCTCGACTTTTGCGTCGAGCTTGAGCCGCAGCCCCCGGTCGAAGATGTCGCGGTGGACCCACGACGCCAGGACCCGCGCGCCGGTGTCGGTGCTGTAGCCGACGCCCACGCTGAACAGCTTTTCCGGCCGCTCCACCACCTCGACCTGGACCGGCACCGCCGCCGCCAGTGCGGGATCGGGATCGATGCGCACCATGGCCTGCGCGTAATAGCCGCTGGTTTCCAGCGCCGCCTGGTAGTCGAGCAGGTCCTGCTGCCGGACCGGCTTGCCGGGCTTCGCCGGATTGAGGTGGCGAACGACCGTCTCGGGATAGCGCTCGGTGCCGCTGATGACCAGCTGCCCGTAATAGAACACCGGCCCGCTGTCGACCGTCAGCGTCAGGTCGGCGGCCTGCGCCGCCGGGTCGACGCGCGCCTCGCTCGACGCGATCCGCGCAGCCGGATAGCGGCTCGCCAGCAGCGGGCGCAGCAGCGCGGCCTTGGCGGCGGTCCAGTCGGCCTGGCGAAACGGCATCTCCGGCTGCAGCGCGAAACCGCGTTCGATGCGCGCACGCAGCTGCGGCTGATCGGCTTCGGCGAGCGCCCCCTCGAAGCGGATCGCCACGCTCCTCACGCGGGTGCGCGGGCCGGGCGAAACGGCATAGCGGATGCGCCAGTCGTCGTCGGCGCGCGTCAGGCTGCTCTCGACCTGCGGCGAGAAATAGCCCTCGGTCGCCAGCAGTTCGCGCGCGGTCGCGTCGCTCAGCTCGCGCAGCCGCGCGAGTTCCGCCTCGTCGAGCGGCTCTTCCAGCCGCGCGGCGCGCGCGGTTTCCAGATGCTGCATGAGCAGCGCCTCGAGCTCGTCCGGCGCGTCGACCTCCACCGTCAGCGCGTGCGCCTGCGACACGCACAGCGCGGCAGACAGCAGCAGGGCTTGGAAAAGGCGAGCAGGCAAGGGAAAACCCGGAGAAAGAAGGTGTCAGCCCATTCTAGGGGGTGCGCCGGAATCGGGCAAAAACACGGGATGCGCGACGGGCCGGAGCATCGATTTGTCCGGGGTCCGGCGTCGACGAGCGGGAGACCCGGACCGTCGGGTTCTCGACAGATTCGTCCATCGCTCGCCACTCCCCCGGGGCATCGCCCCATTTCCGCGGGGACGCAAGGGCCCGCCGAGTGGCCCATCCCTGTTGCGGACACCTCAGGGTCGGTCGTTGGCCGAGGGGCTTTCCCGCGCAGGCGCGGGCACCCGCATCGGCGGCCGACGTCAGCCACAGGCGTTTCGCCGGCGCGGCACTGAATTTGCATCCCTGGTTGCGTGCCCAACACGAAAGGCCGGCGAATGAACACCACGAACCGAATCGACGAGGCGAGACCGGACGGCGCACAGCCACGCCGCTGGTCCCGATTGCTGGCCATCGGCGCCCTTTGCCTCGGGCTCGTGTCCTGCGGCGGCGGAGGCGGCGGCGGCGACACCGCCGCTCCGGAACCGCTCGGAGTTCTCAGGGTCACGGTCAGCGACACCTTCGGGGCGGTGGTCGCGGGCGCCACGGTGGAGGCGACAGATGGCACCTCGGGCACGACGGCGACCACCGATGCGCAGGGCGTCGCACTGCTGCCCTTTCGCCACGCCTTCGGCAGTGCCAGCGTGACCGTATCCCGGCAGACCTTCGTCTCCCGAACGGTTGCGGCCACGGTCACGGCCAGTCAGGTCACCGAACTCCCGGTCACGCTCGATCGCGCGACGGCTCCGGCGGGCGGCTCGCTGACCTCGCGGGGCGCCCCACCTGTCGTCCACACCGCCCAGAGCATGACCTTCGAGATCGAACTGGTGGTCGTCGACGGCAATTCCCAGCCAATCACGGGCCTGACTGAGGCGAACTTCATCCTCCGCCCCTGCGCGCCGGACGATGGCAACGACAGGGTCGACTGCGTGCGCGGGTCGGCCGCCAGTTTCGACGCGGCTTACACCCCGGTGACCGGATCCCCCGAAAATCTGGTTGCTATCGACGGCGATGCGGACCAGCCGTACGCCGCTGCCCTGATGCTGGACCAGAGCAACAGCATCTACACTTCCGACCCCACCGGCGCGCGGCTGTATTCCGCAAAAGCCTTCCTCAAGGGGCTCGGGGCGGACGACCGGGTCCTGCTTTCCGCGTTCGCAAGCGGCAACGCGGCGAAAATCGCCGACAAGCCGCTGACGGTGTACCCGTCGTTCAGGGGCGCAACAACGGCACCCTCGTACTTCTCGACCCTGGACTCGCTCGCAGGGCTGGTGGGCGGCAACACGCCGCTCTATTCAGCGCTCGATGCGCTTTTGCAGAACCAGGATTTCACGGATCCTTCACTGCCGGCCGGAATCGCGAAAGCGGTGGTCATCTTCACCGACGGCGACGCCACCGATTGCGCCACCCCGAGCAATTGCCGCACCCTCCGCCAGGATTCGATCGAGGCCGCCAAAGCGGCCGGCGTGCGCGTCTTCACGATCGGCCTCACCAACAGCGTGAACTTCGAGGCGCTCGGCGAACTCGCCAACGGGACCGGTGGCGCCTTCCTCTTCGCGGAAAACGCGGAGCAGCTGATCCCGCTCTACGGCAGCGTCGGCGAGCTCCTGAGCCTGAGCCTGCCGACCTACCGGCTCACATGGACAGTCCAAGCAACATCGCCAGACGTCTTTCTGTCCGGAAACGCGCTGCTCGGCCGCGTGGAGGTGACCACCGACACCGGCACATTCGAGGTTCCCTTCATCGTCGGCATCCCCTGACGAGTGACCCTGGCGCCCCGGCTCGCAACACCCCGCTTCGGCGGGGTGTTTCTTTGCACCGCACCGTCAGGCTCCAGGAGACGATCCGCGCGGGCGGCGGGCCGGCATGACGCTCGGCGGCGCTTCCGGCAAACAGCGACGCCTGCATTTCTGGCGCCCCCAAAAGAAAAAGAGGGCGGAATCCCGCCCTCTCTCCGTTTCGCCGTTCCCTGGATCAGGCCGCCTGCGCTGCGGCCTTCTCGAAGCTGAACACGCCGTCCCGCGCGTCGACGCGGATCGTGTCCTTGGGCCCGAAGCGGCCAGACAGGATCTCCTTCGCCAGCGGGTTCTCGAGCTGGTTCTGGATCGCGCGCTTGAGCGGCCGCGCGCCGTACACCGGGTCGAAGCCGGCGCGGGCGATCTCGGCGAGCGCGGCGTCGGTGACGTCGAGCGTCATTTCCATGTGCGCCAGGCGCGCCTCCAGGCCCTTGAGCTGGATCTTCGCGATGCTGGCGATGTGCGATTCGCCGAGCGCGTGGAACACGACGACCTCGTCGATCCGGTTGATGAATTCGGGGCGGAAGTAGGACTTCACCTCGCCCAGCACGGCGAGCTTGACGACCTGGTAGTCGTCTCCCGCCATCGACTGGATCATCTGGCTGCCGAGGTTGGACGTCATCACGATCACGGTGTTGCGGAAGTCGACGGT
Organism: Thiobacillus denitrificans; assembly: GCA_002403375.1. Lineage (GTDB taxonomy): Bacteria > Pseudomonadota > Gammaproteobacteria > Burkholderiales > Thiobacillaceae > Thiobacillus > Thiobacillus denitrificans_E. Next base: position 77,291 of record DHHQ01000013.1, on the reverse strand, counting down.
GCGGCCCTGGCCGTCGGTGAGCCGGCCGTCGTCGAGCACCTGCAGCAGCACGTTGAACACGTCCGGGTGCGCCTTCTCGACCTCGTCCATGAGGATCACCGAGTAGGGCTTCCGGCGCACCGCCTCGGTCAGATACCCGCCCTCCTCGTAGCCGACGTAGCCGGGCGGCGCGCCGATCAGCCGCGCGACCGAGTGCTTCTCCATGAATTCGCTCATGTCGATGCGCACCATGTGCTCGGCCGAGTCGAACAGGTACTCGGCGAGCGTCTTGCACAGCTCGGTCTTGCCGACGCCGGTCGGGCCGAGGAAGAGGAAGGAGCCGAGCGGCCGGTTGGGGTCGGACAGCCCCGCGCGCGAGCGGCGGATCGCGTCGGAAACGACGCGCACCGCCTCGTCCTGGCCGACGACGCGGCTGTGCAGCTTGTCTTCCATGTGCAGCAGCTTGTCACGCTCGCCCTGCATCATCTTGGAGACGGGAATGCCGGTCGCCCGCGACACCACCTCGGCGATCTCCTCGGCGCCGACCTCGGTGCGCAGCAGCTGGAACGCGGGCTTCTCGCCGGCCGATTCGGCGTGCTTGAGCTGCGCCTCGAGCTGCGGCAGCTTGCCGTACTGGATCTCGGCGAGCTTGTCGTACTGCCCCTTGCGCTGCAGCTCGGCCATCTCGCCCCTCAATCGATCGATCTCTTCCTTGATGTGCGCGGAGCCTTGCACCTGCGCCTTCTCGGCCTTCCACACCTCCTCGAGGTCGGCGTATTCGCGGCCCAGCTTGTCGATCTCGTCTTCCAGCAGCGCCAGGCGCTTTTTCGACGCCTCGTCGGTCTCGCGCTTCACCGCCTCGCGCTCGATCTTCAGCTGGATGATGCGGCGGTCGAGCTTGTCCATCACCTCCGGCTTGGAATCGATTTCCATCTTGATGCGGGCGGCCGCCTCGTCGATCAGGTCGATCGCCTTGTCGGGCAGGAAGCGGTCGGTGATGTAGCGGTGGCTCAATTCCGCCGCGGCGACGATCGCCGGGTCGGTGATGTCGACGCCGTGGTGCAGCTCGTATTTCTCCTGCAGGCCGCGCAGGATCGCGATCGTCGACTCGACCGAGGGCTCGTCGACCAGCACCTTCTGGAAGCGGCGCTCGAGCGCGGCGTCCTTCTCGATGTACTTGCGGTATTCGTCGAGCGTGGTCGCGCCGATCAGGTGCAGCTCGCCGCGCGCAAGCGCGGGCTTGAGCATGTTGCCGGCGTCGATCGCGCCTTCGGCCTTGCCGGCGCCGACCAGCGTGTGGATCTCGTCGAGGAAGACGATGTAGCGGCCGGCGTCCATCGCCAGCTCCTTCAGCACCGCCTTCAGGCGCTCCTCGAATTCGCCACGGTATTTCGCGCCGGCGAGCAGCGCGGCGAGGTCCAGCACCAGCACGCTCTTGCCCTTGAGCGTCTCCGGCACCTCGTCGTTGACGATGCGCTGCGCGAGGCCCTCGACGATCGCGGTCTTGCCGACGCCGGGTTCGCCGATCAGCACCGGGTTGTTCTTGGTGCGGCGCTGCAGGATCTGGATCGAACGGCGGATCTCGTCGTCGCGGCCGATCACCGGGTCGAGCTTACCCTCGCGCGCCCGCTCGGTGAGGTCGAGCGTGTACTTCTTCAGCGCCTCGCGCTGGCCCTCGGCCTCCTGCGACGTCACGCCCTCGCCGCCGCGCACCGCCTGGATCGCCTGTTCCAGCGCGGGCCTCGAAGCGCCGTGCTGCTTCAGCAGCCGCCCGGTTTCGCCCTTGTCATCGAGCGCGGCGAGCAGGAACAGCTCGGACGCGATGTACGCGTCGTTGCGCTTCATCGCCTCCTTGTCGGTGAGGTTGAGGAGATTGTTGAGGTCGCGCGAGATGCTCACCTCGCCGCCCTGGCCCTCGACCTTGGGCAGGCGGGTCAGCGCCTGCGCCAGCGCCGCCTTCAGCGCCGGCACCTGTGCGCCGGCACGCGACAGGATCGCGGAGGCGCCGCCGCCCTCCTGGTTGAGCAGCGCCAGCAGCAGGTGCTGCGGCTCGATGTAGGCATGGTCGCCGCCGACGGCGAGGCTCTGGGCGTCGGAAAAGGCCTGCTGGAACTGGGTGGTGAGCTTGTCGAAACGCATGGGTGACCTCGTGCTTGCGGTATATTGAATGCCTCCCAAATAGAGGCATTCCGGCCGATTTCAACCCGCCATGTCTGAATTATTGATCGCTTCCGCCGTCGGGACCGACGTCGCCCGCGCACTGGCCGAGGACGTCGGCAGCGGCGACCTCACCGCCCAGCTCATCCCCGCGACGCAGACCGCGCGCGCCCGCGTGATCACCCGCGAGCCTGCCGTGATCGCCGGCCGGCCGTGGTTCGACGCCTGCTACCAGGCACTCGACCCCGACTGCGAGATCGACTGGCGGGTCGCCGAGGGCGACGCCGTCGAGGCCGGCAGCGTGCTGGTCGAGCTCTCGGGCAACGCCCGGGCGCTGCTGACCGCCGAGCGGCCGTCGCTCAACTTCCTGCAGACGCTGTCGGCGGTCGCCACCGCCACGCGCCCCTACGTCGAGGCCGTGCGCGGCACCCACGCCGCGATCCTCGACACCCGCAAGACCCTGCCCGGCCTCAGGATCGCCGAGAAATACGCGGTGCGCGTCGGCGGCGGGCAGAACCAGCGCACCGGCCTGTTCGACGGCATCCTGATCAAGGAGAACCACATCGCGGCGGCGGGCGGCATCGCCCCGGTGCTCGAGGCGGCGTTCAGGCTGGCACGCGACGAGGTGAGCGTGCAGATCGAGGTCGAGACGCTGGCGCAGCTGACCGAGGCGCTCGCCGCCGGCGCGAACCTGGTCCTGCTCGACAACTTCAGCCTGGCCGAGATGCGCCACGCGGTGCAGATCGCCCACGGCCGCGCGCTGCTCGAGGCGTCCGGCAACATCACCCTGGAGACGGTGCGCGCAGTCGCCGAGACCGGCGTCGACCGCATCTCGGTCGGCGGGCTGACCAAGCACATCCGCGCGGTCGACCTGTCGATGCGCATCGACACGCAATGATCGCGGTCGTCCGCGCGCGCTACGACGACGCCGCGCACGCCGACGCCCTGGTCGCCCTGCTCGACCACTACGCACGCGACCCGGCCGGCGGCGGCGCGCCGCTCGGCGACTTCGCCCGGGAGAATCTGGTCCGCGAACTCGCCGCGCGTCCTTTCGTCTTCAGCGTGCTCGCGTTCGACGGCGAAACCCCGGTCGGGCTCGTCAACGCGATCGAAGGCTTCTCCACCTTCGCCTGCCGCCCGCTCGTCAACGTGCACGACGTGGTGGTGCGCGACAGCCACCGCGGCCGCGGCATCGCCGCGCGCATGTTCGCCGAGGTCGAGGCGATCGCCCGCGAGCGTGGCGCCTGCAAGCTCACGCTCGAGGTGCTGGAGGGGAATGCGGCCGCACGCACGTTGTACGAGCGGCTCGGCTTCGCCGGGTATCAGCTCGACCCCGCGATGGGACGCGCGCAGTTCCTGCACAAGTGGCTGGCGTGAGGCCCCCGCCCTGCTGGCAGACATGGAGGCGTGCGCCCGGGCTGCGGAGGGAAGGGGCCGGCACGCGCCCGCGCTCAGGCGGGGCCTGACGGCAAGGGGGTTAGTACCGCCGGCTGAAATCCTTGGTCACGACCGACATGCCCTGACGCCAGCGCGAAAGCAATTGCGGGGTTGCCTGGGGGTCCATTTCTTTGACTGTCTGGACCAGGCTGTCCACCCAGTAGGGATAGAGGTCAGGCGACACGGGCGCATGCCCGGTACGGGAATGGGCGGCAGCCATCTGGTCCATCGTGCGCTTGGTCAGCGAACTGCCGGATGCATACGAGATCGCCGCGCTGATGCCATGGCGCAAGGCCATGCGCTGCGTCTGAAAGTCGGTCTTCTCGAACATCGGCTTGATGGCCGGATGGCTCACCAGGAAGATCTCGTAGAAACGCTCGATGAAATTCTTTTCCCGCAGGCAGCGCCCATAGCTCTGCTGCAGATCGTCGTAGTTGTTGCTCATGTTCCTGTTCCCAGCGACTGAAAAAGCCGCGCATCTTATTACATCCTGGGACCACGCGGGCACTCGCTCGGGGGCTTGCGGCGGCGATCACGCCAGCCAGACCAGCGACGCCATGCGCCCGGTGACGCCGTCGCGGCGGTAGGAGAAGAAGCGGTCCGCCTCGCCGAAGGTGCAGCGCCCGCCGCCGTAGACCGCCCGCACCCCGACCGACTCGAGGCGGATGCGCGCGAGCCGGTAGATGTCGGCGCGCCACTTGCCCGCCGTGGGCTGCGGAACGAAGGCCGCGGCGGCGTCGGCGTGCCGGGCGACGAAGGCCTCGCGCACCTCGTCGCCGACCTCGAAGGCTGCAGGGCCGATCGCGGCGCCCATCCAGGCGAGGATCTCTCCCGGCGGCACCTGCATCGCCGCCACCGTGGCCTCCAGCACGCCGTCGGCCAGCCCGCGCCAGCCGGCGTGGGCGGCCGCGACGACGCTGCCGGCGCGGTCGCAGAACAGCACCGGCAGGCAGTCGGCGGTCAGCACCGCGCACACCCGGCCGGCCTCGCGGGTGAACGAGGCGTCGGCCTCGGGCGTGTCGCCGCGCCCGAGCGCCACCACCCGGTCGCTGTGCACCTGCCTGAGCCATCCCGGCTCGGCCGGCAACATCTGCCGGAGCCGCGCGCGGTTGGCCGCGACGTGCGCGGGATCGTCGCCGACGTGGTCGCCGAGGTTGAGGCTCGCCCACGGCGCGTCGCTGACGCCGCCCTCGCGGGTGGTCATCAGGCCCCTCACGTTGGGCGGCGCAGGCCAGTCGGGAACGATCACGCGGTCAGCCTTGCCAGCTGCCGCCGTCGCGCAGGGCGTCGAGCAGCGCGGTGAAGTCGGCCGGCAGCGGACACTCCCACTGCAGGTATTGCTGCGTGACCGGGTGGATCAGCCCCAGCCTCTCCGCGTGCAGCGCCTGGCGATGGAACGGGATCTTCTGGTGGCTGCGGCGGTTCGCACCGTAGACCGCGTCGCCGACCAGCGGGCGACCGATGTGCTGCATGTGCACGCGGATCTGGTGGGTGCGCCCGGTCTCCAGCTTGCAGCGCACCAGGGTCAGCCCGGGGAAGCGCTCGACCACCTCGTAGTGCGTGACCGCCTCCTTGCCCGCGTGGTGGACGGTGCGCTTGGTGCGGTTGAAGGGGTCGCGCGCGAGCGGCGCGTTGACCGTGCCGGGCCGGTCGATCTCGCCGTACACCAGGGCGAGGTATTCGCGCTTGACGGTGCGCGCCTGCAATTGGCGCACCAGGTCGGTATGCGCCTGCAGCGTCTTGGCGACGACGAGCAGGCCCGAGGTGTCCTTGTCGAGCCGGTGGACGATGCCGGCACGCGGCAGCTCGGCCACCTGCGGCACCCGGTGCAGCAGCGCGTTCAGCAGCGTGCCATGCGGGTTGCCGCTGCCGGGGTGGACCACCAGTCCCGCCGGCTTGTTGACGACCAGCAGCGCGTCGTCCTCGAACACCACGTCGAGCGGGATGTCCTGCGGCACGTCGGGGGTCTCGGCCGGATCGGGCTCGACCTCGACCCGCACCGCCTCGCCGCCGTTGACCTTCATGCGGGTGACGGCGAAGGCGTCGTCGACGACGACCTTGCGCGCGCGGATCCAGTTCTGGATGCGGTTGCGCGAGAACTCGGGCAGCAGGGCGGCCAGCGCCTGGTCGAGGCGCTGGCCGCCCTGCGCCGCGGGGATCACGAGCGTGCGGATACTGTCCCGGGTATTTCCCTTATAATCGGTCGACATATTTTCCGTGTCTTTTCCCATGCTTAAGCGACGTTCATCGGGTTCCACTGCATTCAACCGGGCGCCCGGCCTCACTCGGCTGGTGGGCGGCGTGCTGCTCGCCGCCACGCTGACCCTGGGCGGCTGCGGCCTGTTGCCCGAGGTCGTCGATGAAACCGCGGGCTGGTCGGCACAGAAGCTCTACGGCGAAGCCAAGGATAATCTGAACAGCGGCAACTACGAACGCGCCGTCAAGCTGTTCGAGACGCTGGAGGCGCGCTACCCCTTCGGGCGCTACGCGCAGCAGGCGCAGCTCGAGATCGCCTACGCCTACTACAAGGACAACGAGCCGATTTCCGCGATCGCCGCGTGCGACCGCTTCATCAAGCTGCACCCGAACCATCCCAACGTCGACTACGCCTACTACCTCAAGGGCCTGGCGAATTTTAACGACGACCTCGGCTTCCTGGGCAAGCTGGTCGACCAGGACCTGAGCGAGCGCGACCCCAGGGCCGCACGCGACGCCTTCCTGGCGTTCAAGGAGCTGGTCACCCGCTTCCCCGACAGCAAGTACGCCGAAGACGCGACCGCACGGATGAAATACCTGGTCAACGCCCTGGCGTCGAACGAGGTCCACGTCGCCAAGTACTATCTCAAGCGCCGCGCCTGGGTCGCAGCCGCCAACCGCGCCAAGGAAGTGCTGAAGACCTATCCCGAGGCGCCGGCGATGGAAGAGGCGCTGGCGATCATGGTCGTGGCCTACGAGGAGCTGGGCCTCACCGACCTGCGCGACGACGCCGAACGCGTGCTGAAGCTCAACTTCCCCGACAGCAAGTACGCCCGGGGCGTGAGCATCACGGAAAAGGCCTGGTACCGGTTCTGGTAGGCGCGGCTCAGACCGCCGCTTCGCCCGACTCGCCGGTGCGGATCCGCACCACCTGCTCCACCGCCGTCACGAAAATCTTGCCGTCGCCGATCTTGCCGGTCCGCGCGGCGTTGATGATCGCCTCCATTGCGCGCTCGAGCAGGTTGTCGGCGATCACCAGTTCCACCTTCACCTTGGGCAGGAAGTCGACCACGTATTCGGCGCCGCGGTAGAGCTCGGTGTGGCCCTTCTGGCGGCCGAAGCCCTTGACCTCGGTGACCGTCAGCCCGGTCACGCCGATCTCCGACAGCGCTTCGCGCACCTCGTCTAGCTTGAACGGCTTGATGATGGCTTCGATTTTCTTCATGACAATTCTCCTTCGGGGCGATATTTCGAGGTGATCGGGTAGCGTCGGTCCTTGCCGAAGTTGCGCGGCGTGATGCGCGGGCCGGGCGGTGCCTGGCGACGCTTGTATTCGGCGAGGTCGACCATGCGGATCACGCGTTTCACCGTCGCGGCGTCGAAGCCCTGCGCGACGATCTCGCGCGCCGGCAGGTCGCGCTCGACATAGGCGGCGAGGATGGCGTCGAGCACCGCGTAAGGCGGCAGGCTGTCCTGGTCGGTCTGGTCGGGACGCAGCTCCGCCGACGGCGGCCGGTCGATGATGCGCTGCGGGATCACCGCGGAGCGGCGGTTGCGGTAGTCGGCCAGCCGGTAGACGCGGGTCTTCGCGACATCCTTCAGCACCGCGAAGCCCCCCGCCATGTCGCCGTAGAGCGTCGCGTAGCCGGTGCCCATCTCGCTCTTGTTGCCGGTGGTCAAGACCAGCGTGCCGAACTTGTTGGAGAGTGCCATCAGCAGCGTGCCGCGCGCGCGTGCCTGCAGGTTCTCCTCGGTGGTGTCGGCGGCGAGGCCGGCGAACTCGCCCGCGAGCTGCCCCATGAAGGCGTCGTAGATCGGCCGGATCGCGATCTCCGAATAGTGCACGCCGAGCCGCCCGGCCATGTCGCGCGAATCCTCGACGCTGATCGACGCCGTATAGTCCGACGGCATCATCACCGCGTGCACCTTGTCCGCGCCGATCGCGTCGGCGGCGATCGCCAGCGTCAGCGCCGAGTCGATGCCGCCCGACAGGCCGAGGTGGACGCCCCTGAAGCCGTTCTTGCCGACGTAGTCGCGCACCGCGAGCACCAGCGCGTCGTAGACCGCGGCGTCCTCGTCCGGGAGCCTCTCTTGCGGCCCGCTGCAGCCTCCGCCGTCGATCTCGAGATAAAAGAGCCCTTCCTGCCAGGCCGGGCACTGCGCCGCGACCTCGCCCCGGGCGTCGAGCGCGAACGACGCGCCGTCGAACACCAACTCGTCCTGCCCTCCTACCAGGTTGGCGTAGACGAGGGGCAGGCCGGCCTCGGCCAGCCGCGCGCCCGCCACAGCGGCCCGCTCGTGCTCCTTGTTGAGGTGGTAGGGCGAGGCGTTCGGCACCAGCAGCCATTCCGCGCCGGCGTCCCGCGCGCGCGACGCCGGCCCCGGCTCCCAGATGTCGCCGCAGATGTTGATCGCGAATCGCACGCCGCCGCAGCCGAACACGCAGGGCTCGCCGCCGCGGTCGAACACGCGCCGCTCGTCGAACACCGAATGGTTGGGCAGATGATGCTTGCGGTAGACGGCTTCGACGCGGCCGCCGCGCAGCAGCGCCGCGGCGTTGTAGAGGCCGTCTTCGCTCCGTTCGGGGTAGCCGACGACGAGCGCGAGCGCCGGCGGCGCATCCTTCGCCAGTTGCTCGACCGCCGCCGCGCACGCGGCCGTGAAGTCCTGCCGCAGCACCAGGTCCTCGGCGGGGTAGCTGCAGATCGACATCTCGGGGGTGAGCAGCAGGTCGGCGCCGGCGGCGTGCGCCTCGTTGGCGGCAGCCAGCAGCCGCGCCGCGTTGCCGGCGATGTCGCCGACGGTGAGGTTGAGCTGGGCGACGGCGAGCTTCATCGCGCGCGCCTAGCGGGCGCCCAGCGCGAGCTGCACCGCCTCGCCGAGGCCCGCCGGGCTCTGCGCGACGACGACGCCGGCCGCCTCGAGCGCGCGGATCTTGGCGTCGGCGGTGCCGGCACCGCCCGCGATGATCGCGCCGGCGTGGCCCATGCGCTTGCCCTTCGGCGCGGTGCGGCCGGCGATGTAGGCGGCGACCGGCTTCTTCATGCTGGAGTGGATGTACTCGGCAGCCTCTTCCTCGCGGCTGCCGCCGATCTCGCCGACCAGGATCACCGCCTCGGTCTGCGGGTCGGCCTCGAACATCTCGAGGCAGTCGATGAAGTCGAGGCCCTTGATCGGGTCGCCGCCGATGCCGACGCAGGTCGACTGGCCGAGCCCGAGTTGCGTGGTCTGGTGCACCGCCTCGTAGGTCAGCGTGCCGGAGCGCGAGACGATGCCGATCTTGCCCTTCTGATGAATGACGCCGGGCATGATGCCGATCTTGCATTCGCCCGAGGTGATCACGCCGGGGCAGTTGGGGCCGATCAGCTTCGCGCCGTTGGCGCGCAACGCCGCCTTGACGTTGAGCATGTCGAGCACCGGGATGCCCTCGGTGATGCAGACGATGACCTCGATACCGGCGTCGGCCGCCTCGAGGATCGAGTCGGCGGCGAACGCGGCCGGCACGTAGATCATGGTCGCGCTGGCGCCGGTCTGCCGCACCGCGTCGCGCACGGTGTTGAACACGGGCAGGTTCAGATGCAATTGCCCGCCCTTGCCCGGCGTCACGCCGCCGACCATGCGGGTGCCGTAGGCGATCGCCTGTTCGGAGTGGAACGTGCCCTGCTTGCCGGTGAAGCCCTGGCAGATGACGCGGGTGTCCTTGTTGACCAGAATGCTCATTGCGCCTCCTCCACGGCGAGTTTCGCCGCCTGCGTGAGGCTTTCCGCGGCGAGGATCGCCAGCCCAGATTCGGCCAGCAATGTCCGTCCCAGCTCGGCGTTGGTGCCCTCGAGGCGCACGACCACCGGCACCTGCACGTCGACCTCCTTCACCGCCTGGATGATGCCCTCGGCGATGACGTCGCAGCGCACGATGCCGCCGAAGATGTTGATGAGAACAGCCCTGACGTTGGGATCGAGGAGGATGATCTTGAAGCCCTGCGCGACCGTCTCGGGCGTGGCGCCGCCGCCGACGTCGAGGAAGTTGGCGGGCGCGCCGCCTTCGAGCTGGATCAGGTCCATGGTCGCCATCGCCAGCCCCGCGCCGTTGACCATGCAGCCGATGTTGCCGGTGAGCGCGACGTAGTTGACGCTGGCCGCGTTGGCGGCGGCCTCCTTGGGGTCGACCTGGCTGTCGTCGCGCAGCTCGGCGAGCCCCTTCCTGCGATACAGCGCGTTGTCGTCGACGCTCATCTTGCAGTCGAGCGGCAGCACGCGGTTGTCGGCGGTCACTACCAGCGGATTGATTTCGAGCAGCGACAGGTCGTTCGAAGCGAACACGCGATAGAGCTGCGGCAGCAGGCGACAGAAGTCCTTGAACGCGTCGCCCCTGAGTTCGAGCGCGAAGGCCAGCGCGCGGCACTGGAAGTCCTGCACGCCGAGCAGCGGATCGCAGATTTCGGTGAGCACCTTCTCCGGGGTCGCGTGGGCGACTTCCTCGATATCCATGCCGCCCGCGGCCGAGGCTACGATCGCGACGCGCTCGCTCTCGCGGTCGACCAGCAGGGAGAGGTAGAGTTCGCGCGCGATCGGCAGCGTCTCCTCGACCAGCACCTGGTTCACCGGCTGGCCGTCGGGGGCGTTCTGGATCGTCACCAGGTTCGTGCCCAGCAGCGAAGCGGCCACCGTGCGCACCTCGTCGAGGCTTTTCACCAGCTTGACCCCGCCCGCCTTGCCGCGCCCGCCGGCGTGGATCTGCGCCTTCACCACCCAGGCGTCGCCGCCGAGTTCGCTGGCGGCGCCGGCGGCCTCGGCTGCGCTCGCCGCAGCGATGCCGCGCGGCGTGTTAATGTTGCCCGACCGTAGGATCTGTTTGGCCTGGTATTCGTGCAGGTTCATTGTTTTTGAGGGAAGCTCGCCAAAACGTGCATTCTGAAGCAAAGCCCAGCGATGCGGAAGCCGCGCAGACGCTGATCCGCGTGGTGCCGCGCATGGCCGATCTGCCTGCCGACGCCTGGAACGCGCTGGCCGGCGACTCGCCCTTTTTGCAGCACGCCTTTCTCGACGCGCTGGAGACGACCGGCTGCGTCGGCGCCCCCGTCGGCTGGGAGCCGGCTCACCTCGCGCTGTTCCGCGACGGCAGGCTCGCCGCGGCGATGCCGCTCTACGTCAAGCACCACTCCTGGGGCGAGTTCGTCTTCGATTTCGGCTGGGCCGACGCCTATCGCCGGCACGGTTTGAATTACTACCCGAAGCTGGTGTGCTGCGTCCCCTTCTCGCCGGTGCCCGGCCCGCGCCTGCTGGCGACGCACGACGCCGACCGCGCCGCGCTGATCGAGGCGGCGCTCACGCTGACCCGCGACCTCGGCTGCTCGTCCCTCCACATCCTGTTCCCGACCGAGGCGGATCACGCCGCGCTCGAAGCCGCCTCGCTCCTGCACCGCAGCGGCTTCCAGTTCCACTGGAACAACGCGGGCTATGCGAGCTTCGACGACTTCCTCGCCGCGCTGACGCACGACAAGCGCAAGAAGATCCGCCAGGAGCGGAAGAAGCTGGCGAACCTGGGCGTGACCTTCCGCTGGGTCGAAGGCGCGCAGAGCACCGATGCCGACTGGGATTTCTTCTACCGCTGCTACGCCGACACCTACGACCGCCACCGCAGCGAGCCGCACCTGAACCGCGCCTTTTTCGCCAGGCTGCGCGAGACCCTGCCGGACAGCCTGCTGCTGATCGTGGCCGACCGCGACGGCGAACCTACCGCCTGCTCGCTGTGCCTGAAGGACGGCGAGCGGTTGTACGGCCGCCACTGGGGCACGCTCGAATACCTCCCGGGCCTGCACTTCGAGACCTGCTACCAGCAGGGCATCGAGTACGCGATCGCAAAAGGCCTGAAGGTCTTCGAGGGCGGCGCGCAGGGCGAGCACAAGCTCGCGCGCGGCCTGGTGCCGACCGCGACGCATTCGTGGCACTGGCTGGAAAACGCCGAATTCCGCACGGCGGTAGACCGCTTCCTGGAACGCGAGACCGACGCCATCAGCCACTACATGGACGAACTCGACGGGCCGTTCCGCCGCAGCTGACATGCGCGTCCGGCTGGCCCCCTGGTTGATCTACCCGGCGACGATGGCGGGCTGCCTCGCGCTCTATTTCGCCCTGCGCGCGCAAGCGGTGCCGCTGCCCTGGGCGATGTACCTGCCGGCCTTCACCGGAGCGACGCTGGTGACGCTTTTCGAGTGGCGCCTGCCGCACCGCCGCGCATGGATCCCCGACCGCAGCACGGTGGCGAACGACCTGGCCTTCATGACCGTCGTGCAAATGCTGCTGCCGCCCGGCGTCGCCATGCTGTTCGTGCTGCTGCTGATCGAACCGCTCGCTTCCGCAGGGCTGACGCTGCAGAGCCTGTGGCCGCACGCGTGGCCCACCTGGGCGCAGGCCGTGCTGATGCTGTTCGCCGCCGATTTCCTGCGCTACTGGCTGCACCGCGCCGCGCACCGCTATCCGCCTCTGTGGCGCCTGCACGCGGTCCACCACGCCCCCGAACGGCTGTATTGGCTCAACGTCGGACGTTTCCACCCGATCGAGAAGGCGTTGCAGATGGCCTTCGACACCCTGCCCTTCATGCTGCTGGGGGTCGGCGTCGACGTCATCGCCCTCTACTTCGTGTTCTACGCGGTGAACGGCTTCTTCCAGCACAGCAACGTCGAGCTGCGCTTCGGCTGGCTCAACTGGCTGGTCAGCAGTGCGGAGTTGCATCGCTGGCACCATGCCCGCCGCCCCGAGACGTCCGACCACAATTTCGGCAACAACCTCATCGTCTGGGACGTGCTGTTCGGCACGCGCTACCTCCCGCCGGGCCGCGACAGCGACGACCTCGGCGTGCTCAACCGTGCCTACCCGCAGGGCTTCCTGGCGCAGCTGCGCACGCCCTTCGTCGCGCAGATCGACAAGCAGGCGGTGCCGCTGCCGCCGCCGGCAGCCTGGCTGCGCCGCGTGGCGCTGCGCACCTGGATGGCTTTCCACGGCTGGCGCGACTGGCGACCGCTCGCCCGGCGGGCGCGCCAACCCGAAGCGGCGCAGCGCGCCGTGCTGGCGTCCATCCTTGCGTGCAACCGCGACACCCGCTTCGGCCGCGCGCACGGCTTCGCCGCGATCGGGGACGTCGCGGCCTTCCGCGCCCGCGTACCCGTCCAGCAGCACGCCGACCTGCAGCCCTGGATCACCGCGCAGATGGCCGGCGACACCGCGCTCACCGCCGAGCCGCCGGTGCTCTATGCGCTCACCAGCGGCACCACCGGCACCCCCAAGCACATTCCCGTGCTGCGCCGCACCCTGCACCAGTACCGGCGCGGCCAGCGGCTCTACACCTGGCTTCAGTACCGTGCCTGCCCCGAGGCCTTCGACGGCCCGGCGCTCGGCCTGGTCGGCAGCGCGGTCGAGGGCCATACGGCGCACGGCACGCCGATCGGTTCGGTGTCGGGCACGCTCTACGCGAGCATGCCGGCCTTTATGCGCGCGCGCTACGTTGCGCCAGCCGAGGCGTTCGCGATCGGCGACTACGAACTCAAGTACCGCACGCTCGCCCAGCTCGCCCTGCGCCACCCCGACCTCGCCTACCTGGCCGGCGCGAACCCCTCGTCCTTCATCAGGATGCAGGAAATCGTCAACGAACATCGCGAGGCCCTGGCCGACGGCGTCGCGCGCGGCGTCTTCGCCGGCTGGGATGATTTTCCGCCCGCGCTGCAGCGCGCGCTCGCCCCCGCCACCGTGCCGCTGCCGGGGCGCGCCGCCGAATTGCGCGCGCTGCCCGCGCGCCTCAGCTTCGCGACGGTCTGGCCGCGGCTGAGGCTGCTGGCGACCTGGACGGGCGGCAGCTGCGGCATCGCATTGGCGCGTCTGACGGCCGATCTGCCGCCGGACTGCACGGTGTTCGACATCGGCTACCTCTCGACCGAGTTTCGCGGCACCCTCACGCTGCGCCCCGGAGACAGCGCGGGCCTGCCGCTGCTCGACCAGCATTTCTACGAGTTCGTCGAGCAAGCGGCCTGGGACGCGGGCCGGCCGGTATTTCTCGGGCTGCAGGAACTGGCTCCCGGTCCCCTGTATTACGTCGTTGTCACCACCGCGTCCGGCCTGTACCGCTACTTCATGAACGACCTCGTCGCCGTCGACGGCCGGTTCGCCGCCACGCCCCTGCTGCGCTTCGTGCAGAAGGGGCGTGGCGTCACCAGCATCACCGGCGAGAAGCTGTACGAAGCGCAGGTGATCGACGCGATGCGCGCAATCGAGGGAACGCAACACGCCGCCTTCTACTTGCTGCTGGCCGACGAGTCGGCCAGCCGCTACCGCCTGTATCTGGAACCGGCCGGGGCGGCCGACGCGCCTGCGCTCGCCGAGGCGCTCGACGACGCGCTGGGGGAGCGCAACATCGAATACCGCGACAAGCGCGCCAGCGGCAGGCTGCACCCGCCCGAAGCGGTTCTGCTGCGGCGCGGCGCGGGTGACGCCTACAAGCAGCAGGCGCTGGCGGGCGGCCAGCGCGAAGGCCAGTTCAAGTACCTGGTGCTGCAGTACCGGCGCGAGTGCGCGTTCGATTTCACCGCCTGGGGGACAGCATGACCGGACTCTCGGCGCTGCGCTTCCACACCCTTCACATCCCCTTCCGCGAGCGCTTTCGCCACGCGTCTGCCGAGCGAAATGCCACCAGCAGCGTGTGGGTAGAAGCGATCGGCGCCGACGGCCGGATCGGGGTCGGCGAAGCCTGTCCGCGCCCCTACGTCACCGGCGAGACGCTGGAGAGCGCTGCCGCGTTCTTTTCGGCCGTGCGCGCCGGCGTGCTGGCGGACATCCGCGATGCCGACACGCTGCGGGCGTGGCTGGCCGGCCACGCTGCGCTGATCGACCGCCACCCGGCGGCCTGGTGTGCGATCGAACTCGCGCTCGTCGACCTGTTCGCCCGCCAGGCCGGCCGGACCGCCGAGGCCTGGCTCGGCCTGCCCGAAACCGCGGGAAGGTTCACCTATTCCGCCGTGCTCGGCGACGCCGACTTGCCCGCCTTCGCCGCCACCGTCGCGCGCTACCGCGACGTCGGCATGAACGATTTCAAGCTCAAGCTCTCCGGCGATCTCGCGCGCGACCGGGCCAAGCTCGCGGTACTGCGGGATGCCGGCCCCGCCGTCGCTCGCCTCCGGCTCGACGCCAACAACCTGTGGCAGGACCCGGCCCGCGCGCTCGCCTATCTCGAGGCACTCGACGCGCCGGTGTTCGCCGTCGAAGAGCCGCTGTCGACCGGCTTGCGCGCCGCACTCCCGGCGCTGGCGCAGGCAAGCGGGCTGGCCGTGATCCTCGACGAGAGCCTGTGCCGCATCGAGGAGCTCGACGGCCTGTCACCCGGAACACGCTGGATCCCCAACCTGCGGGTGTCCAAGCTGGGCGGGGTGCTGCGGACGCTGGCCCTGGTCGACGCGGCCAGGGCGCGTGGCCTGCCGCTGATCATCGGCGCGCAGGTCGGCGAAACCAGCTTGCTGACCCGGGTTGCGCTCGTCGCCGCGCGTGCGGCGGGCGAGGCCTTGCTCGCGCAGGAGGGGGCATTCGGGACCTTGCTGCTGGAGCGTGACGTCTGCGAGCCGCCCTTGATGTTCGGTCGCGGCGGCGCGCTGTCGTTCGAATCCGGCGGTGCGGGCTGGGGGCTCGCCTGCAAACCCGACGCCGCATGGCTGCGCGAGGCGCCCGCCTAGGCGGGTCGCTCAGACGAGCACGGCGATGAGATAGGTGACGTAGAGCGCGCCGTTGACGAACAGGTGCCACACGCGCAGGCCGCCGTGGAGCGCCGCCCAGCGCAGCCAGAACGCCGCGACGAGCGTGATGCCGACGCCGAGCAGCACTTCCTTCTGCGGCGCCCAGGGGGTCAGCGAGATGCCGATCGCCGGCAGCAGCGTTCCCTGGAACACCATCGCGCCGGTGATGTTGCCGAACGCCAGCGTGTCCTTGTGCTTGCGGATCCACAGGATCGAATTCACCTTCTCCGGCAGCTCGGTGGCGATCGGGATGATCATCAGCGACAGCAGCAGCGCCGAGATGCCGATGATCGGCGCCGCTTCCTCGACGCCGTGGATGAAGCCCTTGGCGCCGGCGATCAGCAGGCCGAGGCCGAGCGCCAGCTGCACGACGATGACCGCCAGGTTCTGCGGCAGGCCGAGGCGGGTCAGCAGCATCGGCGCGCCGGCCTCGGTGGCGTGGCCCTCGTCGACCAGCTTCGCCGACGCGCGCAGCGTCAGCATCACGTAGACGAAGTAGATCAGCACCATCGCGAAGGCGAGCGCGATGCGCACGAGCCCCTCGCCGTGCGGCACGAACATCGCGACGAAGGCCAGCAGGAAGGCCATCAGGAAGAAGTCGAGGTCGCGCTTGATGCCGCTGCGTTCGGGCGTGAGGTGGCCGAGCAGGCCGCGCCGCCTGAGCACGGCCACGCTCATCAGGCATAGCGACAGCGTGGAGAGCATCAGCGGCGCGCCGAGGATGGCGCCGACGCCGATCTCCTCGTTGGTCGCGGCGTTGCCGGTGCCGGCGAAGATCGCCAGCAGCGGCACCAGGGTTTCCGGCATCGCGGTGCCGACCGCGGCGAACAGCGAGCCGGTCACGCCTTCCGAGATGTTGAGCTTCTCGCCGAGGTGCTCGAGCGCGTTGACAAAGATCTCCGCCGCCACGAGGATCAGCAGCAGATAACCGAAGAGTTCGAGAAACAGCATGATCCAGCGCCCGGGCGAAAAGCGGGATTCTAGCAGCGCGGAAGCCGCTCCCCTACCCGCCTTCGCCCGCCTCGGCGAGGGCGCGTATCACGCCCGCGTCGCTTCCACGCCCGGCGTGGCCGTCGTGCTGTTCAGCGCGCCGCACTGCGGCGCCTGCCGGGCGTGGAAGCGGCTGCTGCCCGACGCCGTGGCCGGAATCGCCGATGCCCTGTTCGAGGTCGACGTCGGCGAGGCCACCGGGGTCGCCCGTTACTTCGCCATCTTCCACCTGCCGACGGTCTACCTGTACCGCGACGGCCGCTTCCACGCGGAGCTGCAGTGCGAAGCGCGGCCGGAGTCGGTGCGGCAGGCAGCGCGGGCGCTGCTCGCCGCGCCGCCGCACGAGGAGCCCGGTTAAGCGCTCAGGCGAACGCGCGGCCGAGGAACACGACCGCGATGGTCGCGAGGCCGAGGCTGAGGTTGATGCCGATCAGCCGGCGGATCTGCCCCAGCGCGGCGCCGCCGGCCTTCCAGTTGTGGGCGCCGACCGCGCGCTTGAGGCGGCCGTACGGGGCGAAGAACACATGGGCGAAGATCGCCATCATGGCCAGTCCCAGCACCAGCATGGTCCAGACGTAGTGCGGCGCCGACGTCCCGCCGAACACCATCAGCATGTGCAGGCCGGAGAGCAGGATCAGCGCCACCGAGGCCCACACCCAGGGAAAGAACTTGCCGAACACGCCCGCCCACAGCGTCAGCCGCTGCGGCGGCTCGAGCACGGCGGCCGCAACCGGCCGCAACGCCATGTAGGCGAAGAACATGCCGCCGACCCAGACGACGACGGAGAGGACGTGGAGGAACAGGGAGAGGGTCACGGGGCTTCCTTTCAGAACAGGGGGGCTTGGTCGAGCAGGAGTTTAACCGGGCCGAAGCTGCGCCGGTGCTGCGGGCAGGCGCCGTGCGCCTTGAGCGCGGCGAGATGCGCAGCGGTGCCGTAGCCCATGTGCTGCGCGAATCCGTAGGCGGGAAAGTCCTCGTGCAGGCGGCGCATGAACGCGTCGCGCGCGGTCTTGGCGAGGATCGACGCGGCGGCGATCGCCGCCACCTTGTCGTCGCCCTTGACCACCGCCTGCGAGCGCCACGCCCACTGCGGGCAGCGGTTGCCGTCGACCCACACGTCGTCGGGCGCACGCCCGAGCCCGGCGACGGCGCGCTGCATCGCCAGCATCGTCGCCTGCAGGATGTTCACCTGGTCGATCTCGGCGACGCTCGCCTCGGCCACGCACCACGCGGCGGCACGCTCGCGGATTGCGTCGGCGAGGCGTTCGCGCGCGGCAGCGGTCAGCTTCTTGGAGTCGCGCAGGCCGTCGATCGGCCGCGCGGGGTCGAGCATCACCGCCGCCGCGACCACCGGGCCGGCGAGCGGGCCACGGCCGGCCTCGTCGACCCCGCACAAGCCCGGTGGTCCCCAGTGCAGGTCCATCGGTCAGTCGAGGTAGGGCGCGACCGCACCGGCGATGCGCGCGCTCGCATCCTGCCGCAGCGCAAGATGCATCGCGCGGAAGGTCTCGATCGCTGCGTGCCGGCGCGGCGCGTCGTCGAGCCAGGCGAGCGCGTCGTCCGCCAGGTTCTTCGGGGTCGCGGCCTCCTGCACCCGCTCCGGCACGACGAAGTCGCGCGCCAGGATGTTGGGCAGGCCGATCCACGGCAGCAGCGCCTTCTTGCGCATCAGGTGCGCGGTCAGCGCCGGCACGCGGTAGGTGATGACCATCGGCTTCTTGAACAGCGCGGTCTCGAGCGTGGCGGTGCCCGACGCCACCAGCGCGACATCGCACGCCGCCAGCGCGGTGTGTGACTGCCCTGCGAGCACCCGGACGTCGAGGTCCAGCCCCTGCCGCGCCTGCTGCACGAGCTTGGCAGCCGCCTCGTTCGCCGCGGGCAGCACGAACTGCGCGTCCGGGTACTGGCGACGGATCAGCGCCGCGGCGTCGAGCATCAGCCGCGCGTGGCGCGTCACCTCGGAAAGGCGGCTGCCCGGCAGCAGCGCGACCACCGGGCCCGGCGTCAGGCCGAGCGCCGCGCGCGCAGCAGCGGTGTCGGGCTCGAGCGGGATGACGTCGGCGAGCGGATGACCGACGTAGCTGACCGGGATGCCGGCGTCCTGGTAGATCTGTTCCTCGAACGGGAACACCACCAGCATGTGCGACACCGCCTGCCGGATGCGCTCGATGCGCTCGGGCCGCCACGCCCAGATCGACGGGCTGACGAAGTGCACGGTGGGGATGCCGGCCGCCTTGAGCCTGGCCTCGAGCGTGAAGTTGAAGTCGGGCGCGTCGATGCCGACGAAGACGCGCGGCCGCTCGGCGAGAAAATGGCGGCCGATGCGCGAGCGGATCCACAGCAGCTCGGGCAGGTGGCGCAGCACCTCGACGTAGCCGTTGACCGCCAGCTTCTCGCTCGGATAGATCGCGTCGACCCCCGCCTCGGCCATGCGCGGGCCGGCGATGCCGGCGGCGCGCAGGCCCGGGCGGCCCTGTTTCAGCGCGCGGACGAAATGCGCGCCGAGGAGGTCGCCGGACGCTTCGCCGGCGACCACGCCGAGGTCGATCACCGGATGATGCCGCGCTTGGCGCGCGCGAGGAAGTCGAGCAGCTGCCGCACCTCGGCGTGCGTCTCCGCCTCCGGCGCGAGCCTGGCCTGTGCCTCGGCGAGCGTGTTGCCTTCGCGGTAGAGGATCTTGTAGGCGCGCTTGAGCGCCGCCAGCGCCTCGGCCGAGAAGCCGCGCCGCTTGAGGCCTTCGCTGTTGAGGCCGTGCGGCGACGCGGGCTGGCCGGCCGCCATGACGAAGGGCGGGATGTCCTTGAACACCACGCTCGAGATGCCGGTCATGACGTGGGCCCCGATCTTGCAGAACTGGTGCACGCCGGTGAAGCCGCCGAGGATCGCCCAGTCGCCGACCTCGGAATGGCCGGCCAGCGAGGCGTTGTTGGCGAAGATCGTGCGGTCGCCCACCACGCAGTCGTGCGCGATGTGGACGTAGGCCATGATCCAGTTGTGGCTGCCGATGGTGGTGACGCCGCGGTCCTGGACGGTGCCGGTATTGAAGGTGCAGAACTCGCGGACGACGTTGTGGTCGCCGATCACCAGGCGGGTGGGCTCGCCGGCGTATTTCTTGTCCTGCGGCTCCTCGCCGAGCGACACCGAATGGAAGATGCGGTTGTGCGCGCCGATGGTGGTGTGGCCGGTGATCACGGCGTGCGCGCCGATCGTGGTGCCGGCGCCGATCTCGACGTGCTCGCCGACGATCGTGTACGGGCCGATCTCGACGTCGTCCGCGAGGCGGGCGCCGGGCGCGACGAGCGCGGTGGGGTGGATCCTCGCCATGTCAGGGCTTGTCGCGCAGGGTGGCCATCAGCTCGGCTTCGGCGGCGAGCGCTCCGTCGACTTCGGCACGCCCGGTGTACTTCCAGATGCCGCGCATCTCGCGCACGATCTCGACCTTGAGCACCAGCTGGTCGCCCGGCTTGACCGGCTTCTTGAAGCGCGCGCCGTCGATCCCGGCGAAGTAGACGACGCCGATGTCCTCCGGCGCGTAGCCCTTGGTCTTGAACGACAGGATCGCCGCCGCCTGCGCCATCGCCTCGAGGATCAGCACGCCCGGCATCACCGGTGAGACCGGAAAGTGACCGGGGAAGAACGGCTCGTTGATGGTGACGTTCTTGATCGCGGTGATGGTCTTGCCGAGTTCCATCTCGGTGACCCTGTCGATCAGCAGGAAGGGATAGCGGTGCGGCAGGTACTGCATGACCTGCTCGATGTCCATGATCATGATTTCGATTCCAGTTCCTTGAGTTTCTTTTCCAGTTCCTTCACGCGCCCGACCAGTTTGTCGAGGTTGCGCATGTGCACGGCGTTCCTCTGCCAGACCTCGTGTTCGGAGAACGGCAGCGCCGAGGTGTAGGTGCCCGGCTTGGTCAGCGACTTGGTGATCAGCGTGTTGGTCGAGATGCGGGTGCCGTCGGCGATCTCGATGTGGCCGAAGATCATCGCCGCCCCCCCGATCATGCAGTGGCGGCCGATCTTGGCGCTGCCGGCGATGCCGGTGCAGCCGGCGATCGCGGTGTGCGCGCCGATCGTCACGTTGTGCGCGACCTGGATCAGGTTGTCGAGCTTGACGCCGTCCTCGATCACCGTGTCCTCGAGCGCGCCGCGGTCGATCGTCGTGCAGGCGCCGACCTCGACGTCGTTCCCGATCACGACGCGGCCGATCTGCGGAATCTTCTCCCACTGGCCGGCGTTGGGGGCGAAGCCGAAGCCGTCGGCGCCGATCACGCAGCCCGAGTGCAGGATCGCGCGATCGCCCACTTCGCAGCGATGGTAGACGGTGACGTTGGCGTGCAGCAGGCAATCCGCGCCGATGCGGGCACCGTCGCCGACGGTGCAGTTCGGCCCGATCACGCTGCGCGCGCCGATCACCGCGCCGCTGCCGACCACCGCCCCGGCGGCGATGCTCGCGTCGGCGGCGATCTCGGCGTCCGGCGCGACGGTCGCCGCAGAATGGATGCCTGCCGGCGGGCGCGGCGGCGGGTTCAGCAGCGCCGAGACGCGCGCGAAGTAGAGATAGGGATTGGGGGTGAGAATGCGCGGCAGTTCGGTGGCGTCGCGCGCATCGGGCGGCAGGATGACCGCGCCCGCGCGGGTGCCGGCCAGTTGCGCGAAGTACTTGCTCTGCGAGACGAAACCGATCTCGTCGGGAGTGGCGCGGTCGAGCGGCGCGACCTGGCTCACCGCCCGCGCGCCGTCGCCCACGAGCTCGCCGCCGAAGCGGGCGACCAGCGCTGCGAGGGTCACAGTCATGGGGATTGTCTGCTGGGTGCTTACTTGCCGCCCAGTGCCTTCATCACGCGCTCGGTGATGTCGTTCTTGGGGTCGACATAGACGGCCTGCTCGACGATGAGGTCGAATTTCTCGGCACGCGCGATCTCCTGGATCGCCTTGCGCGCACGCTCCTGGATCTGCCCCAGCTCCTCGTTGCGGCGCAGATTGAGATCCTCGCGGAACTCGCGCCCCTGGCGCTGCAGGTCGCGGTTGAGGTTGCCGAGGTCGCGCTCCTTGGTCTTGCGCTCGGTGTCCGACATGGTCACGCCGTCCTTGTCGAGCTGCGCCTGCAGGTCACGCGCCTGCTTGGCGAGTTTCTGCAGTTCCTGCTCACGCGTGGCGAACTCGCGCTCCAGCTTCTTCTGCGCGGCCACCGACAGCGGCGCCTCGCGCAGCAGGCGTTCGGTGTTGACGAAGCCGACCTTGGTGTTCGCCAGCGCGGGGGCGGCCGCAAACGCGGACGCCAGAATCAGGGAGACTGCCAACTGCTTGATCTTCATCATGAATACTCCGGTAATGACCCACCCTCAGAACACGTTGCCCAGGGTGAATTGAAATATCTCTTCGTTGTCGTCGTCCTTCTTGACGATCGGCTGCGCCAGGCTGAATTTGAGCGGCCCCAGCGGCGACACCCACAATACCGCGAGGCCTGCCGAGTAGCGCATGTCCTCGACGGCGAACTCTTCGTAGCGGCCGAGGTAATCGCCCGACCCGAACGAGGCGCCGCCGTCGACGAAGGCCGACATGCGCAGCGACTGGTCGTCCTTGAGTCCCGGCAGCGGGAAGAAGAGTTCCGCGTTGGCGACCACCCGCGTATCGCCGCCGAGGGCGTTGCCGAGCGCGTCCTTGGGGCCGAGCGTGCCCCGCTTGAAGCCACGCACCGAGCTGGTGCCGCCGACGTAGAAATTCTTGAAGAACGGCAGCGGCTTGTCGGACATGTCGAACAGGCCGTCGCCGATGCCCGCCTCGCCGTTCAGCATGAGGGTGAAATCCTTGCCCAGCGGGAAGAACTGCTGGTGCTGGAACGACAGTTTGTAGTACTGCAGGCTGCCTGCGGGGGTACCGATTTCCGCCGCCACCCGCTGGAACAGCCCCTTGGTCGGGAACAGGTAGCTGTTGCGCGTATCGCGCGACCACGCGGTGTCGAGGCGGAGAGTGTCGTTGTCCTCGCCGAACTCCTCGACGAAGCGGACGTACTGCACCGGACTCTCGGGCGTCGTGGTGATCGACGTGTCCTCGTAGGTCAGGCCGAAGGTCATGTAGTCGCGCTCGTTGACCGGCAGGCCGAAGCGCATCCCGACGCCGTAGGTCGACGTCTCGTACTCGCCGACGCTGTCGAGCGAGCTCGCGTCGACGTCGCGCCGGTAGATGTCGTAGCCGAGGCTGACGCCGTCGATGGTGTAGTAGGGGTTGGTGTAGGACAGCGAATAGACGGTGTTGACGCTGCCCGAGTTGACCTGCGCCGTGAGGCGGTTGCCGGTGCCGAACACGTTGCTCTGCGACACCGAGCCCGACAGCACCACCCCTTCGGACGACGAGAAGCCGGCGCCGAGCATCACGCTGCCGGTCGACTTCTCGGTCACGCTGACGTTGACGTCGACCTGGTCGGTGGTGCCCGTGACCGCCGGGGTCTCGATGTTGACCTGGGTGAAATAGCCCAGGCGGTTGAGGCGGTCGCGCGAACGGTTGATCTTTTCCGCGTCGTAGTAGGCGCTCTCCATCTGGCGAATCTCGCGGCGCACCACCTCGTCGCGCGTCTTGGTGTTGCCCGCGACGTTGATGCGGTTGACGTAGACGCGGCGGCCCGGGTCGACGAACAGGGTGAAGGCGACGGTGGCCTTCTCCTTGTCGAGCTCGGGCACCGCGTTGACGTTGGCGAACGCATAGCCGTCGTTGCCGAGGCGGTCGCTGATCTTCTTGGTGATCTCGGTGAGCTTGTCGCGCTCGAAGATGTCGCCCGGCTTCACGGTGATGAACTTCTGCAGCTCCGCCTCCGGCACCAGCATCTGCCCCGCCAGCTTGACGTCGGAGATGCGGTACTGCGGCCCCTCGGTGACGTTGACGGTGATGTAGATGCCCTGCTTGTCGGGCGAGATCGAGACCTGGGTCGAGTCGACCGTGAACTCCAGATGGCCGCGGTTGAGATAGAACGACCGCAGGTTCTCGATGTCGCCCGCCAGGCGGGCCTTGGAATACTGGTCGTTCTTCGTGTACCAGGTCAGCCAGCCCGGCGTGGTCGACTCGAACTGCTTCAGCAGCTCCTTCTCGGGGTAGGCCTGGTTGCCGACGATGTTGATCTGGCGGATCTTCGCGCTGTCGCCCTCGACCACGTCGAACTGCACCGCGACCCGGTTGCGTTCCAGCGGCGTCACCGTCGACGTGATCTCCACCGCGTACTTGCCGCGGTTGAAGTACTGGCGCTGCAGTTCCTGCCTGGCCTTGTCGAGCAGCGCGCGGTCGAGGACGCGGCCTTCCGCCAGCCCGGTCTCCTTGAGGCCCTTCTTCAGGTCGTCCTCGGAGAACTCCTTCATGCCGACGAGCTTGATCGAGGAAATCGAGGGGCGCTCCTCGACGGTGACGATGAGCACGCCGTCGCGCGCTTCCAGCCGCACGTCCTTGAAGAAGCCGGTGGCGTAGAGCGCCTTGATGGCTGCCGTCGTCTTCTCGTCGGTCATCACGTCGCCGACCTTGACCGGCAGGTAGCTGAATACCGTCCCTGCCTCGGTGCGCTGCACGCCCTCGACCCGGATGTCCTTGACGACGAACGGCTCCTCGGCGGAT
Source organism: Thiobacillus denitrificans (assembly GCA_002403375.1). Classification (GTDB taxonomy): domain Bacteria; phylum Pseudomonadota; class Gammaproteobacteria; order Burkholderiales; family Thiobacillaceae; genus Thiobacillus; species Thiobacillus denitrificans_E. The sequence continues at coordinate 53,161 of DHHQ01000013.1, read as the reverse complement.
GCGGGCTGCACGGCAAGCACGGCGGCGAGGGCGAGCGTCAGACGTTTCGGGGTCATGCGTGTTTTCATTCGCCTAGCAGGCGTCGCAAATCGTTGAACAGGGCAAAGGACATCAGAAGCAGCAGGAGCACCATGCCGATGCGGCTGCCTATCTCCATGGTGCGTTCGGACACCGGGCGACCGGTCAGGGCTTCGGCCACATAATACATGAGGTGTCCGCCGTCCAGTAACGGGATCGGCAGCAGGTTGAGCACGCCCAGGCTCACGCTCACCAGCGCGAGAAAACCGACGAAGCTGATCCAGCCGAGCGTCGCGCTCTGGCCCGCGTAGTCGGCGATCGTCAGCGGCCCCGAGAGGTTCTTCCACGACACCTGGCCGAGCACCATGCGGCCCATCATCTCGAGCGTGAACACGCTCATCTCCCAGGTCTTGATCGCGCCCCGCCACAGCGCCTCGAGCGGTCCGTAGCGCACCTCGGTCATCAGCGACGCCAGCACCGCCTCGTCGACCTGCGGCCCGGCACCGATCCGGCCGATGCGCTCGCCGGCGTCGGCCACCGCATCGGGCACCACGGTCAGTTCGCCGCGCCGCCCTTCCCGCTCGTACTCGATACGCAGGGGCTCCGCGGGATGCGCGCGAATCAGCTCGACCCACGCCTGCCAGCTCGCGACCGGCGCGCCGTCGGCGGCGATCAGGCGGTCGCCGGGGCGGAAGCCGGCGCGCGCGGCAGCGCCGTCGGGCAGCACTTCGCCGATGACCGGCGTGATCGCAGGATCGTAGCGCACGATGCCGAGCGGGCGCAGCACGTCGCGCTCGAGGTTCTCGGTTTCGATTTTCGACGCGTCGAGCCGGACGCGGCGGCCGTCGGCCAGCTCGAGTTCGATCGTCGCTGCCGCCACCCCCGCGCGCAGCAGGTTCAGCCGCAGGTCCTGGAACGACGGCGTATCGGTGCCGTCCACCCGGCGGATTTCGTCGCCCGCGACCAGGCCCGCCAGCGCCGCCGGCGTCCCGGCAGGCGGCTCGCCGATCATCGGCTTGAGCGCCGGCAGGCCGTGCAGCAGCAACGCCCAGTAGAACACGATGGCGAGCAGGAAATTGGCGGCCGGCCCGGCGACCACGATGCCGATGCGGCGCCCCACCGTGGCGCGATTGAAGCTGCGGTGCGCCTCGGCCGCCGGGACCTCGCCCTCGCGCTCGTCGAGCATCTTCACGTAGCCGCCGAGCGGCAGCGCGGCCAGCGTCCATTCGGTGCGGTCGCGGCCGAAGCGGCGCGACAGCAGGGGCCTGCCGAAGCCGACCGAGAAGCGCAGCACCTTGACGCCGGCGAGCCGCGCTGCGAGGTAGTGGCCGAACTCGTGCACCACCACCAGGATGCCGATGGCGACCAGGAACCAGAGAACGGTATGCAGCACTGTCATCCTGGGAACCTCGGTTGACCGCTGATTGCACGCTGTACTGCCATATGGATACCGATCTTCTTGCCTTCGATGGTGTCCGCCATGTATGCGGGCCCGCTGCGCACCCGATTGCACGACGTTCTGGCCGTTTGACTGCGTTGCTCCTTCTTGCAGGGAGCAGCCCTGCGCGTCGTCGCGCCTTGCCAGACAGCCAGAAAGTCGCGGGCGCACCCGACCGAAGTTCTCAGGATCATGCGCGCAGGCGCTCCAGATAGTCGCCGGCGACGCGGCGCGCCTGGCGGTCGGCCTCGAGCAGGTCGTCGAGCGTGTCGGCGGCGCCGCCTGCCAGCGCGTCGAGCGCGTGGGCGATGCTGGCGGCGATCGCGTTGAACGGCGCCGCGCCGTCGAGGAAGCGCGCCACCGCGACCTCGTTGGCGGCGTTCAGCACCGCCGCCGCGTTGCCGCCGGCGGCGAGCGCGTCGAACGCCAGTTGCAGGCAGGGGAAACGCTGCGTGTCGGGCGCTTCGAAGGTGAGCTGCCTGCCCATCAGTTCGAGCGCGGAGACGCCGGCGTCGATGCGCTCGGGAAAGCCCAGCGCGTAGGCGATCGGGGTGCGCATGTCGGGGGTGCCCATCTGCGCGATCACCGAGCCGTCGGCGTATTCGACCATCGAATGCACGATGCTCTGCGGATGCACCACCACCTTGATCTGCTCGGGACGCGCGTTGAACAGCCAGCGCGCCTCGATCACCTCGAGGCCCTTGTTCATCAGGCTCGCCGAGTCGACCGAGATCTTCCTGCCCATCACCCAGTTGGGGTGCGCCACTGCCTGCGCCGGCGTCGCCGCGGCGATCGCGTCGGCCGACAGGGTGCGGAACGGCCCTCCGGAGGCGGTGAGCCACAGCGCATTGACGCCGGCGCGCTGGAAATCGCCGTTGAAGTCGCGCGGCAACGCCTGGAAGATCGCGTTGTGCTCGGAGTCGATCGGCAGGAGATCGGCGCCGCTCGCGGCAACCGCGTCCATGAACAGCTGCCCGGACACCACCAGGGTCTCCTTGTTGGCGAGCAGGATGCGCTTGCCTGCCTGCGCCGCCGCCAGTGTGGCCGGCAGCCCCGCCGCGCCGACGATCGCCGCCATCAGCGTGTCGACCTCGGGGGCGGTCGCGACCTCGGTCAGCGCCGCGGCGCCTTCGAGCACCTCGACCGCGAGCCCTTCGGCGGCGACCCGCTCGCGCAGCGCGACGGCCGCAGCCGGCTCGCTCATCACCGCGTAGCGCGGCCGATGGGTGCGGCACTGCTCGAGCATGCGCTCGACCTGGGTCGCGCCGGTCAGCGCGAAGACGTGGAAGCGATCGGGGTGGCGCGCGACGACGTCGAGCGTGTTGACGCCGATGGTGCCGGTCGCGCCGAGGATGGTGAGCACCCGCGGCTTCATGCCGTACGCTCCAGCCACATCAGCATGCCGGTGGCGACCGGCAGGGTGGACGTCAGGGCGTCGATTCGGTCGAGCACGCCGCCGTGGCCGGGCAGCATGGCGCCACTGTCCTTCATGCCGGAGACGCGCTTGATCCAGGATTCGAACAGGTCGCCCAGCACCGACAGGTAGAGCAGCCCGGCCACCATCAGCGACAGCGACAGCAACGGCATGCCGGCGAGCAGGGCAAGCCCCCCCGCATACGCCACCAGGGCGACGAGCGCGCCCGCCACCCCTTCCCAGGTCTTGCCTGGGCTGATGGCGGGGGCGAGCTTGTGGCGACCGAAGCGGCGGCCGGAGAAATAGGCGGCGGTATCGGCGATCCACACGATCGCGATCACGGCAAGCAGCACGCCCGGCCCGCGTCCGTGCAGGAAAAGCAACGCCACGAAGGTCGGCAGCAGCAGCACGACGCCGGTTGCCGCGCGAACGAATGGCCGTTCGGCGTGCCAGCGCCCCAGCAGCCAGAGCGGCGCGACCACCAGCCAGAAGGCGACGGCGAGCAGGATCAGCCCCGTCTGGAAAGCCGGCCAGAGCGCGCCCAGCAGATGCGGCAGCGCCAGCGCGACGGCCGCCAGCAGCACTGCGTAGGCACGCGCCGCGTGCAGCGGGAAATGGCTCAGGCGCGCCCATTCGAACGCCGCCATGCCGACCACGCCCGCCATCAGGGCCGCCCACAGCCACGCGGGAGCCCACAGGGCGGCGGGCACGAACACCGCCAGCAGCAGCAGCGCGGTAAGGACCCGGCTCAATAACGGCGTCATGAAGGTACGGCCCCGAAGATGGTCACGATGCGGATTGCACCTGTTCGCTGGTGCGGCCGAAGCGGCGTTCGCGGGTGCGGTAGGAGGCGATCGCCGCGTCCAGCGCCGCCGCGTCGAACTCCGGCCACAGGGTGTCGGTAAAGTACAGCTCGGTGTAGGCGAGCTGCCACAGCAGAAAGTTGCTGATGCGCTGCTCGCCACCAGTGCGGATGAAGAGGTCGGGCTCGGGCATGTCGGCGATGCTGAGCTGCTCGGCCAGCACGGTCTCGTTCACCGCGCCGGCGGGCACGCCCGACAGCATCAGCTTCTTCACCGCCTGGACGATGTCCCAGCGGCCGCCGTAATTGGCCGCGACGGTGAAGGTAAGGCGGGTGTTGTCGCGCGTCAGCGCCTCGGCGTCCCGGATCAACACCTGGATGCGCTCGGAAAATCCCGACAGGTCGCCGATGACGCGGAAGCGGATGTTGTTCTCGTGGAGCCGCGCGACCTCGTTTTCCAGCGCGCGCATGAACAGCTCCATCAGCAGGCTGACCTCCTCCTGCGGGCGGCGCCAGTTCTCCGAGCTGAAGGCGAAGACCGTCAAATGCGACACCCCGCGCTCGGCGCAGGCGCGGATCACCCCGCGCAGCGCCTCGACCCCCTTGCGATGGCCGGCGACGCGCGGCATCAGCCGGTTCTTCGCCCAGCGGCCGTTGCCGTCCATGATGATGGCGACGTGCCCCGGGACTGCGTCCTCCGGGGTCGCCGGCTTCGAGCGGGTAGACACGCCGACTATGCTCGCTGCCCCGTCAGACGGCGAGCAGGTCCTTCTCTTTTTCGGCGAGCATCTTGTCGATCTCGCCGATGTACTTGTCGGTCAGCTTCTGCACCTCGTCCTGGGTGCGGCGCTCCTCGTCCTCGGTCGCGGTCTTGGCCTTGACCATGTCCTTGAGCGTGCCGTTGGCGTCGCGACGGATGTTGCGCACCGCGACACGCGCGCCTTCGGCCTCGTTGCGCACCACCTTGATCAGGTCGCGGCGGCGCTCTTCGGTGAGCGAGGGCATCGGCACCCGGATGATGTCGCCGTGCGTCGCCGGGTTGAGGCCGAGGTCGGAATCGCGAATCGCTTTCTCGATCTTGCCTACCATGTTCTTCTCGTACGGCTGGACGCCGAGGGTGCGGCTGTCGACCAGCGAAACGTTGGCCACCTGCGGCACCGGCGTCGGGTTGCCGTAGTAGTCGACCGTGACGTGATCGAGGATGCCGGTATGGGCGCGCCCGGTGCGCACCTTGGCGAGGTCGTTCTTCAGCGCTTCCAGCGTCTTGCCCATCTTCTGCTCGGCAGACTGCTTGATTTCGGCGATGGTGGTTTCAGCCATTCTCAACTCCTCAATGGTTGCTTACCCGCGTGCCCTCGTCCTCGCCCATCACCACGCGCATGAGCGCGCCGGGCTTGAAGACGTTGAACACGACGAGCGACAGTTGCTGTTCGCGGCACAAGGCGAAGGCGGCGGTGTCGAGCACCCCCAGGTTATTGGCGATCGCCTCGTCGAACGAGAGCGTCTCGTAGCGCCTGGCGCCCGGGTCCTTCTTCGGATCGGCAGTGTAGACGCCGTCGACCTTGGTCGCCTTCAGCAGCAGGTCGGCGCCGATCTCGGCCGCGCGCAGCGCAGCCGCCGTGTCGGTCGTGAAGAACGGGTTGCCGGTGCCGCCGCCGAAAATGACCACCTTGCCGGCCTCGAGTTCGCGCACCGCGGCGTCGCGCTCGAAATCGTCGCCGACGTGCGCGATATGGACCGCGGTCTGCACGCGCGCATCGACGCCCGCCTGCTGCAGCGCATCCTTCAGCGCGAGCGCGTTCATCACCGTCGCCAGCATGCCCATCGAGTCCGCGGTGGCGCGGTTCATTCCGGACAGCGCACCGGTCGCGCCGCGGAACAGGTTGCCGCCGCCGACCACGATGCCGACCTGCACGCCGGCCGCCACCACCTCACGGATCTGGCCGACGAAGCCGGCCATGGTGTCGGCGTGGTAGCCGAAGCTGTCGGGCCCCATCAGGGCCTCGCCCGACAGCTTCAGCAGGATGCGACGGACACGCGGCATGTCGGGTCAGACCTTGGCGGCAGCCGCCACTTCGGCGGCGAAGTCGGTGACTTTCTTCTCGATGCCCTCGCCCACGACGTACATCACGAAGCCGTGGCACTGCGAGTTCTTCGCCTTCAGCACCTGCTCGACGGTCTGCTTGTCGTCCTTGACGAAGGGCTGCGACAGCAGGGTGACCTCCTTGAGGAACTTCTGCACCGTGCCTTCGGCGATCTTTTCCAGCATGGCTTCCGGCTTGCCGGCTTCCTTGGCCTTCTCGATCGCGACGCGGCGCTCGGTGTCGATCAGCTCCGGCGCCACGCCCGAGGCGTCGAGCGACTTCGGCTTGGACGCCGCGATGTGCATGGCGATGTCACGCGCCAGCGCCTCGTCGCCACTCACGTCGACCAGCACGCCGATCTTGCCGCCGTGGATGTAGCTGGCGAACTTGCCCTGGCCGTCGAGGCGCGTGAAGCGGCGCACCGACATGTTCTCGCCGATCTTGCCGACCAGCTCGGTGCGGAAGGCCTCGACCGTGGTGCCCTTGTACGGCAGCGCGGACAGCGCGGCGACGTCGGCCGGCTTCTGGTTCAGCACCATCTCGGCGAGCGCGTTGGAGAGCGCCAGGAAGTCGTCGTTCTTCGCGACGAAGTCGGTCTCGCAGTTGACTTCGACCATGGCGGCCGACTTGCCGTCTGCGCTGATGGCGACGGTCACCACGCCTTCGGCGGCGACGCGGCCGGCGCTCTTGGCAGCCTTGTTGCCGAAGCGCACGCGCAGGATCTCTTCCGCCTTCTGCATGTCGCCGCCGGCCTCGGTCAGCGCCTTCTTGCAGTCCATCATCGGCGCGTCGGTCTTCTCGCGCAGATCCTTGACCATGCTTGCAGTGATTTCAGCCATTTCCAACTCCTGATCCAGTTTCAAACAATTCAATACAGAAAGAGGGGCAGCCGCCCCTCCTCGAATACGCTCGCCGGAATTCGCTTCCGGCGATGTCGCGGCGTGTCGCCGTTCACTCGGCGGCGACGCCGCCCTCTTCCTCTTCGACCTCGACGAATTCCTCGCCGCCGACGATCTCGCTGATCACCTGGGCGCGACCTTCGAGCGCCGCGTCGGCCATGCCGCGGGCGTACAGGCGGATCGCGCGGGCGGAGTCGTCGTTGCCGGGAACCACGTAGTCCACGCCTTCCGGGCTGTTGTTGGTGTCGACCACGCCGATCACCGGGATGCCCAGCTTCTTGGCCTCGACCACGGCGCCCTTCTGGTAGCCGACGTCGATGATGAACAGCGCGTCGGGCAGGCCACCCATTTCGCGGATGCCGCCGAGGCTGCGGTTCAGCTTGTCGACTTCGCGCTGGACGGTGAGGATTTCCTTCTTCGACAGGCGACCCGGCTCGGCCAGCTGGGCCTCCAGGTCGTTCAGGCGCTTGATCGACTGCTTGACGGTCTTGAAGTTGGTCAGCATGCCGCCCAGCCAGCGGTTGTCGACGTAGGGCATGCCGGCGCGCTGCGCCTCCTCGCGCACGATGTCACGCGCGGCACGCTTGGTGCCGACGAACAGCACGTTGCCCTTGTTGGCGGCGAGCTGGCGCACGAATTTCTGCGCCTCCTGGAACATCGGCAGCGACTTTTCCAGGTTGACGATATGGATCTTGTTGCGGCTGCCGAAAATGAACGGAGCCATCTTGGGGTTCCAGAAGCGGGTCTGGTGGCCGAAGTGGACACCGGCTTCCAGCATTTGGCGCATGGTGACGGACATTTGAATCTCCTAAAGGGTTGAGCCTCCACCCGTCAGCAGCCGCGCAGGCCTGTCCTGCCGCGCGACCACCCTTTAATGACAGGTGTGCGTATTTGTCCGAACCATTTCGGACAGCCCGCAATTCTAATTCGAGCCGCCGTCCATTTCAAGGGAAACCCTAGTCCGCCGGCTGCGCCGCGGGCAACGGAATCTCCAGCCAGGCCGCGAGGCCGCCGCCGGCACGGTCCTCGAGTCTGATCGTCCAGCCGTGCGCCGCCGCGAGCTGGCGCACGATCGCCAGCCCCAGTCCGGAGCCCCCGGTGGTGACGCTGCGCGAGGCCTCTAGCCGGTAGAACGGCCGGAATACCGCCTCGCGCTCGGCCTGAGGAATGCCCGGCCCGCGGTCGAGCACCCCGATGCGGCAGACCCTGTCGGTCGTCTCGACGCACAGGGTCACCGGCAGGTCACCGGCGTAGCGCAGGGCGTTCTCGAGCAGGTTGGCCAGAATGCGGCGCAGCGCGCCGACGGGCAGCGCCAGCGTGAACTCGCCCGCCTCGACCAGCACCCGTTCGCCCGCGCCGGGCGTGGCACGCACCAGCTCGACCAGCAGGTCGCGCAGCGCCACCGGCTGGCTCGCCTCGTGCCCGAAACCGCGCGCCAGCGTCAGCACGTCGGCGATCAGGCGGTCCATCGCCTCGATGTCGCCCTCGACCTGATCGGCCAGCTCCGGACTCGGCTTCTTCACCAGCATCTCGACCGCCAGACGCAACCGCGCCAGCGGGGTGCGCAGGTCGTGCGACACGCCGGCCAGAAGCACGGTGCGGGCCGCGAGCAGGTCCTCCACCTGCTTCGCCATTTCGTTGAAGCGCCGGCTCAGCGCGGCGATCTCGCGCGGACCGGTCTCCGGCAGGCGCTCCGGCGTCTGTCCGCGCCCGAGCGACGTCGCCGCCCGCTGCAGCCGCTGCAGCGGCAGGACGGCACGGCGCGCCAGCCACCAGGCCGCGAACAGGGTCAGCAGCGCACCGCCGGCGAGCGAGGCGAGAAGCGCGTAGATCGGCCGCGGGCCGATGCGGCTGTGGGGGAAGCCCACCGAGAGGCGCCCGCCGCCGGCCGGCAGCGACGCCCAGAACCACTCCTTGTCCTCGATCCACTCACGCGACGTGGCCACCGGCTCCCCGGTCCGCTCGCCCAGGGCGGCGACCAGGAATTGCAGGTAGGGCTCCCGCCAGCCCGGCGCTTCGGGATCCCGCGGCGGCTCGTCCCGCAGCGCCAGGGCGTGCGAACGCGCGAGTTCGATCTCGAAGGCCGAGCGGGTGCGCGGCGGCAGTTCGCTCCAGGTCTGCGCCGACAGCGTCATCAAGCCGGCCAGGTCGCCGGCCGAGCGGCGCGCCATCGGCAGCATCAGGAAATAGCTGATGGCCGACGCCACCAGCAGCTCGAACGCGATGAAGAACACCACCAGCAGCAGCGCGTTCTGCTGGGTGAGGCTCAGCCGTGACGACAGCCTCACGCCTCGCTGCCGCGCGGATTGAACAGATAGCCCTCGCCCCGCACGGTGCGGATGTAGACGGGTTCGCCGGGGTTGGGTTCGATCTTGCGGCGCAGGCGGGTCACGCGGGTGTCGACGCTGCGGTCGTAGGGGTCGCGCTCGTAGCCCTTGAGCATGTCGATGAGGGTGTCGCGCGACAGCACCCGCAACGGATGCTCGACGAAGATGCGCAGCAGCGCGAACTCGGCGGTCGACAGCTTCACCTCGACGCCGTCCTGCAGCAGGCGGTGGCTCGCGGCGTCGAACACGTAGGGCCCGAAGGTGGGCAGCGCCTGCTCCGACTGTGCCTCGCCCTGTCCCTGGCTGCGCCGCAGCAGCGCACGCAGCCGGGCCAGCAGTTCACGCGGACTGAAGGGCTTGGCGAGGTAGTCGTCGGCCCCCATTTCCAGCCCGACGACGCGGTCGACCTCCTCGCCGCGCGCAGACAGCATCAGGATCGGCACGTTCGACTCGCCGCGCAGGCGGCGCGCCAGCGACAGGCCGTCCTCGCCGGGCAGCATCAGGTCGAGCACGATGGCGTCGGGCATGCCGTGCGCGAGCACCTGCCACATCGCAGCGCCGTCCACCGCGGTTTCGACGGCAAACCCGCTTTCGCCGAGATACGCCTCGAGCAGGGAGCGCATCCCCGGATCGTCGTCCACCACCAGGATGCGCGCGAGCGCCGCCTCGGTCATGGCTCGACTCCCGGGCTGCGGAGCATGCGGAATGTGAAGGATTGCTTCATGGTGCGGGATTCAGGTCGGTTCGCGGGGCGCGACCACCGTCCGCCAGGCTCGCTCCGGCAAGCCCGGGACGCGGTTTTCCCCGTGGTCGGCGCTATGCTACCGCAGTTCGCCGCCGCCCCGAACGCCCGGTCACAAACGGACACACACTGTCACGCGCCGTGATCGCGCCGACATGACGGCGACGCCCGGCCGCCGCACAATAGCGGCAACTTTCCCTGACGCCCCACACCATGTCACGCCTGAACCTGATCCTCCTGCCGTCCATGCTGGCCCTGGCGCTGCCGTCATGGGGCGCCGGCGGCGCGAAGTCGCCGGGCCGCCCGCTCAACCTCTCGGTACCGCGCGACATGGTCCACGCGCCCAGCGCCCCGCAGGTCGACGAAACGGTCGAGCGCAACCTGCGGGCGCCGGCCCCGCCCCCCGGCGCGCACGCGCCGTCGCACCCGGCCGCCCTGCCCTACGGCGCCGGCTACGAGCACCGCCACCCGGAAGGCAGCGAGCCCGGGGGCTGGGCGGGCTCCGGCCCGAGCCCGGCGTCCGGCGGCGGCGCGGGACGCCAGGGGCGCTGAGCGCGCACATTCCCGCAGCCACGGCAGGGTTTTTCGGGCGCGCGGCGGGCGCGCTAGAATGCGACTTTGAATACGTCCCACCCGCCCCATGACCGTCACCATCAAAACCGGCGCCGAAATCGACAGCATGCGCGTCGCCGGCCGGCTCGCCTCGGAAGTCCTCGACTACATCACCCCCTTCGTCAAGCCCGGCGTCACCACCGGCGAACTCGACCGCCTGTGCCACGACTACATGGTGAACGTGCAGGGCACGATCCCGGCGCCGCTCAACTACGCTCCTAACGGCCACACGCCCTACCCGAAGTCGATCTGCACCTCGGTCAACAACCAGGTCTGCCACGGCGTGCCGGGCGAGAAGGTGCTGAAGAACGGCGACATCGTCAATCTCGACATCACGGTCATCAAGGACGGCTGGCACGGCGACACCAGCCGCATGTTCGCCGTCGGCGAGCCCTCGATCCAGGCCAGGCGGCTGATCCAGGTGACCTACGAGGCGATGTGGGTGGGCATTTCCCACGTCAGGCCCGGGGCGCGGCTCGGCGACATCGGCCACGCCATCCAGCGCTTCGCCGAGAACCACGGCTACAGCGTGGTGCGCGAATTCTGCGGCCACGGCATCGGCCTCAACTTCCACGAGGAGCCGCAGGTGCTGCACTACGGCAAGCCCGGCACCGGCCTGGTGCTCGAGCCCGGGATGACCTTCACCATCGAACCGATGATCAACGCCGGCCGCCGCGACATCCGCCAGATGCCCGACGGCTGGACCATCGTCACCAAGGACCGCAGCCTGTCGGCGCAATGGGAGCACACGGTGCTGGTCACCGACAGCGGATACGAAGTGCTGACCGTGTCGGCGAGCAGTCCGGCCATCCCCGAACGCATCCACCACGCCGCGTGAGCGTCGCGCCGTTCGCCGACCTCCGCGAGCGGCTCAAATCCGGCCGCGCCGAACTGGCGGCGGCCTTTCTCGACAAACCCGCCACCAGCCACTACCTGGCGCGCCACGCCGCGCTGGTCGACGATGTGCTGGCGGAGCTGTGCCGGCGGACTGCGCTGCCCGCGGATGTGTGCCTCGCCGCGGTCGGCGGCTACGGCCGCGGCGAGCTCTTTCCCGGCTCGGACGTCGACGTCCTGCTGCTGCTGCCGAACGACCCCGCCCCGCCCCAGCAGGCCATCCTCGAGACCTGGGTGCAGGCGTGCTGGGACGTCGGACTCGAGATCGGCCACAGCGTGCGCACCGTCGAGGCCTGCCTCGCCGAGGCCGCCGACATCACGGTCGAGACCAACCTCCTGGAAGCCCGCCACGTGTGGGGAAGCCCCGGTCTGTTCGACGATTTCGGCCGCCGTTTCCAGGCGCGCTTCGACGCCCAGCGCTTCTTCGACGGCAAGCTCGCCGAGCAGCAGGCCCGCCATGCCCGCTTCGACGACAGCGCCTACAAGCTCGAACCCAACCTGAAGGACAGCCCCGGCGGTCTGCGCGACCTCCACACCATCCACTGGCTGGCGCAGGCCTGCGGCATCCTGGGCGGCTGGAGCGGCATCGCCCGCGCCGGCCTGCTCACCCGCGCCGAGGCGCGCCGCATCGCGCGCGAAGAACGGACCCTGTCCGAACTGCGCATCCACCTGCACCTGCTGGCGCGGCGACGCGAGGACCGCCTCGCGTTCGACTACCAGACCGAGCTCGCCCAGCGGCTGGGCCTGGCCGCGAGCGCACACAAGCTTCCTGGCGAGCGCCTGATGCAGGGCTACTACCGCGCCGCCAAGCTGATCCTGCGCGCCAACGACATCCTCATCCAGTCGCTGCGCGTGCGGCTGTTCCCGGTCACGGCACCGCCCGAGCCGATCGACGCCGACTTCCAGCTGCGCGCCGGCCTGCTCGAGGCGCGCGACCCGGGGCTTTTCGAGCGCAGTCCGGACGCCCTGTTGCGCGCCTTCATCGTCTATGCCCAGCACCCCGGGCTTGCCGGCTTCGAGCCGGCCACGCTGCGCGCGCTGTGGCGCGGCAGCACCCGCATCGATGCCGCCTTCCGCGCCGACCCGGCGCACCGCGCGCTGTTCATGACCCTGCTGCGCCAGCCGGTCGGCGTCACCCACTCACTGCGCGCGATGCACCGCTACGGCCTGCTTGGCCGCTACATCCCGGCGTTCGGCCGGGTGGTCGGCCAGATGCAGCACGACCTCTTCCACGTCTACACCGTCGACGAGCACATCCTCACCGTGCTGCGCAACGTGCGGCGCCTCACCGTGCCGGAATTCGCGCACGAGCTGCCGCTCGCCAGCCGGCTGATCGCCGCGTTCGACAAGCCCGAACTGCTCTACCTCGCAGCGCTGTTCCACGACATCGCCAAGGGGCGCGGCGGCGACCACTCCGAACTGGGCGCCGCCGACGCGCGGCGCTTCTGCCGCCAGCACGGCCTCGACCGCGCCGACAGCGAGCTGGTCGCCTGGCTGGTGGAAATGCATCTGGTGATGTCGCGCACCGCGCAGAAGGAGGACATCAGCGACCCAGAGGTCGTCGCCGCCTTCGCCGCGCAGATGGGCGACGCCCGCCGTCTCGCCGCGCTCTACCTGCTGACGGTGGCGGACATCCGCGGCACCAGTCCCAAGGTGTGGAACGCGTGGAAGGGCAAGCTGCTCGAAGACCTGTACCGCGCAACGCAGGCCCGCCTCGCCGGTGGCGAGGAGACGCGGGCAGACATCGCCGTCAAGCAGGCGGAGGCACGCGCCAATCTCGCGCTCTACGGCCTGCCCGCCGACGCCGCCGACACGCTGTGGCGGCATCTCGACGACCGCTATTTCGTCCGCTTCGACGCCCGCGACATCGCCTGGCAGGCACGCATGCTGTGGCGGCGCACCAAAAGCCGCGAGGCCGTGGTCAGGGCGCACCTCTCACCGATCGGCGAGGGGATCCAGGTGCTCGTCTACGCGCCCGACCGCCCCGACAGCTTCGCCCGCATCTGCGGCTTCTTCGCGCGCATCCAGTACACCATCGTCGAGGCCAAGATCCACACGACCCGTCACGGCTATGCGCTCGACAGCTTCCAGGTCATGGACCTCGCGAACCGCGGCATCCATTACCGCGACTTTCTCAGCTTCGTGGAATACGAACTCGCGCGCGACCTCGATCCGGCGCACCCGCTGCAACCCGCGCCGCGCGGCCGGCTGTCGCGCCACCAGCGCCATCACCCCTACCCCACCACGGTGCGGCTGGAGGCCGACGCGCAGGGACGCGGGCACATCCTGTCGATCACCTGCGCGGACCGCGCCGGACTGCTGTTCGCAGTGGCGGAGGTGCTGATGCGTCACGATGTCGGGGTCTACTCGGCGAAGATCGACACCCTGGGCGAGCGGGTCGAGGATACCTTTCTGATCCGCGGCGAATGCCTGCAGACGCCCGCCGGCGTCGCAGTGCTGGAGGCCGAGGTGCGCGACGCGCTGAGGTGAGATCGAGTCTGTTCCGTCGGCAGGCCGGGGGAACCCCGGCGCGTACGCTGCGCGCGGCTCAGTGCGCCGGACGCGCGTACTCGTCGACGTAGCGGCCGCGCGCCGGCGCCTTGCGGGCGGGCGGCGTCTTCTTGCGCACGCCGTCGGCCGGCTTCTTGATCTTCTCCTCCGGCTCGGTCTTGGTGCGGTTGCGGACGCGCGGGGGGCGGACCGATCCGACCTCGGCCGCGACCCGGTCGCGACCGGCGCGGGGAGCCTGCCCGAGCCGCAGCGCGCTCATGCCGCCTCCCGCCATTCGGTAAGGCGTCCTGCAAGGCGGCGCGTCAGCGCGATCAGCCCCCCCAGCGAGTCGGCGCCGGGGCGCACGCGGCGCGGGACCTGCAGGATCTTTTGTTCCGGTCTCATTGTTGTCCTTGCTGCCTGGGCCGGGGGCACACCGCCCACGGTTACGCTTCAGGTTAGCGGCGAGGACAGGCAGCAACTTTAGGCAAGCCGCAGACGGCGCCCGAAAGCCCGCACGGCGTTCAATCGTCCTGCAGGTTCTGCCCGGGAAACAGGGTCTCGGTGAAGCCGAAATGGCGCAGATCGCGGATCCGCATGGGATAAAGGATGCCACGAAGGTGATCGACCTCGTGCTGCACCACGCGGGCATGGAAGCCGCTCACGCTGCGGTCGAGCGGCTGCCCGCCGGCGTCGAAGCCCTGGTAGCGCAGGGCGGTGTGGCGCGGCACCAGTCCGCGCATCCCCGGCACCGAGAGGCAGCCTTCCCAGCCCTCCTCGATCTCGTCCGACAGCGGCGTGAGCACCGGGTTGACCAGCACCGTGAACGGCACGCTTTCGGCATCCGGGTAGCGCGGGTTGGCGCTCACCTCGAACATCACCACCTGCAGGCCGACGCCGATCTGCGGCGCGGCGAGGCCGGCGCCGTTGAGCGCGCGCATGGTGTCGTACATGTCGACGATCAGCTGCGCCAGTTCGAGCGCGGCGAAATCCTCGACCGGGCGCGCCGGCTCGAGCAGGCGGGGATCGCCCATTTTCAGGACGTCGCGGATCGCCATGGCTGCTCCAGTCGTTTCAGGTCGCCGGCGTCCAGCCAGCGCCAGGCGCCGGGCGGCAGGTCCGCAGGCAGGGCGAAGTCGCCGACCGCCTCGCGATGCAGGCGGTCGACGTGGTTGCCCGCCGCGGCGACCATGCGCCTGACCTGGTGATACTTGCCCTCGGCGAGCGTCAGCCGCAGGGTGTGCGCGTCGAGCCTTGCGCACGCCAGCGCGGCGATCGGTGCCGGCTCGTCGCTGAGCCGGACGCCGGCGCGCAGGGCATCCAGCGTCGCGTCGCTCACCGGTTCGGCACAGACCGCGCAGTACACCTTGGCGACGCCCTTCTTCGGCGAAATCATGCGGTGGATGAACTGGCCGTCGTCGGAGAACAGCAGCAGGCCGGTCGTGTCCTGGTCGAGCCTCCCCACGCACTGCAGGCCGCGCACCACGAGTTCCGGCGGCAGCAGCGCGAACACGCTCGGGTGATGGCTCGGGTGATGCGAGCATTCGTAACCGGCCGGCTTGTGCATCAGCACGTAGGCCTTCTCGCGGTAGGGCCAGGTCACGCCGTCGAGCGTCAGCTCGAGGCCGTCGGGATCGACCTCGGCGTCGGGGTCGTCGCACACCACGCCGTTGACCGCGACGGCGCCGGCCCGCACCCGCGCGATGCAGCCCTTGCGCGAGCCGAAGCCCTGCGACTGCAGGACCCGATGAAGCTTCATGCGGCGGCTCCCGCGGCGCTCACAGGGCGCACATCCCCGAGGCCTCGTTGCTCACCAGCTGCTCCAGCAGATGCCGCACCTGTTGCATCACCCCCCCCAGCACGGCCTGGATCTCCTCCATCTGGATGCCGTCGGCCGACTGGCCGCGCCCGGCCGCATGGTTGAGGACCGTCCCCACCGTCGCGTAGCAGAGGTCGAGCTCGCGCGCCAGGTAGGCCTCGGGCATGCCGGCCATGCCCACCATGTCGGCGCCGTCGCGTTCCATGCGGTTGATCTCGGCCGCCGTTTCCAGGCGCGGTCCCTGCACCGCGCCGAACACGCCGCCGTCGCGCAGGCTGATGCCGGCACTGGCCGCCGCCTGCAGCAAGGCAGCGCGCATCGCCTGGCAATAAGGGAAGGTGAAATCGCGGTGGGTGAAGGGCTTGCCGTTCTCGACGAAGAAGGTCGCCGCGCGCCCGTGCGTGTAGTCGATGATCTGGTCGGGGACGACGAGCGTTCCCGGGCTCAGCTCGGGATGGATGCCGCCGACCGTGGCCACCGACACCACGTGATCGACGCCGTGGTCCTTGAGCGCCCACAGGTTGGCGCGGTAGTTCACCTCGTGCGGCGGGATGGTGTGGCCGTAGCCGTGCCGTGCCAGGAAGATCACTTCCTGGCCGCAGAGGCGGCCGAAGGTCAGCGCACCCGAAGGTTCGCCGTAGGGCGTGCGCGCCACCTGGCGACGCGTGATTTCCAGATTGGCGAGCTGGGTGAGCCCGGTGCCGCCGATGATTCCCAACATGTTTTCGTCCCTATTTCCCGATCGCCTCGGGGTTCAATGCATAAATGGCCGGCAGGTTGCGCCACAGGCCGTAGACGTCCATGCCGCAGCCGAAGACGTAGCGGTCCGGCACCTCGAGTCCGACGAAGTCGGCGCGCAGCGGCTTGACGAGGCCGTTGTTCTTGTCGGTCAGCACCGCGCACCACACCCGCAGCGCCCCCATGTCGAGAAGCTTGTCGCGAATCGCCGCCAGCGTCGCCCCCTCGTCGAGGATGTCGTCCAGCACCAGCACATTGCGGCCCGCCACGTTCTGCCCCGGCAGCACCCGCCACTCGATCTCGCCGCCTTCCGTCTTGCCGCGATAGCGCGTCAGATGCAGGTAGTCGAACTCGAGCGGAAAGCCCAGCCGCGGCAGCAGCTGGCCGGCGAACACCACGGCGCCGCCCATCACCGCGAGCACCAGCGGGAAGGCGTCCCCCAGCGCAGCCGAAATCTCCTGCGCCATGCGGTCGATCGCAGCCTGGACGGTCTCCGCCGGGGCGACGCAGTCGGCGTGGTCGAGCAGGCGGTGCGCTTCGGGCGGGGTCATGAGGTCGGCGGATGCGGCAGAAGCCGGCAGTCTAAGCCCTGGGCGCCGATGTTTCCAGACATCGCGGCGGTCGAGTAAGCTTGCGGCATGACGTCATCGACCCCTTCTTTCCGCGCCTTCGACGCCCAGGGCTGGCTGGCTGCCGCGCGCCGGCTGCCGTCGCCCAACTGCGACGAGCGGCCCGAAGGAACGGCGATCCGCCTCGTCGTCATCCACAACATTTCGCTGCCGCCCGGCGTGTTCGACGGCGACGCCGTCATCGAGCTGTTCACCAACCGGCTCGACTGGGACGCGCACCCCTACTACCAGGGCATCCGCGGACTCAAGGTTTCCGCGCATTTCTTCATCCGCCGCGACGGCACCCTGATCCAGTTCGTGCCGTGCGCGCTGCGCGCGTGGCATGCCGGCGCATCGTGCTGGCAGGGCACCGAGCGTTGCAACGACTTTTCGATCGGCATCGAGCTCGAGGGCAGCGACGACCAGCCTTTCACCGACGCCCAGTACGCCGTCCTCGGCCCCCTGGTGCAGGCGCTCAAGCAGACCTATCCCATCGAGGCGGTGGTCGGCCACAGCGACATCGCACCGGGCCGCAAGACCGACCCGGGCCCCCATTTCGCCTGGCAGCGGGTCGATGGGACCATCGGCTGACTGTTCCGGCCTCGCCGGCATCGGGCTGGCCGCGCTGCTGGCGCTTTCCGGTTGCGCGCCCACGCTCGACCTCAGCGCCGAGCGCCCGCGGTCGCAGGCCACCTCGAATCACGCCGACAGCCCGCTGAAGGCGCACCTGGCCGCGCACCTCCCGCCCGGCGAATCGGGGTTCCACCTGCTGCAGGGGGGCCACGCCGCGCTGGCCGCCCGGTTGTCGCTGGCCCAGCGCGCCACCCGCACGCTCGACGTGCAGTACTACCTGTTCCACAACGACACCACCGGCAGGATGGTCGCCGCGGCACTGCTGGCCGCCGCCGAGCGCGGCGTTCGCGTGCGCGTGCTGGTCGACGACATCGACACCGCCGACAAGGAACTGCGGCTGGCCACGCTCAACGCCCACCCCAACATCGAGGTACGGCTGTTCAACCCCTTCCACACGCGCAGCACCAACCTCCTGGTGAAGGGCTGGCAGGCCCTGCGCGAGCACGTTCGCCTCAACCGCCGCATGCACAACAAGGCATTCATCGCCGACAACCAGATCGGCATCACCGGCGGGCGCAACATCGGCGACGAATACTTCGACGCCCACCACGATCTCGCCTTCGTCGATCTCGACGTGCTCGCCGCGGGCGCCATCGTCGACGCGCTGTCGCAATCGTTCGACCAGTACTGGAACAGCATCGCCGCCGTCCCTGCCTCCGCCCTGCCGGTCAAGGCCAGCGACCAGCGCCTGCAGCGGGCCACCGCGTTCCTGATGAAGTTCCGCGCGGAGCAGTTGGACAGTCCCTACGGCCGCGAGCTGACCGCAGCCGACCCCATCCCGGGCCTGCTCGCGGGCAGCGCGCCCTGGCATCTCGCGACCGCCGACCTCATCGTCGACCCGCCGGAAAAGGTGCTCAAGCGCAGCAAGTCGTCCTCCAGGCTGCTGATCGGCCAGCTCGCCGGGCTGTGGGGCGTCACCCCGAACCGTCGCGCCCTGATCGTCTCGCCCTATTTCGTGCCCGGCGCCACCGGCATGGCCTACTTCGAATACTGGCGCAGCCAGGGCGTGCAGGTCGACGTCCTGACCAACGCCTACGCCGCCAGCGACGTGCCGGTGGTGCACGCCGGATACGCCAATTACCGCATCGCGCTGCTCGACGCGGGCGTCGACCTTTACGAACTGAAGCCCGTCGCCGACCCCGTCGGGGGACGCCTGCGCGACCTCGGCAGCGGCTCGTCGCGCGCCAGCCTGCACGCCAAGACATTCGTTTTCGACGACACGCACGTGTTCATCGGCAGCTTCAACTTCGATCCGCGCTCGGCCCTGCTCAACACCGAGATGGGGCTGGTCATCCGCTCGCCCGAACTCGCGCGCCAGGTGACCGCGATCGCGGAGGACGCCATGCGCCCCGAACGCAGCTACCGGCCGCGCCTGGTCCGCGAGAAGACCGGCAAGCAGCTCGTCAAGCGCCTGCAATGGCACGACGTGCACCAGGGCCAGGCGCGCGTTCTCGACGTCGAGCCGGAGACCACTGCGATCCAGCGCGGCCTGCTGCGGGTGCTGCAGGCGCTGCCGATCGAGGAACATCTCTGAGCCAAGGTAAGATTTCGCTTTTTCCCCCAGGATTCCCGACATGCGCCTCGGCACCCCGCTCTCCCCGTCCGCCACCCGCGTCATGCTGCTGGGCGCGGGCGAACTCGGCAAGGAAGTCGTCATCGCGCTGCAGCGCCTGGGCGTCGAGGTCGTGGCGGTCGACCGTTACGCGGACGCTCCGGGGCACCAGGTCGCACACCGCGCCCACGTGATCGACATGAGCGACGGCGCCGCGCTGCGCGCGCTGGTCGAGGCGGAGAAGCCGCATCTGGTCGTGCCGGAGATCGAGGCCATCGCGACCGAGACGCTGCTGGAGATCGAGGCCGCCGGGCTGGCCGAGGTCATCCCCACCGCGCGCGCAGCCAACCTCACGATGAACCGCGAGGGCATCCGTCGCCTGGCGGCGGAAACGCTGGGGCTCCCCACCTCGCCCTACGCGTTCGCCGACAGCCTGTCCGAATTGACCGCTGCCGCCGAAAAGCTCGGCTTTCCGGTGATCGTCAAGCCGGTGATGTCGTCGTCCGGCAAGGGCCAGTCGCGCGTCGACGACGCCGGCGCGCTCGCCGCGGCGTGGGACTACGCCGCATCCGGCGGCCGGGTCGCCAAGGAGCGCGTGATCGTCGAGGGCGTGATCGACTTCGACTACGAGATCACGCTGCTGACCGTGCGCGCGGTGGGCACATCGGGAACGATCGAGACCCGTTTCTGCGAGCCCATCGGCCACGTCCAGGTGAAGGGTGACTACGTCGAGTCGTGGCAACCGCAGGCGATGTCCGCCGCCGCACTCGGGCGTGCGCAGGAAATCGCCGCTGCCGTCACCGGCGACCTCGGCGGGCGCGGCCTCTTCGGCGTCGAGCTGTTCGTGCGGGGCGACCAGGTGTGGTTCTCCGAAGTGAGCCCGCGCCCGCACGACACCGGGATGGTCACCATGGCGACGCAGCGCCAGAGCGAATTCGAGCTGCACGCGCGGGCCATCCTGGGACTGCCGGTCGACGTCTCGCTGCGGGAACCCGGGGCATCGGCGGTGATCTACGGCGGCATGGACGCATCCGGAATCGCCTTCGACGGCGTGGCCGAGGCGCTCGCGATGCCGGGCACCGACCTGCGCCTGTTCGGCAAGCCGGAGGCCTTCGCCCGCCGCCGCATGGGTGTCGCGCTCGCCGCCGCCGCCTCGACCGACCTCGCGCGCGACAGGGCCAGGGCCGCTGCGGCCGCCGTCAAACCTGTGAAAGTCTAGGCATGCAAACCCACTACGAACGCCTCGGCGGTGCCGGGGAGATCCGCAAGCTGGTCGACCGCTTCTACGACCTGATGGACGAGGACCCCGACTACTACGGCATCCGCAAGCTGCACCCGGCCGACCTCGCCGAATCGCGCGACAAGCTCTACTGGTTCCTCTCCGGCTGGACGGGCGGGCCGCCCGAGTACACCGACCGCTTCGGCCATCCCTTCCTGCGCCGCCGCCACATGCCCTTCCCGATCGGCGAGGCCGAGCGCGACCAATGGATGGGCTGCATGGTCCGCGCGATGCAGGACGTCGGCGTGGATGCCGCAATGCAGCAGGAACTCACCGCGGCCTTCTTCAAGACCGCGGATTTCATGCGCAACCAGCCGGGCTGACATGAAGCGGCTGATCGGCTGGGGCCTGCTGTCGCTCGTGCTGGCCGCACTCGTCGTGCTGCCCTGGCTGATGCTGGACGCCGCGCCGGCGATCGAGCCGCCGGCACAGTTCCGCCGCACCGATCTCGCCTGGGTCA
This sequence comes from Thiobacillus denitrificans, assembly GCA_002403375.1. GTDB lineage: Bacteria > Pseudomonadota > Gammaproteobacteria > Burkholderiales > Thiobacillaceae > Thiobacillus > Thiobacillus denitrificans_E. The sequence continues at coordinate 32,352 of DHHQ01000013.1, read as the reverse complement.
AGGCGCTGCTGCAGAAGCACGACCCGCGCCGCCAGCCGCCCGACGTGATCCACAGCATCCGGCTCGACGAGGACGAACTCAACCGCCTGCTCAACTACGCCGTCGAACTGCGCCGGGTCAGCGGCATCGCCGCCGAGCTCACCCCCGGCACCGCGACGCTCACCGCCACCCTCGCCGTTCCGCGCAATCCCTTCGGCCGCTACCTGAACCTCACCGCCGAGATCGCCGAGGCGCCGGACGGCGTCCGCATCCGCGGCCTGCAGCTGGGCAGCCTGCCGCTGCCGGGCGTGCTGGCCGACGGCATCGCGCGCGTGGCCCACCGCTGGCTGCGCCGCGACGAGACCTACGCCACGCTCGCCGACGCCTTCTCGCGGGTGAGCTTCGACGAGAACCAGGCCACGCTGGACTATCGCTGGCATCCGGAACTGCTGACCCAGCTCGAACGCAAGAGCGCGGAACTGCTCATCGCTCCGGACGAGCAGGCGCGCATGCTGGCGTACGCCGGGCAGCTGGACGCCCTGGTGAAGCGCCATCCACACGGCAGCACGGTCCCGCTGGTGAGCGTCATGGCGCCGCTGTTCGCCTCGGCGCAAGCACGCAACGGCGACATCGCCGGGGAAAACCGCGCAGCGCTCACCGCACTGGCCGCCTACCTCTCGGGCATCAGCCTGCCCAGGCTGCTGCAGGGCGACAGCGCATCGATCCGCCGCGCCCCGCGCGTGCTGCTGTCGCTGCACGGTCGCCGTGATTTCGCCGAACACTTCGTGCTCTCGGCCGCGCTCACCGTCAACGGCGGCAGCCGGCTGGCGAACGCCCTCGGTCTCGTCAAGGAGGAGGAGGACGCGACACTCGGCTCGGGCTTCAGCTTCACCGACCTGGCCGCCAACCGCGCCGGCGTCCTGCTCGGCGAGCGCGCCACCGGCCCGTCCGCCGGCCGCGTGCAGCGGAGGCTGGCAGCGGCCCGCAACGATGGCGACCTGCTGCCGGACTTCCGCGACCTGCCGGAATTCATGCCGCAGCCCGAATTCGACCGCCGCTTCGGGCCGGTCGGCAGCGCGCGCTACCAGCGGGTCATCGACCGGATCGACGCCCGCCTGGCGGCCCACCCGCTTGCACAATAAGTAGTCAGACACCCATGCTACAATGCTGGGTTTCCCGCAATCCGGCCCCAATCATGTCCCGCAAGCTCCGCAACATCGCCATCATCGCGCACGTCGACCATGGCAAGACCACGCTGGTCGACCAGCTCCTCAGACAATCCGGCACCTTCCGCGACAACCAGGCGGTCGACGAGCGGGTCATGGACTCGAACGACCTGGAAAAGGAACGCGGCATCACCATCCTTGCCAAGAACACCGCGATCACCTACGGCGACACCCACATCAACATCGTCGACACCCCCGGCCACGCCGACTTCGGCGGCGAGGTCGAGCGCGTGCTCGGCATGGTCGACGGCGTGGTGCTGCTGGTCGACGCCGTCGAAGGCCCGATGCCGCAGACGCGCTTCGTCACCAAGAAGGCGCTGGCGCTCGGCCTGCGCCCGATCGTGGTGATCAACAAGGTCGACCGCCCCGGCGCCCGTCCGGACTGGGTCGTCGACCAGACCTTCGACCTGTTCGACAAGCTCGGCGCCACCGACGAGCAGCTCGACTTCCCCATCATCTACGCTTCGGGCCTCAACGGCTGGGCCTGCATGGACCTCAAGGACGCGCCTTCGCAGGGCGGGTCCGCCGCCGACATGAAGCCGCTGTTCGAGACCGTGCTCGCCCACGTCCCGACCCCGCCCGGCTCGGCCGACGCGCCGCTGCAGCTGCAGATCGCCGCCCTCGACTACTCGACCTATACCGGCCGCCTCGGCGTCGGCCGCGTGCTCAACGGCCGCATCAAGCCCGGCCAGCAGGTCGCGGTGATGAACCACGAAGAGCAGGTCGCCACCGGGCGCATCAACCAGGTCCTCGGCTTCCGCGGCCTCGAGCGGATTCCGGTCGACGAAGCCGAAGCCGGCGACATCATCATCATTTCCGGTCTCGACGAGATCGGCATCGGCGTCACGATCTGCGACAAGGAGAACCCCGTGGGCCTGCCGGTGCTGGCTGTCGACGAGCCGACGCTGACGATGGACTTCATGGTCAACACCTCGCCGCTCGCCGGCACCGAAGGCAAGTTCGTCACCAGCCGCCAGATCCGCGACCGCCTGACCAAGGAACTGCTGACCAACGTCGCGCTGCGCGTCGACGAGACCGGCGACGCCGACGTCTTCCGCGTCTCCGGCCGTGGCGAACTGCATCTGACCATCCTGCTGGAAAACATGCGCCGCGAAGGTTTCGAGCTGGCCGTGGCCAAGCCGCGCGTGGTGTACAAGGAAATCAACGGCGAGAAGTGCGAGCCGTATGAAAACCTCACCATCGACCTGGAAGACGAACACCAGGGCGGCGTGATGGAGGAAATCGGCCGCCGTCGCGGCGAGCTCACCAACATGGAATCCGACGGCCACGGCCGCACCCGCCTCGAATACCACATTCCGGCGCGCGGCCTGATCGGCTTCCAGTCCGACTTCATGACCATGACGCGCGGCACCGGCCTGATGAGCCACGTGTTCGACGACTACGGCCCGGTCAAGGCCGACCTGCCCGGCCGTCACAACGGCGTGCTGGTGAGCCAGGACAACGGCGAGGCCGTGGCCTACGCGCTGTGGAAACTGGAGGACCGCGGTCGCATGTTCGTCGCCCCCGGCGACAAGCTGTACGAAGGCATGATCATCGGCATCCACAGCCGCGACAACGACCTGGTGGTCAATCCGATCAAGGGCAAGCAACTGACCAACGTGCGCGCCTCCGGCACCGACGAGGCAGTGCGCCTGACCACGCCGATCAAGCTGACGCTGGAATCCGCGGTGGAATTCATCGACGACGACGAACTGGTCGAGATCACGCCGAAGTCGATCCGCATCCGCAAGCGTCACCTGCAGGAGCACGAGCGCAAGCGCGCCAGCCGCGCGGCGGCGTAACGCAGGATCCGGCGCCACGCCGGTTCCGAGTGCATGAAAACCCGGCTTCGTGCCGGGTTTTTTTATGCCACGCACGGGTAGAATCTGCGCCATGCGCCCTGTCGAAATCGGCCTCCTCGTCGGCCTCGCCGCCCTCCTCGTCGTCGCCGTCATCCTGCTGCTGCGCCTCAATGCGCTGCGGCGTGAACAGGCCGCCCTCCCCGCCCTGCTGGCGCAGGACATGGAAGCCCGCCATCGCGCCGTGCTGACCGACCTGCACGCTGGCCTGTCTCAGCAATCCGACCGGATGCAGGCCCAGTTCGCCACCCTGCAGATCACGCAGACCGAGCGACTGGCGGAGACGCGCGCCACCGTCACCGAGCATCTCGGCGCATTCCAGACCGCGATGCTGGAGAAGCTGATCGAGCAGGGGCGTGCCGAGCAGACCCTGCTGCAGGACACGCTCAGGCACATGACCGTGCAGTTCGGCGAGCGCGTGCAGCAGCTCTCGCAGACCGTCGACGGACGGCTGAACGAGATCTCCGGCAAGGTCGCCGAACGCCTCGACGAAGGCTTCAAGAAGACCAACGAGACCTTCACCTCGGTGATGTCGCGGCTGGCGGTGATCGACGAGGCACAGAAGAAGATCGAGGGGCTCGCCTCCAACGTCGTCTCGCTGCAGGAGATCCTCGGCGACAAGCGCTCGCGCGGCGCCTTCGGCGAGGTGCAACTGGAGGCACTGGTGCGCAACAGCCTGCCGCCCGACGCCTACGCCTTCCAGCACACGCTCAATAGCGGCGCGCGCGCCGACTGCGTGCTGATCCTGCCCGAGCCGACCGGCACGGTCTGCGTCGACGCCAAGTTCCCGCTGGAGAACTACAGCCGCATGTTCGACGACGGCCTGCCGGTCGCCGAACGCGACGCGGCCCGCCGGCAGTTCAAGGCCGACGTCAAGAAGCACGTCGACGACATCGCAGCCAAATACATCGTCGAGGGCGAGACCTCCGACGGCGCGGTGATGTTCCTCCCGGCCGAGGCGGTGTTCGCCGAGATCCACGCCCATCATCCCGACCTCGTCGAGCACGCGCAGAAGAAGCGTGTCTGGCTGACCTCGCCGACCACGCTGATGGCGGTGCTCAACACCGCACGCGCGGTGATCCGCGATTCCGAGACGCGGCGCATGGCGCACGTGATCAAGGACGAACTCTCGAAGCTGGCCAAGGACTTCGCCCGCTTCGACGAACGCATGAAGAAGCTCGCCACCCACATCGAGCAGGCGAGCAAGGACGTGAGCGACGTGCGCATCTCGAGCGACAAGATCAGCCGCCGCTTCCAGCAGATCGAGCGGGTCGAGCTCGAGCATCCCGACCTCGGCACACCGCGCCTGCTCGACGCCGACGAGTGAACGCATGAACTGGTTCGGCCGCTGGCGGCGGCGCCGCATCCTCGAACGTCATCTCATCCCCGCCGAGTCGTTCGACGCGGCCCTCGCGGAGCTGCCGATCCTGCGCGGCCTCGACGCCGACGACCGGGCGCGCCTGCGCGAGGCTGCCAGCCTGTTCATCCACGACAAGGCCTTTTCGGCCGCCGGCGGAGCCGAGGTCGACGACGCCATGCAACTGGCCATCGCGCTGCAGGCCTGCCTGCTGACGCTGAACCTCGGCGAGGGCAGCTACCGCGGCTGGAGCGAGATCATTCTCTATCCGGACGAATTCCTGCGGCCGCACGAGGAAATCGACGAAGCGGGCGTGGTGCATCACTCGCGCGACATCCTCGCCGGCGAATCCTGGCACGGCGGTCCGCTGGTGCTGTCGATCGCCGACGTCGCCGCGAGCGGCCAGGCCGACGGCTTCAACGTCGTGCTGCACGAGTTCGCCCACAAGCTCGACATGCTGAACGGCGACGCCAACGGTTACCCGCCGCTGCATCGCGGCATGGATGCCGCCGCCTGGGCGCGCGACTTCAGCGCCGCCTACGAAGACCTGTGCGCACGCGTCGACGCCGGCGAGGAGACGGCCATCGACCCCTACGCCGCGTACGATCCGGCCGAGTTCTTCGCGGTGCTGACCGAGGCGTTCTTCGAAACGCCGCAGGTGGTCGACGCCGAGTACCCGGCGATCTACCGCCAGTTGCGGCAGTTCTACCGGCAGCATCCGCTGGCCCGGCTGGAGGCCCCCGCATGACCCGCCCCCGCACCGCCGCGCGCGTCGACGACATCGCGCCCTTCCACGTGATGGACATCCTGGCGCGGGCGCAGGCGCTCGAGGCCGCCGGACGCGACATCATCCACCTGGAAATCGGCGAGCCCGACTTCCCCACCCCCGCCCCCATCGTCGAGGCGGGCGTCGCCGCCCTGCGCGCGGGCCACACGCGCTACACCGGCGCCCTCGGCCTGCCCGCCCTGCGCGAGGCGATCGCCGCATTCCACGCGTCGCGCTGGCAGGTGGGCGTCGCTCCTGCACGGATCGTCGTCACCACGGGTGCGTCGGGCGCGCTGCTGCTGGCGCTCGGCCTGCTCGCCGGCCCCGGCGACGAGGTGCTGATGGCCGACCCCGGCTACCCCTGCAACCGCCACTTCACCCGGTTTTGCGAGGCCCGCGCAGCCACCGTCCCGGTCGACGCCACGACCGGCTTCCAGCTCACGCTCGATCTGGTCGTGCGGCACGCCACTGCGGCAACCCGCGCGGTGCTGATCGCCACGCCCTCGAATCCGACCGGCACCACGATGCCGGCCGACGAGCTCGCGCGCATACGCGACTGGTGCAGGGCGCAGGGCATCGCGCTGATCGTCGACGAGATCTACCTGACGCTGACCTACGACGGGCGCGAGCGCAGCGCCGCCGGCTGGGACGAGGTGTTCGTCGTCAACAGCTTCTCGAAAAGCTTCCTGATGACCGGCTGGCGGCTCGGATGGCTGGTCGCCCCCGCGTGGGCCATTCCGGGGCTGGAACGGCTGGCGCAGAACCTGTTCCTTGCGCCGCCCACCCCGGCGCAGCACGCCGCGCTGGCGGCGTTTCTGCCGGCGACGCTCGCCGCGCTCGATGCCGCCAAGGCCGAACTGCGTGTCCGCCGCGACTATCTGGTGTCCGCCCTGCGCGAGCGGGGCTTTGTCATCCCGGTCACCCCCCAGGGCGCCTTCTACCTGTATGCGGACTGCAGCCGCTTCGCGCCGGACAGCCACGCTTTCGCCAGCCGCCTGCTCGATGATGCAGGCGTCGCCGTCACGCCGGGAATCGATTTCGGCCGGCATCAGGCGGCACGCCATGTCCGCTTCGCCTACACGCAGCCGCTGCCGCGGCTGGCCGAGGCGGTCACGCGGCTCGAACGTTTTCTGCAGGCGTAAAAAAACCGGCCCGAAGGCCGGTTTTTCGTTCCTGAACCCGGAATTACTGGGCGGCAGGAGCGGGAGCAGCTTCGCCTTCGGCAGGAGCGGCTTCGCCTTCGGCGGGAGCAGCTTCGCCTTCAGCAGGAGCGGCTTCCATCGGAGCAGCTTCCATCGGAGCAGCAGCGTCAGCAGCAGGCGCTTCGGCAGCAGGCGCTTCAGCGGGAGCAGCAGCTTCTTCTTTTTGGCCGCAAGCGGTCATGGAAGCAGCCAGCAGGGCGGCCAGGAGGACGGAGTATTTCATTTGAGATTTCCCTTTACTTGCTATCTATATATAACCCACACCAGAGATCGGTCCGGGACTTGTGATCCAGCCGACGCGCGGAATTCTAGCAAATCGGCAAAAGAAAACCACAATCTACTAAAAAATTGATTTTGCGCTCCGCGGGTGTCTCGAAAGCGCAACAAAGCCCCGCCCGATCCCTTATTTCTTGGGCGTTTCGATGAACTCGCCGGGGCGGCTGCCGGGGCGCAATTTTCCCTGGTAGACGAAGCCCGCCCCGTAGCGGCGGCTGCCGTCGGCGGCGGTGATGAGCTCGTTCTCGTTCCAGATCCAGACGTGTCCGTCGCGGGTATCGAGGATGAAGGCACGCGCCCCGCCCTGCCCGCCCTCGACGCCGGCTAGCGGCAGCGCCTGGTAGCGTTCCTCGGCGACTGCGGTCGTCGACAGGGCGAGCAGGCCGCCCAGTACCCATGCTGTCCGCTTCATCGCACGTCCTTTCGTCGCGTCGCCCTAGGGGCCGATGGTCCTTTTTATAGCAAACAGCGCCTCCACGGCAGCGGCATCGAAGGTGTATTCCTGGTTGCAGATATCGTCGTGCACGCGAATCTCGCCGTGCTCGGCGAGGATGGCCTCGCACTCGGCACGCCCGAGCCCGCGCAGCATGGCTTCGATCTTGCCCTCGTCGCGCGGGCAGTGATAGGCGACGGGGCGCGGGTCGAACACCCGGACGTCTTCCTCGGGGAAGAGCCGCTCGATCAACTTGATCGACCCCAAGCCCAGCAGCTCTTCCGGCCGCACGGTATCGGTCAGCACCTGCACCCGGTTCCAGCCGTCGGCATCGCGTTCGGCCGCCCCCGGCAGGGCCTGCAGGAACAGGCCCGCGGCCGTCTCGCGGTCGGCCGCCAGCCACAGGCGGGTCGGCAACTGCTCGGACTGGGCGAGGTAATGCTCGAACACCGCGGCGAGCGTGTCGCCCTGCAGCGGCACGTGACTCTGATACGGCTGGCGCATGCCGACGGTGTCCAGGCTGAGCGTCAGGGCGCCGTCGCCGAGCAGGGCCGGCAGATTGCCCGCGGCGAGTCCCGGCGCGAAACGCGCCATGCCGCGCAGCCGCAACTGCTCGTCGCAGTCCATCACCAGCAGCGAGACCTCGCCGTCGCCGCGCAGCTGAAAGGTCAGGCGCCCGGCCTGCTTGAGGTTGGCGGTGATCAGCGTGGTCACCACCGCGAGCTGGCCGAGCAGTTCGAGCACCGGCTCCGGGTAGCCTCGTCCTGCGGTCATCTCGCGCCAGGCCGGGCCGAGCTGCACCCAGGCGCCGCGGATGTCCAGCTGCTCGAACAGGAAGCCGCGCACGCGGCCGGTTTCGATGTCGGTCGCGCTCAATTGAGTTGCACCCGCTCGCCCCAGGGCACGGCGCCCTTGCCCTTGACCAGCCAGATCACCGGGTAATTCGGCGGCGCCTTGGGAAAATCGCCCGCAGCGTCAGTGAAGTACACCAGCATGTTGGGGCTGCGGTTTTCCCGCTCGACCCAGTCGAACACCGGGCGGAAATCGGTGCCGCCGCCGCCTTCGAGCTCGGCCGGCAGCTGCATCGCGTCCCACGGCTCGAATTCCCAGGGCGCCTGCTCTGCCACGTGGTTGTCGCACGCCAGCAGCGTGATCCTCGCGCGCACCTGGCCCTTCAGCGCGTCGAGCTCGCCGACGAACTCGCGCAACTCGTCGTCGCTGATCGACCCGCTGGTGTCGATCGCCGCCACCACCTCGATGCCCTCGCTCGACAGGCGGGGCAAGAGCGCGTCGCCCTCGCGCCGCGAAGGACGCCGCCACGAATAGTCGTCGCGCTGGTTGACCGCGAAGAAGCGCGCCAGCAGCGCGCGCCACGGCAGGCTCGGCGCCAGCAGGTCGTCGACCCAGCGCATCATCGACTGCGACAGCTTGCCGGCCTGGCGCGCCGCCTGCGCGGCAGCGGCGAGGCGGTTCTTCCACTGCTCGGCGAGTTCCTCGCGTTCGCTCTGCGAAAGCGGGTCGGGCTTCTGCGAAGCCTGGCCGCCGCTGCCTTCGCGCTCCTCGGCCTCGCTCTGGCCTTGCTTGCCCTGGCCGCCGGACTCGCCCGCCTCGGGGTTGTCCTGGCGCTGGTTCTCGTCAGGGCTCGCGCCGGTGTCGCTGTCGTTGTCGAACAGGTGCTCGTCGAAGGATTCCTCCGGCGTATCGTCCGGAATCATCGGGTAGATTTCCTCCGCCGACAGCGTCATGAAATTCTGGTCGGCGAGGATGCCGTGCAGCGGCGGCTTCATGCCGTCGTCGATCAGCACCAGGTTCACGGCGTGCTCGCACGCGACGTCCCAGCGCCGCTTGATGCGGCCCTGGCGGCGGTGGTCGTGGCCCATCGCGCAGTGCATCGCCTCGTGCGCGAGAACGAACTGGGTCTGCGCGAGGTTCAGGTTCTCGATGAAGCCCGGGTTGAAATAGAAGGCCTTGGCATCGGTCGCGGTGGTCTTGCACCAGTCGGGCGCGGGCTTCAGCGGCAGGTGCATCACCAGCGAGCCGAGGAAGGGTCGCTCCATGATCAGCCGCGTGCGGGCGGCGGCGAGCTTGGTGAGGATAGGCGCGAGCGCGGCGTCGTCGGCGGCGGACATCTCAGTGTTCGTAGAGAACCAGGTCCGCAATGCTGTTGGCCCATTCGGCGAACGCCGGCACGGCGAACAGCGGCCTGCCCACCGCGCGGTGCAGGTCGGACACCAGCATCACGCCCAGTTCGCGCTGCGGGAAACGGTGCGCGTACTTGAGGATGTTGCCGTAGACCGTCGCCGCGTTGCCGTTGTCGGCAGCCTGGACCGCCTTCCGGACCAGCGCGGCGGCGACGCCGTACTGCAGGTCGACCCCCTGCGGCACCTCGGCGTCCTTGCCCTCGATGATCGCGTCGATGTCGGGCATCTGCGCCATGTTGTCGACGAAGGTCTTGAGCTCGAGCCCGGCGGACTGCCCCACGCAGGCGACCAGCGCGTCAGCCAGCAACTCGGTGCGGTCGAACTTCTGCAAGGCGCGGTGGGCGAACTCCCACGAGCGCGGACTGGGAAAGGCGATCGGCGTGTGTGAGGGATCGAAACTGAACAGGAGGTCGGGGCGGAAGCGCAGGAAGGCGATCACCCGCGGGTCGATGTCCTCGCTGTAGGCCCAGTGCACCCAGTCGTCGAGGAAGACCTCGACCTCGTAATGCGTGAAGCGGTTGGCGAGCGGCGCCGGCATCGCGTAGGTGACGCCGCGGTCGCCCTGGCGGTTGCCTGCCGCGAAAATCACCCAGCCGTCCGGCACCGTGTACTCGCCGAGGCGGCGGTCCAGGATCAGCTGGTAGGCCGCGGCCGACACCGTCGGCGGCGCCGAGGTGATCTCGTCGAGAAACAGGATGCCGGACGGCCCATGGCGCCCGGCATCGGGAAGCACCGCGGGCACCGACCACTCGACCAGCTGGCCGTTGCGGAAGGGGATGCCGCGCAGGTCGGTCGGCTCCATCTGGCTCAAACGGATGTCGATCAGCTTCACGCCGTGCTGCTGGGCGATCTTGGCGACGATCTGCGACTTGCCGACCCCGGGTGGGCCCCACAGCATCACCGGTGTGTGGTGGCCGTCGGCGGCACTCTCGAATTCGCGGTCGAGGATGGTTTCGATGTGGGAGGGGCGCATGGACGATCGGAACGACGACAGGGCCCTGAATGATAATCGCTCGCGCGCCCGGCTTCCAGTTTCGCCCTTGCTCGAAGTGGGGGGATTTTGTTAACGTGAGGCGACTTGAACTGAAGCGGGTGCAGCATGAATTTTTGCAGTGAATGTGGCAGCGCGGTGATCCTGCGCGTCCCCGCCGGCGACCACCTGCCCCGCCATGTGTGCCCGGAATGCGGCACCATCCATTACCAGAACCCGAAGATGGTCGTCGGCTGCATTCCCGAATGGGAGGACAAGGTACTGCTGTGTCGCCGCGCCATCGAGCCCAAGTACGGCCTGTGGACCCTGCCCGCCGGCTTCATGGAGAACGGCGAGACCACGCTCGAGGGCGCGGCGCGCGAGACCTGGGAGGAGGCCGGCGCCCGCATCGAGGTGGGGAGCCTGTACACCCTCTACAACCTGCCGCACGTGAATCAGGTGTATTTCATGTTCCGGGCCCGGCTGCTGGACCTGGATTTCGAGCCCGGCATCGAATCGCTCGAAGCCAGGCTGTTCAGCGAAGCCGAAATCCCCTGGGACGAGATCGCCTTCCGCACCGTGCGCGCGACGCTCGAGCAATACTTCAGCGACCGCCGCACGGGCGCATTCGACTTCCATTTCGGCGACATCCGCACGCGCTGAAGCGCCCTAGGCGGCGACCGCGTACTGCTCCCGCCCCAGCACATCCATGCCCACGCGCAGCCACCCCTCGTGGCTTTCGAGCACCTCGCCCAGCCGCAGGCGATAGAGCAGGTCGCCGTCGCGCAGGCTCAACTGCGCACCCGGCTGGTAATGCGCCTGCGGCAGCAGCAGGTTGCTGACCCCCTGCTCGGCATTCACCATCGGCAGGAACACCGCCCACGCCTTGTCACCCGCCGGGCCAGCGGCGTTCGCCTCGGAGAAGATCTCCACCCGCTTGGGATGGCGCGACAGAAACTGCGCGCCGACCAGATGATGGCCTTCTTCCTGGCGCGTCCAGCGGATCGCCAGCAGCTGCCACGCGTTCTCCGACGGGTCCCAGCTCACCGCCACCAGGCGTCCATGCGGCAACGACTGCGCGGCGGGAAGCGCGAAGCCCATGCCTTCCGCGCTCTCGTCGCGCAGCATCCAGGGCTCCAGCGGCGGGCGCACGCTCGCGGTTTCCGGCAGCGCCAGGGCCGCGAGGATGTTCGCCATCCCCGACGCCACCCACACGCGGCCGAAACGATGCGTGCGCTGCAGGCCGCGACGCATGCCGCCCCGTTCGATCAGGCTCGCCACCTGCCGGGTCAGCCCACCCTCGGCCTCATCGGTAGGGTCGAGGGATCTCAGGTAATCGATCATCGGCCCCAGCGCGAAGTAGCGCAGACGGCGCCCCTGGATGCACGCGCCATCCAGCACGCTCGCACCCTCGGAAAGGGACAGGTCCGCCACATGCGTGTGCACCCCGCGCTGCGGGACGAGCACGGGCAGCGGCAGCGCTGCGTGGCCCTCGAATATCTGCGCGACCGCCTCGATTTCCTGGACCCGGTACCCCAGCGGGTGGACCAGGCCCATCAGCACGACCTGGGCGTACTCGCGGGCGCAGTGGGTCACGCGTGCGTTGATCAGGACGTCCTGGGTGGCATAGCCGTCGCGCTCGACCAGGCGGTAGAGCCGGTGCACGCGCTGCCAGGCCGACCCGTGCGGGCTGCGCGTCTGGTGGTAGTCCCAGCGCATGGCGAGACCGGTGTAGCGCAACGCGCGCGTCGCCATCTCGGCAAGAAAGGGCTTGAGCTCGGCGCTCGCCGGGTTGCGGCGGGCCTGCTTCAGCATCTTCATCCACGCCTCGGCGAGCAGCGACCAGAACGCCCAGGATTCCCGCCACAAGGCCTGGCGCGCGAGCCTGAAGGTCGCCTGGTTGCGCACGTACTGCTCGACGATGCGCATCTGCATCGGCAGCCCTGCGGCTTCGATCTTCAGCAGGGCCTTCATGCGGTTGACCGTGGCGGTTTCGTTTTCCGCATTGAAGCGTTCCAGGCCTTCGACCAGCGCATGATGAACGTCGTAGTCCGAGTCCGCAGGCAGCGTCTTCAGCCATTTTTCGGCTGCCTTCGGCGACGCGAACGGCGACCCCACCTCGGCCTTCCGGCGTTGGGCGATCGAACTCAGCATTTCAAACAAATCGGTCATTGCGGATATCGGGTTGGCTTCACGTTCCGACAAGCGAAGCAGCATGCATGCCAGTGAGCCGGGGGCGAACCGGGGTTTCAAGGCATTGGTTTGACTGGAACTTGCTCCGTCCGCGGCTGCGCGCCCTCGCGGAGCGATAACGAAACCCCGACACCCACTGTCGAACCCGCGTCATCCCGCGCAGCACCCCGCACAGGGCGGCGCGAAGCCGCTACAATGCGCGGCCAGGGAAGCGTGGCCGAGCGGTTTAAGGNNGAGCGGTTTAAGGCACCGGTCTTGACAATGCCGCGGAGCGGCGTTGCGGTGAAGGCCAACCTGCGTGCAGGTTGAGCGCGAAGCGCGGCCGGAACCAAAACCGGCGGTATGCTTACCCCTCTTTGGAAGCGTGGCCGAGCGGTTTAAGGCACCGGTCTTGAAAACCGGCGATGGTGCAAGCCATCCGTGAGTTCGAATCTCACCGCTTCCGCCACGTCACCGGCTCGGGCCTTGAGGCGGGGACGGCGCGCCGAAGCCCTGAAAAGCGAAAGCTCGCCCACGGCTTCCGCGCAAACTTTCCGCGCGCCCATGAGAAAATCCCCGGATGGCACGGACCGCACCCCTCACCCCCCGCAACCATGACCGCGACAACGCGGGGATGACCTACGTGTACCCGGTCGTTTCGCGGCGCGCGGGGGGGGTATCGGTGGGCGTCAACCTCAATCCCAACAACGCCTGCAACTGGGCATGCGTCTACTGCCAGGTGCCGAACCTGAGCCGAGGTACCGCGCCCGCCATCGACCTCGCCCAACTCGAAACCGAACTCCGCGCGATGCTCGCCGACATCCTGCACGGCGACTTCATGCAGACCCGAGTCCCAGAGGAAGCCCGCCGGCTGAACGACATCGCGCTGTCGGGCAACGGCGAGCCGACCAGCGCCAGCGAATTCCCGCACGTGATCGAGCTGATCGGCCGGGTGATGGCCGACCTCGACCTCGTCGGCCCCGCAGGCGATCTGGCAAGAAAACCGGTCAAGCTGGTGCTGATCACCAACGGCAGCCTCGCCGACCGCCCGCGCGTGCAGGACGGCCTCCGGAAAATGGCGGCGCTCAACGGAGAAGTCTGGTTCAAGTTCGACAGCGCGACCGCTGCCGGCATGCGCACGATCAACCAGACGCGCATCGCGCCGGAACGGCATTTCGCGCGTCTGGCTGCGACCGCGCGACTGTGCCCGACCTGGCTGCAGACCTGCGTGTTCGCGCGCGACGGCGCCGCCCCCGACGATGCGGAGCAGGCCGCCTATCTCGACGCGGTGAAACGCATCAAACAGGAGGCGATTCCGGTGCAGGGCGTGCTGCTGTATGGCCTGGCCCGTCCCTCGATGCAGCCGCAGGCCGGCCGCCTGTCTGCGCTGCCGGCGGCATGGCTCGAAGCGTTCGCCGAGAAGATCCGTGCCGCCGGCCTGCCGGTGAAGGTTTCACCATGATCCACGGCATCGGCACCGACCTCCTCGACGCGCGGCGCATCCGTGACGGCATCGCCCGCTACGGCGCGCACTACGCCGAGCGCATCCTCGCCCCGGCCGAGCACGCCGGCTATCGCGCGAGCGGCGACCCGGCGCGCTTCCTCGCCAAGTGCTTCGCCGCCAAGGAGGCGTTCGCCAAGGCGGCCGGAACCGGCCTGCGTGCGCCGGTGACGCTTCGCAACATCGCCGTGCTGCGCGACGCGCGCGGCAAGCCGCACATCGAATGCGCGCCCGAACTCGCCGCCTGGCTGGCGGAACAGGGGGTGACCGCGCATCATGTGTCCCTGTCGGACGAAGGCGACCTCGTCCTTGCCTACGTGATTCTGGAGACACCATGACGCCACCTCTCCATCGGGAGCATCCATGACGCTCGGTCCCCTGATGCTCGACGTCGCCGGCACCGAACTGACCGACGACGACCGCCGCCGCCTTTCGCACCCGCTCGTCGGCGGCGTGATCCTCTTCTCGCGCAACTATCGCGACCCCGCGCAGCTCGCTGCGCTCACCGCCGAGATTCACGCGCTGAAGCCGGCGCCACTGCTGATCGGCGTCGACCACGAAGGCGGCCGCGTGCAGCGCTTCCGCGAGGGCTTTACCCGGCTGCCGCCGATGCGTGCCTTCGGCGAGATCTGGAACGACCATCCGCAGCGCGCCCGCGAACTCGCGCGCGACGCCGGCTACGTGCTGGCGAGCGAATTGCGCGCGCACGGGATCGACTTCAGCTTCGCGCCGGTGCTCGATCTCGATTACGGGGCATCGAGCGTCATCGGCGACCGCGCCTTCCATGGCGATCCGCACGCCGTCTTCGAGCTGGGCCAGGCGGTGATGCTCGGCATGAAGGACGCCGGCATGGCCGCCTGCGGCAAGCACTTTCCCGGACACGGCTACGTGGTGGCCGACTCGCACGTCGACATTCCGGTCGACCGCCGCACGCTCGCCGACATCGCCATCGCCGACCTGGTGCCTTTCCGGCTGATGATCGAGGCCGGCCTCGCCGCCGTCATGCCGGCGCACGTGATCTATCCGGAAGTCGACGACAAGCCCGCGGGCTTTTCCAGGGTCTGGCTGCAAAGGCTGCTGCGCCAGCAACTGGGCTTCGACGGCGCGGTCTTCAGCGACGACCTCTGCATGGCCGGCGCGGCAGTGGCGGGCGGCGTGGTCGAACGGGTGCAGGCGGCGCTCGAGGCCGGCTGCGACATGGCGCTGGTGTGCAACCGGCCCGACCTCGCCGACGAGGTGCTGGCGAAGCTCGACGTCGACTGGCCGGCGCCGGCACGCGCGCGGCTGGCGCGCATGCACGGCCATCCGCACCCGCCGACGCTGACGCACCTGCGTGAATCGGCGCGCTACGTCAACGCGCTGCACCACATCGCCGGACTGGGCCTGAATACCGCCGACCTGAACCTGCAGGTCGATCCGACGGACTACTGTGCACGTTCATAGCCACGACGCCGGCGCATCGCAAGGGCACGACCACCACGGCCACGCACACGCCAACGGCACGCTGCTGGTCGCCCTGCTGCTGACGCTGTCCTTCGCCGGCGTCGAGGCGCTGGCCGGCTGGTGGTCCGGCTCGCTCGCGCTGCTCTCCGACGCCGCCCACATGCTGACCGACAGCTCGGCGCTGGCGCTCGCGGCGGGTGCCGCCTGGCTGGCGCGGCGCCCACCGAGCCGGCTGCACTCGTACGGCCTGGCGCGGGCCGAAGTGATGGCAGCGCTGGCGAACGCCCTGCTGATGCTGGTCCTGCTCGGCTTCATCGTGAGCGAGGCGATCGACCGCTTCGGCGCCCCGCGCGACATCCGCGGCGAGGCCGTCGTCGCCGTCGCCGTGGCGGGCCTCGCCGTCAACCTTCTCGTCGCCTGGGTGCTGAGTCGCGGCGAGCACACCCTCAACACGCGCGCCGCGCTGCTGCACGTGATCGGCGACGCGCTCGGCTCGGTGGCGGCGATCGTCGCCGGCATCGTCATCGTCACCACCGGCTGGACGCCGATCGACCCGTTGCTCTCGCTGCTGGTGGCGGCGCTGATCCTGGTCTCGGCGCTGCGCCTGCTGCGCGAGGCGGTGCACGTGCTGATGGAGGGCGTGCCGCTGCATGTCAGGCTCGACGACATCGGCCACGATCTGGCCGCGCTCGACGGCGTGCGGCGGGTGCACGACCTGCACGTGTGGACGCTGTCCTCGGGCAGCATCGCGCTATCGGCACACCTGGAAATCCGCGAGCTCGATGACTGGCCGGCCATCCTCGACGCCGCGCGCCAGGCCCTCGACAGGCAGCACGGCATCCAGCATGTCACCCTGCAGCCCGAGGTACCGGCTGCGCAGCCGCTCGTGCGCACGCCCTACCCCCGGCCTCCCCTGCAATGAACGCCCGATTGCGGGCGCCTTCCTGAAGCGCATTCACCATGCTTTTTGACCCAGCCTGCCGCGCCTGCCCGCGCCTCGCGACCTTCCTCGACGAGGTGCGCGTCCGCCACCCCGATTACCACGCCCGCCCGGTACCCGCCTTCGGCGACCCCGCACCGGATCTGCTGATCGTCGGCCTCGCGCCGGGGATGCACGGCGCCAACCGCAGCGGTCGCCCCTTCACCGGCGACTACGCCGGCGTGCTCCTGTACGAGACGCTGCACAAGTTCGGCTATGCCAGCGCGCCCGTATCGGTATCAGCGGACGACGGGCTTGAATTGACCGGCTGCCGCATCACCAATGCAGTCAAATGCCTGCCCCCCGCCAACAAGCCCGAGCCGGGCGAGATCCGCGAGTGCAACCGCTATCTAGCCGCCGAACTGGCCGCCCTGCCCGAGCACGCCAGCATCCTCGCACTGGGCCAGATCGCGCACCAGGCGGTGCTGCGCGCGCTGGGCCTCAAGCTCAAGGACTACCCCTTCGCCCACGCCAGCGACTACCGCCTGCCCGGCGGCCGGCGGCTGATCAGCAGCTACCACTGCTCCCGTTACAATACCCAGACGCGCCGCCTCACCCCCGAGATGTTCGAAGCCGTGTTCACCCGGATTCAAAGCGAGAACTGACCATGCCCGTCGTCACCATCAAGCTTGCCGGCTCGCTCACCCGCGAGCAGAAGCAGAAAGTCGCCGAGGAGATCACTGCCACGCTCGAGCGCCACGCCGGCAAGCCGGCCTCCTACACCTACATCGCGTTCGAGGAACTGCCCCTTGATCACTGGGCGATCGCGGGCAAGCTGCTCGACGAGGACGAATAAGCCGCCTTGTCCGCCGTCACCAAGGACTTCCTCGCCTCGCTGCCCACCCTGCCCGGCGTCTACCGCATGATCGACGCGGCCGGCGCGGTGCTGTACGTCGGCAAAGCGAAGGATCTCAAAAAACGCGTCTCCAGCTATTTCCAGAAGAGCGACCAGAGCCCGCGCATCAGGCTGATGCTGAAAAGCGTCGACCACATCGACACCACGGTGACTCGTACCGAGGCCGAGGCGCTGCTGCTCGAGAACAACCTGATCAAGGGGCTGAAGCCGCGCTTCAACATCCTGTTCCGCGACGACAAGTCCTACCCCTACCTGCTGCTGACCGGGCACCGCTTCCCGCGTCTCGCCTATTTCCGCGGCACGCCGAAGAAGCGCGACCAGGCCTTCGGCCCCTACCCCAATTCCTACGCGGTGCGCGAGAGCATCCAGCTCCTGCAGAAGGTGTTCCAGCTGCGCACCTGCGAGGACACGGTGTTCGCCAACCGCTCGCGGCCGTGCCTGCTGCACCAGATCAAGCGCTGCACCGCGCCCTGCGTGGACCTCGTCACCCCGGAACACTATGCGCGCGACGTCGCCGAGGCCGCCCAGTTGCTGAAAGGCGAGGCCACCGCCCTGACCGAGGCGATCACCGCCGAGATGAACGCGGCGGCAGCGAACCTCGATTTCGAGACCGCGGCCTTCCTGCGCGACCGCCTGCGCATGCTGGCGACGGTGCGCGAAAAACAGTTCGTCGACACCACCGGCAGCGAGGCCGACGCCGACGTGGTCGCGGTGGCCGAGGCCGGCGGGGTGCTCGCGGTCAACCTCACCATGATCCGCGGCGGGCGCCACCTCGGCGACCGCAGCTTCTTCCCCCAGCACGGCGAGGGCGCGAGCCTGGCCGAGGCGCTCGACGCCTTCATCGCCCAGCACTATCTCGACCATCCGATTCCCGCGCGCATTCTGGTGAGCGAGCCGATCGAGACCGACGCGCTCGAAGCGCTGCTGAGCGAACAGTCCGGCAGGAAGGTGGCCATCCAGCACCGCGTCACCGGCGAACGCCGCGTCTGGCTCGGCATGGCGCAGGCCAACGCGCGGCTGTCGGCCGAGCGGCGCAGCGCAGACCGCGCCAACCAGTCGCAACGGCTCGCCGCGCTCGCCGACACCCTCGACCTGCCGACGCTGAAGCGCATCGAGTGCTTCGACATCTCGCACACCATGGGCGAGGCGACCGTGGCGTCCTGCGTGGTGTACGAGGGCGACGACATGAAGAAGTCCGACTACCGGCGCTACAACATCGCCGGCATCACGCCGGGCGACGACTACGCGGCGATGCACGCCGCGCTGATCAAGCGCTTCCACCGGAGCGTCGAGGAGAACGGCGTGCTGCCCGACCTGCTGCTGATCGACGGCGGCAAGGGCCAGGTCGCGATGGCGGTCGACGCGATGACCGAGCTCGGCCTCGGCGAGGTGCTGCTGCTCGGCGTCGCCAAGGGCGAGGCGCGCAAGCCGGGGCTGGAGACGCTGATCTTCGCCGATGGCCGCGAACTCAGGCTCGCCAAGGACCACCCGGGCTTTCATCTGATCCAGCAGATCCGCGACGAGGCCCACCGCTTCGCCATCACCGGGCACCGCGCCAAGCGCGGGAAGGCACGCATGCAATCGACGCTCGAAGACATTCCCGGCATCGGCCCCAAGCGGCGCAAACAGCTGCTGGAGCACTTCGGCGGCCTGCAGGGGGTGCGCAACGCCGGCGTCAACGCCCTTGCCACGGTCAACGGTATCAGCCGAGAATTGGCGGAAACCATCTACAACGCCCTCCACTGATGCCGCTCAATCTCCCCAACCTGCTCACCTGGCTGCGCATCCTGTTCATTCCGCTGATGGTGGGCGTCTATTACCTGCCGGACGGCTGGGTCACGCCGCTCGAAGCCAATCTGTTGGCGGCGACGTTCTTCGGCGTGGCGGCGCTCACCGACTGGCTCGACGGCTTCCTGGCGCGCGCGCTCGGCCAGACCTCGGCCTTCGGCGCCTTCCTCGATCCGGTCGCCGACAAGCTCATGGTCGCCGCCGCGCTGATCGTGCTGATCGACCTCGATCGCGTCGCGCCACTGATCGCGCTCATCATCATCGGCCGCGAGATCACCATTTCCGCGCTGCGCG
The DNA here is from genome assembly GCA_002403375.1 of Thiobacillus denitrificans. Taxonomy (GTDB): domain Bacteria; phylum Pseudomonadota; class Gammaproteobacteria; order Burkholderiales; family Thiobacillaceae; genus Thiobacillus; species Thiobacillus denitrificans_E. The sequence goes on along the minus strand of DHHQ01000013.1, from coordinate 13,050 downwards.
AGTGGATGGCCAAGGCGGGCAAGTCCGCCAGTGTCGCGGTGTCCTTCGTCGGCAAGCTGAAGACGACCGCGCAGATGATCGCGATCGTGCTCCTGCTGTACTTCCATCCGGTCGCCGGCCTGCCCGTCGCCACCCTCGGCACGCTGCTGATCTGGGTCGCCGCGCTCCTCACGCTGGTGTCGATGGCGTACTACCTCCGCATGGCCGCGCGAGCACTGAAAAATTCTTCGTGAAATCGTAAAAATCTTCGCGGAGGCTGTTGACAGAAAAACGCCGGATCCGCATAATGCGCAGCCTCTAACGCGGGAATAGCTCAGCTGGTAGAGCGCAACCTTGCCAAGGTTGAGGTCGCGAGTTCGAACCTCGTTTCCCGCTCCATATTCTGGGGAAAACAGAAGGCCTAGCCCGGATGTTTTCCCCTTTTCGTTTAAGTGGTTTACCGCGACGGCGCGTTAGCAAAGCGGTTATGCACCGGATTGCAAATCCGTGTAGGTCGGTTCGACTCCGGCACGCGCCTCCAGAATTCTGGATCAACTGTCCGCATTGCCCGGATGGTGAAATTGGTAGACACAAGGGACTTAAAATCCCTCGCCAGCGATGGCGTACCGGTTCGATTCCGGTTCCGGGCACCACATCCCTACCTGTCTGCCGGCTCGAGTGCTATAATTTCGGCGCTTGATTATTAACACAATGGGCGGTTCGCCCATTTTTTATTTGTGCTGCGCACGCTGCGCCGCGACGCGAAGATGGAGTTGCGATGATGGATTTGCCCGCCCGCCTGGAGCCTGTGCTCGCCGGACTCGGTTACGAGCTGGTGATGCTGGAGCGCGCGGGACGCGGCCTGATCCGGATCTTCATCGACAAGCCCGGCGGCATCACGATCGACGACTGCGTCACGGTGAGCAATCACCTGACCCACCTGTTCACCGTCGAAAACATCGACTACGACAGGCTGGAGGTCTCCTCGCCCGGCATCGACCGGCCGCTGGTCAGGCCGCAGGACTATGTGCGCTTCGCCGGCGAGCAGGTGACGCTGAAGCTGCGGGTGCCGATGGACAACCGGCGCCGCCTCAGCGGCGAACTGGTCGGCCTGGAAAACGATGCAGTGAAGTTGATCGTCGATGGCACGGAAGTGTCGGTTGACTTGCGAAATGTGGACGCTGCCCGCCTGAAACCGATGGTTTAAGGCAAGGCTGGAGGAAAAGATGAGCCGTGAATTGTTGATGCTGGCCGACGCGCTGGCACGCGAAAAGAACGTGGACAAGGAGGTGGTGTTCGAGGCGCTCGAGCAGGCGCTCGCCTCCGCCACCAAGAAGCGCTTCAAGGAAGAGGCCGACGTGCGCGTGTCGATCGACCGCGACACCGGCGAATACGAATCCTTCCGCCGCTGGCTGGTGGTGTCCGAGGCCGAGCTCGAAGACGAGGGCTACCAGATCCTGCTGATCGACGCCCAGGACAAGATCCCCGACATCGAGATCGGCGACTACATCGAGGAGCCGCTCGAGAACGTCGAGTTCGGCCGCATCGGCGCGCAGGCCGCCAAGCAGGTCATCCTGCAGAAGATCCGCGACGCCGAACGCGAACAGATCATCCAGGACTTCCTCGCCCGCAAGGAACACTTGGTCAACGGCGTCGTGAAGCGCATCGACCGCGGCAACGCGATCATCGAATCCGGCCGCGTCGAGGGCTTCCTGCACCGCGACCAGATGATCCCGCGCGAGAACCTGCGCGTCGGCGACCGCGTGCGCGCCTACCTGCTGCGCATCGACCGCGGCGCCCGCGGGCCGCAGGTCATCCTGTCGCGCACGGCGCCCGAGTTCATCATGAAGCTGTTCGAACTGGAGGTCCCCGAGATCGAGGAAGGCCTGCTCGAGATCAAGGCGGCTGCCCGCGACCCCGGCCTGCGCGCCAAGATCGCCGTGGTCTCGCACGACCCCCGCATCGACCCGATCGGCACCTGCATCGGCCTGCGCGGTTCGCGCGTCACCTCGGTGACCAACGAACTCGCCGGCGAGCGCGTCGACATCATCCACTGGTCCGCCGACCCTGCCCAGTACGTCATCAACGCCCTGGCGCCGGCCGAAGTCAGCTCCATCGTCGTCGACGAGGACAAGCACAGCATGGACGTGGTGGTCGAGGAAGAGCAGCTGGCGATGTCCATCGGCCGCGGCGGCCAGAACGTGCGCCTGGCGTCCGAGCTGACCGGCTGGGACCTCAACATCATGTCCCGCGAGGCTGCGGAAGAGAAGCAGCAGTCCGAGAGCAGCAAGACGCTCGCGCTTTTCATGGAGAAGCTCGACGTCGACGAGGAAGTCGCCCAGATCCTGGTCGACGAGGGTTTCTCCACGCTGGAAGAGGTCGCCTACGTTCCGCTCAACGAAATGCTCGAGATCGAGGCGTTCGACGAAGAGCTGGTCAACGAACTGCGCAACCGCGCACGCAACGCATTGTTGACCGCTGCCATCGTCGGCGAGGAACAGGTCGAGGCCTCGGCCGGTGACCTGCTGTCGCTCGACGGCATGGACGCCGAGACCGCCCGCATGCTCGCCAGCAAAGGCGTCCACACCACCGAGGACTTGGCGGAACTGGCGGTCGACGAACTGACCGAAATGGCCGAGATGGATGCCGAACGCGCCAAACAACTGATCATGGCCGCACGCGCGCCCTGGTTCGCCCAAGGCTGATACGCCAAGAGGAATGCATGAACGTTGAACAATTCGCCCAGGAACTGAAACTGCCGCCCCAGCTGTTGCTCGAACAGCTGAAGGCGGCGGGTGTCAGCAAGAACGATGTGGCCGATCCCGTGACCGAAGCGGACAAGGCGCACTTGCTCGACTATCTGCGCAAGATGCACGGCGGCGGCGGCGCGGAGACCGGCAAGACCAAGATCACCATCACCCGCAAGCAGACCGGCGAAATCCGCAAGACCGACAGCACCGGCAAGTCGCGCACCATCCAGGTGGAAGTACGGAAATCGCGGACCTACGTCAAGCGCGATGCCGCCTCGCTGGCCGCCGAGGCACAGCCCGTGGCGGAGGCGGTACCCGAACTGCAGCCGGAACCCGTGGCCGAGGCCAAGCCCGCACCCGTTCCCGAGGTTGAGGTTCCGGTCGCGGCCCCCGCCCCCGAGGTCGAACCGGCGGCTGCCCCGGCAGCGCCCGTCGAGCCCGTCGCCCCGGAACCCGAGGCGGTCGCGCCCGCGCCGGTCGAGGCGGTTGCCCCGGAACCCGAGCCGGCCCCCGCTGCGCCCGCCGAACCCGCGGCAGAAGCCGCCCCGGCGGTGAAGAAAACCACCCGCATCAAGAAAGCCTCGATTCTCGACGAAGCCGAAGTCAAGGCACGCGAGGAAGAGACACGCCGTCACCAGGCGCTGCTCGAGCGTCAGGCCGCTGATCGCGCCCAGCGCGAGGCCCTGCGCAAGCAGGCCGAGGCCGCACGCGAGGCCGCCAAGCTGGCCGAGGCGCAGAAGGCCGCCGCCCCGGCCGCGCCGGCGGCCCCGAGCGAAAAGACCCTCCACAAGCCCGAAAAACCGGGCGTGGCCAAGGGCGCCAAGGGCCCCGACAAGAAACCCGGTGGCAGCTGGAAGGACGAGGCCGCGCGCCGCAAGGGCGGCCTGAAGACCCGCGGCGGCGCTGCGCCCGACGCCGGCTGGCGCGGACGCAAGGGCAAGTCCAAATCCGGCCACGAGGAAACCACCTTCGTCGCGCCGACCGAGCCGATCGTGCGCGAGGTCCTGGTGCCCGAAACCATCACCGTCGCCGAGCTCGCGCACAAGATGTCGGTGAAGGCGGCGGAAGTCATCAAGGCGCTGATGAAGCTCGGCAGCATGGTGACCATCAACCAGGTGCTCGACCAGGAAACGGCGATCATCCTCGTCGAGGAAATGGGCCACATCGGCAAGCCTGCCGCGCTCGACACGCCCGAGGCCTTCCTCATCGAGACCGGCGAGACCGCCGAGGTGGAATTGATCTCCCGTCCGCCCGTCGTCACCGTGATGGGCCACGTCGACCACGGCAAGACCTCGCTGCTCGACACCATCCGGCGCACCCGGGTGGCCAGCGGCGAAGCCGGCGGCATCACCCAGCACATCGGTGCGTATCACGTCGAAACCGAGAAAGGCGTCATCACCTTCCTCGACACCCCGGGTCACGAGGCGTTCACGGCCATGCGGGCGCGCGGCGCGAAGGCGACCGACATCGTGGTGCTGGTGGTGGCAGCCGACGACGGCGTGATGCCGCAGACGATCGAGGCGATCCACCACGCCAAGGCCGCCGGCGTGCCGCTGGTGGTGGCCGTCAACAAGATCGACAAGCCCGATGCCAGCCCCGAACGCATCCGCCAGGAACTCGTGGCGCAGGGCGTGACGCCGGAAGAATGGGGCGGCGACACCCAGTTCGTCGAAGTGTCGGCCAAGGCCAACACCAACATCGACGGCCTGCTCGATGCCATCCTGCTGCAGGCCGAAGTGCTGGAGCTCAAGGCGGCGGCCGACGGGCCTGCCAAGGGCATCGTCATCGAAGCCCGCCTCGACAAGGGCAAGGGCCCGGTCGCCACGCTGCTGGTGCAATCCGGCACCCTGCGCCGTGGCGACATGGTGCTCGCCGGCCAGGTGTTCGGCCGTGTGCGTGCCATGCTCGACGAATCGGGCAAGACGGTCACCGAGGCCGGCCCCTCGATCCCGGTCGAGATCCAGGGTCTGTCGGACGTGCCGCAGGCGGGTGAAGACATGATGGTGCTGCCCGACGAGCGCAAGGCGCGCGAAATCGCGCTGTTCCGCCAGGGCAAGTTCCGCGACGTGCAGCTCGCCAAGAAGCAGGCCGCCAAGCTGGAATCGATGTTCGACCAGATGGGCCAAGGCGAGGTCCAGCAGCTGCCCATCATCCTCAAGGCCGACATGCAGGGCTCCTACGAGGGTCTGGCGCACGCGCTGGGCAAGCTGTCGACCGACGAGGTCAAGGTCAACATCATCCACAGCGGCGTCGGCGCGATCACCGAGTCCGACGTCAACCTGGCGCTGGCCTCCAAGGCGGTGCTGATCGGCTTCAACGTGCGGGCCGATGCCTCGGCACGCAAGCTGGCCGAATCCGGCGGCGTCGACATCCGCTACTACAACATCATCTACGAAGCGGTGGATGAGGTGAAAGCCGCGCTGTCCGGCATGTTGGCGCCCGAGAAGAAGGAAAGCGTCATCGGTACCGTCGAGGTGCGCCAGGTGTTCGTGATTTCCAAGGTCGGCACCATCGCCGGCTGCTACGTGACGGACGGCGTCGTCAAGCGCGGTGCCGGCGTGCGCCTGATCCGCAACAACGTGGTGATCCACCAGGGCGAGCTCGATTCGCTGAAGCGCTTCAAGGATGACGTCAAGGAGGTCAAGGCTAACTTCGAGTGCGGTTTGTCGCTGAAGAACTTCAACGACATCCAGGAAGGCGACATCCTCGAAGTATTCGAGGTGGTCGAGGTCGCACGTACTCTGTGAGGACCGAGGGGCTAGGAGTTAGGATTTAGGGACTAGGGAATGTGTGCGGCGTAGCCGCGCGCTTCCTAATCCCCTAGCCCCTAGCCCCTAGCCCCTAACCCCTATGCCTAAAGACTTCCCCCGCGCCCGCCGCGTCGCCGACCAGATCCAGCGCGAACTGCCCGAGTTGATCCGGCAGGAAGTGAAGGATCCGCGCGTCGGCATGCTGACCATCACCGAGGTCGAAGTGAACCGCGACATGGAGTTCGCCAAGGTCTACTTCACCACGCTGGGCGGCGAGGCCGAGCATGCCGCCTGCCTGCAGGGCCTGCAGCGCGCCAGCGGCTTCCTGCGTTCGCTGCTGTCGCAGCGCATGCAGCTGCGCGTCGTGCCCAAGCTCACTTTCGTGTACGACCGCTCGGTCGAGCGCGGCATCGAACTCACCCAACTGATCGAAACCGCCGTCGCCGAAGACGCCAAGCACCCGAAAGACGAGTAGCGCCCCGACGCGGCTCGAACTTCCCTCTTCCCAACCTCTCCCGCTCGCGGCAGAGGCGCGAACGTCATGCCCAGATCGATGGCCACGCCCCCCTCCCACCCACCCGCCCCCCGAACCGGCGAGCGGGCAAAGCCCATGCGCCAGCCGATCGACGGCGTGCTGCTGCTGAACAAGCCGGTCGGCATCACCTCCAATGCTGCGCTGCAGAAGGCCAAGTGGCTGCTCAACGCCAAGAAGGCGGGCCACACCGGCACGCTCGACCCGTTCGCCGACGGCCTGCTGCCGCTCTGCTTCGGCGAGGCGACCAAGTTCTCCGCCTACCTGCTCGACGCCGACAAGCGCTACCGCGCCGTGCTGCAACTCGGCGTCACCACCACGACCGGCGATCCCGAGGGCGAGGTGCTCGACACCCGTGAGGTGTCGGTCGACCGTGCCGATGTCGTCGCGGTGCTGCCGCGCTTCACGGGCGAGATCGAGCAGGTCCCGCCCATGCACTCCGCGCTCAAGCACCAGGGGCGTCCACTCTACGAATACGCGCGGGCCGGGATCGACATCGAGCGCCCCGCCCGCCGGGTGCACATTCGCGCGCTCGACCTCGTCGAATGCCACCCGCCCCGGGTGGTGCTGGACGTGCAGTGCAGCGCCGGCACCTACATCCGCACCCTGGCGCAGGACATCGGCGCCGCGCTCGGCTGCGGCGCCCATCTCACCGCCCTGACGCGCACCGCCGCGGGCGGATTCGGACTCGAACAGGCGCACACGCTGGCCGAGCTGGAGGCCCTGGACCCCGACCGCCGCACCGCCCTGCTCGCCCCGGCCGACTGTCTGGTGGCCCATCTGCCCGCGGTGCGGCTCGACGCTGCCGGCGCCGAGGCGCTGTGCCAGGGCCGCACCATCGCGCATCCGGCGTCTTCCGCCGGGCTGACGCGCGTCTATGCGGAATCCGGCCGCTTCATCGGGCTCGCCGATGCGGACAACGACCGCCTGGTGCCGCGCCGCCTGATCGCCACGCAACAGGGCGCCGGACCCAAGGCAGACTTGAGTCCACCCCCCGATTCGGCGTAGAATCCGTCCTTTCCCCGAACGTGTCCCGCTCAGCCGCAGGCCACGCGATTTAGAAGGAGTACACCATGGCTGTTACCGTCGCTCAAAAAGCTGAAATCGTCCAGAATTACCAGCGTGCCGCCGCCGACACCGGCTCGCCCGAAGTGCAGGTTGCCCTGCTGACGGCCCGCATCAACGACCTGACCGGCCACTTCAAGGCCAACATGAAGGATCACCACTCGCGTCGTGGCCTGCTGAAAATGGTGAGCCGCCGCCGCAAGCTGCTGGACTACCTGAAGCGCACCAATCTCGAAAGCTACAAGACGCTGATCGAACGCCTCGGTCTGCGCAAGTAATCCCGTCAGGGCCACTGTGATGACCCGGCACCCTGCAGCACCGGCACAGTGGATGGGCCATTCCGCCCCCTGAATTTCGCACGCCCCGCTCATGCGGGGCGTTTTTGCTTCGAAAGGAACTCGTGTGAGCGCTATCAAAAAAACGTTTACCTACGGCCGCCACCTGGTCACGCTGGAAACCGGCGAAATCGCCCGCCAGGCTTCCGGTGCAGTCATCGTCAACATGGACGACACCGTGGTGCTGGTCACCGTCGTCGCCAAGAATGAAGTCAAGCCGGGCCAGGATTTCTTCCCGCTGACCGTCGACTACCAGGAAAAGACCTACGCCGCCGGCCGCATCCCGGGCGGCTTCCTCAAGCGCGAAGGCCGCCCGTCCGAAGGCGAAACCCTGATCTGCCGCCTGATCGACCGTCCGATCCGCCCGCTCTTCCCCGAAGGCTTCTTCAACGAAGTCCAGGTCATCGCCACGGTGATGTCGTCCAACCCTGAGGTCAGCGCGGACATTCCCGCGCTGATCGGCGCCTCCGCCGCGCTGTCGCTGTCCGGCCTGCCGTTCGACGGCCCGGTCGGCGCGGCGCGCGTCGGCTTCATCAACGGCGAATACGTGCTCAACCCGACCAACTCCGAGCTGAAGGAATCCGCGCTCGACCTCGTCGTCGCCGGCACCGAAGCCGCCGTGCTGATGGTCGAGTCGGAGGCCAAGGAACTGCCCGAGGACATCATGCTGGGCGCGGTCGTGTTCGGCCACACCCAGATGCAGGCCGCGATCACCGCGATCAACGAACTGGCCGACGAGGCCGGCGCGGATGCCTGGGACTGGGAGCCGCCCGCCGAGGACACCGCGATGGTCGAGCGCCTCAAGGCGCTCGCCGAGGAAGGCCTGCAGCAGGCCTACAACATCAAGCAGAAGCAGGCGCGCATGGCTGCCGTCGACGAGGTGCGCAGCAAGGCGTTCGCCGAGCTGATCACCGCCGACATGGACACGGTCGCGGCCAACCACGTCAAGGACGCCTTCCACCGCCTCGAAGCCGGCGTCGTGCGAAACCGCATCCTGTCCGGCCAGCCGCGCATCGACGGCCGCGACACCCGCACCGTGCGCCCGATCACCATCCGCACCGGCGTGCTGCCGCGTACCCACGGCTCCGCCCTGTTCACCCGCGGCGAGACCCAGGCGCTGGTGGTCACCACGCTCGGCACCGGCCGCGACGAGCAGATGATCGACGCGCTCGAGGGCTCCTACTCCGACCGCTTCATGCTGCACTACAACATGCCGCCCTACGCCACCGGCGAGACCGGCCGCGTCGGCACGCCCAAGCGCCGCGAAATCGGCCACGGCCGTCTGGCCAAGCGCGCGCTGATGGCGGTGCTGCCTTCCAAGGAGGAGTTCGGCTACACCATGCGCGTGGTGTCGGAGATCACCGAATCGAACGGCTCGTCGTCGATGGCCTCGGTGTGCGGCGGCTGCCTTTCGCTGATGGACGCCGGCGCGCCGCTGAAGGCGCACGTCGCCGGCATCGCCATGGGCCTCATCAAGGAAGGCAACCGCTTCGCCGTGCTGACCGACATCCTCGGCGACGAGGACCACCTCGGCGACATGGACTTCAAGGTGGCCGGCACCGAGACGGGCGTGACCGCCCTGCAGATGGACATCAAGATCAACGGCATCACCAAGGAAATCATGCACGCCGCGCTGACGCAGGCGAAGGAAGGCCGCATGCACATCCTCGGCATCATGAAGTCGTCGGTCTCCGAGACCCACGAGATGTCTGCCTACGCGCCGCGCATCATCGCGATGAAGATCAACCCCGAGAAGATCCGCGACGTGATCGGCAAGGGCGGCGCCGTGATCCGCGCGCTGACCGAGGAGACCGGCACCCAGATCGACATCCAGGAAGACGGCAGCGTGAAGATCGCCTGCACCAGCATGGAGGCCGGCGAACTGGCGAAGAAGCGCATCGAGGAGATCACCGCCGAGGTCGAGGTCGGCAAGGTCTACGAAGGTCCGGTCATCAAGCTGCTCGACTTCGGCGCCATCGTCAACGTGCTGCCGGGCCGCGACGGCCTGCTGCACATCTCGCAGATCGCCCACGAGCGTGTCAACACCATCGGCGACTACCTGAAGGAAGGCCAGGTCGTGCGGGTGAAGATCCTCGAGGCCGACGAGAAAGGCCGCCTGCGCCTGTCGATGAAGGCGCTGCTGGAAGCCCCGGCTGCCCCGGCCGCTGCGCCCAGCGACGAGGAACAGCCTGACTGAGCGGCGACTGTCGGCGATCCCGTCCAACCGGGCGGGTGCCACCGCCGAGCCAACGAAAAACGCGCCTTCCGGCGCGTTTTTCGTTTGGGCTTTCCCGCAAATCTCAGCTGGCTTCGCCCAGGAAGGCCTGCCACCAGCGCTTGCGCTGCCCGGTCACCACGCCCTTGATCTCCAGTTCGCGGGGCGGCGTCCGACTCATCAGCCAGCCCGGCAGCACCGATGATTTCATCGCGCTGGAGCCGCACGAACTGCCGAGGTGGTTGGGGTCGTAGATCTTGATGAAGTTGGGCGCGTCGAGGTCGTCCGCGTAGACGATCGCGCAGTAGTCCTCGTGATGCTCGCGCCGCAGCAGCTCGTCGAGCTCGCGCATGAACTGCTGCACCTTGTCGGCGGTGGATGGCCCCTGCGGCACTTCCTGGCCGACGGCGTAGAGATACCAGCCCGCGTCGGCGTCCACCTTCTGCCAGAACGACGTCAGCTGGTCCCAGCGCATCACGCTGTACAGCAGGCCATTGTAGTAGCGGTCGAATTCGTCTTGCTGATCCGAACGGGTCTGGTCCATGGCGTTTCTCCGCGTATCCATGTGGCAATCTGACGTGCCATCTGTTTTGGCCGACCTGACGTGCCGCCGTGATTGGCGGCCCGACATGCCGGTTCTACTTCGCGACCTGGCGCTCGCGGATTTCCTCGAGCGTCTTGCAGTCGATGCACAGCGTCGCGGTCGGGCGCGCCTGCAGGCGGTCCAGACCGATCTCGATGCCGCACGATTCGCAATAGCCGTAGTCGCCACTGTCGATCTTGACGATGGTCTCGTTGATCTTCTTGATCAGCTTGCGCTCTCTATCACGATTGCGCAGTTCGAGCGCCATGTCGGATTCCTGCGTGGCGCGGTCGTTGGGGTCGGCGAAAACGGTCTGCTCGTCCTGCATCGAGTGCAGCGTCGTGTCGATGTCCTGCGACAACTCCGCTTTCCAGGCTTCCAGCATTTTGCGAAAATGCGCGAGCTGCTTCGCGTTCATGTACTCTTCGCCTTTTTTGGCCTTGTAAGGCTCAAAGCGCATCAAAGTTTCAGCCATCTTGTTCTGTTCTCTTTGAAAAAATTCAGTTTGTTCCCGGCAAAGCCAACCCGACTTAATATCAGAATCGCCACAGCGCTGCAACCCACATGACACTACACGCCCTGCTCTTCGACGTGGACGGCACGCTTGCCGACACCGAGCGTGACGGCCACCGTCCCGCCTTCAATCAAGCCTTCGCCGACGCCGGCCTCGACTGGCACTGGGACGCCGCGCTCTACGGAAAGCTGCTCGCCGTGACCGGCGGCAAGGAACGGATCAAATACTATATCGACCAGTTCCGCCCGGACTACAGCAAGCCGGACAACTTCGACGAACTGGTCGCCGAGCTGCACCGCGCCAAGACCCGCCACTACAGCGCGCTCGCCGCACGCGGGGGGATTCCCATGCGGCCCGGCGTCAAGCGCCTGCTGGCCGAGGCGCGCGCCGCCGGCCTGCGGCTCGCGATTGCCACCACCACCACGCCGGAAAACGTCACCGTGCTGCTCGAGCACAGCCTCGGCCCGGGAACCCAGGAATGGTTCGAAGTGATCGCCGCGGGCGACATCGTCCCGGCCAAGAAGCCGGCGCCCGACATCTATCACTACGCGCTGGAAAAGATGGGACTGGACCCGGCCGCGTGCCTGGCGTTCGAGGACTCCGAGAACGGCCTGCGCGCGAGCCTCGGCGCCGGCCTGAAAACGCTGATCACGGTCAACGACTACACGCTGGACCACGATTTCAGCGGCGCCGCCGTGGTGCTGTCCGACCTCGGCGACCCCGGCGCGCCCAGCCGGGTGCTGAGCGGCCCCGACTTTGGAAAGCCGTTCGTCGACGTGGCGTATTTGAGGGCGCTGCATCGCAGCTGAAACCAAGCGGGGTCAGGGGTCAGGGGTCAGGGAATGAGCGGCCGAAGGCCGCGAAATTGAGAGCCCCTAGCCCCCAGCCCCTAGGGATTGTGCATCTGCGCCGCTTCGAGCGTGTTCTCCAGCAGCGTCGCCACGGTCATCGGCCCGACCCCGCCCGGAACCGGGGTGATCCAGCTGGCGCGTTCCACGGCGGTGTCGTAGTCGACGTCGCCGACCAGCTTGCCGTCCGGCAGGCGGTTGATGCCGACGTCGATCACGATCGCGCCCTCGCGGATCCATTCGCCCGGGATCATGCGCGGCCTGCCCACCCCCACCACCAGCACCTCGGCCGCGCGCACGAAGCTCTCGAGGTCGCGGGTGGCGCTGTGGCACACCGTGATGGTGCAGCCGGCGAGCAGGAGTTCGAGGCTCATCGGCCGCCCGACGATGTTCGAGGCGCCGACCATCACCGCGTTCTTGCCGCGCAGCTCCTCGCCGGTGGCGCGCAGCAGCGTCATGATGCCGCGCGGGGTCGAAGGACGCAGGGTCGGCATCTTCACTGCCAGGCGGCCGATGTTGTACGGATGGAAACCGTCGACGTCCTTGTCCGGACGGATGCGCTCGATCACCGTCTCGGCGTCGATGTGCGCGGGCAGCGGCAGCTGCACGAGGATGCCGTCGATGGCCGGATCGGCGTTCAGGGTGTCGATCAGCGTCAGCAGTTCGTCCTGGGTCGTGGTCGCCGGCAGGTCGTGCGACACGCTGGTGACGCCGCCGCGTTCGCACGCGCGCTTCTTGTTGCGCACGTAGACCGCTGAGGCCGGGTCGTTGCCGACCAGGATCACCGCCAGACCGGGGCGGCGCTTGCCCTGCGCCTCGCGCTCGGCCACCTTGTCGTGGATCACTGCGAGGATGGTGTCGGCCATCGCCTTGCCGTCGAGAATGCGTGCGCTCATCGAGAGACCCTGAAGCAAAAGGGAGATTTTCCCGGAAATCGGCCGATATACTCAAGCGAAAATTGACCCCGCCCCGCCGCCAAGGTATAGTTCCGCCTCTCCGAAATGCGCCCGGAAGATCGGACGCGGGGATTTCGGGGTGTAGCGCAGCCCGGTAGCGCGCCTGCTTTGGGAGCAGGATGTCGGAGGTTCGAATCCTCTCACCCCGACCACCCCTATCCGACAAGTAAGAGAGTTAGCCCGAGCAAGGATAGAGTCTCTGCCCGTAGCTCAACTGGATAGAGCACCAGCCTTCTAAGCTGGGGGTTACAGGTTCGATTCCTGTCGGGCAGGCCAAGGTTCCGTTGCCAGCTTCGGCTGGCGGCAACAATGGTGGATGTAGCTCAGTTGGTAGAGTCCAGGATTGTGATTCCTGTCGTTGTGGGTTCGAGTCCCATCATCCACCCCACAAATTCAAGGCTTTTGCAGATAGCACCCGCTAACTTTTGTAAGATGGCGGGGGCTTTTTGTAAGATGCCTCTCCTACTCGACCGCCTTAGAACGCTTGAATGCGCGGCGGTCGTAGACCTTCGACACCATCGCG
>DHHQ01000024.1 GCA_002403375.1 Thiobacillus denitrificans | reverse complement strand
AGGTCATCGCCGCCATCGACGCGCTGCGCACCCATCTGCTCAACCTCGACACCGCGGTGCGCAAGTACGCCGAGTCGCAGGAGCCGGCCCATCTCGGCCAGGGCCTGATCTGCCGGCAGGCGCCGTGCCCGAGCGCCGAGCGCCTGATCGACCTGGTCGGCCCCGGCAGCGCCCTGGCCGCCCGGCTGGCGCCGCTGCCGGCGCTGCAGGCGGCGCTGGAAACGGGCTTCAACGCCCTCCAGCAGGGCGCGACGCCGGGTCCCGGCACGCCGCCCGAGGAACGCGAGCTCCCCGCCTTCGACAAGTCGGCGATGGAGCAGATCCACCGCATCCTGATCGACGCCGGCCGCGAGGAGCTGGCGCAGCTGGAGACGCGCGAGCAGGCGCGGATCCGCGACCAGCAGCTGTCGTCTGCGCTGCTGGGCATTGCCGGGCTGTGGACCGGCCTCGCGCTGCTCGGGCTCTATCGCGAGACCGTGCGCCTGATCGGCGCCGGGATCCGGGCGGAGCACACGATCCGCGAGCTCGGCCTGCGCGACCCGCTGACCGGGCTCGCCAACCGGCGCTTCCTGCAGGAGAACGAGCGCCACCTGGTCGCCGCGGCCAGGCGCTCGGGCAGGCAGATGGCGGTGCTGGCGGTCGACCTCGACGACTTCAAGGCGGTCAACGACAGCCACGGCCACGCCGCGGGCGACACCGTCCTGGTGACGGCGGCCGAGCGGATGCAGGCGTTGCTGCGCGAAGCGGACATGATCGCGCGCTTCGGCGGCGACGAGTTCGTCATCGTGCTGGGCGAGGTGGCCGACGCCGGGGCCGCGCGCGAGGTCGCCGCCCGGGTGGTCGAACGGCTGAGCCAGCCGGTGCCGCTCGCCGACGGCGGCAGCGCGCGCATCGGCGCGTCGGTCGGCATCGCGATGTGCTGCGCCAGCGACGAAACGCTGAACGACCTCTTCAGGAAGGCCGACGAGGCGCTCTACGCCGCCAAGCGCGACGGCAAGCACACCTTCCGCGTCGCGGCCGAAGCCGCGCCGCGCGACGACGCTAGCAGTTCATGCTCAGCCAGCGTTTCGACTTGACGTCGACGTAGCCGATCGTCGCCCGGTTGAACTTGAGGTCGACGAACAGCTCGCAGCGCAGTTCGCCGTTGCGCCAGCACATCGCGACGCTGCTGTCGTTCGAATACATGAGGTGGAACACGCCGTCGAACGCCGGATAGCGCGTGCGGAATTCCATCAGCGCGAGCAGGCGCCGCACCACCGGCTGCTTCACCGCCTCGTCGACCTCGGCCACGCTGTAGCGGTGGCGGTTGATGTCGCGCGGCTCGCCGGTCGCCTCCATCAGCTCGAGGTCGTTGCTGCCCGCGAGCAGCCCCACGTAGTAGACCTGCGGGATGCCCGGCGCGAAGAACTGGATCGCGCGCGCGGCGATGTAGGCGTCGTCGTTGCGCTTCAGGGCATCGTAGTAGGTGCAGGTGAGCTGGTAGATCGCCCCGACACTGTGCACGTTGGCGGCCGAGCGGCGCAGGATGGGATCGGCCGAGCGCTGGCTGACGTTGTCGATGACCGCCTGGATCTTGTCCTTCGGCAGCACCCCCTCGACGTCGGGGATGCAGATGCCGTCGTGGGTGTCGAGCACGGTGAGCTGGTTGCGCGGGCACATGCGCAGCCACTGCTTGAGGTAGGTGCTGTTGCCGTCGAGCAGCGAGTACAGCAGCAGCGGCGCGAGCGCGAAGCCGTAGGGATGCATGCCGTGCAGCGCGATCGCGTACTGGAAGCTGGCGTGGTCGTGCACCTCGGGCAGGGTTTCCGCGCCGTGCTCGCGCGCGACGCCGTCGACCCACTTGAGGATGTCGTAGACGTCGGGCTCGACCAGGAAGCAGCTGGTGCCGATCTTCTTGGTCGTGTAGCCGAAGGCGTCGAGGCGGAACAGCTTCACGCCGCGCGCGGCGAGATAGGCGATGGTGTCCTCGAGCAGCGCGTAGGTCTTGGGCGAGTTGTAGTTGAGGTCGATCTGGTGCTCGGTGAAGGTGCACCAGACGCGGCCCTTGGTGCCGTCGGCGAAGCTCACGTCGCGGAACGGCTCCTTTTCCTTGCGGATGTGGATGCGCGCGAGGTCGTCCTGCGAGATCGGCCCCAGCCGGTCGACGTGGACGAAGAGGTCGGCGTGCTCGGAGGCGTAGCCGCGGGCGACGAAGTCGCGGAATTCCGCGGATTCGTCGGAGATGTGGTTGAGCGTGAGGTCGAGGCACAGGTCGTAGCGTGCCGAGATCTTCTCGACGTCGGCCCAGCTGCCGTACGTCGGGTCGATTTCCTTGTGGGTCAGCGGCGAGAAGCCGCCGTCGGCGTTCGACGGGTACGGCGGCAGGATGTGGATGCCGCCGATGGCCCTGGCGAAGTGGCGGTCGACGATCTCGCAGAGCTCGGCGAGGTTGGCGCCCATCCGGTCGGGATAGGCGATCAGCTGCACCTGGTTGCGCAGGGACATTGGGCGGTTTCCTCGGTGAGCGGCCGCCGTCCGGCGGCCGCGGGGTCAGGCCGCGTCGCGGGCGGCTTCGGCGGGGGCGGTGAGCTGTCTGAAGAGCTCCAGCACGTGGCGGGTCCAGTGGCCGATGTCGTAGCGGTCCATCAGCGCGTCCATGCGCTGCATGCGCGCGCGCTGTTCGTCGCGCGGCATGTCGAGCGCCCGGTCGATCGCCTCGTCCATCTGGACGAGGCTGTAGGGATTGACCAGCACGGCGTCCTGCAGCTCGACGGCGGCGCCGGCGAATTCGGACAGCACCAGCACGCCGCTTTCGTTGACGTGCGCGGCGATGAACTCCTTGGCGACGAGGTTGAGGCCGTCGCGCAGCGGGGTGATCCACGCGACGTCGGCGGCGCGGTAGTAGCACAGCGTGTCGGCGAACGGCATCGGCGTGGTCGACAGCAGGATCGGCTGCCACGACAGCGTGCCGTGATGGCCGTTGATGCGGCCGACCAGCTGTTCGATCGACTGCTGCGCCTTCTTGTAGGCGCGCATGCCCTCGGCCGCGGCCACCGCGGTGACCAGCAGCTTGACCTTGCCGTGCAGCTCGGGGCGGCGCTGCAGCAGGCGCTCGTAGGCCATCAGCATCTCGCGCGTGCCCTTGGCGTAGTCGACGCGGCCGATCGAGACGATGATCTTCTCCTGCGGGATGTCGCGCCGGATCTGCGCGACCTGCGCGAGCTTGTCGTCCTGCTGCACGATGCTGCGGATCAGCTCGGCGTGGGTGCCGATCGGGAACGCATCGATGCGGATCTGCCGGCCGCCGCACGTGATCGACACCGGCGTCACGGGTTCGGACAGCGCGGTGCCGGTGGCGCGCAGTTCGGCGGGCACTTCCTGCTCGACCACCTCGTCGACCGGGCGCAGCGACTGCGCGGTGGCGACGAAGTTGCGCGCGTAGCGCGGCACGTGGAAGCCGACCACGTCGCAGGCCAGCAGGCTGTCGACGATCTCTTCGCGCCACGGCAGGATGTTGAAGACGTCCGCCGCCGGGAACGGCGTGTGGTGGAAGAACGCGATGCGCACGTCGGGCCGCAGCTCGCGCACGAACTTCGGCACCAGCCACAGGTTGTAGTCGTGCACCCACACCACGGCGCCCGGCGCGGCCTCCTCGCAGGCCGCCTCGGCGAACAGCCGGTTGACCTCGCGGAAGGTCGCCCAGTCGCAGTTCTCGGTCGAGTACAGCGCGGGGAAGCTGTTGAGGATGGGCCACAGCGCCTCCTTCGAGGTGACGTGGTAGAACTGGCTGATCTGCTCGGCGGTCAGCGGCAGGCGCACCACCTCGTAGCTGCCGTAGCTGTCCTCGACGGTGATGCGACGCTCGAACCTGACCGGCTTGCCGGCCGGCGCCTTCTTCCAGGCGACCCAGCTGGCGCGCTCGGTCTGGCCGATGAAGCCCTTCAGCGCGGGAACGATGCCGTTGGGGCTGGCGTTCTCCCTGAAGACGGTCTCGCCGTCGACGACGTGCTCCTCATACGGCTGCCTGTGATAGACGATGACCAGGGATGAAGCCATGGGTGTCCTCCGTTCCGTGAAAGCGTTGCAGCGCGTCGAGCACGCCGGCGGCACCCGGCAGCGGGCTGCGGTAGACGTTCTGGTGCGCCTGGATGGCGGCGTCGAGCGCCGGCTCGCGGTTGCCGACGGCGACGCCGGTGAGCCCGGTGTCGAACATCGACAGGTCGTTGAGCGTGTCGCCGGCGACCAGGGTGCGGTGGGCGGGCAGGTCGAGCGCCGCGAGCGTCCTGAGCAGGGTCGGCCCCTTCTGCACGCCGCGCGGCAGCACGTCGAAGTAGAGGTTGTCCGACATCAGGACGTCGAAGCCGAGCTTCGTCACGTCCTGCTTCGCCGCCTGCGCGTGGGCGGCGTCCTCGTAATAGTAGGAGCGGCGCCGGCCGCCGACGACCGGCTGCTCCCTGAGCGCCGGATGCCGGCGCATCGCTTCCTCGATCCGCTCGTGCGCGTCGGCCGGCCAGACCGAATCGAGCCACTGCTCGAGCGGCGGGATCGGCGCGTACCAGGGACCGCGGGCGACGCTGGTGCCGACGTCGCCGACCAGGTGGTCGGGCTGCACCGGCAGCTCCTTCGCCAGCCCGCGCATGAAGTCGAGCCCGCGGCCGCTGACGAAGATCAGCACGAGCGCCTCGCGGCGACACGCGATCCAGTCGTACAGCTCGGCGCGCTGCTCGGCGCTTCCGCCGAGGAAGGTGCCGTCGAGGTCGGTCGCCAGGACGGTGCGCGGCGTATCGCCGCCCGCCTTACGCATAACCGAGACCCCAGGCCGGCGCCGCCGGCTGCAGTTCGCTTTCGCGCGGAAGGGGCCGCGTCGCGGCCGGGCGCGGGATGCGGTTCGCCGGCACGCTCGGCGCGGGCGCCGGGTCGTGCAGCAGGCGACGCAGGGCTTCATCGGGGGTGGCGCGCTGCTGCAGCACGTCGCGCACCGCGGCGGCGACGGCGAGGCGCAGGCCGTACTTCTGCTCGAGGATTTCGACCGACATCACGCTGACCGCGCCTTCGGCGAGCTCGCCGAGCTCGCCGGCCGTCGCACCGCCCGCCTTGCCGAGGCGCATGCCGAGGCGGGTGTTGCGCGACTGTTCGGACGCCGCGGTGAGGAAGAGGTCGCCGACGCCGCTGCAGCCGAGCAGGGTCTCGACGCGGCCACCCAGCGTCTGGGTGAGGCGGCGCATGTCCTCGAGGCCGCGGGTGATGATGCCGGCACGGGCGTTCTCGCCCATGCCCTGCTCGGTCGCCATGCCGCAGGCGATCGCGATCATGTTCTTCAAGGCGCCGCCGACCTGGACCCCGACCACGTCGCGGGTGAGCTCGAGCGCCACGCCGCTGCGGGCGAGCTGCTCCGCGAGGCTGTCGGCGAGACGGCGGGCGTCGCGATGCAGCGGATGGAAACGCTCGAGCGCGGGCATGGCGAGCGTCAGCAGGGTCGATTTCCCGGCCGCCACCTCGGCGGCGAAGCTCGGTCCGCCGATCGATCCGGTCAGCATGTGCGGGCCGAGCACCTCGTCCAGCACGCGGGTCATCAGCGCCCCGCTGCCCGCCTCGATGCCCTTGCTCGCCGACAGCACCATCGTGCCGTGGCCGAGATGGCGCGCGGCCTCGTGCGCGATCTCGCGCATCGCGGTCGACGGCACGGCGACGATGACCAGCTGCACGTCGGCGAGCGCCTCGGCGAGGTCGCTGCTGGCGCCGAGCCCGGCGGGAAGCGCAACCCCCGGCAGCGCCCGCGGATTGGACCGCTGCCCCCGGATCGCCTCGGCGACGTCGGCGCGGCGCGCCCACACGGTGGTCTGCACGCCGCTGCGCTGCAGGGCGCTGGCCAGCGCGGTGCCCCAGGCACCGGCGCCCAGCACGGCGGCGCGGGCAAGCGGGGAGGCGCTGCGCGCGGCAGCGGAGGATGGATTCGGAGCGAAGGCTGCGGTCGGATGGGTCATGTAATCTCCAGGTCGGGGCGCGATGACGCGCGCTCGTTGGAAGGACGGCCAGGTCAGCTTGCGGGGCGCCTGACGCGCTGAAGTGCGACTCCAGGGCCTGCCGCGCGGGCAGCGGATGCCCAGCGGGCGGCGGCTGCCCCGTGAAGGGCCAGCGCCGGGTCGGCTGACGGTAGTCGCAGGAGGCGGGCAATCGTGTTGTTGTGGGGCCCGCCCGGGTCGCTGATCGAACAGCTCGCAATTCGTATTGCGCAAAACTATTCTAACGGAAATGACCCCGCCTGTAAAACCCGCTTGTTTTTCAACGGGATGGCAATGGGCCGCGAGGCGGCTTGCAGCCGCATTTCCGGCAACCGAACGCGCGGAACCTCGTCATCCCGCACGCCGGGTGCAGGATGACGAAAGCGCCCAGACCGCAGGGCCGCCGCGGCGCCCTCAGCGTGCGCCGGCCGAACTGCCCGGCGGTTGCGCCGACAGCAGCGCGCGCGACGTAGCAAGCTCGTTCAAGGTCTTCATGAGCTTGCCCGCCTCGGCCGCCAATGCGCCCGGATCGGTCGCATCCGGCGTCATCCCCATTAGGAACCGATATTCGGCCTGGGTAGCCGAGATCGTCACATCCAGCATGCGTTGGCGGATATTGAGATCCTGTTCGGCGATCGCCTGTTGCAGCCGTGCCTTGTCGCTCTCCGACTCGGCCGCTTCCAGCCGCTTGATGTCTGCGTCACGCGTGGCGCGCATGCCTTGCAATCCCCCGACCTCGGCGGAAACGCGCGCCAGATCACCCATGTATTGCTGCGTGGCCGCGGCGACGGCCGGCTTGATCTGAGGCATCCCGTCCGGTCCTGGCAAGGGCGTGAACGCCTTGGCCATGAGGTCGCCCGCGAAGCTCTGCTCGCCTTGCAGCCGGGTATTCAGGCGCTCGACCTCCAGCCCTTCGATCTTTCTGACCGCATCCTGGCGCGCCGCATCCGAATCGAGCGTGCTCAGGCCGTCGGCCAGCATCTTCTGCCGGGCAGCCAACCCAAGCTCCTTCTGCGTTGCGGCGTTGCGGTCATTCGCCCCCTGGCCCGCCATGGCAGGACCCAGCGCAACCGTGGTCGCGGCGGTGCGTCCGATCCGGTCCGCGGTGTCCGCCATGCCGGCGTCGAGCTGCTTCGCGAGCTCCCCGGCGGCCGGGTCGTGCGTCGGCGGCGCATCAGGCTTGCCGGGAACCGTCGCAGATGTCGGCTCAGTAGCCCCCTCATCTGTCGAGGCCGGCTCTGCGGTCGGCGCGGTCATGGTGAGCGATCCATCCTCCTCAACTGCCTTCTGGGTTTCCTGAAGGACAGCGAGTTCCTGGGCGCGCGCCTGATCGACAGGGGCGTTGTCCGCAACCGGCTCCTGAGCCGGTTGCGGCACGGCCTGATGCGCATCGTCAGCGCCCGGCCGGTCGGTCGCCGCCGCCGGATCCGGGTGCCGATCGGCGGCGCCATCGGCGGCTGCGCCGGCGTTTTCGTCCCCCCCTGCGGCGAGGATCGTCGCCGGATTCGTCGTGTCGCTCGGGGACTCCCCCTCGCCGCCGGCCGGCGCAGCGGGCGTGTCGGTCCCCGAGGGCTCGTGTTCTGCCGCAACAGTCGGCGCCGGGCCCGGCGAATCACTCGCGAATTCGGCATCGCCGCGGGGGCTCGTGGCGGGCGTGTCACCTTCCGCCGGCGGGTCGCCTGCGGCCGCCATCATCACCGGGCTGGCCGGCTCGCCGGATGCCTCGGCCTCACCGCGAGGCGTCGTGGCGGGCGTCTCGCCTCCCGCCGGCGAATCAGCCGACGGCTCGGCATCGCTGCCGGCGCCCGCGGCGGGCGTATCGCTGGCCCTGGGGGCATCCGTCGCGCTATCGGTCGGCACGGAATCGGCTGTCGCGCCCGGGGAGTCCACCTCGGCGCCGGTCGCCGTCGTCCCGGTCCCCCCTTCCGCCGGCGACTCGCTTGCGATCGCGGCCGCCACCGCCTTCGGCGAGTCGGTCGCCGACCCGGCGTCGCTGCCGCCTTCCGCGGCGGGCGTGCTGCTCGCAGTGGGGACGTCCGTTCCAGGGCCGGTCGGAGCGGAACTGGCGGTCCCGGCCGGGGCGTCCACCTCACCGCCGGTCGCCGTTGCCGGGGTCTCGCTCGCCGCCGGCGGATCGCCTGCGATCGCGGCCACCACCGGCGCTGCAGTCAACGGATTGGGGGAGTCAGTCGGCGACTCGGCACCGCTGTCGGCACCGACGGCAGGCGTGTCGCTCGCCGTGGGGCCATCGGCTGGCGCAACGGTCGACCCGGGGCGGGCCGTGTCGCGCGGGGGTTCGGCGTCGCCGCCGGCCGTCGTGGCCGGCGTGTCGCCTTTCGCCGGGGGCGTGTCGCTCGCCCTGGGACCGTCCGCTGCAGCGACGGTCGGCCCCGGATTCGGCGCAGCGGCCGGGGAGTCGACATCGCTGGCGCCCGTCGCAACAGGCGTGTCGCCCCCTGGCGAGTTGCCTGCGGCAGCGGTCGGCACCGGGTTCGGCGAGTCGCTCGCGGATTGACCGACACCGCCGGCCGTCGTGGCCGGGGTATCGCCTCCCCCCGCCGCGTCGCCCGCGGCCGCGATCGGCGACGGCTTCGGCGAGCCGCTCGGAGCGTCGGCATCGCTGGCGCCCGTCGCGACAGGCGTGTCGCCCCCCGCGGACGGTTTGCCCGCGGTCGCTGCTGGCGACGGGTTGGGCGAATCGCTCGGGCTGTCGGCATCGCTGCCGGCCGACGGCCTGTCGCTGCCCGTCGGGCGGTCGGTGCCGGCCGGGTCGCTCGGGGCGCGGTCCTTGCTGCTGTCGGAGGCGTCTGGCGGCCCAGCGTGATCGTCCGACCCGCCCAGTCCGCCCACGACGACGCCCACATTGACATCGAAACTCGTCTTCGTGGACTGGTCGACGTCCTCGCGCTGCTCGACCCTGATGTCCGCCCCATGGGTATCGAGGCTGCCGGCCTTGATGACGCTCTCGACGCCCTCGACCTGGGTGCCGGCGATCTCGATACCGCCCTCGGCCCGGATATCCGCCGCGCCTCCGATGTTGAGCATGACGTTCTGGTTGGTCACACGATTGGTATCCTCGTACTCGCCTTCCAGCTTGACGCTGCCCTGCCCCTTGCCTTCGTCCGAGTCGCCCTTGGCCGACAACTCGACCTGGGTGTTGTCGACCTGGTTGGTATAGGTGCTCACGGCCGATTCGAGGACGAGGCTGCCCGAGCCGGCATCGATGCGGGCGTCTTTCGTCACGTCGACCTGCGTCCCCTCGAGCAGGATGCCTTCGCCGGCGGAGAGGGTCAGGTTGGCTGCTGACAGGGTGCCCCCGGTCCTCGTCGTGCTCGCCTCATATTCGTTGGTGCTGCCCCCGCCCACCGTGGCGCCGCCGCTGGTCGCGCCGGCCTCGAGGTCGACCTGCCCGGACGCCCCGGTTGTTGTTTTTTCGTAGGTGTCCTCGATCGCCAGGAAGTCGATGCTGCCTTTGGTGACGATGCTCGCGCTCTCGGTCGCCGCGACATGCGTCCCCTCGAGCGTGATGTCGCCCTGGGCGTTGAGGACGATATTCGTTGCGCTGATGCTGCCGGCGGTGCCGGTCGACGACGTTTCGGTGGTCGTCGAGGTGCTGTAACCGCCCCCGACGCTCCCCTCCTTGCCGGTCACGTTGGCGGACACGCTGGCGTTCGCGCTTTCGGACGTGCTGTAGTACTCGGTCGTGGTGCGCGCCGCCTGGAAGTCGATGACGCCCTCCTCGGCGGTGATGGAAGCGGTCCCGCCCGCTTCGAGCGCCGTTCCCACCAGGGTCACATCCTTCTTTGCCTTCAGCTCGAGAGCCCCGCCGGCCGAGAACGTCGCGCCGGTCTGGGTCGTCGTGACCGAGCTCTGCGTCGAACTGCCGCCCGAGCCCGAGCCCGAGATCGTGCCATCGCCGCTCACCCCGACGGTGACGCTGGCGTCGGTGGAGGCGCTGGACGACACCTGCTGGCTTTCGGCTGCGAGCAGATTGATGCTGCCCTGCTCGGCGGTCACCGCGATCGAGCCGGCGGCCTGAACGTTCGTGCCCTCGAAGGTGGCGTCGCCCTCGCGTGCGGTGAAGCGCACGTCGCCGCCGCTGCTGAAGCCCGAGGCCACGGCCTGGCTGCCGCTCCCGCTGTAACTGCTCTGGTTGACGGAGACGCTCAGTTCCCCGTTGACCGAACCCGCGTCGGGCACCTGAAGGTCGTGGACGCTCTTGCTGGCGTCGGCCATGTCGAAATCGGGATTGCCGGATTCGTCGACGAGGCTCGCGACCAACCCGCCCAGCCCCGTGTCGGCGCTGACGCCGATGCTCGCGCTCACGGTCAGCGAATCGCCGCTTTCGGTGCGCGTGTTTTCCGCGGCCAGGCTCCGGATCTCGTCCGCCTCGACCGTGATGTCGCCCGCGGCGGCAACCTGGGTACCCTGTTCGACGAAATTCCCGCCGGCATTGATGACGATGCTTCCCCCCGAGCTCAGCCCGGAAACCTGGGCCGTGGTCTCGGTGACCGTGCCACTGCTCTCGTTGCGCTGGTAGCCGAAGCTGGCCTCGGCCCCGTCGACGGACGCCGATCCGCCGAGACTGAACTGGTCGGAAGCGTAGGTCGTCGATACGGTCGTCGTGTCCTCGGCAGCCAGGATGTTGATATCGCCCCCCGCGGCGAGATTGAGGTCGCCGCCGGTTGCGATCGTCGATCCGACGATGTTGACGTCGCCCTGGATCGCGCTCTCGCCACCCGTCTGGCCGGCGTTGAGACTGCCGCCCACCACGATCGTCGAGCCGGTGTGCGTGGTCGAGGAGATGTCGAGCGTCTCCCGGGTGTTCTGGAAGAGCGTCGCCGACGCGCTCGCCGAACTCTGCGACAGGTCGGTCCCCGCGTCGGCACTCGCCGAGCCGGCTCCGAACAGGGAACTCTCCTCCTTCTCGGAGTGCACCGTCACCGTGTTCTTGAAGGTCGTGACGTTGAAATCGCCGCCGACCTTCTCGACGTTGAGATCGCCGCCGACCCCGACGTTGGAGCCCAGGATCGTGGTGTCCCCCCCCGAGGAGACGGTCAGCGAGCCGCCGGTGGTGAAGGTCGAACCCGCGCCCGTCGTGCGGACGACGGTCGTGCTTTCCGTGGCGTCGTAGTCCCAGCTCGAGGTTTCGCTATGGGTCTCGGTGTTGCTCGTTTCGGCGAGCGCGATGATGTTGACCGCTCCGCCCGCATCCAGGCTGGCGTCAGCGCCCACCGCGACGTTGCTGGCCTCGATGTTGATATCGTTACCGGACGTCGCGCTGAGGTTTCCGCCCACGGTGAGCGTGGACCCGACCAGCGTCGTGCCCGTGTGGGTCGTCGTCGTCGTGGTCGGCCGGCCATCCTGCCAGGTGGTCTCGACCGACGACTCCGAGAAGTTCTTCTCGAGGGCGGTGAAGGTGATGTCGCCCTTTGCCGCGAGGCGGGCGTCGCCACCGGCGGATACGTTCGCACCGCGCGACAGGATATCTTCGCCGGCATCCATCGCCAGGTCGCCGCTGGCCTGAATCGTTGCCGTCTTCCCCAGGGTCGTGTTGTTCGACGCGTCGTCCCGGGCGAGGGTCTGATTGATGATCGAGCCGTCGACCGACTTCAGCGACACGTCACCGCCACTGATCGTGCCGCTGGTGTTGGTGATGTCGCCCTGCGACAGGATGGTGAGCGATTCCGATCCGCTGATCGTCCCCCCGGTGTTGCTGAGCGACGCAAGATCCAGACTGACGTTGCCGGCGGCGATCACGGCGCCGCTGGCAACGGAATCCCGCGTGCTCGCGGCGAGATAGACGACGGGCGCGAGGACGGTCTGTCCGGCGACGCTCGTCTTCACCATCCAGACCACGTCCTCTCTGAGGTTCGCAATCTGCTCGGCCGTCAACGGCTCGCCGAAGTTGAAGCCCAGGCGCTCGTCTTCGCTGATCGCCTGATCCATGAGCCGCCTGAGCTGTTCAGCCTCGTCCGCATATCCGCTGAGGAGGTTCCTGCCGAGCTGGCTGATCAGCTGCTGCCTGACGAGATAGGCCTCGTAGTTGGCGTCGCCAAGCCGCTTGAGCGTCACGTCGGGGTCGAAGCCGTACCTGTCGAGCATGTAGGTCGACCCGACGAATATCGAACCGACCGCGAAGAGGGGATTGGTCTCGACCAGATATTGCGAGTCGGGGTTCTGGCTGACGACGAAATAGCCGTTCGGATTCGAGGGAAGCGTGAGCTGCAGACCGCCGAAGCTGATGGCGC
Source organism: Thiobacillus denitrificans (assembly GCA_002403375.1). Classification (GTDB taxonomy): domain Bacteria; phylum Pseudomonadota; class Gammaproteobacteria; order Burkholderiales; family Thiobacillaceae; genus Thiobacillus; species Thiobacillus denitrificans_E. Next base: position 12,159 of record DHHQ01000024.1, on the reverse strand, counting down.
TGGCCCCTCCCGTGAGCTGGCTGTTGGCGGCGGCGCTTCCACCCGAAACGAACGCGGCGCCGTCGGCACTCTGGCTGGTGGTCGACGGCGTCCACGGGGACCCCTTGTTGACCAGCGTGAACCCGCTCGCGACGAGGGTGCCGGCCATGATCCCCGCCCCCTCGGAGGAAAGCGTGTAGGTTTCGTACACGTAAGGGGTTCCGTAGGTATCCTGGATCGCGGCACAGGAGACGATGTCGCAGTCCTCGAATCGCTCGAGGGTCTGGTGCCAGCGCTGCTCCAGCAGCGAAAGGTCGTCGTTGACGAAAGTCGCCCCGGCATTGCCGGTGAGCGTCATCGTCCCTACAGCCGACAGCAGGCCACCGGTATTGAACCCTGCATCGAAGCCCGTAATCGCCATGTTGCGGCCGGCGATAATCTGCGGCTTGGGCTCCGTCAAGGGCGAGACGAAAGACTGCTGGCTGTAGCCGTATCGTTCGTACCAGTAATAGGCGTCGTAGGGCCATCCCCACGAGCCGTCGTAGCCGGTCAGCAGCCACTCCGGGCCAAGGCACTCGAAACCGGGGACGCTGATGCACACGTACCCGGCGTCGGGCGAGTACTGGCCCCAGACAATCTCCCCCTCTATCCTGGCCGGCACACCGCCCACGATCTCGTTCCTGAAGACGGGCGCGACGATGGTGATGTCCCGCAGCGCGTTGACGGTGCTGTTGTTGGTCAGCGTTCCGGTCGTCTTCAGCGTCACGTCGCCGCCGGAGTCGATGGTGGCGCCGCTGTGGTTCCAGAGATCCCCGCCTGTCGCCTCGGCAACGAGCGCGCTGCCCGCGTACAGCGCGCCCCGGTTGTCGAGCCGGCCATTGGCGGCCTTCAGCGTCAGCGTCTGCAATGCCGAGATTCCGCCCGTCCCCAGATTGTCGATCCCCGGCGCGGTCAGCGAAAGGCTCCCTCCGGAGTGCACGACCCCCGGATTGCTGAAGATCTGGCCGAGCGTGATCGTCGCGGCGCCCGTCCCGGACGTGGCGGCCACGACCCGCGAGGTGGCCCCCTTGAACAGCAGGTTGTTCAGCCGGAGTGTCATCGATCCGGTGGTGCTGACGAGCCCGCCGTCGGCCACCGTCATGCCGCGGCCATTGACGTCGAGGCTCTGCCCCAGGATGACCGCCGTGCCCCCGACCGTGACATCGACGCCATCGCCGCCGCTGATGCCGCTGATTTTCAGCAGCCCCTTCGACTGCAGGTAGCCGTCGTTCAGGAGCGCATAGAGCGTGTCGGCACCCAGAATGGTCAGGTTGCCCTCTGCGAGCAGCTTGCCGCTCGCGGCATTCGCGAGCGCGGTTTCAATCGTGAGCGTCGCTGCGCCTTTGGACTGCAGGATCCCGGAGTTTGCGAGGTAGCCGGCGGCAAGGGTGCCGCCGGCCCCCGTCGCATCGAGCGTCAGCGTTCCGCTGTTGTTGAGGGTGCCCATCACGCGGATTGCACTGCCCTGATCGGCCTGCAGGATTCCGGCGTTGCTCAGGCTTGCTGAGTCGCTGGCGAGGAAGCCCTTGGCCCGCACGGTGCCGGCGTTGCTGACGCCGCCGCGAGCCACGAGCGTCATCTTGCCGTTCGACTGCAGCGTGCCGCCGTTGTCGACGCTGAACACGCTTACGTCCACCGTGTTGCCGAGGATGGTTCCGGAAGCGGTATTGCCGAGGCTCGCGTTGGCACCGGAAATGCGCAGGACGCCGCCGGCCTGGACGAATGCGCCTGCAGCGTTGCTGATCGCCAGCGCGGAGGTTCCCGCCGAGACGGTGAGGTTGCCGGCGGCCAGCAGCTTGCCGCCATTGGCAAGCGTGCCCGTCACGTTGAGCGCCAAGTCGCCGGAGGCGGTTTGCAGGATGCCCGTGTTGTTCAACGTGCCCAGGCTGAACATCCCCGCCTCACCTGCAGTGGCCGAGGCGATGAAGGTACCGGCGTTGGACAGGCTGGTAGCCGTGAGCGTCGTGCCCGCGGTGCCCTGCACCCGGCCGCTGGCGGTGTTGCTGAAGCTGGCCAGCCGGGCGACGAGGTCGCCGTCGGCGATCAGGACGCCGCTGTTGCTCAGACTTCCGGTTCCGCCGTTCGCCTTGTCGGCGATATCGAGCGCGGTGCCTGCGTGCAGGGTGCCGCTGTTGCCGAACGCGCCGTTGATGCGCGCAGTGACGCGCCCTGCATCAGCCGTGATCGTGCCGCCGTTGCTGAGCCCATTGCCGGCCGTCAGGCCCAGGTTGCCCGTAACGGTCTGGATGCCCTGCGCCGATCCGGCGACGGTGCTGATGGCCCCCGAACCGGCGGCGAGCGTCATGTCCCCGGTCGAGCGGATCGCCGCGGTGCCCAGGGAGAGGTTGCCGGCTGCGCTCAGGTCGAGGGTGGTCCCGGCGTAGAGGGTGGCGCCGCCGGCGCCGATCGCCAGGCTGCCGAAGCTGCCGGAAAGCGCGCCGCCCGCGCCCCAGACGCTGCCGTTGATGGCGGCCTGACCGCTGGTGGCGACATTGGCGTTGGCGCCGGCAAAACGCGTAGCGGCCGCAGCGGAAACGTCGCTCAGGGTCGCGCCGGCTACCGTCAGATTGTTGGCGGCATAGAGTTCGCCGCCGCTCAGGGCGACCTGTCCCAACGTGGCCGACACGCTCAGGTCGCGGCCTGCGGAGACGCTTGCGCCATTCACGTGAATGTCCTGGCTGCCGTCGGCCGACGTCGAGGCAAGCGTCAGGTCCCGTGCCGCACTGACTGCCGACCTGAGCTCGATGCGGCCCGCGCTGGTCAGCGCGAAGTCGTCGGCACTGGCGGCCGCCTCGCCAAGGACGCGCACGCCCACGCCTGCCTCGGTCGCGATGATCCGGATCCGGCCGGCGTACATGCCTCCGAGAACCGAGGAGTCGATCGCATAGGCGGGAGCGGCCCCACTGCCGGCAACGGTGCCGGTCACGCTGCGGCCTGCGTAGCTCCATTCGTTGTTGCCGGCCGTGATCCCCAGGCTGCCTGTAGCGGCTGTGTTGATCTTGCCGTTTACCGTCACCGAGCGGGCGACGAGATCGAAGATCTGCTGCGTGCCGGCGTTCGCGCCCAGCCCCTCGATGCGCACGTCGCCCCTGTTGACGGTGAAGCCGATCAGGCTGCCGTCGTCCGCAAGATTGGGCAGGCCGGTGGTGAGCGTGGCGCGGTCGGTGTTGATGAATCCGCAGCCGTTGCAGGTGATGCCGTTGGGGTTGGCGACGATGACATCGGCCTTGCCGCCGAGCACCTCGGTGAAGCCGGCGAGCGTGCTGCGATTGGTCGACACGACTTCGTTCAGGATGACCGTGGCCTCACGATCCAGATTCAGGTTGGCCCCGACCCGCCCGGCCAATTCGGATTGACGCTCAAGTTGGCTGCTGTTGCCGTTGTTGAGGACCAGGCCATTCGCCTCGACGTCGTAGCGGGTGTAGACGTTGTGCGAGATCCCGGCCGCATTCGCCTTCTCGATGTTCACGACCGGCACGCCGTTGGCCGATACGTAGGCAGTGGTCTGCCCTCCCGCGGGGACAACCGTCGTCGCCGGCGTTTCGGCGAACGCCGGAGCACCTGCCAGACCCGACGCGAGCAAGGCCGCCCGCAGGGCCCTCCGGCCGGCACGCCCGTTCCCCTTGCCACGGGACCGTGCCGTTTCGGCGGCGACGACCCACGTTCTTGTACGCTCGTTCCAGACGAGGCGGTGGATGCGGTTCATGGGGAATCTCCTAGAGCGAGTAGGCAACACGGAACCAGGTCTGGCTCGGTTCCTTGATCATGGTGTCGGGCAGGGTGAGCGGCTGGGTGTTGAAGAGGTCGACGGTCGCCCCGCGCCAGTTGAGCGACAGGCCGACCACCCTGCCGGCGAGACGCCCCTCGGGGTTGCCGTCGACGCGGCTCCACACCTCGCCGATGTCGTAGCCCACGTAGATGCGGGTGGAGAGGGTCTCGCTGCCGACCGTCAGCGGCTGGCGGACCGCGATCTCGTTGCGCCAGTAGTAGCCGTCGTCGCCGGACAGGGTGTTGTTGACGAAGCCCCTGACCGTATAGACGCTGCCGATGAGAAACTGCTCGGAGCCGTACAGCGTGTCCTGCGCCTTCTGGGCGCTCAACTGGCTCGTCAAGCTGAAGGCCTTGTCGAGCAGACGAAAGGGGCGCGAGTAGTTGAACCCGCCCTTGAACTTGCCGAACTGCGCGCGCGGAACGTAGTCCGGAAGGCCGTCGGAGTCTTCCAGCGCCCCCAGGGCATCCAGGCCGCGCGCATAGCCGAAGTCCAGCGAGAGCACGCCGCCTGCGACCCCCATGTTGAGGTTCCCGTCGAGGTCGAGAATCGTCAGCCTGCGGCTGCTCACGCCGAGGAAGAGCCCGTCGAGAAAGTTGTCGGATTCCTTGGCGGTAAGCGTGGCCGCCAGCAGCGCACGGGTCGACTGATCGCGATACACCACGTGGTCGAGGCGCACGTTCTGGGTCTTGCTCGTGCCGGAGGAGACGAGTTCGAGGCCGCTCGGCACGATCACCGGGCTCGCATATTTCGAGTAGCTCGCCCCGAGGAAAACGCTCGTGTATCCGAACGGAATGCTGACGCTGAGGTTGTTGCTCCTGGAATGCTTGCGGCCCTGCTCACCCGGGGTGGATTCCCTGTGGGAGATGGAAATCATCTCGTTGAAGCCCAGCAGGTGGTCGGCCGTCGCGACGACGCCGGTCTGGACGTCCCCGGTGGCTTCCGACCCCTGGTTGTCGACCGCCGCATTGAGGTGGAAACGGGACCTCGGCTGGTTGTGGACGACGACCAGACTGCCGCCGGGCTTTTCGCCCGGCTGGATGTCGAGCTTCGCGTCGTTGGAAGCGAGCCGGTTGATCTGGTCGATGCCCTGCTCCAGATCCCGCAGGTTCAGCAGGTCGCCCTCGACGCCCGGAAAGACGTTGCCGACCGACACGCTATGGGCATCGCCATCCCTGATCATGATCCTTTCGACCACGCCCTCGATGACCAGGATTTCGAGCTGCCCCTTGCTCAGGTCCTGTGGCGGCAGGTAGGCGCGCGTCGTGATGTAGCCTCTGTCGATGTAGTCCCGGGTGATCTCGGCAAGAATGCGCTCGATGTCGCCCACGTTGAGGCAGCGCCCGGCGAATTCCCCGATGATGCGCTCGCGCACCTGCTTCCTGAGATTGGGGGCGCCGTTGATGACGATCGTCCGGATGTCGCGACAGGGCGCGCCGATGTCCGGCACGACGATCTGCGGTTCCAGCGACTTCGTGTCGACGCCTTCGACACGTTCGGCACGCCGGCGCGCCTCCTCCTGCTCACGCAGCAGGCGCTCCTGCTCCAGACGCTGGATGATCTCGGCCTGGCTTCGTGCCGCCTCGATATCCGCGGGGGTTTGTGCGACGGCGACACGCGGGGTCAACACCGCCGCGAAGAGAAGAATCGCCAACGCGTACGCCAGCCTCGAGCAGAAACCGCCATCCGATGACTTCTTGACGCACTTTCGCCCGGCGCGCGCGTCAGGGCTCGCCCACTTGAACACAGAGATTCTCCCTTTGATCCCGCGTCGGAGCGGGAATTTTCTCGTTCGTTTTTGCTTCGACGGAATCGCCTCGACACGACCCGGCCGTCAACGAAAATGGCGCCTGACCCGGTCGCCCGATCCGTGAGCGACGTGATTCTAGGCAGTCCGCGGGACGCAAAACAGTTACTGATTAGTAGGGATCGACTCGGTCTGCGCGGCGCAAAGGGATGCCTTCGCCCGACGGCGGACGCCCGTCGCGGCTTGACGTAGACATTCGTGGGGGAAGTCCGCTCGGACTGCAGTCCTGCGGCGCCGGCGCGGCATCAGCCGCCGACGGACCAGGCGGTGGCGACTGCGCGCTAAGGCCGCTGCGGCGGCTACTTCGTCAGCGCCACGAAGAGCTGGGGCAGGCGCTCCGGCAGGCGCTCGACGTGGTCGATCACGCTGTACTGGCGGCCGAAGATGTCGGAGACGTACTCGTCGGCCTTGGGGTCGAGGCTGATGCAGTAGGCGAAGATGCCGTCGCGGTCGAGCTCCTTGACCGCCTGGCGCGCGTCCTCGACCAGCAGCCGCTCGTCGTGGGCGTCGACGTCGGACGGCCGGCCGTCGGTGAGGATGAGCATGAGCTTCTTGTCGGCCGGGCGCGCGGCGAGGGTGTGCGCGGCGTGCCGCATCGCCGCGCCCATGCGAGTCGACCAGCCGGCCTGCATCGCGGCGAGCCGCGCCTTGACGTCGTCGTTCCAGTGCTCGGAATAGCCCTTGAGGTGCAGGTAGCGGACGTCGTGGCGGGTGTTGGAGTGGAAGCCGGCGATCGCCAGCGGGTCGCCGAGCTGCTCGATCGACCAGGCGAGCAGCGACACCGCTTCCTGCGAGAGTTCGAGGATGGTCTGGTCGGAGCCCGCGGCCTTCTCGTTGAGCGACTCGGAGAGGTCGAGCAGCAGCATCACCGCGATGTCGCGGCCGTCGGTGCGGTGGCTCATGTTGATGCGCGGGTCGGGGGTGGCGCCGCCCTTGAAGTCGATCAGCGAGCGGATCGCGACGTCGAGGTCGAGCTCGCTGCCCTCCTCCTGGTAGCGGATGCGGACCTTGTCCTGCGGCTTCAGCAGGTCGAGCATCTTCTTCAGGCGCTTGGCGAGCGCGCCGTGCTTGGCGAGCAGGCGATCGATGTCGGCGGCGTTCCCGCTCGGGTGCAGCGCCTCGTACACGCTCGCCCAGTCCGGCCGGTAGGTCTGGCTCGCGTAGTCCCATTCCGGATAGTGGCGCGGCGGCAGGCCGCGCAGCTCCTCGCCCGGCTCGATCTTGCGCTTCTGGTCGAAGGCCTCTTCCTCGTCGCCTTCCTCGATGAAGGTCCACAGCTGGCGGTTGTCGTCGCGGTAGTCGACGACGGTGTCGTCGAAGTGGACTTTCGCGAACTGGTCGCTCTGGCGGCGCGTTCGGGCGACGTAGGAGAGCGCGAGGCTCGCGATCTCGCGCGTCGACGATTCACCGTCCCGCGTCAAGTCGTGGAAGCGCGCGACGAAGTCGTTGAGGTCGGCGTCCAGATAGCCGTGATCCGGGTCGAGCAGCGCGCGCGACAGCATCGCGAGGCGGTGCCGCAGGCACGAAGTCGTCTCGGGATCGCAGGCCGTTTCCAGCGGCTTCGGATGCAGCGCGAGGAAGATCCGGCGCAGACCGGGATATTCGCGCATCAGCAGCGTGTCGATGCGGCAGTCCTCGAAGAACTCGACCGCCATGCGCTGGAACGGGCTCCAGTTGTCCGCCACCTGCGCCTCCGACCAGCGGCGGTGGCCGACCATGTGGGCGAGCGTCGCGCGGTAGCGGTCGAGACCCGAGATCTCGCCGAGGTCGTCGTAGACGTCGGGCAGGCGGATGCCGAGCTTGTCGTAATACGGGACGGGCTTCCTCAGTTCGTCGAACGCGGTCGAGTACGGCACCAGGTGGTCGTGGTCGCCCCACAGGCCGCGCAGGTAGAGGTCGAGGCGGCGCTCGACGTCGACCAACAATGTTCCATGGCGTTCGCGCTGCAGCACGGCGCGCGCGTCGGCCGACTGCAGGCTGAAGTAGTCCTTCTGTCGCTCGGGGTGGCTGCCGTAGTTGCGGATGCCGTACTCGACCCAGTTCCTGAGGCCCGCGAGCGTGAGCAGCGCCAGCAGCGCCGGCGCCTGCGCGAAGAATTCCGGCAGCCCGGGGCTCGGGAAGGTCGTGTGGTGGCCGTGGATCGAGCCGGTGGTGCGCGTCATCAGGTCGAGCGTGACGTCGAGGTAGTGCGCGAGCTGCTCGGCCGACTGCAGCCGGCGCGCGACCGGCGCCAGCGTCTGAAGGAACGGCGCGATCGCGCGGCCGTTGGGCGACTTCTGCATGCGCATGACGAGCGCCATCACCGCCGGCAGCGCGTCCTCGCCGACCGCCTGGGCGGCCGACGGCCACTCCTCGAGGAAGGCGAGCATCGGCTCGACGCCGCGGCCGAGCTTGCCGATCACCCGGCCCGCCTCGAGATAGGCGTCGATGCCCTCGCGGCTGAGCACCGCGAGCGCCTCGGCCATGACGTCGTCGAACACCGCCTCCACCTGCGCGAAGCGGGTGTCGAGCTGGCGCCAGTAGGCGGCCATGAGCGGATGCTGGTAGGCGGCGTCGCTCATGGCCGAATTGAAACGTGTGAAGAAATCGTAGCGAGCTGGCCCGAGTACGGTTCGAGAAGCGCAGCCGTACAAGGGGGTACGGCGAGCATCGCAGAGCCGGAATCGGGCCGCGCAGTAGATTTGTTCATGAATTTCAGGCGAAGGTCGCGTCGATCGCGTGGTCGAGCGTCTCGCGGATGTCGGCGTCGTCGGTGATCGGGCGCACCAGCGCCATGCGGCAGGCGTCGCCCGGCTCGACGCCGTCCTTGATCAGCGTCGCCGCGTACACCAGCAGGCGCGTCGAGATGCCCTCGTCGAGGCCGTGGCCCTTGAGCGCGCGGGCGACGCCGCCGATCTTGACGAGCTTGCCGGCGGTGGCTTCGTCGAGTCCGGTCTCGTTCGCCAGGATGGTGGTCTCGAGCGCGGCGTCGGGGTAGTCGAAGTCGAACGCGGCGAAGCGCTGCTTGGTCGACTGCTTGAGATCCTTCATCAGCGACTGGTAGCCGGGGTTGTACGAGATCACCAGCTGGAAGTCGGGGTGCGCCTGGATGAGTTCGCCCTTCTTGTCGAGCGGCAGCGTGCGGCGGTGGTCGGTGAGCGGGTGGATCACCACGGTCGTGTCCTGGCGCGCCTCGACGATTTCATCGAGGTAGCAGATCGCGCCGATGCGCGCCGCGGTCGTGAGCGGGCCGTCGAGCCAGCGGGTGCCGTTGGCTTCGAGCAGGTAGCGGCCGACCAGGTCGGACGCGGTCATGTCCTCGTTGCAGGCGACGGTGATCAGCGGCTTGCCGAGCTTCCACGCCATGTATTCGACGAAGCGCGACTTGCCGCAGCCGGTCGGGCCCTTGACCATCACCGGCAGGCGGTTGCGGTAGGCGGCCTCGTAGAGCGCGACCTCGCGGCCCTGCGCCTGGTAATAGGGTTCCTGGTGGACCTTGTACTGTTCCTTGCTGGTCGTCATGACATGCTCCTGGTGATCCGCATTCCGATGCCGGCGGAACCGGCATCGGAATGCGGCCGAAATACCCGCATCGACGTCCGGGTTTCGGTCCTGCAAGAAAAAACGCCCCCAGCGAACCGGGGGCGTGCAATGCGGCGACGGTCTTCGGCGGCTAGGAGATCGCTTCCCACCGTCCCGCGCGGGGATGAACGTCCATCCCCTTTTGCTTACTTGTGCACGCCCAGCTTCTCGCGCCAGCCGGGGTAGAGCTTGTCGGCGTCGTTCGGGAAGGACTCGAACGCGCGGGCGAACTCCTTGTGCTCCTTGGCGAACTCGATCGGGTCGGCGCCCGACTTCCAGCACTCGTACGACTGGCGCAGCGAGATCGCGCCGGCGGCCGGGCTGTCGATGTGGCCGTAGGAACCGCCGCCGGAGGTGTTGATGACGTTGCCGTGGCCGAGGTTCTCGAAGAAGCCGGGCAGGCGCAGCGCGTTCATGCCGCCGGAGATGATCGGGGTGGTGGGCTTCATGCCGTACCACTTCTGGAAGTAGACCGGGCCCTGGCACTCGTCGCGCTCGATCATGTAGGCGATGATCTTGTCGTCCGCCTCGCCTTCCATCTTGCCGTAGCCCATGGTGCCGACGTGGATGCCGGAAGCACCCTGCAGGCGGGACATCTTGGCCAGCACGAACGCGGTGTAGCCGCGCTTGGCGCTGGGCGAGGTGACGGCGCCGTGGCCGGCACGGTGGTAGTGCAGGTACTGCCCGGGGTACTGACGGCGGGCGGTGGTGACCATGCCGGGACCGCCGACGTAGCCGTCGACCAGGAAGGCCAGCTTGTCGGCGTCGGGGCCGAACACTTCCAGCGCGTAGTCGGCGCGGGCGCACATTTCGTAGTGGTCGTCGGCGGTGATGTTCATCGAGAACAGCTTGGCCTGGCCGGTTTCGTCCTGGGCGCGCTTCAGCGCGTCGTAGACCAGCGGCAGCACCTTCTTCAGCGGGCAGAACACCTGGTTGCCCTGCGGCTCGTCGTTCTTGATGAAGTCGCCGCCCAGCCAGAACTGGTAGGCCGCGTTGGCGAAGGGCTCGGGACGCAGGCCCAGCTTCGGCTTGATGATGGTGCCGGCGATGTAGCCGCCGTTCTCGACCGGACGGCCGAGGATGCGCCACAGGTTGGAGATGTCGGTGGCGGGGCCGTCGAACATCTGGATGCAGCGCTCGGGCATGTAGAAGTCGATCATCTTGGCATGCTCGATGTCGCCCATGCCCTGGTTGTTGCCGATGGCGAGCGTCAGGAACGAGACCAGCATGAAGCGGCCGTCGGTGACGTTGCGGTCGAACAGCTCGATCGGGTAGGCGATCCGCATGTCCTCGGTCGCTTCGTCGATGTGATAGACCAGCGCGTCGACGCCCTTGGTGAAGTCGTCGGTGGTCGACACTTCGACGTTGGTGCCGGTCGACGACTCGGCGGCGAAGTGGGCGGCGGCTTCCAGATAGCCGTAGCCGGCCTTCGGCTTCATCTTGTAGGCGACGAGGATGTGCTTGCCGCCCTTGATCAGGTCCTCTTCCTTGAGGCTGAGGTCGGCGTAGCGTGCGGATTGATCCATTGCATGGCTCCTGCGGTTGAGTGAAAACGGGATCCAGGCGAAACCCCTGGAAACGACAGGGGCGGACTATACGCAGACGCTTATATAATTAAAATTCAATAGTTCTGATACTTGCTATATCCATAGGCTTATACATGAGACGACTGACGCTGCGCCAGTTCCGGGTCTTCGAAGCGGTCGCCCGCCACCTCTCGTTCTCCAAGGCGGCGGCCGAGCTGCACCTGTCGCAGCCCGCCGTGTCGATGCAGGTCAAGGGGATCGAGGCAATCCTCGGGCTGCCGCTCACCGAGCAGCTGGGCAGGAAGATCTACCTCACCGACGCCGGGCGCGAGGTGCTGCACGCGAGCCGGCAGATCACCGCGCGACTCGACGACCTGCAGGCCAACCTCGCGCAGTTGAGGGGGATCGAGGGCGGACGCCTCACCCTCGCGGTGACCACCACCGTGAGCGCGGTCGCGACCGGGATCCTCGCCCGCTTCCGCGGCCGGCACCCGGGGGTGGCGATCCACCTCGACGTCTCCAACCGCGAATCGGTGCTCGGCCAGCTCGCGGCCAACCGCATCGACCTCGCGATCATGGGCCAGGTGCCGGACGGCCTCGACCTCGAGGCGACGCGCTTCATGGACAACCCGCTGGTCGTCATCGCGCCGCCCGGCCACGCGCTCGCCGCCAGGAAGAAGGTCTCGCTCGGCGACCTCGCGTCCGAGCCCTTCCTGGTGCGCGAGGCCGGCTCGGGCACCCGCGGCGCGATGACGCGCTTCTTCGAGGACCGCGGCCTCGCGCTGCTGACGAGCATGGAGATGAGCAGCAACGAGGCGATCAAGCAGGCGGTCGAGACCGGGCTGGGCCTGGGCATCCTGTCGCTGCAGACGCTGGAGCTCGAGCTCGCCCTCGGGCGCCTCGCGGTGCTCGACGTCGAGGGTTTTCCGATCATGCGCCACTGGTACGTCGTGCACCGCGTCGACAAGCGGCTGTCTCCCGCGGCGGCGGGATTCAAGGCTTTCGTGCTGGGGGAGGCGGCGACCGAGCCGCCATCGGCCGCGCCGCGCTGACCCCCGCGGGCGGGCAGCCGTGTTCGGCTGCGCCGCCGCGAGGGCGCGCGAGGTCAGTCCGGACGCGGCCGGGCGGAACTGCGGCGCGGCAAGGGCGGCAGCAGATAAAGCAGCAGGCCGACGCCGGCGCCCACGACGATGCCGAGCCCCACGGACGGCGCGTAGCCCACGCACGCCAGGAAGGTCAGCAGGGCGGCGGCGCTATTGCGGTGACGCGTCTGCCACGATTGCCTGATCGCCTGGAGGGGGCTCCAGCGCGCCGGGTGCGGGATACGGGACGGCGTGTTCATGATGGGTCATCTCGCAGAAGATGCTGGAGCACCGCCATTCAGCGACGCGTTCTCGATCAGTCCGGCCAGACCCGGGCGGGATGCACGAAGCCTCCCGCGTCGGCGCGCCCCGGCGTCTCCGCCCGTTCGGCCCTGG
>DHHQ01000007.1 GCA_002403375.1 Thiobacillus denitrificans | reverse complement strand
GTCGCCAGGCGGCATCGCTTTTCCTGGGCCGCGCAACGCACGAGTCGTCCATGTTTCCCCGGAACTCGCGCTCGCGCCGCCGGCTTGAAACCCGGGTCGCTCACGGCTCGCAACCGGAGACGAAGATGAAATACGTGCTTGCCCTCGACCAGGGCACCACCAGCTCGCGTGCGATCGTTTTCGACCACGCGGGCGGGATCCGGTCGATCGCGCAGAAGGAATTCCGCCAGATATTCCCGCAGCCGGGCTGGGTCGAACACGACCCCGGCGAGATCTGGTCGTCGCAGATCGGCGTCGCGGCCGAGGCGGTCACGGGTGCCGGGCTGGCGGGGCGCGACATCGCGGCGATCGGCATCACCAACCAGCGCGAGACCACGGTCGTGTGGGACCGCCGCACCGGGCAGCCGGTGTACAACGCCATCGTCTGGCAGGATCGCCGCACCGCTGGTCTGTGCGACGAACTGCGCGCAGCGGGCCACGAAGACGTGTTCCGGCGCAAGACGGGCCTGGTGCTCGACCCCTACCTCGCGGGCACCAAGCTGCGCTGGATCCTCGACAACGTGCCCGACGCGCGGCGCCGCGCGGAGGCGGGCGAACTGGCGTTCGGCACCGTCGACAGCTGGCTGCTGTGGAAGCTCAGCGGCGGCGCGCTGCACGTCACCGACGCGACCAACGCGTCGCGCACGCTGCTGTTCGACATCGCGAAGCAGGCGTGGGACGACGAGCTGCTGGAAATCCTGCGGGTGCCGCGCGCGCTGCTGCCCGAGGTGCGCGATTCCAGCGGCGTGTACGGCGACACCGAACTGCTGGGCGGCGGGCGCGTGCCCGTCGCAGGCGTGGCGGGCGACCAGCACGCGGCGCTGCTCGGGCAGGCCTGCACGCGGCCCGGCATGGCCAAGAACACCTACGGCACCGGCTGCTTCATGCTGATGAACACCGGCGACACGCCGATCCCGTCGCGCAACCGCCTGCTCACCACGACCGCGTGGCGCATCGCCGGGCGACCGAGCTACGCCCTCGAGGGCAGCGTCTTCGTCGCCGGCGCGGTGGTGCAGTGGCTGCGCGACGGGCTCGGCATCATCCGCAGCGCGGCCGAGGTCGAGACGCTGGCGGCGAGCGTGCCGGACAACGGCGGCGTCTACCTGGTGCCCGCGTTCGTCGGGCTCGGCGCGCCGCACTGGGACCCCTACGCGCGCGGCGCGATCCACGGCCTCACCCGCGGCACCACGGCGGGCCATCTGGCGCGCGCCGCGCTCGAATCGATCGCCTACCAGACGGCCGACCTGATCGCCGCGATGCAGGCCGACGCCGGCCTCGCCCTCGCCGAACTGCGGGTCGACGGCGGCGCAGCAGCCAACGACGCGCTGATGCAGTTCCAGGCCGACCTCCTGGGGGTGCCGGTGCTGCGCCCGCGGGTCACCGAGACCACCGCGCTCGGCGCGGCGTATCTCGCCGGCCTGGCGGTGGGCTACTGGAGCAGCCTCGACGAGATCGCTGCGCAGTGGCAGGTGGAGCGCGTGTTCGAGCCGGCCATGCGCCGCGAGCAGGTCGACGCGCTGCGTGCCGGCTGGGCGCGCGCGGTCGAGCGCTCCAGGGGCTGGGCCGCGCCGGGACCAGGCGATGAATAGGGACGAGGCCCTCGCGCGTATCGCCGCCCGGCGCACGCCGTGGGACATGATCGTGATCGGCGGCGGCGCCACCGGGCTCGGCATCGCGCTCGACGCCGCGACGCGCGGCTACGAAACCCTGCTGCTCGAGCGCGACGACTTCGCGCAGGCCACCTCGAGCCGCAGCACCAAGCTGCTGCACGGCGGGGTGCGCTACCTGCGCCAGGGCAACCTGAAGCTGGTGATGGGCGCGCTGCGCGAACGCGGCCGCGTGCTCGCCAACGCCCCGCACGTGTCGGGCGAACTGCCTTTCGTCATCCCCACCTACCAGCGCGGCGAAAGCCTCTATTACGGCCTCGGCCTCGGGCTTTACGAGCGCCTCGCCGGGCGTGCGAGCCTCGGGCGCTCACGCAGGCTCGACGCGGGCGAGACGCGCCGCGCGCTGCCCGGACTGCGCGCCGAAGGCCTGCGCGGCGGCGTGCTGTACCACGACGGCCAGTTCGACGACGCACGCCTCGCGGTCAGCCTGGCCGCGAGCGCCTGGGACCATGGCGCGACCCCGCTCAACCACTTCCGGGTCGAGGGCCTGCTGCGAAACGGCGGCGCCGGCACGCCGGTTGCCGGCGTGGTGGCGCGCGACCGCGAGACCGGGACCGAGTACGAGATTCCCGCGCGGGTGGTCGTCAACGCCACCGGCGTGTTCTGCGATGCGGTCCGGCGCATGGCCGACCCCGGCGCCGCGGCGTGGGTCGCGCCGAGCCAGGGCACGCACATCGTGCTCGACCGGCGCTTCCTGCCCGGCCCTCATGCGCTCATGGTGCCGCGCACCGACGACGGCCGCGTGCTGTTCGCCATCCCCTGGCAGGGCCGGCTGCTGGTCGGCACCACCGACGTCCCGGTCGACGACGCGAACGCCGAGCCGCGCGCGCAGCCGGCGGAGATCGATTTCCTGCTCGCGCACGCCGCGCGCTACCTTGCGGATGCGCCGCGCCGGCAGGACGTGCTGAGCGTGTTCGCCGGGCTGCGCCCGCTGGTCGGCGCCGGCGGCGGGCACGCCACCTCCGCGCTGGCGCGCGACCATTTGCTGCGCGAGGAGGCCGGCCTGGTCAGCATCACCGGCGGCAAGTGGACGACCTACCGCGAAATGGCCGAGCAGGCCGTCGACGTCGCCGCGCGCGTCGCGCAGCTGCCCCGCCGTGCCTGCCGCACCGTCGACCTCGCGCTGCACGGCGCCACCACCGAGCAGGTTTCGGCACCGCTGCGGCCCTACGGCTCGGATGCCGCCGCGGTGCAGGCGCTGGCGCAGGCGCGGCCGGAGTGGGCCGCGCCGCTGCATCCGCGGCTGCCCTACGTCGGCGCCGAAGTCGTGTGGGCGGCCCGGCACGAAATGGCGCGCAGCGTCGAGGACGTGCTCGCGCGCCGCACCCGCGCCTTGCTGCTCGACGCGCGCGCCAGCATCGAGGCCGCGCCCCGGGTGGCGGCGCTGCTGGCCGACGCCCTGGGGCGCGACGCCGCCTGGCAGGCGCGCGAGACGGCGGCGTTCACCGCATTCGCCCTCGGGCATCTGCCGGCGGCGGACGCGGGCGACGGCGCAGTCGCCCGCGGCTGAAGATAAACCCACGCTTGCGCGCATAAGCGCCTATGATCAAGCGGTACCGTGTTCGCCCTCCTGGCGAACGCGGTCGTCGACGAAGCCGTCGCAAGGAGATGCACCATGGCAAAAGGCCAGCTACGCGGAAACAAGGAAGCAAAGAAACCCAAGAAGCCGAAACAGATCGTCGTTCCGCCGGGATCGTTCATGAGTCCGCCCAAGGCGGTCAACCCGACCAAAACCCGCCACTGATCGGCGGGAACCCGCAAACAGGAACGCCACCTTCGCGGTGGCGTTCCTGTTTGCGGGGCCGGTGTGCGGGATGCCGGGATTGCCGCGATCGGCCAAACAGCGACAATACTTCGCGTATGGTCACCGCCACCTTCCGCTTCTACGAGGAACTCAACGACTTCCTCGCGCCCAAACGGCGCAGGCAGGAATTCACCGTGCCGTGCGCGCGGCGGGCGACGACCAAGCACATGATCGAGGCGCTCGGCGTGCCGCACACCGAGGTCGAGCTGATCCTGGTGAACGGCGAGTCGGCTGACTTCGACCGCATCCTCGAGCACGGCGACCGCGTGGCGGTGTATCCGCGCTTCGAGGCGCTGGACGTGACGCCCATTCTGAAGGTCCGCGAACATCCGCTGCGCGAGGTGCGCTTCGTCGCCGACGCGCACCTCGGCGGCCTCGCCCACATGCTGCGCATGCTCGGCTTCGACACGCTGTACGACAACCACTTCCACGACGACAGCATCGTCGAGATCGCCGCGCGCGAAGGCCGCATCGTGCTTACGCGCGACCGCGAGCTGCTCAAGCGGCGCGCGGTGACGCACGGCTGTTACGTGCATGCCCTGAAATCCGAGGCCCAGCTGCGCGAGGTCGTCGAGCGGCTCGACCTCGCGCGCAGCGCGCGACCGTTCACGCTGTGCCTGCACTGCAACCTGCCGCTCAGGCCGGTCGACAAGGCGAGCGTGCTCGACCGCCTGCCGCCGAAGGTGCGCGAGCACTACGATCGCTTCTCCACCTGCGACGCGTGCGGCCGCGTGTACTGGGAGGGCTCGCATTTCCGCAACATGCGACGCCTGCTCGACGGCGTGCTGAACGACGCGGCCGGCGGAACTTAGGGCGCGGTGCACCCTCTCTCTATCTCCCCACACGAGCAATCCCGATGAAAAGCATGAAATGGAAGATCTTCGCGACCCTGGTGGTCGGCCTCGGTCTCGCAGGCTGCGACAGCGCGCAGACCGCCGTGCAGGCCGGCGCCGGCGAGACCACGGTCGAACGCAGGCAGGACCCCGCGCAGGTGGCGCGCGGCAAGGCGGTCTATGAAAACTACTGCCTCGAATGCCATGGCGACGCGGGCCGCGGCCAGGCGGGCGACTGGCGCGTGCGCGACGCCGACGGCCACTTCCCGCCGCCGCCGCTCGACGACAGCGCGCATGCCTGGCACCACCCGACCGCCGACCTGCTCGCGATCATTCGCGAAGGCAGTCCGCAGGGCCAGGGCAAGATGCCGGCGTGGCAGGGGCGGCTCTCCGAGACGGAGATGCAGGACGTGGTCGCCTACATCAAGTCGCTGTGGTCCGACGAGGTCTACGCGCTGTGGTCGGAGCTGGAGCAGCAGTCGCTGGAACCCTGATCGCCGCGCGGTCTCTGCCGCGGGCGGCGCCTGTAGAATGCCCCCTCGAACCCCTCAACCAGGAGCAGAAACATGAGCGAATACGGATTCGACACCCGGATCGACGGCCCCTTCGACGCCGCGATCGAAAAGGTCACCGCCGCGCTGAAGGCCGAAGGCTTCGGCGTGCTGACCGACATAGACGTCAAGGGCACGATGAAGGCCAAGCTCGACGTCGACATGCGTCCCTACCGCATCCTCGGCGCGTGCAACCCGCCGCTCGCGCACCAGGCGATCGGCGCCGAGCCCGACGTCGGCATGCTGCTGCCGTGCAACGTCGTGGTGCGCGAGGAGGCCGACGGCAAGGTGACGGTGTCCTTCCTCGACCCGGGCATCATGGTCAAGCTGGTGTCCAACACCGCGGTGCACGGCGTCGCGACCGAGGCGCGCGCGCGGCTCATGCGGGTCAGGGACAGCCTCGCCGCCTGATCGCTTCGACATCCCGCCAGAGCCCGCATTCGCGGGCTTTTTTTCGCCCTCGCGGGCATGGCGCGGTGGCGCGGTGCCTATACTGAGTCACGCCGACCCGTCCAACCACGAACCTCATCGAACCCTCCGGATCATGCGCGTCGCCCTGTTCGTCACCTGTCTCGTCGACCTGTTCCGTCCCGGCGTCGGCTTCGCCGCGGTGCGCCTGCTGGAACGCCTGGGCGCCGAAGTGGTGGTGCCGCCCGAACAGACCTGCTGCGGGCAGCCGGCCTACAACAGCGGCGACTTCGCAAACGCACGGGCGATCGCGCGCCAGGTGCTCGATGCGTTCGACGGCTACGCGCATGTCGTCGTCCCCTCCGGCTCGTGCGCCGGCATGCTGGTCAGGCACTATCCCGAACTGTTCCGCGACGAGCCCGAGACGCTCGCACGCGCCGAGGCACTCGCGGCGCGAACCCGCGAACTGTCGGCGTTTCTCGCCGAACACGGCAGCGCCGACACGCTCGACGTGCGCTTCGCCGGCAGGGTGGCGATGCACGATTCGTGCTCGGCGCGGCGCGAACTCGGTATCGGTGCCGCGCCGCGCGCACTGCTCGACGCGCTCGGCGCCGCGCGCGTCGAGTTCGAGGACGCCGAAGCCTGCTGCGGCTTCGGCGGCACCTTCTGCGTGAAATATCCCGACGTCTCGGCGCGCATGGTGTCCGACAAGGCGCACGCGGTGACCGCGAGCGGCGCCGACGTGCTGGTGTCCGGCGACCTCGGCTGCCTGCTCAACATCGCCGGCCGCCTGAAGCGCATGGACAGCCCGGTGCGCGTCTATCACCTCGCCGAGCTGCTCGTGGGCATCGACGGCGTGCCGGGAATCGGAGACGGCGACACGCGATGAAGCCGACCTCGCACGCCTTCGCCGACAACGCGCATCGCGCGCTCGACGACGCGACCCTCCAGCAGGCGCTCGCCAAGGCCGGCGTCGGATTCGTCGCCAAGCGGCGTGCCGCCGTCGCCGAGCTGCCCGAATTCGACGCGCTGCGCCAGGCCGGGCGCGCGATCAAGGACCACACGCTCGCCCACCTCGATCATTACCTGCTGCGCTTCGAAGAGACGCTGCAGGCGGCCGGCGGGCAGCTGCACTGGGCGGAGACGCCCGACGCCGCCTGCGCGGCGGTGCTCGAGATCTGCCGCGACGCCGGCGCGAGCATCGTCGCCAAGGGCAAGTCCATGGTCGGCGAGGAGATCGCGCTCAACGACGCGCTCGAGGGTGCCGGCTTCGAGGTCGTCGAGACCGATCTCGGCGAATACATCATCCAGATCGCGCACGAGCCGCCCAGCCACATCATCGCGCCGGCGGTGCACAAGACGCGCGCGCAGATCGCGGCGCTGTTCGAGGCCCACCACCGGCAGCCGGGGCTCGCGCGTCCGCTTGAGAGCGTGCCGCAGATCGTCGACGAGGCACGCGAAGTGCTGCGCGAGAAGTTCCTGTCGGCCGACGTCGGCATCACCGGCGCCAACTTCCTTATCGCCGAGACCGGCTCGACGGTCATCGTCACCAACGAGGGCAACGGCGACCTCTCGGCGACGCTGCCGCGCGTCCACATCGTGCTCGCCAGCATCGAGAAGGTGGTGCCGAACCTGGAGGACGCGTCGGTGCTGCTGCGCCTCCTGGCACGCAGCGCGACCGGCCAGGAGATCACGTCTTACACCAGCTTCTTCACCGGCCCGCGGCGCAGCGAAGACCCGGATGGCCCGGAGGAATTCCACGTGGTGCTGCTCGACAACGGCCGCAGCCGCCTGCTCGGCGGCGCCTTCCACGACATGCTGCGCTGCATCCGCTGCGGCGCCTGCCTCAACCACTGCCCGGTCTACGGCGCGGTCGGCGGCCACGCCTACGGCTGGGTCTATCCCGGGCCGATGGGCGCGGTGTTGACGCCGCTGATGGTCGGGCTGGAGGAGGGCGCGCCGCTGCCGAACGCGTCGACGCTGTGCGGGCGCTGCGAGGAGGTCTGCCCGATGGCGATCCCGCTGCCGAAGCTGCTGCGCGAGCACCGCCGGCAGGAATTCGACCGCGGGCTCGTCGCGGGGCGCAGCCGCTGGGCGCTGGCGGCGTGGGCGTTCCTCGCACGCAGGCCGGCGCTCTACCGCTTGGCGAGCCGCGCCGGCGCCAGGCTCCTGCATAAGCTCAGCCGGGGGCGCGGCCGCTTCGCGAAGCTGCCGCTGGCGCAGGCGTGGACCGCCGCACGCGACCTGCCGGCGCCGCAGGGCGACACCTTCATGGCGCAGTGGCGGCGGAGCAAGCGTGGCTGACCCGCGCGCGGCGATCCTCGGCCGGCTCTCGGCTGCGCTCGGCCACGCGGCCGACGCGCCGGCGGTCGCGCCGCGCATCGACGCGCATGCGCGCGGCCCGCAGCCGATGTGGACGGAATCGGTCCGCGGGCGCTTTCTCGCCAAGCTGGAAAAGGTCGCCGGCACCTGGGCCGACGTCGCCGCGCCCGAGCGCATCGCCGAGGCCGTGGCCGACTACCTCGCGGTGCAGGGCTTGCCGCCACGCCTGTGCGCCGCGCCGCATCCGCTGCTCGCCGGTCTCGCGTGGCCGCAAGGCTGGGAGGTCGAATCGCGCCGCGCCGCGGGCGACGACCGCGTCAGCCTCGTGGTGGCGTTCTGCGGCATCGCCGAGACCGGCAGCCTGATGCTGCTGTCGGCCCCGGAGAGCCCGACCTCGCTGAATTTTCTGCCCGACGATTTCCTCTGCGTGCTGCCGGAAAACCGCATCGTGCCGCGTCTGGAAGACGCGTGGGCGCTGCTGCGCGACGAGCGTGGTGGCATGCCGCGCGCCGTCAACCTCGTCACCGGCCCGTCGCGCACCGCCGACGTCGAGCAGACCATCCAGCTCGGCGCGCACGGACCGCGCCGGCTGCATGTCCTGCTGATGAAGCCGCCTGCGCAGCAGGCGCTGCGGGCGCGGGCGGGGGATTAGGCGTTCAGTTCCGGAAGGACTTCCTGGATCAGCACCCACGGCGCGACGACCACCGCCCAGAACATCGGCTGGCGCGCGTGCCAATCCTCGGCGTCGGCGAGTTCGGCCTTGGCGATGCGGCCCTCGGCGAGCCATGCCTGCACGGTGGCGGCGTTGTTCTCGGCGACCTGCAGCGCGGCGTCGACGAGGTCCATGCCGTTGGCGACCTTGACGACGACGCCGCGCGCGAAGTGGCGTTCGAGCTCGGGCCAGGCGAGCTGGGCGGTTTCGAGGTTGAGCTTGGCGCGGAGGATCTCGCTGGGGGTGGTCATTTCAGTTCGAAGGGAAAGCGGGTTGAATGCGCTCAGCGCGCCTTGCCGCCGCCGCGGCGCTGGCTCAAGGGATGCTTGGGCACCTGATGCGGGCGGCCGTCACTGGCGGGCGCGGGCCTGGCGGGTTTGGGTTTTGGTGCCGCGGGCTTCGCCGTAGCGGGTTTTGCCACGGCAGGCCTGGCGATCGCCGGTTTGCCGGAAGCCGGCTTCGAAGACGGTTTGCCCGGGGCGGGCTTGCCGGCTGCAGGCTTCGCCCGCTTGCCTTCGGCGCGGGGCGTGCGCGTGCCTTCGGGCTGCCTGCCCGTCCCGGCGGGCTGGTACGACGGAATCAGGTGCTTCCTGCTGTTGCCGATCAGGTCCTCGCGGCCCATCTCCTTCAGCGCCTCGCGCAGCAGCGGCCAGTTGTCGGGGTCGTGGTAGCGCAAAAAAGCTTTATGAAGCCGCCGCACGCGGCCCTGCTTCACCACTGGCACCGCTTCGGCCTTGCCGCCGAGCACCTTCTTCAGCGGATTCTTTTCCGTGTGGTACATCGCGGTCGCCAGCGCCATCGGCGTCGGCAGGAAGGTCTGCACCTGGTCGAGGCGGAAGTCGTGCGCCTTCAGCCACAGCGCGAGGTTCAGCATGTCCTCGTCGGTGGTGCCGGGGTGGGCGGCGATGAAGTAGGGGATCAGGTATTGCTTCTTGCCGGCCGCCTTCGACGCCGCCTCGAACATCTGCTTGAAGCGGTCGTAGGCGCCCATGCCGGGCTTCATCATCTTCGACAGCGGCCCTGCCTCGGTGTGCTCGGGCGCGATCTTGAGGTAGCCGCCGACGTGGTGCTGCACCAGTTCCTTGACGTATTCGGGGGAGCGCACCGCGAGGTCGTACCGGAGGCCCGAGCTGATGAGGATCTTCTTGATCCCCGGCAGCGCGCGCGCGCGGCGATACATGTGGATCAGCGGCGTGTGGTCGGTTTCGAGGTTCTCGCAGATGTCGGGGAACACGCACGACAGCTTGCGGCACGCGTGCTCGATCTTCTTCGACTTGCACGCCATGCGGTACATGTTGGCGGTCGGCCCGCCGAGGTCGGAGATCACGCCGGTGAAGCCGGGCGTCTTGTCGCGGATCGCCTCGATCTCCTTGATCACCGAATCCTCCGAGCGGCTCTGGATGATGCGGCCCTCGTGCTCGGTGATCGAGCAGAAGGTGCAGCCGCCGAAGCAGCCGCGCATGATGTTGACCGAGAAGCGGATCATCTCCCACGCCGGGATCTTGGCGTCGCCGTAGCTCGGGTGCGGCGCGCGCGCGTAGGGCAGGTCGTAGACCGCGTCCATCTCCTGCGTCGAGAGCGGGATCGGCGGCGGGTTGAGCCAGACGTCGCGCTCGCCGTGCGCCTGCCTGAGCGCGCGCGCGTTGCCGGGGTTGGATTCGAGGTGGAACACCCTTGAAGCATGGGCGTACAGCACCGGGTTGTTCTTCACCTGGTCGTAGTCGGGCAGGCGGATGACGGTACGCGCGCGGAGCTCCTGCTTCGCCGCGAGGCGGTCGGCCTTCGGCACGATGCGGACCGGCGCCGTCCGGGTGGTGTCGGCGCCTTCAGGCGTCTGCGCGGTCGATCCACCCGGCGTCATCGCGTAGGGATCGACGTGGGCGTCGATGGCGCCCGGGGTGTCGAGCTCGGTCGACAGCACCTCGATCCAGTTCGAGCCGCCGTCGATTCCCGCCTCCGGCGTGGGCGGCATCCAGTCGCGCGCCACCATGAAGCCGGTGCCGCGCACGTCGCGGATGTCGCCGATCTTCTCGCCCTTCGCCAAGCGGTGGGTGACGTCGAGCAGCGCGCGCTCGGCGTTGCCGAAGATCAGGAGGTCGGCCTTGGAGTCGGGCAGCACCGAACGGCGCACGGTGTCGGACCAGTAGTCGTAGTGCGCGATGCGGCGCAGGCTCGCCTCGATCGAACCGATGATCACCGGGGTGCCCGGGTAGGCCTCGCGGCAGCGCTGCGCGTAGACGGTGACCGCGCGGTCGGGCCGCTTGTTCGGCTCGGCGTTGGGGGTGTAGGCGTCGTCGGAGCGTATTTTCCGATCGGACGTGTAGCGGTTGACCATCGAGTCCATGTTGCCCGCGGTGACGCCGAAATACAGCGTCGGCTGGCCGAGCGCGCGGAACGGCTCGGCCGAGTGCCAGTCGGGCTGGCTGATGATCCCGACCCGGTAGCCCTGCGCTTCCAGCAGCCGCCCGACCAGCGCCATGCCGAAGCTGGGGTGGTCGATGTAGGCGTCGCCGGTGACGAGGATCACGTCGCACGCGTCCCAGCCGAGCGCGGCCATCTCGGCGCGCGACATCGGCAGGAAGGGGGCGGTGCCGAAGCGCGCCGCCCAGTGCTTGCGGTGGGAGAACAGGGGCTGGGTCATGGAGGTTCCGCGAACTACGCGGACAAGAGACTCAGTTGACGCCCAGCAGTTCCACCTCGAACACCAGCGTGGCGTTCGGCGGGATCACGCCGCCGGCGCCGCGCGCGCCGTAGCCGAGTTCCGGCGGAATGGTCAGCTTGCGCTTGCCGCCGATCTGCATGCCGGCGACACCCTGGTCCCAGCCGCGGATGACCTGGCCCGCGCCGAGGCGGAATTCGAAGGGGTCGTTGCGGTCGACGCTGGAGTCGAATTTCTGGCCGTTGGTGAGCCAGCCGGTGTAGTGCACGGTCACGTACTGGCCGGCCTGGGCAGTGTCGCCGCTGCCGGTGACGAGGTCTTCGATGATGAGTTCGCTCATGGTTCGATCCTTGGAGGGGGTTGGGGCGCGGCAGGGCTGCCGGGCGCGGGGGCGGTTATTTTCTCACGATTCCTGCTCGCGCCGGCAGCCCCGCATCAGCCGGCTACCGTCGCCTCGGCCCGCTTGCGTTTCTCTTCCACCAGCAGCGCGTGGAGCATTTCCGAGGACAGGCCGTGTAGCACCAGCCGGTAGCCGGCGGACCATGTTGCCGGCACGACCATCGGGTGCTTGTTGTTGACGAGGATGAGCGCGTCCGGGCGCCCGAGCACCTTGGCCGCGTAGATGCCAATGGTTTCGTCGAGCTGCAGCGAGTGGACCGAGCGCCAGAAATCGCGGTCGCTGAGAAACAGCTGGTAGATCGGCGTGAAGAGGTCGATGCAGGTCTGCAGATCGATCTTGTTGAGCAGACCCTCGTTCTGGGGGGCGATCGGGAAGTGTCCGCCGTCGGAGATCATCGAGAAATCGAGCGTCTCCTTGGGCTCGATCTCCTGCAGGCCCTGCTCCTTGAGTTCGAGATTGAGCCGGGTGATGAAGTTGAACAGGTTGAGGTCGTGCTGGATGAAGAGGTCGTCGCGCAAGTCCGGCAGGTCGCGGGGCATCAAGGGATTGAGCGGGATGTCCGCCCCCTTGATGTTGGCCTGCAGAAACGCGAGATTCTCCGAGCCGATCCAGAAGTGCCGCAGGATCAGCCAGTTGGCTTCGGGCGTGGCAAATACCGCAAGGGCCCGTGCGAGGAAGCGGTGCAGCACCCGCGACGACGCCAACCACGAAGGCGTGACGGTCTTGACCGCCTGCAGGAGAACGATGAGGACCCGGGCGAGTGGCCGCACGAAGGGCAAGAGGAATTGCCGCGAGGCTGTCCTCGAGTCCCTGAGCCAGGCTTCCTTCACGCCGTCTGTCAGCGGCGTCGAATGATCGACCCACAGCGTCTGCCACGGATCCGGGTCCGTCGGGTCGTGCGGCGCGTGGAGTTCGGGGCAGGTGCGTGGCAGCGTGACTTTTTTCATTGGCGGGTTTCCTGCATCGGGACGTGCTTCCACTGCTGGAGATAGAGCGCCGCGACGCTCTCTGCGACCCGCGTGATCTGGCCAGCCGCATCGGGGACGTGTTCCGCGGCGAGTTTCACTGCTTCCAGCCAGCGCAGCATGTGGGCCTGGTCGTTTTCGCCGTGGTAGGCCATGAAGCGGAGCACGGCTGGCGAGAGGTTCAGACTGGCCTTCAGACGCGGCATCAGCGTCGGAACGATTCGCTGCCCCGTGCCTTCGATGACATAGATGCCGCCCAGCAGGCCGATCGGGTCAGGGCGTGCCGCATACGCATGCATGAAGGCATTGAGCGCCTCCCCTCCCGGGTTCATGCGCAACGCCTCGAGGGGAAGCAAGCCGCCGGCATCGCGGTAGTCTGCGTAGAGGACCTGCCAGTCCAGCTGTTCCTCGCCGGCGTGGGTGTGGACGAGCTCGGCGAGCGGGCGCAGGCCTGGCCCCATGCTGGAAACCGCCCGGCGCATCCACAGGCTGCCTTCGCGGACCTGGGGAATCCAGCTTTCCATCCATGCGAGATAGTCGGCACGCTGCACTGAACCATCGAGGATGGCGCGGGCGAGATCGGTCCGGAAGACGGCCGACCGGTAGTCGTGCCAGATCGCCATCAGGTCCTTGAGCATGCCGGAGACGCTGGGCGCGAGCGAATCGGTCGGCACGATCGGTGGCGGTGCGAGGGTGTCGAGATCGTGCGTCGGCCGGGCGTGTTCCGGCGCGCTCTGGGCGTCGACGACTTCCAGCAGGAAATAGGCGACCGTGAACTGCCCGGACTCGGGCACGAAGCCGAATACCTGGTCGCCGGTCTTCAGCTCGGCGCCGCGGGTCCGGTAGAACTCGTCGAGCATGATGAAGATCGACGCCGATCCGGTGTTGCCCTTGCTGGAAAGATTGGAGTACCAGCGATCGGGCGGGATCGACAGACCCGCCTCGTCCATCAGCTTCTGCATCAGCGGCTTGAAGCGCTCGGACGAGTAATGGCAGAGGAACCAGGTCACGCGGGACGGATCGAGATCGCCCGATTTGACGAGCCTCGCGTATTCGTGCAGGCCGAGGTCGAACAAATTGGGCAGCAGCCGGAGGTCCTGCCTGAGGTCGAAGGCCCCGGCTCGCTCCGCCTCGGCGAGCGTCGGGTAATCCAGGTAGCCCGGCAGACGGTTGCCCGGAGATTGGCCGACCTGCATGCAGGTGGCGAGATCGCCCGAGAAGGACTTCTGGTGGATCCACTTCAGCTTCAACGACAAACCGCTCGGCGCGGGTTGGGAGGACAGGGCGACGCCGCCGGCGCCGTCGGACAACATCCAGCGCAGGAAATGCGCATCGAAGTCGACATCCGCACCGCGATCGACGAACCGCGATGCCTTGAAGAGGCGCGAGGGAAATTCGCTCGCCACGGCGACCGCGGACCTCGCCGCGCCCGACTCGACGGCATGCGCCGCGGCCTTGAGCGCGCCCATCGAGGCCGCGCAGATGCCGGAGATCGACACGGTTTCGAGCGGCGGCAGCTTGAGTTCACCCTGGATCAGGTTGGCCAGCCCCGGCGCGGCGGCGTCTCCGCCGGTCGTCGCTGCGGCGAGAAATCCGATGGGCTCGCCTTCCGGAATCAGCCTGCGGACCACAGCGGCGCCCATGGACGCGACCGAATGCAGCGAGTTGCCCGCGGCATCGAGTGCGTAATGCCGGGTGTTGATGCCATTCTCCGCAAGAATTCGTTGCTTGATGCGGCCGGACGCGCGGTTGATCGAGCCGATGTAGCGGTCCATTTCTGCGTTGTCGACGGGCTCGCCGGGGAGAAAGGAGGAAGTCCCGGTCAGGTAGGTGCGTGCGAAGGGGGTCATGTGGATGAGGGACTGCGCAGGCGGCTGGAGAAGAAGCCGAAGCTGTCGTCGTAATGCGAATGATGGGCCTGGTGGTGTCCTATGAAGCCGGGCGGCAAGCGTTCGCGGGTGGTGGGAAAGATGTCGCAGTTCGAATGTGACCCTGCCGGCAGCCGGGCCGTGGCGGAAGACGGCAGAGTTGTCTTCGGCAAGAAATCGCTGGGCGCGGCGGTGATCGGCCGAGGCATCGGAGACTCAGGCAGGTTGCCCCGCACTTGCACGACACGCTGCATCGAACGCTTCAGCGCCACTCCGCAGGCAGGTAGCCGGCGTCGGGGTCGACCTCGAGGGGGATCTCGGTGACGCTGCTCGCGTCCGGCGGTGCGTCGCGCAGCACCACGTCGGGGAAGGCCAGCACCACCGCGACCATGACGAGCTGGATCGCGAGGAAGGGGATCGCGCCCCAGTAGATGTCGGCGGTGCGGATGGACTTCGGCGCGACGCTCTTCAGGTAGAACAGCGCGAAGCCGAAGGGCGGGTGCATGAACGCGGTCTGCATGTTGACCGCGAGCATGACGCCGAACCAGATCGGGTCGATGCCGAGCTTGGCGGCGACCGGCGCCAAAAGCGGCACCGCGATGAAGGCGATCTCGAAGAAGTCGAGGAAGAACGCCAGCACGAACACCATCAGGTTCACGACGATGAGGAAGCCGAGCACGCCGCCGGGGAGCTGTTCGAACAGGTGCTCGACCCACACGTCGCCGTCGAGGCCGCGGAACACCAGGGTGAAGATCGTCGAGCCGATCAGGATGAAGATGACGAAGGTGGTGAGCCGGGTCGTGCTGTCCATCGCCTGGGTGAGCTGCAGGCGGCTCAATCGCCCGCGCGCCCACGCCAGCAGCAGCGCGCCGGCCGCGCCCATCGCGCCGCCCTCGGTCGGGGTGGCGACGCCGAGGAAGATGGTGCCGAGCACCAGGAAGATCAGCACCAGCGGCGGCAGCAGCGTGGTCAGCACGCGCAGCGCCAGCGCCGTGCCGTGCAGGGTGCGGGCCGAGGCCGGCATCGCCGGCGCTGCGGCCGGCCGCAGCAGCGTCACGGCGAACACGTAGGCGAGATACAGCGCGACCAGTCCGAGGCCGGGGATCAGCGCGCCCTTGTACATCGCGCCGACCGAGGCGCCGAGCTGATCGGCAAGCACGATCAGCACCAAGGACGGCGGCACGATCTGCGCCAGCGTGCCCGACGCGGCGATGACGCCGGACGCGAGCCGCTTGTCGTAGCCGTAGCGCAGCATCACCGGCAAGGAAATCAGCCCCATCGCGATCACGGTGGCGGCGACCACCCCGGTGGTCGCGGCGAGCAGCCCGCCGACCAGGATCACCGCGTAGGCCAGGCCCCCCCTCAATGAACCGAACAGCTGGCCGATGGTGTCGAGCAGGTCTTCGGCCATGCCGGAGCGCTCGAGGATCAGCCCCATGAAGGCGAAGAAGGGGATCGCCAGCAGCGTCGGGTTGGCGACGATGCCGTAGACGCGTTCGGGAAGCGCGTGCAGCAGCGAGACGTCGAAAAAGCCCGCGGCGATGCCGATGCCGGCGAACAGCAGGCCGTTGGCGGCGAGCGCGAACGCGACCGGGTAGCCCAGGAGCAGAAAGACGACCAGCCCGAGGAACATCAGCGGCGCCAGGTTCTCCAGCAGCGCAGCCTCCATCAGACTTCCTCGTCCGGCTGTTCCGCCGGCAGCGCGAGGTGGCCGCCGAGCACGCCGACGCGCTTGATCACTTCGGCGACGCCCTGCAGCGCGAGCAGGCCAAATCCAACGGGTAGCAGCAGCTTCACCGGCCAGCGCAGCAGGCCGCCGGCGTCGGGCGACATCTCGCCGGTGGCCCACGCCTCATGGAACATCGGCCACGAAAGCCAGGCGAGCAGCCCGGCCATCGGCAGCAGGAACACGAGGCCGCCGGCGAGGTCGATCCACGCCTGCCCGCGCGCGCCGAATCGGTTGTAGAGGATGTCGATGCGCACGTGGCCGTTGTGCTTGAGCGTATAGCCCGCGGCGAGCAGGAACATCGCGCCGAACAGGTACCACTGGATCTCGAGCCAGGCGTTGGAGCTCTCGCCGAGCGCGTAGCGGACCAGCGCGTTGCCGGCCGAGATCAGCGTCGCCGCGAGCACCAGCCAGATGGCGACGCGGCCGACGCGCTCGGTCAGCGCGTCGATGGCGCGGGCCAGCGCGAGCAGGGATTTCACAGCGCGCCGGCTTCCTGCAGGAAGCCGGCCAGCCGCTCGGCGACCACGCGGTAGCCGGCGGCGTTGGCGTGGATCGGGTCGGCTTTCAGGCGGTTGTCCTTCAGCACCTCGTTGAAGACGTCGTCTTCGAGCGGCAGCCGCATGTCGCGGGCGACCCGTGCGTAGAAGCCGGGCGCGCCGCCGAACAGCTTCGGCTCGGGCACGGCGATCAGCATCACCTCGGCGCCGCTCGCGCGGATCGTCTGCACCATGAGGCGCAGGTTGTTTTCGGTGGCGGACTCGGGGTGCTTCCTCAGCATGTCGTTGCCGCCGAGGCACAGCAGCACCAGCCGCGGCTTGTGCTCGGCGAGCACGCCCGGCAGGCGCTCGAGCGCGCTGGCCGTGGTGTCGCCGGGCACGCCGGCGTTGACCACGGTGCGTCCGGTCAGCGAAGCCAGCACGGCGGGATAGGCGGCGTCGCTGCTGGCGCCGGTGCCGTGGGTGAGGCTGTCGCCGAAGGCGACGATGACGTCGTGCTGCGCGATCCGCGGCAGCGTCGGCGCGCGTTCGCAGGCGGCGAGCAGGATCGCGAGGCAGGCCGCGGCGACGATGCGGCCCGCAGCGCGCATCAGTTGCCCGCGACCGTCATGCGGTCGATCAGGATCGAGCCGACCTGGCGGGAGCTGCGCCGCTCGATGTCGCGGCCGATGGCGACGATGCCCTTGAACATCTCGGCGAGGTTGCCGGCGATCGTGATCTCCTCGACCGGGTACTGGATTTCGCCGTTCTCGACCCAGAAGCCCGCGGCGCCGCGCGAGTAGTCGCCGGTGACCATGTTGGCGCCGTGGCCGAGCAGTTCGGTGACCAGAAGCCCGGTGCCCATCTGCTTGATGAGGCCGTCGAGGTCGTGCTCGCCGGGCGTCACCAGCAGGTTGTGGCTGCCGCCGGCGTTGCCGGTGGTCGCCATGCCGAGCTTCCTCGCCGAATAGCTCGACAGGAAGTAGCCCTGCAGGACGCCGTCCTTGACGACGTCGCGCTCGAGGCAGGCGACGCCCTCGCTGTCGAACGGTGCGCTGCCGAGACCACCCGGGAGGAAGGGCGCCTCGCGGATGTTGACCAGCGGCGCGAACACCTCTTTGCCCAGGCTGTCGAGCAGGAACGAGGACTTGCGGTAGAGGCTGCCGCCCGACACCGCGGCGACGAAATTGCCGATGAGTCCGGTGGCGATCGGCGCCTCGAAGATCACCGGGCAGGTGCGGGTGTCGAGCTTGCGGCCGCCCAGCCGGCGCACCGTGCGGGTGCCGGCGATGCGGCCGACGGTTTCGGCGGAGTCCAGGTCGCTGGCGTTGCGCGCGCTGGTATACCAGTAGTCGCGCTGCATGCCGCCCTTGTCCTCGCCGATCACCGCGACCGACATGCCGTGACGCGAGCCGGCGTAGCCGTTGCAGAAGCCGAGGCTGTTGGCGTAGATGAAGTGCGAGGTGTGCAGGCTGACCCCGGCACCCTCGGAATTGGTCAGCCGCTTGTCGACCGCGAGCGCGGCCGCTTCGCAGGCCTTGGCGCGTTCGGCCGCCTCTTCGACGCTGAGGTCCCACGGATGGTAGAGGTCGAGGTCGGGCGCGTCCTTCGCCAGGCGGTCGGCGTCGGGCAGGCCGGCGGCCTCGTCCTCCGCGGTATAGCGGGCGATCGTCAGCGCCTTCTCGACGGCGCTCCTCAATGCCGCCTCCGAGAGGTCGGAGGTCGACGCGTGGCCGCGCCGCTGGCCGAGGTAGACGGTGACGCCGGCGCCCTTGTCCTTGTTGTATTCGATCGTCTCGATCTCGCCCTGGCGCACGCTGACGTTCTGGCCGACGCCTTCCGAGATCTCGGTGTCGGCGGCGGTGGCGCCCTGGCGGGCGGCGTGCTCGATGACGATCCGGGACAGGGCGATGAGCTGGTCGCGGGTATAGCTGAATTGGGAGCGGGACATGTCGGCTGCGAAAGGAAAGTGGGGCGCGATGCGTTTCGGGACGGTACGTTTTTATGGTCAGAAACTACAATATCGATAATAACAGCAACCGAAAGACCCGCCGTGCGCCTGATCGACCCCGATGCCGAACTCGAATTCGACCCCGATGACGTCTATTCCGGCCCCAGCAAGAGCCAGAAGAAGCGCGAGGTCGAAGCGTTGCAGGATCTCGGCGCCGAGCTGGTGAAGCTGCCGGAGGCGCAGTTCAAGCGCATCGAGCTGCCGGAGGAACTGCGCGAGGCGGTGGCCGCCTGCCGCAAGATCACCCAGAACAGCGCCTTGCGCCGCCAGCGGCAGTACATCGGCAAGCTGATGCGCTCGATCGACCCGGCGCCGATCCAGGCCCAGCTCGACGTCTTCAACGGCGTCTCCGCCGCGGAGAACGCCAGGCTGCACCAGGCCGAGAAGTGGCGCGAGCGGCTGATCGCCGACAACGAGGCGCTGACGCTCTTTCTCAACGAATTTCCCGGCGCCGACGCGACCCATCTGCGGCAGCTGATCCGCAACGCCCGCGACGAGGCGGCACGCGGCAAGCCACCGAAGGCCTTCCGTGAAATCTTCCGGGTGATCCGCGAGCTCATGCAAGACCGATAAGAACAAGGAGGAGGCCGCATGTGGGGACGCGTCGTCAAAGCCGCCTCGAGCCGGCCGTTCCTGATCGCTGCAGGGCTGTTCGGCCTGTATCTGGTTTTCGGCTTCTTCCTGGTCAACCCGCTGGCGCAGAAGCTGCTGCCGTGGATCGGCGAGCAGAAGCTCGCCAGCCGGCTCAGTGCCGAGCAGGTCACATTCAATCCCCTCACGCTCGAGGCGACGGTCACCGGCCTCGAACTCGCCGAGACAAGCGGTGCGCCCTTGGCGGGCTTCGACCGGCTCTACCTCAACCTCGGCACCAGCGGCCTGTTCCGCTGGGCGTGGCGCATCCAGGACATCCAGCTCGACCGCCCGCGCGCGACCATCGAGGTGCGGCGCGGCGGCACGCTCAACTGGGCGGCGCTGATCGCCCGGCTGAACGAGGACAAGCAGCCGCCGTCCGACACCATCGCCCGCGTGCTGATCGACCACGTCAGGATCACCAACGGCGATATCGCCTACACCGACGCCAACCGCCCGGGTGAGCCGTTCACCGCAGTGCTGGAACCGCTCGGCATCGAGCTCGACGGCCTTTCCACCCTGCCCGAGGATCGCGGCGATTACCTGATCGCGGCCAAACTGCCGGAGCAGGGCGGCACGCTCAGGTGGAAGGGCGAGGTCGCACTGAATCCGGTGGCATCGAACGGCGAGGTCGGGCTCGAGGGCGTGCAGCTGTCCAATCTGCTGCGGGTGATCAAGAGCCCGCGCAATTTCGAGGTGCCGTCCGGCACACTGGCCGCGGGGCTGCGCTACCGCTTCGCCATGGTGGTCGACCCGGCGGGCGAGGCCGTGCCCTGGCTGCAGGTCAACGGCGCCAGCCTGGTCGTGCAGGACCTCGCGCTGGCGCGGCGCGGTGGCGGGGGGCCGGTGCTCGAGCTCGCCGAGGTGCGCGTCAGCGATGCGAATCTGGATCTGGCCCGGCGCAAGGTCGAGGTGGCAGGGGTGAGCGCGAGCGGCGGCAAGCTCGCGGCAACGCGTGACGTGCAGGGCAGGCTCGACTGGCAGACCTTGTTCGCCATGGCCGGAGATGGGCCCGCGCCGCAGCCGGCAACGCCCAGGACTGCCGCGCCGTCCGCTGCGTGGCAGATCGGCGTGCGTGAAATCAAGCTTGCCGACTGGTCCGCGCGCTTCACCGACCAGGGCTTTGCCCGGCCCCTGAGCGTCGAGGCCGCAGGCTTCGGCCTGACCGCCGCGCTGGCGGGCGAGGTGGGCGCCACGACGGCCATCGAAGTCGGTCCGGTCAACGCGGCACTGGGGCCGGTGGTGGTGCGGTCCGGGCAGGAGACGGTGGCGGAACTGCAGCGCGCGGCGCTGGTGAATGCGGGCGCGAGCCTGGCGGACAACCGGATGACGATCGACGCGGTGGAATTGAGCGGTGTCCGCACCACGGTGGCGCTGGACAAGCAGAAAATCCTCAACTGGACCGACATCCTCGCGAAGGCGCCCGGCGCACCCGAAGCTGCGCGGGCCCGCTCGGGAACGGAGACGGCCGCGCCGATGGACGTGCAGCTCGCGCGCCTCAGCCTCGACGGCATCGAGGTCGGCTTCGTCGACCAGTCGCCGCCCAGGCCGGTCAGGCTCGATCTCGTCGAGGGCTTCGTGACGCTGAAGGACCTGAGCCTGGACATGGTCAAGGCCGTGCCGCTGAAGGAATTGAGCGCGCAAAGACAGGGCGGCGTGCCGCTGGAAGCCGGCTTCTCGCTCAGGCAGGGCGGGCGTTTCGACGCTCGCGGAACGGTCGCCCCGGGCGACAGGTCGGGCGCGCTCGACGTCAGGCTGGCGGGGCTGTCGCTGCAGCCCTTCGCGCCCTACGTCAACCAGTTCGCAACGCTCAACCTGCGTTCCGGCGCGGCGTCGACGCGCGGCAAGCTGGCGTTCGGGCAGGCGAAGTCGGGCATGCAGCTCAGCTACGGCGGCGGCTTCGCGGTCGACGACCTGGCGATCACCGAGGAGGAGACGGAGGACGCCTTCCTCGGCTGGAAGCAACTGTCATCGAGCAGCCTGGCGTTCAGTCTCGCTCCCAACCGCCTGCGCATCAACGAGCTGGTCGCGCAGAATCCCTTCGGCAAGGTCATCATCTTCGAGGACAAGTCGATCAACCTGCAGCGCGTGCTGCGCAGCCAGCCTGCGGACAAGCCGGCCGCCGGCGACGCGCCCGCGCCGCAGCCCGAGGCCCGGCCCGAACCTGCCGGTCAGCCTCCCGCGTTTCCGGTGGCGGTCGAGCGCGCCCGCATCGTCGGCGCCAACCTCGAGTTCGCCGACCTCTCGCTGACGCCGCAGTTCGGCACCCGCATGCACGACCTCTCCGGCGTCGTCACCGGCCTGTCGACCGACCCGGCGACGACGGCGCAGGTCGAGCTCGACGGCAAGGTCGACGAGTTCGGCTCGGCACGCGTGCGCGGGACTATCCAGCCGTTCCGTGCGACCGCGTTCACCGACCTCACGCTGACCTTCCGCAACCTGGAGATGACCAACCTGACGCCGTATTCGGGCAAGTTCGCCGGGCGCAGGATCGACTCGGGCAAGCTCTCGGTCGACCTCGAATACAAGATCAAGGATCGCCAGCTGGCGGGCGACAACAAGTTCATCGTCAACAAGTTGAGGCTCGGCGAGCGGGTCGACAGCCCCGACGCGATGAAGCTGCCGCTCGACCTCGCGATCGCCCTGCTGGAAGACGGCAACGGCGTCATCGACCTCGACCTGCCGGTGTCGGGCAGCCTCGACGACCCGCAGTTCAGCTACGGCAGGATCATCTGGAAGGCGCTGGTCAACGTGCTGACCAAGCTGGTCACCGCGCCCTTCCGTGCGCTCGGCAATCTGCTCGGCGTGAGTTCGGAAAAGCTCGAGGCGATCGACTTCGACCCCGGCAGCAGCGCGCTGTCACCGCCCGAGCAGGAAAAGCTCAAGACCATCGCCGAGGCGCTCGCCAAGCGGCCCGCGCTCGACCTGGTGCTGGAGCCCGGCTACGACCCCGAGGCCGACCGGCGCGCCCTGCAGGAACTGGCCATGCGCCGCGAGGCGGTTGCCGTCGCCGGCGTCGAGCTCGCCGAAGGCGAAGCGCCCGGCCCGGTCGACGTCAACCATTACAAGATCCAGACCTGGCTCGAGGACCGCTACGCCGAGGCCGCCGGCAAGGAGGATTACCGCAAGCTGCGTGCCGAATTCAAGGGCGAGGACGCGGGCGTGCTGGAAAGCCAACTGGTCGAACGCCTCGCCCGCCGCTTCAAGACCCGCGACGAGGGCCCCGCCTCGGCCTTCCACGTCGAACTGCTCGAACGGCTGACCCGGCAGACGAAGATCGGCGACGAGGCCCTGCTCGAACTCGCTGCGGCGCGCGGCCAGGCCATGCGCGACGAACTGCTCAAACGGGGCCTCGACGCCGGGCGCGTCAGCGTTGCCGACCCCGCCGAGCAGGCCGCCAGGGACAGGCTGGTGCCGAGCATGATGAATCTCGGGGTGGGCAAGAAGCCCGCGGCCGAACCGGAACCGGCAGCCGCCCAGCCCGCTGCGCCGGCACCGTGAATGACGGCCGCGCCGCATGGCGCCGGGCAATCGCTTCCGTGGTCGAGTGGACGACCGGTGTCGGGCGATCTAGGATGCGTGCAACGATGTGTCGATATCGTGGACGCCCTGCGGCAGCCGGTTCGGCGGCTGCCGGCGGCGGATCAGTGTTTTGCCAAAACGTTCGGTGATTGCATGCGTGCACAAGTAGCCCAGGACACCCAGCCAATGCCCGAGAGCGGCGCGACCGTCTTCGTGGTCGACGACGATGCCGCCGTGCGGCGCAGTCTTACACGCCTGCTGCGTTCGGCGGGCTGGAACGCCGAAGCCTTCGCCTCGGCGGACGATTTCCTCGAGCGTGCGCCCATCTCCGGACCGGGCTGCGTGCTGCTCGACGTCAACATGCCCGGCATGAGCGGCCTCGAGTTGCAGGCGCGCATGGCCGAGGCGGGCATCCCGCTGCCGGTGGTCTTCCTCACCGGCAAGGGCGACATCCCCATGAGCGTGAACGCCATGAAGCACGGAGCCGTCGACTTCCTGGTCAAGCCCGTGGAAGAGGACGTCCTGTTTCAGGCCCTGGAGCAGGACGTCAGGCGGCAGGCTGCCGAGGCCGCCACCCGGCAGGGGCGCGACAGCGTCATGGCGCGGCTGGCCCGGCTCTCCGAGCGCGAGCGCGAGGTGCTGGAAGGCGTCCTGCAGGGGCGCCTCAACAAGCAGATCGCCTTCGAACTGGGGATCGCGGAAAAAACCGTGAAGGCGCATCGCGGCCGGGTCATGGAGAAGATGGAGGCGCATACCCTCGCCGAACTCGTCCACCTGTGCGATGCCGTCGGCATCGGCTTGTCGCGGCCTGCCGACTGATTCCGCGCGGCCGCTCCCTCCGTGTTTTCAGCGTCCACCCGTAAACGCAGGGTCAGCCCCCTGCGCGTCCGGGGGACTCAGAACCGGATGCCCACGCGCACACCCGCGAGGTAGGTGGTGTCCAGGTCCTGGAAATTGCCGCTCGCGTCGAGCGTCTTGTTCAGCGCGGGCGAGATGATCTGCAGGCTGGGGCTGATGCTCAGCCAGGGCGTGACCGCGGCGTTGTAGTACATCTCGACGGCGTCCTCGTGATCGAGACCGAGATCGAAGGTGTCGCGCAGGTAGGGAACGAAGTCGTCGCTGAATTCCGTGCGCGCCCAGCCGATTCCGAAATCGTCGCGCGGCCGGCCCGGCACCACGCCCTTGCCGACCAGTCCGAGCGAATAGCTGGTCTTGATCGGATTCGCCTTGCCGTCGCTCAGGCCGGCGCTGAAGAACATGCCGATGCCGCGCTTGTGGTCGCCGGCGGGCTGCCAGAGAAACTGCTCGAAACTGTAGACCGCCGCCCAGGTCTCGTCCTCCTGGTTCAGCGGCGCGGCCGGGACCAGCAGGCCGGGCGCATGGTTCTCGAGGATTTCGACGAGGATCGGGCCAGGGTCCCCGAGTCGTGGGAAGCGCTCGGTGAGAAGCAGGCGCGCGATGTTCGACGGATCCTGGATCAGCGAGGTGCGGTCCTTGTTGCTCCAGGCGACGGTCAGGTTCTGATGGCCGGGCAGGCCCCACGGCTTCACCTTCACGTCGGCCACGCCGAGCGCCATCACCCCGTCGTTGAAGGCATCGCCCAGGTCGTCGTTCATGATGGTGCCGTTCGGGTCCAGCACCATGGCCGCCAGGGTGACATCGTGCGACGGCAGGTAGAGCGCGCTCGCGCCGTAGGCCGAGAGCGGCACCATGGCGAGCGCGAGCGGCAGGTTCAAGGCCGTGTTCAGGAAGCCGGTGTTGTAGTCACCATGCAGCACGTTGGTCGGCGCGATCGAGTTGATCTTGCCCAGAGACACCCCGAAATGCTGGCTCAGGAACTGCGTGTAGGTGAGTTCCTGCAGGCCGGTATCCGTGTCGGTGGGACTCGGCAGCATCCAGGTGATGTTGGCGGGCACCATGGTGCCGGTATCCCGCATGAGGTTGTCGCCGAAGCTCGTGACGGTCTGGAGCTTGAAGAAGCCGCCGGGCCACAGGCCCGCCTTGCCCGTGTCGACGTTGAGCGTGGCGACCGCGTTGCCCCAGGACCCGCTGTCTTCGTCCCGCCCCCCGCTCGTGATCGTCTGCGGCATCCAGTAGAGGTCGAGGTCGAGCACCACGCCCTTCCTGGCCATGTCATCCCGCACGCCGCCCCAGTCTCCGGTGAGACGGGGACGCGACGCCAGATCGCCGCCCCAGGTGTCGGGGGTGGCGTAGGGCATGGCATGCAGCGGCAGGGCGGCGCCGAGCGCGGCCACCAGGGCGGTCAGTCTGAGTGCGTTTTTCATGGTCTCGGTCTTTCCTTGAGTTTCGTCAATCGGGGGCCAGGTTTGGCGGCGCGCGCCAGCCATGCCAGAAGTCACAGGTCATGGACGGCGGGTGTCGCCACCCAGCCGCCGTCGACGCCGCCGGGCAGCATCTGTCCGACGTCCTCGCCCACTTCCTCGTCGATCAGCCGGTTCAGCTTGGCGTTCATGGTCATCAGCAGGTCGGCGTTTTTCTGCGGGTCGAGCGCGAGGTTGTTGAGCTCGTGCGGGTCGTTCTCGAGATCGAACAGTTCGACGTCATTGAGTTCGAACAGGGACTCGATCGAATCGGGCAGGTTGTGCTGCTTGGGCGAGAAGTAGCGCGTGAACTGGTAGCGGCCGTCGAACACGCTGCGGATCGCGCCGCGCTTCCGCATGTCCGGATGCAGGCCGGCTTCCTTGATCTTCGCCGCGCCGCCCGGCTGGTTCAGCAATGCGCTGGCCTTTTGCAGGAAACCGCCGTCCAGCGAGGCGAACATGTTGAAGCAGTACAGCTGGCCGTCGCGCACCGTGGCATGGCCGGCCTGCTCCGGCGCGGCGAGCACCGGCGAGAAATCCTTGCCCGGAAGATCCTTGGTGATTGCCGCCTTCGTCTCCGGGCTCGCGTTGGTGAGCGAGACCAGGGTCGGCGCGAGGTCGAGGTGCGTGGTCACGGCCTGGCAGCGCTTGCCGCCGGCAAAGGCCGGGTGCGACACGATCAGCGGCACGTTGTTCTGCTCGCGGTAGGAGCTGGGGCCCTTGCCGGTCATCTGGTGCGCGCCGTCGAGCTCACCGTGGTCCGAGGTCAGGATGACGATGGTGTTGTCGGCGAGGCCGCGGTCTTCCAGCTCGTCGAGCACGGTCATGATGTGGCGGTCCACGTCGCGCAGCGCGTTGAGGTAGAAGTTGTGCCGCTTGCGCCAGCGCCAGGTGTCCTCCACGGGGACCTGCCCGGTCATGACGGAATCGGCGATGACGAAATCGGTGTGCGCGGCGGGGCGTCCGGGCGCGTCGACCGGCTGCGAGAAGCTGACCGGCAGCTCGAAGTCCCACTGCTTGGCGTACATCGCGTGCGCCGGGTCACCGGCGAGGTGGGTCAGGGCGTGTTTGCTCTGCACCGGCTGTCCCGGTTCGTCCGTGTCGTAGAACATCACGTCATGCGGGTTGACGAGGTTCACCGCGAGGAACCACGGCTTGTTCTCCTTCGCCAGGTCCGCGGCCTTGCCGCGCAGCCAGCTCGCCGCGGCGGCGGCGATCATGCCGTCGTGCAGGTAGCCGCCCTGGGTGTGCGCGATGATGTCGCCGACCCCGAGGTAATCGGAAAAGCCGTAGGCCTCCATCTCCTTGGTGAAGATCTTCGTCG
Organism: Thiobacillus denitrificans; assembly: GCA_002403375.1. GTDB lineage: Bacteria > Pseudomonadota > Gammaproteobacteria > Burkholderiales > Thiobacillaceae > Thiobacillus > Thiobacillus denitrificans_E. Next base: position 63,163 of record DHHQ01000007.1, on the reverse strand, counting down.
GCGCGGCAAGCGTGTTGTCGGTCTCGAACTCACGGGAGAGGTGCCACTTGCCCTTGTAGGCGGTGTAGTAGCCGGCCTCGCGCAGCAGGTGGCCGAGCGTCTTGATGTCGGTCGACATGCTCTGCATCCAGGGGAAGTTCGTGTTGTCGAACATCTTGGTCTGCTGGATGTGCCGGCCGGTATAGATCACAGAGCGGGAGGACGTGCACACGCAGGAGTTGATGCGGTGGTTCTCGAACACGACGCCGTTCTTCGCCAGCCGCTCGTGGGCCGGCAGGCGGTAGTCCTTGGGAAGCTCATCCGGGCGGAAATGGCGCTCCTGGTCGGTCAGGATGAATACGATGTTGTAGGGGCCACTCGCGGCCTGATCGTCGTATGGCATGACTTCCGTCTCCTTGATAGATCCTGATGAGGCACGCATGGCACGGCCAAGGCGCACTCGACTCCTGTCAAGGTAAGCCAGAAGCCGAAGAGGGGGAATTGGACTTTGGTCTTAGTGGCGGCCAGCCCCGGCGTGCCAGCCGGGGGCGAATGAGACCAAAGTCTAATTGTCCCGCCTGGAGCAAGCGCCTAACTTCAAGCTTCCCTACCCACGAGCGGAGCGCCGGCCGTGCCACTCAGAGCCCAGACACTGCATGTCAGCATCGTCGACGACGACGAGTCGGTGCGCAAGGGCCTGTCGCGCCTGATGCGTTCCGCCGGAATCGAGAGCCACGCCTACGGAAGCCCGGAAGACTTTCTGGCGGAAGCGCACAACGAAGACCATGCCTGCATCCTCATGGATATCACGATGCCGCGCATGAACGGTCTGGAACTGAGCGCGCGGCTCAGGGAGAAAGGCATTGCCCTGCCGGTGATCGCGATCTCGGCGCGTGACGACGACGACACGCGCCAGCTGGCCCGCGACCTCGGCGTGCGGTTCTTCCTGCGCAAGCCGGTGGACGACCAGGCCTTGCTGGATGCGATCTCCTGGGTGGTGCAGGAAGACACCAAGCCGTAGCGGCGGCGCATGGGCCAGCGCGGCCCTGAGGCTCAGGCGCTGGGCGTCGCTTCCTGTGCGGCGTCGCCCCGGACAAGCGGCAGCGTGAAGTGGAAGGTGGCGCCGCGGTCCGGGTTGGCTTCGGCCCAGATGGAGCCGTGGTGCGATTCCATGATCGAGCGGCACACTTCCAGTCCCACCCCCAGGCCCTGCGGCTTGGTCGTGTAGAAACCCTCGAAGATCCGGTCCAGCATGTCTTCCGCGATGCCGACGCCGGTGTCGCGGATCGACACCTGTGCCTTGCCGTCGGCGCGTGTCGCCGTGATCCGCAGAATGCGTTCGCCTGCCGGCTGTTCCGCCATCGCCTCCAGCGCGTTGATCACCAGGTTGAGGATCACCTGCTGGATCTGCGTCTTGTTGGCCCGCACGGTCAGCTGCGTTTCCAGGCTGCGCTCGACGTCGACGCCGTGCCGGATCACTTCGCTGTGCAGCAGTTCGAGGACCTCGTCGATGCACTGCGCCAGGTCGACGTCGGCATAGGGGGTTTCCTGCTGCTGCAGCATCGCGCGCAAGCCGTTGATGATGGTGCCGGCGCGTTTGTCGTCGCGCACGATGTCCTGGAGGATGTCGCGGATTTCCTCGAGGTCGACCCGCTCGCGGTCGAGGAAGCGCAGGCCTGCCTGGGCATTGTTGAGGATGGCGGCCAGCGGCTGGCAGATCTCGTGGGCGAGCGAGGCGGAGATGGCGCCCGTGCTCGCCACGCGGTCGGTGTGCCAGATCTGCCGGCGGAACTTGTGCAGCGCTTCGTCCTTCTGCCGGGCTTCGGTGATGTCGACATACACGCCGCACACGGCGTAGGGCGTGCCATCCGGGCGCAGCAGCGGGAACTGGTGGGTTTCATAGATGCGCGGCGCGCCGTTCGATTCCAGCACGTGCTCGCGTTCGACGTCCTTGCCTGTTTCGAGAGCCTGCTTTTCATCGATGCGGAAGCGCCGCGCGTGCACCTCGGGGAGCGTGTCGAAAGCGGTCTTGCCCAGAAGGCCGTCGTGGTCGACACGGAACAGCGTCTCGAATCCGCGGTTGATCAACTGGAATCGCCCCCGCAGATCCTTGAGGCAGATCGCCACCGGCAGATGGTCGAGCACGTCGCGCATGCGCCGTTTGTCGTTGCGCGATTCCAGCGTCATCTCCAGGTCCATCATCACCAGCATGGCGAGGAAGCCGAATTCGCTCAGATGGACGAAATCGATGAGCCCCCAGTTGGCGGCCCAGTTGAACAAAACGAAGCTGAAAAAAATGCCCAGCGCCCAGGCCAGCGAACGGGCCCGCCGCTTCAGTCCGCGCCGGTACAGGTCGATGCTCGCATGGACGCCGAAAGCGATGAGGGCAAGAACGCCCACCAGTGCGATCTTGTGCGCGGGGCTGGGATGGAAGACGCGCAGATCGACCACGCGCTCGCCCCAGGGCAGGTCGAAATAGGTGAGCGTCGGCAGGTCGGCAAACTGGGCGCCGTAGGGGAGGAGCAGATTGGCGGCAAGAATCAAGCCCCAGAAAACGGTCAGCGCGATCAGGAACCGGCGCGGCCGGACGCCGGTGAATCCGGCGATGAACCAGGCGAAAATCGCAAAAATCAGGCAGACCCCGACGACCTCCCACCTGCGCAGCGCAACCAGCGCCTCGACCGTTTGCGCCTGGTAGGCGCCCGCCCTGACCAGGATGTAGGCCATGACCACGCCGCACAGCGCGGCGAACAGCAGATGGGTCTGGCTCACCCGTCGCTGCATCACGGCGAGGCCATGGTGCAGCGCCGCGAAGGCGCAGATGCCGCTCATGACGTAAAGGCTGGGGACGAGGATTGCGCTCATTGCGTGGAGTCGGCTCGCGTACGGGACCGCAGCCAGTTTACCCAATAACGCCACCCGCAAGGCTTGCGGCCGGGTATGGGACCAAAGCCCAATAGACCCGGCTGTGCACAAACCCTACGCTCCTCCCATGCAGCCGAGTTCCGGCCATCGTGTCCCGCCCGGGCATGCGCTTCACCTTCATCTGGAGAACCGAACCATGATCGAACATGCCGTCACCCCGTTCCGTACCTTTCTCGCCGCGCTGTCGCTGTCGTTCTTGCTGCTGCCCGTGGGGGCCGCGCACGCAGATAGTGCAAGGGAAATCGATGCGCGTGCCGACGCCGCCCTGCAGAGCTTCAAAAAGGAGGTGAAGGGCGCCGAGGAATATCTGGCCGCCGCCAAGGGCGTGCTCGTCATGCCCGACGTCAAGAAAGTCGGTTTCGTCGTCGGTGCGCAATGGGGCGAGGGCGCGCTCAGGGTCGGCGGCAAGAGCGTCGACTACTACAAGATGGAGGTCGGCTCGGCAGGGTTCCAGGCTGGCTTCCAGAAGGCCAACTTCGTGTTCCTGTTCCTGACCCAGGAGGCGCTCGACAGCTTCCGCGCCAGCAGCGGCTGGGCCGCGGGGGTGGACGCGGGCGTCACGGTGGTGGACGCCTCGACCCCCACCATGTCGGCGGACACCCTGAAAGCCAAATCCTCGGTCGTCGCCTTCGCCTTCGGCAAGGAAGGCCTGATGGGCGGCTGGTCGGGCAAGGGCACGAAATTCACCAAGCTGAAAAAGTGATCGGGTGATCGTGGGGACGAGCCGTATTGGGGCTCACGCCGATACGGCTCCACCGAGCCCATGGGACCAAGGTCCAATTTCCCGCAGCGCGCGCGCGCATTACCGTTCGCGCCACCTTGTTGAGTCACGCCTGGAGTCGATCATGAATAGAATCCCTTTGTTTGCCCTTCGCCTGGCGGCTTTGTCGGCCGGTCTGGCGGTCCTGCCCGCCGCGGCGAGCGATGCCGAACTGGCCAAGCAGGCACTGAACCCGATCGCCGCCCTCGTCAGCCTGCCGCTGCAGCTCAACTACGACGAGAACATCGGCCCGGCCGAACAGGGCGAGAAGTGGCAGCTGAACGTCCAGCCGGTGATCCCGTTCTCGATCGGCGCGGACTGGAACCTGATTTCGCGCACCATCGTCCCGCTGGTCAGCCAGCAAGACGTCGTGCCCGGCGCCGGCACCGATTCCGGGGTCGGCGACATCACGCAGAGCCTGTTCTTCTCGCCCAAGAAGCCGACCGCGGGCGGCTGGATCTGGGGCGCCGGGCCGGTGCTGCTGCTGCCCACCGGCAGCGAAGACCGCCTGAGCGCCGAGAAGTGGGGTCTCGGCCCGACCGCCGTGGTGCTCAAGCAGGAGAGCGGCTGGACCGTCGGCGCGCTGGCGAACCACATCTGGTCGGTGGCCGGCGACGACGACCGCAACGACATCAGCGCCACCTTCCTGCAGCCCTTCGTGTCCTACACCACCAAGACGCTCACCAGTTTTACCGTGAACACGGAATCCACCTACGACTGGGAATCGGAGGAATGGTCGGTGCCGGTCAACTTGATGGTCAGCCAGATGCTCAAGGTGGGCAAGCAGCCGTTCACCCTTCAGGGCGGCGCGCGCTACTGGGCGGACAGCCCGGACGGCGCCGGCCCGGAGGGCTGGGGATTCCGGCTGGCGCTGACCCTGCTGTTCCCGAAATGAGCGCGGCCACCGCGAATCGAACCGGCGAACCCTTGTACGACCTGACCGTTTTCAACTCACCAGGACCTCACCAAACGGAGTGTTAAAGATGCGCAATTCCATTCGAGTCAGCCTCGGCATCGCGGCCTTGTGCATGGCCGCCTCCGCCATGGCGCAGCAGCCCGTCGTCTATCCGGCGAAAGGGCAGAGCGCGACACAGCAGGGCAAGGACGACGGCGAGTGCCAGGCCTGGGCCAGGCAGACCACCGGCATCGACCCGGCTGCCCTGGCGCAGACGCCGGTTCCACAGCAAACGGGTCCGGCGGTCGGCGGCGGCGAGCGCGTGGGCGGCGCGCTGATGGGCGCGGCGGGCGGTGCGCTCATCGGTGGCGTCGCCGGCGACGCGGGGAAGGGCGCCGCGATCGGCGCGGTCGTCGGGACCATGGCCGGCGGCAGCCGGGCGCGCCAGAAACAGCAGTCCCAGAACCAGCAGGCCCAGGCCCAGCGCCAAGAGCAGATGAACACTTTCTACCGGGCCTATGGCGCCTGCATGGAAGGCCGCGGCTACACGATCAAATAAGGAAGACGCACATGAAGAACATCATGCACCTGCCGCTGGCGGCATCGATCCTGGCGTTCGGCGCGACGGCGACGGCCGGCGATTTCGACGGTTCCAAGGCCCTGATCTGCGCGCCGGTCGAGGCGATGGACTGCATTTCCGGCGGAGGATGCGAGAAGGGGATTCCGGACGACGTCGGCGCACCGGCATTCATGCGCATCGACTTCGCCAGGAAGACCATCGTCGGACCGAAGCGCAGCTCGCCGATCCATGCCATGGAGAAGGACCCGCAGCAGATCCTGCTGCAGGGCACCGAGCTGGGCCTCGCCTGGAGCATGGCGCTCGACACCGCGAACGGCAAGATGGTCACGACCTTCAGCAGCCGCGATGGGGCCTACGTGCTGTTCGGTTCGTGCACGCCGCTGTAACGACAGGATTCATTTAACTTCGGCTGAAAGAAGCACCAGTCACAACATGAACAGGAGATAGCGATGAAACCGAAATCCACTCCGCCCACAATGAAGATGACCACCAACATCCAACAGGGCATCGCGATCCCGGATAACGTCGAAACTCGGCTGGGCACGCTGAACTTCTTTGACGGCTTTCCGGACAGGGAAACCGTCGACAAGGTCTACGACAATCTCGACTTCCAGCGCGCTGTTCAGGCCTACTTGCTGGCATTGGCACCGGTGAACATGGCGGGGCTGCGTGAAGGGTTGCTGGGAGTCGGCCCCGCGAATGTCACCATCCCGTCATTCGAAGAAAACCTGAATGCCCGCTCGATCTTTCTGACGCCGAATGCGACCACGCCCTACACATGGATCTGGATCGATCTGCATGACGGCCCGCTGGTGGTCGAAGTGCCACCCAGGACTCTGGGTATGATCGATGACTTCTGGTTCAAGTATGTCACCGACATAGGCATCGTCGGTCCGGACAAGGGCCAGGGTGGCAAGTACCTGCTGCTGCCTCCCGGGTACAAGGGCGAAGTGCCGGATGGGTACATGGTCGTGCGTGTTCCCACCTTCGAGTCCATCCTCGTCTGGCGCAACATGCCGGTGCAGGGGGACATCAAGCCCGCGATCGAGAGTCTGCACAAGAACACGCGGATTTATCCCCTGTCGCAGGCGGCCAATCCGCCGGCCAACACCTTCGTCAACGTGTCCAATCGAGACTTCTCCACGGTGGCACCAGCGGACTACCGGTTCTGGGAACTTCTCAACTACGTCGTTCAGAACGAACCCGTCGAGTCGATCGATCCGATCACTCTGGGGTTCTTTGCCTCGATCGGCATCGAGAAGGGCAAGCCGTTCGCGCCCGATGCGCGCATGAAGGCGATCCTGACCGATGCTGCAGCGGTGGGCGACGCTACCGCGCGCACTCTCACCTACCAGAGCCGCATCCCTGAGGCTTTCTACTATCCGAACAGCACTTGGCGCCAGTGGCTCGGCGGCTACAAGTTCCAGTCCCAGCCCGGCGTGGCCTATCTGGATGCAGCCGCTTTCTTCTACTTCTATGCCACCGGCGTGACGCCGGCCATGGAAGCCAAGATGGTGGGGCAAGGCTCCCAGTATGCCGTCGGAATCGTGGATTCCCAGGGCAATCCTCTGGACGGTGCCAAGACTTATCGGCTGCATGTGCTGCCAAACGCTCCGGCAAAGGACTTCTGGTCCGCGATCGTGTACGACAACCAGACCCGGTCCATGCTCCAGACCGATCAGGACTTTCCACAGGTGAGCAGTCTGGACAAGGGTTTGGTCGTCAACAAGGATGGTTCAGTGGATGTGTACTTCGGGCCGAAGGCGCCTTCCGGCATGGAACGCAACTGGATTCAGACCATCCCCGGCAAGGGCTGGAACATGCTGTTCCGGCTGTACGGCCCGCTCGAGCCCTGGTTCGACAAGACCTGGAAACTGAGCGAGATCGAACTGGCGAAGTAGCGTCTTTGCCGGCTAAAAGGAAAGGAAGACTCATGAACCATTCGGCACGCTCGGGTAGCCTGGCCTTTGTCGCGGGAGCCGCCCTGCTGGGCGCAACGCTCATGCCGGGCCCGGCTTTTGCCGAATCCGGGGCGTCAGAAACGAAGCACAACGGCGCGGCGGTGACGGTGACCGACCCCAGGCTGCTGACGCGCTCGGGCTTCCTGACGGACTACGATCGCCTCAAGAAGGCCGACTGGGGCGAGGGGGTCGAATGCTGGCGCGATGCTGGTCTCGACGCCAGGCAATACGACAAGGTGATGGTTTCGCGCATCGTCGTGTCGCTCAAGCCCGCTGACGGCAAGGAAACCCTCGTCGACCCGTCCGACCTGAAAAAGCTGACCGATTATTTCGAGGACTCGTTGGTCAACGCCCTCAAGCCGCAAATGAAGGTGGTCACCGCGCCGGAGGCGGGGACGGTCATGATCGCGGTGGCGCTCACCAGCCTGAAGCCGACCGACGTCAAGCGCAGCGTCGCCGGCACGCTGATCCCCTACGGCTTCGTTGCCGAGGCGGGCTCAGGCGTGGCGAAGGGCGGACCGGCGGGTTCGACGCCCTACCTCGGCGAAACCGGCGTGGAAATGCAGTTCCTCGATGCCACCACGGGCACGGTGCTCGGCGAATGCCGCGACACCACGGTCGGCCGCAAGTACGCGGCGGAGATGGATGCCAACGCGGTCAGCACCTGGGCGAGCGGCTACATGGGTTCGTTCCAGTCCTGGTCCTACGCGAAAAATGCATTCGACAAGTGGTCGATGCAGGTGGCGCAGCGCTTCGCCGCGCTGCGTGGCGGGGCGTCCGGCAAGTGATCGTTCCGCCTTGCCTGGGGTGAAGAAGCGCGGGCGGGTGCCCGCGCTTTTTTGCACGCTACCGACGCACCCGGCGGCTGCCTCGGCGTGGCCGGGCATGAGACCAAAGTCCAATTAGCAGCGCACACCGGGACCGCTATATTCAACGAAGACGCGCGGTCTCTGGGGGCGCGCGGGTTTGTCGATTTTCTCGCGTAGGGGGAGTGATGGCACTGACCGTAATCAAGCACGTGGCAAGAATCGGCAGGGGGGGCGCGGTCGCCGTTGCGCTGCTCCTGGCCGCGGTGCTGCCGCAGGCGGCACTGTCGCAGCCGACCGGGGTCGCCCCGGCGGCCCGGCAGCTGCTGAAAGCGTCGACCGATTTTCTCGCCCGCCAGCAGCGGTTCAGCGTGGACACGGAAAGCACTATCGAGGTGGTGCTCGAGTCGGGGCAGAAGATCCAGTTCGACCACACCGCGCGGGTGTCGGTCGAGCGCCCCAACAGATTGCGTGCGGAGCGCACCGGCGATCTGGTCGATCAGGTCTTCTACTACGACGGCACATCGCTGACCCTGCACAACCCGGCTGAGAACTACTACGCCACGATCGCCGCGCCCGGCACGCTCGAGGAGATGCTGGACTTCGCGCGTGAGAAGCTCGACGTCGTCGCGCCCGCCGGCGATCTCCTCTACAAGGATGCCTACGGCATCCTGATGCAGGACGTGACCTCCGGGTTCGTGGTCGGCAAGGGCGTGGTGGATGGCGTGCGCTGCGACCACCTCGCCTTCCGTGCGCCACACGTCGACTGGCAGATCTGGATCGAGGACGGCAAGCGCCCCCTGGCGCGCAAGCTGGTGATCACCACGCGGGACAAGCTCAACGCCCCCCAGTTCACCGTCGTCACGAAGCACTGGAACCTCAAGCCCAAATTCGGCGCGAGCACCTTCAGCTTCAAGCCCCCTCGAAGCGCACAGAAAGTCGACTTCGTGCTGAAGAGCACCGACGCGCCCAAGGCCAATTGAATCGGGCAGAAGTCGACGGCGGGCTGCGTCTCAGCTGATCGCGCCCGGCGCCACCTGGCGATGCGATCGCGATCAGACGGCGCTGCGCCCCACACCTCATGCAAGGAGTAGAAAAGATGAACATCAAACGCAACAAGTGGATAGGTGGCCTGGCGATCGGCGTGACGATGGCCATGCTTTCGGGCGCGCTTCATGCCGTCGACCCCGGCATCAACCAGCCCGGCGTGAGAGGCGGGACCGCCGGCGTCGGCGCACCCGGGGTCGGCACCTGGGATCCGGGCATCAACCAGCCCGGCGCCATGGGCAACGTCGGCGTCGGTGCGCCCGGGGTGGGGGTGGGCGCACCCGGGGCGGGTGTGCGGGATCCCGGCATCAACCAGCCTGGCGCGGTCGGCAACGTCGGTACGCCCGGAGTCGGCGTCGGCGCGCCCGGGGCCGGTGTGGTGGATCCCGGCTTCAACCAGCCTGGCGCCATCGGCAACACCGGCCCGGCCCGTCGTTCGGTGCGTCGCTAAGCGATATCGTTTCAGCCGGGTCGGGGGAGGCGTGGCGACCGCATCGCCTCGCGGTTTGGCGCCATCATGTTCGTGGCCTGCCGTTGAAGATCAAGGAAAAACAAGACATGAGCGCGCCCTCGGCCTTTCAACCCCCTTGGCAATGGCTTGCTCGCCACGCCCATGCAGTGCGGGTGTGGCGCCATGTGCTGAGTTTTGCCCTGTTGGGTGTGCTGGTATGTGCGGATTTGACTGGAACTGCGTCGGCACAGGACAACACGCCCCAGGCTTCTCAAACGGCCGCCCCGGAGCACGCCGAGGTGGCCATCGACGGCAGGACCCTGTTCCGGGTGCGGGGCACGATGGCCTATCCGGCAGCGCGCCGGGCGCAGGAAATCACGGACAGGATTCTGGTAACGGCCGCCGATCCGTCCGTCCGAACCGATCCACTACGCGTGGTCGAGACCGATACGGGTTCCACGATCCTCGCGGGCGAGCGGCAAGTGATGATCGTGGTCGATGCCGATGCCGAGCTGGAAGGCGTCGCGCGGGGCGTGCTGGCGGGGCTGTACCGGGCGCGCATCGCCGAAGCCATCGCCGCGTATCGCAGCGATCGCGACCCGCGCGTGCTGCTGACCCATTCCGGGTATGCCCTCGGCGCCACGCTGGCGCTGGTGGCCCTGCTCTTCGCCGTCCGTCGTGCCTATCGTTGGCTGGACGAGATGGCGAGCCGCCGTTTGGCGGGGCACATCGAGCACCTGGAAGAGGGCTCGGTTCATCTCATCAAGGCCAGCCAGTTGCGGCAGGCTTTGCGCGGGGCCTTCAAGACGCTGTGGGTCTTGCTCACCCTGGTGATCCTCTACCTGTATCTGAACTATGTCCTCGAGCTCTTCCCGTGGACAAGGCCCGCGTCACGGGGGTTGTTCGATCTGGTCGTTGACCCGCTGCGCGTCATGGGAACGGCCCTGATCAGGGACATCCCGGACCTGGCTTTTCTCGTCGTGCTCTTCGTGGTGACGCGTTATGTGCTGAAGCTGGCCAGGCTGTTCTTTTCCGGCATCGAGCAAGGCGGGATCCAGGTGTCCGGGATGGACAGCGAGACCGCCGGCGCCACCTACAAGATCGTCCGGCTGCTGATCGTCGTGTTCGCACTGGTCGTGGCGTATCCCTACATCCCGGGTTCGGAGTCCGACGCCTTCAAGGGGATATCGCTCTTTCTCGGTCTGGTCTTCTCGCTCGGCTCCTCATCGGTCATCGGCAACCTGATCGCCGGCTACACGATGATCTATCGGCGCGCCTTCAGGATCGGCGACCGGATCAAGGTCGGGGAGGTCAGCGGCGACGTGCTGGAGCGCAAGCTTTTGGTGACCCGCTTGCGCACGGTCAAGAACGAGGAAGTCGTCATCCCCAATTCCGAGATCCTGAACAGCAGCATCGTCAACTACAGTTCGCTGGCGAGGGAGCAGGGGCTGATCCTGCACACCACCGTCGGCATCGGCTACGCAACGCCCTGGCGCCAGGTGGAAGCCATGCTGCGCATGGCCGCCGGACGCACGCCCGGCCTGCTGGCGACGCCCGAGCCCTTCGTCCTGCAGAAGGCCCTGGGGGATTTCAGCGTCACCTACGAAATCAACGTCTATTGCGACCAGCCCCAGGCCATGGCACGGATCTATGCCGACCTGCACCGCAACATCCTCGATGTGTTCAACGAATACGGCGTTCAGATCATGACGCCGGCGTACGAGGGTGACGCCGAACAGCCCAAGGTGGTGCCCAGGGCGCGCTGGTACGAGGCGCCGGCGGAGCCGCCGCCAGTGCCCCGGGATTTGGGCGACGGCGAGGGCTCCCCCGCGAGGTGATGCCCTTCGATGAGACCAAAGTCGCATTTCAATCAGCCGCCAGTCGGACTAGATTGCACGCTGAAGACGAGCGGCTCAGCCCGGCGTCCGGATATCTGCAACCGTTGTCAGTCAACCGCCCAAGCGGCAAGGAGATCGCATGAAACGTGAATCATTATGGAAGCGTGGCCTGCTGGCCGCGTCGCTGACCGCCGCGCTCGGGCTGTCGGCCGGGTCGGCGCTCGCCGCCGGCGAGCTCAATGCCGATGCGGACGAGATTCTGCGCGCGATGTCCAAACACCTCGCGGGCCTCAAGGCCTTCAGCGTGTCGGCGGACATCAGCAACGAGATCCTCACGACCGAAGGGCAGAAGCTGCAGTTGAACGCCCGCTCGGACCTGGTGGTCGAGCGCCCGTCGCGCTTCCATGCCACCCGTCAGGGCCGGTTCGCCGACGCCGTGATGACCTACGACGGCGCCACGCTGAGCCTGCATGGCAAGAACCTGAATGCCTACGTGCAAAAAGACCTGAAAGGCACGATCGACGACGCCATCCGCGCCATCGAGCAGGGCACGGGCCTGACCCTGCCGGGCGCGGACCTGCTGCTGTCCGATTCGTACTCGGCGCTGACGTCGAGCGTCGTCAGCAGCGGCTATTACGGCAGGGCCTTCGTGGGCGGGGTCGAGACGCACCACCTCGGCTTCCGCACCCCCAAGGTCGACTGGCAGATCTGGGTCAAGACGGGCAACGAGCCGCTTCCCATGAAGTACGTGATCACCACCAAATGGATGACCGGCGCGCCGCAATACAGCGTGCAGCTGAGCAACTGGAACACCAAGCCGGTGATCAAGCCCGGCCAGTTCAAGTTTGTCGCGCCCAAGGGTGCGGAAAAGCTGGAGGCGCTCCCGGTCGACGAAGCCGGAGAGTTCATGGACGAGCAGGGGAGCAAATGATGAAACAGTCGACACTTGCAATGCTGGCGCTCGGGCTGGTTCTGGCCTTTGCGGATTACCAGCCGGGAAGCGGCTTCGCGGGGCTGTCAGTGGTCAAGGAGGCGCATGCCATCGTCGGCCGTCCTGCGACGCCCGTCAGCTACGCCGGCGTCGCCCGGCGCACCACGCGGCGCATGATTTATGTGACGACCATTTACGTCGCCACCTTGCCGCCCGCCTGCACGGTCGTCGTGATCGAGGGCACCAGCCTGCACATGTGCGGCGGCACCTACTATCAGCCCTATGGCAACCAGTACGTGGTCGTCAATGTGAACTGACCGCACGCCGCGGCCACCCGTGCGGGTGCCGCGGTGGAGCGTCCGGCCACGTTGGCCGACGCGCGGTGATTCTTTTGGGCCTGGTCGGGGGATGACCCAAGCATGCGCTGGATGGCAAGCCTGCTGCTCGCAAGTTGTGCGTCGTCTCCTGTAAGCGACGAGGTGCCGATGGCATTCCGTGGTTACTGGGTGCCTCAGGCGCAAGGCTGCGACGCGCAGCTGGGGCTGGTCGTCGCGCGCGATCGGCTGGTGCTGAAGAACGGAACCGAGACGCGGACTTACCAGGACATCGACGTCTGCCACTCGTGCGTCGGTGGCGCGAAGTCGGACGGCATCGAGATCTGGCTGATCCCCGAGTTCGGCACGGCGCGGCCCTCGCCTTTCATCGTGCGCCTGAATGCCGACAAGGTGCCGGGCGTAACCAAGCTCGACCTGAAGGAAGACAGCCTGAAGCAGCGTTTTCCCCTGGATGGGGTGCCGCTGCGGCGCTGTGAGAAGTAGGTCCGGGCCGCAGTCGGTTCATTTGTCGGATCGCCCCTTGGCGGACAGCCCTTCGTCATCGATTTTTTCGTTCTCGAGGGGAAGGGCGTCTGGCAGCGGGATGCCTTGCGGCGCCGGTTCGAATGGCGCCGGATGGGTCTCGGTTTTGGCGAGGCTCCCTTCGATCTGCCCGGCCAGGTGGTAGACCTCGGCCATCACCCCGGTGGCGGGGTCGTCCACCAGGTCCTGCCACATGTCGTCCAGCGCCAGGCCCAGGCTTTCCCGCAGCCGGGCTTCCATTTTCGGCCGCGCCTTCTCGTGCGCGATCGCGCCATAACCGGCCGCGCCGAATGAAATGATCGCGCCTGCGCCGCCGCCGACCGCCGCTGCGGCCGCGCCCGCCCCACCGCCGGTGACGAGCCGGTCGACCAGTATTTCGCTGGCCCGTTTCGCCACGGGCGATATCCTGGCGTCGGATGGCGCTTTTCCCGTCGTGTCAGAGTCCTTGCGGATCCGGGTGCTCAGGGCCGCATAGGCGGGCAGCCTGGTGATCGGCTCGGCGTGGAGAACCGCGTAGAGCGAAGCGGTCTGGGCAGGCTGGGACGCCAGCGCAATCGCGGGGATGTCCTGGATCCTGCGGTCGAACTGGTCGACAGGCACGCCGTAGCGCCGCGGGATTTCCTGAAGCTGCGCGCCGAGGCGTCGAAGGTAGTGCTGCGTCGCCTGGGTCCTGACAACGTCGGGATCGATTTCCCTGGCGACGGGCTCCAGCACGCGATCGTGGTATTGCGCCTGCAAATACGCGGACAGTTGTTGCACGGTCGGATCGGTCCCCTCTTCGGCGCTCAGCTTGTACCAGGCCACTTTCATGGCCAGCCACTGCTGGGTCCAGAAGTCGGTGAACCAGGGGATGAAATCGGTCTCGGTGCGCGTCTGGATGCGGCGCTTCCAGTTCGCCATGGCGTCGCGGGCGTTGTCCCGGGCAGACGCTTTCGCGGCCAGCGACGCCGTGCGGATGTCGCCATCGACCTGCCACCACGTGCTCTCCGGGACAGGAACCGGCGGGGCCAGGACTACTGGCGGACGATCGGGCGGACGCACGGGTGTGGCGCATCCCGCCAGCGCCAGCAGCAAGGCGACAACCAGCGCGCGCAGCGGTCGCTCGCCCGCCGTCGCATGGATTCGAATCGGGCGCATCACGCTGGGCATGCCGGCTGACGGGCGCGATGGACGGACAGGGTTTTCCCGGCGCCGCGCATGCCGCATTCTTGCGGCCTCGCCGGACCGCCCATCGGCATTGGTCGCCCAGCGCGTCTCACGCCCTTTCAGCCGCCCTAGAAGCTGAACAGCGGGCCGAGGAACAGGTAGAGGCTGTCGTTGCCGCCTTCGCTGTGCCCGTAGCCGAGATAGACCGGGCCGATGGGGGTGTCCGCACCGATGAAGGCGCTGCCTGCGAACAGCGGGTCGTCGAAGAGGTCGCCCGAATCCTGCCAGACCTTGCCCGCTTCCAGGCTTGCGCCCGCATAGGCCTTCAAGAACTGGATGTCGTTGATGCGCCGCAGGTAGACCAGCCGCGCCAGGCCGGCCTGCTGGCCGGTCAGCTCGTCCTGCGACAGGCCCGACAGCTTGAGGAAGCCACCGAGGCGATAGAGGCTCTGGATGGGGGCGTCCTCGTCCGGCGTGAGCTCCATAAACAGGCCGCCGAACAGGGTGTTGCGTCCCCAGCTGAACGCGTGGTTGTAGCCAAGCGTTGCCTGGTCGAAGTCGGTGTCGGCGCCGAAGTCTTCGCGCGACATGCGCCATTCCAGTTTGCCGGCATGGCCTTTGGTCGGGAAATACACGCTGTCCAGCTTGTCGTCGGTCAGGCGCACGAAAAGCAAGCCGGTATCGTAGTCCTGGCTCGGTGCCGGCGCGCCGATGCCGATGTCGATTTCGCCAATCTCGCGGCGATAGCCGAGCCGCGCTTCGCCCCAGGTGCCGAATTGCCGGCCCGCACCGAGTTCCAGCGCAAATCCGCGCGCGCGGGCCTGGGCGATGTTGTTGCCGGCGTCGTCGAACAGGTTGATGTTCCGGGTCACATAGCCGAGCCTGCCCGAAGCGAAATAGCGCGCAGCGGGGTCGAGGGGCTGGAAGATCTCGCCGAACAGCGCCGGCTCGTCGCCGATCTGGCCGCCGATGCGCAGCTCTCCGTTGAGCGGGTTGATCTGCGTCATGGTGTAGGTCAGGCCCAGCCGGAAGGGCGCATCGCCTTCGAAATTGCTGGACGTGATCAGGCCGGTCTGCAGATAGCCCGGCCCCCAAGGCTTCTCCTTGACCTGGACGACGACCCCGGTCTGGCCGTCTTCCTCGACCAGTTCGTAGCGCACCGATTCGAAGATTTCCAGGCCGTAGATCTGCTGGATGTCGCGTTCCAGCTGGGCGACGTCCAGCGGCTCGCCCGGCTTGGCGGAGAGATGGCTGGCGATGACTGCGTCGCTGACCTTGGACTGGTTCTGGATGCGGACGAACGCCACCGCATCGGCACCGCCTTCGGCCCCGGGTTTCCCGCGGGAGGCCAGGTAACGGTCGTAATCGGCCTCGCTGAGCGAATAGCGGCGCAGCGACTCCGCCGCCTGCCGCGCGGCTTGCTCGCCGATCGGCATGGCCTCGTTGATGCGGCCGAAGCTTCCGGCGCCGATATCGCCGAGCCGGGACGTGATGAGGACGTCGTCAGGCCCCAGGCTCTTGAGTTGTTCCTGGGAGTTGAGCGCGAACAGGAAGTTGACCATCTGTCCCGCCACGCTCAGCGCCGAGGTGATCTGGTCGCGCGTGAGCATTTCGCTGCCCAGGTCCGACACGATCACGATGTCGGCGCCCATCGCGCGCGCCACGCTGACCGGAACGTTGTTGCTGATGCCGCCATCGACCAGCAGCTTGCCGTCGATGTCGACCGGGTCGAAGGCGCCCGGCACGGCCATGCTCGCGCGCAGCGAGCGGGCGAGGTTGCCGGATTTGAGGACCACTTCCCTGCCGGTTTCCAGGTCGGTCGCGACGGCGCGAAAAGGGATGGGCAGCTGGTCGAAATCCTTCACCTGGCTCACCCGCGCGGTCAGGCGGTTCAGCTGCAGGTCGAACTTCTGGCCATGGACGTAGGCCAGCGGCATTTCGATCTTGCCTTCGTTGAAGCCGGGCTTGACCTTGAAGACATACAGCGCGTCGTCCTGCTTGCGGCGGAACGAGCGGTCTTCCCGATTCGGCTCGTCCTTGAACACATCCCGCCAATCGATGCTCTGGATTTCGCGCTCGATCTCCTGCGGACGCATGCCGGAGGCATAGAGGCCGCCGATGATCGACCCCATGCTGGTGCCCGCGACGTAGTCGACGGGGATGTTCATTTCCTCGAGCACCTTGAGCACGCCGACGTGCGCCGCGCCCTTGGCGCCGCCGCCCGCCAGCACCAGGCCGATCTTGGGGCGGGCGGCTTGCGGTTCGGGCGCGGCCTGGGCCGAGGCGGGGGCGGCGAGCGCGAGCATCGACGCCATGACGACCAGTGCCGACAGGACCGGCCCGCGCATGTGGGTTCTGTATGGGGTTGCGTTCACGTCCGGCCTCCGCTGGTTTTTGATATAGCGTGCCGCGTGAAGGATCGCCCCGCAAGATGATCGATGCGCGACGGGGGGGCGGGTTTCATCGATTGCACGCTGCGCTCACTCATCCGGCTGTCCTGCGTGGGCATCGATGCCGGGTATCCCGATGCGGATGCGCCGCGAGAAATCCGCGGCCTGGTCCGCCGCCTGTGCGCGCGCATTGATGTGCGCCCCGCGCTGCAGTGCGTCGAACGACGTACCGGGCGCGAGCCTGCCGGCCTCGTGCAGGTATTGCGGCACGTAGCCGCTGGCCAGGATCTTCCACGACAGCGGCGGGTGGCCGGGGTTGACCCGCGTGTTCATCCAGATGCCGGTGGTGCAGTTGTCGGTCAGCGTGTTGTAGAACTCGGGCTCTTCCTTCAGGCGGTTGATCCGCTGGATGTATTCGAGAAACAGCCGGCGGCCGTTCTCGATGGAGCCCTGCAGGCGGTAGACGTAGACGTCCTCGGGCGGGTCCTTGCGGTAGTTGCTGCGCACGCGGATGACGTCACGCTCGTCGGCCACCACGTAGTAGAGCTCGTACTGCCTGAAGAATCCCTTGACCGTGGAATACGCCTCGCCCGTCTCCTTGCGCGTCTCGATGGAGAAGGCGAGGTGGTCGCCGCCTTCGAAACCGAAGCTCAGGATGGTGTGGGCGATGGCCGGTCCCATCCAGTACACCGCGACGAGGTCGACCGACTCGAGCTTGCCGACGTCGAAGGTCTTGTCGTACCAGGCGGGCGTGAAGTCGGTCTCGCTGCGGTAGTCGAAATTGCGGATGTTGTGGACCGTCACCCGGTCGCCGTCGATGTCGGCGTAGGCCAGTCGTGCGACCTCCGGCTGCCAGTCGCGGTGGTTGCTCGGCGCGATGCCGAGCCACCAGCCGAGCAGCAGCGCGAACAGGATGAGGGCGCCGGCATAGGCCCGGCGCATGGGCCGCAGCGTGAACAGGGTGGCGAGGGTGGCGAGGGCGTACGCCCCCACGAACAGGCCAGCCAGCGGCCGCGAAGCGGGACCGTCGAACCACAAGGCCGCGCTGCCCCATGCTGCGGCAGCCAGCAGAACGCCCCATATGAGCAGATGGCCAAGCAGTTTCACGGGGCTGGCCATGAGGGGGTTACTTCATCTGCTCGGCGACGAACGACGAACCGGTGTCGATCCACTTGTCCAGCAGGGGCTGCACGTCGGCCAGCGTCAGCGCGGCCTTGTCGCTCGCCAGCTTGGCGCCCACCCCTTTGCGCACCGAGGCCCCCATGCGTTCGCCGGTCACGCTGTCCACCGCGTCGACCTCGACCTGGATGCTGGCCTCCTTGCCGCGTCCCTTCACCGACGACACCACGAATGCGACGGGAATGACCTGGTAGGGTTTCAGACCGACCGCCTTCGGGGCGACCGCCGTGATCGCGGGCCGTATGCGGAGCACGCCGGGCCCCGGCTCGGACACGACCGTGAGCTTGGCGCCAAGCTTGTCGCGCAGCCCCTTGTCCAGGTAGTTGCTGATCTCGGTGAGCGTTTGCGAACTGACCTGCTCGCTCGGTGTGGGGGCGGGGTAGTACTGGGTGGGGTCGATCATGACCGCCGTATACGTGCCGGGCTTGAGCGCGGGGTTCACGTAGCGCATCACCGTGTCGCCCGCGGCATCCTTGACTTCCCTCAATGCGGCGTAATCACCGAGATAGCCGGAGTTCTCCGCGCGTGCGATGCCCGCTGAAGCCAGGGCGAACGCCGCCAGCAATGCGCCCATGGAAACCCGTTTGACTGTCTTGTTCATTTCTATCTCCTGAGTGTGAGCGTCCAGTCCGGGCGATTTGCCCGGGACCTCTGCGGGTGATCCGGAAAGCCAGGTAATCTTCACCCACTCGAATGACGATACGTCGTGCCGGGCCGAAGAAAAATTGGACTTTGGTCCTATCGTGACGGCATGGCCGGGCGTCCTTCCGGCATTCCGCTAGTCGGCACGCACGGGGATGCGCACCGTTCCGGCCTGGATCGCCTTCACGCCAGCGCGCGGAATCACCGCCAGCGCCATCGCCACCTTGTCCGTGACGGGGAGGGCCGACATCGTCTCGGCCGCCAGCACCTCCGCCACCCCGTCCTTGAGCGTGACCCTGACGATGCGGGTGCGGTTGTAGAAATCCACATTGCGGTGGAAGACCACCAGCTGCTTGCGGAAATTCACCGCCGGGGCGGTCTCGCCCGGCCGGAAGGCGGCCCAGACCGACGCGAATGCCGCGGCGCTGCCCAGGTAGCCTGCTGCGGACTGCTGCTGTCCTTGCGGCAGAAGCTTCAGTTCGGCAACGGGATAGTCGCCGCTCCAGGACTGCGCGATCGCGACCTCGGCGGGCGGGGCGTCCGCCACGGGCGCATTGCTGCAGCCGGCCATCACGGCCAGCATGCTCCAGGCGAGCAGATTTCGTATCGTGTTCATGAGGGGATCCAGAAAATCAGATGAGTCGATGCGGCAGTGGCCCGATCGCCCGCGGGGCAGGCATCAGTCGCTCGCCGGCCGGACGTTGACGGCCACGGCCTCGAAATAGGTGAGGGTGACCTGGTCGCCGGGTTTCAGCGTCTTCAGCATCGCCCTGAATTGCGGCTGCACGACCTTGACGATGCGCGTCTTGCCGAGCGGGCCCGTGAAGTGGACCACGTTGCGCAGGGTGTCGACATATTCGATGACGACCGTTGCCCTGATCGCCTCGCCCACTGCGCCGACCGGGCGCTCACCCAGCGGCGCCCTGGCCATGACGCCGGTCACTTCCACTTCATCGAGCGCCGCGCCGGGCGGCGCGATTTCCGCGGCAAGCCCTTCGTAGTATTCGACCGTCACCTTGTCGCCGACCCTGACCTGCGCCAGATTCCTGACCTGTGCGCCCGCCTGCACGACGACGCTTTTGCCATCCGGGCGGGCAAGCGTCACCAACCGGGTCGCCAGGTCGACGGCTTCCACCGTGGCGGTCACCTGGCTGACGGTCACCGTCGCCGCGGCGTCGCCCTGCGTATTCGGTGCGGCCTGTTGTGGCGAAGACGCGCCGGTCTGGGCTGAATCTCCTTGCGTGGCGCAGGCAGACAGAAGCAGCGCGAGAACGAGGGCGGGGGCCGAAGTCGTGGGAGGGTTCATGGGGTTCCTTTTGGCTGAATCGCTTTGGACTTTGGGGGCGGCCCAGACACACGCGCCTGCCGAGGCGCTGCCGGACAAATTTGAAGGCACATACCTACCTGTAAGTATAGGAACCCCACGCCATCCATTGCTATTGGACTTAGGTCTTAGGTATCGCCCAGCTTGATCAGCACCGCGATGTGTCGAACACCACCTGGTCATACCACCACAGCCCCTCGAACAAGACGCGCGCGGTATCGCGCAGCGTGCTGTCCGCGGCGATCTCGCCAATGGAACGTTTGCCGTCGATCGCGTCGAACAGCTTTTTCTGCCGCGCGTCGATGGGCAGATACAAGTCGGTGTAGTTGTGATTGCGGTTGATCAGCACGGCTGCGGCTCGCGGCGGCAGCTTCTCTTGCACCACGATGGTGTCCGGCAGGCGTATCGGCACGTAGCCAAGCCACGCATCCCCATCGAATCTGATCGAATCATGCTTCGGCCGGTCGTTGCGGTACGCCACGGCGCTGTGGCGCAACATCGAGCCGCGAAAAAGTTCCACTGCAGCATACTGCTCTGCCAGCGGCAGCCGGTTGAGCAGAGCTTGATGCGGCGTGGACGCCAGTGCGCCGCACTGCGGCAGGTAAGCCGCCTGCCGCATCCAACGTCCGAAGTTGAGGCCAGCGGCGGCGAGGAAATCGAGTAGCTGCGGCACCGAGTAGGCGCGGTCCTGTGGATGCAGCAGTGCATCGGCCAACGCAGCCTCGTCGCGGAAATCCGGCGAGTTGCGCAACAGCGGAACCAGCGGATGGTCGGGCGGCAGCGCGCTGAGGCTGGCCGCGAGATCCCTGATTTCCTGCGACGATGTATCGATGCCGAGCCGGCGGCAGTACTCCTGCAACAGGTACACACCGGCGCGACCGTAGGGCGCGTAGACCATCAAGTGCATGGCGCCATCCGGCGCGAGCACATCGTGCAGCGCCTGCAGGCCCTTATCCGGGTCGGGCAAATGGTGCAGCACCCCGGTGCTGACCACGTGTTCGAAACTGCACCCCAACTCGGTGGCGCACTCCAGCGGCAGTTGGTGCAAGTCAAGATTATCGAGGTTGTATTTGCGCTTGAGCATCGCAGTATTCTCGATGCTGGTCGCGCTGACATCGATCCCGGTCACGCGTGCATGCGGCCAGCGCAGCGCGTACTTGGCAGCCTGAGAAGTGCCGCAGCCTGCGATTAGAATGCTCCGGTCATCGCGATAGTTTTCGTCCGGCCAAAACAAGTGAACATCGGCACGTCGCCGCGCGTCATTCCACAACTTGCGGTAGCGTTCCAGATCATCGACCGGCGGCGGATAGGGATGGCGCTCGTAAAACGCGCTCACCTTTTGCGCAACCTGGCCGGCATGCAAAACTCGTGCAGTGTGAGCATTCATCGCATCTGATCCATTAGAAAAAACCTGTGCACAGGAAGCGCCCATGCACAGGTTCTCGCCGCCGCCGTACATGCGCGGCGTACCGTTTACCTCAGCCCGGATGTGCCGCGGATTTCAGGAGCGCCACCTTCTTCCGGATGCCCTCCATCATGGCCTCAGGCGTGAAGCTCTCCGGACTCTGCCGTGGCGGGAACTCCAGCATGGTCTGCATGAACTGCGCAACCAGGGCGCCAGCCGGCAACAGCATGAAGACGCGATCCGCACGCCACTTCATGCCGTACATATCGGCGGAAAGGGTAGCCTCTTCGAACGGATCGGATCGAAGATTGACGAGCAACGGGAACTTCAATGTCGTGAGTTCCTTCTCCCACGCCCCGAAGCCTTCATGCTCTTGCACCGCAAAATGAATCTTCCAGTTGCCGTAGCGCAGCGCCATCAGATCGCCCTCGTCGCCCCAGTAAATGAACCCGGGGCGCGGGCTCTTCGCCACCTCGCCTTTCAGGTAGGGAACCATGTTGAACCCGTCGAGATGCACCTTGAAGGTCTTGTTGCCGGCCGTGTAGCCATTCTTGCACTTCTCGACGATGTCCGGCTCGCCGGCCGCGGCCAGCAAGGTGGGCAGCATGTCCTGATGCGAGAAGAGCTCGTTGCTGACGGTGCCCGGCTTGATCACGCCCGGCCAGCGGATGGCAGTTGGCACGCGCCAGCCGCCTTCCCAGTTGGAGGCCTTCTCGCCGCGGAACGGCGAAGTTCCGCCATCGGGCCAGCTGAGCTTCTCGGCGCCATTGTCGGTCGAGTACATGACGATGGTGTTGTCAGCGATCCCCAGCGCGTCCAGCTTGTCGAGCAGCTCTCCCACGCTATTGTCGTGCTCTACCATGCCGTCGGGATAGACGCCCAGCCCGGTCTTGCCCTTGGACTCCTCCTTCAAATGTGTCCAGACGTGCATCCTGGTCGAGTTCCACCAGCAGAAAAACGGCTTGTCTGCCTTGACCTGGCGCTCGATGAAGTCAATCGCATGCTTCGAGACTTCCATGTCGATGGTCTCCATACGCTTCTTGGTCAGCGGGCCGGTATCTTCGATTTTCTGCGTACCGTCGGGATTCGCCCAGCTGTGCAACACGCCACGCGGCCCGAAGTTCTTCTTGAAGTCGGGGTGTTCCAACTCGCTCGGATAGTCCTCGTTTTCCGGCTCCTCCTCGGCGTTCAGGTGATACAGGTTGCCGAAGAACTCGTCGAAGCCATGTACCGTCGGCAGAAACTCGTCGCTGTCGCCAAGATGGTTCTTGCCGAACTGGCCGCAGACATAGCCCTGCGGCTTGAGCAGTTCGGCAATGGTCGGGTCTTCCGGCTGCAAGCCGAGCTTCGAGCCGGGCAGGCCGACCTTGGTGAGACCGGTGCGGATCGGCGACTGCCCGGTGATGAAGGCGGCGCGCCCGGCGGTGCAGCTCTGCTGGCCATACCAGTCGGTGAACAGGCAACCTTCCTTGGCGATGCGATCGATATTAGGCGTCCTGTAGCCCATGATGCCGTGGTTGTAGGCGCTGATGTTGAACCAGCCGATATCGTCACCCCAGATGATGAGGATATTTGGTTTTTTTGTTGCCATAGTCGTTTTCTCCTTCAGTTAAAAAACAGAACCAATTACCCAGTGCTTCGAAGCAACCAGAGCCGGACTAC
The DNA here is from genome assembly GCA_002403375.1 of Thiobacillus denitrificans. GTDB lineage: Bacteria > Pseudomonadota > Gammaproteobacteria > Burkholderiales > Thiobacillaceae > Thiobacillus > Thiobacillus denitrificans_E. The sequence continues at coordinate 40,385 of DHHQ01000007.1, read as the reverse complement.
AAACACCTACACCTATAAAACCGAAACGCGCCCACACGATTCGGTTGATTCATGACCTCGCCTGCTCTGCCTGGGGCGCGGCTGCTCCAGGATTCACCCCGCTGAATTTGCTGGCCGGCGCGCTGTCGCCGTGGCAGAAGCGGAACTTCTTGCCGCTGCCACAATCGCAGGGCCGATAGGGACCGCGCTGTTCGTCCAGTGCGGCAATGGTCTCCATCACGTCGGCGGGCGCATGGCCCTGCTTCAACAACTGCGCCATCACGTTGAAGGTCGGTCCGACATGCATGAAGAACAGTTCCAGGCCCGGGCAGAGGTAGTTCTGGCCCGGTTCGCCGTCGCGCGAGAGCGCGAAGCGGTCTTTCGGACAGCCGCCGTTGCACCAGTTCCGCACCTTGCAAGACTGGCACTGGGCGGTGAGCGTATCGCGCTTGGCCTCGCCGAACTTGCGCTGCTCGGGCGAGGCCACGAGCTTCAGCATGTGCGTTTCGTGGATGTTGCCCAACAGATATTTGGGCTCGACAAAATGGTCGCAGGAGTAAAGATCGCCGTTGTATTCCAGCGCCGGGCCGTAGCCGCAGGTCGGAGCATGAATGCACAATAAATGGCGGCCGAAAAAGGCCTCCAGCGTGACGTCGAAGATCTGCACGAACACTTCGCCCACGTCGTGGCGCACCCATTCCTCGAAGACATCGATCAGAAACTGGCCGTATTGTTTGCCGCCTACCGAACGCGCCGTGACCAGGTTGCCGGTCTGTGTGTAAAGCAGGCGCTTCTTGCCCGCCTGTTCGCTCCAGCCCAGGTTGGCGAGGTCGATCGTCTGCTCGGTGGCACGCTCGATGATGGGGATGAACTGCACCCACTTGGCGCCCAACTCGTCGCGGAAAAAACGATAGACCTCGCGGCCGTGATGCTGGTTGGCGGCGTTGACCGTACACAGGATGTTGAAATCGACATCGTGCCGTTTCAGGGCGCGCCAGCCCTGCATCACTTTGTCGAAGGTGCCCTGTTGACGGCGGTCGACGCGGTAGGTGTCGTGCAGCTCGCGCGGGCCGTCGACGCTCAGTCCGACCAGAAAATTGTGTTCTTTGAAAAACGCGCACCAGTCATCGTTGAGCAGGATGCCGTTGGTCTGGAACGTGTGTTGTACGGTCTGGCCTGGCTTGCGGTATTTCTCGACCAGCTCGACGGCGTGCTTGAAGAACTCCAGCTTCATCAGCGTCGGTTCGCCGCCCTGCCACGCCACGGTGACCTGGGGCACGCGGTGCGACTCCAGCAGCTGACGGATGTAGGCATCCAGCGTGGCCTCGGACATGCGGCTCTTTTCGTTCGGATACAGCGCTTCCTTGGACAGGAAGAAGCAGTAGGTGCAGTCGATATTGCAAGTAGACCCGCTCGGCTTCGCCAGCAGGTGGAAGCCAGGCGGTCCATCGGCCGGCAAGGACGGGAACACTGCGGCTGGTTCGGTGAACTGGTTCATGGGTTCAACTCGGTTTACTGCCGGGCGAGCGCCATGCGAATCGCGTCGGCGGGGTCGACCACGTGCTTGCCGTCGTCCTCGGCGATCGAGAGCTGCACGCCCTTGACCTTGCCGTTGAAGGCGTTGTCGCCGGGCTTGTAGTCGGGCGAGACCGCCGAGCCGCCGTCCTTGCCGACGTCGCAGCCGTCGTCGGCGGAGAAGATCATCGCCAGCGTCGCGCCGACCTCGCCCTCGCCGTCCTTCTGCCCGTCCAGGTATAGCGTCACCTTGCCGCCCTTGCCGAGGCCGCCGCCGGCGTAGGCGAACTCCATGCGCACCTGGTGCTCGCCCGGCGACAGCTTCGTGGCGCCTTCGATGATGAAGTGCTTGAAGCCGCCCCAGTTGTAGCAGTACCGGACCTTGCCGCCCAGGGCGTAGAGGCTCCAGCCGCCGATGTCGGCGCCCTGGGCGATGATGACGCCTTCCGCGTCCTTCTGCGGCACCACGATCTGCGCGGTCACCGAGTGCGACTTGTTCTTGACGTTGAGGACGCAGTTCTCCGACAGGTGGCCCATGCCCCCGGCCAGGAGCTGGGTCTTGCCCTTGATCAGCGTGGGGCGGCCGGCAGTGTCGGGGTTGATCTTCTCGAACATGCGGTCGTCGAGCGGCAGCACCTTGTAGCGCGTCGCCTCGATGAGGAACAGCCGCTGCAGCTCCTTGAGCTTCTGCGGCATCTCCTTCGACAGGTCCTTGGCCTGGGTCCAGTCCTTGCTGGTGTCGTAGAGCTCCCACACGTCGTCGTCGAGCGCAGGTTTCTTGTCCGGGATCCACGGCGTGTAGTGCTTGGTCACCGCGGTCCAGCCCTTGTGGTAGATCGCGCGGTTGCCCATGACCTCGAAGTACTGCGTCTCGCGGTGTTCCGGCGCCTGGGCGTCGTTGAACGTGGGGAGCATGCTGACGCCGTCGATCGGGTCCTGCTGGATGCCGTCGACCGAGACCGGCTCGGGAATGCCCGCCGCCTCGAGGACGGTCGGCGCGACGTCGATGACGTGCACGAACTGCGAGCGCTGTTCGCCCTTGGCCTTGATGCCCTTGGGCCAGTGGACGATGGTGCCGTTGCGCGTGCCGCCGAAGTGCGAGGCGACCTGCTTGGTCCACTGGTAGGGCGTGTTCAGCGCGTGCGCCCAGCCCACCGCGAAATGGTTGTACGACTCGGGCCCGCCGAGCTTGTCGATCCGCTCCGTGAGGTACTCGGCCGTCTCGAGCGACTGCAGGCCGTTGAAGTAGCTCATCTCGTTGTAGCAGCCGTTGAACGAACCCTCGGCCGAGGCGCCGTTGTCGCCGATGATGTAGTAGATCAGCGTGTCGTCGGTCAGGCCCATGTGGTCGAGCGTCTCGATGAGCCGCCCCACGTGGTAGTCGGTGAACTCGAGGAAGCCGGCGTAGACCTCCATCTGCCGGCGCAGCACCGGCTTGAACGCCTCCGGCATGTCGTCCCAGCCGGGGACGTCCTTGGGCCGCGGGGTGAGTTCGCAGTCGGCCGGAATCACGCCGAGTTTCTTCTGGCGGGCGAAAGTCTCCTCGCGCAGCGCGTCCCAGCCGGCGTCGAACTTGCCCTTGTACTTGTCGGCCCACTCCTTGGGCACGTGGTGCGGCGCGTGGGTGGCGCCGGGCGCGAAGTAGCAGAAGAAGGGCTTGTCCGGGGCGAGCGACTTCTGCTGCTGGACCCAAGCGATCGCCTTGTCGGTCATGTCCTCCATCAGGTGGTAGCCCTCTTCGGGCGACTTGGGCGCCTCGATCGGGGTCGTGCCTTCGTACAGCGAGGGGTACCACTGGTGCGCCTCGCCGCCGATGAAGCCGTAGAAGTATTCGAAGCCACCGCCGCCGGTGGGCCACTGGTCGAACGGCCCGACCGGGCTGGACTGCCACACCGGCACCTCGTGGCACTTGCCGAACTGGGCGGTGTTGTAGCCGTTCAGCTTGAGCGTCTTCGCCAGCGGCGCCATGGAATTGGGCAGCACCGAGGAGTAGCCCGGCTGGCCGGTGGCGATCTCGGTGATGCCTGCCATGCCGGCGTTGTGGTGGTTGCGTCCGGTCAGCAGCGCCTGCCGCGTCGCCGAACAGATCGCCGTGGTGTGGAAGCGGTTGTATTTGAGCCCGCCCGCGGCCAGCCGGTCAGCCGTCGGCGTGGCGCAGGGGCCACCGAAGGCGCTGGGCGCGCCGAAGCCGCAGTCGTCGATCAGGATGATGAGCACATTGGGCGCGCCCGCGGGCGGCCGCAGCTGCTCGATCGGCGTCGTCTTCATGTCCGGATCCTTGGCGTCGTACGGAACGAAGCGTGCCGGCGCCGTGTTGCGCATCGGGAGATGGGAACGGGGCTTCTTGTCTTCGGTGCTCATGTCTCGGGCTCCTGTGTCATGGTTTGCTGACAAACGCTGAAAACCGACTGGTTTGCATTGGGTCATGCTAGGCGTCTGGCCAGTCGGTCTCTATTGGACTTTGGTCTCATGGGCGATCCGGCGGCGCACACCTGAAGCGGGTCGGCTCAGGCGAGGTCCGCCTGCTGCATGATCTCGTCGGCATAGCGGCCCTGGCTGAGCAGGTTCGCCATGGTCTTCATCGCCGGGTCGATATGGGTGAAGAAAGCCTTGTAGCCTGCGCACAGGTAATTGAGGCCTTGCTCGCCGTCAGGCGTCCTGATGAAGCGGTTGCGCGGGCATTCGCCGTAGCAGGCGAACAGCACCGGGCATTCCCTGCAGTGTTTGGGCAGCGAGTCGTACTTGTCCTGGCCGAAGCGGCGCTGCTTTTCCGAGGCGACCAGCGCCTGCAGCGTGGTTTCCCTGATGTTGCCGAGCCGGTAGTCCGGCTCGACGAAGTGGTCGCAGGAATACACGTCGCCGTTGTGCTCCAGCACCAGTGCGTTGCCGCAGGTGGGCGACACGATGCAGGCGTTGTGCTGGCCCAGCCAGCTGCCGAGCGCGATGTCGAAGGTGGTGACATAGATCCTGCCGACGTCGCGCCGCACCCATTCGTCGAAGATGCCGATGAGAAACCGGCCGAACTGCTCGGCGGTCACCGAGCGTTCGGTGACCAGATTGCCTTCCTGTTTGTAGAGCGGGCGGTCGGTGCCCTTGAGGCCGCCCCAGCCCTGGTTGGCGAACGTGATCGTGTCCACGGTGGCGCGCTCGACGATGGGGATGAGCTGGATGTATTGCGCCTGCAGCGCGTCGCGGAAGAAGCGGTACACCTCGAGCGGATGATCGGCGTTGGCGGCGTTGACGGTGCAGAGGATGTTGACGTCGACCTGGTGCTGCTTCAGGCAGTTCCAGCCGCGGATCACGTCGTCGAAGCTGCCTTCGCCCTTTTTGCTGACGCGGTAGGCGTCGTGCATGGCGCGCGGCCCGTCGATGCTGAGCCCGACGAGGTAGTCGTGCTGCTTGAAGAACGCCGCCCACTCGTCGGTGATCAGCGTGCCGTTGGTCTGCAGGGTGTGCAGGATGCGCTGATGCGGCTTGCGGTAGCGTTCGGCCAGCTCGACCGAGCGCCTGTAGAAATCCAGCCCGCGCAGCATCGGCTCGCCACCCTGCCAGGCGACGTCGACCTGCGGGCCGGGCGACGAGTCCATCAACTGCCTGATGTAGGCCTCCAGCGTGGCCTCGTCCATCAGGTGGCTTTCGCCCTGGTAGAGGTTTTCCTTGGACAGAAAGAAGCAGTACTGGCAGCCCAGGTTGCACGCAGCGCCCGCGGGCTTGGCGAGAAGGTGGTAAGGCGTCAGCGGTGTTTGCATGCGTAGGGCCTGTGCCGGCAAGGGTTTGTCGAGGCCATGCTAGGCGCGCACGCCCGCGGTGGCCATTGGACCTTGGTCCCAAGGAAGCGCGGCGATGACGCCCGCATCTGTAGGAGCGGCGCCCCCGCCGCGATGGCCTGCCTAGCGCCCGGCCTGGCGCCGGAAGTAGCTCAGAAAGGCTTCCGCACGCAGGGCCGGCGAGAAGTAGTGCCCCTGCGCCCGCTGTACGCCCGCCGCCCGCAGCACGGCAAGCTGCTCGGCCGTCTCCACCCCTTCGGCGATCACTTCGAGGTCGGTGGTCTTCAGCAGGGCAGACAGGGTCGCGACCCAGGGCGTCGCCGGGCCGTCGCCGATCTCCTGCAGGACGTCCTTGTCGATCTTGATGATGCGCACGTTGCTGCGCGACAGGACCAGCACGCTGGCGGGGTCGATGCGGACGTCGTCGAGGGCGATGCGCACGCCCCGGCGCGCGGCTTCGTCGAGCGCCTCCAGCCCCAGCTGATCCGGCACGCCGCGCTCGGTGATCTCCAGCACGATCTTGTCGCGCACCGCCTGCAGCCCGGACTTCTGCGCCGCGTATTCGAGCCCGCCGCGGCCGAGGATCTCGGGCGGAACGTTGATGTGCAATTCGACGCCCGGCTGCGCCTTCAGCCAGTCGCCCAACTCGACAGCCGCCTGGTCCATGATCCAGTAGGTGAGCAGGCCTGAAAGCGGGGTGTGCTCGATCAGCGGGATGAAATCGTCGGGGAGCACGACGCCCGCCGGGCGTTGCCAGCGCATCAGGGCCTCCGCACCGACGCAGCGCCCCTGGGCGAGCTCGACGATGGGCAGGTACTCGATGAAGAACTCGCCCTTGTCGAGGCCCGCCTGGATCTCGTCGGGGCGAATCATGAGTGAAAGCGTCACCGGGTCACCGCGACGGCACCGTCACGACCGGAGCGGCGGCGCTCTGGCCGGTTTCGGCGAGCGAGAACAGGATCAGCAGGAAGGTGAACGTGCTCTTGCTGGCGAGGTCGCTGTCGTCGATCCAGTACCAGTGGCCGCGGTAGGGCACCGCGACGTAGGCGTCCGCCGGCGCCTCGGCGCCCGAACGGATGCGCGTGAGCGGGGTGTAGGGCGCGCTGTCCGCCTGGCGGCGGCCGGGAAGCACGCGGCCGGCCTTGACGTGCGCCTCGGGCACCTCGATGCCGAAACCCATCTCCAGCATGAGCTCCAGCATCGAGCGGCTGAGCATGGCCACTTCGCTGCCGCTGCGCGGGAGCAGGCCGTAGGTGATCTCGAACTCGCTGACGTCACCCTCCAGTCCGAGCAGTTGCTGCACGCGGCGGCTGTCGTCGAGGAGCGCTCGATTGGTGTCGCCTCGGCGCAGCACGATGACGACGGCGCTGCCACCTTGTCTCGGCTCGACCCGAATGCCCAAGCCGCCTGCTCGCTGGATGCGCGATAGGGTCTCGATCAGTTCATTGAACCCGGGATCGGCGCCGACGCCGAGTGAGTTATTGCGCAGTCCGTTGATCGAACTGACCACGGTTCGCAGCACGAGGTCCACCGACCAGCCGCCCTGCATCAGCTGGAACACGGACGGCGGCGGCACCGGCTGGAGCAGGGAGCGGGTGAAGCGATCGCCCAGGAGCGGCTGGTAGGTCACGGTCGGCGTGTTGGACCAGGTGCGCTCGGTGCCGAGGCTGAAAACATCCGGGTCGGCCCGGCTCGGCAGCGACGCCCCCGCGCTCGCCTTGCCGGCGTAGGAGTAGCTGTTGATGATGCTCCCGACGTCGAGGAACACCGGCACGTCGGCGTAATGCAGCCGCACCACGTTGAGCAGGGTCTGGCGCTTCCAGGAATCCGCGATCACCTGCCCGTAGTCCATGCGGTCGGTGGTGATCCGCTCGGGGGGCACGCTGGCGCAGCCGGCCAGCGCCAGCAGGGCCAGGGCGCCCAGCAGTCTGCCGAGGTTCACGGAGATTGTTCGCATTGTTGTTCCCTGGGTCTTTTGACGGAGAGTATCCACATTGCCGGCGCCGGGCTCAAGAACCCGGGGACGGTTTCTTGTCGTCGACGGGGTCCTGGTCGGGGGCCGGCGCCTCGTCATCCGAGCGATGCCGGGCGATCCAGGTCCAGATGGAGATGATGGTGCACGCGGCGACGATGGCTTCGGCCCAGAGGTAGGACAGGTAATCGCTGAACGCGCCCAGCGGCGGGACGCCGGGCTGGGTATCGCGCAGCGCCGGCAGGCCGAAGATCAGGACCGGGGCGATGTACAGCGGGTCGATCGCGGCGCCCTTGCCCTTCATCGTCCCGAACAGCACCATGGCCAGCATGCTCAGCGCCAGCAGGATCATCATCAGCTGGATGCCGAGCGAGGCGACGATCACGTTGTTGGCGCGCCTCAGCTTCAATTGAATGCCGGTCACCTGCTCCTGACCCGTTTTGATGAGCTCCCCGTCGAACTTGAATCCGGGAATGGACGCGGACAGGTCGACCGACACCGGAACCTGCGTGCGGCTCGCTAGCTCGGTTTTGCCGACCAGCTTGACCTGGCCCGGCGGTGTCTCGCCCGCTTCCGTTTCGCCAAGCTTCTTCAGCCGCTCGATCAGGGAGCTTGGTTTTTCCGAAGCGGCGGGCGGCGCGGGCGGAGGCTTCGCTTCCTGCCCTGGCTTGGTGGCCGCAAAGGCGAGGATGGCCTCATGGGTGTCGAACGGATACAGGTTGGGCTCCCCCACAAGCGGAAACACCACCGTGAGCGGGCTCACGCGTTCGCCGCGTTCCAGATCGAAACGCTGCTGGCCCTGGAACGCGTTGACCAGAAACCGCAGGTTCACGGCCGGGGTGAACTCGTCCTTCGCGATCTTTCCCGTCAGGCGGATCCGCATGCGTGCGGTGATTTCCCCGCGGGCGACATCCAGGTTCACGATCTTGAGGCTGACATGCACGGCGTCGGCGGCGGGACTGTCGTGTTTCAAGCTCAGGGAGCGGCGATCGCTTTCGTGCAGGTTGTAATAGAGGACGGCAAGATAGAACACGATCACCAGCGGGATGGTGAGGATGCGCAGTGCCGAGGCCAGTTTGTGCGCGGTTTTCCTGCGCAGGCCAACAGGCTTTACGGTGGGTGTGCTCTGTTTTTCCATCAGGATTTCCTCTTGAGCGCTGCCGCGAGCGGGCCGGCGCTGAGCCCGTGCGCGACGATGCTGAGCAGGATGGTGCAGACCACGGTGGCGACCAGGGTGGCCCCGCCGGGCAGGTGCGCGTCCAGCACGATGACGCCGAACACGATGCTGGCCATCCCGCGCGGGCCGAACCACCCGATGAACAGCTTTTCCCTGGTGCGCAGACCCAGGCCGGCGAGCGCCAGGAACACCGGCAGCATGCGGACCAGCGTCAGGCTGAGCGCGGCATACAGCACGATGGGCCAGGTGATGTAGTCGGCCGCGCGGGCGATCACGACCGCGCCGAAGACGACCCAGGTGATCAGCGCCAGCGTATCGCCGGTGCCTTCGGCGGCGAGCAGGAGCGTGTGCTTGCGCGCCCTCGCCAGCCAGCCGAACAGCAGTCCGCCGCTGAACGCGGCGATGAATCCGCTGCCGCCGAGCCACTGCGCCGATGCGAAGCAGGCGACCGCCAGCGCCGGAACCGGCAGCTGCCGCCAGCTGTCGCTGATCCATCCCAGCTGGTTGAACTGCTTGAAGAGCCAGACGGCCACCACGGTCAAGGCGAGGCCGACGGCAACGCCCACGCCGATCTGGCCTGCGACCAGATCGAGCGCCATCCGGGAAACACCCTGCGCGCCCGGATGTGCGGCCGCGGCGAGCAGCAGGAGCAGGACCGGCACGCAGATGCCGTCGTTGAGGCCGCTCTCCTGATTCAGCCCCTCGCGCATGCTGACGGGGACCGATTTGTTCGTGACCACCGCCTTGCCCAGCGCGGCGTCGGTCGGCGCCAGCATGGTCGCCAGGATGGCAAGCTCCAGCAGGGTGAGTCCATCGAACACGAGCACCCCGACGCCAAACCCGAGCAGCAGGGTCAGCGGCAGCCCGATCAGCAGCAGTCGCGCAGGCAGGCTGGCGTGGGTTCTGAGCACGCCGAGATTTGTATTGGCGGCGTCGGTGAACAGGACCAGGGCCAGCGTCAGTTCGGCCAGCAGGCGGATTTGTTCGGTGCCGGTGTTCAGCTTGAGGAAACCGAAACCAAGCGGGCCAAGCGCCAGGCCGAAGGCGGTAAAGATGATCGCGCCGCTGATCGGCGACCTGGCGAGGCGCCCGCCCACCAGGCTGTAGACGAAGACGAACAGCGCCAGGATGGTCATGTTTTCATACATGGCGATGTCCTTCCCGTTTGTTTGCAGCGCGCGCCTGCCACGCCTCCAGTACCTTCTGCAGGTTGAAGAACATGTGCTCGTGCCCCAGCGTCTTGCCCAGCGGCGAACGTTCAATGGTTTTCAGCAGGTCGGGATTGACGCCGGCCAGCCACAGGCTGATGCCGCGTGCTCGCAGGCTCTGCTCGGCGTCGGTCAGCATGGTCAGGGCGGTGTATTCGATGTCCGGAATCGCGCTGCACTCCAGCACGATGACGTGCGGCTGGGTTTGCTCGACCAGGGCCCGCATCTTCTCGGCGGCATTGGCGGCGTTGGCAAAAGTCAGGCGGCCTTCGGTACGCAGCATCAGCAGGCCGGGAAAGGTCTCGTCATCCGCATGCTCGCCCGCGCGGCGGAAAATGTCCTTGGCGCGGTTGTAGGCGATGGCATACACAGGCGGATGATTCGCCTGGTAGAAGAGCGTCAGGATCGATATCGCCACGGCGATCAGAATGCCCTGGAGCGTGCCGATCAAGACGACGCCCGCCAGCGTCGCCAGCGCCCACGTGAGTTCCAGACGGCGGACCTGGGCGATGTCGCGGAAGGCTCGCGGCTTGATCATCGAGAAGGATGCGACCAGGATCAGCGCGCCCAGGGCCGCCTGCGGCAGCAAGGCGATCACGCGCGACAGCAGCAGCAGGCACAGCACTACCACGGCCGCGTTGACCCATTGCGCCATCTGGCTGCGTGCGCCCGACGCGTCGGCAACGGCCGTCTGCGATGCGCCGCCGCCGGCGGGCAGCCCCCCCACCATGGCCGACGCCACGTTCGCGGCGCCCAGCGCGAGTAGTTCCTGGTTGGCATTGACCGGCGGGTCGCTGCGCTGGCAGAAGGTGCGCGCCGCCGCCACCGATTCGGTGAACGACATCAGCGCGATGCCCAGCGCCGCCGGCCACAACTGCGCGGCGAGCGCCACGTCGGGCAAGGCCAGCGCGGGCAAGCCGGACGGCACGGCCCCCACCGATTTGACGCCCAGCGCGTCGAGACCGAAAACCGCGGAAGCGGCAATGCTCAAGGCCACCCAGGCCAGCGGCGCGGGCAGCCGCGGGAAGAAGCGCGGCAAGGCGAGCAATAGCGCGAGCCCGACGCATGCCAGCAACACTGTCGGCCCATGCGCCCCGGGAATTTTTCCGGGCAGTTCCAGCAATTTATCGACGGTCGTCGTGCCCGTGAGAGAGATGCCCAGCACCGGTTTCAATTGCCCGATGATGATGACCACCCCGACGCCCGCCTTGAAGCCGACCAGCACCGGCAGCGATATGAAATTCGCCAGGAATCCCAGGCGCAGCACGCTTGCCAGGATCAGGAGGCCGCCTACCAGCAGCGCCAGGGTGGCTGCCACCGCGCCGGGGGCAGCGCCGGTCTGCGCGACGGAGACCGCGATCTGCGCCGCCACCAGCATGGCGATGGCGGACGTGGTGGTGACGCTCAGCGGGCGCGAGCTGCCCAGCAGCGGGTAGACCAGCATCGTCGCCAGCGCGGTATACAGGCCGACCTCGACTGGCAGGCCGGCGATGACGGCATAGGCCATCGCCTGGGGAATCACCACGGCCGCGACGGTGAGCCCGGCGATGACATCGGCACGCAGCCATGCTCGCCGGTAGGCGAACAGCCAGCGGGCGACGGAGGCTCTTCCAGGCATGCCGCTTATGCCGCGCGCAGGGCCCATTGTTCCGCCGCTGAATTCATTTCTTGCGGGCAATGCGCGTGACCAGCCCGCGCAGGATCAGATAGGGCAGGATCGCCAGCACGAAGGCGACGTAGATGGCTTCGCCCGGATACACGAACTTGAGCACCATGACCTGGTAGATCACATCGAGCAGCAGCGCGAGAATGAACACCTTGCCGATACTCTTCCAGCCGTCATTGAGCATGTCGATTCGATGGGCGGGGTCGGTCAGGAGCGACCAGAAGTACGGCGGCTTGCCCGTCCTGGCATCCAGCAATCCCGAACGGATCGCGAAGAACGCGGCCATCGCCGGCTGCAGCAGCAGGCGGAACTTCATCGGCCCGCTGACCCGGTCGTTCAGGTTCTCCACGAAACGCATCCAGATTTCTTCCATCTTCGTTCTCCCTTTTCAACCCAGCGGCAATAGAAGCAGGCCATACGCAACGCCGCCGCTGACGAATGGCAGGAAGCGCCCGTCCTTCTCGGAGGGCAATTCCATGATGAGGCTGTTCATGATGATGGCCCCCGACAGGAAGGCGACGAGCAAGGCCAGGGCATAGGGCGGCAGCGCGAACAGCAGCCCGACGGCCCAGCCGAGCAGGCACATGCCGGCGAGCACGAAGCGTCCGGAACGCTCGAACGCGGCGCCGTATTCGCGCCGCAAGGCGTGCTCCACCGAAAGAAAATGGAAGGCGATCGCCACCGCGTACAAGCCGGTGTCGGTTGGCGTTTCTCCTAGACTGTTCACGAGCAGGTACGACACCAGACCGGCATACGCGGCAAAGCCGCCGACATGCAGCTTGAAGCTCAGTCCGAACCGTGCCGCTTCGGGAGATTCGCGCAGGTGGGCGCGCAGATGGTCGAGGCCGTAGAAGACCAGGAATCCGACCAGCGCGAGAAAATAGATCGCCATGCCCTCGAAGCGCAGCGGCGCCTCGACCGATTCGACGAACTGCTGGCGCACCTCGCTCAATTCCGGCAGCAGATGCACGAACACGTAGGCGGCGGACATGCCGGCGCCGAAGGACACGACGCTGCGGTGGTCGCGCACCAGCGGGCGGAAGGGGTGGACGCGGCCGCCGGCCAGGAAGGTCGCGGCGAACAGGAGCGCCGCAGCACCCGTCTCGATGGTCGCACCGGATCCCAGGGCCATGTTCAGAGCAGCTTGGTGACGATGCTCAGGAACACGAACAGGCCCACGGCGGACATGATCACGGCCATGACGAGGCTGGCCCGCCAGGTCTTGACGGTGTGAAATTGGCGCAGAATCTTGAGCCGCTCGAAATACTCGATCGTGCCTGCAATCATCGCGACCGTGCCCAGTCCAACCAGAAACAGGCCGACGGTGCGGGGGCTTAACCCATGCGCGATGACATTTCCGCTTTTCTGGAAGCCTTCAAGAATCTTGTAGATGGTGAAACCGAAACTGATCATGGAGAGCGAGGTCCGGATCCACGCCATCAGCGAGCGGTCCATCGCCATCAGGGTGCGCGCTGTCGCGAGGTCGGTCCGGTCTTCCGCGAGTTCGTTGGACGACTTCACGACCTTGGTCGTGACCTCGACCTGTACCGCGCGCCCGTCACCGATGTCGGTTTGGTCCTTCACCACTTGACTGGATGACTCCGTTGTCTGGTTGTCCATCAAGACCTCCTGTTCGTTTGCGTGAATGACAGGGCTCGCTTACGCATTTTCTGCGCGGAAACGCCGCCGCATGTCCCTGGCTGCGGGTCCGCTGTGCCGCTCACAAACCCGTCAGCCTGGCGAAGAACCTCTGCGTCAGTTCGGCAACCGGATACTTGAGCAGGAGCAGCGGCAGGAACGGCAGCAGCGCGGTCAGCGCGTAGTCCTTCAATAGCAGCAGGCTGATGGGGACGATGCGCATCTCCCTGACGACGCTGATGCTGTTGCCGAGGTCGGCCAGCGACTGCAGGTCGGACGTGCCGAGCAGGGGCTCCCGGTCGGGCTCGCCCCTGCCCAGCCATTTGCTGTTGAAGCCGTTCACGTAACGCGAGCCGAACACCATGTAGTCGCTCAAGCCCTGCACCCGGCATGCCCAGAGCCTGGGCATGAAAATGAACAAGGGACCGAGGAACAGGACCGCGACGGCAACCAGGACCAGCGCGAACGCCGGGTAGACGGCCTCGAAATTCGCCAGGCCGGTGGAAATTTCCTCCGCCAGCATGGCGGCCTGAACCACCGAGAGCGCCAGGATCAGGGGCGTGAAATGCGCATGCACGACTTCCAGGTAGCCGAGACCGGCCGTCTGATCCGGGTGGGTCGGCACGAGACGGAGATCGAGCCTGGACACGCGCCAGAGGAAGAAGCACCACAGGCCGAGCCGCCACAGCCAGCGAATCATCAGGAAGCGGAACAGGGTCAGGCAGACGATCAGGTACCACTGGCCCGCCATCGCCATTTCGGTCGCGGCGCGGGTGGGGTCGTAGGATGCCGTCGTGCCGGAAATGTGCAGCTGCGCGGCAAACACCGAGAACACCACGGCCGCCAGCAGACTCGCAGCATCCGGCACCCAGGAATCCTTCCATCGACGGATGCGGGCGATCTCGGCTTCCAGGGCCGGCCGGGCGTGCGGGGGAACGACACCGGAATCGACGAGGGTGCGGACGAGCGTCGCCAGCCTCGGATCCAGCAGCGACTCGCACAGGAAGAACAGGGGAATGGCCAGCAGCAGGCGTGCATGCACGCCGATCACCGCGGGGGAAATAACCTGCTGGCCGGCGCCTTCGACGAGCGCCAGCAGCATCAGGATCGACCAGGGGATCAGGCCGAGCGCCAGCCCCAGCGCAAGGGTGCGGGTTCCGCCGCGGACCAGGCCCAGGCGGCGGCCAAGCCGGTGCAGCGGGCCGCCGAGCAGCGAAAAATCATCAGGTCGTCGAGGTTCTTCCATCATTCCTGCCAGTCGGTTGGCGCAAGCATCGTGAGCGGACCCCTGCCCGGTGGGCAGCTTTACACGCTCACGATACGCCGGGTGTCCCGCTTGAAATATTAGACCTTGGTCCTACTGGCCCCGAACGGCGTCGATTCAAGCCTGTGCCCGCCCTGACGATAATGAAGCACTTCCTTCTCCGCACCGACCCGCCATGACCTTTCGCCGAATTCGAATCCTGCTCCTGCTGGGCGTGCTGGCCGCGGTGGTCGGCTTCACCTGGCTGGAGCAATCGCTGGTGCGCAGCTGGCGCGGCCCGCTCGACGTCGCGGTGATCCCGATCAACGGCGACGGTTCGGCGGAGGCGGCCGAGGCGATCCGCGCGCTGACGGCGCGTGATTTCGCCGAGATCGGCGCCTTCCTCGAGCGCGAGGTGGCGCGCTACGGCGTGAAGCACGCGCCGGCGATGGACGTCACCGTGCTGCCGGAACTGAAACAGCAGCCGCCCGTTCCGCCGCGCGACGGCAGCGTGCTGAAGGTCATGGGGTGGAGCCTGAAGCTGCGCTGGTGGGTGTACCGGCAGTCGGACGAATGGCTGCCGCAGCCGGGGCGCATCAAGCTGTTCCTGCTCTATCACGCGCCGCAGGACGGGGCGGCGCTGGAGCATTCGCTGGGCCTGCAGAAGGGGCTGATCGGCGTGGTGCACGTGTTTGCCGACCCGGCGCAGGCGGCGCAGAACAACATCGTCATCGCGCACGAACTGCTGCACACGCTGGGCGCGAGCGACAAGTACGAGGCGGGCGGGATGCCGCGCTACCCGGAGGGCTACGCGGAGCCGCACCTGCCGCAGTCGGCGCTGCGCCGCGAGGCCGAGATCATGGCGGGGCGTCTGGTCGGCGTGCGCGGCGAGCCGGTGATGCCGCCGGGCCTCGAGCGCTGCGTCGTCGGGCCGCTGACCGCCTACGAAATCGGCCTCGACGCCGCGTTCAAGCGGCGCTTCGCCTCAGCCGACTGAGCGCGCACGCTGCGCGTCGAGGCGCGCCAGCCCGAAGTGGATGAAGGCCAGCGCGGCGAACACCGGGGCGAACAGGTTGAGGAAGGGCACGAACTGCACGAGGCCGGTCAGCAGGCCCAGCCCCCACCAGCCCGCGCGCTCGCTCCTGAACAGCGCGGCCATCTCGGCGCTGCTGGCGTGCTCGCCGACGGCGTCGTAGCGGAACAGGCGCTGGTTGAGGTAGGCGGCGGCGGCGAAGGGGACGACCACGCCGACGCCGATCAGCCACAGCGGCAGCGTGACGATCCACAGGCCGACGAACAGCACCAGCGCGACCGCCGCGTTCCACACGCTGCCGACGAGCCCGCCGCCCTTCCTGCGTTCGAGCTGCGGGTAGTCGCGTTCGGCGACCATGCGCACCAGCGCGGGCATCGCGAACAGCGCGGTGATGACGAGCGCGGTCAAGAGCACCGCCGGCACGAACAGCATCAGGTGCACCAGCAGTTGGACGCCGTGGGCGATCCACACCGGCTCGAGCTCGGCGAGCCAGGCCTGGATGCCGATGGCGTCGAGCCCCTGTGCGATCCAGCCGGCGAAGGTTCCCCAGAACGCGACGCTCAGCACGATCCAGGCGAGCGCGGCGGCGAGCATCGGCCACACCACCACCCACAGCACGCGCAGGCTGAACAGGTCGCGCAGCGCGCGCGCCAGCGCATCGGCGACGGCGCTCACGCCGGTGCCCGCAGCGCCGACTTGGGACGGAACACGGCGATCGTGTCGGGGCGCGCCTCGAGGTAGGGGCCGCCGATCAGGTCGACGCAGTAGGGCACCGCGGCGAAGACGCCGTCGAGCGTTTCCTTGATCGCCTTCGGCTGGCCCGGCAGGTTGAGGATCAGGCTGGCGCCGCGGGTGACGCCGACCTGGCGCGACAGGATCGCGGTCGGCACGTACTTCAGCGACACCGCGCGCATCTGCTCGCCGAAGCCGGGCAGCACCTTGTGCGCGACGGCGAGCGTCGCCTCCGGCGTGACGTCGCGCGGCGCCGGCCCGGTGCCGCCGGTGGTGAGGATCAGCGAACACTTCTCGACGTCGGCCAGCTCGACGAGCGTCGCCTCGATGGTCGCCTGCTCGTCGGGAATCAGCCGGGTGACGAATTCGGCGGGGTTGGCGAGCACCTCGCCGAACCAGGCTTCGAGGGCGGGCAGCCCCTTGTCCTCGTAGACGCCGCTGCTCGCGCGGTCGCTGATGGACACCAGGCCGATGCGGACGGGATCGTGGCTCATATGGTCGGAAAGGACAGTTGCACAAGCAGGCGAATTTATCAGAATGGGGGCATCGGATCGAAGGAGACAAGAATGAACCTGTTCAACACGCTGGCGGCCGCGGCCTGCCTGTGGGCCGGCGCGGCGCTGGCCGACCCGCCGCCCGGCTACCCCTTCGTCGGCTTCGACGCCGGCCTCGCCGCCGCGAAATCCAGCGGCAAGCCGATCTTCCTGTACTTCGGCCGCTACGGCTGCGCGTGGTGCGACCACACCAACAAGAAGACGTTTTCCGACGCCGCGCTGAAGAAGCTCTACACCGAAAACTACGAGCTCGTGTACGTCGACGCCGAATCCGGCAAGCGGCTGACGCTGCCCAGCGGCGAGCGCATCACCGAGGCCGAGCTGGGCGCGCGCCTGCAGGCCTTCGCCACGCCGCTGTTCGTCTACCTGACGCCCGCGGGCGACAAGATCATGCAGATCCCCGGCTTCAAGACCGTGCAGGACTTCCGCGACTACGACCGCTACGTGCGCGGCGGCCACTACAAGCAGAAGACCCTGCTCGAGTTCCTGGGCGGCAAGTCGTGAGGGCGGCCGCGCTGCTGTTCGCCCTGCTGGCCTCGCAGGCGCAGGCCGGATGGGAGTGGGACGATGCCCTGACGGTCAATTCGGTCCAGGGCGCCGCGATCTTCCCGCATCTGGAATCGGCCAACCGCCAGGGCGTCGCGGTGTCGGGCGGCAGCGTCGGCGTGGTGTGGGAGGACAACCGCGACGGCCGTCCGCAGTGCTACCTCGCGACCAAGCCCGCGGACGCCGAGGCGTTCCGCGCCGAGACCCGGCTCAGCGAATCCGACTGCTACGAGCCGGTGCTGGTGCCGCTCGAGGCCGGCCGCTTCGTCGCGGCGTGGGAGGAGGGCGGGCGGGTCCGCGCGCGCGTGCTGCCCGGCGGTACGGCCCTGCAGCTGTCGAAGCAGGAGGCCGCGCAGGTCACGCTGGCCGCCGCCGGCGACGCCGTCTACGCGGCGTGGGCCGAGCAGGCCGGGCGCTTCCACCGCATCGTCGTCGCCCGTTTGGCTGTGAAAGACGGCACGCTCGCGGTCGAATCGGCGCAGCCGGTCGAGGCGGGCAATCCGTCCGACGAGCAGGGCTGGCCTGCGCTGGCGGTCGCCGGCGACGGCGGCGTGACCGTGGCGTGGGAGGATCGCCGCCACCGCCATACCGTGCCGATGGTCAGCCACAGCCGCGACGGGCGCCGCTTTTCTGCGCCCGCGCGCCTGTCCGACCGCAAGAGCGGCAGCGTCGACGGGCTCGGCGCCGGCACCGGCGCGATGCGCCCGACGCTCGCGGCCTGGGGCGAAACCGGCGTCGCCGCGGTGTGGCTCGACAAGCGCGACTTCCTCTCGGGCTACGACGTCTACGCGGCGTTCGACACCGGTACCCGCCGCTTCGGCAGGAACCTGCAGGTGCAGGACAGCTTCGGCGACAACATGGCGCAGTGGCACGCCAAGGTCGTCGGCGACGGTGGCGGGCGGATGCTCGCGGTGTGGGACGACGCGCGCGACGGCACGCCCGACGTGTGGCTGTCCGAGTGGGAAGGCGAGGCCTTCGGCGACGACGTCGCGGTGCCGGCGGCGACGGGCCCGGGCGCGCAGTCCGACCCGCTGGCGACGCTCGACGACGCGGGCTTCCTGCATGTGGTGTGGCTCGACCGCGACGACGCGGCCGGCACGCGCATCCGCTACGCGCGCGCCGTCCGGCGCTGAGGCGGCTTGCCTAGATCCAGCCGCGCCGTTTGAGGCGCCGGTACAGCACCACCACGGCCACGCCGGTCGCCCCCAGCAGCGCAGGGTAGGCCCACGGCCACTCCAGTTCCGGCATGAACCGGAAATTCATGCCGTAGAGGCTGAACACCACCGTCGGCAGCGCCAGCAGCGCGCCCCATCCGGCGAGCTTCTGCACCGATTCGTTCTGCTTCAGCGACAGCGAGGCGAGGTGGAACTGCATCGCATCGGAGGTCGAATTGCGCAGATGGCTAATGGCGGTCGACACCCGCACCGCGTGGTCGTGCACGTCGCGGTAGTAGGCCTTGAGTTCGCGGATGACGAACTCGGGATGCATGCGGATCAGGTCCTGCGTGATCTCCTGGATCGGCTCGGCAGCGTCGCGCAGCAGGGTGAGTTCGCGCTTCAGGGCGTAGAGGCGCTCGAGGTTGGCGCGGCCGAGTTCGCTGCCGCCGATCAGCAGGCTCTCGAGCGTCTGGAAGCGCTGGTGCATGGCTTCCATCACCGGCTTGAACTGGTCGACGATGAGGTCGAGCACCAGGTAGAGCGTGTACGGTGCACCGACGCGGGCGCCGTTCTTCGCGCCGCGCAGCCGCTCGGCGACGCGGGCGTAGCCGCTGCCCGCGCCGTGGCGGATCGCGATGACGAAGTTGCTGCCGGCGAACACGTGCGTTTCGCCGATGTCGATGCGCTCGTTCCACAGCTGCACCGTGCGCACGGCGATGAACAGGTGTTCGCCGTATTCCTCGATCTTCGGCCGCTGGTGGGAGGAGATGGCGTCCTCCAGTGCGAGTTCGTGCAGCCCGAATTCCTCGCCCAGCTTCGCGACCGTCCTGCTGTCGGGCGATTCCAGTTCGACCCAGATGAAGCGGTCGGGATGGGCGATGTGCTCGCTGATGTCGTCGAACGCGATCGTTTCGACCCTGGCGTCGTGGAAGAGCAGGCAGTCGATGGTGGCACCCCGCGGCATGGAAACGTGTTGCGGATTCTAGCGCGGAACGCGCAGCCTCACCGGGCTTGCCTGGGCGGTTCGCGGGCGGGGTTGCGGTGCGCTTCGACCGCAACCGCCGCCCCGAGCGAAGCCGCCCGCGCGGTCAGAACGGCAGCGCGAGCCCGGGCGCTGCCTCGTGGAGCACGCGGCGGAAGTCGGCCTGGATGCGCTCGAGCGCCTCTGCGTTGTCGGCCTCGAAGCGCAGCACGATCACCGGCGTGGTGTTCGACGGGCGCGCGAGGCCGAAGCCGTCGGCGTACTCGACGCGCAGGCCGTCGAGGGTGATGACTTCCTGCGCGTCGGGAAATTTCGCGGTCTTCTGTAGCGTCTGCATCAGCGCGTAGTGCTCGCCCTCGGCCATCTTGATGTTGAGCTCGGGCGTGTTCACCGTGTCGGGCAGGCCGTGCAGGGTGGCGTCGATGTCGGCCTGCTTCGACAGGTACTCGAGCAGGCGGGCGCCGGCGTAGAGGCCGTCGTCGAAGCCGTACCAGCGCTCCTTGAAGAACACGTGGCCGCTCATCTCGCCGGCGAGCAGCGCGCCGGTCTCCTTCATCTTCGCCTTGATGAAGCTGTGGCCGGTCTTCCACAGCAGCGGACGGCCGCCGCGCTCGCGGATCCAGCCGAACAGCTTGCGCGTCGACTTGACGTCGAAAATGATCTCGGCGCCCGGGTTGCGGCTGAGCACGTCGTCGGCGAACAGCATCAGCTGGCGGTCGGGGAAGATGATCGTGCCGTCCTTGGTGACGACGCCTAGACGGTCGCCGTCGCCGTCGAAGGCCAGGCCGATCTCGGCGTCGCTGGATTTCACACGCGCGATCAGGTCCTGCAGGTTCTTCGGTTGCGAGGGGTCGGGGTGGTGGTTGGGGAAGTTGCCGTCGACCTCGCAGAAGAGCTCGTCGACCTGGCAGCCCATGTCGCGGTACAGCTTGGGCGCGAACGCGCCGGGCACGCCGTTGCCGCAGTCGACGGCGATCTTCATCGGGCGCGCGAGCTTGACGTCGGAGACGATGCGCGCGAGGTATTCGCCGGCGATGTCGTATTCGCGGTAGCTGCCTTCGCCGTGGGCGAGATTGCCGTCGACGAGACGCTGGCGCAGCGCCTGGATGGTGTCGCCCGACAGCGTTTCGCCGCCGAGCACCATCTTCAGGCCGTTGTAGTCGGGCGGGTTGTGGCTGCCGGTGACCATGACCGCGCTGTTCGTGCCGAGCTGGTAGGCGGCGAAATAGGTCATCGGGGTGGCGACCATGCCGAGGTCGACGACGCCGATGCCGGCCTTGCGGATGCCGCGCGCCAGCGCCGCGGCCATGTCGGGGCCGGACAGGCGGCCGTCGCGGCCGATGCAGATTTCGGTCTGGCCGCGCGCCGCGGCCTCGGAGCCGATCGCGTGGCCGATCGCCTCGACGATCTCGGGGGTGAAGGTCTTGCCGACGATGCCGCGGATGTCGTAGGCCTTGAAGATTTCCTTGGGGTATTCCACAAAACGCTCCCTGGTGGCAGATGCGTCGATTCTAACCGCGCTGCGTGTCGAAATGCTGCATCAGCCGCCGCGGCAGCCAGCCGAGGTGGCCGGGGAAGGGGCCGGACGGAAAGCCGACGTGGCCGCCCGTCGCGGGCTGCTCGAGCACGACCGCGGGCGAGACGTCGGCGGCCGTCGGCAGCGCCTGCATCGGCAGGAAGGGGTCGTTTCGCGCATTGATGACCAGCGTCGGCACCGCGATCGATTTGAGCAGCGGCTTCGACGACACCCTGTGCCAGTAGTCGTCGGCGTCGCGAAAGCCGTGCAGGCGTGCGGTGACCAGCGTGTCGAACTCGCGGAAGGTCGAGGCGGCGCCGATCGCCTCGACGTCCAGCAGATCGGGGAACCGCTGCGCCTTGCGGAGCGCCTTCCGCTTGAGCGTCGCGAGGAAGTGCGCGGTGTAGACGCGCCGGTTGAAGCCGCGGTCGAGCGCCTCGCCTGCGGCCGCGAGGTCGAGCGGCGCCGACACGGCGGCTGCGCGCTGCAGCAGTGCGGTCCCGGCGTCGCCGGTCTCGCCCAGCCACTTGAGCAGCGCGTTGCCGCCGAGCGACACGCCGACTGCGAACAGCGGTGCGCCGGCATGCAGAGACCTGACGTGGCGCAGCATGCACGCGACGTCGGCGCTGTCGCCGGCGAAATAGGCGCGCGGCAGGCGGTTGTCCTCGCCCGAGCAGCCGCGGAAGTGCGCCACCACGCCGTGCCAGCCGCGCGCCCGGACGGCGGCCATCAGGCTGCGCGCGTAGGGGCTGCCGGCGCTGCCCTCGAGCCCGTGGAACAGCACGACGACCGGGGCGCCGGCGTCACTGTCGACCCAGTCGAAGTCGAGGAAGTCGCCGTCGGGGAGTTCCAGCCGTTCGCGCCGGTAGGCGACCGCGGGGCCGCGGATCAGCAGGCTCGGGTAGAGGGTCTGCAGGTGGCCGCCGGGCAGCCAGGCGGGCGCGCGGTAGGTGGACGGCCTCACCGACCTGTCTAGTGCAGGACGACCGGCGGGGTGCGCGCGGGCGGCGTGCCGCCGACCTGGAGCGGCGAGGCGTGGTGCAGCACCATGCGCCAGCCGTCGGCGTCGCGGCGGTAGACGTTGGTGGCGAGGATCGGCGGGCGCGGTTCGGTCTCCTCGCCGATGGTCAGGTATTCGCGCACGATGCGGATCACCTGGCCGGGCTCGCGTATCTCGTGCGCGAGCTCGGCCTGGACGCTGAACTTGCCGGCGGCCTCGAACATGCTGCGCCAGCCCGCTGCAACGGCGGCCCGGCCGTCGAGCGGCGCGGACAGCGGATGGATGCAGGCGATGCGGTCGTCGTCGGTCCAGACGGCCATCATGGCGTCGAGCGAACGGGCCTCGAAGGCGGCGTAGAAGGCGGCTTCGGCGGCTTCGGGGGAGGGGAAACTCATCGGGCGGCAGCGCGTTCGTAAGGTCAGCCGATTCTAAACGCGTACGGCGGCCTTGGCGATTCGCGCTACTGGTAGACGATGTAACCCATGATGTACTTGTACCGGTAATCGGGGCGCGTCTGGTCGATGCCCATCGTGGCCTTGAACATCCACTCCTTGGCGGGCCTCGATTCGAGTCTGAGCTGGGTGGTCCATCCCAGGTCGCTCTCGCCGTCTGCCTTCTGCCGGCCGGCGTCGACGTGGCCCGCGACGACGA
Source organism: Thiobacillus denitrificans (assembly GCA_002403375.1). Taxonomy (GTDB): domain Bacteria; phylum Pseudomonadota; class Gammaproteobacteria; order Burkholderiales; family Thiobacillaceae; genus Thiobacillus; species Thiobacillus denitrificans_E. The sequence goes on along the minus strand of DHHQ01000007.1, from coordinate 18,049 downwards.
GGTGCTCGCCTGCGCGAACGCGCGACGAGACGCCGACCAGCCAGCGGCCGTAGCTTTCCGGCGAATAGTAGTAGGGGCTGTACGGGTCGGAGTTGCGGTAGTGGCGGGTGCGCAGGTAGACGTGGGTGGCCGATTTTTCGCTTACGCCGGCGTGGACCTTGGTGGTCAGCATCGACCTGTCGTTGCCGTCGGAGTAGTCGATTTCCGCGGCGCTCGCATAGGCCCCCCATCGCTCCGCGGTGTAGTCGGCAGCGAAGGTGAAGGCGTCCTGCACGATGTCGGCCTGCAGCGCCTCGACCGTGTCGATCGCGTTGCGGGCGTGTCCCAGCGAGAGGGTGAGCGGATCGAGCGCCTGCCAGACCGCTTCGGCGGAGCCTACCGTCGTCGTGGTTGCCGAATCCAGGACGCCGAGCGAGCCTGCGAGGTGGACGCGGCCGAACGAAGCGCTGGCGAGGACGCGCGCGTCGCTCGCCAGGCGCGCGTCGCCTGCGTCGTTCTCGACGTCGAGGCGGGTGACCTGCGCGCCGTAGTTGAACAGGCGGCCGGTGTCAGCCGCGTTGCGGACGAGCTTGCGGGTCACGTCGAAGCGGGGATCGAAGATCTTCACTTCGGTTCCCGCCGCGTGCTCGGTCGCCGGACGCAGCAGCGAGACGGTGCCGACGTCGACGTGGCTGCCCGGCCTGCCCTGCGCGCGGATCATCGCGAAGTCGATGCGGGCGAGGTCTGCGTCGTTGTAGCGCTCCAGCTCGGAAACCCGCACGACGACCTCGATCCATTCGCCGTCTGGCGGGTCGGCGAGCCGGCTCTTGAGGTCGAGCGTGACGGTGTTGGTCGCGGCGATGCCGTCCGAGCCGAACACCAGCGTCAGCCCGGCGAGGTCGGCCCAGTTCGCGACGCGGACGCGCGCCTTCACGGCCGCCCCGGTGAAGTCGACACCGGGCAGCAGGGTGACCGCGGCCGCGGGCGAGTCGGCCTGGAGATTCAGCCGCAGCTGTCCCTGGCGGGTGTTGTCGAGGTCGATGTCGAGGGTCGTGTACCAGCTCATGACCTGCGTGTCGGGGGTCGGCATGGAATGCCGCCAGGCGGTGAGCGTGTTGGCGAAGACGCGGGTCTCGTCGGTGTCGCGCGAATAGAGGCTGTCGAGCGACAGCTGCTGCGAGTGGGCGGAAAACGCGGCGACCATGCCCAGGGCCAATGCTGCTTTTCTGATCACTTGGTGCCCCAATTCTTTTTGCGCGCGAAGAATTCCTTGAGATACCCGACCACGCAGGCGGGCTGCAGCACGATGCTGTAGAGAATCGAATAGAAAAGGAAGCCGAGCACGTTCTTCCTGACCTTCAGGTGCTGTTCGTGGAACATCCTGTTCTGGATGCGGTACATCAGATAGTTGATCAGCATCGCCAGCGGCAGGACCAGGAGCGTCAGCGGGCCGGCGATGAAGTAGTAGCCCGCCAGCGCGAGGATCACGCCCGGGATGAAGACGAAGGTGTAGACCAGGTCGAGATAGGGGAAGCCGAGGTTCCACCAGATGAAGAGCGTCGACATCCGGCGGTGGAACAGCAGCCGCCAGTGGGCCTTGAACGCCTCGATCAGGCCGCGCGACCAGCGCTGCCGCTGGCGGATGAACTGCCGCCAGGTTTCGGGCGCGTTGGTGAAGAGACAGGCGTTTTCCGCGAAGCCGACGCGGTAGCCGCGTTCGAGGATGGCCCAGGTGAGCACGATGTCCTCGCCGACAGTGTCTTTCCAGCCCCCCACTTCCCTGAGGACGTCGGCCCGGTAGATCGAAAACGCGCCCTGCGCCACCAGGGTTCCCTGGTAGAGCGACTGCAGCCGCTTGACCGCCGAGATGCCGTGGAAGTAGTCCCACTCCTGCATCTTGGTGACGAGGTTGTGGCGCGAATTCCTGACCAGCACCGCGCCTGCGACGGCCGCGGTGCTGGGCGGGTCGTTGAGGTAGCGCAGCACCAGGTTGTGCAGCGCGTCCTTGTAGAGATAGGAGTCGCCGTCGACCGTGATCACCAGCGGATGCGTGGCGACCGCCAGCGCCCGGTTCAGCGCGGCCGCCTTGCCGCCGTTGCGTTCGACGTTGATGACGTGCAGCCAGGGATGGCTGATCGACGCGAGCTGCTCGCGTGTCCGGTCGGTCGAGCCGTCGTCGACGACGATGACCTCGAACGGCCCGGGGTAGTTCTGCTTGCCGATCGATTCGATCGTCTCGAGGATGCGATCCTCCTCGTTGTAGGCGGCGACGAGGATCGAAACCGCCGGCAGCGCCCCGGTGGCCGCCTGCCTGAGCGGCGGCCTGCGGTCCATCAGCAGGCTCGAGACCAGGAAGGCGTTCATGAATCCGGGAATGATGGCGATGCCGAAGATGATCAGGTGGGCGGCCGGCTCGCCGATGTAGGCGGAAAGGTCCGCTATCCAGCGCTGTGCGACGAAATAGGAAAAGACGGCCCAGGCGAGCGCGGCGATGAGCGAAATGCCGAACTTGAGTCGGACCGGAATGTAGAGGGGAGGTGTTTTCTTGTTGTCGGACATCTTCTTCGAGGCTGCGCCTCGGCTGCAAGGCTTTGGTTCTGGCGGTATGTGTTCGGCGCTACGGGCTGCATCACTCAGCAAGTTCCGTTCCACCAGCTCCGGAGGGGGCGCGACCGTCGGCTGGCTTGCGAAATCGCGGGCCGGGCGTGAGTCGCACGCCTTTTCTGGGGGGCGGGGTGTTGCGAAGTTGGCAGGGGTGTGGGGTTTTGGACTGTTTGCGCCGCAGGGGCAGCGGCCGGCCCGCTCAGCCAGCCAGCGGTTTGCTGAGCGGGCCGCGGGTCTGGATCAGTGGTGCGCGCCGCTCGGCTTGCCCTTCAGGCGGTAGAGCGTGCCGCAATAGGGGCAGAGCCCCTCGCCGCGCGCCTCGATCGGCAGATAGACGCGCGGATGGGCGTTCCAGTCCGCGTGCTGCGGCATCGGGCAGTGCAGCGGGAGGTCGCTCTCGCTGACCTCGACGACGCGCTGGGTATTTATGCCCTTCAGGGTATTGTTGTGCCGCTCGCTCATGCCGTTGCCTCTTACTTGACCGGCGTGAGCCAGTCGGTGTGGGCGGCGGCGCGGCCGTGCACGCAGTCGAAATACATCGCCTGCAGCCGGGCGGTGACGGGGCCGCGCGTGCCGTTGCCGATGGTGCGGTTGTCGAGCTCGCGGATCGGCGTGACCTCGGCGGCGGTGCCGGTGAAGAAGGCCTCGTCGGCGATGTACACCTCGTCGCGGGTGATGCGCTTTTCGATGACCTCGAGGCCGATCTCGCCGGCCAGCTGGATGATGGTGTCGCGGGTGAGGCCGACCAGGGCAGAACTGGGATCCGGCGTGTAGAGCTTGCCGTCGCGGACGATGAAGATGTTCTCGCCCGAGCCTTCGGAAACGAAGCCGTCGACGTCGAGCAGCAGCGCCTCGTCGTAACCGTCCATCTCGGCTTCCTTGTGCGCGAGGATGGAGTTCATGTAGTTGCCGTTGGCCTTGGCCTTGCACATGGTGACGTTGGAATGGTGGCGCGTGAACGAGCTGGTTTTGACGCGGATGCCGTTCTCCAGGGCCTCCTTGCCCAGATACGTACCCCACGGCCAGGCGGCGACGATGACGTGCACCGACAGGTTCTTCGCCGAGATGCCCATCGCTTCCGAGCCGAAGAAGGCCATCGGGCGCAGGTAGCCGGATTCGAGATTGTTCTCGCGCACGACCGTGCGCTGCGCTTCGGAGATCGTCGCCTTGTCGAACGGCAGCTTCATGCCGAGGATGTGGGCCGAGTTGAACAGGCGCTTGGTATGTTCCTCGAGGCGGAAGATCGCGGTCCCCTGCTCGGCCTTGTAGGCGCGCACCCCTTCGAAGACGCCCATGCCGTAGTGCAGGGTGTGGGTGAGGACGTGGGTGGTGGCTTCGCGCCAGGGAACGAGTTTGCCGTCGTACCAGATGACGCCGTCGCGGTCGGCCATGGACATGGTGGAGTGTCTCTTCAACGAATGGAAAAGGGCTATCTTACCGGATTCCGGGCGCTGCGAGGCCCCCGCCTGTGGCACCATGCGGCCCGAAGGGGACTGATGAAATGCGATGGAAAGGGATGCTTTTCGCGCTGCTGCTGGCGCCGCTCGCCAGTTGCGCCGAGCCGCCGCGGTTCGACTACTACCTGCTGGCGCTGAGCGTTGCGCCGGCGTTCTGCGAGGACGAGCCGCGACGCAAGCGAAACTATGCGCAGTGCCGGGCGCTGTCCGGGCCGGCTTTCGCGTCGCTGCCGCTCACTTTGCACGGCCTGTGGCCGAACCGCACCGACCGCCGCCATCCATCGTTCTGCAACGGGGAGCCCCCGGGCGGTTTCTGTCGCCTGCCGAAGCTCGACCTGCCGGCCGACACCCGGACGCGCCTCGCGCGCGTGATGCCGGGCGCGGCCGACTGCCTCGACCGCTACCAGTGGGCGAAGCACGGCAGCTGTTCGGGGCTCGCCGCGGCTGATTATTTCGCCGCCTCGGCGGCGCTGACCGAGCGGGTCAACCGCGCGATCGGCGGCGAAATCGCCCGCCACACGGGGCGCGAGGTCGACCTGACGCGGTTGCGCGCAGCGCTCGCCCGCAACGATCCGGCACTTCTCGACGCTGTGACCTTCGACTGCCAGACGCCGCGCACGCCCGATCCGGCCAAGCGCCGCCCGATGCTGCGCGAGGTGCGGGTGCATTTCGAGCGCGATCCGGCGACCGGCCGGCCCGGGGAGCCGATGGCCTACACGCGGGCGGGGCACCGCCATTACAACTCCGGCTGCCCGGGCGGCCGGGCCTACATCGACTCGCCGCTGGACTGATCGCGCTCAGGGCGTGTTGATGCGCACGAACTCGGGGAAGTAGTCGGCCCGCACGATGTAGGTGCCGTCGCAGTTGTAGGAGGCGCGGACGATGCCTTCCGACAGCGAGATCGCGGCGTTGCGCAGGTAGTAGCCCTCGATGCCGCGCAGCACGTTGAAGCTCCTGACGATCTCGTCGATGCGGTCAGCGGCGAGCGGCTGCCAGGCGGTGCGCTCCTCGTCCATCAGCTTGAGCCAGTGGGCGGGCAGGTAGTCGCGCAGCGGCCCGGTCTGGATCATCGCGCGCACCCAGGCGATGGTGCGCACCTTCTCCTCGTACGGGACCGCCACGAAGTGCCGCGCGGTGTAGCCCGGCTTCACCAGGTCCTCGGCGTCGTGCACCTCGTAGGCGAAGGGGTTGAAGATCGATTCGGTGCGCACTTCCGAGCTGTTGAAGCCGATGTAGATGGCATACACGCCGGTGTCGCGCAGCAGGGTGGCGCAGGCGGCGAGCACCGCGCCGGCGATCTGGTCGAGCCGCGACTGCTGGCGCGGCCGCAGCGGCACGGTTTCGCGCAGGCTGGGGTCGCCCTTGATGCTGACGAACGGCGTGTCCGCCGGCAGGCCGAAGGCGCCGACGATCGGCTCGTGCAGCAGGCAGACGTTCGGGATGTCGGGCTGGGCGGTCGTCATGCCGCCATTGTCGCACCGCCCGGGGGGCTACAGGTAGGCCTTGGCCTCCTCGCCGGGGTTGGGCAGGCCGGCGACGCGCCAGGCCTCGCGTGGGCTGGGGAACAGGTGCTGCATGCAGTCGGGGCTCTGCCCGCTGAGATGGCAGACATGGCTCAGCGCGGTCACGGTGCCGTGCTTCGCGAACTCGTGGCGCAGCGTGTGCAGCAGCCCGAGCTGCAGTTCGCTCAGCTGGCCCAGCCCGTCAGTCTGGGCGATGCGGTCGGCGAGGCTTTCGCTCCACATGTCCGGATCGATCAGGAATCCGTCGGGATCGAAGATGGCGGTACCCGCCATGTCGGGGGACGTGCTCATGGCAAGCTCCTGTATCGCGTTGACTCGACTCTAAACATAGCACCCGATCGGCGGTCGGCCAGGGCCGAATCGTCCGGGGCGGCGTCAGGCGGCTTCGAACGCTGCCAGCAGCTTGCGCACCGGGGCGGGCAGCGCCGCGTCGAGCGCGGCGGCCGGCGCGAGCCACAGCCGGTCCGCTGCTTCGGCCGGCCGCGCGGCGAGCTCGACCCTGACCGGCCGGATGTGCAGCCTGAAGTGGGTGAAACCGTGGCTGAGCGGGGGCAGCGGTTGCTGCGATTGCGCGATGAGGCCGAAGCGTTGCAGGCACAGCGCCGCAGGATCGTCGCCGGCGGGCGCTTCGGGCAGGCTCCACAGCCCGCCCCAGATGCCGCGGGACGGGCGTTTTTCCAGCATCAGCTCGCCGCGGTCGAGCAGCAGAAGCATCTGCACCGCGCGCTCGGGCAGGGCCTTCTTCGGGCGCGGGGCCGGCAGCTCGGCGGTGCGGTCCTGGATGTGGGCGACGCAGTCCGCACCGACCGGGCAGGCGCCGCAGCGCGGCCTGCCGCGGGTGCAGACGAGCGCGCCGAGATCCATCATGCCCTGGGTGTAGGCCTCGATGGCGAGGTCCGGCAGGCGCGCCTCGGCGAGCTGCCACAGCGCGGCTTCGACCTTGCGGTCTCCAGGCCAGCCCTCGACGCCGCCGTGGCGTGCGAGCACGCGCCTGACGTTGCCGTCGAGGATGGCGCCGCGCCGGCCGAACGCCAGCGCGGCGATGGCGGCGGCGGTCGAGCGGCCGATGCCCGGCAGGCGGGCGATGGCGTCGGCGTCGGCCGGAAACGCGCCGCCGTGCCGCGCCAGCACCGCCCGGGCGGCGGCGTGCAGGTTGCGTGCGCGGCTGTAGTAGCCGAGCCCGCTCCACAGCGCGAGCACCTCGTCCTCGTGCGCCGCCGCCAGGGCGGGCAGGTCGGGAAAGCGCGCGACGAAGCGCTCGAAATAGGGGATGACGGTGGCGACTTGGGTCTGCTGCAGCATGATCTCCGACAGCCAGATGCGATACGGGTCGCGGGAGGACTGCCAGGGCAGGGCGTGGCGGCCGTGCCGCTGCTGCCAGTCGACGATGCGGGAAGCGAAGGATTTCACCCCGGCAGGGTAGCCGGGGCGGCGGGGCGAATCAACGGCACGTCGCCGAAGCGTGCCGCTTCGGGGGGCTCAGGCGTGGCCGAGCTTCTGGCGGAACAGCTTCATCAGCTTGCCGAACGCCGACTCGGTGATCGACTTGCGCTCGACCAGCACGGCCTCGCCGCGGCGCAGCTTGTCGGCCAGGCGGTGCAGGCCGATCGAGAAGCTGCTCATGCCGTCGCGGTCGGAGAACAGGTAGGTGTTCTTCATGCCGCTCACCCAGCCCAGCCGCGCCCAGCGGAAGGTGCCGTCCTCGTAATGGAATTCTACCCAGTCGCCCTTGTTGAGGGCGCGGGCCTGCACGGTGAAGTCGTCGTCGATTTCCGGGAGCGCGGGCTCGCCCTGCGCGGCTTCGGCAACGGCCGCCTGCGCGGGGGTGGTCATTTCCTCGATTTCCTCGGGCGTGAGGTCGGGGAGCGGCACCGGCTGGGCGTTGGGGCGCACCGAATTGGCGTGCAGGATCACCAGGCTGGCGAAGAAGCGCTCCGCCGCGGGGGGCGGCACGCCGATCTCCGCCACCCCCTCGCGCAGGCGCTTCAGCAGCCCCGGCAGGATCCGCACCAGCATCAGCCGGGCGTCCATGTCTGCCTTCGGCTGCACGCTCCACACCAGCTCGCGCATGGTTTCGACGTGGCTGTTGAAGTGCGCGCTCTGCTCGCCTTCGTCGATGTAGTCGGTCGTCAGCAGCTGAGCCCAGTGGCGCAGCAGGAAGTCGCGCACCGCCTCGGCGACCGGCTGGTCCTTGAGCGTCCGCTTGACGATGTCGCCGACGATGACCGGGGCGAGCTCGATGCGTTCGGCGCGCCTGATGCGCGCGATTTCCTCCTGCAGGCCGAGATCGGCCGCCTCGTCCAGCGAGTTCTCCAGGGCGGCGCCCATCGCCTGCAGTTCGGTCGCCGCGGCGTCGAACACGCCGATGTCCTGCTCGAAATTCTCCAGCACCCCGCTGATCACCTGCGAGATCGCCTCCAGCCGAGCGTTGCCCGCCGGGGTGTCGGCGAGATAGACCGCGAGCGTGGCGACGGCGTCGAGCATGCGCCGCACCGGATGGTCCGCCTGCGAGAAGAAGGCGCGGTCCAGCATGGCGGCCTTCAGCACAGGGATCTGCAGGCGGCCGATCTGCGCCTTGAGGCGGTCGGGGATGCCGGGCTCGTCGAACACCACGTCGAACAGCATCGCGACCGCGTCGACCAGCACGGCGTCGAGCGGGCTCGCCGCCTGCATCACCGGGCTTTGCTGGAGCGTGCGCAGCACGTTGTGGAGGGTGGCACCCTCCAGCGCGGGAAGCTCGAAACGGCCGCCGTCGGGCAGCGTCAGTCCGCCCCCCTGCAGCTGGCTGAGCGAATCGAGCAGGCCGGGGCCGGCGTGGCCGCTGCCGCCGACCCCGGCATGGCCGCTGCCGCTGCCGCGCGCCATCTGTTCGAACAGGCGCAGCATGTCGCTGTCCGCCGGGGCCTGTGGCGCGGCCGGGGCGCCGCGGGCCGCTCCCGGCGCCGGCGCGCGCTTCCTCGAGCCGGCCTTGAGTTCGGGCATGACCTTGTGGTCGATCAGGTAATGGTTGATCGACTGGTAGATCTCGGCGAGCTCGGTGGTCAGTACCAGGTCGAACTGGTTCAGCAACACGGCGCGTGCCGCCGGCTCGAGCTGCATGCGGGTGATGCCGTCGAGCAGGGCGTCGCACAGCGCGCGCGGCCCGAGCGGGTTCTCGTTCTCCGAGAGGTCGGAGCGTCCGAGCAGATGGCCGGCGCGCGCATCGAGGGCGACCAGTTCCTCGGCGCAGTTGAAGCGCAGGCGCGACGTGGCCTTGTCGACCGCAAGCGTGATCTCGAAATCCTGCTCGTCGACCAGCGAAAGCTTGGAGAGGTCGATCTCGGCGTTGCGGTCGCGTCCCTGAACGAAATTGTTGAAGGCGGTGCAGTACGCGTCCTTGCACGCGCTCAGGAGTTCGTTCGCCTGCTTGCCGAGCAGGGCCTGGGCGGCGAAACAGGCGTTGCGGGTCTCCACCAGCGGCGAGCGCTCGGCCATCGCGAGGAGCGCGGCTTCCATCGCCTCCGCATGCCGGGTCAGCACGCGGCTGGTGCCCTCGATCAGCAGGTCGCGGCTCGCGTGCAGCATCGACAGCGTCTCGGCGGCGACCGGCGAACGGCGCGAACGGTCGAATTGATTGATGTTCACTACGACTGAATTGTCAGACATCTCCGCTCCATGAGGGTCGCGTTGCGTCGTCGGCGCGTGCAACCACTTGCCCCCTTTAGCGGCGGGGCGGCGGAAGAACTTGAGGCGGGGAAGGGACCGGTGCCGGCCGGAGGCGCGCGGCGAATGGAGCGGGCGAAGGGAATCGAACCCTCCTCATGAGCTTGGGAAGCTCAGGTAATGCCACTATACGACGCCCGCGTGGCCCATGCCCTGAAGGGTGCTTCAGGGTAGAATCCGGCATCATACTCAAACTCTCGCCCGGAAAGAAGTTGTGATTGAACTGGTCATCAACGGCGAAGCCCGCAGCTTCCCCGCTCCGCTCACCCTGGCGCAACTCGTCGAGGCGCTCGACCTGGCCGGGAAACGCATCGCCGTCGAGAAGAACGGCGAGATCGTCCCGCGCAGCCAGCATGCCGACACGCCGCTCGCCAGCGGCGACCGCCTGGAAATCGTCGTCGCGGTCGGCGGCGGCTGACCCGGCTTTTCCCTTGGCCCCTATAGCCCCTGAATCCCAGCCCCTGAACATGGAACCACTCGTCATCGCCGGAAAGTCCTATGCCTCCCGCCTGCTGGTCGGCACCGGCAAATACAAGGATTTCGAACAGACCCGCCTCGCGGTCGAGGCCTCGGGTGCCGAAATCGTCACCGTCGCGATCCGCCGCACCAACATCGGCCAGGACGCCAGCCAGCCGAGCCTGCTCGACGCGCTGCCGCCTTCGAAGTACACCTACCTGCCCAACACCGCCGGCTGCTACACCGCCGACGACGCGATCCGCACGCTGCGCCTGGCGCGCGAGCTGCTCGACGGCCATTCGCTGGTCAAGCTCGAGGTGCTCGGCGACGCCGAATCGCTCTATCCCAACGTGGCCGAGACGATCAGGGCCGCCGAGGTGCTGGTGAAGGACGGCTTCCAGGTGATGGTCTACACGTCGGACGACCCCATCGCCGCGAAGCAGCTCGAGGACATCGGCTGCGTCGCCGTGATGCCGCTGGCGAGCCTGATCGGCTCCGGCATGGGCATCCTCAATCCGTGGAACCTGCAGATCATCATCGACCGCCTGTCGGTTCCGGTGATCGTCGACGCCGGCGTCGGCACCGCGAGCGACGCCACCATCGCGATGGAGCTCGGCTGCGACGCCGTGCTGATGAACACCGCGATCGCCGGCGCGGGCAATCCGGTGCTGATGGCTTCCGCGATGCGAAAGGCGGTCGAGGCCGGGCGCGAAGCCTTCCTCGCCGGCCGCATGCCGAAGAAGGTCTACCAGGCCAGCCCGAGCTCGCCGACGACCGGCCTCATTACTGAAAACAAGGGCGCTGGCGGCAAGTGAGCATGACGGACGACACCAGCGCGCATCCGCGCATCCGTTCCTACGTGCTGCGCGCAGGGCGCGTCGGCTCGGGCCAGGCGCGCGCGCTGGCCGAAATCGGTCCGCAGTTCATGCTGCCCTACCAGGCAAGCGGGCTCGATCTGGACGCCGTTTTCGGGCGTGCGGCGCCGCGCATTCTGGAAATCGGCTTCGGCATGGGCGAGGGCCTCGCCGAGATCGCTGCCGCGCATCCGGAAAACGACTACCTCGGCGTCGAGGTGCATACGCCGGGCGTCGGCGCGCTGCTGAAGCAGATCGGCGAGCGGGGCCTCGCCAACGTGCGCGTGATCCAGCACGATGCGGTCGATGTGCTGACCCACATGCTCGCGCCGGCAAGCCTTTCCGGCGTCCATATCTTCTTTCCCGACCCCTGGCACAAGAAGCGCCACCACAAGCGCCGCCTGGTCCAGCCGCCGCTGGTTTCGTTGCTGGCAAGCCGGCTGGCGCCCGGCGGCTACATCCATCTCGCCACCGACTGGCAGGACTACGCCGAGCAGATGCTGGCGGTGCTNNTCCGCCGAGCCGCTGCTCGCCAACACCGCCGCGGACTACGCGCCACGCCCCGACACGCGCCCGCTCACCAAGTTCGAGCAACGCGGCATTCGCCTCGGCCACGGGGTGTGGGATCTGGTGTTCCGCCGAGCCTGAGATCGCCCCGCCACGCCACGCGGCTATGATGCAGGGATGGACATTCTCGCCCTCGTCAAATCCGCTTTCGCGCTGTTTGCCATCGTCGATCCCGTCGGCGTCATCCCGATTTTCCTCATGGCCACCCAGGGTTACAGCCTGGCGCAGAGCCACGCGGCGGCACGCATTGCGGCGCTGACGGTGCTGGGCGTACTGACCCTCTTCATCTTCGTCGGCGAGCCCTTGCTGCTGTTCTTCGGCATCCGCCTCGCCGCCTTCTCGGTGGCCGGCGGCCTGCTGTTGCTGCTGCTGGCGCTGTCGATGGTCGAGGCGCACGTCAGCCCGCAGCGCCAGACGCGGGAGGAAGCCATGGAAGCGGAAGAAAAGGACTCGGTCGGCGTGGTGCCGCTGGGTGTGCCGCTCTTGGCCGGGCCAGGCGCGATCACCCACGTCATCGTGGCATCGGGCGCGTCGCAGGGCAACGTGATGCATCAGAGCCTGTTGCTGATCCCGGTCGCGCTGGTGGCGCTGTCGGTGTGGCTGGCGTTCCGCGCTGCGCCGATGATCGCCCGGCGGCTCGGCAGGACCGGGATCCACGTCGTCACCCGTCTGATGGGACTGGTGATCGCAGCGATTTCGGTCGAGATGATCGCGAGCGGGCTGGGCAAGCTCTTCCCGGGATTGCTGGCCTGAACGGTGCATCGTGCACCACCGCCGTGCGCGCCGGGCAGGTCGCGCCTGTCATCCGCGCCTTCTATCATGCGTTTGGCGCTGGCGCGATCATTGCGTCGGTTGAATCGATCTCCAACAAGGGAGCACAGATGGAATTCGGACTCGTCGGACTCGGCCGCATGGGCGGCAACATGGCGCGACGGCTGGCGCGCAAGGGCATCGGGATCGCGCTCCACAACCGCAGCCATGACGTGAGCGAGGCGATCGCCGCGGAAACCGGGCACCTCGCGTGCGCCACGCTGGTCGATCTGGTGGCGGCCCTCGAGGCACCGCGCATCGTCTGGCTGATGCTGCCGGCGGGCGAGGCGACCGAGCAGGCGCTGCAGGCCCTGCTGCCGCTGCTGGCGCCGGGCGACCTGGTCGTCGACGGCGCCAACGGTTACTACAAGGACGACCAGCGCCGCGCCGACCTGCTGGCCGCGCGGCAGATCGACTTCGCCGACGCCGGCGTGTCGGGCGGGGTGTGGGGGCTGGAAAACGGCTACTGCATCATGTTCGGCGGCAGCGACGCGGCGGCCGCGCGGCTGAAGCCCTACATGGAGGCGCTGGCGCCGACGCCGGAAACCGGCTGGCTGCACACCGGCCCGGTCGGCTCCGGGCACTTCGTGAAGATGGTCCACAACGGCATCGAGTACGGCATGATGCAGGCCTTCGCCGAGGGCTTCGCGCTGATGCGGAACAAGCCGGGCTTCGACCTCGACCTCGGCGCGATCGCCGAGCTGTGGCGGCACGGCAGCGTGGTGCGCTCGTGGCTGCTCGACCTGTCGGCGGAATTCCTGGCGCAGGACCAGGATCTCGAGGCGATCCATCCCTTCGTCGCCGACTCCGGTGAAGGGCGCTGGACCGCGCTCGAGGCGGTCGAGCAGGGCATTCCCGCGCCGGTGATGTCGCTGGCGCTGATGATGCGCTTCGCCAGCCAGGGCAGGAACGACTACGCGGCGAAAATGCTCGCCAAGATGCGCCAGGGCTTCGGCGGCCACGCCGTGAAGGAAGAGGGCAAATGAGCGGCGGACACGAGGCGCAGCTGCCGTGCACCTTCGTCATCTTCGGCGCCACCGGCAACCTCGCCAGCAACAAGCTGCTCCCCGCGCTGTACCACCTCGAGGCGGCGGCCCGCCTGTCGGAGTCGCTCAGCATCGTCGCGTTCGCCCGCCGCCCCTGGAGCGACGTCGAGTGGCGCGATCACATGCGCGAGACGCTCGCCGGGCGAATCGGCGGCAAGCTCGACACGCCGGTGTTCGAACGCTTCATTGCGCGCTTCACCTATCAGCAGGGCGATCTCAACGAAGCCGCCTCCTACCAGGCGCTGGCCGCGCGGCTGCCGCCTCCCGAAGCCTGCTCGAGCACGGTGTTCTACCTGGCGATCAAGCCTTCCGAGTTCGGGGCGGTGATCCACAACCTCGAGGCGGTCGGCCTCAACAAGCCGCGCGGCCTCAATCGCGTGGTGATCGAGAAGCCGTTCGGCGAGGACATCGAGTCGGCGCGCATGCTGAACCAGCTGCTGCACGAGCATTTCGACGAGGAGCAGATCTTCCGCATCGACCATTTCCTCGGCAAGGAGACGGTGCAGAACCTGCTGGTGTTTCGCTTCGCCAACACGCTGATCGAGCCGCTGTGGAACCGCAACTTCATCGATCACGTGCAGATCACGGTGGCAGAGTCGATCGGCATCGAGAAGCGCGCCGACTACTACGACCGCGCCGGCGCGCTGCGCGACATGCTGCAGAACCACCTGATGCAGCTCCTCACCGTCGTCGCGATGGAGCCGCCCGCGGCGCTCGAGGCCGACGCGCTGCACGACGAGAAGGTCAAGGTGCTGCGCTCGATCCGCCCGATCGCCAAGCGCGCCGTCCATGCGCATGCGATCCGCGCCCAGTACGCGCGCGGCACGATCGACGGCCGGCCGGTCCCCGGCTACCAGCAGGAGGAGAACGTCGAGCCGAACTCGATCACCGAGACCTACGTCGCCGCCAAGTTCTACATCGACAACTGGCGCTGGCGCGGCGTGCCGTTCTACCTCAGGACCGGCAAGCGCATGGCGCAGCAATCCTCGATGATCGCACTGCGCTTCCGTCATCCGCCGCAGCAGCTGTTCCGCGAGACCCCGCTCGAGACGATCGCCCCCAACTGGATCCTGCTGTCGATCCAGCCCGACGAGTCGATGCGCATGGAGGTCCACGTCAAGCAGCCGGGACTCGACATGAACACCCGGCTGATGCAGATGAACGCAAGTTTCCTGAAGACCGACGAGCAGACGCTCGACGCCTACGAGACGCTGCTGCTCGACGTCATCGAGGGTGACCGCTCGCTGTTCCTGCGCTTCGACGAGGTCGAGTGGGCGTGGCGGGTCGTCGACCCCATCCTCAAGCACTGGGCGGTCGAGCGCGAATACATTCCGACCTATCCGGCCGGCAGCTGGGGGCCGGCGGACGCCAACCGGCTGTTCGACAGCGATGACCAGACCTGGCGCGACGAGCTATGAGCGGGATCGAATGGCGGGTGTTTCCCGATCCTGACGAACTGGTCGCCGCGCTGGCCGATGCGCTGCTCGCCGAAGCGGCCGCGGCGGTCGCGGCGCGCGGCGCGTTCCACCTCGTGCTCGCCGGCGGCAGCACGCCGCTCGCGCTCTATGGTGCGCTCACCGAACGCAATGCGGGCGACGCGCGCTGGCACCTCTGGTACGGCGACGAGCGCTGCCTGCCGGCGGACGATCCCGGCCGCAACAGCGTCATGGTCGAGTCGGCCTGGCTGGCAGCGTCTTGCATTCCGCCCGAAAACCGCGTGCCGATCCCGGCCGAGCGCGGCGCCGTCGAGGGGGCTGCGGCCTATGGCAGCCGGCTCGCCGGCGTGCCCGATTTCGACGTCGCGCTGCTCGGCGTCGGCGAGGACGGCCACACCGCCAGTCTCTTCCCGGGCCACGACTGGGGGACGGCACCGGACAGCCCCGACGCGCTCGCGGTCGCCGCCGCGCCGAAGCCGCCGCCCGGGCGCGTGAGCCTGTCTGCGGCGCGGCTCTGCCGCAGCGCGCGGGTGTGGTTCGTGGTCACGGGCGGGGGCAAGCGCCACGCGCTGCGGCGCTGGGCGAGCGGCGAAGCGCTGCCGGCCGCGGCCGTGCGCGGCACGCAGGAAACGGTGGCGTGGGTCGACGCGGCGGCGTGGCCGGCCGACGACTGATCAATCGGCCGGACCGGACTCCGGGGCGGCCGCCTTGCCGGGCTTCGCCGCCGCCAGCATCGCCGCCCGCGAAGCCGGCGTCTCCAGGCTGATGCGGCCGAGCGTGCCGCTGCGGTAGTCGGTCAGCAGGATCATCGCCGCCTTCTCGAGGTCGAGTTCGCCGCCGCGGCCCTTGAGGAGGCAGCCGCGCTTCCTCGCCACCGCCTCGACCACGCCGGTCGCGTCGAGCCCCGTCAGGTCGAAGCCGTAGCGCGCCTTGAGCAGATGCGGGTAGCGCTCGAGCAGGATGCCGGCGAGGAAGATCGCGACTTCCTCGTCGATCACAGCGTTGCGGCCGATCGCGTGGCTCGCCGCCAGCATGAAGCCGTCGGCATCGTGCTCGATCTTCGGCCAGGTCATCCCCGGCGTGTCGACCAGGATCAGGCGCGGCGACAGGTTGATGCGCTGCTGCGACTTCGTCACCGCCGGCTCGTCGCCGACCGCCGCCACCCGGCGCTTCACCCAGGTATTCATCAGCGTCGACTTGCCGACGTTGGGGATGCCCATGATCATCAGGCGCAGCGGCTTGAACGCGTCGTCGCGGTGCGGCGCGAGCTTCTGCGCGAGCCCGGCGAGCTTCGCGACGTCGCCCGGTTTCTTGGCCGAGATCGCCACCGCCATCACGTTGGGCTGCTTGTTGTAGTAGTCGATCCACGCGCGCGTGGCCTCGGGGTCGGCGAGGTCGACCTTGTTCAACACCTTGAGGCAGGGCCGCTGCCTGAAGTGGCGCAGCTCGTGGATCATCGGGTTGCTGCCGGCCTCGGGCAGGCGCGCGTCGAGCACCTCGACGACCACGTCGGTCTGCGCCATCGTCTCCGCGGCCTTCTTGCGCGCGGTGGTCATGTGACCGGGGAACCACTGGATCGCCATGGCGTTAAGTGCTCGTCCGGGCCGGCTTCAGCCGCCGCCCCCGCCGCTGCCGACGCCGTGCGCGGCGGCGAGCACCAGCGCGTCGAACTCGGCAGCGTCCATCAGCCCTCTCTCGGCGACGATGTCGCGCACCGGGCGGCCGGATTTCTCCGATTCCTTGGCGACCTCGGCGGCCTGGTTGTAGCCGATCTGCGTGTTGAGCAGGGTGGCGAGCGCGACGCTCTGGTGGATGAAGAAGGCGCAGCGCTCGCGGTTCACGACGATGCCCTTGAGGTTCTTTTCGGTCGCGGCGTTCATCGCGTTGGTCAGCCAGTCCATCGCGTCGAAGAGCGCCGAGCCGAGCGCCGGCATCATCACGTTGAGTTCCATCTGCCCGGCCTGCACCATGTACGACACGGCGGCATCCTGCCCCAGCACCTGGAAGCAGACCTGGTTCAGCATCTCGAACATCACCGGGTTGACCTTGCCGGGCATGATCGAGGACCCCGGCTGCACCGGCGGCAGCTGGATTTCGCCGAGGCCCGTGCGGGGGCCGGAGGCGAGCAGGCGCAGGTCGTTGGAGATTCGGGTGAGCTCGAGCGCGAGGTTGCGGATCTCGCCCGACAGGCGCGCGAGGTCGTTCATCGACTGCATCTGCGCGACGAGCTGGCCGACCTTGATCGGCTCGCCGGTGAGCGTCGCGAGCTCGGCGGCGACGCGCACCGGGTAATCGGGCGAGGTGTTGAGGCCGGTGCCGGCGGCCGAACCGCCCAGGCCGATCTCGCACAAGGCCGGGCGCACGGCTTCGAGACTCGCCGCGCAGCGGCTCAGCGTCCACGCGTAGCCGGCGAACTCCTGGCCCAGCGTGGTCGGCACCGCGTCCTGCAGGTGGGTGCGGCCGGACTTGACCGTGTCCTTTTCGCGTTCGGCGAGCCGCGAGAATTCCGCCGCCATCGCGTGCACCGCAGCGACGAGCCGCGGCAGCTTGGCGAGCACCGCGAGGCGGATCGCGGTGGGAATGGTGTCGTTGGTCGACTGCCCCATGTTGACGTCGTCGTTGGGATTGACCGGCCTGTAGCTGCCGCGCTCGCCGCCCAGCGCTACGTTGGCGAGGTTGGCGATGACCTCGTTGCTGTTCATGTTGTGGCTGGTTCCGGCGCCGGCCTGGAAGCGGTCGACGACGAACTGGTCGAGATGCGCGCCGGCGAGGATGGATTCGCAGGCGGCGACGATCGCGTCGCGTTTCTCCGCGGGGAGCCAGCCAGGCTGACAGTTGGCACGCGCGGCGGCGAGCTTGATCCGCACGTGGGCTAGTACGAAATCCTTATCCGGGCGCCGGCCCGAAATGGGAAAATTGTCCACGGCGCGCGCGGTCTGCGCGCCGTACCAGGCATCCCGGGGAACCCGGACTTCGCCGAGCGAGTCCTTCTCGATGCGGAATTCATTCATGGTGGGAAAATCGATGCAGACGTTACGGAGAACGCGATTTTATCCGATGTGGCTGGCCGGGCTGCTGCTGGCGCTCGCCGCGGGGTGGTCGCAGGCGGCGGACTTCAGGCTGACCGACACCACGGGCAAGACCCACACGCTGTCCGGCTACAAGGGCAAGTGGGTGCTGGTGAACTACTGGGCGACCTGGTGTCCGCCGTGCCTGGAGGAGATTCCCGACCTGATCGCGCTGCACGGGGACAAGAAGAACAACCTGGTCGTCATCGGCGTGGCGATGGACTACCGCAACGCCAGGCAGGTGACCGATTTCGCCGACAGCATGCTGGTCGACTACCCGATCGTCCTCGGCAACGACGATGTGGTGCGCCAGATCGGCCCGGTGCGGGGCCTGCCGACGACGTATTTGTACAACCCGGACGGTAAAATGGTCGCGCAGCAGGTCGGGGCGATCACGCGCGAAATGGTCGAGGCCTACATCTCCAGCAAGACAGCCCGTTCCAAGAACTGAGCCGAAGAAAGGAAATACCATGCGTCAACTGCTTCTCGCGTTTCTGTTTCTGTTCGCCGCACCGGCGTGGGCGGAGACGCGCGACCCGGTCAACCA
>DHHQ01000015.1 GCA_002403375.1 Thiobacillus denitrificans | reverse complement strand
CATGCGGTGACGCTCGACGACGGCGAGACGGTCGCGGCCGACGTGGTGCTGTCGGCGATCGGCCTGCGTTCCCGCACCCAGCTCGCGCAGGCGGCGGGCATCGCGACCGGCCGCGGCATCCAGGCCAGCCGCCTGCTCGAGACCAGCGCGCCGAACGTCTATGCGATCGGCGACTGCGCCGAGGTCGCGGGGCTGGTGCTGCCCTACGTGCAGCCGCTGATGGTGCAGGCGCGCGCGCTTGCCGCCACGCTCACGGGTACGCCGACCGAGGTCGTCTATCCGGCGATGCCGGTGATGGTGAAGACCCCGGCGCACCCGGTCGCGGTGCTGCCGCCCAGGCTCGGCGCGGCGGGCGGCTGGAAGGTCGAGTGCGGGGACAGCGGCGTCTGCGCCCTGCACACCGACGCGGACGGCCGCCTGCAGGGCTTCGCGCTGACCGGCAGCGAGACCGGCCGCCGCACGGCGCTGGCCAAGGAAGTGGCGGCCTGAGTCAGCGCTGTGTCGTCCTGGTCGCCCCGGGCGGCGCGGGGTCGGCGGCGCGGATGAGCGGCCGTGGCTGATAGTCCCCCTGGCCCGGCATCGGGTCGCCGATGCCGAGCCCATCCTGCGGGGGAATGTTGAAGAGCGGCCGCGGCTCGTAGTCGCCGTCGCCGGCTCGCGGGTCCGTGAGGCCGAGGACGCCGTCGTCGGCGCTCGCGGGGGCGAGGAGGAAAAGGGTCGCGGCCAGCGCCGCCGCGGTTCGAAGCTGGGTCATGGCTAGCTCCCTGGTCGTCACTGTCGAAATTGACGCTTCAAGCGTGGCCCGTCGCCAGCGCCGCGGAATCGGCCGATTGGCCTAGGCCGGGCGGGGAAGTGGCCTAGGCAGGAGCGACGCGTGGGCCGTCTGCCGGGTATCCGCAGGGGGCGTCGGTTTTCCGCGCCTGCCGGGCGCGCGGCACGTCGAAGGTGGCGGCCCGCCTCGGACGCGAACGCTCAGGGATGCCTGGGGCTTGCGCCCCGACTGCGCCGACGCGCGCGCAGCAGCGCAGGCGGGGGCGGGGGGCAGGAAAGCGAAGCCGTGGCGCTGCGCGGCCAGCCACGGCGGACAGGCGGATGCGGGATCGCGCGCCGGCCGTGGCGGCGCGCTGCGGGGGGAGGCTAGCAGGTCGGGCAGGCTTCGACCGGCAGCCCGCGCTGGATCCAGCCCGGCCCGGCGGCGCTGCCGACCATGCCTTCCTTGATGTTGTAGACGTTGGTGAAGCCGGCCTCGCGCAGCGCCGCCTGCATGTGCGTGCTGCGGTTGCCGGTGCGGCAGATCAGGCCGATCGGCGCGTCGCGGTCGCCGCCGACCTCGGCCTCCACCTGGCGGACGAAGCCGGCGGTGCCCTGCGACATGTCGATGCGCAGCGCGTCGGGCGCGACGCCGGTCTGGCGCCATTCGTCGGGGCGGCGGATGTCGATCAGCGTCAGCTGGCCGGCCTGTACCTGGGCGTGGGCGTCGGGCGCGGTGAGCGTCGGGGCGGCGTCCTGCGAGCAGGCGTTGACCGACAGCAGCATCAGGGCGGCGGCGGCCGCGACGGAAAGGCGTTGCATGAACATGGGGACTCCGGAAATCTGAAACGGGACAGCCGATAGTTTATCGGCAGCCGCGGAAGTTCCGCGGGTGCCGGCGCGGCGCATTTGCGCGAGAATGCGCCGCATGGACATCTTTCGCATCTTCCACCTGCAGTGCGCGCGTCGCCTGCCCGCGCTGCCCGCCAGCCATCCGTGTTCGCGCCTCCACGGCCACTCGTTCAGGGTCGAGCTCACCGTCAGCGGCGAAGTCGACCCCGTTCTCGGCTGGGTACTCGACTTCGCAGACCTCGAGGCGGCGTGGCGACCCATCCACGCTGCGCTCGACCACCGCACGCTCAACGACATCGCCGGGCTGGAAAACCCGACCAGCGAGAACCTCGCCGTCTGGCTGTGGCGCCAGCTGAAGCCTGCGCTGCCGGGGCTGTCGCAGGTGCGGGTGATGGAAACCCACGACTCGGGCTGCGCCTACCGCGGATAGCGGTGGCAAAAGCAGGCCGGCCGCCGACGGAATCCGTCAGGCGGCCGGCCTGGCTCTGCAGAGTGCCGGAATCCGTCCGGCGGCTTCGCTTTTCCTGCTCAGCGCCCCATGTCGGAGAACTCGAGGTCGGCGTGCGGCGTGTCGGCGACGTTCTCGTCGATCATCAGGTAGATGTCCTCGGCGACGATGTCTGCCGCGGGGTGATGGGCGAATGCGGAGAACGAGGCGAACAGGGAACCGATCACAGCGACTTTGACGAGGTTTTTCATACGGGATTTCCTTTCAAGAACACGAACGGGAATGCTGCCTGACCAGCCTGTCGCGCATCCCTGGTTGGGTGCGCGTCGGCTGATGGAGGCATCCTAGGGAGGTCAGGTGTCCACGGCGTGTCCCGAGCGTGCCAGCGTGTGACAGTTTGTTTCAGCGGGGCGGTCAGCCCTTGGCGATCTCCGCCAGGCCGGCGGCATCGCAGACGACGTCGCTGCCCTTGTGGGAGTGGATCAGGCCGCGCCGCTTGAACTCCGCCATGACGCGGCTCGCCGTCTCGGTGGTGATGCCGGCCAGCGCGCCCATTTCCTCGCGGCTCGGCAGCAACTCGGTGTGGCTGCCGGCGCATCCCAGCATGATCAGCAGCCGCGCCATGCGCGCCTCGGCCGATCCGGTCGACAGCGCGACGATGCAGTGGTCGGCCTGGTCGACCGTGCACTGCCAGCGCTGCATCAGCGAGCGGTGGACGGCCGGGTTGGTCTGGTCGAGTCTGAGCACCACCTCGCGCGGGATGCGGCAGACATCGGCGTCGCGCATCGCGATCGCGGTGTGGTGGTGGCGGTCGTCGACCAGCGCTTCCATGCCGGCGACGTCGCCGGGCCGCAGCAGGCGGACGATGCGCTGGCTGCCGTTCGGGAGGTCGACGCAGAGCTTGATGATCCCGCTGCGCACCGTGTAGACGAAGGGGGCCAGCTGGTTTTGCTCGTACAGCACGGCGTGCTGCGGCACGCGCAGGTTGTCGATCGGCAGCAGGATGTCGTCGAGTTCATGGGCCGACAGCCCCGAGAACAGGACGAGGTTGCGCACGTCGCAGACCGAGCACTTGGCGCGCCCGACCCATTCGGCCTGGGTGCAGTAGGGCTTGATTCGATGGGGGGCCATGAAAACGCTTTCCTCGGGCCCGGCGGGGGACGCCGGGCCATCCATTCATGCCTGAAGTTTAAATCATCGGCGGGGCGAGGCGCGCGCCGCGGGCGCGGAGGGGGGCGGGACGCGACTCGCGCAAGCCTGGTACGAAGCGCCGCTTGCAACATTCAAACAATCGTGCGAATGTTGGTGCCATGAACAAACGGCAAACCAAGGACCTGCTCTACGAACAGGTCGCCCGCATCGGCAAGGCGGTCTCCAGCCCCAAGCGGCTGGAACTGCTCGAAATCCTCGCGCAGGGCGAGAAGACCGTCGACGCGCTGGCCGCCGAGGCCGGCATCGACATCAGGCTGGCGAGCGCCCACCTCAAGGTGCTGAAGGCGGCGCGGCTGGTCGAGGCGCAACGCGACGGCCGCTTCATCGCCTACCGCCTGTCCGGCGACGACGTCAGCGCGCTGTGGGTCAACCTGCGCACGGTGGCTGAAGAACACCTGGTCGAGCTCAAGGTGGCGATGGACCGGATCTTCGCCGCGCCCGAAAAGCTCGACGCCGAGACGCGGCGTTCGCTGATGGAGAAGGCGCGGCGCGGCGAGGTCGTGGTGATCGACGTGAGGCCGTCCGCCGAATACGACACCGGCCACCTGCCGTTCGCGCGCTCGCTGCCGCTGACGGAACTGAAACAGCGCCTGAAGGAGCTGCCCGCCGACCGCGACATCGTCGCCTACTGCCGCGGGCCGTTCTGCATGATGTCCGCCGAGGCGGTGGCGCTGCTGCGCGAGCACGGCTTCCGCGCGCAGAAGATCGCCGACGGCACGCCCGAATGGCTGGCGGCCGGCCTGCCGCTCGCCGAATCCTGATTTCTTGATACCGACTAGGAGACTTCGATGTTTTTCCGCCAACTGATGGCCAAGGACGCCACGCTGTCCTATTTCTTCGGCTGCGGCTCGTGCCACGTCGGCGTCGCCGTCGACCCGGTGCTCGGCGACGAGCAGTGGTTCCTCGACGAAGCCGCCAAGCAGGACGTGAAGATCACCCACGTCATCGACACCCACGTCCACGCCGACCATTTCTCCGGCGGCCGCAAGCTGGCCGAACTGACCGGCGCGGCCTACTGCCTGCACGAAGCCAACACCGGGCGCGTGAACTACCCGTTCGAGTCTTTGAAGGACGGCCAGCGCATCACGGTCGGCAACGTCTTCGTCGACGTCATCCACACCCCCGGCCACACGCCCGACTCGATCTGCCTGCTGGTCACCGACAAGCGCCGCGCGGAGGCCCCGTGGTTCGTGCTGACCGGCGACACCCTGTTCGTCGGCAGCGCCGGCCGCCCCGACCTCGCGGGCAAGGAAGCCGAGATGGCCGGCCAGCTCTACGACACCCTGCAGCAGCGCCTGCTGACGCTGCCGGCCGAGGTCGAGCTGTATCCCGGCCACACCTCGGGCAGCGTCTGCGGCGCCGGGATGTCGGGCAAGCCGATGTCGACGGTCGGCTTCGAGAAGCGCTGGAACCCGATGCTGGCGATGGACCGCGACGCCTTCGTCGCCGCGCTGACCGAGGTGATCCCGCCGCGTCCCGCGGAAATGGACCGCATGGTCGCGTTCAACCTCGGAAAATGAACATGTCTCTCGCCCAGGAGGTGGCCCAGGTGGTGGACGAATACCGCTACGGCATCCGCCACAACCTCGCCCAGTTCTCGCACCAGCTGGTGCAGGTGTTCTTCGTCGGCCTCACCATCGGCATGTTCCGCACCGTGGTGCCGGCGCTCGCCGAGACCGAGTTCGGCGTCGCCCGCGGCTCGTTCATGATGCTGATGGCCTTCGTCACCGCCTTCGGCTTCGTCAAGGGCACGCTCAACTTCGTCGCCGGACGGATGTCCGAGCGCATGGGGCGCAAGAAGGTGCTGTTCATCGGCTGGCTCGCCGCGGTGCCGATTCCGTTCATGATCCTCTACGCGCCCTCCTGGAGCTGGATCGTCGCTGCGACGGTATTGCTGGGGGTGAACCAGGGCCTCGCCTGGTCGATGACGCAGACCTCCAAGCTCGACCTCACCACCGCCGACCAGCGCGGGCTCACCATCGGGCTCAACGAATTCTCCGGCTACTTCGGCGTCGCCGTCGCCGGCATCGTCACCGGCTACCTCGCCACCGCCTACGGGCCGCGCGAGGGTCTGCTGATCTTCGGCCTGGTGGTGGTCAGTGTGGCCGGCCTGCTGACGCTGCTGTGGGTGAAGGACACGCTGCCGTGGGCGCACGCCGAGGGCAGGAAGCACGCCGCCGGATTGACGACCGGGCCGAAGCCGCGCTACCCGACCAATATTTCCGACAAGCCCGGCACCTGGGAGGTCTTCACCCTCATGTCGTGGCGCGACGCGCGCCTGGCGTCGGTCAGCCAGGCCGGCCTGGTCGAGAAGTTCGTCGACGCGCTGGTGTGGGTGTTCTTCCCGGTCTACCTCTACCAGCAGGGCCTCTCGCTCGCCGGCATCGGCTGGGTGGTCGGCGTCTACGGCTTCGTCTGGGGCATCTCGCAGTTTCTCACCGGCCACTGGTCCGACCGCGTCGGCCGCAAGAAGCCGATCGTCGCCGGCATGTGGCTGTGCGGCGCCGGCGTCGCGCTGGTGCTGATGGGCTCCGGCGAACTGTGGTGGTCGTTCGCCGCAGCGGTGATGGGCTTCGGCATGGCGCTGCTGTATCCCACGCTGTCCGCTGCCGTCTCCGACATCGCGCATCCCAACTGGCGCGGCTCGGCGATCGGCATCTACCGCTTCTGGCGCGACCTCGGCTACGGCATCGGCGCGCTGCTGCTGGGCGCGGTGGCCGCGCTCGCCGGCGGCATCGAGGCGGGCTTCTGGTTCACCGCCGGCGCCATGTTCGTTTCCGGCGCCATCGTGCTGCTGGCGTGCGACGAAACCCATCCGCGGCTCAACCCGGCCACCGATTGATCTTTGCCAGAAGGAAACCCCATGAACAAGACCCTGATCACCCTGTTCGCCGGTCTTTCGCTGTTGGCGGCCCCCGCGTACGCCGACGACAACCCCGCCGTGGTCGACGCGCTGTCCGGCTATCTGGACTTCGCCGAATACGGCAGCAGCCTGATCTGGCCGGAGCAGATCCCTGCGGACGACTGGAAGAAGGTCTTCATCGTCGACGCGCGCGACGCCGCGCAGTTCGAGAAGGAGCACATCCCCGGCGCCGTCAACATCGAGTGGCGCCAGGCGGTGGCGCGCCGCGCCGAGCTGCCGGGCGACCGCATGGTGGTGGTGTACTGCAACTCGGGCTCGCTGTCGGCGCAGGCGGTGTTCGCGCTGCGCCTGCTCGGCCACGACAACGTCAAGGTCCTGCAGGACGGCCTCGAGGGCTGGAAGGCGAAGGGCGGCTTCGACGCCCACGCGCGCGCCAGCCAGCCGGCCGGGCACTGAGCCGGGCCTCGCCCGGCACACGCACGCCGGCGCGACGGCGGGGCAGGCAGGCCTTACCATTCGAAGATCGCCACCCTGCCGCCGCCTGAACCCGCGGCCCTCGCCCGATGCCCACTTCTTCCCGCGGCAACGTCCTGATCCTGGCGCTCGCCCAGGCCCTGATGCTGTCCGCCATCGTCCTTGCCATGACGCTCGCCGCGATCCTCGGCAGCACGCTCGCGCCCGACAAGGGGCTGGCGACGCTGCCGGTCGCGGCGATGGTGATCGGCGCCGCGCTCGCCTCGCTGCCGGCGGCGCGGCTGATGCGCCGGGTCGGACGCCGTCCGGGCTTCCTGCTCGGCGCGCTGCTGGGGATCGGCGGCAGCCTCGTGTGCGCGCTGGCGCTGCACCAGGGCAGCTTCGCCGGTTTCGTCGCCGGCCACGCGCTGATCGGCAGCTACCAGGGCTTCGCCAACTACTACCGCTTCGCCGCGGTCGAGGCCGCCGCCCCCGGGCAGGCCGGTCGGGCCATTTCGCTGGTGGTGGCGGGCGGGCTGGTCGCCGCCTTTCTCGGCCCGCAGCTCGCGCAGTGGGGGCGCGACTGGCTCGCGGGCGAGCTCTTCGTCGGTTCCTATCTCGCGCAGGGGGCGCTGAGCGTCGTCGCGCTGGGGCTGCTCGCCCGCCTGCGGCTGCCCCGGGCGAGCGCACCGCAGGGCGGGCCCGCGCGCCCGCTCGCCGAAATCCTCGCGCAGCCGGTGCTGCGGGTCTCGGTCTTCGGCGCCGCGATCGGCTACGCGGTGATGATCATGGTGATGACCGCGACCCCGCTGGCGATCCTTGGCTGCGGCCTGCCGGGGACGAGCGTCACGCCGGTGATCCAGTGGCATGTGGTGGGGATGTTCGCGCCGTCCTTCTTCACCGGTGCGCTGGTGCAGCGCTACGGTGCGCCGCGCGTCATGCAGGCCGGCTTCGTCCTGCTGCTCGGCCACGTCGCGGTGGCGCTGTCCGGCGTCGAGTTCCTGCACTTCCTGTCGGCGCTGGTGCTGCTCGGCGTCGGCTGGAATTTCGCCTTCATCGGAGGCACCGCGCTGCTGACCCAGGCCTACCGCCCCGCCGAGCAGTCCAAGGTACAGGCGGCGAACGAGTTCGCCGTCTTCGGCCTGGTGGCGGTGGCGACCCTGTCGGCCGGGTGGCTCTACGACCGCTTCGGCTGGGTCACGCTGAACCTCGCGGTGGTGCCGCTGCTCGTCGCGGCCTGGATCGCCGCGGTCGGCATCGGACGGCGGTTGCGCCAGGCGGCACCAGCGGCTTGATGAATCCGGCCGACTACGAATCCTGGTACCACACGCCGCGCGGGCACTGGGTCGGCGAGACCGAATACGCGCTCGCCGCGCGCCTGCTCAAGTCCCGTCCGGGTGAGACCCTGCTCGACGTCGGCTGCGGCACCGGCTGGTTCAGCCGGCGCGCCGCGGCCGACGGGCTTCGCGTCACCGGGCTTGATGCCAACGCGGACTGGCTCGATTACGCACGCGCCCACAGCGGTCCGGCGCTGAACTGGGTGGAAGGCGATGCGCGCGCGCTGCCGTTCGCCGACGCCAGCTTCGACCACGTGCTGTCGATCGCGGCGCTGTGCTTCGTCGACGACGCGCGGCAGGCGGTGGCCGAGGCGGTACGCGTCGCACGCCGCAATTTCGCCATCGGCTGGCTCAACCGATCCAGTCTGCTATACCTCGACAAGGGTCGGGGCGGCGGCAGTGGCGCCTATCGCGGCGCGCGCTGGCATAGCGCCGCCGAAGTGCGGGCATCGTGCGCTGGCCTCCCGGTACGCAGCCTGAAGCTGCGGTCTGCGATCTTCCTTCCTTCCGCGACGCGCTGGGCGCGCTGGCTGGAGCAGGCGGTACCCGCCGCGCTGCCATGGGGCGGGATGCTGATGCTGCACGGCGAGAAGGTCTGAGCCGGCGTTCGACGAAGGGGGACACCCCTCATGAAAGGAGTTGTGATGCAGAACCGCATGTGGACCTTCTTCCTCTCCGGCTGGCTCGCCGCCGGCCTGCTGCTCTCCGCCGCCGGCGCCGTCGCCGCCGAGCCCACCTACCGTCAGGGCGAGACGAGCTTCATCGAAACCGGTGTCGAAGCCCCCGACCGCAATCCGACCTGGTACGCATCGATGGTCGCCCGGCCGTACGCACCGGTGTTCGAGATGCTGGCGACGCAGGGCACGCAGGGCCGTTACTACCCCTACACCTACCCGGTCACGCTGAAGGACCTGGTGCGCTTCCACGGCCACGACTGCGAGGGCACGACGACCGCGGCGAACGCCGCGTGGGTGGCGTTCAAGATCCTGTTTCCGGACGGCATCATCGACCGCAGCGTGCTGTGGGGCATCAGCGGCGAGTCGCCGTGCTGGTCGGATGCGGTCGCCTTCCTCACCGGTGCGCGGCTGCAATACGGCAACCTCGGCTTCTTCAAGGACAAGCGCTACAGCCACGCCATCGTGCTGTACCGGGAAGATACGAAAGTCGCCGTGCTCGCGACCTGGAAGGAAGGCATCAACAACATCCCTGGCGAGCCGGTCATGCTGCCCGGCAAGATCACCTGGACGCCGAAGATCACCATGAAGGACGTCGAGGCGCTGAAGGCAGTGGTGAAAAAGGCCGGCGGCGAGCCGACGCCGTACCAGGTCGACCTGATGCGCTACCAGCAATGGGTGCACATCAACGACATCCTCGACCATCCGCTCGAGGAGAGCTACCAGGCCCAGGTCATCGAGAACTTCAAGTGGGAGGACTGGATCGATCCGGCCAAGGTGGTCGCCAAGCCGCACGTGCGCTCGGATACGCGCCTGAAGAACTATCCCTATCGGAGCCGGCCGGTCGTGGCGCCCGGCGAGTAGGCGGGACGCCGGCCGGGCGCGCGGAACTGCGCCGGCAGGTGAACGTTCCGGGACGGACACCGCCGGCAGGCGGGGCGGCCATGCGTGCCGGCGTGCGCGGCGGCAAGCCGGTGCAGGAATGGCCTTGACGGCGCGATGGGCATGCACTAGACCGAGACATCGACCTCCCGGAGCGCGCATCATGAAAACGATTACGCCGGTTGCTTCGCTTTCCGTCCTCGCGCTCGCGCTGTCCGCCTGTGGCGGTGGCGGCGGCGGCGGGGGCACCGTGCCCGCGTTCACCAGCTGGAGCGCGGTCCAGCCCGGCTCGACGGTCGTCGCCTCGGGAGTGAGCCAGGAAACGACGTACACCTACGACCCGTTCACGGGAGACGTCGTCAACGTCGGCTTCACTTCGTCGGCTTCGACAACGTCCACTGCCACCATGACATTCGATTCGGCCGGCGACCTGTCGAAGCTCACCGTGCTGACGCCTACCTCCAGGCTGGACCTGAGCGTTTTCGTCGACATCGGCGAGGGCGCGATCCTGGCAGCCAACAGTTCCGATCCCGCTCTGATCACCTCAGTGGCCCTGATCGCCGATCCGTATTTTCTCGGCTACGAGTACCAGAGCTTCGGCATCTGGGAAACCCTCCCGCTGGGGACCAACAGTGCGGTCGGCGGGGTGTTCAGCGTCGGCGCGCCGACGGCGGGCTCGGCGATTCCCACGGTCGGTACCGCCAGCTTCGTCGGCAACCTCGCCGGCAGCTACATCGACCCGGGCGGCCTGCTGTGGTTCGCCTTCGCCGAGGTGAACGTGGACGCGAACTTCGGCACGCGTAGCCTGAGCTTCAACAGCGAGCTCACGTCGATAACGGATCTGGTGACCATCGACATCGACCGCCCGGACCTCGATCTCACGGGCGTGCTGACCTATCAGCCGGGCATCAACACCTTCTCCGGGGTGGTGACGTCGGACGGGGGGCTGACAGGCACCTCGACCGGCCAGTTCTACGGCCCGAGCGCGCAGGAACTGGGCGGCGTGTTCACTCTCAGGAGTGGCGGCGTGGAAAGCTACGGCGGCGCGTACGGCGCCGTCCGGGTTCCCGCGCCCTGATCCGGCGTCAGCCCGGCGTGTCGGCCGGCGACGCCTCGTCCGCCGGCGCCGGGGTCGCCAGAACCTTGTCGATGCGCCTGCCGTCGAGGTCGACGACCTCGAGCCGCCAGCCTTCCCAGTTGTACACGTCGCCGGTCTGCGGCATGCGGTCGGCCAGCCACATCACCAGTCCGCTCAGCGTGTGGTAGCGCGCGCGGCCTTCGTCCGGCACGCTTTTCAGACCCAGCCGGTCCTTGAGTTCGGGGATCGCGATGAGGCCGTCGAGCAGCCACGAGCCGTCCTCGCGCTGCACCGCCCAGGCCTCGTCCTGGCGCCGCGGCGTGAACTCGCCGGCCACCGCTTCGAGCACGTCCTGTGGCGTGACCAGGCCGTTGATCTCGCCGTACTCGTCGACCACCAGCATCAGCGGGGCGTCGGTCGCGCGGAACTGCGCGAGCAGGTCGAGGCCGCTGAAGCGCTCCGGGACGAACACCGCCGGCTGCAGCCCGGCGGTCAGGCTCGGCGCTGCCCCGGCCAGCAGGGCGTCGAGCACCTGCTTGGCGCCTAGGATGCCGAGCACGTCGTCGAGCCCGTGGCGGCACACCGGAAAACATGCATGCTCGGATTCGGCCACGCGGCGCAGGTTTTCCTCGAGCGGCAGCGCGGTGTCGAGATAGACGATGTCGGCGCGCGGCGTCATCAGCGATTCGATCGGGCGGTCGTCGAGCCGGAAGACGTTGCGCACCATCTCGCGCTCCTGCTGTTCGATCGCCCCGCTGTCGGAGCCTTCCTGAAGCAGCGCGTGGATTTCCTCCTCGATGATGTCCTCGCGGGCGAACGGATGCCTGCGCAGCAGGCGCACCAGGCCGTCGGTCGACAGCGACAGCAGGCGCACGAACGGCCGTGCGAGGAGGGCCAGCCACCGCATCGGGCGCGCCAGCCGGCAGGCGATGCGCTCGGGGTCGAGCTGGCCGATGCGCTTGGGCACCAGTTCGCCGATCACGATCGTGACGTAGGTGATGATGACGACCACCAGCGCGGTGGCGGCGAGCTGGCTCGCCTCGGCCGGCGCTCCCAGGCCCTGCAGCCAGTGCGCCAGCGGCCCGGCCAGCACCGCCTCGCCGATGATGCCGTTGAGGATGCCGATCGAGGTGATGCCGACCTGCACCGTCGACAGGAAGCGCGTCGGGTCGTCGTGCAATTCCAGCGCCACCGCGGCCGACGCATTGCCTTCGCCCGCCAGCCGGGCGAGGCGGGCGCGCCGTGCGGTGACCAGCGCGATTTCCGACATGGCGAACACGCCGTTGAGGACGATCAGGGCGATCAGCAGCAGGATTTCCATCGTTCGATGCTACCCCCAGCATGCGCACAAACAAAAAAGGCGGCGCCCCTTGCACGGCGCCGCCTTCGGTCTGCGAGGTGAAAAATTACTGGATCGCCAGCTTCTTCGCCGCGCTGACCGCCTTCTTCGGCAGCGTCAGTTCCAGCACGCCGTCGGTGTACTTGGCCTTCGCCTTGGCTTCGTCGATGTCGTGCGCCAGGGTGAAGCTGCGCGCCACCTTGCCGACGTAGCGCTCCGAGCGCAGCACCTTCTCGCCCTTCTTCTCTTCCTTCTCGATCTTCGTTTCGGCGCTGATCGACACCTGGTTGCCCTCGATGCTGACGTGGATGTCGTCCTTCTTCACGCCGGGGATGTCGGCGTGCACCGTATACGCGTTCTCGTCCTCCTTGACGTCCATCTTGATCTGCATCTGCGGCTGGCCCTCGAGTTGCATGGGGCGCACGAAAAAGCCCTTGAACAGGTCGTCGATGTCGCTGAAGGGGTCGAAGCGGCTGAGGTTGAAGGGGTCGTAACGGGTGATGTTGGCCATCTGGACTCTCCTTGGAAAGGTTGTTTCGAATACACGCAAACGCCGCATGGGCGGCACACCACCAATGTAGGTGCAAATTGCGCCGCTTCAAGGCCCGGGCCGGTGCCGACACGCGGCTGGAGAAGGGGGCGCTGCCCCGGGAACAGCGTCCGTTCGTTGAAAGCCCGGCACCAGGGTCTACGCTGACGGGATGCCAGGGAGGCGTTGTCCAGCGGGCCGGAAGGGAAACAGGCACCGCGGATCGTTGCAGAGGAGCATGATCATGCTTGCCAGAAGCCTTGCCGTGGCCGCCCTGATGGCCGCGGGCGTACTGTTCCAGCCGGTCGCCTGGAGTGCCGCCACGCTGCCGCTGTCCGAGGTCGAGGAAGCCGACCTCCTGTTCATGCGGGAAGAGGAAAAGCTGGCGCGGGACGTCTACCTGACCTTGTACGAGAAATGGGAGCTCGCGACGTTCTCCAACATCGCCAGTTCCGAGCAGATGCACATGAACGCCCTGCTCAAGCTGCTGAAGAAGTACGACCTGCCCGATCCGGCGGCGGGCAACGACATCGGCGAATTCACCGATGCGGACCTGCAAGCCCTCTATGCCACCCTGGTCGCCTCGGGCATGGTGGGACCGCAGGAAGCCCTGATGGTGGGCGGCCTGATCGAGGAGAAGGACATGGTCGACATCCAGGCCGCCATCGATCGTTCCGACCATGCGGATATCGATCTGGTCTACGCGAGCCTGCTGTGCGGATCGCGCAACCACCTGCGCGGCTTTGCGCAGGCACTCCTGGCGCAGTTCGGGGTGACCTACACCCTTCAATGGCCGGAGTCGGACTCCGCCCAGATCGACGCGATCCTCACCGGCCCGATGGAGAAGTGCGGCAGGAACGCCACCCCCGCCATGACGCCGCCCGCCTCCGACAACGACTGCAAGGGCAAGTGTCTCGGCTGGTCGAAGTGAAGCTCCGTAGACGCGTGAACAGGGGGATGTCGGCATGCGCACCGGCCGTGAACGTCTCCAACCTGCGGTTCTCCTTGCGCGACCGGATTAATTTCGATCCCGGCCCTGACCCTGACCGCGGCCTTGGCCTTGGCCCTGGCCCCGCGGCCGATAACGTTCCCGCACGACGGGTTCACGCGGCTGGTAACGGTACTGCTGTTGAAGCCGGTACTGCTGCTCCACCTGCCGCGGATACCGATCCTCTGAGTACTGCCGTTGGTAGGTTGGCAGCGGGGCGGGACGCGGGGCAGCGCGGCGGTCCCAATCGTTCCAATCGCTTCGGCGCTGTTCCCAGTCGCGGCCCCAGTGATCCCCCCAACGTGGCGGGGCATCCGGCCCCCAGCCGTGGAAATGCGGCGGGGGGCTGCGGTAATAGCGCACGGGGACGCGCAGGATGAACACCGGCACACGCGCCCGCTCCACATATCCCCACGGGCCGTTGTACCAGGAACTCGCGTACCAGTTGTCATCCTGGTAGACCCAATACATCCCGTCGTAAAAGAAGTAATTCGCCTGCAACTGCGGCGCGTAGTAGACCGGGTAATCCGGCACGCGGACGAGTGTCGGGTACGCCGGCACGTTGATGCCGATACCGATGCTCACCCGCGTATCGGAAGCAGCCAGTGGGGACATCAGCATCCCCAGCACGAGGATCAGGTTGCGAAGTTTGAGCATGGCGACCTCCGAAGTGACGAACAAGACCGCCGCCGCGGCGGAGCCGCTTCCAGGTGGCGCGGGCAACCCCGTCCGCCTGGAAGACGGCGGCCGGAAACAGGCGCGGCCGCTAGCGGCGAATGACGCGAAGCAGGATCACCACGATCGCGATGACCAGGAGAATGTGAATGAATCCGCCCATGGTGTACGAGGAAACCAGGCCCAGTAGCCACAGGATGATCAGGATGATTGCAATCGTCTCAAGCATGTTTGCCACGCCCTCTAGAGTTCTTTAAACGAGCGCTGCCGGCCCCCTCGAGTCGCCGGAGCCATGGCCTCAGGGCACGGTCAGCGCATGCACACCCACCCGGCTCCCGGAGAGGGACGCCCGGGACCGCAGTCGACGTCATTTGATCTGCATGTCGTCCTTGACCGAGGTCACGCCCTGGACGCCGCGTGCCAGCTCGACCGCCCGGTTGGCCGCCTCGCGCGAACTCACGAAGCCGCTGAGCTGAACCTCGCCCTTGAAGGTCTTGACCTTGACCTCGAGGAACTTGGTCAGGGGGTCTTCCGCTATGGCTGCCTTCACTTTGGTGGTGATGACAGTGTCGTCGATATATTCGCCGGTCCCCTGTCTTGTGGTTGTCGGCGCGCATCCGACAACGGATCCCAGCGTAACGGCCAGAAAAACAGCGGAAAGATACTTGTTGAGTTGTTTCATGGTGGCACCCCCGGGGGTTGTGAATGGAATCGTCGCCGCGTGTCCTGCAGCTGAAGCTGACTGCACAGGTGAGCAGGGTTTGCCTGACACCCGTACCTATTGATTACTAGTACAAAAGCCTGACTAAGGACAGGGGCAGGTTTTGCCGGGCCCCTTCTTCCCAGCGCAAATTCGCCCTGGCATCTCGCAGAATGGCGTCAAAAGGGGGGATTGTCTGGGCGGTAGCGCACACAGCAGGTCCGCCAGCCGGGACGCGCCCAAGAGGGCGGGTGAGGCGGCTCCGGGCGACCGGCCTACGAATCGGCCCCGTAGGGCAGCAGGCGATCGAATTCCTTCTTGACCACCGCGTAGCACTCGCACGCCCGCGCCTCCAGGCCCGGCCGGTCGAGCACGGTGATGCGGCCACGGTTGTAGGAAATCAGGCCGGCCCGCTGCACGTTGCCGGCGGCCTCGGTGACGCCCTCGCGGCGCACCCCGAGCATGTTGGCGATCAGCTCCTGCGTCATGACCAGCTCGTTGGACGACAGGCGGTCGAGGCTCAGCAACAGCCAGCGGCAGAACTGCTGGTCGAGGGAATGATGGCGATTGCACACCGCCGTCTGCGCCATCTGCGTCAGCAGCGCCTGGGTGTAGCGCAGCAACAGCCGCTGCATCGGGCCGGCACGAAAGAACTCGTCCTTGAGCAGCTGCGCCTTCAGCCGGTAGGCGTAGCCGTCGCTTTGCACGACCGCCCGGCTGGTGGTGGACTCGCCACCCATGAAGAGCGAGACGCCGACGATTCCCTCGTTGCCGACCACGGCGATCTCGGCCGATGCGCCATCTTCCATGACGTAGAGCAGGGACACGATGCATGTGGTCGGGAAATAGACATGGCGCATCTGCACGCCCGGCTCGTAGAGCACGTGACCGAGCGGCATCGGAACCCCTTCCAGATGGGGAAGCAGCCGCGCGTATTCGTCCGCCGGCAGGGCGGCGAGGAGGTGGTTCTGGCGCGGGTCATGCGTGTCGTTCAAGAGCGATCTCCCTGTAGGTGGGCCATGATCGAACCGTCTCACCGAACCTGCCCGGCCGGATGCCCGAGGCTTTCCCAGTATAGAGCCTGCGCCACGACGGCCAGCGTGACGCCCGTCTGCCGGCTATGTTCGCCAGCAGACAGACGGTGAAAACGGTTCCCCCTAGGCTCCAGGCATCGGAGTCGACATGCGTGCAATTTCTGCACCGTGGCAATGCGCGCGGCTGAAACAGCGTGCGCTTGGCAACGAAAAGTGGTCGCCCGGCATGGATTGCCGATGCATCGCTTCCCCCATAAAGGAACACTCGTGAACACACTCAACATCAATGCGATCGCGCTTGCGGTCAGCCTCGCCTTCAGCACCGGCGCCATGGCACAAGGCCTGTCGAAGAACGACTACGAGGCCGTCAAGGAAGGGATCGCGGCCAAGTACCAGCTGGCCAAGGCGGACTGCGCTTCGTTGTCGGGAAACCCGGGCGATATCTGCATGGCCGGGGCCAAAGGCGATGAGAAGGTCACGCTGGCCGAACTCGAAGCCGGCTACAAGCCCAGCCCTGAGAGCTACTACCAGGAACGTGTCGCCAGGGCTGAGGCTGGCTACGAGCTAGCGAAGGCACGCTGCGACGACAGGGCCGGCAACAGCAAGGATGTCTGCATGAAGGAAGCGAAGTCCGTGGAGACTGCCGCCAAGGCCGACGCCAAGGCACAGATGAAGACCGCGGACGCGAACGCGATCGCCAGCGAGAAATCTGCCGACGCCCGCAAGGACGCCACGACAGACAAGCGTGAAGCCGAGTACAAGGTGGCGAAGGAGAGGTGCGACACCCTCGCCGGAGGCGCGCAGGAGGCTTGCGTGACCGAAGCGAAGGCGCGGTTTGGCAAGTGAAGCCGGACTCGACCGGGTACGAAACCGGAAACCTGATGATTCAGAAAGAGCCATCCTCATGAAGACGAAACCTGAATTTGCACGCCTCACCCTAGCCGCAGCGATGCTGCTCGGCCTGGTCGGCTGCGCCGGCATGTCGGCGCAGGACAAGAGCACAGCCATCGGTGCGGGTGTCGGTGCCGTCGGCGGTGCAGTGCTGACAGGCGGCAGTGCGGTCGGAACCGTGGGCGGCGCAGCCGTCGGCGGTGTCATCGGCCACGAAGTCGGCGATTGATGATTGACGCGCGACGCGCCTGACCTGTCCGGTCGGCGCGTCGTGTTCTTCCCAGCAGCGGGAGTCGACCGACACGGCCGCTCCCGTTGCGAATGTGTGGACCACCAGGAGATTCAAATGATGAAACCCGAAAGGACAATTGGTGCAGCCCTGATCATGGGTGCGCTGCTGGTCGCGCTGTCCGCCTGCCAGAAGGAAGGCCCGGCAGAGCAGGCCGGCAAGGAACTCGACCAGGCCACCGAGAAGGTCGGCGAGCAGATCGAAAAAGCCGGTGACGACATCCAGGACGCGGCGAAGGGCGACTAAGGCTGGCGCTGCCTCGTGGCGGCCAGGGCCGGCGTGTTCAACGAGATTGCATTTGTTCTATGCTGCGATGATCGGTGAAGCGTTCTCCTGGCGCCCGTTTTCGGTCTTGCCCGGCTTCCCGGCGAGGTATCTCTAACCGTAGGGTGGATGAAATGAGCGCAGTCAAAATGCTGGGCATCGTGCTGATCGTGGCCGGCGGCCTCGGGCTGTTGTACGGCGGATTCACTTATACCCAGGACACGCACGAGGCCAAGCTGGGTCCGATCGAGCTGTCGATCAAGGACAAGAAGACCGTGAACGTCCCCATCTGGGCCGGCGTGGGCGCAATCGTGGCGGGTGCGGTCCTGCTGGTGGTGCGCAGCAAGTAGAGGCGGTTCCTTCTGACGCTGGGTGCCGGGCGTGATGTGCGCCGTTGGGCGACCGCGGGATCATCGCGTCGAGCGCTTTGCCGAGCCACACCGATATTGCGACGGGAATGGCTATGGATGCGACCGGAGCCTGCCTACACTGAAAAGACCGGTCTGCCGCCAGGCCGCTTCTGCCGGCTTCCCGCCCGCTTGCTGACAGGAAAGGACAGGACCGCATGGCTTCCGAACCGTCTGACAAACCGTCCCGCAGTGACGCCGAAAACGCGGTGCGCACGCTGCTCCGCTGGGCCGGCGACGACCCGACCCGCGAGGGCCTGCTCGACACCCCGGCGCGCGTCGTGCGGTCCTACGAGGAGTTCTTCTCCGGCTATCTCGACGACCCGGTGCAGGTCCTGTCGCGCACCTTCTCCGAGGTCGATGGCTACGACGAGATGATCGTCATGACCGACATCCGCTTCGAAAGCCATTGCGAGCACCACATGGTGCCCATCATCGGCAAGGCGCACGTCGCCTACTTGCCAGACCACCGGGTGGTGGGGATCTCCAAGCTCGCCCGCCTGGTCGACATCTACGCAAAACGGCTGCAGATCCAGGAAAGAATGACGGTGCAGATCGCCGATACGCTCAACGACGTGCTGCAGCCCAAGGGGGTCGCGGTGGTGATCGAGGGGGCGCACCAGTGCATGACCACGCGCGGCGTGCACAAGCCGGGCGTGGCGATGGTCACCAGCCGCATGCTGGGCGCCTTCCGCTCGGACGGCTCGACCCGGCGCGAGTTTCTGGCGATGATCGGCCGCACCGGCTCGGGACCGCTGAGCAATACGTGAGCGGCCGCGCGGGTCCGCAGAGGGGCGCGGAGGTTGGTGCGCCTTGTTGCCGGTTTGCCGGGCGTTAGACCGCGCTGCCCATGCCCTTCTCCTGAGCGCCTGCGGGCGGTTGCAGGCCCGCGAGCAGGCAGCCCTGCGCCACGGGGCCCTTCGGGAACAGTTCGTAGAGATGCTTGATGCCGCCTTCGGCATGGAAATGCTCATCCAGCGCATCGTGCAGGTCGCGCGCGTTCAGGGCGGGTTCGGCATCGTGCGCGAACAGTTCCTGCAACGCGCGCACGACCTGCCAGTGCGCGTCGGTCAGCGTCAGGCCTTCCGCTTTGGCGACTTCCTCGGCCTGCTCGCGGGACCAGCCGAAAGGGGCATGGGGGAAGCCAGGGATGGGCTGGGTTTCGTAGCCAGGACGCACGTAGGGCTGAGTCGAATCGTTCATGATCATGTTCCTTTGGTTGAATGGGTCTCTTCAAACTCGCACAGCCGCGAGTCCCAATCCAGAGCCGGGTCGAGGGCCGGTTCCGGAGCATGGCGGCCTGGTGTCCTGCCCGGCAATTGCCTGCAAGGTGACTCATGGGAAGGCACGCGTCTGTACGAAAGCGCACACTGGAGCCGGACGGACAGGCGTTCACGGCCTGCGGCGCCCTCGGCACCCGGCCGCTTTGCGGCCGCCGCTGATTCACTTTAGTCCCTCTTTGTTTTGATGGCGTCCTGAGCCTCGGTCATTCACGGTCGCTTCGACAGTGGGAACTTCCCGCGGCGGCAACGGGTCAACTCGCCGCTCTTGATCGAACGAGCAGTGCTTGGCCGCCAGCAGGCAGCCAGGGTTACACAGCGGAAGGCTATATTGATGAACCACGATCTCGGGAGCCCTCGTTGGCTTGGTTGACAAGGGTGTTGCTCGTCTGGGTGGCGTTGTCCAGTTCGGGGCCGGCCTTCGCCTCAGTGCCGGATGCGCACTCCGCCGCATTGCTCCAGGCCCGATATGCGTCGCTGGGGGAGCGACTCCAGCACAACCCATTCCGGCGCGCACTCACCCTCGACTCGTCCGAATCGCCCAAGGACTTGAAAGGCGATATCTACGCCCTGGTCGACTATCCGTTTTCCACCGTCAGCGCAGCGCTCCGTGACGCAAACAGCTGGTGTGACGTGCTGATGCTGCACATCAATACCAAGCACTGCCAGGCCGGGACCGACCGGGCGAACACTGCCCTGATGGTAAGCATCGGCAAGAAGACCCCGCAGTCCCTCGACGATGCCTATCCCATCGAATTCTCCTATCGCGTGGCCGCGGCGACGGCGAAATACCTGGAGATCCAGCTCAATGCGCCGGAGGGGCCGCTGAGTACGCGCAACTATCGCATCCAGTTGCAGGCCGTCCCGGTCGAAAGTGGCCAGACCTTCCTGCATCTCACCTACTCGTATGATTACGGCATGGCCGGGCGGCTTGCCATGAAGACCTACCTCGCAACAATCGGCAGTGGCAAGGTGGGCTTCACCCAGACCGGGACGCAGCCCGACGGCAAGCCCGAACACATCGGCGGCATGCGTGGCGTGGTGGAGCGCAACACCATGCGCTATTACCTCGCCATCGACGCCTATCTCGCCGCATTGGCGGCACCGCCGCGCCTGCAACTGCAGAAGCGCCTGCAGGGCTGGTTCAGCGCAACCGAGCAGTACCCCCGCCAACTGCGCGAGGTGGACCGGACCGCCTATTTCGACATGAAACGCGGCGAATACCTGCGTCTGCAGACTGCGAAGTAAGGCGCACTGCAGACGTGTCGTGCTGCATGGCAGGCAATGCCACCCTCAAAGGGCCGCAAGCCCTTATTTAGGCGGCGCGACCGAACCGGCGTAGAACACTTCACACTCGCCCCCCGGAAAGAGGCGCCCCACCTGCTTGAGGAACTGGACCACCGGCCCGGTGAGTGAACGAAGGGCGCTCGGCTTCTCGATCACCGGCTGCTTGAAGTCGCCATGGATTGTTTGCTGTGCCCTGATGCAGCCCTCGGCGTCGATCAACGCCACGGTCACGTGATCGAAGCGCTGGTTGACGAAATCGAGCCCGCCCTGGAGGGCGACACGGTTCTCGTCCGTCGCCATGGCCACGTCCAGAGACTGCGCGATGCCGCGCTCGACTTTCCAGTCCGAGACGACGGTCCGGATCGAGCTGCGGCCCCCCGATCCTTGAAAGATGCTCGCAAAGTTGTACCCCTTGGTGACCGCCAGGCCGACAGGCCCGGCAAAGAAGAAGGCGCCCACGTCCACCAGGTTGAAGTTCTGGCTGGTCTCATAGCGGGCGAACGCCTGATCGAGATCGTGGCCGTCGAGGATGAGGTTCTTGCCACGCAGCGAGATCTGTCCTTTCATGGTCTGCCTCAGTCTGCCCATGGTCTCTCCCTGCATCGACAGGTCCGCGGAGAAATCCATCGACCCTTCCGCGCGATTTTTCGGCGACAGGGTCTTGAGGAATTCCTCGATACGGAACTGTGAGAGGGCATAGCGGACCTGGTACTGGGGTACCGCGCGGGTGAAGTCCGCCCGTATGCTCCCCGAACCTTGACCTCCAAAGGCGGTTAGCGTGAGCGGCTTGAGATCGAAGATCCCGCGTTGCCCGGCAACCGTGATTTTCAAGTCGGACGCAGTGCGGTTTCTTGCCCGGACCTGCCCGCAAGAGATTTCCGCCGCCAGGGACAGGTTCTTCATGACGCCCGGGCCTGCTCTGCCTGAAAGCTGCAGGCGCCTCGCGTCCAGGCGGCACTCGGCGGCCTCGAATCCTTCTCCGGATCGCTTGTCCCGGTAGCGGAACGTCCCGTCTGAGAAAGATACTTTTGCCAGGTTCAGCTTGGGCAGTCGACCTCGGGAAGCCTCCGGTTTCTGGAAGTTGAACTTGCCGTCGCGCCCCTTCTCGATGGACAGGCTCGGGTGTTCAAGCGCGATTTGCCTGATGCGGACTTCCTTGCGGAGCAAGGGGAGGAGATCGACCTTGATCCTGGCCTTCCTTGCGGTGACGACATCGGTTCCCCGATTGCGGATGTGCACGTCGTTCAGTGTGACCAGCGCGCTTGGGAAGAAGTCGATGCCCAAAGCTCCGCCGACTTTGACTTCCATTCCCGTCATGCCCGAGGCGGCCGCTTCGAACCGGGGCTTGTAGGCGCTGGCGTCCAGGAAAAGGCCCAGCGCGATCGCAGCGAGGACAAGCAGTCCAATGAACGCGCCGATGGCATAGCCAATGACTCTGAGTGGTTTCGACATGGGCATGATCCAACCTCGCGCTTGATCTGCCGGACCCCTTCACCGCTTGTCGTCAATCTAGCCCATAGTGCTGCTGCACGTGTGTTTTGAGCAGGCGCTTGCATCATCGGGCGATTGGGCATGGCCGCTGGCAATGCATGCGTAAGCAGTGTCTGCACATGGGGGCCGTGCCAAGGCCGTCCGGGCTTGTCCTATGTGTCCCACCGCACCGACCGTGCCCGGACATGTGGATAGTCTTGATCCTGTATCCCGCGTCCATGCGGCCAGGCCTGCAGGCCTGGTGCGATGAGGGATGCTCGATTGGCCATTTCGCCAGTCGGGTTCAGAACCGAAGGAGTTTGATATGAACTGGAACATCATTGAAGGCAACTGGAAGCAATTCAGGGGCGAGGTAAAGGCACAGTGGGGCAAGCTCACCGACGATCAGCTCGACGTCATTGCCGGCAAGCGCATGCAGCTGGCGGGCAAGATCCAGGAGGCATACGGCGTCACCAAGGACGAAGCCGAGCACCAGATCAAGGACTTCGAGCTGCGCAACAACAAGGACGTCCTGCCGAAACATGCCTCCTGATCGCCGCGTGCCGGCAGGGGAAGCGGCAGCAGCCGCTTTCCGCAAAGGGCCCGCACCCACGATGCGCTATGAGCGTTTCGCTCCTTCCCTCGCGCCGGCAGGGGCCGTCGGGGACCGCCCCGATTTCCTCGCGCGCCTTCGCAAAAACCCGGCGAGCGATCCCGGGGCGCCGGAGCCGTTGCCAATCGGCCTGGTGGCCGGCGTGCAGTGGTGCCGGTGCAGCGATCGCCTGCAGCCGTGAGCGCATGACAACGCCCGACGGCTGCGGCCGCCCTGCCGAGGCTGGCTATTCCTCGCCGGGGTGCGCATGCCCCCGCTGCAATGGCCCGGCGATCCGCGTCCCGCGCCGGTTCGTTGATCTGCTCGTGAGCATGTTCATGACGGTCAGCCGCTACCGTTGCCGTTCAACGGACTGTGGCTGGGAAGGCAACCTGCGCATGAAGCGACGTCCGCTGCTGATCCAGGGGCCGTGGTGAACGACGGATAGCGAAAGCGCCATTTCCACGTCGCGATTGCGTCCGATTCGAAGCTGATGTCGCAGCAGTCTTCGTGTCACTGTGCCCCCCATCAAGCAAGACCGCTCACAACAGGAAAACCCGCATGAAACGCTTACTCTTCGCGGCAGCACTGTCCGTCGCCACCGTTCCGGCACTCGCGGCCGACGTCGGGGTGTCGATCAGCATCGGCCAGCCCGGCTTCTATGGCCAGATCGACATCGGCGGCTATCCGCGGCCACCCGTGATCTATCGTCAGCCGCGCGTCATGTATCAGGCGGCGATGAACCGCCCGCCGATCTACCTGCACGTTCCACCGGGCCACGCCAGGAACTGGCGCAAGCACTGCCGCCAGTACAACGCCTGCGGCGAACGGGTCTACTTCGTCCAGAACGACTGGTACAGCCGCGAGTACGTCCCGCGTTACCAGGAACAACATCGTGGCCGCCGGGATGAGCCCCGCGACGATCGGCGCGGCAAGCAGGACGACCGCCACGACAACGGGCGCGGTCAGGGGCGGGGCAGCTAGAGCATTTTGACCAACCCTGTTTCCGGGCTGCCACCATGAAGCGAGGGCATCGGTGCGCATCACCGGCAACGACGAACTCCCGCCTATAGCCAGTATTCGGCGAGCCGCGCCGCTCCCTCTTTCAGTCGCAGCAGCGGCGACCGCCGCTCCCAGCGCTCCAGATCGATCACGTCGGACTCCGCCAGATCGCGGGCAAACATGGCGTCCATTTGCCGGGAAAAGTCGCGGCCCAGGATCACCGCATTGACTTCGTCGTTGTGCAGGAAGCTTCGCCAGTCCAGATTGGTCGAACCGATGGTCGACCAGACGCCGTCGATGGAGGCGGTCTTGGAGTGCATCACCGCGCCGCGCCGCTCGTGGATCTTCACGCCGGCACGCAGCAGCTTCGAATAATGCGAGCGCCCGGCGTGGAACACCGCCCAGGAATCGGTATGGCTCGGCAGGATCAGCTTCACCTCGACGCCGCGCTGCGCCGCATCGGTCAGGGCCTTGAGCAATTGCGGATCGGGCGCGAAATAGGCGTTGGTGATGTGCACCTGCAGTTCGGCATGCTCGATCGCCGACAGCAGCGTGAGATAGATCGGGCTGTCGGGATCGTCGGCGGTGCTGCCGATGGCGCGCACGATTTCATCACCCTGCTTGTCGAGTGGAGGGAAGTAGTTCTTCTTGGCCAGTGCTGGGCCCTTTTGCTTGCTCCAGGTGTCCAGGAACAGCTTCTGGAACTCCGCCACCACCGGCCCTTCGATCTGCAGGTGGGTGTCCCGCCAGCCCGGGGTTTGGGCGCTCTTTTTCCGGGCCGACCTCATGGATGAGCCGCTGGAATAGGTGTCGCTGATATTGATGCCGCCGATGAAGGCGACGCGGCCGTCGACCACCAGCAGCTTGCGGTGGTCGCGATTGTTCAGCAGCCATTCCTTTTTCTTCCCGGCCAGCGGATTGACCGGATTGAACTCGAGCACCCGGATGCCGCCGGCGCGCAGGCGCTCGAAGAATTCCTTCGGCGTATTCAGGCAGCCGACGCTGTCGTAGATCAGGTTGACCTGGACGCCGGCGGCCTGCCTTTCCAGCAGCAGGTCGGCGAACTGGCGGCCGATGTCGTCGTCCTCGAAGATGTAGGTTTCCAGGTTGATGTGGTCCTCGGCCGCGCGCATGGCGGCGAACATGGCCCGGTAGGTGGCGGGGCCGTCCTGCAGCAGGACCAGCCTGTTGCCCAGCACCAGCGGGCTGCCGAGATTGATCGCCTGTTCGAAGGCCAGATGCTTCTGCAGGATGTCGCTGTCGCCGGATGCGCGTTCGAGTCCCTCGACGATGGCGGCGCTTGTGCCTGCCGAGACGGGGCCGCGCGCGCCCTCGAACTGCACCGCCTGGGGGTGGGGCGTCTGCATTTCGCGCGCGGCGTCGGGGAGGCTTGCGCATCCGGCAGCGGCGAGCAGCCAGCAGGCGGCGACCGCCACGCGCCGCCATGCCGATGCGGCGCGGCGCAGGGGAAGGGGCGATTCGGTCATAAGGGCCCGACTCCGGGGCGCCATGGCGAAGCCTTTGCGGTAGGGGGCCAAGCTCGCTCCTCGCGTGGTTGATTCAGTGTAGGGCGGAAAGCGACGGCCACAACCCGGCGCGCTCGCGTGCCAAGACTGGCCGCCGCCGCGGACCGCCTGTGCATTTCCAGGCATCCGTCGTTCGGTCAGAATGGGGCCTGCCGGGATTGAACCCCGGACATCTGGAGCACATGCCGTGAATCTGGCGTTTTCAGCAAGCAAGCGCGCGCAGTCGCGGGAGGAGGAAATCGCGAACAGCCTCAGTCATGGCTTCGGACTGGTCGCGGCGCTCGTGTCCACGCCGTTCCTGATCGGGCATGCGGTGCGGCGGGGCGATGCGGGCTTCATTGTCGGGGTGAGCGTGTTCGCCGCGACCATGGTGCTGCTGTACCTCGCCTCCACCCTGTATCACGCGCTGCCGGCCGGCCGCGCCAAGCGCGTGTTCCGGGTCATCGAGCATTCCGCGATCTTTCTGCTAATCGCC
Source organism: Thiobacillus denitrificans (assembly GCA_002403375.1). Taxonomy (GTDB): domain Bacteria; phylum Pseudomonadota; class Gammaproteobacteria; order Burkholderiales; family Thiobacillaceae; genus Thiobacillus; species Thiobacillus denitrificans_E. The sequence goes on along the minus strand of DHHQ01000015.1, from coordinate 17,178 downwards.
GGGACCTATACGCCCTTCACCCTGGGGGTGCTGCGGGGTGCCTGGGGCTGGACGCTGCTCGGGCTCGTCTGGGGGCTTGCCGTGGTCGGCGTGACGCTGAAGGCTGTGAACCGGCTGACCCATCCCGTCCTCACCACCGGCCTGTATCTGCTCATGGGCTGGCTCGTCGTGATCGCCGCCCAGCCGCTGTCCGATCGCCTGTCGGCGGCCGGCCTGTCATGGCTGGTCGCCGGCGGCCTGGCCTACACGGCAGGGGTGGTGTTCTTCGCGCTCGATTCGCGCCTGCGCTACGGTCATTTCATCTGGCATCTGTTCGTGATGGCGGGCACCGCCAGCCACTACTTTGCGGTGCTCGGGTATGCGGCCTGGCCATTGAAATAGCCGGATGGCAGGTTCCTGACGAGGCTGCCGGATACGCAGTTCCCGAGTTCCTAACGCAGCCTGCGTCCGAACTGCCACGCCAGCCAGCCGCGCTGCAGCCATTTGCCGGCGCGGCGGGGACGCAGGGCCGCCAGCAGCAGCACGGCGCCCACGATCAGGGCAGGGCGCTGCGCGACGTAGCGGAACGCGGTCACCCCCTGGTCGACCCGCGCCAGGTGCGCACGCCACGGTTCAACGTCGTGCGCCAGCGCGGCGCGCTGGGCGGCTGCCTGCGCCACCAGCCGGTGGCGCCGTTCGGCGAGCCGGGCCAGTTTCGGGTTCATGATCCGGAGCCGAGCTGCTGCCGGTCTCTGGACAGCTCGGCCAGGCTCGCCTCGAACAGCCGCGGCCGGGTCCGTGCCTTGTGCATGGCAAGCCAGACGAGGCCGGCACCGGCCGCCAGGAAAAACCCGGTCAGGCCGCCCAGCGCCGCCAGCCGGTGCGATTCCCAGAAAGCCACCGCGATCAGGATCGTCAGCAGCACCACCCCCACGCCCAGGCAAAACAGCGCGACCAGCCCCAGCACCAGGAGGCTGGTCAGGTGCGCCCGCTCCTCGGCGATGTCGTTGGACAACAGCTCGAGGCGGGTGTGAACGATCGCGATCAGGCTCCCTGAAAGCGTCTTCAGGGATTCGAACAATCCCCCGCGGGATTCCTCGGCCATCGCCAGGCTAGCGCCGCCCGATCAGCAGGCCCACCACCACGCCCACGCTCGCCGCGATGCCGATGGCCTGCCATGGATGGCCGTGGACGTATTCGTCGGTCGCCTTGGCTGCGGCCTTGGTCCTGGCGACCAGCGCCGCCTCGGCCTCGGTCATCCTTGCCTTGACCGAAGCGAGCGATTCCTCCGCCCGCGCCCGCGCTGCCGCCACCGCTTCGCCGCCCTGGCCGGCCGTGGCTTTCAGCAGGGCCTCGGCATCGGCCACCACCACCTTGAAGTCGTGGATCAGCTGGTCCTTGGTGACGTCGGCCGGTGTGGGCTCGGGAGACAGGTTTCTTGTGCTCATGGATTTTCCCTCTCTTTTTGCTTCACGCGGAAAACTACCGCTTTTTCAAGAACAACGTACTTGAATTACAACCTTAGACACTCTTCAATCCATTGCAATGGCCGCAGACCTGCCGTTTCGCACATGCCGGCGATGACCGGTCAACGCATGTCTGCACACGGATGCATCGCGCCCGCTTCAGCGAGGGTTTTTTCCTAACCTGGAGACTTGGAATGCAGGGTGGGAGGAACGGAAGATCATGAAGGCATCGACCAGTCGGAAGGCAGCGCGGGCCGGGCCCGGCAGCGGCCCGCAGCTACAGGTTCCCCTGCGGGTTCGCTGCGCAAGCTTGTTGCCAGCGCTGCTGCTTGGGGCTTTTCCCGCCGCCGTCCTTGCCCAGTCCTCCTGCCCCGGCATCCACGTGCAAATTCTCGACATCAAGAACAGCACGGGCGCCGTGGCGTGCGCGCTGTTCGAATCGTCGGACGGTTTCCCGAACGAGTATCTGCGCTCGGCAACCCGGATCATGTTCATCAAGGTGCGGGACAGGCAGGCGCGTTGCGACTTCCTGGACATCCCGCCGGGAATGTATGCGCTTGCCGTTGTCCACGACGAAAACATGAACGGCCAACTCGACACCAACTGGATGAAGATTCCCAGGGAAGGCTACGGTTTCTCGAATGATGCAAAGGCCGTGTTCGGTGCGCCGTCGTTTTCCGCAGCCAGCTTTTCGTACGACGGGCAAACCCTGGACCTGACGATCAGCTTGAATTACTGAGCGCCGGGAGAACTCGCCTTTCCCGGTCGCTGGTGGGGCGGCGCCTCCTCGATATGTCGGGATTTTTTACACTGCGCACACCAAGCGCCGGCCCCCTGCTGTTTCCTTTTTTGATTTCAGTTACTTGGAAAACTGGCCCGGTCGATGCTTGGGGTTTCTCCCCGTGTCGCCGGAGGGCATGGCGGCAGCCTCCTCCCGGCACTTTCGCAGGTACGGGCGAGCGCCTCGTGACAGCACCTTGCGCCCGCCACGGCGGACGAAGGAGGTGTGCGATGGACGTGGATTCCTTCTTTCCAGTCGACCCGGTCGGCGCGCTTCTGCCGGCGCTGATCGCGCTCGCCATCGTGTGCGCCCGGCGCGCCCGCTGCGGGCTTCGCTGCTGCGACCGGGTCTGGCTGGTCGTGCTGTCGCTGGCGCTGACGGTCGCGCTGGCGCGGATGAACATCACCGACGAACAGGTCTCGCTGCACCTGGTGCCCGGCGCGACCGTGCTGGTCTGCTATCTGGTCTGGGCCGGCCACGCCGTCTCGCCCGGCTTCGCCTTCGTCCTCACCTATGCGACCAGCCTGCCGGTCGACGTCCTGCTCGCGCGGCTGCTGCTGGGCGCCGAATTCGACCCCGCGGCGATCGGCGGGGGCGGCTGGCGCGACGGCCTGCTGGTGCTGCCGGCGCTCACCGCGCTGGCGGTCATGTACGCGAACTGGCGCATGCGTGGCGTGCGGCGGCCCCGGGTGCTGGGGTTCGGGCGCGAGGCGGGGGCGTCGCCGCGCCCTCAGGCACGGACCGCCGCGACCTCGAGATAGTCCGCCTCGACCGCGGTGCCGCCGTCGCGCGCCTGGTTGTGCGCCGACCACAGCGCCTCGAGGTCGCCGCGCAGGGCGTGCTGTTCGGCGGGGCCGAGCGCGGCGAAGGCGCGGTTGCTGGGGCCGTACCAGGTGCGGAAGAACTCGACGACGTCGGCGGGCGGGAACGGAAACTTCAGCGGGTAGCGCCTGCGCGCGAGGCGCAGCTCGGCGACGCCGTCGGCGAGGCGCTCGCGCACGCTCTCCTCGTCGCCCCACAGCACTGGCGGCGGCATGCCCGGCGGCGGCGGGACGTGCGTGGCGTGGACGCGGAACATCTTTCCGACGAAGCCGTCGGGCGTCCAGTTGCCCATCACGATGCGCCCGCCGGGCCTGCATACCCGCACGAATTCGGCGGCGACGCGCGCAGGCTGCGGCGCGAACATCGCGCCGATCAGGCTGAACACCAGGTCGAAGCTGGCGTCGTCGTAAGGCAGGTCCTCGGCGTCGCCCTCGTCGAAGCGGATCGACAGGCCCTCGGCCTGCGCGCGGGCCTGCGCCTGCGCGATCAGGTTGCTGGCGATGTCGATGCCCGTCACGTCCGCGCCGGCGCGCGCAGCCGGCAGCGCGAGCTGGCCCGCGCCGCACGCGACGTCGAGGACGCGCTGGCCCGGCGCGATGCCGAGGACGGGAAAGAATTCCATCGCCCCGGGCTCGAGGTAGTGCGCGAAGTGGCCGTAGTCGCCCGCCATCCACATCGCCTTCAGGCGCGCCTTGAGGGCGGCCATCTCGGGTGGCACGGGGTGGTGCTCGGCGCGGACCGATGCAATCTGCGCGTCCATCTTCACATCCCCACCAGTTGCGCGTGCAGGCCGCGCTCGTGGAAGTTGTGCAGGATGCTCGACGCCCGGGCGACCGCCGAATCGTAGACCACCACCATCAGGTGGGCGTGGGCGGGCTGCCTGCCGACCGAGACGACGCCCCGGTCCTGGCGGATGCCGCGCTCGAGGTCCTCGAAGGCGGCGTCGTCGAGACGCTCGTTGATGTGCACGACGACTTCGTTGAAGCTTGTGTTCATGATCCACTCTCCTAAGCTGCGTGAATGACGGGGCTGCGGGCAAGCCGCCGAACGGCATCGCCCTTGAGCTCACACTAGTCGCTGCGTGGGAGTGCGGCCATGACCGAAACGCAAAGCTTCTTGTCCGAAACGCCGGATGCCGCGTCGGCCGACCTGCTGTCGGACCTGCTCGGGCACATGCACCTCTCCGGCGCGGTGCTGTTCAGCACCGAATTCCACGAACCCTGGGGCCTGGTCTCGCCCGCCGCGTGCGAGCTGTCGCGCATCCTGCCGTTCCGCACCGAGCACATCATCCCTTTCCACATCGTCGCCGAAGGCGGCTGCTGGCTCGAATTGCGCGACCGGGAACCGGTCTGGCTGCAGGCCGGCGACGCCGTGCTGCTGCCCTACGGCGACGTCCACGTCCTGCATGGTCGTGAAGCGGCCGCCAACGTGCCGGCCGGACAACTGCTGCCGCCGCAGCCGTGGCCCGCGATCGTGCGGGTCAGGCACGGCGGCGACGGCGGGTGCACCCGCATCGTCTGCGGCTTCGTGCAGTGCGACGAGATGCTCTTCCATCCGCTGCTGCGCCATCTGCCGGTGCTGATGCACGTCGGTCCCGGCCACGCGCCGGTCGACGAATGGCTCGCCGGCACCCTCCGACACACCGCGCGCGAGGCGCTGCGGGCCGACCCGGGCGGACGCTCGATGCTGCCCCGCCTGACCGAGCTGATGTTCGTCGAGATCCTGCGCCAGCACATGCAGGCGCTGTCGGCCGACGAGGTGGGCTGGTTCGCCGCCGTCAACGACCCGGTGGTCGGCGCAGCGCTCAAATGGCTGCACGCGGCGCCGCTCGACGACTGGAACGTGGACCGGCTGGCGCGCCGGGTCGGGGTGTCGCGCACCGCGCTGGCGGCACGCTTCAAGCATTTCCTCGACATGCCACCGATGCACTACCTCACTCATTGGCGCCTGCAGCGCGCGGCGCAGCATCTGAAGGCGAGCGACGCGCCGATGAAGGGCATCGCCGACCTCGCCGGCTACGAATCGGAGGCGGCTTTCAGCCGCGCGTTCAAGCGCCATTTCGGGGTGCCGCCGGCGGACTGGCGGCGCCGGCAGCTGCAGGAGAGAGTCGCCGCGGCAGGGCGCGGCGGCGCGGACTATGCGCCGAGGCGGGCGTTGTAGACCGGGAGCCCGGCGGCCTGGTAGTCGCGCAACAGCGCGCGCGCCTCGTCGCGCAGCACGTCGGGCGTGACGCCGATGCCGCGCCGGCGCAGTTCGTCCGGCCAGTCGGCCGGCTTGGGGCCCTCGTCGAAGCCGACGGCGCAGACGTCTTCGCCGCGCGCGCCGCAGACCAGTCCGCGGACGCCGGACCAGAGCACCGCGCCGAGGCACATCAGGCAGGGCTCGGCGCTGCTGACCAGCTCGCAGGCCGGGTGGGGCGGCCGCCCGAGGTCGTAATGGCCGGCCTGGCGCTGCGCCAGCGTGAGCGCGAGCATTTCCGCATGCGCGCAGGAATAGCCCGACGCGACGACGCGGTTGGCGCCCGCCGCCAGCAGGCGTCCGCTGTCGCGCTCGAACACCGCGGCGGCGAAGGGGCCGCCGTCCGCCGCCACGTTCTCGCGGGCGAGCTCCAGCACGAAGCGCATGCGGTCCTCCGCCCGCGGCAGCACGAGGTCGCGCGCGTTGGCGCGGGCGAGAAAGTCGGGCAGATCGAGGTGCAGGGCGGTGTCCATCAGGACATCCTAGCACCGCGCGACCCTGCCGCCCGGGCTCGGTCGCCGGCGTCGAAGCGCAGACGGCAGCGCGTCTCGCGCGTGAAGGCGACGAAGCCGACCGCGCCGGCGGCGCTCGCCGCGAGCCAGAGGAAGGCGGCGTGGTAGGCGGCGGCGTCGTAGACGCGCGCGCCCTCGATCACCGCGCCGCCCCAGTTGCGGTCGAGGATCCAGCCGATCGCCGACTGCTGCAGCGCGGCGAAGCCGAGCACCGCCATGTTGACGACGCCGCCGACGGTGCCGGCGGCGCCCGGGTGGGTGACCTCGCGCGAGAAGGCGAAGCCGATGATGAGGCCGCCGGCGGAAAAGCCGATGACGGCGAACAGTGCGTAGCGGGCGGCCGCAGGCAGCTCGGGCGCCAGCAGGAAGACGGTCCAGCCCAGCGCGTGGACGAGCGCCGCGCCGAGGTAGGGCAGCTTGCGGCGCCCGACGCGGTCGGACAGCGCGCCGAGGATCGGCCCGCCGACGGCGAAGCCGAGCAGCATGGTGGTGGTGAAGACCGCGGCATGGCTGCGTTCGAGGCCGTGCACCTGCACCAGGTAGGGGACGCCCCACAGGCCGGCGAAGGTCAGCACCGGCGCGGCGATCAGGCCGCCGGCGAAGAACAGCAGCCAGGTGTCGCGCTCGGCGACGACGAGCTTGAGGCTGCGCCACGGCGACAGCGCGCTGGTGAGCGCCTCGGGGTGCGCGTGGCTGGCGTAGCCGCGCTCGCTCGGGTCGTCGCGCACCCACCACCACACGGCGGCGGCGAGCAGCAGCGTTACGCCGGCGCTCGCCAGCATCGCGGCGCGCCAGCCGAAGCCGGCGACCGCCTCGGAGAGCGGCACCCCGGCGAGTACGCCGCCGAGGTTGCCGATCAGCAGCGAAATGCCGGTCACGGTGGCGAAGCGGTTGGCGGGGAACCAGTGGCCGGCGAGCTTCATGCAGGCGACGAAGGCGACCGCGACCGAGGCGCCGACCAGGCCGCGGCCGAGCGTCGCCATCCACAGGCTGTCGGCCTGGGCGAACAGCGCGATGCCGGCCGCCGCGGCGACCGCCGCCAGGGTGGCGACGCGGCGCGGGCCGACCGCGTCGGCGAGCAGTCCGCTGGGGATCTGCATCGCCGCGTAGGTGTAGAAGTAGATCGCGGAGAGCGTGCCGAGCTGGGTCGCGGCGATCGCGAAGTCGCGCATCAGTTCGTCGACCATGACCGCCGGGGCGACCCGCTGGAAGAAGCCGACGAAGTACAGGCTCGCGAGCAGGCCCCAGGTGAGCCAGGCGAGCGGGACGGGCGGCAGGCGGCCGGCGGCGTGCGGGTCGGCGAGGTCGGGGATCGAACGGTTCGGCGAAGTCATGCGCAGCGGGGAGCGGGGCGCCACGGGCGCGTGACGATGGCGTAATCATACGGGCGAAGCGGACGCGCACCAATTTGCAGCGCGCCGGTTTCCGCATGCACCGTGCCTGCGCGGACGGCCGGCGCCGTGCCCGGGAGTGTCCGCGCAAGTCATTGAATCGACTGGTATGTCCGCCCCTGGCACAGACCCTGCTGACAGACAGGGCGAGGAGCCAACATGTCTGTCGTTTCGTCTGTCTGCTGTTATTGCGGCACCGGTTGCGGGGTGCTGGTCGAGGCCGAGGCCGGGAAGATCACCGGCGTCGCCGGCGATCCGGCGCATCCCGCCAACCGTGGCAAGCTCTGCACCAAGGGCGCGACGCTGCACCTGGCGGCGGCGGCGTCCGGGCGCGCGCTCCATCCCGAATTGCGCGCCGAGCGCGACGCGCCGCGCAGGCGGGCGAGCTGGGACGAGGCGCTCGACCACGTCGCCGCGAAATTCCGCGCGATCATCGATGCGCACGGCCCCGACGCCGTCGCCTTCTACATCTCCGGCCAGCTCACCACCGAGGCGTACTACGTCTTCAACAAGCTCGCCAAGGGGCTGATCGGCACCAACAACGTCGACACCAATTCGCGGCTGTGCATGTCGTCGGCGGTCGCCGGCTACAAGGCCACGCTCGGCATGGATGCGCCGCCCGGCTGCTACGACGACATCGAGGCCGCCGGCACGATCCTCATCGCCGGCGCGAACCCGGCGTACGCGCACCCGATCGTGTTCCGCCGCATCGAGGCCGCGCGCCGCGCGAACCCCGACCTGAAACTGGTCGTCGTCGACCCGCGCCGCACCGACACCGCGATCGAGGCCGACCTGCACCTCGCCATCCTGCCCGGCACCGACGTCGCGCTGTTCCACGCGATGCTGAACGTGATGCTGTGGGAGGAGCGGATCGACCGCGACTTCATCGCCGCGCACACCGAGGGCTGGGAGGCGCTGCGCGACCGGGTGCGCGACTACACGCCGGACAAGGTCGCGCCGGTGTGCGGGGTGGCGGCGGCCGACATCGTGCAGGCGGCGCGCTGGTTCGCCGACGGGCCGACGCTGTCGCTCTACTGCCAGGGGCTCAACCAGTCGACCTGCGGCGTCGACAAGAACGCCGCGCTGATCAACCTGCATCTCGCCACCGGGCAGATCGGCAAGCCCGGCGCGGCGCCGTTCTCGCTGACCGGCCAGCCCAACGCGATGGGCGGGCGCGAGGTCGGCGGCATGGCGAACCTGCTCTCCGCGCACCGCGACCTCGCGAATCCCGGCGACCGCGCCGAGGTCGCGCGGCTGTGGGGGGTCGAGTCGGTCCCCGGGCAGCCGGGCCGGACCGCGGTGGAAATGTTCGACGCGCTGGCGAGCGGCGAGATCAAGGCCGTCTGGATCGCCTGCACCAATCCCGCGCAGTCGCTGCCCGACCAGAACCGGGTGCACGCCGCGCTCGCCGCGGCCGAGTGCGTGGTGCTGCAGGAGGCCTGCGCCGACACCGAGACCGCGGCCTTCGCCGACGTGCTGCTGCCGGCGGCGGCGTGGGGCGAGGCCGAGGGCACGATGACCAACTCCGAGCGCCGCATCTCGCGCGTGCGGGCCGCCGTGCCGCCGCCGGGCGAGGCGCGCGCCGACTGGGACATCGTCACCGATTTCGCGTGGCGGCTCGACCCCGACCGCGGCCCCTGGATGTTCCCCTACGCCAGCGCCGAGGCGGTGTTCGACGAGCACCGCGAGACCACGCGCGGGCGCGACCTCGACATCACCGGCCTGTCCTGGGCGAAGCTCGACGAAGGCCCGCAGCAGTGGCCGTTCCCGCAAGGCGCGGCGAGCGGCCGGGCGCGTCTCTACGCCGACGGCGCCTACCCGACGCCGAGCGGCCGCGCGCGCTTCCATGCCGCACCGTACCAGCCGGTCGCCGAGGCGATCGACGCGCGCTACCCGCTGCACCTCAACACCGGACGGCTGCGCGACCAGTGGCACGGCATGAGCCGCACCGGCCGCGTGGCGCGGCTGTTCGCCCACGCCGACGCGCCCCGCCTGGCGATGGCCCCGCGCGACCTCGAGCTGCGGCGCCTGCAGGCGGGCGACCTGGTGCGCGTGAAGAGCCGGCGCGGCGAGGTGGTCGTCGAGGTCGAGGCGAGCGACAGCGTGCGGCCGGGGCAGTGCTTCCTGCCGATGCACTGGGGCGCGCGCTTCATGGGCGGGCGCGGCGTCAACGCGCTCACCCTGCCGCTGTTCGACGCTGTGTCGAAGCAGCCCGAGCTCAAGCATGCCGCGGTGCAGGTCGCGAAGGCCGACCTGCCGTGGCGCATGGCGGTGCTCGCCACGGGCGACGGCGCGTGCCTGCTCGACGCCGTGCAGCCGCTCGTGCGCGCCTGCGACCATGCCGCGGCGGGACTCGCCGGGCGCGACCGCGACGTGCTGACGCTGCGCCTCGCCCACCGCGAACCGCTGCCGGAATCGCTGCTCGCCGAACTCGACGCCGCGCTGGGCCTCGACGACCCGCTCGCGGTGATGCACTACCAGGACCCGCGCGGCATCTCCAAGCGGGTGCGCGTCGAAGGCGGCAAGGTCGTCGCCGCGCGCCTCACCGGCGAGACCGCCGCCTTCGGCTGGCTGCGCGACGCCGTCGTCGAAGGCGTCGAGGCGTCTTCGCTGCGCGCCTGGATGCTGGCGCCGGTGGCGCGCCCGCCGGCTGGCGGGGCGGCGCGCGGGCGTGTCGTGTGCAGCTGCCTCGACGTCGCCGAGCCCGACATCGTCGCGGCGGTCGCGGCGGGCGCCGATCTCGCGGCGCTGCAGGCGCAACTGAAATGCGGCACCGCGTGCGGTTCGTGCGTGCCGGAACTGAAACGACTGATTTCCGGAAGGCAGGTGGCGGCATGACGACTCGAACGTTCTTCCATTCGGCGGGCGCGGCGAAGTGGGCGTCGATCTGCCGGCTGCTGCGGCGAGTCCGGCACCGGCTGTCCGCGACCGGCGACGGCGCAGCCCGCGGCGAAGCCGAGCTGTGCCGGCTGTCGGGCCTGCCTTCGTGCTGCTTCTCGCACGTCGTCGACCGGCAGAGATGAGCTACGCGACCCTGATCCGCCAGATCGAAGCCGGCGAGAGCCTCGGCTTCGCCGAGGCGCGTGCGCTCGGCGCGGCGCTGCTCGACGGCGGGGTGCCCGAGCTCGAAACCGCTGCCTTCCTGGTCGCGTTCAACCAGCACGACCCGGGAACCGAGGCCTGGCTCGGCCTGCACGCGGCGCTGGGCGAGCGGCTGCCGGATTTCGTCGCGCCGGGCGGACCGTTCCGCACCGTCGTGCTGCCCGCCTACCACGGGGTGCGTGCGCACCCGCATCTGACGCCGCTGCTGGCGCTTCTGCTGAGGAGCTTCGGCATCCCGGTGCTGATCCACGGCGTGCTCGAAGGCGGCGGCGGCACGGCGGCCGCCTACGTGCTGCGCGAACTGGGCGTCATGCCGTGCGCGCACGTCGCGCAGGTGAACGCCGCGCTGCAGGAGGACGGCCTCGCGTTCGCGCCGGTGGCGCTGCTGAGTCCCGGGCTCGCCGCGCTGCTCGCGCTGCGCGCCCGGCTCGGCATCGACGGCTGGGGGACCCGGCTGGTCGGGCTCGCCGACGTGCTCGGCGAGCGCTCGGTGCGCGTCACGCCGGTGGCCTCGGACGCGGAGATGCCGCAGATGCGCGCCGTCGCCGAGGCGCTCGGCGGCCACGCGATCCTGCTGCGGGGCTGCGAGGGCGAGGCGTTCGCCGACCCGCTGCAGCGGCCGGACATGGTGCTGGTGCAGGACGGCCGCGGCCAGCTGGTGTACGAGGCGCAGTCGGGCGCCGCTGCGTCGGCCCGGCTTCCCGCGCCCGACGCGCGGGCGACCGGCGCCTGGATCGACCAGGTGATGCGCGAACACCTGCCTTTGCCCATGCCGATCCGCAACCAGCTCGCGGTGTGCCTGTACGCGGCGGGCTACACGGAAGACCTCAACCAGGCGCGGGCGATCACGGCGCTCGACGGCTTCGGACGTGGCGCGCATCCCCTCTCGGGCCACGCGGGCGTCGGGGAGCGGGGCGCGTAGCGCGGCGATTCGGGCGGAACAGATTTCGGTGCATGCGCCGCCACGCCGGCACCGTGATGGTGCGCGGTGAGGCGATGCGGCACGGGAGGAAAGGGGCGGGAGCCCCGGCAGTACGGGGCACAAGCCCGATCACGGCGTCATGGCATGGCGATTGCTGGATGTCGTGCGAGCAGACCGAATGCAACGGCGTATCTCGGTCATCACTTTTGAGTCTTTTTTGGAGTGGTGAGATGGATATGAGTACGCCCATGGGACGCGGTCCCAAGATGAAGCTCGTGATGGTCGGCAACGGCATGGCCGGGGTGCGCACGCTGGAGGAACTCCTCAAGCTCGCTCCCGACCTCTACGACATCACCGTGTTCGGCGCCGAGCCGCACCCCAACTACAACCGCATCCTGCTGTCGCCGGTGCTGGCGGGCGAGCAGACGGTCGACGACATCGTGCTGAACCCGCTCGACTGGTACGCGGCACACGGCATCACGCTGCACCTCGGCAAGAAGGTCACGAAGATCGACCGTTCGGCGCGCAGCGTCGAGGCCGACGACGGCACCCGCGCCGACTACGACCGCCTGCTGCTCGCCACCGGCTCCAAGCCCTTCATCCTGCCGGTGCCGGGCGCCGACCTCGAGGGCGTGATCAGCTTCCGCGACATCGCCGACGTCGACGCGATGATCCGCGCCGCCAGCCGGCACCGGCACGCCGTCGTCATCGGCGGCGGCCTGCTCGGGCTCGAGGCCGCCCACGGCCTGATGAAGCGCGGCATGGACGTCAGCGTCGTGCACATCGGGCCGTGGCTGATGGAGCGCCAGCTCGACGAGCCGGCGGCGCGCCTGCTGCAGAAGAGCCTGGAAGAGAAGGGCATGAGGTTCCTGCTGCAGAAGCAGACCGCCGAACTGCTGAAGGGCGGCGGCGGCAGAGTGGCGGCGATCAAGTTCAAGGACGGCGAGGTCATCCCCGCCGACCTGGTCGTGATGGCGGTCGGCATCCGCCCCGACACCGCGCTCGCCGAGTCCGCAGGCCTGCACTGCCACCGCGGCATCGTCGTCGACGACACGCTGCAGACCTTCGACCCGCGCATCTACGCGATCGGCGAGTGCGCCGCGCACCGCGGCGTCGCCTACGGCCTGGTCGCGCCGCTGTTCGAGCAGGCCAAGGTCTGCGCCAACCACCTCGCGCATTACGGCATCGGCCGCTACCAGGGCTCGGTGACGTCGACCAAGCTCAAGGTCACCGGCATCGACCTGTTCTCCGCCGGCGACTTCACCGGCGGCGAGGGCACCGAGTCCATCCTCTATTCCGACCCGGTGGGCGGCGTGTACAAGAAGCTCGTTCTCAAGGACAACAGGCTGGTCGGCGGCGTGATGGTCGGCGACACCGTCGACGGCGCCTGGTACTTCTCGCTGCTGCGCGACGGCAAGGACGTGTCCGCGCTGCGCGACCATCTGATGTTCGGCCAGGACCACTGCGGCAACCTCGGCCACCAGGGCATCAACAAGGCGGCGAGCATGACCGACGACATGGAAGTGTGCGGCTGCAACGGGGTGTGCAAGGGCGACATCGTCAAGGCGATCCGCGAGAAGGGCCTGTTCACGCTCGAGGACGTCAGGAAGCACACCAAGGCGTCGTCGTCGTGCGGCTCGTGCACCGGCCTGGTCGAGCAGATCCTGGCGGTCACCGCTGGCGGCGACTACTCGGCCGCGCCGAAGCAGAAATCGGTGTGCGGCTGCACCGACCACACCCACGAGGCGGTGCGCGAAGCGATCCGGCAGAACAAGCTGCTGACGATCCCCCAGGTGATGGCTTTCATGGAATGGCGCACGCCCAACGGCTGCGCGTCATGCCGCCCGGCGCTCAACTACTACCTCATCTCGACCTGGCCGGGCGAGGCCGAGGACGACCCGCAGTCGCGCTTCATCAACGAGCGCGCGCACGCCAACATCCAGAAGGACGGCAGCTACTCGGTGATCCCGCGCATGTGGGGCGGCCAGACGACGCCCGCCGAACTGCGCCGCATCGCCGACGTCGCCGAGAAGTACGCGATCCCCTCGGTCAAGGTCACCGGCGGCCAGCGCATCGACCTGCTCGGCGTGAAGAAGGAGGACCTGCCGAAGGTGTGGGCCGACCTCGACATGCCATCCGGCCACGCCTACGGCAAGGCGCTGCGCACGGTGAAGACCTGCGTCGGCTCCGAGTGGTGCCGCTTCGGCACCCAGGACTCGACCCGCATGGGCATCGACCTCGAGAAGGTGTTCTTCAAGATGTGGGCGCCGCACAAGGTCAAGCTCGCCGTCTCGGGCTGCCCGCGCAACTGCGCCGAGGTCGCGATCAAGGACGTCGGCATCATCGGCGTCGATTCCGGCTGGGAAATCTACGTCGGCGGCAACGGCGGCATCAAGACCGAGGTCGCGCAGTTCCTCGTCAAGGTGAAGACGCCCGACGAGGTGCTCGAGTATTCGGGCGCCTTCCTGCAGCTGTACCGCGAGGAGGCGCGCTACCTCGACCGCACCGTGCACTACCTCGAAAGGGTCGGCCTCGACACCGTGAAGAAGAAGATCGTCGACGACGCCGACAACCGGCGCGCGCTCTACGAGCGCCTGCTGTTCGCGCTGTCGGTCGAGCGCGATCCGTGGGTCGAGCGCGCCAGGGAAGGCAAGCAGAAGCATGAATTCGAAACCGTCGCCGCCTGAGGAAACCGACATGAACAACTGGACCGACATTCTCTCCCTCGACGAGATTCCCCCGCTCGGCGCGCGCGTCGTGCGCCACGGCACGCTCGACATCGCCGTATTCCGCACCGCCGACGACGCCGTGTTCGCGCTGGAGGACCGCTGCCCGCACAAGGGCGGGCCGCTGTCGCAGGGCATCGTCCACGGCAGGCGCGTGGCCTGTCCGATGCACAACTGGAACATCGAGCTCGATTCGGGCTGCGCGGTGGCGCCCGATCACGGCTGTGCGCGCGAGTTTCCGGTGCGGCTGGAAAACGGCCGGGTGTGGATCGACTTCGCGCTCGCCGGGGCGGTCCCTGCCTGAGCGGGCGCACCGTGCCGGTGCGCGGCCTGCACCGGCACGCGCCGTGCGCCGCGCCGCAGCGGGCGGCGCGGCGCGGCAAGTGCTTGATCCAAAAGCCTCTGCCTGAACTGGCACAAAGGCTGCTGTGCAGAAGGGGACGCGCGATGGCGGGCTACGCGCCGCCGCCGACAAGAAAAGCCGACCAACACTGAAAAACGGGAGCCAACATGGATCGCGAAACCCTGAACGAAATGGTGAAACTCAAGTTCGCCGCACGCCGCGCGGGCGGGCCGGAGATCGACCTGGTGAAGCTGGCGGGCGACGCCGCCTACGCGGGACGGATCTTCAGCGCCGTCGAGGCCCTGCCCGACGAATCGCTGGTGCTGCTGGCGATCACGCTGCGCGACAAGTTCGGCCTGCTCGCGGCGCGGCCGCAGGTCAAGGAAACCGAAGCTGCGCCGCCGTCGCGCTACATGAGCGGGGCGCGCAGCTGACACGCCGCGGCCGGAAACAATCCACGCGAAATCAGGCATCGGGCCCGCCGCGGGCAATGTCCGGGTGCTTTTGCGTGGCGGTCGTCTACAAAGGAAGGAGGGAGTTCAGTTTCCGGCCGTTCGGGGGGCGGCTTCGCGAAGGAGGTAGATCATGAAAACCGTTCATGTCGAGCAGCGGGGCGGGCGCCCCGACTTCAACGAGGCGAGCCGGATGGCGCGCGAGGTTGCGCTGCAGTACGCGCAGCAGCAGCCAACCATCGTCTCCTGGCATCAGCACAGCAACCAGCACATGTCGCCGGCGTACGAAGGCGCCAATCCGGATTCGTGGTGGGAGAAGTACGGCGCGGGCAACGGCGGCGAGCTCGAGGTGCGTGTCGCCGACGAGTTCGATTTCGTCCTGATGGACGCCAGGGACTACGAGACGCTGGGGCGCATGCCGTTGCGCAACCTGTCGGACCGCGCGGGCCACCAGTATCTCTGCTACACGCCGATCCTAGGTCTGGACACCGACACGCCCACCTCCGAGGCGTGCACCGAACTCGACGACTGGCTCGCCGACCAGTTCTGAGCCGCCGGGCGGCTCAGCGCGTCTCGGGCAGGACGATGTTGACCTCGATGACCTCGAGGTTGCCCTGCTTTTCCAGCCCGACCTTGATGTCCTCGGGGTTGATCTTGACGTACTTCGAGATCACCGCGACCAGGTCTTTCTGCAGGTCGGGCAGGAAATCCGGCCCGTTCAGCCCGACGCGCTCGTGCGCGATGATGAGCTGAAGGCGCTCCTTGGCGACCGAGGCGGTGTGTTTCTTTTCGCCGAAGATGAGTGAGAGCAGGGACATGTCACTTGCCTCCGAACAGGCGCTTGATCAGGCCGGGTTTCTCGTAGTCGACGAAGCGTAGCGGATGCTCCTCGCCGAGGAAGCGGCCGATCGCGTCCTGGTACGCGTCGGCGACCGGCGTGCCCTTCTGGTGGATCGCCGGGATGCCCTGGTTGGACGCCTGCAGCACGATCTCCGATTCGGGGATCACGCCGAGCAGCGGAATCCGCAGCAGCTCCTGGATGTCGGTATAGGTCAGCATCTCGCCCTCGTGCGCGCGCTTGGGGTCGTAGCGGGTGACCAGCAGGTGCTCCTTGACCGGCTCGCGGCCCTCGACCGCGCGGCGGCTCTTCGACTGGATGATGCCGAGGATGCGGTCGGAGTCGCGCACCGACGACACTTCCGGGTTGGTGACGACGATCGCCTGGTCGGCGAAGGTCAGCGCCATCACCGCGCCGTGCTCGATGCCGGCCGGCGAGTCGCAGACGATGTAGTCGAAGCCCTGGTGTTCGAGTTCCTTCAGCACCTTCTCGACGCCCTCCTCGGTGAGCGCGTCCTTGTCGCGCGTCTGCGAGGCGGGCAGCACGAACAGGTTGTCGGCGTGCTTGTCCTTGATCAGCGCCTGGTGCAGGTTGGCGTCGCCCTGGATGACGTTGACGAAGTCGTACACCACGCGGCGCTCGCAGCCCATGATGAGGTCGAGGTTCCTCAAGCCCACGTCGAAGTCGATCACCGCGGTCTTGTAGCCGCGCAGCGCGAGGCCGCTGGCGATCGACGCGCTGGTGGTGGTCTTGCCGACGCCGCCCTTGCCGGAGGTGACAGTGATGATGGTGGTCACGAAGCTTCCTTTTATCAGTGTGTATCAGAGGGGGTCGATGACGAGCTGGTCGCCGGCGAGACGGATCTGCGCCGGCTTCTTCGCCACCTTGGGGTCGGGTGCGGTCTCGAAGGTGCGGTAGACGCCGGCGATCGACACGAGCTCGGCTTCCAGCTGCGCGGTGAAGATGCGCGCCGAGGTGTCGCCGCGCGCGCCGGCGAGCGCCTTGCCCTTCAGGGGCGCGTAGACGTGGATGCTGCCGTCGGCGATCACCTCGGCGCCGGGGTTGACCGCGGCGAGCACGACGATGTCGCCGCCTGCCGCGTACACCCGCTGGCCGGAACGCAGCGGCTTGTCGATGAAGCGGGTCGGCGCGGCGGCGGCCGGTTGCGGCGCGGGCTGCGGTTCGGGTTCGGGCTCGGGTTCAGGCGGGGGCACGGGCTGGGCGGGCGCGGCGGCGTTGAGCACCAGCAGCCCGGCCTCCCGGGCCGCCGCAGCGAGTTCCGGCGACGCGTTCTGCACCGCGAACGGGTTGAGGCCGCGGCTTTTCAGTTCCTGCGCCAGCCACGCCCAGTCGGGCGCGGCGGCGTCGGCCGGCAGGCGCCCGCACTCGAACACCGCCGCCTCGCCGCCGAAGAAGTCCGGCGTCGCGGCGAACAGCGTGGTGAGGTGGGTGTTCAGCGCCGAGTGCTCGGTGCTGTTGAGGAGGATCTGGATCCCGGCGAGCCGGGTGGTCTTCAGCTCCAGCGCGGGCGCGGGGCGGGGCTCACGTCGGCGCGGCATGGCGGGCGGGGCGGTCTGGATTCACGAAACATGGGGTTCAAGAGGTA
>DHHQ01000006.1 GCA_002403375.1 Thiobacillus denitrificans | reverse complement strand
TCGCGCTGCTCAACAACCCCGGCCTGCAGGCCGCGTACGAGACGCTCGGCATCGCCGAGGCCGACCGCGTCGCGGCGGGCCGTCTGCCCAACCCGGGCCTGTCGATCGGCCGGCTGACCCGCGGCAGCGAGGTCGAGTGGGAGCGCAGCCTGCATGTCAACCTGGCACGCCTGCTGACGCTGCCGCTGCGCGCGGGGATCGAGCAGCGCCGCTTCGAGCAGGCGCAGCGCATGGTCGTGCT
Organism: Thiobacillus denitrificans; assembly: GCA_002403375.1. Classification (GTDB taxonomy): domain Bacteria; phylum Pseudomonadota; class Gammaproteobacteria; order Burkholderiales; family Thiobacillaceae; genus Thiobacillus; species Thiobacillus denitrificans_E. The sequence goes on along the minus strand of DHHQ01000006.1, from coordinate 33,464 downwards.
CGACGTGCTGACGCTCGCCGCCGATACCCGCAAGGCTTACTACACGGCGGTCGCGGCGCGCCAGCGCGCGCACTACCAGCAGCAGGCGATGGACGCCGCCGAGGCCGGCGCCGAGCTCGCGCGGCGCATGGCGCAGGTGGGCAACTGGAGCCGCCTCAAGCAGGCGCGTGAGCAGGCCTTCTACGCCGACGCCGCGCTCGCGGTGGCGCGTGCCGAGCAGGCCAGGCGCCAGACGCACGAACGGCTGGTGCGCCTGCTCGGCCTCGAATCCGCAGACAGGCTTCAGCTTCCCGACCGCCTGCCCGACCTGCCGGCCGCGCTGCCGGCATTGCCCGACGTCGAGCAGCAGGCGATGGACGCGCGCATCGACCTGCAGGCGGCGCGCATCCAGACCGAGGCGCTGGCGCAGCACCTCGGCCTCGCCCGCCGCACCCGCGTGATCAACGTCCTCGAGCTCGGCGTGATCAACAACGGCTCGAACGAGGAACCGCAGCAGCGCGGCTACGAGATCAGCCTCGAGCTGCCGCTGTTCGACTGGGGGCAGGCGCGGGTCGCCGCCGCGGAGTCGCGCTATCGCCAGGCGCTCGAGCAGGTGCGGCAGCTCGCCGTCGACGCCCGCTCCGAGGTGCGCGAGGCCCACGCCGTGCAGCAGGCGCAGTACGCGATCGCCCGGCACCTGCGCGACGAGGTGGTGCCGCTCAAGCAGCGCATCTCCGAGGAGAACCTGCTGCGCTACAACGGCATGCTGATCGGCGTGTTCGAGCTGCTCGCCGACGCGCGCGCGCAGATCGCCGCGGTCAACGCCGCGATCGACGCGCAGCGCGACTTCTGGCTGGCCGACGCCGACCTCGCGATGGCGCTCGCCGGCCAGCCGGCCCTGCAGCCGATCGCGTCCGCCGGGGTCGCCACGAACGAGAGCGGAGGCGCGCATTGAACCAGTCTTTCATACGCGAATGCCCGGCGGGCATGAATGCCGCGAGGAAACGCGAAGCAAACCCTCGCCGCGTCTGCTTCGCACGCTTCGTCGATTCATCAAGGGAGCTTCCATGACTTCAAGACGTGATTTTTTCCGACTCGCCGGCGCGGCGGCAGCGGCGGGCGTGAGCGCCGCACCCATCGGCAGCGCGGCGCTCGCGGCGCTGCCCGAGATCGTCAGCAGCGACAGCCCCGCGACGCAGCCGCCGCTTTCCCCGCCCACCGGCCGCCCCTACAACCCGGTGGTGACGCTGAACGGCTGGACGCTGCCGTGGCGCATGCGGGACGGCGTCAAGGAATTCCACCTCGTCGCCGAGCCGGTGGTGCGCGAGATCGCCCCCGGCATGAAGGCGCACCTGTGGGGCTACAACGGGCAGAGCCCGGGGCCGACGATCGAGGTCGTCGAGGGCGACCGGGTGCGCGTCTACGTCACCAACCGGCTGCCCGAGCACACCAGCATCCACTGGCACGGCCAGCGCCTGCCCAACGGCATGGACGGCGTAGGCGGCCTCACGCAGCCGCAGATCCCTGCGGGCAGGACCTTCGTCTACGAGTTCGTCGCCCGCCGCCCGGGCACCTTCATGTACCACCCGCACGCCGACGAGATGACGCAGATGGCGATGGGCATGATGGGCTTCTGGGTCACCCATCCGAAGGGCCGGCATCCGCTGATCGATCCGGTCGACCGCGACTTCTGCTTCCTGCTCAACGCCTACGACATCGACCCCGGCAGCTACACGCCGCAGGTCAACACCATGCTCGACTTCAACCTGTGGACCTTCAACAGCCGCGCGTTTCCCGGCATCGACAGCCTCAACGTCAGGCTCGGCGACCGCGTGCGCATCCGCGTCGGCAACCTCACCATGACCAACCATCCGATCCACCTGCACGGCGTCGAGTTCGAGGTTACCGGCACCGACGGCGGGCCGGTGCCGAAGGGCGCGCGCTGGCCCGAGGTGACCACCGACGTCGCGGTCGGGCAGATGCGGCAGATCGAGTTCGTCGCCGACGAGGCGGGCGACTGGGCGTTCCACTGCCACAAGAGCCACCACACGATGAACGCGATGGGCCACGGCGTGCCGACGATGATCGGCGTCGACCACAGCGGGCTCGCCGGCAGGATCGCCAGGCTGATTCCGGACTACATGGTGATGGGCGAGCGCGGCATGGCCGACATGGCCGAGATGGAAATGCCGCTGCCCGACAACACGCTGCCGATGATGACCGGCCAGGGGCAGTACGGTCCGATCGAGATGGGCGGCATGTTCACCACGCTGAAGGTGCGGCGCGAGCAGAAGCGCGGCGACTATTCCGACCCCGGCTGGTACCGCCACCCGCCCGGCACGGTGGCGCGCGAAGTCGCGGGAGCGGTCGCCGAACCGGTGCGTGCGCCCGCGGACGCCTCGCCGCAGGGCACGCCGAGCGACGTCGAGCTGGTCGTCCGCAAACCCGCCGGCCATGCCGGCCACTGAACAAAAGGAGACGAGATGGGAACCCCCCTGTTGCTGACCGTGCTGGTGGCGCTGCCGCTCGCGGTCCACGCCCACGGCGAAGCCGTGCACGCGCCGGCACCCGCGCCGGCTGCCGAGCAGACGCCCTGGGGCATTGCCGGCGAGGCGAGCGAGGTCACCCGCACGATCGCCCTCGACATGAGCGACGCCATGCGCTTTTCGCCCGACGACCTCAGCGTCCGGGAAGGCGAGACCGTGCGCTTCGTCGTCCGCAATCGCGGGCGCATGCTGCACGAGATGGTGATCGGAACGCCCGACGCGCTGGCGGAGCACGCCGCGCTGATGGCGAAGTTTCCCGACATGGCACACGACGAGGCCTACATGGTGCACGTCGACCCCGGCCAGACCGGCGAGATCGTCTGGCAATTCAACCGCCCCGGCCGCTTCGAATACGCCTGCCTGATCGCCGGCCACTACGAAGCCGGCATGCGCGGCTTTCTCAGCGTCACCCCGAAACAAGGAGCAGAGAAATGAACCGTTTGATTCCCCTTTTGGCCGTTCTGGCGCTCGCCACGCCGCTGCATGCCGAGCCCGTCGCCGTGCCGGCCGCCGAGGCCGCTGCGCTGAGCGAAGGCGTGGTGCGCAAGGTCGACGCCGCCAATGCGAAGGTCACGCTCAGGCACGGTCCCATCGCCAACCTCGACATGCCGCCGATGACCATGGTGTTCCGCGCCCAGCCGGCTGAACTGCTCGACGGCCTCCAGGCCGGCGACGCGGTCCGCTTCCGCGCCGAGCGGATCGACGGCGCCTACACGGTGACGGCGATCGAGCCGGTGCGCTAGCCGCGCCAGGAACTTGCGGGGGAGGACGCGTCGTCTAAAAAGGAGTGGCTGGCCGGCGTTCCCGGCCGGCGCCCGGACGGGGGCCGGCTTCTCCCCCGACTTTTGGAGAGCAACGATGAAACACGCATCCACCCTGATCGTTTCCCTGGCGCTGGCCGTCCCCGGTTTCGCCATCGCCCAGGCGCCGGCCGCCGAGCCGGCCCGGTCCACCCAGCAGACCCAGACCCAGACCCAGGAGCCCATCTACGGTTCGGAGCTGATGACGCCGCAGGAGCGCGCCGAATACCAGACCCGCATGCGCGCCGCGAAGACCGAGCAGGAGCGCGAGGCGATCCGCCTCGAGCATCACAAGCAGATGCAGGAACGCGCCCGCGCGCAGGGCAAGACGCTGCCCGAGACGCCGCCGGCCGACCGCGGTCCCGGCATGGGGCCCGGCGGAGGGAGTGGCGGCATGGGGCCCGGCGGCGGCAAGCGGATGGGCTACTGAGGCTCAGCCCGCCGCGCGGCTGAAATGCAGCGTGGCGGCGAATCCGTGCCCGCCGTCGGGCCGCGGCAGGCCTTCGCCGAGCGCCAGTTCCGCGTGCGACAGCGCGGCGATGCGCGAGACGATCGACAGCCCGAGCCCGCACCCCTCGCCTTCGACCTCGCCGCGCACGAAGCGCGCGGCGAGTCGCGCCCGCAGCGCGGGGCTCGCCCCCGGTCCGTCGTCGGCGACGCTGATCGAACAGCGTGACGCGCCGGCGGCGAGGCGCACCTCGATGCGCGCGCCTTCGCCCGCGTAGCGCAGCGCGTTGTCGACGAGGTTGCGCAGGGCGATCTGCAGCCAGGCGGCGCTCGCCGCGACCGTGCATCCCGGCGCGGCGTCGACGACCAGCGACTGCCGCTGGCGTTCGGCCAGTGGCTGCAACTCGGCGCACACCGCGGCGATGACGGCCGCCGGGTCGAGCGGGGGCGGCATGGCCTGCTCGCGGGCCGGGTCGACGCGCGCCAGGGTGAGCAGCTGCTCGACCAGGTGCGTCATGCGGTCGACCCCGGCGATCACCTGCACCAGCGCGTGCTGCCTGCCGTCGGCCGACTGCGCGCGCGCCGCCACCTGCGCCTGCACCTTGAGCGCCGCGAGCGGAGTGCGCAGTTCGTGCGCCGCGTCGGCGGTGAAGCGGCGCTCGTTTTCGAAGGCCTCGTTGACGCGCCGGATCAGGGCGTTGAGCGCGGCGCGCAGCGGCTCGATCTCGTCCGGCAGGACCGCAGCCTCGTCGAGCGGTGCCAGCGCCTGCGCGTCGAGGGCCGCCACCTGGCGCGCCAGCGTCTCGACCGGCCGCAGCGAGCGACCGACGCCCGCCCACACCGCCAGCGCCATCAGCGGCAGCGCGAGGCCGGCCGGCAGCAGCAGCGACAGCCCGATCTCGCGCGCGAGTCCCTCGCGCGCGGCGTGCGCATGGCCGACCACGACCTGGTATTCGGCATCCCTGTCCTCGACCGCGTAGAAGCGCCAGCGGGCACCGGCGTAGGCGTGCTCGCTGAAGCCCGGCGCCATGCCGGGCGCGAAGCCGCCGTGGCCGGGCGAGGTCACCAGGCGCCGCATCGCGCCGTGCTTGCGGTGCCACACCTCGAACGCGATCGGCACCGGCGCGTGCCGGCTGTGCCCCTGCAGCTCGTCGACGAAATGCTCGACCTCGCCGCCGGCGACGATCGCGAGCAGGGTGTCGGCGACCTGCGTCAGCTGCGCGTCGAGCAGCTCGTCCGCCTCGTGGTGCGCCCGCTGGTACACCACCGCCGCCGACAGCAGCCAGATCAGCGCCACCGCGCTGGTCAGCAGCCACACCAGCCGGCGGCGCAGCGAGTACCGTGCCCGCGTCATGCTGCGGGGGCGTCCGCCGACGCCATGTAGCCGACCCCGCGCACGGTGCGGATCAGCCCGCTGCCGAGCTTGCGGCGCAGGTGGTGGATGTGCACCTCGAGCGCGTTGCTGTCGACGGCGTCCTGCCAGGTGTAGAGCTGTTCCTCCAGGGTGCGGCGCGTCAGCACGCGGCCGGCGTTTTCCAGCAGCAGGTGCAGCAGGTCGAATTCGCGCGGCGTCAGCTCGACCGGCTCGCCCGCCCGCGTGACCGTGCGCGCGGCCGGGTTGAGCGCGATCTCGCCGAGCGTCAGCACCGGCTCCGGCCGGCCGTGCGCGCGCCGTACCAGCGCGCGCAGCCGCGCGGCGACCTCGTCGAGGTCGAAGGGTTTCAGCACGTAGTCGTCGGCGCCGAGGTCGAGCCCGCGCACGCGGTCCTCCAACTGGTCGCGCGCGGTGAGGATCAGCACCGGCGTCGCGTCGCGGCGGCCGCGCAGCCACTGCAGCACCGACAGGCCGTCGCGCTTCGGCAGGCCGAGGTCGAGCACGACCGCGGCGAAGGACTCGGCGGCGAGCGCGGCGACCGCCGCCTCGCCGTCGCGCACCCAGTCGACCGCGTAGCCCGCGTCGGTCAGCCCGGCCTGGAGGCCGTCGCCGAGCAGGCGGTCATCTTCCGCCAGCAGGATGCGCATCGCTTCGTTTCATCTATTTCGGGATCCTCACCGTGTCGTCGTCGAACGCGCCCGCATCGGCCTGCCGGTGGCAGGCTGCGCAGTTGGCCGCCGAGCCCACCGACTTGCGCGACCACGCGGCGTGCGGCACCTCGTCGTGCTTGCGAACGAACCAGCGGGTTTCGGTGATGCGCAGCGGAGGATGATGCAGGTCCATGCCCTGCATCACCCGGCTGCCCATCCGGCTGTTTCCGCTGTCGGCGGCATTCGCCTCGAGGAAGCCGAGGATATCAGCCTGGGTCGCCGGATCAAGGCTGGCGTCCTCGCCGAAGTGGCGGTCGAGGCCGCCCATGATCCTGCGCCACGACGCGCGCGGCAGCATGGCCGGCGGATAGGCGAGGTGGCAGCTCGCGCATTCCTGCTGCCAGGCGGCGTGGGTGAGGCGCGGCATCCGGTCGTCGCCGCCGTCGCCGCGCGCCTCGCCGCCCGAGGGCAGCGAGAACGCCAGCAGGCTGAGCGCGCCGACCGTGGCCAGCACGCCTATTCCGCGTAACAGATAGTTGTTCATGCGAGGCTCCTTACTTGATCTGGCTCAGCCAGGCGATGAAATCGCCCTTTTCCTGCGCGCTGCATTCGCGCGCGAGCACGTCCCGGCAGTTGCGGCGGAACCACTTCTCGACCTTGGCCGCGTCGGTGAAGCGCTGCGGGTTCGCCGCCGGCGCCAGCGGCTCGATGCGCTTGCCGACGCGGCTCTGGCCTGCCTGCCTGGGGTCTGCCGTATGGCAGCTGACGCAGGCGACGGGCTGGCCGTCGCGGCCGCGATGCTCGGTGCGGTACAGCGCCTCGCCGCGCGCGGCGGACAGCGCCGAAACCGGCACGCCTGCCGCCTGCGCGTAGCCCGCCATCAGGCTCGACGGGGTGTCGGCGGCGGCCGCCGTGGCCATGGCGAGTGCGATCAGGCCGCCGACTGCGAGTCGCTCAATCATGTCGCACCCCGCGCCCGGCATCGATACAGGCGGCGTCGCGGTACTGCTTGCCGGTCACCATGCTCTGCGCGACGCGCTCGCCACGCAGCTGGTGGAACACCAGCGCCGCCAGGTGCAGGCCGATGAAGCCGAGCAGCAGCACGAAGCCGGCCTCGTGCGGGTCTTCGAGCAGGTCCTCCAGCCAGCCGGCGCCGCCGAACCAGGCCGCCAGCGGCCCGGCGTTGAACTCGCCGGCGGCGAGCCCGAGTCCGGTGACGACCATCAGCGTCATCACGCCGTAGGCGAACAGGTAGCCGAGGCTGGCGAGCGGATCGTGGCCGGCGCGATGGGCGCCGGGGAGCCGCAGCCTGAGCAGCCCCTTCCACACGGCGGGATGCCACAGGTCGCGCCAGCGGGCGCTCGCCGGTCCGACCACACCCCACAGCAGGCGCGTCAGCAGGCCGGCGGTGAGGGCATAGCCGGCGAGGATGTGCAGGTTCCAGATCGTCGTTTCCCACGGGCCGTGCTCGAAGGCTTCGGCCAGCTGGCTGGTGGCGACGAGCGCGACGACAGACAGCGCGAGGGTCCAGTGCAGCGTCCGCAGCAGCGGGTCGAACACGCGTTGGGAATGGGGGGGGGAATGCAGCATGACAGTCTCCTTCGATGGAACGTGGAGCGACTGTACCCACACTGCCTTAGGGGAGTCTTAAGGCCGCCCCCTGCAGTCCCTGCGCCGCCGGCCGCGTGGCTTAAGGCGGTCTTAAGGATCGCTCCCCAGGATGGCGCCTCGCCCGCCGGGCCTCCCCTGCAACGGGGCCCGCCATCGCCTTTCTGTTCATGGAGAACCCGCTTGGATGCTGTGACTTTCGCTACGCGCATGCTCTTGCTGACGCTGCTTGCCGGACCCGCCGGCGCGGCCGATGTGCTGCCGCTCACCGCGGCGCAGAAGAAGAATCTCGGCATCGCCACGGCCGCCGCGGCCGCGCAGGACGCCGGCCCGGCGCTGAGCTTCCCGGCACGGGTGACGCTGCCGCCCGCCAGTGTGCGCGTGGTCGCCGCCGCCGGCGACGCGCTGGTCACCCAGTTGCACGTGCAGGCGGGCGATACGGTGAAGCGCGGCGCGCCGCTCGTCACCCTGTCGATGCCGGGGCTTGCCGACGCGCAGAACGCCGTGACGCAGGCGCGCCTGCGCGCACAGCTGGCCGACGCCAATGCCGAGCGCGACGACAAGCTGTTCGCCGAGGGACTGATCGCCGAGTCGCGTCTGCGTGCCACGCGCTCCGAGGCGCAGTCGGCGCGCGCCAGCCTCGCCGCGGCGCAGACCGCGCTGGCGATGCTGGGAACCGGAAAGGTGTCCGGCGGCAGCATCACGCTGACCGCGCCGATCGCCGGCGTGGTGACCGAAAGCGCGGCCGAGCCCGGGCAACGGGTCGACGCCGGGATGGCGCTGGTGAAGCTGGCCGACCTGTCGAAGCTGGCGCTGGAGATTCCGCTGTCGACCACCCAGGCGCGTCAGGTCGCGGTGGGACAAGCGGTGACGGTGGCCGACAGTTCCGCCAGCGGGCGCGTCACCGCGCTGCTGCCGCAACTCAGCGCGTCGCAGAGCGTGCTGGCGCGCGCCAGCCTCGCCGATCCGCAGCGGCTGCTGCGTCCAGGGCAGTCGGTACAGGCCGCCATCGCCGGCACGCAGTCGGCGCGAAGCCTGACGGTGCCCGCTGCAGCGCTGGTGTGGAAGATCGACGTGCCCTACGTGTTCGTCGAAACCGCGCAAGGTTTCGTGGCGACGCAGGTGCAGCTCGTTCGCCAGAACGCCAGCCAGGCCGAAGTGGACGGCCTCGCCGCAGGCAGCCGCGTCGCCGTGAAGGGCGTGGCGGCGCTCAAGGCGCAATGGCTCGGGGAATGACATGCTCAACATCCTGATCGAATTCGCGCTGGCGCGGCGCTGGCTGGTGCTCGTGCTGGCGCTGGCGCTGGCGGGGCTGGGCGTGCGCGCGTTCCAGCAGATCCCGATCGACGCCTTTCCCGACGTCTCGACCACCCAGGTCAAGCTGATCCTCAAGGCGCCCGGCATGACGCCGGAAGAGGTGGAGGCGCGCATCACCCAGCCGGTCGAGACCGAGCTGCTCGGCATTCCGCACCAGGCCATCCTGCGCAGCCAGTCGAAGAATGCGCTGGTCGACATCACCGTCGACTTCGAGGAAGGCACCGACATCTACTGGGCGCGCCAGCAGGTGGCCGAGCGCTTCGCCAACGTGAAAGGCGACCTGCCCGCCAACGTGTCGGGCGGGCTGGCGCCGATCTCGACGCCGCTGTCCGAGCTGTTCATGTTCACCATCGAGGGGCCGCTGTCGCTGGCGGAAAAACGCACCCTGCTCGACTGGACGGTGCGGCCGCAATTGCGGGCCTTGCCCGGCGTTGCCGACGTCAACTCGCTCGGCGGCCGGGTCGCCACCTTCTCCGTGAGTCCCGACCCGTCCGCGCTGGCCGCGCGCGGCGTGACCTACGAGGAATTGCGCAGGGCGCTGGAAAGCAATACCCGCAACGACGGCGCCGGGCGCGTCAACGAAGGCGAGGAGACCTGGGTGGTGCGCGTCAACGGCGGGGTCGCCACGCTGGACGATCTGCGTCGCATCGGCGTCAAGCATGTGGGCGGCGTGGTCGTCACCGTCGGCGACGTGGCGCAGGTCGACATGGATTCGATGACCCGCTACGGCGCCGTGACGCAAAACGGCCAGGGCGAGGCGGTGGAAGGCCTGGTGATCGGCCTGAAGGGCGTGAACGCGGGCGAGCTCATCAAGAACGTCAAGGCCAGGATCGCCGAGATTCAGGCCACCTTGCCCAAGGGGGTGACGATCTCGCCGTTCTACGATCGCTCGCAGCTGGTCGACCGCGCCGTCGGCACCGTCAGCAAGGCCCTGCTCGAAGCGGCGGTGCTGGTGGTGATCCTGCTGCTGCTGTTCCTCGGCAACCTGCGCGCGGCGATCGTGGTGGCGCTGATCCTGCCGCTGTCGGTGCTGGCCACCTTCGTGCTGATGCGCCAGTCCGGCCTGTCCGCCAACCTGATGAGCCTGGGCGGACTGGCGATCGCGATCGGCCTGCTGGTCGACGCGGCGGTGGTGGTGGTCGAAAACGTCGTCGCGCATCTGGCGCACGATCCGGAGCACACCAGCGAAACCCCGCTGCAACGCGTGCTGTGGGCGGCCCAGGAAGTCGCCAGCCCGGTGACGTCGGGCATCGCCATCATTGCCATCGTGTTCCTGCCGCTGCTGACGCTGCAAGGGCTGGAAGGCAAGCTGTTCGCGCCGGTCGCGCTGACCATCGTGTTCGCGCTCGCGGCGTCCCTGCTCCTGGCGCTCACCGTGATCCCGGTGCTGGCATCGTTTCTGTTGAAGCAGGGCGCGCATGAAGACCCATGGCTGCTGCGCCGCGCGCAGGGCCTCTACACGCCGCTGCTCGATCGCGCGCTGGCGCGGCCGAAAGTCGTCTACGTCACGGCAGGCGTGCTGATGCTGGCGGCGGTCGGCGTCTATCCCCTGATCGGCAAGACCTTCATGCCGGTGATGGACGAAGGCGACATCCTGCTGCAACTGGAAAAGCTGCCGTCGATCAGCCTGGAGCAGTCGGTCGCGCAGGATACCCGGGTACAGCAGGCCCTGTTGAAGAACGTGCCCGAAATCAGCCGCATCGTCGGCCGGGTCGGTGCCGACGAACTGGGGCTCGATCCGATGGGGCTCAACGACACCGACACCTTTCTGGTGCTGAAGCCGATGCCCGAATGGAGAAAGCCCGACAAGGAATGGCTGATCGGAGAAATCCGCAAGGTCGCCGAGGGCTTCCCGGGCATCGCCTACAACTTCACCCAGCCGATCGACATGCGGGTCTCGGAAATGCTCACCGGTTCGCGCGGCGACGTGGCGATCAAGATCTACGGCCCCGACCTGCCTACGCTCAACCGGCTGGCCGCCGAGATATTCAGCGTGGTCGAAAAGGTCCCCGGCGCGTCCGACGTGTACACCCAGCAGAACGCCGGCGTGCAGTATCTGCAGGCGGAAATCGACCGCGACGCCGCAGCCCGCTTCGGCCTGTCTGCCGATGACATTGCGATGCTGCTGAGAACGCAGCTCGAGGGCGAGGTCATCGGCGTGGTCCAGCAGCAGGGGCGGCGCGTGCCGCTGCAGCTGCGCGGCCCGGCCGGCCTGCGCGAGTCGCCCGGCGCCCTGCAGGCGCTGCGCCTGACCCTGCCGGACGGCCGCGAGATCAGCCTCGACCAGGTCGCGCGCCTCGAGCGAACCAACGGGCCGGTCGCGGTGAAGCGGGAGAACGCGGCGCGCTTCACCGTGGTGCAGAGCAACGTCGCCGGCCGCGACCTGGTCAGCTTCGTCGCCGACGCCCAGGCCGCGGTCGCTGCGCAGGTCAAGCTGCCGCCCGGCTATCACCTGGCCTGGGGCGGCCAGTTCGAGAACCAGCAGCGTGCCGCGCAGCGCCTGATGATCGTGGTGCCGGTCGCGCTGCTGCTGATCGGTTTCCTGCTCTACGTCACCTTCGGCGACGTCCGCCAGGCGGTGCTGGTGATGATGAACGTCCCGCTGGCGCTGATCGGCGGCATCTTCGCGCTGGCGCTGTCGGGCGAATACCTGTCGGTGCCGGCCTCGGTCGGCTTCATCGCGCTGCTCGGCATCGCGGTGCTAAACGGCGTCGTGCTCGTCAGCCATTTCAACCAGTTGCGCGCGCAGGGCGGGAGGGGCGACGCGGTGGTGCGCGACGGTGCGCTGCGCCGCCTGCGCCCGGTGCTGATGACCGCCAGCATCGCCGCCTTCGGCCTGGTGCCGCTGCTGTTCGCCAGCGGACCGGGATCGGAAATCCAGCGGCCGCTCGCCATCGTGGTCATCGGCGGCCTCGTCAGCGCGACGCTGCTGACGCTGGTGATGCTGCCGCTGCTGTATCGACAGTTCATCCTGAAAGGAGGGCGTGCATGAAGACGACCCGCACCCTTGCGCTCGCCCTCGCGCTGACGTTCGCGGCCGGCGTGCGTGCCGACTATCTGCCCGACCCCGCAGCGGCGGCATCCGCGCTGTGGGCGTCGCCCATGGTGGCGCAGGCGCGCGCCGAATCGGAAGCGCAGGCGCTGCGCAGCCAGAGCCTCCACCAGGGGCGCAGCGAGTGGACGCTCGGCGCGGATCTCGCCGGGCGTCGCATCGACACGGCCGCCGGCGAGGACGTCGCCGAATGGGGGCTGGCGCTGTCGCGCCCGCTGCGGCTGCCGGCGCGTGCCGAGGCGGATCGCGCGCTCGGCGGGGCGCTCGCCGCGCACGCCGAGGCGAACCTCGGCGAGGCCCTGCACGAGAGCGGGCGGCAGCTGCTCGAACACTGGTTCGCGTGGCGGGTCGAGGCGAGCCAGGCACCGCTGTGGCAGGCGCACGTCGCGCTGGCCGAGCAGCAGCTCGCCGCCGTCGACGCGCGCATCCGCCTCGGCGAGGCGCCGCGGGCCGACCGTGTCAACGCCGACGCGGCGCTGGCGCAGGCCAGGCTGCAGCAGCAGCAGGCGGCTGCGCGTGCACAGCAGGCGCACGACCGGCTGCGCGCGCAGTACCCCGGACTGGCGCTGAGCGCTGACGAGACGCTGCCGCAGCCCGTTGCGCCGGCCGGCAGCGCGGAGGCGCACGCCGATGCGGTGCTCGCGCACAGCCACGAGCTGTTGCGCGCCCGCCGCCACGCCGAGGTCCTCCAGGCGGAGACGCGGCAGCTCGCCAGCCGGCGCGGCGTCGACCCGGCTGTCGGCATGTTCTACAAGAACGAGATGAACGGCGACGAGCATGTGCTGGGCGTCAGCGTAGGGCTGACGCTGCCGGGGGCGGCGCGGCGCACCGACCAGCAGGCCGCCGCGGCGCTCGCCTCCGCGGCGCAGGAAGCCGCCGTCAGGCTCGAGCAGCGGCTGCGCCAGGAAGCGCGCGCGGACTTCGACGCCGCGGTCGCCCGGGTGGAAGCCTGGCAGCAGGCCGACCGCGCGGCGCAGGCGCTGGCCGAAGCCGCGCGACTCGCGGCGCGCGCCTACAGTCTCGGCGAGGGAGGGCTCGATCAGGTGCTGCTCGGCAGTCGGCTTGCGCAGGAGGGCGCGCTGACGGCGCGCCAGGCGCAGCTCGAGGCGCTGGCGGCGAATGCGCGGCTGATGCTGGACGCCCACCGGCTGTGGCCGCTCGATGTCGACGACGACAGCGCGCCTGCACACCCCTAGCGGGGGTGTTCAGGGCTTGACGGCGGCTTCGGCGGTTGCCGGGTGTGCGGTGCGGCTGATGCGCCGCGCCTCTTCCTGCATCGCCGTGATCTGTTCGGGCTTGAGCTGCCAGACCAGGCTGTCGCGCGCCTTGGCGGCCGCCTCAACGCCCTGCGCGGCGGCGAGGTTGAACCACAGGTAGGCGCGCGCCTTGTCGATCGCGGTGCCGGTCCCGTAGCGGTAGAGCTCGCCGAGCGTGAACTGCGCCCGCGCGTAGCCGCGCTGGGCGGGCTGCTCGATCCAGCGGAACGCCGACTGGTAGTCCTGCACCACGCCCTTGCCGTGCAGCAGCGCCAGGCCGTACTGGTACTGCGCCTCGGCCAGGCCCTGGCGAGCGGCCAGCGCAAACCAGCGGGCGGCTTCCTTGTCGTTCTGGATCACGCCGTCGCCTTCCGCGTAGCGCATGCCCATCTGCAGCTGCGCCTCGGCGTCGCCCTGCTCGGCGCGCAGATGGGGCGGGCTGGCGGATGGCTGGTCGGGCTGGCGAGCCGGCGAACCGAGCGCGAGCCAGGCGGTCGCGCCGACGGTCGCGCCGACCACGGTCAGCAGCAGCAGCGGCTTGAGCGGGCTGAGCACCCACAGGCGCTGGTGGCATTCGCGGCAGCGCAGCGGGCGGTAGAGCAGCCGATGACGCAGGCTGTCATGCGCGTGCAGAGAGCCGCTCCGGATCCTGTCGCTCCCGCATTGTGGGCAGGTGAGCGGCATCGGGACTCAGAGGCGGGCGAGGCGGAGGGGAGGGAGCGCGGCCGAGGGGGGGGCGGCGCCAGGCTTGCCGCAGGCAAGCCGCGGGTCGGTGGACTTCAGGACCAACGACGTGGCGTTCATCGCACTCCCCTGCGGTTGCGAGGTTCGGCGGATGCGCTGCACCGCCTCGCCTCGGGTCTCTTGCTTATTGCTTGACGTCGGCTGCGGGCGCTGCTTCAGCGGGCGCAGCCGGCGCGCCGGCGGTCGCAGCGGCAGCCGCGGCCGGCTGGGCGGGTTCGGGATCGGGTGCGGTGAACTTGGCGCCGGCCGAGTTGGTCATGTGAACGACTGCGCGGGCCACCTCGATGTCGGACAGGTCGGGGTCGCCGCCGCGCGCGGGCATCTGGCGGATGCCTTCGATCGCGTGCTTGACCAGCGTGTTGTAGCCCTGGCCGATGCGACCGCCCCAGTCGGCCTTGCTCTCGAACCGGGGTGCGCCCAGCGCGCCGACACCGTGGCACGATGCGCAGACGGCGTCGTAGACTTCCTGGCCGGACCGCTCGACGCGGGGGGCGTTGGGATCGAGCGCCACCAGATGGGCGACCGGCTTGATGCGCTGGGCCGTTGCCTGCTGTGCCGCCTCGCTGGAGGTGTCGGGCTTGTGCTCTTCCTGGATGCTCAGAACGAGCATGACGATCAGGACAATCGCCAGCAGGGGGGCGAGCAGCCCGGCGACAACAGAAATGATGACTTGCTGCGGGGTGGTCTTGGTCATCTGGGCGTGCGAGTCGGCCATGAAAATTATCCTTGGGATGGGGCTTCGAAAGCCGCGATTATAAGGAAAGCGCCCCTGACAGGAAAGGGCGCGCGCGCGCCGATGGACGCCGCGCGGCAAACCGGCTATGCTTCGCCGCTCCTAGCGCCCGTAGCTCAGCTGGATAGAGTACTGCCCTCCGAAGGCAGGGGTCGTGCGTTCGAATCGCGCCGGGCGCGCCAGTTTTCAGGTCACAATCGGCTCCATCCCCTTGTCGCGCAAGGGTTTAATCTCCGCCCAGCGGGTTTAAACTTCGGGCTGGAGTTCAATTCGAGCGTTTCAATCATGGCCAACCCCACCCCCACCGACATCAAGCTCCATCAGGCCTCGCGCAAGATGGAAATCGCGTTTTCCGACGGCGCGCGCTTCGACCTGCCGTTCGAACTGCTGCGCGTCTATTCGCCTTCCGCCGAAGTGCGCGGCCACGGGCCCGGCCAGGAAGTGCTGCAGGTCGGCAAGCGCGACGTGCTGATCAACGCCGCCGAACCGGTCGGCCTGTACGGCATCAACCTGTTCTTCTCCGACGGCCACAACACGGGCATCTATTCGTGGGAATACCTGTACGACCTCGGCGTCAACCAGGCCGCGCTGTGGGACGAGTATCTCAAGCGCATGGAAGCTGCCGGCGCCTCGCGCGACGCCGGCATCGCCAAGATGTTCGAGCATCGCCCCAAGCCCTGAGCACCGAGCTCGGCATGTGCTGCCCTGCAAGAATCGCGCGCCCTTCGGGGCGCGTTTTTTTGGCGTGCCGCCCGCGGCGGGCATGAGCGCGTTCCACGCCGAACTCGCCCGCGCGATCAGCCTGGCGCTGGGCGAGCCCTTCGCCGCACGCGAGGCGGACGCGCTGCACGGCGGCGACATCAGCGAGGCGTTCAGGTTCGGCGACGGCGCGCGCAGCGTGTTCGTCAAGACCCAGCCGGCCGCCCGGCTCGCGATGTTCGAGGCGGAGGCGGCGGGGCTGGCCGAACTCGCTGCGGCGCAGGCGGTACGCGTGCCGCAGGTGGTCTGCCACGGCACCGCCGCCGGACGGGCGTATCTGGTGCTCGAGTACCTGCCGCTGCAGGCGCACGGCGACGCTGCGGAGCTGGGGCGTCGACTCGCGCAGCAGCATCGCGTCACGGCCGACCGCTTCGGCTGGCGGCGCGACAACTGGATCGGCGCCACGCCACAGCCGAATCCGTGGCAGGCCGACTGGCTCGCGTTCTGGCGCGACGCGCGGCTGGGTTTCCAGCTGCGGCTGGCGGCGCAGAACGGCTACGGCGGCGCCCTGCAGCGCGACGGCGAGGGGCTGCTCGGCCGGCTGGACGCGTTTTTCGACGGCTACGCGCCGGCGCCGTCGCTGCTGCACGGCGACCTGTGGGGCGGCAACCACGGCTATCTCGCGGACGGTTCGCCGGCGATCTTCGATCCTGCGACGTATTTCGGCGATCGCGAGTGCGACCTCGCGATGAGCGAACTGTTCGGCGGCTTCGCGCCCGCGTTTCATGCCGCCTACCGAGAAGCCTGGCCGCTCGACCCGGGCTACCCAGCAAGGCGAACGCTCTACAACCTCTACCACGTCCTCAACCACGCCAACCTGTTCGGCGGCGGCTATGCCGCGCAGGCCGCGCGCATGGCGGCGCAACTGCTGGCCGAGATCCGTTGAGCGGTCGGGGCGATCGCCCAATGACTTCATGATGCCTGCCCCCTTGCGGGGGCAGTGGGGCGTGTCAGCGCTGCGAGAGCGCGCGCAGCGTCGGGACGGCGAGGCCGAACGCGTCGGCATGGGCGAGTGCGCGCGCCAGCCGCGCCGGCGCCGAGCGCCCGGTGCAGCCGTGGTCAGGGTCGCCGTCGAAGGCCTCGAGCATGCCGGCGACGAGCTTCTCGCGGTCGTGCGCGACGCCGGCCAGCGCGTCCTGGATGTCGATCACCTCGCTGGCGACCTGGCGCGCGAAGCCCTCGTGCTGCGCCCACAGCTGCGATACCGTGCCGCCGGTCTGAAGACCGGCGAGGTTGGTGGTGAGGATGTAGACGTTCTTGCGCACCAGTTCGAACAGCAGTTCGTCGCCCGGTGCGACCTCGCGGCAGGGCAGGTCAATTGACGTGAGCGCGCGGCACAGCAGCGCGGCGCCGGGGCCGGCGACCGGCGAGGCGATCAGCGGCCTGGCGTCGGTGCCTTTCTTCTTCTCGAACCACACCGAGATCACCGTAGGATCCGTGTAGCGGTATCTTTCCCAGTCGCGCGGCAGCAATTCGTTCTGGATCAATGCGACACGCGGCCGCCAGGCGCCGGGCATGGCGGCCAGCACGGTGTGGAGATCGTTTTCGGCGACCGCCACCAGCACCAGCTGCGGATCGGGATGCGCATGCGCGACCGTGAACAGGTCGTCGCCACGGTTGACCGGCACGACCGTGTGGCCGGCACGCAGCAGGCCGCCGGCGAACACGCGGCCGAGCTGTCCGAGACCGATGACGACGACTTCGCTCATTCGAGGCCCTTCGAATGCAGGTACTCGTCGTAGGTGCCCATGTAGAACTCGACGCCTTCGGGCGTGATCTCGAGGATGCGGGTGGCGAGGCTGCTGACGAACTGGCGGTCGTGCGAGACGAAGATCAGCGTGCCCTTGAACAGGTCGAGCGCGAGGTTGAGCGACTCGATCGATTCCATGTCCATGTGGTTGGTCGGCTCGTCCATCACCAGCACGTTGTGCCGGCCGAGCATGAGCTTGCCGTACAGCATGCGGCCCTTCTCGCCGCCGGACAGCACGCGCACCGATTTCTTGACGTCGTCGCCGGAGAACAGCAGGCGCCCGAGGATGCCGCGCAGCACCTGCTCGTCGTCGCCCGCTTGCGTCCACTGGTGCATCCAGTCGGTGAGGTTGAGATCCATGTCGAAGTCGGCGACGTGGTCCTGCGAGAAATAGCCGACGTTGGCGTTCTCGCTCCATTTCACCTCGCCGAAAGCGGGCGTCAGCTCGCCCATCAGCAGCTTCATCAGGGTCGACTTGCCGACGCCGTTGCCGCCGATGACGGCCATCTTCTCGCCCGCTTCGAGCGAGAAGCCGAGGTTGGTGAACAGCGGCGTGTCGTCGTAGCCGAATTTCAGATTCTCGACCTCGAGCGCGCGGCGGTGCAGCATCTTCTCCGGCTCGAAGCGGATGTAGGGGTTCTGGCGCGAGCTCGGCTTGAAGTCCTCGATCTTGATCTTGTCGATCATCTTCATGCGGCTGGTCGCCTGGCGCGCCTTCGACTTGTTGGCCGAGAAGCGGCGCACGAATTCCTGAAGTTCGGCGACCTTGTCCTTGGCGCGGGCATTCTGTGCGGCCTGGCGCGCCTTGGCTTCGCTGGAGGCGAGCATGTAGTCGTCGTAGTTGCCCGGGTAGACCTTGATGGTGCCGTAGTCGAGGTCGGCCATGTGGGTGCAGACCTGGTTGAGGAAGTGGCGGTCGTGCGAGATGACGATGATGGTCGCGTTGCTCTCGTTCAGCACGTTCTCCAGCCAGCGGATGGTGTTGATGTCGAGGTTGTTGGTCGGTTCGTCGAGCAGCAGGATGTCGGGATTCGAGAACAGCGCCTGCGCCAGCAGCACGCGCAGCTTGAAGCCGGGCGCGATCTGCGCCATGGTGCCCTGGTGCTGCTCGGTCGGGATGCCGACGCCGAGCAGCAGTTCGCCCGCGCGCGCCTCGGCGTCGTAGCCGCCGAGCTCGCCGAACTTGCCTTCGAGCTCGGCGGCGTGCAGGTAGTCCTCCTCGGTCGCCTCCGGGTTCATGTAGATGGCGTCCTTCTCCTGCATCACGCGCCACATCTCGGCGTGACCCTGCATGACGACGTCGAGCACGCGCTGATCCTCGTAGCCGAACTGGTCCTGGCGCAGCCAGGCCATGCGCTCGCCGGGGTCGAGCGAGACGTTGCCCGAGCTGGGTTCGAGCTCGCCGGCGAGGATCTTCATGAAGGTCGACTTGCCGCAGCCGTTCGCGCCGATCAGGCCGTAGCGGTTGCCGTCGCCGAACTTGACGTTGACGTTCTCGAACAGGGGCTTGGCGGCGAATTGCAGGGTGATGCTGGAAGCGGTGAGCACGGGGGGAATCCTGAAAGCGCTGGAAAAACATGGCATTTTAACATCCCATGCGTTTCCCCCGCCACGCGGGGACTGGCGGGTCAGGACTTGCGCTGCATCGCCGGATGGTCGGACACCGGCTGGTCGAGGTGGTAGCCCTGCACCAGGTCGACGCCGAACTCGCGCAGCAGGGCGAGCGTCCTGCCGTCCTCGACGTACTCCGCCACCACCGACTTGCCGAGGCCGCGTGCGACGCCCACCATCGCGCGCACGAACACCTGGTTTTCGGCGTCGTTGGCGAGGTCGCGGATGAAGATGCCGTCGATCTTGATGGTGTCGACCTGCAGGTGCTTGAGATAGGCGAAGGAGGCGAAGCCGACGCCGAAATCGTCGAGGCATACCCCGCAGCCCAGCTGGCGCAGCGCGTCGATCAGGCGCTGCGCATCGTGCAGGTCGGACACCGCGGCGGTCTCGGTGATCTCGACGATCAGGCGTCTGGGGCTGACGCCGGCCTCGCGCAGCGCGTTGCCGATGAACTGGGGCAGGGTGGGCTCGGACAGCGAGCGCCCCGACAGGTTGACCGCGATCGACGGGAGCGCGGGATCGCCCGCCAGCGTCTTGACCACCTCGCGTACCACCCAGCGGTCGATGTCGAGGATGCGGCCGCTCTTTTCCGCC
The DNA here is from genome assembly GCA_002403375.1 of Thiobacillus denitrificans. Classification (GTDB taxonomy): domain Bacteria; phylum Pseudomonadota; class Gammaproteobacteria; order Burkholderiales; family Thiobacillaceae; genus Thiobacillus; species Thiobacillus denitrificans_E. The sequence goes on along the minus strand of DHHQ01000006.1, from coordinate 14,243 downwards.
AGCTGGATGAAATGCGTCGGCATGATGAGCTGGTCGGGGTTGCTCGTGTCGGTCATGCGGATCAGCGCCTCCAGGTGCGCCAGCGTGCCGTCCTGCACCCGGTAGACGCCCTGGAAGTGCAGCCTGAACAGCCCCTTGTCGAGCGCGTTGCTGACGCGCTCGCCCCACGACAGGCGGTGGCGCATCTCGCTGTCGGCGCCGGAGTCGGCGCGGAACACGCGCCAGGTGTTCTTGCCGGCATCCTTGGCCTGGTACATCGCGATGTCGGCGCGCGCGACCAGGTCGTCGGCGTCGGTGGCCTGCGCCGGATAGTAGGCGATGCCGAGGCTGGTGGTCAGCCGCAGGTTCTGCCCCTCGAAGCGGAAGGGGATCTGCGCGATCGCGCGCACCACGCGATCGGCGAGCATCTCGGCCTCCTTGCCCTGCACCCCGGGCACCAGGATGGCGAACTCGTCGCCGCCGAGCCGCGCCAGCACCTCGTTGCGGCGCACCAGCGCACTGATTTCGCCGGCCACCCGGATCAGCAGCGCGTCGCCGGCGCGGTGGCCGTAGCTGTCGTTGATGGTCTTGAATTCGTCGAGGTCGAAGAACATGACCGCGCACTGCGTCTGCTGGCGGTCGCTGTCGAGCATGGTGCGCGCGAGCTCCTGCTGGAAGCGGTGGCGGTTGTACAGGCCGGTGAGCGCGTCGCGCTCGGCGAGGTACACCAGCTGCTCGGCGGTCTGGCGCTCGCGGGTGATGTCCTCGTAGATCCACAAGTGGCCGATGAAGCGTCCCTCGCGGTCGCGCACCGGGTAGTCGAGTTCGGTGATGACGCGGCCGTCGGTCATCTGGATTTCGTAGCTGTCGGACAGTTCGCGCGTTTCCAGCACCGACAGCAGGTGGCGCGAGAACAGGTCGGGACGCGCCAGCGTCGACGCCGCCTTGGCCAGCACCTCGTCGGCCGGCAGGCCGATCAGCGGCACCCCCTCGTCGATCAGCCAGATGCGGCAGAAGGTGGGGTTGTGGTAGATCACCCGGCCGTCGGCGGCGACGAACAGGATGCCGAGGTTCATCGCCGACAGCAGCGAGACCAGGCGCGCGCGCTCCTGCTCGGTCTCCTCCAGATACTTGCTCTGCAGGCTTTCGGCGGTGCGCAGTTCGCCGATCGCCTGGCGCAGGCTGGCCTCGGTCGCCTTGAGGTCGTCGATGCTGTGGATGCTCGCGCGGATGCCCTGGTAGACGCCGGCGTAGTCGTGGATCGGCTGCCAGTTCACCACCGTCCAGAAGTGCCCGCCGTCCTTGCGGCAGATGCGGAAGGAATAGCCCTGCCCGGAGGTGCCGCGCAGCGCCTGGCGCAGCTGGAACTCCGCGGCGACCCGGTCCGCCGGATGGATGAGGTCGACCGGGAAGTTCATCCCGCTCATGCATTCGGCGACGCTGTAGCCCAGCATGCGCTCGACCGAGGGGTTGACCCACAGCAGCCTGCCTTCGGGCGACAGCCAGAATTCCAGGTCGTGGGTGTAGTCGGCGATGGCGTGGAAGCGCGCCTCGTTCTCCTTCGCCCGCTCGACGTTGAAGCGGACCGATTCGGCCATCCGGTTGAAGGTGTCGACCAGCTGGCCGATCTCGTCTTCGCCTGCCGCAGCCAGCCTGACGTCGAGGTCGCCCTGCGCCATGCGCCGGCTGGCGCGGGTGAGGGCCTCGAAGCGGCGGACCACGCCGCCCGTCGTCAGGGTCAGCAGGATCCCGGTCAGCAGCAGGGCGGCCGCGGCGATGATCAGGCTCTGCCGGACATAGCGCGTCTGCGCCTCGTGGATGAAGTCGCCGGACAGCACCAGCCCCACCTCGCCGTAGCGCAGCCCGGCGAGCTGGACGGCGTGCAGGGTGCGGAAATCGGTCGCCGCGCCGCCGTTGCCGGTCCGGTGGACGACGCGGTCGTTGCTGTCGCGCACCTCGATCATCTTCAGTCCGCTCTCGTGCTGCAGCGACTCGACGATGTCGCGCACGCTGGCGTCGTCCTGCTGCATCAGGGGGGCGGCGAGCGCGGTCTCGAGCGTGGTCGCGATCTCTGTCACGCGGTTCTCGGCCTGCCGCTCGAGCACCCGGGTGGTGAACTGCACGCCGTTGGCGATCAGAAAGGCGAGCATCACCGCCTCCACCGCCAGCGCCGCCAGGGTGAGCTTGTAGCGCAGCGAAAGGCGCCCCAGCCAGGCGGTCATCGAGGCGCTCGCAACATTTGCTGCGCCTGCAGCGCATAGCGGCGGAAGGCGTGCAGCTCGCTGCCGTCGACGTCGGCGAAGCCGCCGTAGCCGCCGCGGCGCATGAAGGCCTGTCCGTCCGGCGTCGCGGCGAAATCGAGCAGGGCGTCGTGCAGCGCCTGCGCGTCGGCGTCGCGCAGGCGCGGGTGGGTGAGATACATCAGGCTCGAAAGCGACGCGGTCTCGGCCAGCACGCGCAGCTGTGGGCGCAGGTCGGCGGGCAGCAGCGTGTAGGGGTGCAGCCCCAGCATGGCGGCGTCCGCGCGGCCGTTGACGACCTGCATCACGGCATTGAGGTGGGTTCCCGAATCGGTCGTCCGGTACTCGAGGCCGGGCTGCAGCCCGTGTTTCGCCAGCTCGTCCTGCGTCGCCAGCACGGCGACGGCGATGGCGTCGGCGGTCGCGATGGTACGGCCGCGCAGTGCGGCAGGCGCGTCGAACGGCGAATCGGCCCTGACCACCAGCAGGCCGCGCACCGGCTGGGCGTATTTCAGCAGCGGCCGGTAGCCGGCGTCCTGGCGCGCGAGCCAGGCGAGGTGCGGCGCGGTGAGCACGAGGTCGTAGTCGCCGTGGCGGGTGCGCTCGACGAAAGTGCGGAAATCGCGTGCGCTGAACAGCACGACGCGCCGCTGCAGCCGCCTTTCGAGCGCGTCGGCGAGCGGACGGTAGGTGGTGACGATCTGTCGCGCCGTCAGGTTGGGAAACACCCCGAACGTCAGCGGCGCGGGTTCCGCCGCCCGGGCGCCTGCGGCCAGCAGCAGGCAGCCGAGCAGGACCCCGAGTCCGGCTGCCGACGGCGGGCGCCGCGCCGCCGCAAGTCGGCCGACCTGTGCGAGCGCACGACGGATCAGGTCGGGAAGCCTCGGCCCCGGGGACAATGCACGCAACGTCTGTTCCTTGTTCTTAGAGTGATTTCTGCAGAACCTTGGATTTCCGCTTGTAGTTGTATAGCGCCTGCTTGCTCCTGGGAAGGCGGTCCGGGCTGCTGTCGACGAAGCCGCGCTCCTCGAACCAGTGCTCGGTGCGGGTGGTCAGCACGAACAGCTGCCTGAAGCCCGCCTTCTTGCCCCGCTTCTCGGCCTCGGCGAGCAGCCGGTCGCCGAAGCCGCGCCCGCGGTAATCCTGCGACACCGCGAGGCAAGCGAGCTCGGCCGCCTGTTCCTCGGGGAAAGGGTAGAGCGCCGCACAGCCGGCGATGACGCCGTCGGACTCGAGCACCAGGAAGCGCTCGACTTCCATTTCCAGCAATTCGCGCGAGCGCCGCACGAGGATGCCTTCGCGCTCGAGCGGCTCGATCAGGCCGAGGATGCCGCCGACGTCGTCGATGGTGGCGGGGCGCAGGGTTTCCAGCGGCGCCGGGGTGACGAGCGTGCCGACGCCTTCGCGGGTGAACAGCTCGGACAGCAGCGCGCCGTCGCGGTGGCGGCTGATCAGGTGGGCGCGCTTGACGCCCTGGGTGCAGGCGGTGATCGCGCAGGGCAGGTAATAGCCGACGTCCTCGGGCAGCTTCCTTGCCTTCTCGAGCACCTGCCGCGCCTCGTTGACGGTGAGCGCGTTGTGGATCGTGCGGCCCTTGTCGGGGACCCCCTCGGTGTTCATCAGGAAGATCAGCTTGTCGGCGGCCAGTTCGACCGCCGCCTGGGTGGCGACGTCCTCGAGGCTGAGGTTGAAGATCTCGCCGGTCGGCGAATAGCCGATCGGCGACAGCAGCACGATGTCGTGCTGGTCGAGCCGCCGCCTGATCGCCGCGGCGTCGATCTTGCGCACCTCGCCGGTGTGCAGCAGGTCGATGCCGTCGCGCACGCCGAGCGGCTGCGCGGTGACGAAGTTGCCCGAGGCGACGCGGATGTCGGCGCCGGCCATCGGCGTATTGGCGAGCCCCAGCGACAGCAGGGCCTCGATCTCGACGCGCACCGTGCCGGCGGCCTCCTTGACGCACGCCAGCGCGGCGTCGTCGGTGACCCGCAGGCCGCCCGCGTAGCGGATCGCGGTGCCGTTCTCGGTGAGCCGCGCCTCGACCTGCGGGCGCACCCCGTGCACCAGCACCAGGCGCACGCCCAGGCTGTTCAGCAGGTTGACGTCGTGCGCCAGCTGCACGAAGCCACCGTCGGCCACCAGTTCGCCGCCGAAGGCGATGACGAAGGTCTTGCCGCGGAAGCCGTGGATGTAGGGGGCGGCCGAGCGGAACCAGTGGACGAAATTCTTGGTGTCTTTCAACGCAGTGGCCTGGACGGGATCGGAGACGCGAAGGATACCCAAAAACCCGCCGCGCCACGCAGGACAGGCGACAGCGGGCGACAGCCGGCGGTCAGGCGGCGCATCAGAAGTCGCCCCACAGCGTCTGCATCGCCGCCAGCGCCGCCAGCGCGGCGGTCTCGGTGCGCAGCACGCGCGGCCCCAGCCGCACCGGGATCGCGCCCGCGGCGGTCAGCGCGGCGATCTCGTCGGTTTCGAACCCGCCCTCGGGGCCGGCGACCAGGCAGTCCGCGGCGGTCGGCGCCGGCAGCTCGGCCAGCCGCGTGTCGGCGAGCGGCGACAGGAACAGCAGGCGTCCGCCGGCGTAGCCGCCGAGCCAGTTCGCCAGCGTCAGCGGCGGCGCCACGACGGGCACCCGGTTGCGGCCGCACTGCTCGCAGGCGCTCGCCACCACGCCCTGCCAGTGGGCGACGCGGCGGTCGGCGCGCTCGCCCGTCAGCTTGACCACGCTGCGCTTCGCGGAAATCGGCTGGATCGCCGCCACCCCGAGCTCGACCGCCTTCTGCAGCGTGTAGTCCATGCGCTCGCCGCTCGAGATCCCCTGCGCCAGCATCACCTGCAGCGGCGATTCGCGCTCGACGTCGGCAAAGCCGGTGATGGCGACCGCGACCTCGTCCTTGTTGATGCGCTCGATGCGCGCGGCGTACTCGCCGCCGCGGCCGTTGAACAGGACGATGGCGTCATCGACGCCCAGCCGCAGCGCGCGCGCGGCGTGGCGCGCCGGGCCGGGCGGCAGGCTGAAGCGGGCGCCCGGAGCCAGCGGCTGGGCGAGATAGAAGCGCGGGACGGACATCTTGGTATTATGCCGGCGTTGTCAGCATTTCTGCGGAGCACGTCATGGTTTCCCTCACCACCCCGGTGTGCGATTTCGGCTGGAAGGCCCCCGACTTCAGTCTGCCCGGCGTCGACGGCAGGACGTGGACGCTACAGGACGCGATGGGGCCCAACGGCCTGCTGGTCATGTTCATCTGCAACCACTGCCCCTACGTCAAGGCGATCCGCCCGCGCCTGGTGCGCGACCTCGCCGAGCTGAAGCGCGACCACGGCATCCACGCGATCGCGATCATGTCCAACGACCCCGCCGAATACGCCGAGGACTCGTTCGACAACATGAAGCGGGTGGCGGACGAGTTCGGCTTTCCCTTCCCCTACGTGATCGACGAGACGCAGGCGGTGGCCAAGGCCTACGGCGCGGTGTGCACGCCCGACTTCTTCGGCTTCAACCGCGACTTCGCTCTGCAGTACCGCGGCCGCTTCGACGAATCGCGCAAGGAAACCGCACCCGAGGGCGTGCGCCGCGACCTGTTCGAGGCGATGAAGGCGGTCGCTGCCACCGGCCGCGGCCCCGCCGAGCAGATCCCCAGCATGGGCTGCTCGATCAAGTGGAAAGGGGAATGACGTGAACGACCGCCGTCAGCACTGGGAAGCCGTCTACCGCAGCAAGGCGGCCGACGAGGTCAGCTGGTTCCAGCCGCAGGCCGCGTCGTCGCTGCGCCTGATCGAGCAGTGCGCCGGCACCGACGCGCAGGTCATCGACGTCGGCGGCGGTGCGTCGGTGCTGGTCGACGACCTGCTCGACGCCGGCTACCGCAAGCTCACCGTGCTCGATCTCGCCGAGTCGGCGCTGGCGGCCAGCCGCGCCCGCCTCGGCGCGCGTGCCGCCTCGGTCGAGTGGATCGCCGCCGACATCACCCGCGCCGACCTGCCGGCGGCGCGCTACGACGTCTGGCACGACCGCGCGGTGTTCCATTTCCTGACCGATTCTGCCGACCGCGCGCGCTACGTCGCGCAGGTGATGCATGCGGTCAAGCCCGGCGGCCACGTCATCGTCGCCGCCTTCGGCCCGGGCGGGCCGCTGCAGTGCTCGGGGCTCGACGTGGTGCGCTACGCGCCCGATTCGCTGCACGCCGAATTCGGCGCGCCGTTCCGCCTGCTCGGGCACGAGACCGAGCTCCACCACACGCCGGGCGGCAGTCAGCAGGAGTTCGTCTACTGCTACTGCGTGCGGACCTGACCATGCTCGAGGACGTCAAGACGCTGGTCCGGGAAATCGCGCAGCGCGAGGTGACGCCGCGTTTCCTCAAGGTCGCGCACAGCCGCAAGACGGATGGCAGCCTGTTCACCGAGGCGGATTCCGAGACGCAGGCCGCGCTCGAGGCGGCGCTGCCGAAGATCCGTGACGTGCCCGTGCTGGGCGAGGAGATGACCGAGCAGCAGCATCGCGACGCCTGGGACGCCGGCCGCGACGGCCTGTGGTGCGTCGACCCGATCGACGGCACCTCCAACTTCGTCGCCGGGGTGCCCTACTTCGCGGTGTCGGTGGCCTACCTCTACAAGGGCGAGCGCATGCTCGGCGTGGTCTACGACCCGGTCGCCGACGAGATGTTCAGCGCCGAGCGCGGGAAGGGGGCGCACCTCAACGGCACGCCGCTGCCGCTGCGCCAGCCGGTTCCCGAACTGCGCCGTGCGCTCGCCGGCGTCGAGATGAAGCGCATCGACCGCGAGCTCGCGGGGCGGCTGGCGTCGTGGCCGCCGTACGCCTCGCAGCGCAATTTCGGCGCTTCCACGCTCGACTGGTGCTACACCGCGGCGGGGCGCTTCGACGTCTATCTGCACGGCGGGCAGAAGCTGTGGGACTACGCCGCCGGCGCGCTGATCCTGGAGGAGGCGGGTGGGCGGCTGGCCTGCCTGTCCGGCAGCTTCGACATCGCCAACGTGTGGGAGCGCTCGGTGGTCGCCTCGGCGAGTCCGCAGCTCTTCGAACTGTGGCGCGACTGGCTGAAAGCGGCCGGCGCATAAGGCGCTTCATCGTCCGAATAAAAAGATTTTAGCGCCCCTGTCCTGACTCCCGGCTTGAGCTTGCCCGCATAAGCCCTTGTCGGGGCGAGTCTTTTGCCTGTGCGGGGCTTGGCTTGCGAAAGCCCGCCCTGCTGACGGATAATCCGAGCTTTTGCATATTCTGCCCAAGCTGCCCCCGCGCGGCTTTGCGGGCGGTCGATGCCGCAGTTTTTTTACCTAGCTGAAGGGAACGCAATGCCTACCCGTAACGACCTGGCCAATGCCATCCGCGCGCTCGCGATGGATGCTGTCGAAAAAGCCAAATCCGGCCACCCCGGCGCCCCGATGGGGATGGCGGAAATCGCCGAGACGCTGTGGAACCACCACCTGCGCCACAACCCCACCAATCCCAAGTGGGCGGACCGCGACCGCTTCGTGCTGTCGAACGGCCATGGCTCGATGCTGATCTACGCGTTGCTGCACCTGACCGGCTACGACCTGTCGATCGACGACCTGAAGCAGTTCCGCCAGCTGCACTCCAGGACCCCTGGCCACCCCGAGTATGGCTATACCCCGGGTGTCGAGACCACCACCGGTCCGCTCGGCCAGGGCATCACCAACGCCGTCGGCATGGCGATGGCGGAAAAGATCCTCGCCGCCGAATTCAACAAGCCCGACCACACCATCGTCGACCACCACACCTACGTGTTCCTCGGCGACGGCTGCATGATGGAAGGCATCTCGCACGAGGCCTGCGCGCTCGCCGGCACCTGGAAGCTCAACAAGCTGGTCGCGTTCTGGGACGACAACGGCATCTCGATCGACGGCCACATCGAGCACTGGTACACCGACGACACCGCCAAGCGTTTCGAGGCCTACGGCTGGAACGTCATCCCCGGCGTCGACGGCCACGACGTCGTCGCCCTCGAGGCGGCGATCCAGAAGGCCAAGGCCAGCACCGACAAGCCGACCCTGATCTGCTGCAAGACCATCATCGGCAAGGGCTCGCCCAACAAGGCCGGCACCCACGATGTGCACGGCGCGGCCCTGGGCCACGCGGAAGTCGAGGCTACCCGCCAGAACATGGGCTGGAACTCGCCCGCCTTCGAAATCCCCGCCGACATCTACGCCGGCTGGGACGCCAAGACCAAGGGTGAGGGGCTCGAAACGCTGTGGAACAACAAGTTCGCCGAGTACAAGAAGGCCTACCCGGCCGAGGCCGCCGAGTTCGAGCGCCGCATGAAGGGCGAGCTGCCCGCCAACTGGAAGGCGCACGTCGCCGAGAAGCTGGCCGAGATCAACGCCAAGGCCGAGACCGTCGCCACCCGCAAGGCGAGCCAGATCGCGATCAACGCGCTGGCGCCCGCGCTGCCCGAGTTCCTCGGCGGCTCGGCCGACCTCACCGGCTCCAACCTGACCAACTGGACCGGCTGCCATCCGGTGCGCAACGGCAATCCCGGCAACTACATCAGCTACGGCGTGCGTGAATTCGGCATGGCCGCGATCATGAACGGCATGGCGCTGCACGGCGGCCTGCTGCCGTTCGGCGGCACCTTCCTGATGTTCTCGGAATACTCGCGCAACGCCATCCGCATGGCCGCGCTGATGAAGCAGCGCGTGATCCACGTGTTCACGCACGACTCCATCGGCCTCGGCGAGGACGGCCCGACCCACCAGCCGGTCGAGCAGACCGCGACCCTGCGCATGATCCCCCACATCGACGTCTGGCGTCCGTGCGACACGGTCGAGACCATGGTCGGCTGGGCCGCCTCGGTCGAACGCACCGACGGCCCCACCTGCCACATCCTGTCCCGCCAGAACCTGCCGTTCATGCAGCGCGACGAGGCGACCCTCGCCAACATCGCCCGTGGCGGCTACGTGCTGCGTGACGCCGCCGGTGCGAAGGCCGTCATCATCGCCACCGGCTCGGAGGTCTCCCTGGCTGTGAAGGCCCAGGAAGCGCTGGCTGCGGAAGGCATCCCGGTGCGTGTGGTGTCGATGCCGTCGACCAACACCTTCGACAGGCAGGACGCCGCTTACCGCGAAAGCGTGCTCCCCAAGGGGCTGCCGCGCGTCGCGGTGGAAGCCGGCGTCAGCGACTTCTGGCGCAAATACGTGGGCCTGGAAGGCGCCGTGATCGGGTGGGACCACTTCGGCGAGTCCGCCCCGGCCGACGAACTGTTCAAGGAGTTCGGCTTCACCCCCGAAAACGTCGCGGCCGCCGTCAAGAGCGTGATCTAAGGGACTAGGGGTTAGGATTCAGGGACCAGGGAATGGGCGGACTGAAGTCCGCGCCTTGTCCGGTCCCCCTAGCCCCTGGCCCCTGGTTCCTGGCCCCTAAAAAAGATTTTCAACCTCATTGGAGACTGACAAATGGCAATCAAAGTTGGTATCAACGGTTTTGGCCGCATCGGCCGCATGGTGTTCCGCGCGGTGGCGAAGGACTTCCCCAGCATCGAGATCGTCGCGATCAACGACCTGCTCGACGCGGACTACCTCGCGTACATGCTGAAGTACGATTCGGTGCACGGCCGTTTCAACGGTGACATCAAGGTCGACGGCGGCAACATGGTCGTCAACGGCAAGAAGATCCGCCTGACCGCCGAGCGCGATCCCGCCAACCTGAAGTGGAACGAAGTCGGCGCCGACATCGTGATCGATTGCACCGGCTTCTTCCTGACCACCGAGTCGTGCGAAGCCCACCTCAAGGCCGGTGCGAAGAAGGTCGTGCAATCGGCCCCGTCCAAGGACGACACCCCGATGTTCGTGTACGGCGTGAACCACGAAACCTACGCCGGCCAGTCCATCGTCTCGGCGGCTTCCTGCACCACCAACTGCCTGGCGCCGATCGCCAAGGTGCTGAACGACAACTGGGGCATCAAGCGCGGCCTGATGTCGACCGTGCACGCCGCCACCGCGACCCAGAAAACCGTCGACGGCCCGTCCGCCAAGGACTGGCGCGGCGGCCGCGGCATCCTCGAGAACATCATCCCGTCGTCGACCGGTGCTGCCAAGGCCGTCGGCAAGGTGCTGCCCGCGCTGAACGGCAAGCTGACCGGCATGGCCTTCCGCGTGCCGACCTCCGACGTGTCCGTCGTCGACCTGACCGTCGAACTCGAGAAGCCCGCCAAGTACGCCGACATCTGCGCCGCCATGAAGAAGGCGTCCGAATCCGGCGACATCAGCAAGACCCTCGGCTACACCGACGAGAAGGTCGTCTCGACCGACTTCCGCGGCGTGGGCTACTCGTCGATCTTCGACGCCGAAGCCGGCATCGCGCTCGACGACACCTTCGTCAAGGTCGTCTCGTGGTACGACAACGAGTACGGCTACACCTGCAACATGCTCCGCTTCGTCGAGCACGTCGCCAAGTAAGGGGTCAGGATTCAGGGATCAGGATTCAGGGACGGTGCGGGCACAGCCCGCGCGTATATCAGGGGCGTGGCCTTCGGCCGCACATCCCCTGACCCCTGAATCCCGACCCCTGACCCCTTCAAAGGTGAGCCTTAAGGCCTGGCGCGGCTCCACACCGCGCCAACCCTTAAACCTTACTTTTCAGGAGAAACAACCATGGCATTCAAACGCGTCACCGATCTCGATCTGGCAGGCAAGCGCGTCTTCATCCGCGCCGACATGAACGTCCCCGTCAAGGACGGCAAGGTCACGTCCGACGCCCGCATCACCGCTTCCATGCGCACCATCGAGCACTGCCTCAAGGCCGGCGCCAAGGTGATGGTCACCTCGCACCTCGGCCGTCCGACCGAGGGCGAGTTCAGGGAAGAGGATTCGTTGAAGCCCGTGGTCGACGTGATCGCGCAGAAGCTCGGCAAGAACGTGCGCCTGATCCGTGAATGGACCGACGGCGGCTTCGACGTCGCCGACGGCGAACTGGTCGTGCTGGAGAACTGCCGCGTCAACAAGGGCGAGAAGAAGAACGTCGACGAGACCGCCAAGAAATACGCCGCACTGTGCGACGTGTTCGTGATGGACGCCTTCGGCACCGCGCACCGCGCCGAAGCCTCGACCCATGGCATCGCCAAGTTCGCGCCGACCGCCGCGGCCGGCATCCTCTTGACCGAGGAACTCGAGGCGCTGGAGAAGGCGCTCGCCAACCCGGCGCGCCCGATGGTCGCCATCGTCGGCGGCAGCAAGGTCTCGACCAAGCTGACCGTGCTCGAAGCGCTGGCCGAGAAGTGCGAGCAGCTGGTGGTCGGCGGCGGCATCGCCAACACATTCCTCAAGGCCACCGGCCATAACGTCGGCAAGTCGCTGTGCGAGGACGACCTGGTGCCGACCGCCCAGGCGCTGATCGAGAAGATGACCGCGCGCGGCGCGACCATCCCGATCGCCGTCGACGTGGTGTGCGGCAAGAAGTTCGACGCCAACGAGCCCGCGGTGCTGAAGGATGCCAAGGACGTCGCCGACGACGACATGATCTTCGACATCGGCCCGAAGAGCGCGCAGCAGCTCGCCGACATCATCATGAACGCCGGCACCGTGGTGTGGAACGGCCCGGTCGGCGTGTTCGAGTTCGACCAGTTCGGCGAAGGCACCAAGACCATCGCCATGGCGATCGCCAATACCAATGCCTTCACCCTGGCCGGCGGCGGCGACACCATCGCCGCGATCCAGAAGTACGACATCTACGACAAGGTGAGCTACATCTCCACCGCCGGCGGCGCCTTCCTCGAGTACCTCGAGGGCAAGGTCCTGCCCGCCGTGGCGATTCTGGAGGAACGGGCGCAGTAACACAGGATCCGGGGGGCGGGATTCAGCGGCCGGGGACCTAAGCGCGGGCGCCGCCCGCACCTTCCCTGATCCCTGAATCCCGACCCCTGCCCCCTCATCATTTTCCCATCCTGACCGTTCACCCCCTCATGATCCGCAGAACCAAAATCGTCGCCACCCTGGGCCCCGCCTGTTCCGATCCCAAAACCCTGGACCGGATGATGGAAGCCGGCCTGGACGTGGTCCGTCTCAACTTTTCCCATGGCGTGGCGCAGGACCACATCGACCGCGCCGAGATGGTGCGGTCGTTGGCCCGCACCCGGGGCCGCGCGGTGGGCGTGCTGGTCGACCTGCAGGGACCGAAGATCCGCATCGGCAAGTTCAAGGACGGCAAGATCGTTCTCGCCAAGGGCGACACCTTCATCCTCGACGCCGCCTGCCCGCTGGGCGACCAGACCCGCGTCGGCCTCGACTACAAGGAGCTGCCCAACGACGTCAGCCGCGGCGTGACGCTGCTGCTGGACGACGGCCGCATCGAATTCTGGGTCGAGGAGGTCAAGGGTACGGAGATCGTCTGCAAGGTGGTGCAGGGCGGCGTGCTGTCCAACAACAAGGGCATCAACCGCAAGGGCGGCGGCCTGTCGGCTTCCGCGCTGACCGAGAAAGACATCGAGGACATCAAGACTGCCGCCGCGCTCAACGCGGACTACCTGGCGGTGTCGTTCCCGCGCTCCGGCGCCGACATGCGCCAGGCGCGCGAGCTGCTGCGCGCGGCCGGCGGCAGGAGCCAGCTGGTCGCCAAGATCGAGCGCACCGAGGCGATCGAGAACCTCGAGGAGATCCTCGAGGCGTCCGACGCCATCATGGTGGCGCGCGGCGACCTCGGGGTCGAGGTCGGCGACGCGGCGGTGCCTGCGCTGCAGAAGCGCATGATCCGCATGGCGATCGAGCGCAACAAGGTCGTGATCACCGCCACCCAGATGATGGAGTCGATGATTTCCAGCCCGATCCCCACCCGGGCCGAAGTCTCCGACGTCGCCAACGCCGTGCTCGACGGCACCGACGCCGTGATGCTGTCCGCCGAGACCGCGGCCGGCCAGTTCCCGGTCGAGGCGGTGCAGGCGATGGACCGCGTCTGCCTGGAGGCGGAGAAGGAAGCCGAGCCGGTGTTCGGCAGCGCGCGGCTGGACCACAGCTTCCTGCGCCCGGACGAGGCGATCGCGATGTCGGCGGTGTTCACCTCGGTGCACCTCAACATCAAGGCGATCGCCGCGCTGACCGAGTCGGGCAACACCTGCCTGTGGATGAGCCGGCTGTCGACCCGGGTGCCGGTGTACGCCTTGACACCCGAGGTGCAAACCCGTAGAAAAGTGACCCTCTTCCGCGGCGTCTATCCGATCAACCTGCAGACCGCCAACAAGGAGCGCGACGCGCTGCTGGCCGAAGCAGAAGAGGAATTGCGGCGGCGCGGCGCGGTGCGCGACGGCGACCTGATCCTGCTGACCATCGGCGAGCCGATCGGACAGTCCGGCGGCACCAACACCATGAAGATCGTCCGCGTCGGTGATTCCAAAAAGACCTGATTTCGCGAAGCCTGCTGCAAATTTTTAACTAGGAGAGTGTAAATGGCCCTGATTTCCCTTCGTCAACTGCTCGACCATGCCGCCGAAAACGGCTATGGCCTGCCTGCGTTTAACGTCAACAACATGGAGCAGGTACATGCGATCATGCAGGCTGCCGCCGCCGTCGACTCGCCGGTGATCCTGCAAGGTTCCGCGGGCGCCCGTTCCTACGCCGGCGAACCCTTCCTGCGCCACCTGATCCTGGCCGCGATCGAGATGTACCCGCAGATCCCAATCTGCATGCACCAGGACCACGGCGCCTCGCCCGCGATCTGCTTCCGCTCGATCCAGTCCGGCTTCAGCTCGGTGATGATGGACGGCTCGCTGATGGAAGACGGCAAGACCCCGTCGACCTACGAGTACAACGTTGAGACCACCCGCAAGGTCGCCGAACTGGCGCACGCCTGCGGCGTGTCGGTCGAAGGCGAACTGGGCTGCCTGGGCTCGCTCGAAACCGGCAAGGCCGGCGAGGAAGACGGCCACGGCGCCGAAGGCGTGCTGGATCATTCCGCGCTGCTGACCGACCCCAACGAGGCCGCCGACTTCGTCGCCAAGACCAAGGTCGACGCCCTGGCGATCGCCATCGGCACCTCGCACGGCGCCTACAAGTTCACCCAGA
>DHHQ01000016.1 GCA_002403375.1 Thiobacillus denitrificans | reverse complement strand
GCTTCCTCGAGGAAGACCTCCAGGAGTTCCGGCTCGACGCCTGCGGGGAGCGTCGCGAGGGTGGTCGCGTCGGTCGACGCGCCATCGCCGGGAGCCTCGGCCGCCGCACGAGCGGGCTCGATCGGCTCGGCAGGCTCGCGCACTTCGGCGGCCGGGACGACCGGCGCCTCGGCGAAGGCAGGGGTGAAATCGAACGGGAGCAGCTCCAGGGCTTCGGCAACCGCAGGGGCGGCCGGCTCCGCTTCGGGCGCGGTCGGCTCCGGTGCGCTCGCCGGCGCTCCCGGCTCGACCGGCTCGACCGGCGTGAAATCGTGCCAGGCCAGCGCGTCGGCTTCGAACGCCGCCGCCAGCGGCGTTTCGTCATCCGTACTGCCGCTCGGCGCGCAGACGACGATGTCGTCGGGCTCGCTCTCGAGACCCGGTTCGGTCAATGCATCAGCGGATTTTTTTTTTGCCCCGTCGGCGAACGCGACGGTGGAATCCTGCCCGGCAGATCCGCTCTGGATCGCTTCGAGGCCGAAATCGGCCAGCACGGGCTGCAGGATCCGGCTGGCATCCGCGCGGCCGGCGCAATACGACTCGATGAACAGCCCCAGGCTGGAGAAGGCGTCGGCGAGACGCTGCTGCGTCGCAGCGTCGGGGTGGCCGCCGCTCACGAACGGCTGCGCCGCCGCGGTCGCGGCCGCCAGCAACTGGGCGGCGTCGGGAAGCTCCAGCATGGTCAGCGCGCCTTGCGCCTGCTGCGCCAGCGCGGACAGGCCGCCCAGCGCCTCGCGCTCGTCGGGGTTGCGGAAGAAGGCGTCGAGCGCCTCCTCCATCTGCTTGAGGTTCTGCCCGACCTCCTGGGCCATGTGCACCAGCATGTCGCGTTCGGCCTCGCGCTGGCTGGCGAGGTCGGCCGCGCTGGCGGGCAGCGCGCGCCCTTCGACGAGGGCGCGCAGTCGCGCCTGCTGGGCCGCCGCGCGGGCTGCGAAATCGGCATGCAGGATATCTTCGACTTCGATGGCGTTCTGCAGGAGAAGCAGCGTTGACGCGATCTCCAGGTTCGCCTGTTCGCGCGCGTCGCCGTCGCGCCCGGCCGCTGCCGTCGCCGCCTTGGCGAGGTCGTCGAGCAGCGGCCCGAGGCCGCTCTGTTCCAGCGCCTGCGCCTGCGGCTGCATGCGCACGAGGTGGGCATGGAACTGCTCGAGGCGTGCGGCATCGCCCTCGACATAGGCGTGCCAGTCGTCGCGTGCGGTCTTCACTCCGTCCTGCAGGGCCTCCAGCACGGGGCGCATGCGCGCGAGCGTTTCGGGATCGAGCATGCCGCGACCGGGCATGTAACGGTCGAGGCCGAGCGTCGAGCGGATCTCCGCGGCACGGCCGCCCAGCGCCTGGCTCTTGGCGACGAAGAACAGGGCATCGCGCATCAGGCGCTCTTCGACCTGCTGCGACCCTTCCATCAGACGGCGCATCTGCAGGTCGACCCGCGCGAGCAATTGCTTGACGTGGAAGTCCGCCTCTACGCCATTCGCGATCAGGCTGTCGACGAAGCCCACGCAGGCCCACCAGAACGATTGCGACGCCTGCGACGGGGCGATGCGTTCGATCGCCGTCAGCGCCTCGCGCATCCGCTTGAGGCCAGGCTCCGCCTCGACGTTGCGCAGGAAGGCGAGCAGGCCGCGCTGGAATTGCGCACGCGAGGTCTTGACCTCGGCCGCCAGCGCTTCCTGCGTCAGGCCGGCACCGGCGCCCTTGCCTTCGGCGCGCGCCTGCAGGTCCGGGAAGAAGAGTTCGCCTTCGAACACGCGCTCGACGCCCTGCAACTCGCGCAGGCGCTTGTACAGGGGAAACAGCGCGAGTTCACCGCTGCCGCGCCCGTCGGCCAGGTCCTTGACCCAGCGCTGCAGGCCCTCCATGGCATTGCGCAGCGCGCGCAACAGTTCGCCGCTCGCCTGCAGGCGGTTTTCGTTGATGTCGGCGAGACAGCTTTCCAGCGCCCCCGCCAGCGTGGCGGCGCCCTCCAGCCCCACCATCCGCAACGCGCCGGTCACCTGGTGCGCATCGTCGGCCGCCAGCCGCAGCGCATTGGTGAGGTCGGCATCGACGCTGTAGGCCTGGACGCGCCCGAGCGCGGCTTGCAGGGCGGCGTCGATGTCCCCGCGGACCCAGTTCAAAGGGCCGGTGTCGTAGTCGAGTAAGGCGCTCATCGTGTGTTTCCCGAGATTGATTGCTGTGAGCCCGAATGACGGGCCGCCGGGCGGCCCGTCGCGTCAGGCGAGCTTGAAGCCCGCAACCGAGTTCTTCAGATCCTGCGCCAGCTGCTTCATGCCGCCGATCGACTCGGCGGTCTGCTGGGTACCGGCGCTGGTCTGCGCCGAAATCGCCTTGATGTCCTGCATGGTCTCGGCGACGAGCGTCGTCGCTTCCGCCTGGTTCTGCGTGGCCGAAGAGATGTCGGCGATCAGGCCGGCGAGCTTCTTCGACACGTCGCCGATCTCGGCCAGCGTCTGGCCGGCGGCATCCGACAGCTTGGCGCCCTCGACCACGCCCTGGGTCGAGACTTCCATCGCCGCGACGGTGTCGTGGGTGTCGGACTGAATGGTCTTCACGATCGCGGCGATCTGCTTGGTCGCGTCGGCGGAGCGTTCCGCCAGCCGCTGCACTTCTTCCGCAACCACCGAGAAGCCGCGGCCGGCTTCGCCTGCGGACGCCGCCTGGATGGCGGCGTTGAGCGCCAGCACGTTGGTCTGCTCGGTAATGTCGGAAATCAGTTCCACGATCTCGCCGATCTCCTGCGACGATTCGCCGAGGCGCTTGATTCGCTTCGAGGTTTCCTGGATCTGCTCGCGCAGGGTGTTCATGCTCGAGATCGCGTTGGACACCGCCTGCTGGCCTTTCTCGGCGGCGTCGAGCGACTGCCGCGCCACCTTCGCGGACTCGGCCGCGTTGCCCGACACCTGCTGGACCGACTGGGCCAGCCGGACGACCGCGACGGAGGTCGTCTCGATCTCCTCGGCCTGGCGGCGCGCCGCATCCTGCAGCGTGTCGGACACCTGGCCCGCCTGGCTGGCCGCCTGGTCCATCTGCACGGTAGCGTTGTTGATGCCGCGAACCAGGCTGCGCAGCTCCTCGACCGTGTAGTTGATCGAGTCGGCCACCGCGCCGGTGATGTCCTCGGTCACGCTGGCGTTGATGGTGAGGTTGCCTTCGGCCAGTTCGCCCAGTTCGTCCATCAGGCGCAGGATGGCCTCCTGGTTGCGGCTGTTTTCCTCTTCGCTCTTGCGGGCGCGCGACTTGGTCTCGTTGATGTTGACGAGTCCGAGCAGCACCAGCGAGGCGACCGCGAGCAGACCGAACAGGGCCGCCAGCTGGTAGCCGATGTTGCCCACCGCCTGGTATTCGTCGGACAGCTGCTCGGCGTCGCGCATCAGCGCGTCGCTGCCGGTGAACAGCTTGTTGGCGGCCACCTTGGCGCGCAGCAGCGACTGGGTGTTGGCCAGCACCTCGCCGACCGCCTCGACCATGTCGGCCATGTTGACCCCGAGGTCCTCCAGGGTCAGCATGCTGTCCTCGTTGCGGCTGGCCGCGCCTTCCATCAGCGCCTGCACCGTGTCGCGGAACGAGGTGGTGTCCTTTTCGAGCTGCAGCACGACCTCGGGGTCGATCAGGTCGGCCGACAGCAGCAGGTTGGCGTTTTTCGGCATCCGCTGGCTGAGCATGACCAGGTGGTTGGCGCGCGACACTTCGCGCACCCCGGTCCCGGCGTCGGCGAGCTGGCCCGCGAGCTGTTCGGCCACTTCCTGCAGGTCGACGCTCAGCGAGTTGATGCGCTTGACGTTCTCGTTCATCGCGACGAGGTTCTTCTGCTGCGACAGGATCTGGCCGACCAGCGGATCGAACTGCTTCCACTGGGTGCCGATCTTCTCCAGCGTCTCGCGTGCGGCGCCCCGGGAGGCGGGGACGTCTTCGTCGCCCTCGAGCAGCGCGGTCAGCGTCTTCTCGAAGCTGGCCTTGCCTTCGGCCAGCTTGGGAAAGGCGGTGGCGTTACCGAGCACCGACTGCTGCGCGGTCAGCGGCAGCCGCTGCGACAGCACCTCGAGCTGACCCGCGCGCGCTTCGTAGCCGGTCCGGTTGTCGAGCTGGATCGAGCTGTAGATGGTGAAGCCCGCCGCGAGCAGCAGCGAGGCGATCAGCGCGCCGCCCGTGTAGAGATACTGCTTTTCGACGGGCAGGTGGCCGATCAGCGGAACCCGTCCCGGCTCCTTGTCGGCCAGCTTGCGGACGGTCTGCATGAGCATGGTGGTGCTGTCCCCATGGCCCCTGTCCGAGGACCGCCCCGTTACACGGCCCGCCAGCCCTTTCAGGCCATTCATCGTAATCGCCATATTCATCGCTCCAAAGCCTCCACTCACCGGCGCCAGCGCGCCGAGTATTCAATATCGAATCAACCGCCGAACTGCGCCTCGACCTTCAGGAACTCGGCATCGCCGAGCAACTGCCCGAAGTCCATGTCGCACCAGGCGGCCCCGGTCTCGTCCGCATACTGTCGTCCGATCCACGGAAAGGCCACCGGCCCTTCGCGCAACGCGTAGCGGTTGATGTTTTTCAGGCCCAGGGTGCTGCGCACCAGCAGGGCCGCATTGACGCCAAAGTCGTGATGCGGGATCAGCAGCCGGCAATCGGCATGGTCGGGCGTCACGCCCTGGCCCATGAAATCGGAGAAGTCGCTCACCGCGTACAGATTGCCGCGGATGTTGGCGACGCCGCGAAACCACCGCCGCACCCCAGGCACCTTGACGATGGGCGGCGGCGGAATCACTTCCTCGGTGTCGCTGAGGCTGACCAGCCAGTTCGTCTCGCCGACCCGGAAGCCGAGACGCGAGCCGCTGGTGTCGCGGCTGGCGGCCGCCTGCAGCTGCTGCGACAGCGCAGTCTGGAATTCCCGCAGGTTGAATTTCTTGGCCATTTACGCTGCTCAGCCGAGCGCCTTGATCTGCGACAGCAGTTCGTCCGGCTTGACGGGCTTCACCAGATAGGCCTTCGCACCCTGGCGGATCCCCCACACCTTGTCGGTCTCCTGCCCCTTGGTGGTGCACATGATGACCGGGATATGCTTGGTCGCCTCTTCCTTCGTGATCATGCGCGTGGCCTGGTAGCCGTTCATCCCGGGCATCACCACGTCCATGACGATGAGATCGGGCAGCGTCTGCTTGGCCTGCGCGACCGCCTCCTCGCCGCTTTCGGCCATGCTCACGAGATAGCCGTTCTTGACCAGCAGTTCGGACAGGAAAAAACGCTCGGTGGGGGAATCGTCCACAACCAGGATTCGGCTGATCGCCATGATTTTGTTCTCCGTGAAAAAGCTTATGCCCCTACGCAGGCGTGCTCGCGCACCGCGGTCAGCAGGGTGTCTTTGGTGAAAGGCTTGGTGAGGTACTCGTCGGAGCCCACCATGCGGCCGCGCGCGCGATCGAACAGCCCGTCCTTGGACGACAGCATGATGACCGGGGTGGTGCGGTACTTGGCGTTGCGCTTGATGAGCGAGCAGGTCTGATAGCCGTCGAGGCGCGGCATCATGATGTCGACGAACACGACATGGGGCTCGTGAACGGTGATCTTGGACAGCGCATCGAAGCCGTCCTGCGCCAGGATCACCTCGCAGCCCGCCTGGTTCAAAAAGATTTCCGCGCTGCGGCGTATGGTGTTGCTGTCATCGATGACCATCACCTTGACGCCTTTCAGTTTTTCGTTATCCATACGTTTCTCCAGCAGTTTCGGGCAGGCGGCACGTCCGCGCCCCCGGATACTGAGCATTACGGCACCCGCCGTCCCTTCTTTAGCCTTCTGCACGGGCCGCGCCGAAGCCGGGCGAAAAAAAGGGGCGTTGCCGCGCAACGCCCCTTTCGGTTGCCGATCCAGCCTGACTACTGCCAGGCTTCCCCGCTGGATTTCTTCTCGACCCCGGCGACGGTTCCCATGGTCTCCATGATCGCGTTGGGGAGCGACGAGATCCGCATGAACTGCCCCATGCCGACGTCCGGGAAGGCGAGCGCGATGCGGAAACGGCCGTGCGGCGAACCGACCAGGCCGTCGACGACATAGATCTCGTACGGCAGGCCGGCGATGTTCTCCTGCATGTCGATCTTCTTGATCCATTCGCCGTCGCTGTGCGCGCCGTCGTTCATCGCCACGCCGAACACGGCGAGCTTGCGGTCCGGCATGACGACCTCGTAGACCTTGGTCGCCTTGCCCGCGCCCTTCGCCAGGTTGTCGCGGACGGTCTTGACCGCTTCGGCGAAGCTGCCGTACTCGGCGAGCTTGTTCTTCGGCGAGTCGAGGCGCTCCATGCCGACCATGTAGCGGTAGTCCCCCAGCTTGCCGGCAGCCTCGTCACCGCCCAGCCCCTTGCCGGCGCCGAGCGCGTTCTCCAGGCGCGCCTGCAGCGCCTTGACCGCGGGCTCCTTCTTGTCGAAGGACTTGCGGAAGTAGGCGCGATACCAGTAATCGGGGTTGGTGTAGGCGACACTGCCGTTGGCTTTCACGCCGACCCGGATCGCAGCGCCGAGCACCGCATGGCCGCCGACCGAACCGACCTCGCCGAGCATGGCGTCGTCGGTGGCGATCACCACGCCGTAGCCGGAGAGATTCTGGGGAAAATACTTGCCGACCACCTTGAAGCCGGCACTCTTGAGGCGCGCCTCGACCGCAGACGCGGCCGCCTGGACATTGCCGCCCTGCACCGCATCTCCTTGAATATAAGGGGAAATTGCCCACGCGCTCGCCGACAGCAGGAGCAGCGCCCCCGCCGAAATCCACCGCATCACCATGTTGTCTCCTTGAATTATTTGATTTGCCGCAACCCGCCCGGGCCAGACTGCGCGCGGCCGGGACGAACCGGGCATGATTCTATGGCCAAAACGGCCGCCCTGCCTACGCTACAACGTCGTTTTCGCGGTTCATCTTTAGCGGCGCGCAGGAGGCGACGTCAAAACGCGACCATCTCGAAATCTTCCTTGCGCGCCCCGCAATCCGGACACGTCCAGTTGATCGGCACGTCTTCCCAGCGGGTGCCGGGCGGAATGCCGTCCTCGGGCGCGCCGGCCTCCTCGCGGTAGATGTAACCGCAGATCAGGCACATCCAGCTCTTGTATTCGGGGGTCTCGGACATGGTGACGGGACGAATCGGCTAAAATTGAAAATTGATTCTAAAGCAGTCACGCCATGCCATCCATTTTCACCCCCCGTTCCGCCCCGCCGCTGGTGCTGAGCTTCGCGGCGTCCGATCCGACCGGCGGCGCGGGCATCCAGGCCGACCTGCTGACACTCGCGAGCATGGGCTGCCACCCGCTGTCGGTGATCACCGCGATCACCGTGCAGGACACCGCGCGGGTCGACGAAGTGCTGGCGATCGACGCCGAATGGGTGGCGGACCAGGCGCGCATGCTGCTCGAGGACGTCCCGGTGGCCGCGTTCAAGCTGGGCCTGATGGGCAACGCCGAATCGATCGCGGTGATTGCCGAGATTCTCGCCGACTACCCCGACATCCCGGTGGTGCTCGACCCGGTGCTGGCCTCGGGTCGCGGCGACGAGCTCGCCAACGACGACATGATCGCCGCGATGCGCGACCTGCTGATCCCGCAGACCACCGTGCTCACGCCCAACAGCCACGAGGCGCGCCGGCTGGCGCTGTTCGAATCCGACGACGAGGATCTCGACCTGGCCGCCTGCGCCCGCCATCTGACCGACCTCGGCTGCGAATACGTGCTGATCACCGGCACCCACGAAGCGACCCCACGCGTGCTGAACAGCCTGTACGACGCCAGCGGCCACTTGCAGACCGACGGCTGGGACCGGCTGCCCGGCAGCTACCACGGCTCGGGCTGCACGCTCGCCTCGGCGATCGCTGCCACCCTCGCCTTCGGCCAGGACGTGCCGCAGGCGGTGCGCGACGCGCAGAACTTCACCTACGAGACGCTCAAGGCCGCGTTCCGCCCCGGCATGGGCCAGTACATCCCCGAACGCTTTTTCTGGGCGCAGGAGCCCCAGACCGAAGGCAACGCCTGACGCCGCCATGCTCGAGTTCCCGGGTGGCGTCTACGCCATCACCCCAGAAACCGCCGACACCGAACGCCTGCTGGCGCAGGTCGACGCCGCGCTGACAGGCGGCGTCGCGGCGGTGCAGTACCGCGACAAATCGCAGGATGTCGCGCGCCGCCACGAGCAGGCGAGCGAGCTCGTCGCGCTGTGCCGCCGCTACGGCGCGCCGCTGATCGTCAACGACGACCTGCGGCTGGCCGACCTCGCCGGCGCCGACGGGGTGCACCTGGGGCGAGACGACGCCAGCCTCCGCGAGGCGCGCATCATCCTCGGCCCGAACAAGTTCGTCGGCGCCTCGTGCTACCAGAGCCTCGACCTCGCGCTGGCGGCCCAGGCGGCAGGTGCCGACTACGTCGCCTTCGGCAGCTTCTTCGCGTCGCCGACCAAGCCGGCCGCACCGCGCGCAAGCCTCGACCTGCTGCATGCGGCCGCAGCCAAGGTCCGCGTGCCGATCGTCGCCATCGGCGGCATCACGCTGGCCAACGCGCCGGCCCTGCTCGACGCCGGCGCCGACGGCCTCGCCGTGCTGTCGGCGCTGTTCGACGCCCCCGACATTCGCGCCGCCGCGCGCGACCTCAATCAACTCTTTCAAACGGAATCCGAACAATGACCCGCAACGAACAACTCTTCGAACAGTCGCAGAAAGTCATCCCCGGCGGGGTGAACTCGCCGGTGCGCGCCTTCAAGAGCGTCGGCGGCACCCCGGTGTTCTTCAGCCGCGCCAGGGGCTCGCGGGTGTGGGACGCCGACGGACGCGAATACATCGACTACGTCGGCTCTTGGGGCCCGGCCATCCTCGGCCACGCCCACCCCGGCACGGTGAAGGCGGTGCAGGACGCCGCCGCCAACGGCCTGTCGTTCGGCGCGCCCTCCGAAGCCGAGCTGACCATCGCCCGCCGCATCATCGAACTGGTGCCGAGCATCGAGAAGGTCAGGCTGGTATCGAGCGGCACCGAGGCGACGATGAGCGCGATCCGCCTGGCGCGCGGCTTCACCGGCCGTTCCAAGTTCATCAAGTTCGAGGGCTGCTACCACGGCCACGCCGACTTCCTGCTGGTGAAGGCGGGATCGGGCGCGCTGACCTTCGGCAACCCCACCTCCGCCGGCGTGCCGGCTGAAGTCGCGGCGCAGACGATCGTGCTCGACTACAACGACGTCGCCGGGCTCGAACGCACCTTCGCCGAGATCGGCGACGAGATCGCCTGCATCATCGTCGAACCCTTCGCCGGCAATATGAACCTGGTCAAGCCGACCGCCGAATTCATGGCGGCGATGCGCCGCCTGTGCGATCAGCACGGCGCGCTCTTGATCTTCGACGAGGTGATGACCGGTTTCCGCGTCGACCTCGGCTGCGCGCAGAAGCTCCTGGGCATCAAGCCCGACCTCACCACGCTCGGCAAGGTGATCGGCGGCGGCATGCCGGTCGGCGCCTTCGGCGGCCGCGCCGACGTCATGGACGCGCTCGCGCCGACCGGCCCCGTGTACCAGGCCGGCACGCTGTCGGGCAACCCGGTCGCGGTGGCGGCGGGCCTCGCCACGCTCGCCGCGATTGCCGAACCCGGTTTCTACGCGGCGCTCGCGGCGCGCACCGAGCGGCTCGTCAAGGGGCTGACGGCTGCCGCGAAGGAATCGAACGTCACCTTCTGCGCCGACTCGGTCGGCGGCATGTTCGGCCTCTACTTCGCCGCCAAGCCGCCGGCGAGCTTCGCCGAGGTGATGGCAAGCGACCGCGAGACGTTCAACCGCTTCTTCCACGCCATGCTCGATCACGGCGTCTACCTGGCGCCGTCGGCGTTCGAGGCGGGCTTCGTCTCGGCGGCCCACAGCGACGCGGATATCGACGCCACGGTCGCCGCGGCGCGCGAGGTGTTCAAGGCCCTATGAACGACGAGCTGTCGCCCGAGGACGAGCTGCGCCTCAACGTCCTGTTCAACACCGAGCTCAAGGCCGTCCGCATCGACGAGTCGAACATGACGCTGTGGGCGCTCACGCCGCAGGGCGAGGCGAGCGTTCCGCTCAAGCCCACCGAGCGTGCCGACCGCTACCTGAAGAAGGTGCGTGAGCAGTTGTCCGGGCACGCGCTCGGCTCGCCCGGCGGTTACCCGGTGCATCTCACGCGCTGGACGCGCCAGTCGCAGGCCGGCCTCTCGGAGCAGCACCTCGCCCAGCTCCTGCTGATCGCCGAGGAGGAGGCGGTGGTCGCGGTGGTGCATTCGCCCGCGCTCACCGACGAACTCGCACGCTATGCCTGGTGGTGCATGCCGACGATCGAAAACGCGCGGCTGATGCTGATGCGCGAAGTCGTCTGCCGCGGCAGCATGGGCCGCACCCTGGCCGAGTTCCTGGTCGAGCACCTCGCCTTCCTGCACGAGGACGACGTCGGCATCCTCGACACCGTCGCGGTGATGCTCCACTCGGGGGTGCTCAGCGAGGCCGAGCGGCTGGCGATCTGGAAGCGCGGCACCAGCCGCAACTCGTACTACGTGCCCTTCCTCGAGATGCAGCCCGACCGCCTGCCCAGTCCCCGCGCCGCGCGCGCCGACCATGCGAGCGTCCCGCAGCTCGCCGGCAACGCCTACGCCGCACTGCTCGGCAAGGCGCTGTCGGACCAGGGGCAGACCTTCCTCGCCACCACCGCGACCATCCTCGAGCGCCCGGAAATCCAGGAAGTGGTCAACCACACGCTGAACGCGCTGGCCAACTGGTGCGCGCCGCTGCGGCAGCTCGACGACGCCGGGCGCGACGCCGCGCGCGCGGCCCTCCTGCAGGCCGCGCCGCAGCTCGCCTCCGACTGCGCCGCGCTCGACGCGCTCGCCGCGGTCGACGCCGACACGGTACGGCCGATCTTCCTCAAGACCACCGCGATCGGCTCGCTGATGCGGCGCAAGATCCAGCCCGTGGTGACCCCGCTGCTCGATGCGATCGCCGTGCTGCGACGCCAGCCCTGAGCACCACCTGCCCATGAAAAACGGCCCCGCGTGCGCAAGCACGCGGGGCCGTTTCCGCTTGCGGGCCGCTCAGCGGCCGAGTGCTGCGTCGACGCTCGCGAGAAACTTCTCGGCCTTCTCGAAACCGATCACCTTGTAGTCCGACTGCTCGCCGGCGGCGTTCCAGAAAATCAGCCCCGGCGGGCCGAACAGGCCGAAACGCTTGAGGAGCGCGCGGTCGGCGTCGGAGTTGGCGGTGACGTCGGCCTTCAGCAGCACGACGTCGGCGAGGCGCGCCTGCACCTTCGGGTCGCTGAAGGTGAAGCGCTCCATTTCCTTGCACGACACGCACCAGTCGGCGTAGAAGTCGAGCATCACCGCGCGGCGGTCGGCCTGCGCCGCGGCCAGGCGGGCATCGAGTTCGGCGACGTCCTTGACCT
>DHHQ01000009.1 GCA_002403375.1 Thiobacillus denitrificans | reverse complement strand
AACCATCCCAGCAAGCCCACGGGCTTCTTTGTCGGCTTGATGATCCGGCTTTGCAGCCGGCTGTCGTCCCAGGCCTCGATCCTGGTGCTGCCCCAATGCGGTCTGTGGATATCAGACCATTCAGCAATTTGCAGGGGCAGTCCGGGATCGGTAATACAGGTAAAAGTATTCACTTTCAGTCAGCTTTCATTTCGTCGATGCGCAAGCGCCTTTGCGCTACCTCTTGCGCTACCTCTTGCGACACCAGCGCAGGGACCTGCTTGATCCCGAAGCGCCTCACCAGATGCCCGCTCTGGTCGAAGTACACCTGCCGTTTCCACTGACGGGTCAGCGCCAAGGGTTCACCCGCGACCAGAATCGGTTTCACCGCTCCTTTGAAGCGCTTGAGAATCTCGGCGGCTTTCTTTACCTGCTTCGGGTCGCTCTGATCGAAAAAAAACAGGTGATTGGAAAGGGGCACATAGTCGAGCGGGTTGACCATGTCACCCGCACGCGCGATGACTTTGCCATCTGGCGTGGTGATGTCGCGCGGGACGCGCCACGACGGATCAAAGTAGAAGGTGCGCGGCTGGCGCGTTTTGACGATGCCTTTCACTGGGTCCGGTAGCTCGATGCTTTGTTTCGATCGCTCGATGGCTTCTTTCTGGAGCTGGCCGAGACGACCGTTTTTTTCCATGGACTTGAGCTTGTCCTGTATCGCTTCAAGCATGTCCGGTTCGGTGATGGGATAGGACGGCCCCAAGATCTCCTGGGCCCAAGCCGGATACATGATCAACCCACACAGAATCATCGCCAGAGCCTTCTTTATCATGTCAAAACAGTGGGATCGCGCGCCCGGAGACACGCCCAAGCGGAATCCAGCCCGTCAGCGCAAAGCGCGAATCCAACGAATCCTTGTGGGGTGCGTAAACATAGAAATGGTTGGCCGGAATCACGCCGGTCGGGCCAAGCGCCAACGGTTCGCCTGTCCGGGTGCGCGGCTTGGCCGTGCCCATGTACTCGCCGTTCACGTAGAAATCCCTACCCTCTGTGGTCACGGTGTCGCCCTGCATGCCACGCACCTGTTTCACGAACGAAAGTCCGGCCTTGTACGGCCCGCCGCCCGCCCAGCGCCAGGCAATGTAATCGCCGCGCTTGATATTCAGGTCGCCTTTGATCACCACGAACACCCGGTACGGCAGGCTTTCCGTGACCGTAATCGCCAACGTGAAGAACGCATTGAAGAGCAGGATGGCGCCCACCAACCCGCCCCAAAACAGCCCGTTGCGGCGGAGATGGGGAATCATCTCGGTATGCCAGTAAACCAGCCAACGATTCCATAAGTTGCCCGCGCCTGGGGCGACTACGGTCTTCATCATGGTTCCACTCCGCCGCCTTGAGCCTCAGTACCCGGCGACATACCGAGCATCGCTTTCAAACGCGGCGTCAGATCTTCGGCCGGCCCTGCGATCACCGCCGACTTCACCACGATCGTGCAGCCGCAGTCCTTCTGCAGCCTGTCCACTGCGTGTTCGATCGCAGGGCCGATCCGGCTGACCATCAGATAAGCAGCCTTCCGGTCCTCGTCGCTGACATTCGGTCGGGAGAGCAGAGTGGTGAATTCGGTTTCCTTGATTTTGACGACACTGGCGAGGTCTACCACCGCTAATCCAGCGGTCGGTTTCGCTAGCCAGAAGTGGTATGCCGCAAGCGTCACTGTTGAGACGAGCAATGCCATCAACAACGAAATCCAGCTCACCATAAGAAAATCACCCCCCATCTCAGGTTGAGCCCCGGCCAGATCTTCCGTAGCCGAAACTTCAGCAGAATCACTCTCGGCCCTTGTTATCTCGGTCATATCGCCGCCTTCCGTTCCCGCAGCACGGCATCGACCGCATCAGCCATGGACAAGCCAGTTTCAAGCTTCTGCCGTACCGCTGAGAAATCGCGTGCATTGGCCGATCCCATGAGTTGGGAGTAGGGGTCAAGCAGGAGCATCCCGACCCCGTAACCAGCCTGGCCACAGGAGACGAACACTTCCGAATAGTTGCCCTGTTCAGTACGCAAGCTGCTGACGAGGTGAGCCATGTGCGGCGTGAAGGCCAGCTTCTCTTCGAGCTTGGCAATGGATTCCTGCTTCTGCCGGAGCATGAACAGCCAGTCAGCGTTTTCCAGTGCGGCCTGCGAGGCTGCGCTACGGTAGTAGTCGTTGATGCCCTGTGTGCCCGTCAGGAAGGCACCGCCGTATTTCCGGGCGCGGCGGTAGCCCGCCTCGATGAAGTCACCCGTCTGCCCGCCCGTGAGCAGATCCCAGGCTTCATCCAGGATCACCACTTTGGGCTGTTCACGGGGCGCCAGGTACATTTCCTGGGTGATGCGATACATCAGGATGAATAGGGCGACCGCCTGCAGGTCTTTCTTCGATTTCAATTCCTCCAGCTCCAGGACCACCAGATTGGAATTGAAATTGACCGTGTGCTGACCTTCAAAGAAATGGCCGTAGCTGCCCAGCGAGGTGTAGGAAGTCAGCTGCACCGCCAGATCGCGGATGCGCGGATCGCAGGCCTCTTCCTCGCCATGCTCAAGCGTGCCGCCATCGTGACAGGCGAGCTTCAGCTTCTCCGCCAGAAGGTCGATACTCGATCGCGGTCCGCGCTCTTCCCAAAGGCCTCGAATCGCCAGTTCGAGCTGGGACAGTTCGTAATCTGACAGTCGGCGTCCAGGGGAGATCATCTGGGCGATCAACGGCTTCAACATCTCCATGTCTTCGTCGATTTCGTTCACCATGGTGAACGGATTGAGGACGACATTCGCTTCCTTGGTGAACTCGATGTATTGACCGCCGAGCGCGTGACACAGCTTCTCGTAGGAACGGCCCACGTCGATAATCCAGACCTTCGCCCCCATCGCCAGATAGCGTTCGGCAAGTTCGTTCAGGAATGCGGATTTGCCAGACCCGGACGTTCCCACCACGCAACCGTTGTAGTTGCCAGACGGGTTGTCGAACAGATTCACGCCTATGGTCTGGCCATTACGCCCCGTGAAGGTCAGCACCGGAGCCCCGACACCGCGCCATTCGCCCAGAACAGGCGACAGATTGGCCGCGTTGGCGGTCGTTTTGGTGGAAAACCGCTGCGCGATCTTGATGTCGCGTTGCAGGGAGGGACCGAGTGCCATCGGCAGCGAGGACATCAGCGCCTGGGTCTGCATATAGGTGTCGGGGCTCAGTGCGAAGCCCAGGCTGCGCCAGATGGCTCTGGCCGCCTCGTCCGCTTCGGCTACGGCATCCGGACTGGGGAAAAGCAGCACCTGATGGTACAGACGCAATGCACCTCCCCCCTCGTCGTAGGCGTTCTGCAACAATTTCCAGTCCGCCGCCCGCTTGCTCACGTCCGGCAGCGCTTTACCCATCGGACTTTCCGAAACCTGAATCGCCCGGGCCGTTTTCATCTGCGTAAGATTCTTGTGCTCGTCGTAATTCAGAATTTGCACCCCCATGGTGATGAGAAAGGGGCAGGGGTAGCCCATGGATCCCTTATTGGCGTCTCCCAGCATGCTGGCGACTTGATGCAGGTCGAACTGCTTCGGATAACCTTGCGCCGAATGCGCACGCACACAGACCGCAACCCCTTCTGGCGAGCGCAGGGTGATGCCGAGCCTGCCCACCGATGCCACGGTGTCACGGGTAATCACCTGGTAGCGCAATGACTGTCCGCCGTCATAGCAGACCGGATCGGCTGAATGTTGTGCGGGATTCAACATGGTGCGCACCCAGGACATGAGATCTTCCGCCTCCCAGACCCGCTCGAACTGGTAATACGTCTTGAGTTTGGATACCTGGGCATCGCGCAGGGCGATGATGCGTTCCAGCGTTCGGTATTCCACATCCTTCACCGGCATCGCGACAGACAGCAGCACCCGGTAGCGACGCATCACGCTGGGGCGCGAGCTGACGGGCGGAACGAGGGATGCCTTCCTGTAATGGGCATAACGCTCAGCCGTCATGCGCGCGATCAATGAACGCTGGGCGTCGTCCTGTAGCAATTCGGGGCGCACCACCTTCTTAAAATTGTTCAGGAAGACATCAATGTCCGGGCTCCCCCACAACTGAACCTGCACCCCGGCTCCGGCTGGCATGTCCCGGTAGATTTCCTGAATCAGGCGCGCCATGTCGTCTGTAGCGCCTGTCTGCGGGTTCATTTCGATGGCGTAGCCAATCGCCTCGATGCTGCCTTCTGCCTCGCCCTCAATGGCGAATAATTTCTCGGTCTCCCAATACCCCGTCCAGGGCAAGAGATCAGAGAAGCGGTTGTAGTCCTGCCGCGTGGTGAAGTGGTTCTCGTCCGCCACTGGGGATGGCGTCGCAAGTTCGTCCTCGCGCGTCAGCCACGTTTTGAGCGAAACAAATGGTTGCGCCAGCGCGGACATCATGGATTGCCGCCCCTCTGACCCGATACGCCGGGCATCGCGTCATCTGCAACCGGACGTTCCTCCTCGGGCTTATCCTGACCCCTGAGCGGGAACACCGGCTTGTACGCGTCACGAATCTGCTGCTGGTTCGTTTCGATCAGCCACTTGCCTTGGTGGACCACGGTGTAGAGATAGTGCTGATCATGCAGATCGCCGTCCGTATCCTCCCAAGGTGCGATCCATACACGCAGCACCAACGGCGCCATGCGAATCGGATCGCCGCTGTTCGGCGTCGCCAGGTCGCGAGGGGAGAAAGAGCCAGGAGGCGGCATCGTCGCGCCATCCTTTGAATCCTTGCTGCCAGCATCCTGCGAAGATTTATCCTGGGGTTTCGGTTGTTGCTGCCCCGGCAAGGCCTCGTCCAGGGAGTTCGCGTAAATGCCGGAAACCGACGTGCAGATCACCCCATCGGGGGCCTTGCAAGCCAGTTCCGATTTCGAGCCAGAGAGTCCGGAGAATGAAGAACAACCCGCGCTCATCAAGGTCACGGCGGCGAGCGACAGAAACCCGATTTTCATTGTGTGCCTCCCTGAACATTGGCCTCGACAGGCTTCATCACGGCATCAAGCCAGGTGGAAATCCGCGCGGCAGCCGCAGCTCCCGGCATGGTTCTGCCATCGCCGGCCACCAGGAAAGGCGTACCGCTGACCCCCAACTTCTCAGCCAGAGGCAGCACCGCTTCATGCGGCGCCTCACAGCCCTTGGTCTTTTTGGGAACCTTGCCATCCAGCATCAGCGCGGACCAGGCGGCCGAGCGATCCTTGCTGCACCAGACCGCATCGGCCTTCGCGCGCGAATCAGGATGAAGCTGCTCCAATGGCATAAGGAAGGTGTAGACCGTCACGTCATCCACTTTCGCCAGCTCCTGCTCCAGCTTCTTGCAGTACGGACAGTCCGGATCCGAGAAAACGGCAAGCGCCCGGCGACCCTGGCCATGCACTTTCTTGATCGCGTGTTGCAGCGGGAGTGAGGCGAAATCGACGGCAGGTGACGTCGGCTGCGCAGCATCGGCTCCGGAGGTGATGTCCTCCTGCTTCTCCATGTCGAACATGCGCCCGAAAATGAAATACCGCCCCGACTCTTCCACGAATGCGACATTGCGGCCCATCACGACTTCGTAGATGCCCGGCAGCGGGGTGGCCGAAATCATTCCGAAGCGTGTCTTCGGGTACATCAGCCGCAGATTGCGCTGGATCGCGACTTGATCGTTCGCACGCGCAGCATCGCCGGCATCCATCATGGCCGCATCTGCGGCCACAATATTCACGTTTTGAGGCGCCAGAACAGTGTTTCCTTTCACATCCTGAGCTAGCGCAAATCCCGGCATGCAGGACAGAATCAACAGTTGGGGCAACAGGGTTTTCATTCTGGTTTGGTGTCTCATGTTCTTTACCTTCTCTCGATGCTCTGGCCGCGCGTCAGCACTACGTCGACCACGCGGCCGCCGTCCACTTCAATCACCGGAAAAACCTGTTCGGCCAGCTTGATGTAATACTTCGAGAGCTGTGACATCGCGCTTCCAACGCCTGATGCCAGTCCAGCCTGCAACTCCTTGCCGTCCGTCACCGTGCTGGTGGAACCCAGCGGTGAGGTAGATACAGTGCTCGAAGATTCCTTGAACGCTTGCCCGATGCCTGAGCCAATCCCCGCGAGGAAGGCATTCGCCAGCGCCTGACCCTGCTTGGAAACCAGTCTTCCGCGCATCCCGGCCTTGCCATCCTCACCGGCTACATACCCTTTAAGCGATACGTCGACCGCCCCACCTTTCTGGTCGATGCACGACAGCCGATCCGTCCTGATATAAGCACGCTCAGAAGATATGTCGCCGTAGCCATTGGCCGTGACCACGCAATCCTTCATGTCGGCCATGTAGCGATTGGGCAACTGGGCTGGATCGAGCACCCGCATCAATATCGGATGCGGATTGTTTTGTGCCTGTCCACCCGTCGGCGCATCGAGACCCGCCAGTAACACCACGCGCATGAACGTCCCGGCAGGAAGATAGTTCTCAGCCGATGCCTTCTCTTCCTTGGCTGGGGCGGACGACATGCTGGCGGCTTGTGGCTGCGCCTGCTGTACGGCAGGCGCAGCCACCGTTGAATCGGAAACTTCGAGCGTGAACGCGCGCTTCACCACGGTCTGCATCGGCGCATTCGGATCCATACCAGGCTGTGTGAACTGCCCAGGCCTTCCAGGAGGCGGTGGGGGAGGGGGCGGCAATGCCGCCGACCCCATGGGTTGCAGCGGGCGTAAATTTCCTCCGGGCTGAATTTCCGCTGCCGGGGGAGGCATCGGCACTTCGTTGATTCCCGCTCCGGCGGTGCCTTGCATGGATCCACCACTGGTTTGTGGGATATTCACCATGTTCTGCTTGATCGCAGCGATTTCCTTATTCAGCGCCTCGATCTTTGATGCTTCGTTCGCCCGCCAAACATCCTTGTCGTTCAGCTGCTGACCAGGAACAGCCATGAGGCTGACCTGTTCAGGCTTGTCCACAGGAGCCAGATCGGTTTTGTTACTCCCGGAGTCGGCGAACCATGCAGCAGCCAAGGCCACCCCGACAATCACGGCGCCGACGCCGACCGCCATCATTAGTTGCTTCTTGCGGGCAGGCGACGCCTTGAGGGTGGGTATGATTCGCGCCATTACCGCACCCCCTCGTTCCGTTTCACCACAAAGACCTGGGTGCTGCGACCCGGCTCAACGGTCAAGTCGCGCACCGACACAGCCAGCACGCCTTTTTTGTAGAACTCCTGTTCGGCGACCCGAACCGGGGCGTCGCTGATATTGAACAGGCGATACTGTTCACCCACCAGTGAATGTCCGGTGAGAACATGCTCCAGCGCAAAACGTGAGCCTTTCCAGAGGCGGATTTCCTCCCAGGACTTCTTTACCTCCAGGCCTTCAGGCAAACCTTCACCTGCCAATGCCTGAATCATTTTCTTGATCGCCTGCTGGTAACTGGCGGCACGTTCAATCTCACCTGGCTTGGCTGCAACGGAAGCAGGGGCAGTCATTTCCTTGATCACGATTGTTTCCCCTGGAATATCCTGGGGCTGCAACACCAGCGTGTAGGTTTTCCCGCTTTGACTGAACACAAACACTCCGAACGGATCCTTGGCCAATGGCTGAATCAGGGCCTGCCCGGTGGTGGCGTCCGCGCTGCCAGTAAGCATTCCGTCGTCGGCGGACTTGACCAGGCGAACCCGGCCTCCCTCGATCGAGATGCGGTTCAAATCTCTCAGACTCACCTTGACGAACAGGGTCTTGCCCTCGACGCCTTCCACTACCTGCAGAGCGTGCGAGGGTGGCGCTGCAACTAAGCAAAAAAAGCTAAGGAGCAGTGATTTCTTCAAACGGTCGGGCAGCATTCTTACCTTCTCTCATACCGGTCAGCAGCACACGGCCGCCGCGTTGGCCAAACTCAAATACGTAGGTTTTGTTCACCTGTGATGTTCTGCTGTCTCCCAGATAGGTGTTGAGTACACCCTGAACAGCGATGCGTTGTTTTGCCTCGTCCGGCATGACCGTCGCGATCGCCATGAAAGTGCTGGCGTTATCCGCCTTGATCTTTTGGGCATAAGCGCCGGCGTCGATTTCCAGCTTCCCGTAGAAGCGGGGGTCGATATAGGACTTGAGTTTGCGGTGATTAAAGTCCACGTTCTGTGGCGTCACATCGAAGTAGAGTTGGGCCAGAAACACGCCCATCTCGATCAGATATTCTTTGGAAACCTTGTCATCCTCGACCCAGAATGTTGTGTGGATCGTCGGTGGAACCAGTGTTTCGCGATGTGTGTCGCCTCGCGTCAGGAAGGCGATCAACATCAGTAGTAATGCGATCTGCGACAGGGCGAACATCATCACAGCCCATCTGCGCACACCGAGAGTGACGGCCACTTGGCCGCTCAGTTTGTCGATTCTCATTAACCAATGAACTCTCGTATGCTCGAAGGCGGTGTTGCCTTCATTCCAAGGTTGACGGGTAGATGCCAATACAGCAGGTGCATGCCATAAGCTCTGTGCTGGCCGAATTTGGCTTTGCGGTAAAGCCAGGCCATCACCAACCCGAACCCCGTGAAGCTCACGAGCCAGCCTGTAACGAGGCCAAATACAAAGAAGGACATGAACAACATGGCCACGTCGAAATCCCACCACATGAACTTGGGAGGGTCGTCCAGGCGGGTCGGGATCGTTGGCGAATCTTGATTGGCCATGCTGTTCAGTCCGGTGATGCTTCGCTTAAATCACAGCGGCGAACATGCCGTTGATGATCGTCGGGCCAAGGCCGAACACGATGGCGAAGACGATGCCCACCAGCGCCGGCATGGCGGTAGACTTGGCGAAGCCAATGAGTGCGCCGACAACGAACGCGGCGATCGCCAGCGCTTTGCCCAGATAGCCTTCGGCCCAACCTACCAGCATGTCGAACAGGGCTTGGAATTCTGTACCGGTCACACCACCGCCGGCGGTGGTGGCCCATGCCGAGCTGACCATCAGAGCGGAGAGAAGCCCCCCGACAACGACTTGTTTTTTGCTGAACATTTTCATGAAATTCATTTGATTCTCCTTGAGCGTGTGTATCGAAAGATTGGTTTCATGGTCCCGGTGTCTCAGCAGTCTCAAGGTCTCGCATCACGATGTGGCGCACCAAATCCAGCATGGCTTGCCTCGCTGTCCCATCGTTCAGACAGTATTCAATGGCGGCTGTGGCCAGTCGCCTTTCCAAGAACAGGTTTCTGTTGGGAAGGGCTCTCCCAAGCTCCTGCAGCTTGAGTTTGGTTTCCTCGCGCACAAGGACCGCCTTGTATCCCGGTTCGGTAGTGTTTTTTGTCATTCCCAATCCCTATTCGTTAATGCTGATCACCGCACGTCTTGCGTCAGGGTTCGTGCTGGGCGGATGCTCGATGCAGCATCGCGAATCGACTTTGATATTCCGGTTCGGGATTCCATTGGCGCGCATAAAAACTGCGACCGCCATTCCGCGCTTGTACGCCAGGGTTTCGTTAAATCGCTTCTTGCCTATTTGATCCGTGCTGCCAACAACAAGAAAACGTCGCGCGTCACGATGCCGTTTGAGAAAAGCATTGAGACTGGCTTTCTCGGCATGGCTGAGCCGGGCCGAGGCCAACGCAAAACGAACTGAAGTAGAGGAATGAACGGTGAGCGGCTTAGCAGCGCTATCCGATACCCTCGCTGGCATGGGAACGGCTACAGGCAGGTCAAACACCTTCGCCGTCCTTACAGGGCAATCGCCTTGATGACACATTACATAAGCGCTAATGGAATCGGACTGCGTCACTTGCCAGTTGGCAGCCATCGACGAACCTGCCCAGACCATGCCAAGCAACGTGAACATGCGTTTCACGAGGATTTCCCCATTGCCCGGTAGACTTTCCAGGCATAGCTATTTCGTGCGCGGCGGCACGCATCACCTTTGAGTCGCGTGCATGCCGCGTTGTACGCACCGACCGCTTCCCACGAAGCGCCATATCGAGTGAAGTTGTTCGCCAGCACCCAGGCCCCCAGCTTGACGCTGGTACAGGGATCGTAGAGGTGGGTCTCGGTGTATCCGAGCGACTTGATAGGGTTTCTCCGCAGCCACCGAGTATTGATCTGCATCAGTCCAATGTCTTGAGACTGTGTACTAGCTGTGTGAGTGCTGTTAACCGCATGCGGTCTCATATTCGACTCAACTTTGGCCACTGCCTTCAGCAATAGTGGAGAGACCCCATACATCTCCCCCGCCTCATCAAAACAGAAGGCGTGGGCTTGGGTATAAAAAAGGGCCGTCAAGAGGACAACCCAAGGGGAGGAGAGGGAAACCATGGGGCGAATGCTATTGATGCGCTCATCCCGCTTCCAGCGGAAATCAAAAGAATGTTTTTTTGATTGATTGCTGAAAATAAAATCAGAAATGGATAAAATTATCGGTTGCCCAAAAAAAGAAAGCCCAAGAAGGGCCAAGGGACTTACCCGAAAGGGCTTGTTCGCTTGAATAGACGCGAACACAAAGGAATACGGGGGGCTGAAGGGGAAATGCTTACTGGTTAAGGTCTATAAATGGCTGGACAAAGAGCGCCCACCAGTTTGCGTCCTAGCGGAAATCACCAAAAGCTTTTGAGAGTAAAGGCTCAGACTTGGCCTGAAAAACATTGAAAGTACAGGTCGCCTCTGTCAGATAAAAATCGGTCAGGTACTGCCATTGGCGGTGTGGGAAAAATGCGTTACTGGGCGTCCGGAGCAGGTCAGTAAGGGGTCGGTCGTAAAATCGGCGTGGTCTTCTGCTCCTCGGCCGAAGCTGCCGGTCAGGCTGGCCGTTCCATATGTCAGGTCTTCGGCTGCGAATTCAACCGGTGGATGCAACGGATTGGTGAAATCGTTCGGCGGGCGTTTCGTAGTTTAGTGTTTTCCTCGGACGCTCATTCAATTTCCGCGCTACGGCATTGAGCTTGGCTTGCGAGTAGGCCGAGAGGTCGATGCCCTTGGGGAAATACTGCCTCAATAGCCCATTCGTATTCTCATTCGTCCCACGCTGCCAAGGGTGGTAAGGATCACAGAAGTAGACCTTGATGTCGGTCGCCAAGGTGAAGCGCTTGTGGGCGGCCATCTCTGTCCCTCGATCCCAGGTCAGCGACTTGTAGAGTTCCTGCGGTAACTTGCGAGCGCTTTTGATCAACGCGTTGGTGACCGTCTCCGAATCTTTAGTGGTGAGCCTCACCAGCATCACGTAGCGTGACTGACGTTCGACAAGAGTCGCAATCTGACTGTTCTTGCTGCCGCATAGCAGATCACCTTCCCAGTGACCCGGTACTGCCCGATCTTCAACCGTGGCCGGACGCTCACTAATCGACACCGTGTCAGTGATTCTGCCGTGATTGTCTGTCTTCTGGGTGTGATGACGCGAACGGCGCATGACTCGTGTACGCCGCAAATGCGCCAGCAACTCCTTCTTCAGGGGGCCTCTGGCCTGTATGAAGAGGCTGCGATAAATGGTCTCGTGTGACACTGACTGCTCGTGTCGTCTGGATAGATGTGCTTCAGCCACCCGGCAATCTGCTCCGGCGACCACAGTGATTGGAGCTTGTTTGCCACGATGTGCGCCAGCGTTCGATTCTCCGCCAATTTACATATCTTGGGGCGACACGCCCGGTCCCAGGCGGCTTGGTCAGCCTGACTCGCCCGATAGTATTCCTGGCCACCGTTGCGATTGATCTCTCGGCTGATGGTGGAGGGGGCTCGCCCGAGTGATGTAGCTATTGAACGGATCGACTGACCCGTAACCACAGAACGCGATATCTCTTCTCGTTCAGCCAAAGTTAGCGCTAATCTCGACCGGTGTCGTTGGGCCGGTTGTATCCCGCCTGTCTCTGCCAGAATGCGTTCTACCGACGAGTGATTTCGATCAAACAATTGGGCGATCTGCTGGAGAGAGTCTCCTTTCCGCCAGCGCTCCCACATCAGCGCTTTCTGGCTTTCCGTGTAATAGATCCGAGGTCTTCGTTTCATCTGCAACACTCCTTCTGCTTGCGCAGTTTCTAGTGTGTTGCATCCACCGGTTGAATTCGCAGGCCATAAGCAGTCAAAGCGCCGTTCAACGTAGAAGTAACCGGCCTGCGCGGCTTTTCGCACAGGTCCGGTGACTGCCAGGTTAGACGGCAGTCTCGCGCCTCACTTCATCCACATGTATTGCTGGTGTTGCATCATGTGATCCATCATCATCTGCTGCATGGGCACGTATTGATCCATCATGTACTGGCGTTGCTTCAATTGCTCCGGGGTGAGCTTGGAGTAGTAGCCGCCCATTTGTCCCCACCCCATCATCGGCCCACCCATCATCATGCCAGGCCCCATCCCCGGGCCACCCATACAGCAGCCCATTCCGCCACCCGGCCCCCACATGCCGTGCATCATCTGCATATTGTTCTGCATGGTGGCCCAGTGATCCTGGAGCAGCTTTTGTCGCGTCTGCGGGTCTTGAGTCTGACGGATTTTGTCCATCTGCTCCTGCATCCTCTTCATGTTTTCCTGCGCCTGTGCCATCTGCTTGTCGAATTTTGCGACATCAGGAGCTCCCTGATTCTTAGTAGCGGAAGGTGGCTGCTCGGCTAGAGCGGGTACCGCCAAAAACAGAACAGCGGCCAATGAGACTGTCAAGACTGACTTATTCATGATCGATTCTCCTTTGCGGTTGGAAACGCTACATGACCCAATAATGCCAACTCGAACTATAGTCTACGTTTGGGCAGTGATTATTCTGCATCTGTGGCAGCCAGACAGCTCTGTCTAGCGGCAATCTGATTGAAGTAATCAACGCAGTTTGGGCATAGTCGGACTCTTGCCTCGGGCCGCTGGAGCCACCCGGCATTACCTGGAATGACACGCACACGGCTCGCCATGCGCCGCTGCCACCAACTCATGCAGGATGCCGCATTCCCTGGCGCTGTGGTTTTCTCCACATTGAGCCCGCAGCGAGGCAAGTTGGCTCTCCAGTGCGCGCAAGCTGTTGAGCCGCGCCCGAACTCGCGCAAGTTGGGCTTCGATCAACTGGTTGATGTCGCCGCATTCCGCCTCGGGGTGGGCGACGAAACCCAGCAGGCGCCGGATCGACTCCAGGGGCATGTCCAATGCCCGGCAATGCCGGATGAAGGCCAGTTGTTCCAGATGCGCCTGCCGGTAGGTTCGGTAGCCGTTGGCCTCGCGTCCTGGCTCGGGCAGCAGCCCGACCTTTTCGTAATAGCGGATGGTCTCGATATCCACCCCGGTGGCTTTCGCCAGATCACCGATGCGCATGGTTTCACTCCAATCAACAGCAAGACTTTACCCTCTTGACCCCGGAGCGGCTCCAGGGTTTCAAAT
Source organism: Thiobacillus denitrificans (assembly GCA_002403375.1). GTDB lineage: Bacteria > Pseudomonadota > Gammaproteobacteria > Burkholderiales > Thiobacillaceae > Thiobacillus > Thiobacillus denitrificans_E. The sequence continues at coordinate 61,001 of DHHQ01000009.1, read as the reverse complement.
GTGGTCATCTTTTCACCGAGGACATGGCAATGCCAGGTTGCTCTTGCACCGAAAGTTGTAAATCATCCAATACCGCCGTGTCGCCGCGTTATCGTCGTGCGCTGTGGGTGGCGCTGTTTCTCAATGCCGTGATGTTTGTCGTAGAAATCGCCGGCGGCCTGAAATCGGGGTCGGTGTCCCTGTTGGCGGACGCGGTGGACTTCGCAGGGGACGCCGCCAACTACGGAATATCTCTAGCGGTCTTGTCTATGGGTTTGGCCTGGCGGGCCCGCGCGGCCTTGATCAAGGGGCTCACCATGGGTGCATACGGTGTGCTGGTGCTGGCCAAGACGGCCTGGGCCGCCGCGCTGGGCGTCCCGCCCGAGCCGATGACCATGGGTCTGGTGGCGCTCTTGGCTTTGGCGGTCAACGTTGGCGTGGCGATTCTTCTCTATACTTTCCGCAACGGCGACGCCAACATGCGCTCCGTGTGGCTATGCAGCCGCAACGACGCCATTGGCAACGTGGCAGTGGCCATTGCCGCTTTGGGTGTGTTCGGCACCGGCACGGCCTGGCCCGACCTGTTCGTGGCGGGCGTGATGGCGACTTTGGCGCTGACCGCCTCGGTCGTGGTTGTGCGACAGGCCCGTGCTGAGTTAGCATCCCCGGCATGCGTAAGCTGATTATCTTCTTTCTGATTGTTTTGCCGTTGCAGTGGTCCACTGCGGCCGTGGCAGCCTATTGCCAGCATGAAACAGAAAGCAAGGCGCAGCAGCACGTCGGCCATCATGCACATGATCATCAGGCCAGCGCAGACCTTGGTGGCAGTGATCCAGCCGATTCAGACTTCGATGCTGATTGCCCAAGCTGTCACGCACATTACGTTCAGGTTGTCATTCCCGTTGACCATGCAGCCACGCCGATTTGTGGCGGCCACAATGCCACCCCCTATCGGACCACGCTTCCCGAACCGCCGCTCGGTTCCCTGTTCCGTCCTCCGCTCTCCGACCTCGCCTGATACCCCGGCGGGTTGACGTTTCAACCGTAACACTCGATTTGACGATCCCGCCGGATTTCTCGTAAATCCCGGCCGCCTTTCACTTTGGCGGCTGCATCAGGACGGGGCATCGTATGAAATTTTTTTCCCGCTCTGGAGGGCGCATGTCCCTCCTGGCGCTGGCGTTGGCAGCGCAGCTTCCAACAGCTACCGCTCAGCCGCCCGCGCCAAGCATAAATGGGCAGGCGGCAACCATCACACTGAAGCAGGTTTTCGAGGCAGCCTGGGCGCGGCATCCGGAGGCACGCGCCGCTGGATCACGGCGCGCCGCGTTGGAGGCGCGCCGTGATGTTGCCGCAAGCTGGCTGGCGGAACCGCCCAGCCTGGAATTCGCCTACAAAACCGATCAACTCAACCGCGATCAAGGCAGCCGCGAATACGGAGCCGGCCTCGCCATGCCGCTCTGGCTGCCGGGGGAGCGAGCCAGTCTGAGGACTGTGGTCGAAGCTGAAAGCACGGCGTTGAGCAGTCGTTTGACTGCGGCACGTCTGCATATGGCTGGCGAAGTGCGCGAAGCCTGGTGGTCCTTGGCCATGGCTCGCATCGACCTGGATGCTGCCGAGAGCCGCCGGCAAAATGCCGAACGGCTAGCCGCCGACGTGGCCCGGCGAGTCAGCGCAGGCGACCTGTCGCGCGCCGATGGCCACCAGGCCGCCGCCGCCGTGGCAAGTGCTGTCGGTGAAGTTGCGCGAGCGCGCGGCACGTTGGCTGAGGCGTCGCAACGACTGCGTTCGCTCACCGGCCTGCCGGCCGCGGGCTTGATGTTCGAAGCCACTGAGCCCGCACCCAATACTGCAATCGAGGCAATGCACCCGCTGTTGCGTGAGACATCTGACCGGGTCGAGACGGCGCGTCGCACCAAGGCATTGGCCGGGGTGCAAAGCCGGGCCAATCCCGAGTTGCAGTTAGCCACCACGAGCGAGCGCGCAACTTCCGGGGAGGACTATTCCCAAACCATCACGCTGGGCATGCGCATCCCTTTCGGCTCGGACAGCCGCCAGCGGGCCCGCATGGCCACAGCGTCAGCGGACGAAATCGAGGCAGAGGCCCAACTGGTTGTCGAAAGGGATCGCGTCGAGGCCAGGATCGACGCCGCGCGTTTGCGCGAGGAAGCAGCCCGCGCCCGGCTCGCTGCCGCCGAACAGCGGGCGCGGCTTGCGGGCGAGTCGCGGGCATTTTTCGAGAAGTCCTTCAGGCTCGGCGAGACCGATCTCCCCACCCGTTTGCGCATCGAGCTAGAGGCCTCCGAGGCCGAGCGTGAAGCCGCCCGCGCCCGCGTTGAATTGGCCGCTGAGGTGTCCGCTCTGCGCCAGGCCTTGGGCCTGTTACCCGAATGAACATGAGGAACATGAACATGAAATCCACCCCCATCCTGGCAGCGCTGATGCTGTCTGCCGCATGGCCGGCCTGGGCCGGCGAGGGCCACGACCACGGTGACGCGCCAGCCGCCATGGCCGGACCGGCTCTGCCCCGCTTCACTGCCGTCTCTGAACTGTTCGAACTGGTCGGCGTGCTCGACGACAAACACCTGACGCTGTATCTAGACCGCGCCGCCGACAACAGCCCGGTCAAGGACGCCAAGCTCGAACTTGAACTCGGCGGGGTCAAGGTTCCCGTCGAGGCGCACGGCGAAGGACTATTCGAAGCCACCTTGTCCAAGGCGCCCGAACCGGGGGAAATCCCGGTCGCAGCGACCGTCATGGCCGGCGGGGAAACTGATCTACTGGCCGGCGAACTCGATGTGCATGAAGCGGAAGAGGAGGCTGGAGAGGCCGCCCATGCGCACGGATGGGAAGAGTATGCCTACTGGATAGCCGCAGCCGGCATAGGTCTGGTTGGCCTGATCTGGCTGATACGTCGCATGCGCGCCCCGCGCCTTGGAGGTGTCGCATGAAGCCGCGCACTCTGATTCCTGTTCTCTGGCTCAGCCTGGCGATGGCCATGTCGACGGCTTTCGCCGGTGACGGCCACGATCACGGTGACGCTCCGCCAGCCACCAACAGCAGCGGTCCAAAGCGCCTGCCGGATGGCGGTGTCTTCCTGCCCAAGCCAGCGCAGCGCCAGATCAGCGTGCGCACGTTGCCCGTGGAAAGCGGTGCACTGCCCCGCACCTTCGAGCTGGCCGGCAAGGTCGTCATGGACCCCAATGCCGGCGGCAAGGTGCAGGCCCTCATCGCGGGCCGGCTTGAAGCAGGTCCGCGCGGTTTCCCCAACATCGGACAACGTGTTCGCAAAGGCGAGGTGCTGGCCTATGTGGTGCCGGCCGCTGGGATGATCGAACGCTCCAACCAATCCGCGCAACTGGCGGAACTGCGAGCGGCCAAGGGCCTGGCCATGAAGCGGCTGGCCCGCCTGAAGGAACTGGCCGACACGATTCCGCGCAAGGAAATCGAGGCCGCCGAAAGCGAGGTCGAAAGCCTCAGCGGGCGCATTACTGCGTTGGGTGCCGGACTTTCCAACCGCGACACGCTCGTCGCGCCGGTGGCCGGAATCGTGGCGATGAGCAATGCGGTAGCCGGGCAGGTGGTCGAGGCACGCGAAGCGGTGTTCGAAGTGGTCGATCCGAACCGCCTGCACGTCGAGGCGCTGGCCTACGACACCGGGCAGGCCCTGGACGTGGTCTCCGGCAGCCTCGCGGTTGGTGATGCGCAGGTGCCGCTGACTTTCGTCGGCGCCGCCCGCAGCCTGCGCGAACAGGCCCTGCCGCTGATGTTCCGCGGCGAGGGCGATGCCCTGTCCAGCCTGGCGGTCGGCCAGCCGGTCAAGGTGTTCGCGTTGACCCGGAGCACGGTGCAAGGCTTCCGCGTGCCAGCGGCGGCGCTGGTGAAGAACCCCTCCAACCAGACCATCGTCTGGGTCAAGACCGCCCCCGAGCGCTTCGAACCCCGCACGGTGACGGTGGAACCGCTCGACGGCGCAAACGTGGCGGTAACTTCCGGCCTGCGAGCCGGCGACCGGGTAGTGGTCCGCGCCGCGACCCTGGTTAACCAGGTCCGCTAACGGGAGGCTGAAATGTTCAAATCACTACTCGACAACAGCCTGTCCAACCGGCTGCTGGTGATCATCGCCAGCCTAGCACTCATGGCCTATGGCGCGTTCACGCTGACGCGCACCCCGGTGGACGTGTTTCCAGACCTCAACAAACCCACCGTCACCCTGATGACAGAAGCCGGTGGCATGGCGCCCGAGGAGGTCGAGCAGCTCATCACCTTCCCGCTGGAAACCACCATGAACGGCCTGCCGGGGGTGGAGAGCGTGCGCTCGGTCTCCAGCGCAGGGCTGTCCTTCATCTATGTCACCTTCGACTGGAGCACTGACATCTTTCGGGCGCGGCAAATGGTATCGGAGCGACTGTCTTCGATGGAGGAGGGACTGCCGGACGGCGTGACGCCGCGTATGGGGCCGATCAGTTCGATCATGGGCGAAATCATGCAGATCGCCATCCCCATCGACACGGCGAAGATTTCTCCCATGCAGGTGCGCGAATACGCGGACTGGGTGCTCAGGCCGCGCCTCATGGCGATCTCCGGTGTGGCGCAGGTCATCCCTATCGGCGGCGAGGTGCGCCAGTTCCAGGTGCAGCCGGATACCATCCGCATGGCGGAGTTGGGTATCGCTCACGACCAGCTCGACGACGCGCTCCGGGGGTTTTCGTCCAACACCTCGGGCGGGTTCCTGGAACTCAACGGGCGCGAATATCTGATCCGCAACCTGGGCCGCACCTCGCGCCTGGACGATCTCAAGAATCTGGCGCTCACTAGCCGCAATGGCCAGCCCATCCTGCTGCGTCAGATCGCCGAAGTGACTTTCGCACCGGCCCTCAAGCGCGGTGACGCCGGCTTCGAGGGCAAGCCGGCGGTCATCCTGGGAATCCAGAAACAGCCGACAGCCGACACCATCGCGCTCACGCGATCCATCGAGAGTGCGCTGGGCGAAATGAAACAGGGCCTGCCGACTGGCATGGCGGAGCCTCGCGTCACCTTCCGCCAGGCCAGTTTCATCGAAGCCTCCATCGACACCCTGCAAGGCAAGCTGATCGGCGCCTCGGTGTTCGTCGCGGTGATCCTGTTCTTCTTCCTGGGCACCCTGCGTCCGACCGTGATCGCGCTGACCGCCATTCCGGTGTCGATCTTCATGACCGCGCTGGTGTTCAAGTATTTCGGCATGTCCATCAACACCATGACCCTGGGCGGACTCGCCATTGCCATCGGTGGCCTGGTGGATGACGCGGTGGTGGGCATCGAGAACGTCTTGCGGCGACTGAAGGAGGACCGGGCCAAGCACCACGACCATCGCATGCATCCCATCGAACTGGTGGCCAGTGCCACCCTGGAGGTGCGCTCGGCCATCCTCTACGCCACCCTCATCATCGTGCTGGTGTTCCTGCCGCTGTTCGCCCTGCCGGGCATGGAGGGGCGGCTGTTCGTGCCGCTCGGCATCGCCTTCATCGTCTCGACCCTGGCCTCGCTGGTGGTGTCGGTGACGGTGACCCCGGTGCTGGCGTTCTACCTGCTGCCGCGCATGAAGTCCCTCGACCACGGTGATACGAAGCTCTTGGCCTGGCTCAAGGCGAAATATCGCGGCAGCCTGCAAGCGGTGCTGAACCGCCCAAGGGCGGCACTGGCGGCAGGCGCCACGGCAGTGCTCGTGGCGGCGGTAGCAGTGCCGTTCTTCCCCACCACCTTTCTGCCGCCGTTCAACGAGGGCACCCTGCTCATCGGGCTGCGCCTCAATCCCGGGGTGACCCTGGCTGAGTCGTCCGATTTGGCCCGACAGGCCGAGGTGCTGGTCAGGCAGTTGCCTGAGGTCGTCCACGTCGGACGGCGCAGCGGCCGCGCCGAACTGGACGAGCATGCCGAAGGGGTGCACGTCAGCGAACTGGATGTCGGGCTCAGGCCTGCGACTGAACTGACCCGACCGATGGACGACATCCTGGCCGACATCCGCAGTCGCCTCGTCAACCTGCCGGCGGCCATCGCCATCGGTCAGCCCATCTCGCACCGCATCGACCACATGCTGTCGGGCGTGCGCGCCCAGATCGCCGTCAAGATATTCGGAGACGACCTCGACACCCTGCGCGCCCAAGCCGACCTGCTGCGCGGCAAGCTCGCCGCCATACCGGGCTTGGCCGACCTGGAGATCGAAAAGCAGGTGCTGGCGCCCCAGATCAAGGTGCGCATCGACTACGCGGCGGCGGCGCAATACGGCGTGCCGACCCCGCAAATCCTGGCCATGCTGCAAGGTCTGGTGGAAGGCGAGAAATCCGCCCAGATCGTGGAAGGTGGGCGGCGCTTCGCCCTGGTCATGCGTCTGCCGGAATCCTCGCGCACGGTAGAGGGGCTCGGGCGCATCCAGTTCACCACCCCGCATGGCAGCGTGCCTTTATCCCGCATCGCCACCATCGAGGACGGCGACGGCCCCAACCAGATCAGCCGCGACGATGGCAAGCGCCGCATCGTGATCTCGGCCAACGCCCAAGGTCGTGCGCTTTCCGAGGTGGTCGCCGACATCCGTTCGGCGGTTGCTGCAACCCAATTGCCTGAAGGCTATTTTGTGACCCTGGGGGGGCAGTTCCAGGCTCAGGAAGAAGCCTCGAAACTGGTCGGGCTGCTTTCCGTGGTCTCGCTCACGCTGATGTTCGTGGTGCTCTACAGCCGTTACAAATCGGTGCGGTTGTCGATGCTGATCATGGCCAACATCCCTCTGGCGCTGGTCGGCGCGGTGATCGGGCTGTGGCTATCCGGACAGCCGCTGTCGGTGGCCGCGCTGGTCGGCTTCATCACACTGGCCGGCATTTCGGTGCGCAACGGCATTCTGAAGGTGAGCCACTACATCAACCTGATGCGTCGGGAGGGCGAAAGCTTCGATCACCAGATGATCGTGCGCGGCTCGCTGGAGCGTCTGGCACCGGTGCTGATGACCGCCCTGGTCACCGCCTTCGCGCTTGCGCCGCTGCTGTTCGAGGCGGAACGGCCCGGCACGGAAATCCTGCACCCGGTGGCCGTGGTGATTTTCTCCGGCCTCATCAGTTCCACCCTGCTCGACACCTACCTGACGCCCGCGCTGTTCTGGCTGTTCGGGCGCAAGGACGCCGAGCGTCTGCTCACAGATCGCGATGCCGAGGCGCTCTGATGCTCAACCCTTGTTCACTCACTTCAATGAAAGGAAGCTCCATGAAACCGATTCACTTTCTAGTTGCCCTGACCGTTGGCCTGACCGGCTCCGCCTTCGCAGCCAGCGGTCACGATCACGCCCACGAACATGCAGCACTGCATGGTGGCATCGTGGTCGAGGCCAAGGATATGGACTTCGAACTGGTCGCCAAGTCTGAAAGCCTGAACCTGTATGTGCGCGACCACGGCAACCCGGTTGATGTCGCCAAGGCAAGTGCCAAGCTAACCCTGCTGGCCGGTGGGGTGAAACAGGAAACCCTGCTCAAGCCGTCTGGCGACAAGTTGGAAGCCGTCGGGCAGTTTAAGACAGCGGGCGCCAAGGCGATTGCCCTTGTCGAGATTCCTGGCAAGTCCGCCGTGACCGTTCGATTCGTGCTGCACTGAATCGTGTGATGCATTTCATGATCGCAAGGAGAGAAAAATGAAACAAATGACAATACTGTTCCTGCTAGCACTGACCGGCTGCGCCTCTAACGTGGCGCTCAAGGACGCGGCTGATACCACCCAGGCCGTGGGAACCCTGTCGGCCTGGGGGCCAACGCATAGGATGGAGATAATGCTGGATGGGAAGCGATATGAAGGGGAATCGGTGAGAAATCCGTGCACGACGGATGCATGCCATGGCATATACAGAAACGACACCGTGGGTCTCCATAGTGGGCATACCAGCAAGGGCAGCAAGGCTACGCTTGAATCAGCCGATGGCGAGCGCTTGGTTTGCGAATGGGTCAGTCACCTTACCGATGTCAAAGGCACCTGCCAAACCCAGGATGGGCGCCTGTTCAGGTTAAAGGCGGGTGATTGATTGGAAAAATTGACTGTTAGGGAAGCGTCCGGCCTGTTTATCTTGTCGGCTGTTCTGACTGGCTGTAATGGTCGACCTGCTGCCCCACATTCCTCCTCAGCATCAGTCTGCACTGTGTCGTCACAGAGCAGTCCTCAGCTCTTCGCAGCCGCCAACGGCAGAAGCGGTTCGTGTTCTGCCGTCTAACTGAGAAAAGCGATCGTTCAAAACGAGTGGCGAGCCAACGACTGGTCTTGCGAGTGCAGCGGACGCGGTCAAGCAAAAGGCCATCGTCGCCTTTGGCCGACGACCCGCCTGTCTGAGAGAGCCTCCCTCCGTCGCTTCTATGGCCAAAGCGGTCGCACGAAGTGAACCCACGGAACGCAGGGTGGGGCAACCCCCTGGTTACAGTGCTGGCAGGCAGGGGTTTTTTGCTGCAAGGTCCATGTTATAAGAAATTATATGTTATATTTTTCTATAACATACGGAAAAGCACATGGACCAACGGAACGACAGCCCGCAACAACGCCTTACCCTTCTGGAGCTTTTGCTGGTTTGGGAAGGGCGCATTTACCGTTCGCGGGTATGCGAGCTGTTTGGCATTGGTTTGCCACGGGCCAGCCAATGGATCAAGGAAATCCGCGACCTGAACCCAACCTGGATGCAATGGGACAGCAAGTCCAGGAGCTACTTCGCTACGTCAGATTTCTACAAGCGGTACACCAAGGCCTCTCAGGCAGACATTTCCGAATCGCTTTCCCGTTACCTGTCCATGGTCGGGCTTCCCTATGCGTCGGCCATGGAGGATGGCAGTTCGGTGGCCTGGTCGGCGACGCCAAGCATCACCGCCCCGGCACCCAAGACATTCGCCAGCCTCGGAAATTCGATCAGACAGGCAAAAGCCGTCGAAATCGAATACATGTCGATGAGCGAACCGGCTCCGCATCGCCGCACGATCTATCCGCACAGCCTGGTTCTCGCCGGCCGCAGGTGGCATGTGCGCGCCTACAGCGAGGCCCATCAGGAATTCCGGGATTACGCACTGGGGCGGATCCTCGAAGTGAAGCCTTTGGCGCGTCTCGCGGATCGCACCCGATTCGATGACCCCGACTGGAACACCAAGGTCAAGGTTCGCCTGGTCGCCCACCCTGAACTCTCTCCTGCGCAGGCCAGAGTGATCCAGGCCGAATACTTCAATGGGACCGCGAGCCGCGTGGAAACCTGCCGCGCGGCTCTGGTCCCCTATTTCATTCTGGACATACACGCCGCGATGGACACAAAGATCCAGCACGCGCCCGAGTATCTGATCGCCGTTGAAAACGCACGGGAGGTGTCCAAGTGGCTTTTCAACCGCTAGGTGCTGGCGGCGCTGCCGCCTCCCTTCTGTTCACGCGGCTGCCGGAGCGGCTGTTTGCGCCGCTCGCCTCGCCCAATAAGCAGACCTACTGGGGCATCCTGTGCGCGCTCTACGACAGGCGCTTCGGCCCGGATGCCCCCTTGCCGCCCAGCCACGGATTCACGACGCGAGACATCACCCAGGACATCGAGGCCGAACTCGTCATCCACGATTCCTGGATAGACGAGGATGGCGCCACGCCCGAAACGCCGCTCAACATCCGCGCCATCACCATCTTCAACCGGCTGCATGATTGCGGGTGGCTGCGGCTGGACCGCCATGGCGTCGACAAGCGGGTTTCCATGACCCCCACGGTCAACCAGTTCCTGGGGCAGCTCATCAATTTCGCGGAGACCGGACCGATCTACGTGGCGGGCAAGATTCGCTCCATCGAAGCCAACCTGAAGCTGGTGATGGAAGGGGCCGGCGGCGACTCGCTTTCCGAGGCGGCCGACCAGGCGCGACACCTGCTCGAACACATCCGTAATACCGGCACGAACGTCCGCGACCTGATGAGCTCGCTCGGGGCGGAAGAAACCACCGCCCAGTACGTTCGCGGGTTCTTCAGCGGCTTCATCGAGCAGGTGTTCATCGGGGACTACAAGGAACTCAGGACACGCGAGCACCCGCTGTCGCGGCGCCCGCAAATCCTCCACTGGGCCGACGAACTGCATGGTTCCGAGCAGAATCGCGAGCGCCTGATCACCTGGTACGAAACCCGGCGCTTCCAGGGCGACCGCGCCCGCGCCGAGCGCATGTTCGAGCGCGACGTGCAGAAATTGCGCGACATCCAGCGGATCGACGACTACCTGGAGCGGCTGGATGACGAGATCCGCCGGGCAAACCGCCGGGCGCTGGCCTATCTGGATTACCGGCTGCGCTCCCTGCGTCCCATCGATGAGGTCGTCGATGCGGCGATCGTCCGGGTCATGGACAGTAAAACGGACGTTCACGACAGCCCGTTCCCGCCGGGCGACATGGTCAGCCCCGCCAATCTCGCCGAACCACGCCGGCAGGAGGCGCGGGAGAAGGCCACGCAACTAAGGGAGACCATCCCGACCGAGGAAGACATCGCACGGGCAAAACTCCGGGCGCTCGCACGCAATGTTCGGATGGTTAACGCCCCCAAACTCGTCGAGTTCGTGTCGCGTCAGCTTTCAGGCCGCCCTGTCGTCGCCAGCGAAGAACTCCAGATCAGCAGCGTCGCGGATGTGCGTGCCTATCAGACCTTGCTGGTGCTCGGTGCCGCCATGGATAGCGGATCGCCTGATTTGCAGCGGGAGGCCTTAGCCATGATGCGCGGCTTCCGGGTACGTCGCACCGGCGACAAGGAAGCAGAAAACAAGTGGATCACTGGCGTTCCATTCCGGATCGAGAGAGCGAAAAAACCGGCAGCTACAAAAGGAGAGGCGACATGAGCCAGTATTGGGAAAACATCGCTGCGAAAACCGACAGGCAATATGTGGCCGAGGAGTTCGAGTCGACCGCCAGCCGTCTGCTTGCAGAACAGGTTCTGTACTACGCGGACCGGCACAGCCGCATGTCCTACGGCATGATCGAGCGGTTCGAGCGCGAATTCAAGCACGTCCTCTCCCAGGTCGGCGTCGGCCTGACCGTGAACCGGCAGCTCCGCTATGCGTGCGCGATTCCGGACAACGGCAGGGCGGGCACGGCCAATACCGCACAAACGCTGCTCGCCCTTGTGCTCCGGAAGATCTACGACGAACAGGCCCGGACCGGGCAGCTGAACGATGACGGCGAAGTGATCTGCGATGCGGTCGAGCTGGAGGAAAAGTATCGCCTCTCCACGACGGGCAAGCGCGAGCTGCCTGGACGCGGCGAACTGGACGGTCTGGTGCGGACGCTTCGGCGCTGGGGCATCGTGCGCAAGGTGGATGAACATGAGTTTCCCGACGCGGTTGCCGGTGACATTCAGCCCTACGTGCTGGCCATACGTCCCGCGATCGTGGATCTGCTGGGCGAGACCGCGATTACCCGACTGGCCCAATTTACACAGTCGTACGAACCCGCAGGGGAGTCTAACGAGGACGGCGACGGTCAAGGTCCGGAGCAGCCAGAGGAAGAAGAAGCATGAAATATCTGGAAAGTATCAACCTGGTGCAGTTCTTTCTGTATGAACGAGAGCATGTCCGCATTGCCGAGATCACTGGGCTGTTCGGGGCAAACGGCAGCGGAAAGAGCTCGTTCCTCGATGCAGTCCAGATCGCCATGTTTGGCGCAAACAGCCGGCTCATGGCGCTGAACGCCCAGGCTGACGAGAACAAGACGACACGGTCGATTCGGAGCTATTGCCTCGGCCAGTACGGCGGTATGCCCGATGACCGGGTGCGGCCGAACTCGAACACCTATATCACCCTCGTCTGGCGCGACTCGGAAACCAACAAGCCCGTCTCCATGGGAGTGTGCATCTATGCCTCCAAGGACCGCGAGCAACACGATGTGCTGGGCCGCTATCTCCTCCCGGACGTCGAGTTGACGCTGGGGGATCACCTTGAGACGGTCGACGGCAAGGAAAAGCCGCGGGAATGGGCCGCCTTCAAGCAGCAACTGCTGCAGCGATCCAAAGTTTCGGGTGAGGAATGCGTGTTCCAGGAGGCCGATCGGTACATTCGCGCTTGCCTGCTCGAATTGCGCGGGTCGGGCGGTGCGCCGTCGTACGAGGCATTTATCCGCGCGTTCCGTTTTGCGCTGCGGATGCGCTTCGACAAGACCGTGGACGAGATCGTCCGCAACGACGTGCTTGAGTCCCGGCCGACAAACATTAAGAAGTTCAAGGAGGTCACCGAGTCATTCCGGCGCCTGGCCGAGATGGTGGCCGATGTCGAGCAGAAAATCGTCGACGGCACCGCGGTCCACGACACCTTTGACAATGCAGCCAAGGCCTCCAGAAAAGCCGTCACCTGGAAGGCGCTGGGCCTGGACGCGGCGCGCGAGCACGCCAACCAGGTGCACGAGCAATGCGAGGGCCGCCAGCAGGAAGCCCAAGTGGCGTTTGATTCTGCTGACAGGGAATTCCGTAGATTGAAGGACGATCAGGAAACTGCAGCCAAAAAAGCGGCCCAATACCGCAAGCTTCGCGAACAGCATGGTGCCCATGCCGATTACGCCGGTCTGGAAGGCCAGATCAGAGGGCATCATGATCGGGCCGAACGCAATACCAGAGGCATGTTTGACCAGATTTCCCAGTTCCGTGAGTTCCTGAAGAAGGCCGCGGACGCCGGTGTTCTGGATGAGGAGGTCATGCGCTCATTGAGCGCCGAATCGCAGAAACTGGCGGCCTTGCTGGAACGCTTTGAACAGGCTGAATGGACTGAAATCGAAGCGCACCTGGGCACTGCCGTTCAGGCGGCTCAAAAAGCCATGCAGGCACTGAACGACATCGATGGCACGCTGTACCAGCAGTTGGACGCCGCCAAAGCCGATTTCAAGCTCGCCACAGAATCACTCGAACGGGTCAAGCAGGGGAAGATGCCGCTCAGTCCGAACGTCGGAACCCTGATGCGCGAGCTGCGGGATGAAGGCATTAACCCGGTGGCGGTGTGCGACGTCGTCCGAATCACGAAGAAGGAATGGCAGCCTGCAATCGAGGCCTACCTGGCAAGCAACCTGCAGGCGCTACTTGTACCGGAACACGAAGAGCGTCGGGCATTCGAGGTCTATCGCGGCCTGCCGGAAAAGCGTGCCGCCTACGGCGCCAAGATCGTCATGGAGAGCCGGCAGCAGGTCGGCCGGCGCCCTGAAGACGGCACCGTCGCCGAACTGATCGAAGGCACCGACCCGGCGGCCGTGGCCTACCTGCGCGGGCTCTTCGGGGACATGGTGTGCGCCACGACCACCGCACAGGCCATGGAGCGTGGCAAGCGCACCCTGACGCAGGATGGCATGCTGGTCGGCAAAGGCACCATCGAACGCCTGAAGCTCGTCGTGGAAGGCGACCTTCGCATCAGGCGCGACGGCGGCGGGCAGCACCTTGAAGCGGCCAAAGCGCGGCTCGCTGCCTGCACGAAGGCGGTGTCGGATCTAACGGCCCAGAAACAGAGGATCGACGCGCTGGCCACGGTGCTGCGCCGCATCCCGCAGGAAGACCAGGCCCGAGGGTACCTGAAGGGCTTCTGGGACGAAGCGGAATCCGCCAAAGTCGATGCAACCGCACTCCAGAGCAAGCTGCAGGGTGCCGCCGACAAGGAATACGTGGAACTCGGCGAACAGGAAAAAGCGTGGTCGGAGAAGGCCAGAGAACTGAGTGAGTCCGTCACTGCCGCGAGCGGCAATCGCGGCATTGCCGAAAATGCATTGATCGAGCGCCAAAAGGACGTTGCCACAGCCTCTGCCAAGCTTACGATTGCCCGCGAGGCCGCCGAGGAAGCACGCAAGGATCCGGAGTACGACGCCGATTACGCGTCGCCCCATTGGGACGTCGTTCTGGAGAAGTACGGCGAGAATTACGAGGACATGGCGGCCTACTGCAAAACGAAAGAAGCTGATGCCCTTCGCGACGTGACACGCGAAGTCAGCAAGGGCAGCAATCTGCTGGGCGAATTCCTGTCCAAATACCGGGAGCAAGCCGGCGAGCAAGTGCTGGAAGACTGGCGCAAGGGACAGGCCTGGATAGCCGACATCCTCAAGCGTCTGCGGGACACCGAACTGCTCGACTACAAGGCGCAGATGGAGAACGCCTACAAGGTTTCGCAGGAGACGTTCAGGAACGACGTTGCCTTGGCGCTGAGCCAGAACATCGAGGCGCTGGACGTGACCATGAACCAGCTGAACCGGGTATTGAAGGAGTGCCCGGCGTTCACCAACGGCGAGCGCTATCAGTTCAAGCGGGTCATCCGCCCCCACTTCAAGCAACTGCTTGAATTCGTTAAGAACATCGCATCATTCGGACCGCAAGAAGACTTGCTCGGCGGGGCCGGCGAGATCCCCGCCCAGTTTAAGGAGCTGCTGGAAGACAAGATTGCGCCGGGGGCCGGAAGCATCAAAAGCCCGCTGGACGACTACCGGGAGTTCTACGAATTCGACGTCGAGATTATTCGGGATGACCCGCTGACGGCCAAACCCAAGGTCGTTGGCCAACTGAGCAAGCGCCTCGGGCCGGGATCCGGCGGCGAGCACCGCGCGCCGCTGTACGTGATCGCCGGCGCCGCGCTGGCATCGGCCTATCGCCTCGACCGCGGCAACCGCGATGGCATCAGGCTGATCCTGCTGGACGAAGCCTTCAACAAGATGGATCCGACAAACATCACCGCCACCATGCGCTATCTGCAGGATCTGGGACTGCAGGTGCTCATGGCCAGCCCTGGCGAGAACCTCGGCGTGCTCACTGCCTACCTGCACCGCTACTACGACATCGCGAAAGACCCTGTGCGCAATGTGATCCTCATTAACGGCCACGATGTCACGGAAGAAACGCGGGAAATGTTCATGTCGGACGACCTGGACACATACCCCGAACTCATCGAGCAGGAGGTCAATCGCATGCGTGAGACGGGAACGACTGCCGCCCAGCCGGTGTAGTCGTCACATGGACACGAAGGCCCGCAACGCCCTTACGAAGCTGCTGGAAGCCGGAAATCGGGCGACAGCGGGTGTCCGCTCGACGCGGCCGGCGCTGACCCGGTCGCAACTGGCCGACTACCAGGCCACGCGCTCGCTGGCCGACAAGGAGGCATTCGAGGCGGCGATGAAGGCGGCTAGAGCCGAAGGCGCCGTGGCCCTCACTTGGGAAAAAGGCTTTGGCGAGGAAGGATTCATCCAGCGCGTCGAATTGCTCGACCTCGATGCGCTGGCGAAACTGCTTGGCGTGGAGACCGCCGCGATCCGCCTTGAAAAGGCGGCCGCGCAATTCGCCCCTCTGCTGCCGGATTTTCCGGTTCTGAACGACGTGTTGGCTCGCTGGGCCAGCCTGAAGAAGGTCCGCACCTTTGGCCCGGAGGACTCCCAGGACTGGATCGATGCTGCCCGCATCATCCGTTTCATGACCGCCGCCCGTGAAAACAGAACGGTTGACGAGCCGATCCGCGAAGTCAGCGCGCGATTGTTCAAGGACAGCAAGCGCATCGAAAAGCTAGCAGCGCCTGTCGATATCCTGCTGACGGGTGATGTGGATGCCGAGATCCGCGAGTCTGCCGATGTATGGCAGGAAATCGGGGTATTCCGTGAAGAGCAGCCGGTCCGAATGGCCGGGAAAATCGTGGTGGCGCGTACACGAGTAACGGAGTGCTTGGATGCGCCATACAGCGCATTTTCCGCATCATCTGTAATCGGGCTGGCCGGCATCCCGAAAATGGTGATGACCATAGAAAACCAGACCACTTTCCATAGCGAGGCAAAACGCCGCCATGATGAGGAAGTCTTGCTCATTTATACCGCCGGGATGCCCACCCCAGCATGGCGCGCCATGTATGTTCGGCTGCTTGGCGGCTTGCCGCCAGGTGTGCCCATCTATCACTGGGGCGATATTGACGAAGGCGGGTTCAGGATTGCCTCCATATTGGCTCAGGATGCCAGATCAGCTAGGCATACACTTCAACCGTGGATGATGCATCCAGACGACGTTCCAGAGGACCGACGCGTTAAAGCCAGACCGCACACACTAGAACGAATCCGGCGTTTTGCGAGTGCCGCAGGCTGGGGAACGCTGGGTGAGGAAATTGCAAAAGCAGGCTTTACTGCCGAACAGGAAGGACTACCCATCGTTGGGTTAGAGCAGCCCCAATAGCCGCTAATCCGGGCCACAAAAACGCGTATCACAAAACACAAAACACTTCAGCAATCAATCAAAAATACTTTGTTTGAATTAACTGCTGTAAAGCCACGGCCGAGTCCATAGCATCACGGGCATTTCCACTTCTCGCGCAAAGAGTGCCCGTGGCTTCCATAGAAGAACCCAACAATCAGGATCATCCTGTCACGCTCTTCGCACACATTGCGGCACGATTCGAAAAAATCGAACTGTCCCACTGGACGGCCGTTGTGTTTGCATGGCTTGCCCGTTATGACGGGAACGGTCGATGCTATTTTGAAGACGAAGAGGAATCCCCAGCCCATGAGGTGCTTCATTGCATCTCCGAACTGGAGCATGGGACCACAGACGACGAAGTAGCCCACGCGCTATCTCATCTTGAATTCCTTACTTGGCGTGTCCGCCATCCCGAAACCGCGGAGCGCTGGGATCCGCTCTCACTATCCCTCAGTGATTTCATCGGCGGGGACTTATCGCCCAATTGCTGGAAATGGGAAGGGACTTTCCCGTCTTCACCCGTAATTGCCTCATGGCTCATCGAACAGCTCCCACACCGCTGATGTCCGGTGATTGGCTGCTCATTGCCGCTGGAACCTTGGGAGTGGGCGGCGTATGGGTCGTTTGGCGTATTGCCCGCCACACCGACCACGCGGTGTCCGACCATTCAACGCCATCCGGTAGCGATTCAAGGGCAGCCAACCATATTAAGGTTCTACCTGGCAAAGCCGTCCTGGATCAACTCAACCTTCAAGCCCTGGTCGACGGATGTCGTGACCGCATGGGCTTCGACTACACCCTGTTCCACCAAGACTGCATGCCCGTCATCGAGCGGGCTGCGGAATGGACTCAACTGCTACCAGCCTCGGAATCGCACCATCACGCGCAGCCCGGTGGCCTCATGACCCATATGATGGAGTCGGCAGCACACGCGCTACGCTTCCGGCAAGGCTATCTGCTTCCGGTCGGAGCAGCCCCCGAGGAAATCCCGGCTCGCAAGCACCGCTGGACTTACGCGGTGTTCCTTGCCGCGCTACTGCATGACATTGGAAGGCCTATGGCCGATATCAACGTCCAAGTTCTCCGATCGAGAAAACCCTGTGGCAAGTGGCAGCCTCTTGCGGGCTCAATGCTGGATCAGGGGTTGACGCATTACACGTTGAATTTCGAGATCACGCGGGATTACGACCTGCACAAGAAACTGCCCATCGTGCTGTTCCAGCGGCTCGTTCCTTCCCATGTTCTCGCTTGGCTTGCCGATGACGTACAGCTCATGGGCGATTTGACGAGCTACCTTTCGGGGGACGATCAAGAAAAGGGTGTGTTGCGAGAGATCGTCACACGCGCCGACTCCGAGTCGGTCAAGAACAACCTGATGCAGGGACCGCGCACCCGCTTTGCCTCCGCCCGGTCGGTGCCATTGATCGAACGCCTGATGCAAGCCTTGCGCCTAATGCTGGAAGAAGGTCGACTGAGCTTGAATAGGGCGGGGTCCCATGGTTGGGTTTACGATGGAAAAATCTGGTTTGTGTCCAAGCGGCTGGCCGACGAGGTACGCCAGTTCCTGACTGAACGCGAAAGCGGGGAGGGCATACCTGGCAAGGATAAGAACGATCGCCTTTTTGATACCTGGCAAGAGTACGGTGCCTTGATCCCCACCAGTGAGAACCGTGCTGTGTGGCAGGTCATGGTCAGTCTCGATGAAGGGTGGGAACAAAAGCTGACCGTGCTGTGCTTCTCGCTCGACAAACTGTTCCAGTCCCCTGTGCTTTACCCGGAAACCATGAGAGGAAAGATCATTGCCGGAAAACAGGATGCCTCATACATCCAACCGCTCGATTCGGAATCCGAGCTAACTATTGGTTCCATGAGTGATTCTGGCGTTGAGCCAGCCACTAACCCATTAGAGGATCCGGCCAACCAGCTGTCGCTCGTCATACCGAAGCCAGATCCTACCCCCTCGCCGAACTCCGAAGAACAGCCGAAGCGAGCCAGCACGGCTCTCCCTCCCATTCGCCCGCCGGCACAGCCCAGAGCGGCCGCTCTATCTGAACCAGGGGGCGCGGCTGAGGACGCAGGCTTTCTCGATGAAGATGACACCGCGATCAAACATTCACCGAAACCCAAGCCCCCTACTGCAGAAGCATTGAGGCCTGTTGCGCCGGCAGGGCAGACAGCGGCCAGGCCTAAACCCGGCTCGAAAAAGAAGGAACCCTCTGGTGCAGCCATGCGGTTCATGCGCTGGATTCAGGAGGGCCTCTCGGACGGCAGCATGTCGTACAACCGCGCGGACGCCATGATTCACTTCGTTGACGAAGGGATGATGCTGGTTTCCCCAGTGATTTTTCGCAAGTTCGCCGAACTGTTCGGGGAGGAGGGCGATGGCACGCCATCGGATCGAGCGGGGAGCAAGCTGGGGACAGGCATCCAGCGCCAGGTTACCAATGCTGGCTGGAATCTGGTCTCCGGAGAGAAGAAAAGCAACATCCAGCGTTACATGGTGATCGGCGCCGATGGCGAGGGCAAAAAACTGATCTCTGGCGTGGTCATACTGGATCCTGTTCGATTCGTGAACCCACTTCCGCCGAATAATCCCTGCATTGTCAGGTTCGACAAACCCATCGAACACGTCTGACATGAGCTATCCCATCGAAAACCTGTTCCGGCCCGCGGTCGAATACGTACCGGCCTTTGCCTCGTTGTCCGGCGCCATTCTCCTGATGAGCGCTCACGAGTGGTTTTTCCTGCCAAAGGAGCTGATCGTGACAGCCGCTGCCGGCATGGTCCTGCATGCCGGCGTGCGACTGAGACAGGGTATTCGGGTTTCCCGATTTCAGCGCAACCTTACCCGGCTGCCTAAGTACGTCATTCCCACCAGCGCAATTCCCGTCTCAAAAAGCCGACTTTTCCTCGGCCTTGGGTTCAAGTGGGATCAGCGCCATACCCAGCGCCTGGCACTGGCGCGCGATCCCAAGAACCGTCGTTACATCACCCAATCCGGCCTGTATACCTGGGCGCGTCGCTTCGAATTCCGCCACGAAGGGCGCGGCGGCGCCTCGGGCTGGCTGGCGCGGCAGACAAGGAAGGAACTCTGGTGGAATCCGGTTACGCCATTGCCGCCTGTAGGCGGCGATCCGATCATTCACGGACTGGAGCCGAACGAAACTGAAATCAGCATGGATCTGGTCGAGCGGCCAGGCCACATGGTCGTGCTGGGCACCACACGGGTCGGCAAATCACGCCTCGCTGAGGTTCTCATCACACAGGACATTCGGCGAGGGGACGTTGTGATCGTATTCGATCCCAAGGGCGATGCCGGTCTGATGACCCGCTGCTACATCGAGGCAGCCATGGCCCGGCGCGAGTTCTTCATGTTTCACTTGGGCTACCCTGACCAGTCCGCACGTTACAACCCGATCGGTAATTTTGCCCGTACCACCGAGGTCAGCACCCGTATCGCTGGCCAGCTCCCAGGCGAAGGACAGTCTGCCGCGTTCAAGGAATTTGTCTGGCGCTTCGTGAACGTGATCGCACGCGCGCGCACCACCCTCGGTTACCGTCCGGATTACCGCATGATTTATGAGGATGCGGTCAATATCGATGCCTTGGCGCTGGAATACTTACGCTTCTGGCTTGACCGGGAACAGCCCGGCTGGAATGAGGCGGTTGATGCCATCGAGATGGATAAGACCCAGATTCAGCAGGCAATGAAATCGGGGCGGACGATGGATGCCATGAAAATCCTGCTGTTCGTCCGCGAGAATAATCTGCATGACCCGATAGCTGACGGCCTGGCTTCCATCCTGTCGAACGACCGCAGCTATTTCGAGAAACTGGTGTCCAGTCTCTATCCCTTGCTGGAAAAACTTACCACCGGCAAAACCGCGCAGATACTGTCTCCGCAGTACGACGACCCGACTGATCCAAGGCCGATCTTCGACTGGATGAGCGTGATCGAACGCGGCGCGGTGGTCTATGTCGGGCTCGATTCGCTCTCTGATTACGAAGTGGCTGGCGCAGTGGGCAACGCCATGTTCGCCGACCTGACCTCGATCGCCGGCCAGACCTACAAGTTCGAGCAGGGCTACGGGCTGTCCACGGCCATCCCCAAGCGCAAACTGTCCATCCATGCGGACGAGTTCAACGAGCTGATCGGCGACGAATTCATCCCGCTGCTGAACAAGGCCGGCGGTGCGGGATTCCAAGTTGCGGTCTATACCCAGACCTGGGCCGACGTGGAGGCCCGCATTGGAAACAAGGCGAAAGCTTCACAGATTGGCGGCAACCTTAATACCTTGATCATGCTACGGGTCAAGAACAAGGAAACCGCCGAAATTCTCACCGATCAGCTCCCGGATGTGCAACTGGTCACCTCGATTCAGGCCAGTGCTGCCACGGACAGTTCTGATGATCGTGAGGTGTTGTCTTTCACCACACGGAACGAAGATCGGATCAGCACCCAGGAAGCCCCCATGTTGTCGCCTGCTGATCTGGTGCAGTTGCCCAAGGGGCAGGCTTTTGCGCTTATCGAAGGCGGCCAGCTCTACAAAATCAGACTCCCTCTGTTCGACCCCGACGAAGCGCACCCCATTCCTGCATCGTTGGAAGACATTGCCGCGAGCATGCGTCAGAAATACGACACGCACGGCACCGAGATGGAAAATCTGGTCGTTGAAGGGAAGGGTAGTGGCTTCTAGGAATTCCGGTCTCTATGACAGCAATGTGGCTGTCGCTTTTCTGTGGCCATTGAAATGGCTTTTTGGGACGCTCTTGCTATATGTCATTCTTGGCCTGATCACCCTCACCGCGGCTTTCCTGTTTGCCAAATATCAATGGATGGATCCTGTGCAAGCTGCCGACGCTTTGTTCCAGTCGGAAACCGCACGCGTCAAAGAGCTTGTTCGGCCAGGAAGCCACGCCGCCAGCCTTTCCACACTTACAGAGCAGACCCAACAGTGGACTTACTGGCTTTTTTTCAAGGCGACATCACTCCATGAAGCCACCTACGCCTATTTCTCCGGGTATCCGGTCAACGAGGTTGACCGGATGTACCTCAGCCAGTTCGTTGCGCGCAATGCACGGGAAATCTACCTGGCTATGAACGTGATTCAGGTCTACGGGATCAGGATTGGCTTCGTACTGGCTGCGACCCCTTTGTTTTTCCTGTTGTATGTCTTGGCTGGCGTAGACGGCCTGACCGAGCGTTATATCCGCCGCGCGTGCGCAGGACGCGAATCGGCGGATCTGCACAAAATTGGGCGCCTTGCGAAGCTGATGTTCTTCGCATCCGGGGTCACGCTATATCTCTGCCTGCCAGTTGCAATGAGCCCATTCTGGGTCATCGCACCGTTAGCGCTAGTTTTTGCGGTGTCCACACGGGTTCAGTGGCAGTTTTACAAAAAATATTTTTGAGAGGATCGGGGGTGAATGTTGACAAGTCGAAATAATTTGTGTCTGATGATGGCCTAGTAGGGTCAGGGATGTGGCCAGACGAGTCTACTTGAGCAATGCGAAGCGCCCCTTAGGGGCTTTATCAAGACCCGATAATATGCACATAATGTATATTATGTTAAATCGCATCAGTGGGTGACGCCGGCCCAATGACCGGCCCCTTCCTGCCCCGCGCCGACCGGCCGCATCGCCAAGTCCTGTCCGCTCGTCCGGATCGCACGCGTCCGCCCACACCGCGCCCGGTTTCCCGGGCACGTCGGGTGCAGCTGCCAAGCGCGTCGTAGGCAATCTACGACACGGACCCGTGCGTCGCTGCGTATCCCGAATCGCGCGGTCGGAATATCGGTGCGCGCCGCCGCCCTGTACTAGATTGAATAATCGGTTGCAGCCAAGGAGCGCTCATGACTTTCCGGATTCCCGGCCCCCGTCTGCCCATCCCGGCTCTGCTGGTCGCCGCGGTGCTCGTCCAGCCGCTCGCCGTGTCGCAGGCGCGCGCAGCCAGCGCCGCCGAGATCGACCGCGAGGTCGACGCGGCGCTGGTGGCGTTCCGCAAGATCGACGGCGCCGATGCCTACCTCGGCATCGCGAAAGGCGTGCTGGTTTTCCCCAAGGTCTACAAGGCCGGCTTCTGGGTGGGAGGCGAATACGGCGAAGGTGCGTTGCGGGTGGGCGGAAACAGCGTCGACTACTACAGCACGGCCGGCGCCTCGTTCGGCTTCCAGCTCGGCGCGCAGGCCAAGACCATCATCGTTCTGTTCACCGAGGAATCGGCGCTGCGGAAATTCCGGGACAGCGAAGGCTGGAAGGTCGGCGTCGACGGCTCGGTCGCGCTGGTCGACATCGGGGTCGGCAAGACGGTCGACACGACCAACATCAAGGACCCGGTCATCGGCTTCGTGTTCGGCCAGAAGGGTCTCATGTACAACCTCACGCTGGAGGGATCCAAGTTTTCGAAGCTCGACAAGAAATGACATGAAGAGGCGTCATTTCATCCTTTTTATCATGGCCTTGAGCAATGCATTTCAGGTTGTTTGAGAGCCACCGAAACGACGAACCGGGAGGCGACTCCACCATGCAGAACGGCAATTCCACCCTCAAGACGCTGCGCGCGCTGCTCGAGCGCGAGCCGTGCATCGACATTCACCACTGGGCCGTCCGTCTCGAGATGACCGACGACGGCGCCGTGATCCTGGAGGGCGACGTCGGCGACGTCGCCACGAAGAAACGCGCGCTCGAGATTGCCGGCGCGACGCCCGAGGTGCGCGGCGTGATCGACCGCCTGCACGTGGCGCCGGCCGAGCCGCGGGGCGACGGCGCAATTCTCGATGTCCTCGCCGCACGGCTCGCCGGCGTCCGCGAATTCCAGAACTGCACGCTTCGCGTGTTGCGCAAGGGACAGACCGTGACCCTGCAGGAGGTCCGCGACGCCGACGCCAGTGGCGACCTGCTCGCGTCGGTCCAGGACGGCGTGGTGACGCTGGACGGCTGGGTGCTCAGCCTGTCGCACAAGCGCCTGGCCGGCGCCGTCGCCTGGTGGGTGCCCGGCTGCCGCGACGTGATCGACGCGCTCGAAGTGCAGCCGCCGGAGCAGGACACCGACGACGAGGTGAGCGATGCCTTGTCGCTGGTGCTGGAAATGGATCCGATGATCCCCCACCCCGACCAGATCCGGGTCCGCACGCGCGATCACGTGGTCACGCTCGAGGGACTGGTTGGCAGCCAGGCAGAAAAGGCGCGTGCCGAGCAGGACGCCTGGTGCCTGTTCGCGGTCGACAGGGTGGTCAATCAGCTGGCCGTCGCCCGCTAGGACGAAACGGCCGTCAGCGCTTGCCCGGGATATTTCCGCAGGCGACGTAGATCTGGGTTTCGATCGCGCTCTTGTGGATGTTGATCGCCGTGCTTTCCGCGAGGATGGCATCCAGCGCCACCGGGACCACGGTCACCGAGCCGCCGTCGGCGACCGCCTTGAGGTTCCAGCGCGGCGCCTTGTCGAGCTTGTCGCAACTGCCCCGGTGGATGTGCGCCGGCTGGGCCACGCCCGCCGGCACGTTGGAAAGCTCGATCACGACACGGGTCTTGTCACCCTCGGGATAAAGGGTCGCGGTGCCGTTCTGGCCCGAGTTGCTTTGCGCGTCGAGCCGGACGACAACGGCCTTGCCGGCGGCCAGGCCCGCGTCGGCGAACAGCCCGGCAAGCAGCAGGATCATCACCGGCGCGCGCATCCTCGGCTCCTCGAGATCGACCCGGGATTTATAGCATCGGGGCCTTCAAACACAAGCGGCCCGGCGCCAGGCCGGGACAGGGCCGGTCCCGCGATCCGCAGAAAAACGCGCGCGCATCGTCTATACAGGGAGAAGTCTCGTTCAGCGAGATTGCCATGGCCACACGGATGCCGTCGGCGCCCCGATGCCCGACAGGCTCGAGGGCGGCGCCCCCGGCTTCGTGGCCGGCCTCACGTGCCTGACAGTGGAGAGCGCCCTGACGGCCGGCCTCTGTGGGCGGATCCTCACCGGCACGACGCGACGTTCCTGCGCCAGGGCCAGCCGGCCTTCCCTGGCCACCGCCGACAAGGAGGCTCCCATGACCGCTCCCACTTCCCTGTTTCTCGCGCTCGCAGGCGCCGGCCTTCTCACCGGAGACCTGTACCTGGCCCGGCCGACCCAGGCCGCCCCCGAATACGACCCGCTGCTGCAGGCACAGACCTGCGTGTCCCCCGGCAAGAGCGGCCGGCTGATGGGCTATTACCAGAAGCTCGCCGCCGCGCGCACCGAAGTGCGCCCCTTCCCCACCGACGTGCCGCTCGCGGCAGCGGCCGAGTCTGCACCGCCGCCGCTGTGGGACAACCTCGGCACGCTGCATTTCGCGATCAGCACCCGAGTGCCACGGGCCCAGCACTATTTCGACCAGGGGCTGAGACTCGCCTACGCGTTCAACCACGCCGAGGCGGCGCGGGCGTTCCGCCACGCCCAGACGCTGGATCCGGATTGCGCGATGTGCTTCTGGGGCGAGGCGCTGGTGCTCGGCCCGAACATCAACGCCCCGATGGACGCCGCGGCCAACGCCGCCGCCGTGGCCGCGCTGCAACGGGCGCGGGCGCTCGCGCCCGGGGCTTCCGCCCGCGAGCGCGATCTCATCGGCGCGCTCGCGCGCCGCTACGCCGCCGACCCCGAGGCCGACCGCGCCGCCCTCGACGCGGCCTACGCCGACGCCATGGGAAAGGTGGCCGCGCGCTTTCCCCGTGACGCGGACATCGCGCTGCTCTACGCCGAGGCGCTGATGAACCTGTCGCCCTGGGATTACTGGGAGGCGGCCGGGGCGCGTCCGAAGGGCCGCACGGCCGAGATCGTCGCGACGCTGGAAAGCGTGCTGCGACGCCAGCCGGACCATCCCGGCGCGATCCATTTCTACATCCACATGGTGGAGGCCTCCGCCGATCCCGGCCGCGCCCTGCCCTACGCCGACAGGCTCGGCGGCCTGATGCCGGGCGCCGGTCACCTGGTGCACATGCCGTTTCACATCTACTACCGCGTCGGCCGCTACCAGGACGCCGTGGAGGCCAACCGGCGCGCGGTGGCGGCGGACGAGGCCTATCTCGCCGCGGCCAGCCCCGCGGGGATCTATCCGCTCGCCTACTACCCGCACAACATCCATTCGCTGATGACCTCGGCGCAGATGGCGGGGGACGGCGAAAGCGCCATCGCGGCGGCGGAACGGCTCGCGCAGGTGGTCAGCCCCGAAGCCGGGCGCAGCATCGCCTGGGTGCAGCCGATCCTGGTGGCCCCCTACTTCGCCCATGCCCAGTTCAGCGACCCCGCGAGGGTGCTCGCCCTACCCGATCCGGGCGGCGAGCTGCCCTTCGTCAAGGCGATGTGGCATTACGCGCGCGGCGTCGCCCACGCCTGGCGCGGCGAGGCCGCGGCGGCGCAGGCGGAGGCCGACGCGATGCGCCGCCTCGCGCAGGGCGCCGATTTTTCCGCGCTGGTGGAGGGCGGCGTGCCGGCGCCGGAGGTGATCGAACTGGCGCAGCAGGTGGTGCTCGGGCGCATCGCCCAGGCGGGCGGCGACTGGCCGCGCGCGATCGCCGCGTTCGAGCAGGCGGTGGCGCTCGAGGACAGGCTCGCGTACTCCGAGCCCCCTTACTGGTACTACCCGGTGAGGCAGTCGCTGGGCGCCGCGCTGCTCGCCGCGGGCCGGGCGGACGAAGCCGAGACGACCTTCCGGCAAAGCCTCTTGCGCGCGCCCAACAACGGCTGGGCGCTGCACGGCCTCGCCGCGACCTATCAGCGGCTCGGCAAGCCGCGCGCGGCGGAAACCGCGCGCAGGCAGTTCACCCAGGCCTGGCTCGGCGCCGAGGCGCCGGACCTGGCCCGGCTGTAGTCCCTTTCCTGAAGGAGAACCCCATGAACGTCGCACCCACTCTCGCCTCCCTCGCATTCGGCCTGCTGCTGGGCCTGCCGTCGGCCAGTCTGGCGCAGGGCAAGGTCGAGATCTCCGCCCCGCTGCAGGGCGCCACCCTCGACGCGCTCGAGGACAACCACCTGGTCTACGAGGTCGACCCCGGGCCGCGTGGCGACCACGTCCACGTCTACGTCGACGACGAGGAAGTCGGCATCCTGCGCAAGCTCAAGGGGAGCTACCCGTTGCAGGGGCTGTCGAGCGGCACGCGCAACATCTGCATCAAGGTGGTCAACAAGGCGCACGTCCCGGTCGGCATCCAGGACTGCGTCCGGGTCACGATCAAATAGCCGTGTGGCAGGAGAATCTCGCCTACGCGCTGGTGCAGGTGGTGCACAACTTCGGCGCCGTCGCGCTGCTCGGCGGCGCGGTGTTCGCGCTGTGGCCGGTGTCGCGGCTCGAATACGCACGCGCGTTCGCCGGCCTGATCCTCCTCGCCTGGGGCGCGCAGATCGCGAGCGGCGCCCTCTTCGGCGCCACCAGCCTCTACTACTACGGCGAGACGCCGGACCTGAGCCGCGTCGCGATGGCCGCCCTCGGCGTCAAGGTCGTGGCGGCGGCGGCGGGGTTTCTGCTCGCTGCCGCCTGCCTCCTGCGCGGCAGAGAGTGGGGACGTGCGGGCGTGAGGCGCTGTTTCCGCGCGCTCGCCGCGCTGGGCGTCGTCGCGCTGACGGCGGCGGCCTTCCTGCGCTGGTTCTCCTAGGGTCTCATCAGCCGCGTCCGCGGAACAGCAGCGGATGCCGCTTCGCCCGCAGATTCCCTTCCCAGCCGCAGCCGGGCGCGCGGCAGCGGTAGCGGCGGGTGCGCGTGAAAGTGCTGGTCAGCACGTCGACCGAGCGCCGCGGGATGCGCGTGACCGGGCCGTTGCAGCGCGGGCAGACCGGATCCCGGTACGCTGCCGCGCGCGCGTCAGCGGCCATCTCTTCGGGCTCGACGAAGTGCATCCTCGATGAAGGCTACGTCTCCTTCTTGGCCCAGAGGACGCACCAGCCTTGCGGACTGATCTGGCCTTCGACCAGCTTGCAGGCGTTCGATTCGGAGATGAAATGCATGCAGCCGCTGCATTGCTGGTCGCCTTTCGGCTGGTCCTGGTATTGCACGCTGGCCTGCGACACCTTGGCCGCCTCGGCCGGCGCCGCCGCTTCGGTATCGGGCGCCGCCTCCGGCATCCCGCCGGTTGCCGGCGCGGGTGCATCGCCTGGCGCCGGGCCGGGCGCTGCGGTTTCCTTCCGGTCGCACCCCAGCAGGGCGGCCGGCGCCAGCAGGCCGCAACCCAGGCAGAGCGCCCCGCGCAGCACGCGCCTGCGGGACGGAACAGGTTCATCGATCGGGCTCATGTCGACCCCCTTTCATCGGGAATTCACGCGTCACCGGCGCCGCCCTTCTTCGCCAGGCGTCGCGGACGGCCGGCGGCCGTCCCGTGTCGCGTTATAGGATGTTGCGGCCGAAGTGCAAGGTTGCCTGCGTTCCAGGCAGACCGGCGCGGGCGACGTGCCTTACAGCCCGACGACCTGCGCGTGCAGGCCGCGTTCCTGCAGGGTGTGGAGCAGGCTGGCGGCACGCGTCGAATCCGAATCGTAGACCACCATGATCATGTGGGACTGCTCCGGATTGTGGCCGACCGACACCACCCCGGCATCGCAGCGGATGCCTTCCTCGACGCTGTGCAGGGTTTCCTCGTCGAGCGATTCGTCGATGTGCAAAACGATTTCGTTGAGCCTGGCGTTCATCATCGTCTCCTTCGGCCGGCTGCCGAGGCGGCAGGCAGCGCAGTGAATGTCAGCACCTGACTCGTTCATTCTAGACAACGCGCGTCGCCTGGAACGCCGCCCGGCGAATGTTCTATAAAAAATGGACCCGGGGGACCTCCGCCATGTCCACGATGACCCTCCACGTCGGCACCAGCGGCTTCGCCTACAAGGCATGGAAAGGCCGCTTCTACCCCGCCGGCCTGCCCGAGCGGGAGATGCTGGGCTATTACGCGACGCAGTTCCGCGCGGTCGAGATCAACAACACCTTCTATCGCATGCCGAGCGCGCACGTCCTGCAGGCCTGGGCGGCCGAGGTGCCCGGCGATTTCCGCTTCGTGCTCAAGGCGTCGCAGCGGATCACGCACCAGCATCGGCTGCGCGATGCCGACGACGCGGTGGCGTACCTGCTCGACGTCGCCGCGACGCTGGAGCAGCGCCTCGGCGCCCTGCTGTTCCAGCTGCCGCCCAACCTGAAGAAGGACGTGCCGCGGCTGCAGGCCTTCCTCGCCCTGCTGCCGCCGCAGCGCCGCGCGGCGTTCGAGTTCCGCCATCCCTCCTGGTTCGACGACGAGGTGTTCGCGCTGCTGCGTGCCCACGGGGCGGCGCTGTGCGTCGCCGACGCCGGGGGCGCGCTCGAGGTGCCGTGCGTGGCGACCGCCAACTGGGGCTACCTGCGGCTGCGCAGGCCCGGCTACGGCGATGCGGAACTGGCGGCGTGGGCGCAGCGCGTGGGCGATCAGCCGTGGCGGGAGGCGTTCGTGTTCTTCAAGCACGAGGACGAAGCCATGGGGCCCGAACTGGCGCAGCGCTTCCTCGCGCTCGCCGCGCAGTCTCAGCCGTCTTCGCCGGCGAGCCGGCGGTAGCGCGCCAGGTGGCGGAGCGCCTCGCGCGCCCTGCCCTGCGCCCGGTAGAGGCGGGCCAGGTTGTAGTGGCAGTCGGCGAGGCCCGCGTCGTCGGCGAGCGCGCGTTGGTAGGCGCCGATCGCTTCGTCGGCGCGGTCGCTGTCTTCGAGCAGCACGCCGAGGTTGTAGCGCAGCAGGGCGTCGTTGCCGCACGCGGCGAGCGCCTCCCGGTAGACGCGTTCCGCCTCGGCCAGGCGGCCGTCCGCATGGAGCAGCCGGCCGAGGTTGGTCGCGGCCCCGCAGTGCGCGGGATCCGCTGCAAGCGCCTGCTGGTAGGCGCGTGCAGCGGCCGCGGGGTCGACGTCCTCGAGTTCGGCCCCGCGGACGAAGCAGGCCTCGGCGTCGGCTTCCGGCGCGGTGCGGTCGCGGACGCTCAGCACGCCGCCGTCCATCCCGACCTCGAGCGCCAGCAGGTATTGCCCGGAATCGGCCTGCCAGCGCGCCTCGCCCTCGTGCACCACGACGCGGTCGCCGACCGCGCCGATGCGCAGCCCGGCGAGCGGCACGCTGTCGGGAAGCTGGCGGCGCAGCGCCTTCAGCGAACGGATGATGCGGCGCTGCGGCAGCCCCGCCTGCGCCAGCGCCCACGCCGCGCGCAGCACGATCAGGTCCTGGAACGAAAACTGCCAGGCGCCGCGCGCGCCGCGGACCGGGGTGACGAAGCCGGCGTCGACCAGGCTGCGGACCGCGCTGCGCGGCAGCCCGAGCAGC
Organism: Thiobacillus denitrificans; assembly: GCA_002403375.1. Lineage (GTDB taxonomy): Bacteria > Pseudomonadota > Gammaproteobacteria > Burkholderiales > Thiobacillaceae > Thiobacillus > Thiobacillus denitrificans_E. Next base: position 31,579 of record DHHQ01000009.1, on the reverse strand, counting down.
CGCTCGACCGTGCGCACGCCGTAGGAGTGCATCGGCGGCGCGGGCTATTTCTTCGCCGCCGCGCGGCCGGCCGGGCGCGCGGCGGCCACCTTTTTGGGCGGCTTGCGGGCGCCGGCGAGCGGCTCCGCGGCGCCGCGCTTCTCGAGGCTCAGGCGCAGCGCCTCCATCAGGTCGATGACCTGCGCGCCGCCTGCGGGGGCTTCGGGCAGGGTGATTTCCTGGCCTTCGATCTTCTTCTCGACGGCCGCCTCGATGCGCGCGCGCACCGCATCGGTGTAAGCGCCGGGATCGAAGGTCTCGGTGCTCTGCTGCGCGATCAACTGGCGCGCGAGCTCGAGCTCGGCTTCCTTGACCTCGACGTCGGGGATCTCGAGCTCGCCGATCGAACGCACGTCGGCGGCGTACAGCAGCTGCTGCATGACGAGGCCGTCCGCGAACGGCCGCAGCAGCACGACGTGCTGCTTGCCGTGGCTCGCCCAGCGGCCCAGCGCGCAGCGCTGCGTGTCGCGCAGCGCCCGGGCGAGCAGCGCGTAGGCCTTGGCGCCGCCCTTGTCGGGCGCGAGGTAGTAGGCCTTGTCGAAGTAGATCGGGTCGACCGACTCGATCGGCACGAACTCGGCGACCTCCACCGCGCGCGAGCCGGCTTCCTCGAGCGCCTTGAGCTCATCCGGCGTGAAAATCACGTACTGGTCCTTGGCGAATTCGTAGCCCTTGACGATGTCTTCGCTCGGCACGACGACGTTCTCCTTGGCGCACAGGTACTGCTGCCTGAGGCGCGAGCCGCAGCCCTTGTGCAGCAGGTTGAAGGCGAAGCTCCGGCTCGACGTCGCGGTGTAGAGCTTCACCGGGATCGCCACCAGGCCGAAGCTGACGGTGAGTGAACTGAGGGATCGTGCTGCCATGGGGATCTCCTTCAGGCTGTGCGGGGCGTTGCGTCGCGCAGCGTGCGTTCGAGGCTCTGCTTCCGGACGAGCGCGTCGCGCCACGGGTCGCCGGCCGCGGCGAGGCGCTGCACGGCGCGGGTGAGGGTGAAATCGTGCGGCTGCGCCGTCTGCAGCGCGTCCCAGGTGAGCGGCATCGAAACCGGCGCGCCGGGCAGGCCCCGGGGCGAGTAGGCGGCGGCGAGCGTCTTGCCGCGCGTATTCATAGTGTAGTCAAGGAAGATCCTGCCGGTGCGCCGGGCGACCTGCCAGTCCATGGTGATGAGGTCCGGGTGCTGGCGCAGCAGGTGGCGGCCGATGAGCCCGGAGACCTCGCGCACGGCGGCGAAGTCGAGCGTGCGCTCGATCGGCACGAAGACATGCAGGCCGGTCTTGCCCGAGGTCTTCACCAGCGGCTCGAGCCCCATCGCCTGCAGCAGCTCGCGCAGCCGGAACGCGGTCTCCCTGCCCTTCTCCCAGCCGGCGGCGCTGTACTCGGGCTCGGCGCCGGCGGCCTCGTGTCCGGAATAGATGTAGGGGTCGAGGTCGAACACCAGGTAGTCGGGATGGTTCAGCAGCGAATTTTCCAGCGCGGCGGCCGAGCTGGCGAAGTCGCTGCCGAGGCCGGCGGCATCCGCGCCGGGCGTCGTCCGCGAATGCCAGACGTGGAACTCGAGCGTGCCCGACTGGGCAAGCCACAGCAGCGTCGGCAGGTTGTTGCACAGCAGGTAGTCGTGGCGCTCGTCGCGGCTTTCGGAAAAGATCGTCAGCGACTCGGCGGATGCCGGCAGCGGCGGCGCCCAGTGCTTCTGGTAGAAGCGCTCGCCGGCGATGCCTTCCGGCATGCGGATCATCGTCAGCGGGCGGTCGGCGAGGTGCGGCAGCATCCACGGCGACACCTGCGCCAGATAGCGCAGCAGGTCGCGCTTGGTGAAGGCCGGCGTGCCGAGCCCCGCGTCGGCGGGCCAGTAGACGCGGTCGAGATGGGTCAGCCGGATGCGGTGGGGGCCGACCGCCAGGGTGAACGCCTGCCGGGGCGCCGCCAGCTGCTGCAAAACCTCGCCGGACCAGGTGTCGGCCGGCGCGGCGGCGTGCTCCGGTTCGCGCCGCACCCGCCGCGGGTCGACGTCCTCGCGCAGCCGCAGGAACACCGGCGCGCGCAGGCGGCCGTCGCGGGTCCACTCGGCGAACCGCACCTCGGCGACGGCTTCGGGCCGCAGCCAGGTGGTGGCGGCGCGCGGCGGCGGCACCTCGGCGAACGGGGGCTCGGCGGTCGCGAGCGGGCCGAGGCGCGCTTTCAGGCGCGCCAGCGTCGCCGCGTCGAAGCCGCTGCCGACGTTGCCGGCGTAGCGCAGGCGGTCGCCCTCCCAGTAGCCGAGCAGCAGCGCACCGAGGCCGGTTCGCGACCCCTTGCCGCGGGTGGTGCCGCCGATCACGAATTCCGCGCTGCGGGTAGGCTTGATCTTCAGCCAGGCGGCCGAGCGGCGGCCGGCCTCGTAGCGGCTGTCGCGGCGCTTGGCCATCACGCCTTCGAAGCCCTGCTCGAGCGATGCCGCGTAGAGCGCGACGCCGTCGTCGGCCGCGTGCACGCGCTGCACGTGGGCCGACGGCAGCAGGCACTGGGCGAGGTAGCGGCGGCGGTCGCTGCAGGGTGCCTGGCGCAGGTCGAGTCCGGCGAAGTGCAGGAGGTCGAACGCGTACAGGATCGCCGGCGTGTCGCGCTCGGCGGCGGCGATCTCGCGCGGCGTCGTGAGCGCGGCGCGGTTCTGCAGCGCGCTGAACGACGGCCGGCCGGCCGCATCGAGCGCCACCACCTCGCCGTCGACGAGCATGTCGGCGCCCTGCAGCGCCAGTTCCGCGGCGATCTGCGGAAAGGCCGGCGTCAGGTCGAGGCCGCGGCGCGAGCGCAGCCTCGCCTCGCCGTTGCGCACGAAGGCGAGCACCCGGTAGCCGTCGAGTTTTGGCTCGAACAGCCAGTCCGGATGGCTGAACGGCGCGTCGGCGAGTTCGGCGAGCATCGGCGCGAGCCGCGCCGGCAGCGGCGCGCGCGGGCCGGCGGGGACGAGGCGCGCGGCAGGCAGGGGCTCCGGCGCGGGCAGGCGCCTGAGGTCGGCGACCGTCAGCCCGGACACGACCGAGCGTTCCTGCGCGGTCACCTCGCGCGCGGTGGCGAACGCGTCGCGGTGCTTGATCAGCAGCCAGTCCTGGGTGGCGCCGCTGTGCACCAGCGCGAACGAGCCCTTGAGCTTCTCGCCGCGCAGAAACAGGCTCAGCTTGCCCTGCTCCAGCGCGGCCCGGACCTGGCGCGTGGCTTCCGCGCGGTCGTCGGGCCAGGCCCCGTGACCGGCGTCGGGCGCATAGACCCCGCAATCCCACACGACGACTTCGCCGGCGCCGTACTGCCCGGGCGGAATCACGCCCTCGAACGACGCGTAGTCGAACGGATGGTCCTCGGTCCGTACCGCGAGCCGCTTGACCCCGGGGTCGAGCGAAGGGCCCCTGGGAAGCGCCCATGACTTGAGCACCCCGTCGAGCTCGAGCCGCAGGTCGTAATGCAGCCGGCGCGCCGCGTGCAGCTGCACCACGAACAGCAGCGGCCCCGTCCGCGTCGCCGGCGCCGCAGGCGCGGGTTCCGGCGTGGCGCCGAAAACCCGCCTGGCGGCGTAGTCGGCCAGCGCGGCCGAGGCGGGGGGCGCGGCGGATTTGCGGGCGGGCCTGGCCGGTGGAGGCGTCATCACCAAAGACCTCGGATATCGCGCTGCACAAACGGTTTTGCACCAATGGCTTGCGCAGCGTTCTCGTCAAACTACTTCAAGCCGGGTGGTCGCCCGGCGGGTGGCGTTCCCAGATCAGGCTGCCATCTCGCCAGACTTCCCGCACGCGGTGGAACGGGATGCTGTGCGCCGCGCCGGCCTCGTCGACGAGGTCGAAGAAGGCCGGGTTGTCGGCGTCCCAGGCGATCTCGCGCAGGTCGGCGTGCAGCACCCTGCCCGCCACGCGGTCCCAGTAGCCGATGACGAAGCGGCCGCGGGCGTAGGCGGCATCCCAGCGGATGCGCGACAGCAGTTCGTGGATCGGGATCATGACGGCTGCCTGCGGCAATCGTCGCGCGCACGGTGCGGGCGCCCCGCCTGGGTCACCCCGGCTTTCATCCCTTGCCCTTTCGTGTCGGCCATGCCGTTTTTATAGCCGACCGCCGCCCTCCCCTCACGGGTCCGATGCCGGCGCCAGGGGCGGCAGCCGGAAGGCGACGACGACCGTCCCCAGACGGGTCCCCGTCCCCTTTGCCGGCGTCGCCAGTAGCCAGCGCCCGGGCGCGATTTCGTCGGCGACGACCTCGTCGGTGGCGAGATAGCGCGCGGCGTACAGGCTGCGGAAGTCGACACCCACGTGGCGCGGATCGCTGGCCGCGGCGACAGTGCCGTCCGCCCGCGCCACGACCACCTCCTCGACGGCCTCGCGCTGCGCCAGCTCGTCGACGTAGCGGTCGACCTGCGCCCAGTTCCCCGCCGCGATCTCGCCCCCGATCGCCCAGGCCAGCGGCACGCCGAGCAGGTCCAGCATCTGCTGCATCGCGTCGGCGTGCTGCGCGTCGGCCTGCTTCAGCAGCGCCGCGCGCTCGGTCGCGGCAGTCCGCTGCGCCTGCTGCTGCGCACCGCCGAGCGCCCCGTACAGCGCGGCGATGACCGCCGTGAGGATCGCCGCGACGAGCACCGCGGCAAGGATGATCGGCAGACGGACGCGGGGCCTGGGGACCGGCGTGCCAGCTTGCGATGGGGGGCGGTCGGTCGCGCGCATGCTTCCTCCTGGGGAAAGGGACGGGGCGGACAGGTGATCAAGGAGCGCTCCTGCCGACTGCACAGATGTTCTTGCCGAGCTCGAGTTCCTGCGCCTGGCGCGCGTCCGGGCTCGCCAGTCCGGCGTTGGCCCGCTTGATTTCGACATAGGCCGCAGGGAACTCGGGCAGGTTCGCCAGGATGTAGTCGCAGAACGCCGCCTCGCCCTCGGCCAGCTTGAGGAGGCCCGGATTGCGCGCCTTGAGCTCGCCCAGCGTGGCGCGGAAGACGCCGTCGCCGTCGGCTGCCGTGATGTCGCTGAAATGCGCCGGCAGCACCACCGTGTCGTCCGGCAGCGCCGTCATCCGCAGCAGCGAATCGTAGAGCAAGGGCGCCCACGCCTCGGCGCGGCCGCCCAGGTCCGGCCGCGCGACCGATTCCAGGAACAGGCTGTCACCGCTCAGCAGATAGCGGCCGTCGACGAGGAAGGCGACCATCCCCAGGGTATGGCCGGGGAAATGCAGGGCCCTGACTTCGGCCGATCCGATGCGGAACGTCTGCCCGTCCTCCAGCGGACGGTACCCGATGCGGGCGGGCAGCATGTCGATCGGGTGGATCGCGTCGTAGGGGTGCAGGTGGTAGTCGACGTGAGCCTGCCGGCCGAGTTCCGGGCCGCCGCTCAGGTGGTCGGCGTGCAGGTGGGTGTCCAGCACCGCTTCGATCCGTGCACCGACGGCGGCCGCGAGCTGTTGGTAGGGTTCGACGTGGCGGGCGGGGTCGAACACCGCGGCGCGCCCCTCGCTCACCAGCACATGGCTCAGGCAGCCGCGCGCCGGACGCGCCACCTGGTAGAGCGAGAAGCGCTCGCCCGCCTCGACCGGCCGCCAGGCGTAGAAGTTGCCCCAGGCCTCCATGCCGCCGGCCAGGTTCACCGCTTCGAAATCCAGGCGGCGCAGCCCTTCGGCGACGTAGTCCGAGGTGTTGCCCTCGGCGCAGACGGCGAGGATGGTCCGGTCGCGGGGCAACTGCTTGATGAGCTGCGCCTGCACCCCGCGCATCACGGCTGCAGCGACGTCCTCCTCCTCGCCTTCGAGGTCGAGCAGCTCGAAATAGGGAACGTTCAGCGTGGGGACCGCATGCGGGCCCTCGACCCGCCAGCGTTCGAACTCGTCACTGTTGCGCACATCCAGAACGAACAGCGGCGCGTCGCGCAACAGCCATTCCCACACCTGCTCCGGGGCCGCGGCGGTCGTGACTGGCTTCGACATGGGACACCTCCTCAAGGGGCCTCCCCGCACCCGAATCGCGCGCCCCGTTACGTTGACCGTCGAGGGCGTCTTGTTCGTCCCTAACTATAGTCGCTGCCGAGCCGCTGGCCGCGCCGCGCTTACTCGTAGTCGAATTCCGCGCGGTAGTCGTCGGGGTCGATGCCCTCGGCGCGGAGCGGCTCGACCAGCCGGTAGCGGGTGATCTTGGCGGATGCGGTGATGTACCCCCGGATGACGAGTTCGCGGGTCACCGGGCTTTGCGCTTCCCGCGCCAGCTGTTCGATCACGCGGGTCGTCTTGCGCCGCGCCAGCATGCGGAACAGCGCCGGAACATGGGCCAGCAGGCGCTTCAGGAGGTCTTCGGCGTCGGCATACCACTCGCCCTGCTTGGGCAGTTCCGGCACGAAGCCCCACTCGTCTTCGGTGAGCGCCCGCCACAGCACGATGGCGTGGCCGTCGGGGTCGCTGACGCAGGCGATCTCCTCCAGGTCCGGGCCCCGCATCGGTTCGTAGCGCGAGGCCGCACCGCCGGCGAGCAGCGCCTGATAGGCCGCCGGCACGTCGCTGACCGACAGGCGCAGCGACAGCTTCAACTCGATGGCGGGCACCTGCATCAGGCGGATCGCCACGTTGCCGGAGTCGACATCCAGGTAACCCTCGCCGCGGCGCGACTCCGCAAAACCCATGACGTCGCGCCACAGCGCGGCGGCACGCTCCAGATCCGTGACCGGAACGACAAGGTGGCTGACCCCGAAAAACATGTGATTCCCCGCAAATACGCAATTGCGCGGAATGTTAGCAGCGCAGGCGCGCCCGCCGGCCGCCTGCTCACGAAATAATGTGATGCACCGGCAGCCGGCTCATCTGCCATTCGCCTGCCCTGGCGTCGAAACGCGACGCGGTGAAGACGTGCCAGTCGGCGTCGTCGAGCGCCGGGTAGTCGCCGCGGTAGTAGTAGCCCGGCCAGCGCGTTTCCTGGCGGTACAGCGTGTGCCTGAGCACCGCTTCGGCGGTCCACACCCGGTGGTGGAGCTCCCATGCCCGCTGCAGCTGGTGGAGGTCCCCGGCGCCGAGGTGGGCGAGGTCTTCCTTCAGCATGCCCAGCAGCTCGAGGCCCCGCTCGAGCATCGGCGCGCTCGTCGTGTAGAAGGTGGCGATGCCGCCGCCGTACTCGTCCATCAGCTTTTCCAGCCGCTGCAGGGCCTGCAGCGGCGTGAGGTAGCCCGGCGCGACGCTGCCGGCGACGATCGCGTTGCGGCCGATGGCGTGGTTTTCCAGCGGCCTGACGATTTCTTCCTGCAGCGCCTTCACCTGCGCGTCGTCGACCTGCGGCGGATCGCTGCCTCGCTCCATGACGTATCTCACCGCCGCCTTGCCGGCGATCCGCCCCTCGGTGAACGACCCCGACGAGAACTTGTGCGCGGAACCACCGATGGTGTCGCCGGCGCCGAACAGCCCCTCGACCGTCGTCATCCGGTTGTAGCCCCACTGGTAGCCGGCAGGCGCCACGTCCTCGGGGCCGCTCGCCCACGCGCCGGAGCAGGTGGCGTGCGAGCCCATGACGTAGGGCTCCGAGGTGATCAGCTCCGACGGCCGTTCCTTCGGGTCGATGTTCTGCGAGGCCCACACCACCGCCTGGCCGACGGTCATGTCGAGGAAATCCTCCCAGCCGATCGCCTCCTTCTCCGGCGTGTCGAGCACCGACTGCGTCTGCATGAGGATGGGGCCCCTGCCCGCCCTGATCTCCTGCAGCATCGCGTGGTTGCGCAGGCAGGTCGGCAGCGGCTTGGTCTCGGCATATTTCCCGACCAGCGCCTTCAGCTCGTCGAGACGGGCGGCGACGTAGTTGTCGCCGTAGGCGTTGGTGTCGGTCGCGCCGAGCAGCAGGAACCAGGCGCCGACCGGCCCGTAGCCGTCCTTGAAGCGCGCCAGCACGATGCGGTTCTCCATCTGGATCATCTGCGCCCCGGCCCCGAGCAGCAGGCCGTAGGCCGACGCGCTGCTCCACGGCGCATACCAGGTGCGGCCGGCACCCTCGCCGACCGAGCGCGGCCGGAAGATGTGCGAGGCGCCGCCGGCGGCGACGACGACCGCCTTCGCCCGGAACACGTGGATGCGTCCGTCGCGCACGTTGAAGCCGACCGCGCCGGCGACCCGGTTGGCGCGCGTGCCGTCCAGCAGCAGATGCGTCACCATGACGCGGTTGTGCACCTCGCTGGCCGATTTCCGCGCCGCCTCGGCGATGATCGGCTTGTAGCTCTCGCCGTGGATCATCACCTGCCAGCGCCCTTCGCGCAGGTAGCGGCCGGTCTCGGGGTGCTTCATGATCGGCAGGCCCCATTCGTCGAACAGGTGCACGGTCGAGTCGACGTGTCGGGCGATGTCGAACACCAGGTCTTCGCGCACCAGCCCCATGAGGTCGCCGCGCGCGTAGCGCACGAAGTCCTCCGGCTGGTTTTCGCCCCAGCGCATGCCCATGTAGCAGTTGATCGCCGACAGGCCGTGGGCGACGGCGCCGCTCCTTTCGATGTTGGCCTTCTCGACCAGGGTGACCTTGAGGTCGCGCCCCCAGTAGCGCGCCTCGTAGGTCGCGCCGCAGCCGCCGAAGCCGCCGCCGACGACGAGGATGTCGGTGTCGACGAAGCGGGGGTTCCGCGATCCGAAGCGGCTCATGGCATCACCCCGCGGTGCGTCCCGGCAGGCCGGAAAGCGCGGCCACCCCGAGCAGCTCCGGCTCGTGCGAGAGCAATTGCGACCCCAGGGCGCCGGCGGCCGGCGCCGCGCAGTCGGACGGCGGCCTGATCGACCCCCACGGCGTGGTGCGGATCGGGAAGCTGAACGTCTTCCGCCGCCCGTCGCGATAGCGGATCTTCCACGAGATGGTGCCGGCCGCCTCCTCGCGCAGCACCCTGACGCTGTGGCCGAGCGGCGCGAAGTCGGCGAATCCGCGGACGTCGATCGCGTGCTGCGGGCAGGCCTTCACGCACGAGTAGCACTCCCAGCAGAAGTTCGGCTCGACGTTGTACGAGCGGCGGTAGACCGGGTCGATGTGCATGATGTCGGACGGACAGATGTCGACGCACTGGCCGCAGCCGTCGCAGCGCGTCATGTACGTGAAGGTGGGCATCGCTCGCCTCCTCTGACGGTGGGCGTCGGCAGGTCGGACGAGCCGTCCGCCTCCTCCACCCGTTTCTGGAACGCCATCGCCGGCTTGTAGAACATGTGCGCGAACTTGGACCACGGCACCGAGCCGAACAGCAGCGTCGTGAAGATGACGTAGAACATGGCACACACCCGCGCCGCCATTGCGCTGCCCGCGATCGCCGCCCATTCGAACAGCAGCGCGAAGCTCACGCTGGCGAGCAGCGTCACGATGAAGAGGTCGGCGCGCACCAGCTTCCAGGGCGGATGGCCGTCGTGCACCACGTTCACCCGCAGGAAGAAGAAGAACCAGTAGCCGCCGACCAGCGTCATCACGGCGCCGAGGTTCCACAGCAGCGGCAGCACGGCCGGCGGATTCGGCTCGGCCGGATAGCCGAACACCAGGACGACGGTCGTGGCGAGATAGGCCACGAAGCCGTAGAACATCAGGGCATGGGAAATCCTGCGCCGGCGGTTGCAGAATTCGCCGAAGGTCGCGATGTCCTTCGCCACGGTGCTCGCGAGGATGGCCGCCTTCTCCGCGGCCCCGAGCGGATGGCTCGCGGCCGCCCTCGCCCGCCGCCGCTCCTGCAGGAAGAAGGCGAGCTTCTTCTCGTGGAGGAGATCGAACAGCGTCCCGACGACGACGGCCAGCGCCATCAGGACGACGTAGCCCTGCATGAACTCGGGGGACACGAAAGCGGTCAGCGAGGCGAACGGATTGGTGGTGAACATCCCGACCTCCCATTCCAGCCGGCGTCGTCTGGCGAAGACGCCTGGTGCAGGCGCGAGACCTGCGTCTTGACCTGGCGCGCGCCGGTCACCGCGCCAAGCCTTTTCACACTAGTCCCTGCAGGGGGCAAGTCAATGGCGGAATGGGCGCCCGCGCCTGCGCGTTCCGCCCGGCGGCAGCAACTATGATGAAAGACAGACCCGGCTGGCACCCGGCCCGGCGGAGGACGCGACGCATGAGCCCCCTTCTCGAACTGAAAGGCATGACCCTCACCCTGGGTGGACGCCGGCTGCTGGACGGCGTCGATCTCGACGTCTTCGAGGGAGAGCTGCACGTCCTGCTCGGCGCCAATGGCGCCGGCAAGTCGAGCCTCGCCTACGCCGTCATGGGCTGCGCCGGCTACCTGCCTTCGGCCGGACACATCCGCTTCGCCGGCAAGGACATCACGGCGCTGCCGATCCACGAGCGTGCGCGGCGCGGCCTCGCGCTCGCCTGGCAGGAGCCGGCGCGCTTCGAGGGATTGTCGGTGGCGGACTTCCTCGAAATCGGCGCGCCGGACGGCGACGCTTCCCGCTCCCTGCGCGAGGTCGGGCTCGCCGCCGACGACTACCTCGCGCGCCCGCTCGACAAGACCCTGTCCGGCGGCGAGCGCAAGCGGATCGAGCTGGCCGGGGTGCTGGCGCTGCAGCCCCGGCTCGCGATCCTCGACGAGCCCGGCGCGGGCATCGACTTCCTCTCGCAGGGCGAAATCGCCGGCGTGATCCGCGCACTCCAGGCGCAGGGTGCGGTGCTCCTCATCACCCACCAGGAGGAACTCGCCGCCGGCGCCGACCGCGCCACCCAGCTGTGCGGCGGCCGCGTCGTCTGCCAGGGGACGCCGGCAGCGGTGATCGACAACTACAAGGCCCGGGTCTGCCGGCGCTGCAACGGAGTAAGCTGCCATGGCTGAACTCGAACCCCTCTACCAGGCGTTCCGCCAGATCGGCGAGGATCCCGCGCAGATCCTCGCGCCCGGCACCGCCCACGTCGTCGCCTACGGCCACCGGCTGCTGAGCCAGCAGTCGATTCCCGGCGTGCGCGTCAAGGCCGATGCCGACGCCGCCGGCGTGCACGCGCGCGTCGTCGTCGAGTCCGGCCGCGTCATCGAGCGCCCGGTGCATCTGTGCTTCGGCCTGTTCGAGCGCATCGGGGTGCAGAACGTCGAGCTCGACCTGCTGCTCGAGGCCGGCGCCGAGGCCACCTTCTGGTCGCACTGCCTGTTCATGTTCCCCGAACAGGCGCGCCACGCGATGGACGGGCGCATCGAGCTCGCGGCCGGCGCGCGCCTGACCTACAACGAGGTGCATTACCACGGCGTCTCGGGCGGCATCGAAGTGGTGCCGAAAGCCCGCGTCAAGGTCGGCGAGCGGGCGCATTACCGTGCCGACTTCAGCCTGGTGCGCGGCAGGGTCGGCAAGCTCGACGTGGATTACGACGTGACGGTCGGCAGGGATGCGACCGCCGAGCTCACCAGCAAGATATTCGGACACGGCACCGACGCCATCCGCATCGAGGAGCGCGTCCGCCTCGACGGCGAGAACGCGCGCGGCCTGGTGAAGAGCCGGGTGGCGGTCGAGGACACGGCGCGCGCCCACATCCTCGGCGCCACCTACGGCAACGCCGCCGGCGCACGCGGCCACGTCGACTGCATGGAGATCGTGCGCGGCGACGCCCGGGCATCGGCCGTCCCCGAGGTCGAGGTCAGCCACCCGCAGGCCAAGGTCACCCACGAGGCGGCGATCGGCGCGGTCGACCAGCGCCAGCTCGAGGCGCTGATGGCGCGCGGGCTCGACCCCGAGCAGGCGGTCGACCGCATCATCCTCGGCCTGTTCGGCTAGGGACAAGGCAAGGAGGGAGACAGCATGGAAGCCGGAACCGCCCGCACCCACGTGTCGCTCGCCAGCGAGCGCGCCCGGCTCGAAGGCGCGCTGGAACTGCTCGACCTCCTGCGCGAAGACCTGATCCTCAGGCGCGACCAGGCGCGCGACGACGCGGGGCGCGAGGCCTTCGACGAGGTGCTGACCCAGGTCGACGCGCTGCTGGTCGAATGCCGCAGGCGCGGCGACGTGCTGCCGCCGGTCCCGCTCCATCACGCGTCCTACGCCTTCCTGCTCGACGGCCAGGGCGGCGTGCATCCCCTGCCGCACCATGTCTACGTCGCGCTGGTGCGCGGCGAGGCCGCCGTCCCGGCATTCGCCGGCCAGACGCTGCGGCTCGCCGAATGGTACGTGCGCCTCGCGGCGCAGGTCCCCGACGCCGTCGTCAACGAAACCTACGTCCCGCTCGCGATCGACCGCGCCGGACGTGCCGACTGGTCGGCGACGGCCGGCACCGGCCAGGAAGAAGTCGCCTGGCCCAGCGCCGCCGAGCGGGCGCGCATGGAGGCGCTGCTGTTCGGCGACGGCGATGCGCCGGGACGGGAGGCAGGATGAAATCGGACCGCATCGAAATCGTCAGCCGCGGCAGGCGCGAACTCCTTTGCCGCGTCGGCGCGGGCGCCGCGCTCGCCCTCGCCGGCGGCCTCGGCGGCACGCTCGCCGTCGCCGCGCAACCGACGCCCGCCTGCGTCGTGCGGCCGCGCCAGACCGAGGGCCCCTATTTCGTCGACGACCGGCTCAAGCGCGCCGACCTCCGCTCGGACCCGACCGACGGCTCGGTGAGGCCGGGCGTCCCCTTGGCTCTGACGTTCCGGGTGTCGCGCGTCGACGGCCGCGGCTGCGTGCCACTCGCAGGCGCCGTGGTCGACGTCTGGCAGTGCGACGCGCTCGGCGTCTATTCCGGCGTGCGCGACTTCGCCGGGCGCTTCGACACGCGCGGCCGGCTGTTCCTGCGCGGCTACCAGCTGACCGACGCCGCCGGCGTCGCCCGCTTCCTCACGATCTATCCGGGCTGGTACCCCGGGCGCACGGTCCATATCCACTTCAAGATCCGCACCGCCCCCGCCGCCCCGCGCGGCCTCGAGTTCACGTCGCAACTCTATTTCGACGACGCCGTGAGCGACCGGGTGCTCGCGCAGGCGCCTTATGCCCGCAACGGGCTGCATCGGGTGAGGAACGAGGACGACGGCATCTTCCGCAAGGGCGGCGACCGGCTGATGCTGGGGCTCGCCCGCGACGCACAGGGCTACGCCGGCAGCTTCGACCTCGCCCTGCGCTGACGACTTGACGGCAGGCCGTACCGCCTTGCCGGCCGCCCGTCGGCCCGCGCGCGGCCGGTGCCGGCGATTGCGCTACGATGCCCGCACCTCACATCCAACCCGGGAGATTCACTTGAAAGGCATCGGCGTTTTTCTGGCAGGCATCTGGTTCATCGTCATGGCGCTCTCGACCCTGTTCGGCCTGAAGTTCAACCACATGAACATGGTCATGGCCGCGCTCGGACTCGTCGCCGGCATCTTCATGGTCATCCAGCGCTGAGCCTCAGCCCGCCAGAACGGGCCCGGCACGGCGGCGCGCAGCCGCACGGCCGGGCCTTTTTGCGTCGTGCCCACGGCCCAGGGTGAACAGAGGTAGCGTCAGCTGCGATTTGAAGCTTCGCCCGCAGGCGCCGCGCCATCGGCCGCGAACGCCGCGTGGAAGGTGACGCTGCCCTGCGGCATGCGCCCGTCGAACGGCAGCGCGAAAAAAACCTCCGGCGGCACGCCCTCGATCCCGAGCCCCGGCACGTTCCGGAAGCCGAATTTCCGGTAGTAATCCGGATGCCCGACAAGGCAGCATCCGCGCGCGCCCAGCGCCCTCAGGCGTGACAGCCCTTCGCGGATCAGCGCCTTGCCGATGCCCTGCCGCTGGCAGGCCGGCAATACCGAAACCGGCCCGAGCCCGTACCAGTCCGGCGTGCCGTCCGAAATCGTCACCGGCGAAAAGGCGACGTGGCCGACCACCCGGCCGCCGATTTCCGCGACCAGCGACAGCGTCAGTGCCCCGGCCGCGCGCAGCGCCGTGACGATGAACTGCTCGGTGTGGCTGCTGATCTCCAGCGTCTCGAACGCGGCGACGGTCACCCCGGTGATCGCGTCCGCGTCGGAAACCGTTTCAGGCCGGATGACGATATTCGGATTCATGAGGCGTCCGGTTCTCTTCCTCGCGCCAGCGACTCCCGCAGCAGTGCCGTGAAAGGCTGGCGAGACAGCTGGCCTGCTTTCCTCCTTGGCGGCCGTCGAGGCCGCTCGCGCTAGGCGGCCGCGAGCTTGTCGAACGCGTCCATGGCGACCGCGGGCGCGGTGCGGAAGCTGATGCCGAGAAGCCTGCTCAGGCCGAGCGAGACCTGCATCGCGCGCTCGGTATCGGGCAGGTCGAGGATGACCACGTAATCGACCTCGCCGAGCAGCGCGTAACCCGCCTTGTACTCGCCGCCGTGCTTCCTGATCAGCGCGATCGCGTCCTCGGTGCGCTGGGCGCTGACGGCGCGCACCGCCTCCAGGCTCATCTTGCCGAACAGAATGTAGGTCGCCATGACATTTCCTTCGCGTGTGGGAATCCGTTCACTATAGATGCCCGTCCTTCGACGGGCGATACCGTGGGGCCCTGGCGGTCCGGGGCCCGGCGCGGCTTCATGCGCGTGGTCCCTGTACCGCGGGGTCAGTCCTCGAGTTCCTTGACATAAACATCGTATCCGACACCGTGAATCATCGGCGCGGCCGACTTCCACTTGAACCCCATGCGTTGGCACATGGGCAGGGCGACCTGCATAAGCTCGCTTGTGTGGAGCGCAAAGACAGACGCACCATCCCGTCTGGCTGCCCGGGCTCGACACTCACCACGACCGACTCGACCCCCATCGTTCCAAACGCATAGGCAATGGGCGCACGCGCCGATTCGGTAGCGAGACCTCCCGATTCGATGGGAAGCGCCAGATCATGCAATCCGACACTAACACGCCCCCTTTCCGATTGCCGGCGTCGGGATGTGCGTGCCCTCGATGACCACCCTCCCCGGCTCGCCGGTTTCACCCTCGATCCCGACCTCGACCGGCAGAAAATGGCCGAGCAGCTCGGCGTTGGTGCGCAGGTGCTGGCTGACGCGGCAGACCGAAAAGGTCGACCGCCCGGGAACGAAGGCGAGCGGCAGCAGCAGCTGGTCGGCGAGCCAGCCGTCGATCGCGCCGCCCGCGCCGAGGTCGGCGAGCAGTTCGTCGACGGCCTCGTCGGCGACCTTCTCCGCGCGCTTGTGCCGCGCGCCGAGTGCGAAGGCGCAGCATCGGCCGCCTTCGAATTCGGCCTGCAGCACGATGAAGGTGCCGGGCGACGCGGCGGGCACTTCGGCGACCTCGATCTCGGGCGGCACGCCCACCCCGCGCAGCCGTTCGACGGCCTGGGCGCGCTGCCGCTCGGCGATCGAGCGGTCGAGCCGGCCGACCGCCGAGAGCCCGCGGATGCGCAGCAGGCGGCCGCGCTCGGCGAGCGTGAGTGGCTTGAGGTGACGGCTGGGGACGATGTCGGCGTGCACGATGCCGCCGCCGCGCGGGTAGAAGCCGGCGCGCTCGAGGCTGCACGCGACGTGGTAGCCGATCTGCGCCAGGTACGGCAGCCACTGCCACTGCAGGTAGTGGAAACAGGGGCTCCAGGGCACGTGGGTGCCGCCGGCAAGGCTCAGCCGCGACGGCCCGGCGGCGAAGCTCAGCGGCAGGCAGAGCGTCTGCAGCAGCAGGCCCGTCGAGCCCGCGGTGCCGATGTCGAAGGCGTAGTGGCCGGCCTCGAGCGCGCTCGGCTCGAACACGAGCGTCTGCGAGCCGGGCGCCGCGCCTTCGACGTGCGCCGCGCCGATCTGCGCCGCGGCCTCGACCGCCCTGAGATGCTGGGGCTTGAGGCCAGGCTGCGGGCGGCGGGCGCGGACGTTGGTCAGCCGCATCGGCGTGCGCGTGATCACCGACAGCGCGAGCGCGCTGCGCAGGACCTGGCCGCCGCCTTCGCCGAACGATGCGTCGATCTCGATCATCGCGGCTTCACCGCCGCCGGCCGCGACGGCTCAACGGAGGTAGGCCTCGGCCGCGTAGCGCCGCATCATGCGGCTGCTGTTGAAGTACGACGCGCTCTTGCTGATCGCGCCCTTCATGACGCGGGCCCAGCCGCCACGGTCGGGGTCGTAGTAGAGCGGCAGCACCACCTGTTCGAGCTTGTCGTAGAGGGCGGCGGCGTCGCCGTCGTCGGCACCGGTATCGTTGCCGATCGCCCAGCCGGTGACGCCCTCGATGCAGCCCTCGATCCACCAGCCGTCGAGGATCGACAGGCTCGGCACGCCGTTGAACGCGGCCTTCATGCCGCTGGTGCCGGAGGCTTCGTAGGGGCGCAGCGGCGTGTTGAGCCAGACGTCGGCACCGGCGACCAGCGCGCGGGCGTTGTCCATGTCGTAGTCGGGCAGGAAGGCGATCGGCACGACGCCTTCGAGTTGGCGCATCAGCGCGTGCAGCTGCTCGATCAGCCGCTTGCCGCCCTCGTCGTGCGGATGCGCCTTGCCGGCGAGCACGATCTGGAACGGATGCTTGCGGGCGATCGCCTGCAGCCGCTCGAGGTCGGTGAACAGCAGGTCGGGCCGCTTGTACGCGGTCATGCGGCGGGCGAAGCCGAGGATGGGCAGGCCCGGGTCGAGGCTCGCGCCGGCGCGCGCGCGCACCCGCTCGATCAGCGCCAGCTTGGCCTGCTGATGCGCCTCCTGGATGACCGCCTCGGACAGGCAGCAGTCGGCGCGCACGAGCTGCTCGGGTTCGTGGCACCAGCTCGGCAGATGGTGGTCGTAGAGCTTGCGGAACGGTTCGCTGGTCCAGGTGAACGGATGGACGCCGTTGGTGATGGCGTGCACCCGGTAGCCCGGGAACATCCGGTTCGACACCTCGGCGTGGCGCTTGGCGACGCCGTTCACGTATTCGCTGAGGTTGAGCGCGAGCCGGGTCATGTTGAGCTTGTCCTCGCCGGCGAGGCGCTTGATCGCTGCAAGATCGATGCTGGCGTTGAGCACGCGCTGCACCAGGTCGTAGGAGAAGCGGTCGTGGCCGGCCTCGACCGGGGTGTGGGTGGTGAAGTTGCACAACTCGCGCACCCGCGGCAGGTCGTACGGCGATTCGCCGGGGCGCACGTTCTCGGGGGGGTATTCATGGCGCCGCAGCAGTTCGAGGCCGAGCAGCGCGGAGTGCCCCTCGTTCATGTGGTACTGCAGGATCTCGAAGTCGAGCGCGCGCAGCAGGCGCGCCCCGCCGACGCCGAGGACGATCTCCTGCTTGAAGCGGTAGACGTCGTCGCCGCCGTACAGGTAATGGGTGATCTCGCGGTCTTCGGCAAGGTTCTCGTCGAGGTCGGTGTCGAGCAGCAGCACCGGCTGGCGGCCGCCGAGATGGCTCTCGTGCTCGTACAGCCAGGCGCCGATCCATACCGCCCTGCCCTCGATCGTCACCGCGATCTTGGCGTTGAGCGGCCTGGCCCAGTCGCGCGGATCCCACATGGCGGGGTGCTCGACCTGGCGGCCATGGGCATCGATCTCCTGGCGGAAATACCCGGCGCGGCTGACCAGGCTCACCGCCACCAGCGGCAGATCGAGGTCGGTGGCCGAGCGCAGGGTGTCGCCGGCCAGCACCCCGAGGCCCCCCGAGTAGGTCGGGATCTCGTTGCGCAGCGCGATTTCCATGGAAAAGTAGGCAATGCGTGGCTGGTGCGTGTATTCGTCGAGCATGCTCACCTCTTGGGGAGGCAACGGACGGACACGGCACCTGCGCCGCCAGGAGCGCGTGCCGGCCGCTGGCCTGGATCCAGTATAGGCGCCGCCTTCCGGCACGCTGCGGCGGCCGGCCGGTGACGCCGGCGGACCGCCGCATCTTCAGCAACAGGGGGACGCGGGAGCGGGCGGGGCCGGGGCGGCCTCCGCCCTACTCCGCAAGGGTCGGGAAGACGACGCTCGCGCTGTCCGCGAGGAAGGCGTTCGCCTCGTCGATCGCCGCTTCGTCGGCCTGGCCGGCGGCGGCCTTCAGCTGCAGCAGGGCGAGGATGAAGTCGGCGTCGGCGCGCGCCCTCGACTGCTGGACTTCGAACAGCTGCTGGCGGGCGTTCAGCACGTCGACGAAGCTCCGCGTGCCCGCCTGCAGGCCCTTCTCGGTGCCGGTCAGCGCGGCGGTCGCCGACGCCTCGGCGCGGCTCAGCGCCTGCACCCGCTGGCCGCCGGCCAGCAGCGCCTCGACCGCGCGCGCGGTGCGCAGCATGACCTCCTCGCGCTTGGCGTCGAGTTCCGCCTGGGCGCGCGCCAGCCGGCTGCCCGCCTGGCGGGTCGACGCGGTGACCAGGCCGCCGGAATACAGCGGCACGTTGAACTGCACGCCCCACAGCGTGGTCCGGGTCTCGACGTCGAGCGTGGTGATCGAGTCGCTTTCCGCATGCTGGTGCTGGACGACGAGGTCGAGCGAGGGGTAATGCCCCGCCTGCTGGAGCTGGACCTCCTGGCGCGCGAGTTCGACGTTGAACGTCGCGGCCTGGACTTCCGGATTGGCCGTCAGCGCGGCTTCCCGCCAGTCGCGGATCCGCAGATGCGGGTCCCGCAGCGCCAGCCGCGCCTGGACGATGGGATGGATCGCGCTCACCGGCCGGCCGGTCGACGACTCCAGCGCGCGGCGCGAGGAGTCGATCGACTGCTGCGCCTCGATGAGGCGGACCCGCGCGGCGTCGAGGCGCGCTTCGGCGTCGAGGATGTCGGTGCGCGTGTTGGCCCCCGCCGAAAACCCGCGGGTGACCGCCGTGACGAGCCCTTCGAGCGCGCTCACCTCGGCACGCGCGAAACGCGCCACCGCGTCGGCGTAGAGGCAGTCGAGGTACTGCTCGCTGACGTCGAGAACGAGCCGGACCCGCTCGCTGTCCGCCTGCTGCTCGGCGGAGGCGATGCGGGTCCCGGCCTGGCGGTACTTGACCCAGCTGTCGCGGCGCAGGATCGGCTGCTTCAGGGTCAGGTTGTACTGCTTGCTGGTATAGCTCGGCTCGTCGGAACTGCCGTCGGCAAACGTGCGCTCGGCGTCGTTGTCGGTATGCGTGCCGGACGCCGACAGCGTCGGCAGCAGGCCGGCGCGCGCACGGGCCTTCTCCTCGCGGATGGCGTCGAGCTCGGCGCGCACCGAACGGTATTCCGCTTCCGTCTCCAGGGCACGCAGCACCGCGCCTTTCAGGTCGATCGGCTCGGCGCTGGCGAGGCTGCTCGCGGCGAGCGCGAGCCAGCAAACGGGTTTCACGAAGGTGGTCAGGCGCGTGTGCATTCTGGTCATTCGTTCAGCTCTCGCGTGTCGGCGGGTTCCGCCCCGTCCGCGGCGCCAGGGCCCGGCCGGTTCGGGCCGTCTGCTTTCCCCTCCCCCTCCTCCATCAATGCTTTCAGGGGGATGCGTCTCGGACCTACGTTCTTACCTTAGCCGAGTCGCGCGCAGTTGCCGAGCGCGGCCGGCGTGTCGGCACTGCACCCGACCGCCGCCGGGCGCCTGCCCGGCGTTCAGTACTCGGTCATCGACGTCGACACGCGGCGCATCAGCGGACGGACCAGGTAGTCGAGCAGGCTGCGTTCCCCGGTCTTGATGACGGCGTCGGCCGACATGCCCGGGACCAGCCGCTTGTCCTTGAGCCGGCCGAGGCTTTCGGGCGGCACCTCGACGCGGCCGAGGAAATACGGCTGGTTGGTCACCGGGTCGGTGAAGCGGTCGGCCGACACCGAAATCAGCCGCCCCTCGACGATGGTGTCGGGCGCATCCTGGAACGCGTTGAAGCGGATGTCGGCGTTCAGCCCCGGCTTCAGGCGGTCGATCAGCTGCGGCTCGATGCGCACCTCGAGGATCAGCCGCTCGTTCGCCGGCACGATGTCCATGATCTTGCTGCCGGGCGCGACGACCGCGTTGACCGACTGCACCTGCAGGCCGACGACCGTGCCCTTGACCGGCGAGACCAGCCGTGTGCGCGTGATCTCGGTCGCCAGCGAGGCGAGCTGCTCCATGTGGGCCGGCAGCTCGCGGGCGACCGCGGCGAGCTCGGCGTCGACGCCCTGCAGGAAGTCGTGCATGCGGAACTGGCGGCGCAGCGTCAGTTCCGAGATGTCGTTCTGCCGGGCGGTGATGCTGGCTTCCAGGTCGAGCATCTGGGCGTGCAGGTCGGCGTTCAGGCGCTCCTCCTCGAGCAGGCGGTTGCGCGGCAGGTAGCCGTCCGCCGCGAGGTCGCGGCTGCCGCGCAGCTGCTCGTCGAGCAGCGCGAGCTGGCGGCGCAGGCCGTCGAGCCGCGCGTGGAGGCCGACGCGCTGCGAGCGCAGCGAGGCGATCGCCTCGTCGATCGAGCGCAGTTCGGCCTGCAGGGCGACCCGCCGGCTGAAGAAGAGCTGCTGCTGGAGGTCCATGTTGCGCCGTGCCAGCGGGTCCTCCTCGGCGGCGGCGACCAGTTCGGCCGGGAAGACGATGCGCGACGCGCGGTCGCTCTCGGCCTGCAGCCGCGCTTCGAGCGCGAGCCCGCCGTAGTAGCGCACCTTGGCCGCCTCGATGTCGGCGCGCAGCTGGGTGTCGTCGAGTTCGACCAGCACCGTGCCCGCCTCGACCTGCTGCGCCTCGGTGACGTGGACCTTGCGCACGATGCCGCCGCTCAGGTGCTGCACCGGCTTGCGCTGCGATTCGATGACGATCGCCCCCGGCGCCGGCACGCCCTCGTCGAGCGGCGCGAGCGCGGCCCAGGCGAGAAAGCCGCCGAGGCCGACGAGCAGCAGGGCGACGCCGATCCGCGTCGGCCGGTGCGGGTTGCCGGAAAGGTCGGTCGCGCGCGCGGCCTGCTCGAGCCGGTTGCCGGCCGGTGCCTCGTCCTGGTTTGTGGGGTTTGCCATGGTGACCTCCGCTTCGCTTCTGCGTGGACGACGCCGGGAACTAGGTGACCAGCCTGACCGGCGCACCCGCAGCGGCCGCCTGCGCCGCCGACCGCTCCTTCTGCGCCGCCTGGTTGAGTGCCGCCAGCACTTCCGCGGGCGGGCCCCAGGCATGGACCTGGCCGTCGCGCAGTACCAGCAGGCGGTCGATCACCGAGAGCACGCTGGTGCGGTGGGTGATCAGGACGACGGTCCTGCCGGCTTCCTTGAGCTGCTTCAGCGCGGCGACCAGGGCCGCTTCGCCGACGTCGTCGAGGTTGGAATTGGGCTCGTCGAGCACGACGACCGACGGATCGCCGTACAGCGCGCGGGCCAGCGCGATGCGCTGGCGCTGGCCGCCCGACAGCGCGCAGCCGGCGTTGCCGATCGGCGTGTCGTAGCCTGCGGGCAGGTGCAGGATCATGTCGTGCACGCCGGCCAGCGTCGCCGCCTGCACGATCGCCTCGGAATCGAGTTCGCCGAAGCGGGCGATGTTCTCCGCGACCGTGCCGTCGAACAGTTCGACGTCCTGCGGCAGGTAGCCGATCGAGGGGCCGAGCTCGGCCTTGTCCCAGTCGAAGACGTCCGCGCCGTCGAGCCTGACCTTGCCCGACCCGGCGCCCCACACGCCGACCAGCAGCCGCGCCAGGGTCGACTTGCCCGACCCCGACGGCCCGATCACGCCGACCACCGTACCCTGCGGGATGGCGAGGTTCACACCCCTGAGGATGGGCACGCTGCCGCCGGGCGCCGCGGCGTAGACGTTCTCGATCCGGTATTCGCCGCGCGGGGCCGGCAGGCTGATGCGCGGTTCGCGCGGGTGGTAGTCGCCGAGCAGCTGCTTCAGGCGGCCGTGGGCGCCGCGCGCGGCGACGAACTGCTTCCACGCGCCGATCGCCTGCTCGACCGGGGCGAGCGCGCGTCCCATGAGGATCGACGCGGCGATCATCGCGCCGGGGGTGATCTGCCCGTCGATCACCAGCAGCGCGCCGAAGCCGAGGATCAGCGACTGCAGCGAAATGCGGGTGAAGCGGGTGACCGCCGAAATGCTGCCGGCGCGTTCGCTCGCCACCGCCTGCAGCGCGAGCATCCGGCCGTGCAGCGCGTACCAGCGTGCGCGCAGCGAGGGGAACATGCCCATCGCCTCGATCACCTCGGCGTTGCGGAAGCTGTTGTTGGCGAACTGGTTGGCCGCGATGCCGGCCTGGTTGGCCGCCGCCAGCGGCTTCTGGGTGCGGTATTCGGTCAGCAGCGCGAGCCCGAGCAGCACCAGCGCGCCGATCAGCGAGACCACGCCGAGCAGCGGGTGCATGAGGAAGATGACGGCGATGAAGAGCGGCGCCCACGGGGCGTCGAAGAAGGCGAACAGCCCGTTGCCGGTGAGGAACTGGCGGATGACGCCGAGGTCGCCGAGCGACTGGTCGGCGCTGGCGCCGCTCTGCCGCAGGTTCTGCCGGAACGCCGACGACAGCACCTTGTCGTTGAGCTCGGCGTCGAGCCTGAGCCCTGCCTGCACCATCAGGCGCGAGCGCAGCCACTCCAGCCCGCCCATCACGACGTAGAAGCCGATGACGATCAGCGTCAGCATGTAGAGCGTCGTCTCGTTGCGGCTCACCAGCACCCGGTCGTACACCTGCAGCATGTAGATCGCGGGCACCAGCATCAGCGCGTTGATGAAGAAGCTGAACGCGCCGGCGGCGACGAAGAAGCGCTTGAGGGCGCCGAGGGTTTCCTCGAGGATGTTTCCCGACCCAGGCCTTGCTTGCATGGCGCGTGCCCCCTGAAATCAGCCTTGCGATGCGTTTCGCCGGATCGCGCGCCGATGACGCCTGCCCGGCGTCACGCCGCCCTGCCGAAAACGCTCCCTGTCCAGCATGTCCTGCCTCGCCTCATCGGACCGCGGTGCATGGGTTGCGCCATGCACCGCATCACGCGGCAGCTGTCGCCCGCTACAGCACGAAGTCGGCCACCGTCACCGTGTTGGCGGCGACGCCCACCAGCAGGATGGTCCCGCCCGCATCGCCGCCGCCGTTGATGGTCACCAGCGTGCCCTCGGCGACCGCCGTGATCGCCACCGAGGCGTTGAACGTCGCCGCGGTGAAGCCGAAAGCCGAGACATCCAGATCGTCCTGCCCGCCCTGCGGCACGGCGTCGAAGTTGAAGATGGTGTCGTTGCCGAAGCCGGGGCCGAACACGAAGGTGTCCTGGCCCGCGCCGCCGTCCATCACGTCGTTGCCGGCGCCGCCGATCAGGGTATCGCCTCCGCCCCCGCCGAGCAGCGTGTCGTTGCCGGCGCCGCCGTCGAGGGTGTCGTTGCCGTTCCCGCCGTCGAGGGTGTCGTTGCCGTTTCCGCCGTCGAGGGTGTCGTTGCCGGCACCGCCGATCAGCACGTCGTCGCCGTCGCCCCCGTTGATCGTGTCGTTGCCGGCGCCGCCATCGATGGTGTCGTTGCCGGCAAAGCCGTTGATGAGGTCGTTGCCGGCCAGGCCGTTGATCGTGTCGTTGCCGGTGCCGCCGTTGAGAAGGTCGTTGGCGGCCGTGCCGGTGACGACAAGATCGGGGTCGGGCGTCTCGGGCTGCGTGAACAGCGTGGCCAGATCGACCGTCTGATCGGAGAACTCGATGAGCTCGATATTGAACAGCCGGTCGGTCCCCTCGTTGACGGTCCCGCCTCCCACCTCGGGCCCCAGCACCAGATCCGCAAGGTGGGTCACGGTGACCGACCCGTCGTCGTTCTGGACGATCTCGTAGTTGGCCCGCACGTCGCGATACACCGCGGTGTCGACGCCGTCGGCCGGATCGGCCCATTCGATGCGGCGAACGATCTCGAGCCAGCCGGGGTTGATCTCGCCGCTCAGCATGCGGTGCCGGATCTCGTTGAGGCTGTCGATCTCGAAGCTCGTGCCGTCCGGCATGTTGACGCGGACCACCACGTTCAGCCAGGCGTCGCCGTCGAGGATGTCGTTGCCGGCCTTGCCCATGAGGCGGTCGCTGCCGCCGCCGCCGAGCAGGATGTCGGCCGGCGCATTGACCAGGTCCTCGACAAAGGTCACGTTGCCGGCCGCGTCACGCTGCACGGCCGCCTCGTCGGTCACGACGACGGTGTGGGTCTCGCCCGCCCAGGTCCAGTCGACGCGGCCGAGGTGGGCCACCAGCTGGTCGAAGCCCTGGATGCGGTCGACGCCCGACTGCAGCAGCACGTTGGAGAACGACTGGATGGTGTCGTTCTCGTCGAACAGCGCCGCGTTCCCGCCGGGGGCCGCCATCCCGCCCAGGTCGTCGCGGCCCGTCAGAATGTCGTCGTGGATCCACCCCGACAGCCCTTCGACCAGGTCGAAGCGGTCGCGCAGGATCAGATCCTGCTGATTGACGAAGAGCGGGATGCCGAGATCGGAATCGGCCGCCACCGGGTCGCCCTTGTGGATCGCCCAGTCGAAGCCGGCCATGCCGTTGCTGCGCTGCACGCCGGCGCCCTGGAACATGATGTCGTCGCCGGACTCGCCGTCGTAGTCGGTGTCGTTGCCCTGGCCGTTCAGCACGTCGTGGCCGATGATCGGACTGTTGAAGAAGAGCTCGGAGTTGTCGCCGGCGATGACGTCGAAGCCCCCGCCGCCCTCGATCCAGTCGTCGCCCTCGTTGCCCATCAGCAGGTCGCTGCCCTGGTCGCCGATGATGAAGTCGTTGCCCTCGCCGCCGAACACCTCCTGCGCGTCCGGGCCGGTCATGATGAAGTCCTGCCCGCGGCCGCCGAAGGCGAGCACCAGGCCGGAGCCCATGTGGATGACGTCGTTGCCGTCGTCGCCGTGCAGGAAGTCGTCGCCACCGAGGTTGGTGATGATGTCGTCGCCGTCGCCGCCGAACACCTTGTCGGCCTCGTAGCCGCCGTCGAGGCGGTCGTTGCCGCCGTCGCCCCAGATGGTGTCGATGCCGATGCCGCCGATGATGACGTCATCCTCCTCGGTGCCGCCCAGCACGACGTGGTCGGGGCCCTTGTACTCGAGGAAGTCCCAGTCGCCGTCGCCGTCGAGGTCACGCCGCACGACCAGAGGGCTGAGCGAGTTGAGGACGGGGTCGTCCCATTCCGGATCGGGCGTGAACTGCAGGCTCTCGTCCATTTCCAGGATGTGGTTCGGGGTGTCGAACAGGATGCCCGGCAGGTGCGGCATGCCGATGTCGCCGAGATCGGTGTTGCGCATCACGAGCTTGGTGAAGGTGTTGTTCTCCAGCTCGGTCAGCATGTTCATGCCCTGGGTGCGGCTGAGGTAGTAGAAGCGGTCGCCGTCCTGCAGCAGCTCCATCTGCGTCTCGAACACGAAGTTGAAGGTCGAACCCAGCATGCCGCCGAATTCCTGCTTCTCCTCGGCCAGCCCGCCGATCCACAGGTCGATGTTGTTGAGGCCGGAATTGGCCGCGCTCCACGCCCCGGTGCTGTTGAGGAAGTCGAGCCGGTCGGCCGGCGCGCCCTCCCCGCCGAACACCAGCAGCGTCGCCGCCGCGCGCTTTTCTTCGACCGTCGTAGCCGAGGTAATGCTCTCGTGCAGGCCGTAGGCGGCGATGAAATTGACGATCGACAGCGGGTTGTTGATGTGGGTGCCGAAATCGACCCAGCTGGTGTACGGCGCCAGCCGTGAATCACCGGTCATCTCGAAGAACTGTGCGCGCGCCTCGTTGAGCGACGGCATGCCGGTGTCGCGGCCGCGCACGATGTTGATCGTGGCGAGGTCGAGCGGCAGGCCGAGCAGGTTGTTGCGCAGCGCCTCGACGACGAACTCGTCGATCTCGTTGCCGGTCTGCCGCGTCATGCCGCGAACGATCGCGCCCGCCGCAGCGTCGGCGTCGATCCCGCTGGCGTCGAACTCGACCGGGTTGAGGAAGGCCTCGATCAGGCCGAGGTCGTTGAGCGTGCCGTCGGGATTCATGCGCGACATCGTGTCGGTCAGCATCGAGTGGCCGAAGCGGTACACGACGTTGGCGAACTCGGCGAAGATCGACGGGTCGAGGTCGGCGCTGTGCGAGAAGATGAAGGGGTCGATCGCCGGCTGGATCTTGCGGCCGAACTCCTCGAACACCAGGTGCTGGTACTGCATCTCGGTCGCGAAGCGGGCGGCCTGGAACAGGCGCTCGCCGTCCCACAGCAGCGAGGCCGCATCGGTCGGCACCTCGGTGACGTCGACCAGCAGCCACTCGTTGATGAAGGCGAGGTCGCCCGACGCGAGGATGGTCTGCTTGTTCTGCTCGACCAGGCGGTTGTGCTCGCTGTGGAAGACATGGTGCACCGCGGTCAGGCCGATGTTCTCGTTGCCGCGGCCGTCGCCGGTGATGAAGTGGCGGTCGAGCAGCTCGTTGTCGTATTCGAGCTTGCGGCCCGTGAAGGGGTCGTGCGCGACCGCGTTGCCGGTATCGCTGTCGGCATCCTGCGCCAGCGAGCCATCGGCATTGAAGATGGGCACGGCATTGTGCGCGATGTCGTCGAGGAAGGCGTGCCCGGTGCGCAGCGCGAACGTGAGGTCGAGCGGGTTCGCGGGGTCGCCTTCGACCAGCGCCATGCCGTCGTCGTCGTTGCCCATGATGCCGTCGCCGCCGGCCGTGCGCATCACCACCTGGACGAAGCCGTTCGGACCGCGCACGAACTCGCCGTATTCGTCGGTGGCGAGCAGCGGCACGTTGAAGATGTCGGCGTCGGTCAGCCGGACGCCGAGCATCTCGGCGGCCTGCGCCTTGACCTCGGCCCAGTTGGCGATGCCGCCGTTGGCGCCGTCGAGCAGATGGCCGGTGGCGAGCGGCTTGCCGTCGACCATGTGGTATTCGCGGAGGAACACCTGGTGCGAGGCGTGCGAGGTGTAGGTCTGGTTCTGGTCGACGAAGGGCGTCGTCGAGTTGGTGTGCTCGTGGATGTCGTCGTCGGTGCCGAGGATGCCATCCGGCCCGGGCTGGTTGGTGGCGCGCGTCAGCACCATGAAGTTGGTGAAGCCGCCCTCGACGTAGAGCGGGTCGTCCGGCTGCAGCGGGACGTACACGGTGCCGCTGCCGCCCTTGCCGATGAGGTCGAGGCCGTGGTCGAAGAACTGGCCGAACAGCGTCATCCAGCCGTTGAACGAGGGCGACAGGCCGATGTCGGGCGACAGGTTGTCGATCTGCACCGAGCCGGCGGCATCGACCGTCAGCCCGAGCTCGGTCATGTAGGCGACGAGCGCGGCCTGGCCGCCGTCGAGCAGCGCAGCGTCGGCGGCGTCGCTGGCGGCGCTCGCCGCGGCCAGTGCGTCGGCGTCGGCCGAGGCCTGGGCGGCAGCCGCGTCGGCCTCGATCTGGGCGGCGGCCGCGGCGTCGGCCGAGGCCTGCGCCGTTGCCGCGGCATCGGCCGCGGCCTGGTTCGCCGCCTCGGCGTCGGTGACGGCCTGGTCGTAGGCTGCCTGCGCCTCGGCGAGCAGCACGGGGTCGGCGGACTCGGCGAGGAGCGCGCTGAGCGCGGCGAAGGCGTCGTCTTCGGCCTGCTGCGCCAGCACGGCGGCGGCGGCTGCATCGGCTGCCGCCTGGGCGTCGGTCTCGGCCGTGGTCTGGGCCGCCGTGGCGGCAGTCGACGTCAGCGATACCGCGGCGAGCGAGGCGGCGTAGGCCATCACGGCCGTGGTGAACGCCGCATTCGCAGCCGCCAGCGCGGCGTCGGCGTCGGCCAGCGCAGCGTCCGCGGCGTCGCTGTCGAGGACCGCCTGCTGGTAGACGGCGTCGGCCGCCGCATAGCCATCCGGGTCGAGCACGGGGTCGATCGCGTCGCGCTCGGCCAGCGCCGCGCTTTCGGCCGCTGCGGCGTCGGCCGCTGCGGTACTGGCGCCGATCTGCGCGAGTTGCGCGGCGGTCAGCGGCGTCATCGCCGCGTACAGCGCCGCGAGGTCGGCAGCAGCCTGCGCCGCAGCCGCGTCGGCGGCGGCCTGTGCGGCCACGGCGGCGGCGGCGGATGCCGACGCGGTCGCAGCCGTCGAAGCCGCCAGCGCGTCGGCCGCGTCCGACGCCGCGACCGCCTCGTCGTAGGCGAGCTGCGCCGCGGCCAGCGCGTCCGGGTCGCCCTGCCCCTGCAGCGCGGTGAGCGCGGCGAGCGCGTCGGCCACGGCCTGGTTCGCCGCGTCGGCGGCGGCCTGGGCGTCGGCTGCGGCCAGCGCGTCGGCGTCGGCGGTGGCCTGCAGCGCAGCCGCCGTGGCCGCTGCAGCAGCGGCCGCCTCGGCGGACGCCACTGCGGCGGCGAGCGCCGCATCTTCCGCGGCCTGCGCCTCGGCTGCCAGCGCCGGCGCGTTGTCGAGCGCTGCCCGCATCTCGGCGATGCGCGCGGCATCGCCGTAGGGGTCGGCCGATCCGGCGAGGATCAGCGCCGTGACGAGCGCGGCGGGGTTGTTCGCGGTCTGGTCGACGATCAGGTTGCTGATGATGCGCGGCTGCGAATCGAAGACGTTGCCGTCGTACTGCGCGTACGACGTCTGCGTCGTGCCGGCCGGGGAGCCCGGGCCGAAGAAGCCTTCGGGCTGGTACTCGGCCGGGTTGTAGATCGGCTGCAGCAGGCGCGGCATCGTGTTGTCGGCGGCGCCGGTGAGCTCCTGGCCGGGCAGCAGGTTGTTGTAGATGCCGCTGACCGTGCGCAGCCCGTCGGGCGCCAGGGGATGGGTCACCAGGTCAGCGAGCGCGACCTCAGGGCCTGTGCCGTGGGCGAAGGCCGCGTGGGCCTCGGCGATGCGGATCTGCTCGAGGATCTTCTTGAGATCGTTCAGATTCACGTTGAAGTCGTAGAAAGCCATGATGCTTCTCCTGAAAGATGGGGTCCAAGTCCGTGGCAGGTCGTGAGTTCATCCTGCGGCGGCATCGTGGTGGCGCCTGGCTGGCGAGCCGGAATCGCTAGGTCGGAATGCCTCCCCTGCCCTGCCTCGGCGTTTCCGGAGCGGACGGGGCGTACGCGGTATGCACGACCGAGTGGTCGATGTGGTTGATCGTCGAGAGGATCTGCTCCGGGCGCACCAGGCCGGGGGCCATGGTCCAGCGGTCGCGCGCGCCGTTGCCGATGCGGATCATGTTGGCGTGCTGGGTGCGGTTGGCATCGACCACGGGATCCGGATCCCGGAAGCCGAGCCCGCGCCGCAGCGACTCGATGTCGTCGGGGGCGCCGGTGAGGAACAGCCAGCCCGGCCCGACGTCGAATTTCTCCGCGTAGGCCTTCAGCACCTGCGGACTGTCGACCTCGGGAAACAGCGTGATCGAGTAGATGAAGACGTCGCGGCCCATGCGTTCGCCGAGGAGCTTCTGCACCCGCAGCAGATTGCCCATCGTCGCCGGACAGCTCGCCGTGCACTGGGCGTAGGTCATGCTGATCGCGACGACCTTGTCGCGCACCAGGTCGTCGTGGAACCTGAGCGCCTTGCCCTCGTGGGTGATCACGGTGGGGTTGGGAATGCGGCCGGGAACACGCCCGGGCGCCTTCGCCTGCGCGGGTCCGGGCTTCAGTATTGCGCCCTGCCAGGCCAGCAGGCCGAGCGCCGCGGCGCCGAAACCGGCCAGCACGGCCCTGCGGTCCTGCCGTGTGGCGTCCATGTCGTGTGTTTTCATGTTCTCGTCTCCTGCAGGTCGGTCCGGATGACGCGCGGCTCAGGACGTGATGTCGAAGCGCACCATCATTGCGTGGTCTTCGTGGATCAGGTTGTGGCAGTGCATGACGTACTTGCCGGTGAAGTCGCGGAAGCGCACGAACACGCGCAGCACGGTGTTGGGGCCGCGCGGCAGGTGATAGACGTCCTTGCGCCCGCGCTCGTGGAGCGGCACCGGCAGGTCGACGCCCTGCACCCGCTTGCTCAGCAGGCGGCTTTCCTCGAAATGCATGTGGACGGGATGGACCCAGCCGTCGTCGTTGTTCACGAACTCCCAGACCTCGGCGCTGCCGCGCCTGACCGATGCGCTCGCCCTGAACAGGTCGAACAGCTTGCCGTTGACCGTCCATTGGCCGTTGCTGCGGTCGAAGTCCCAGCGGCGGACCGGTGCCGCCGCGATCTCCTCGGCGCTGACGGGACGCATCGCGCGCAGCGTCGCGGGCACCCGGCTGAGGTCCGCCTCGGGCGGATTGCGGTCGACGACGATCTTCAGCACCCGCGTGCCGGTGCCGGTCAGCCCGTCGTAGCGGCGCGTTTCGGTCTGGATCCGCCGGTTGACGAAGTAGAGCTCGGTGCCGATCGGATAGGCGGAGAAATCGACCACGATGTCGGCGCGCTCGGCCGGCCCGAAGTCGATCGTCGTCATGTTCGCGACCGGCGCCGGCAGCAGGTTGCCGTCGTTGGCGATGTAGGTGAACGGGCGCAGGACGAAGTTCGGGTCGACCAGCGACAGCGCGTAGAAGCGCGACGGCCCGCCGTTGAGCAGGCGCAGGCGGTACTTGCGGCGTGCGACCCGCAGCACCGGCTGGATCTTGCCGTTCACGCAGACCTGGTCGCCGAGGACGCCGTCGGGGTCGAACTGGTCGTAGAACAGCATGCCGTCGGCGTCGAAGCGCTTGTCGCCGAACACCAGCGGATAGTCGTAGGGATGGCTCGGCAACCGCAGCGCGGCCGGGTTGGGGTCGCGCTCGTCGCCCGAATCGAGGTCGTCGAACAGCAGGTAGAAGCCGACCAGGCCCTTCAGCACGTTGGGCGCCGTGAAGTCCATGGTGTGGTCGTGGTACCAGCAGGTGCCCAGGGCCTCGCGCGGATCGCCGATGCCGCCGAACTCGTCCAAGCCGGCGTAGACGTTGGGCCAGAAGTGGTCGCGCCACGCGCCCGGCATGGTGAGGGTCGGCCCCGCCTTCGATGCGCTGAAGTAGTCGCCGGGGAAACCGTCGCTCTCGGACGGGGTGTGGGCGTTGTGCAGGTGGGTGCTGATCTCGGGCGAGCCGAAGCCGACGTGGTTCTGCGGCAGTTCGTTGATGATGCGCACGACGACCGGCTGGCCGTAGCGCGCGAAGAAGGTCGGCCCCGGTGCGGTCACGTCCGACGCGACCGGCGGAGGATTCTTCTTGGGCCCGCCCTTGCCGCCGCCGCCCTTGCCTTTGGTCGGGCCGCTGTCGGTGGACGTCGCCGGCGTCCCCGACCAGCCCCAGACAGGCTGCGGCGGATAGGCCGGATTGAACACCCAGGCGGGATTCTCGCGTGCCCTCAGCACGTAGTGGACCGGGTTGCTGGCCAACTCGGCAAACCGCTGGTGATCGCCCCGCCCGCATTCACCCGCCGCAAGGTTCGCCGACACCGTGGGCGCCGGGTCGAGCGAGGCGACCGGCTGGATGGGCGTGATCTGGGCCGGCAGTTCCTCGGCCCAAGGCTGCACCGGCGGGCTCGCCGGAAACCCTGCGGTTTGTGCGCCGCTCTTGCGCGATGTCAGGACGGCGGGGGCGGCTGCGATCGCGGCCGAGCCCTTGAGGAAGGTACGCCTGCCGGTGCTGGCCGGGGCCTGGCCGGAAGCATGTTCGGTTTCTTGCGCGCTCATGATGTCCCTCCTGGTCCCCTTTTTTCCCGGTGGTCGCTACGGCGATCAGGGCCTTGGCGAGCCGGGCGTCGGGGGATGGTTAGGCCTGAGTCTAGGGGGGGGTAATCGTCATCGCGCTCCCGAAAATCCTGTATTTGCATCAGGGGTCTTTACTGTAGGGCGGGCCGGTTCCGCCCTGCCGCCAGGCGGCTTTTTCGGGCGGGAGCGCCGGGGGCCGCGTCAGGCATATGCTGTATTTGGCGGGCCCGATATCCTGTAGCCGGGCCACCGGTATTCGCCCGGGAAATCGCCAGGGCTCGCGCAGAGGGAACGGCAGGGAGCCTTGTCCCGTCTCGGTTTGCACCTTCCGGGCCACGGCGGCCGCGGGCACCCGGACGGACTCGGCGCGCCTGGC
>DHHQ01000020.1 GCA_002403375.1 Thiobacillus denitrificans | reverse complement strand
CGCGCTGCTGCTGGCGGTGCCGCAGCCATACGCCGCGTCGCTGCCCCCTGCCGCGCGCGGCGAGATCGAAGCACTGCTGTCGCGGCTGGCGGCGTCGGGGTGCCAGTTCAGGCGCAACGGCAGCTGGCATAAGGCGGAGGAGGCGCAGGCGCATCT
This sequence comes from Thiobacillus denitrificans, assembly GCA_002403375.1. Taxonomy (GTDB): domain Bacteria; phylum Pseudomonadota; class Gammaproteobacteria; order Burkholderiales; family Thiobacillaceae; genus Thiobacillus; species Thiobacillus denitrificans_E. The sequence continues at coordinate 127,792 of DHHQ01000020.1, read as the reverse complement.
GCGCCGCAAACTGGATTACCTGGTCGACAAGGGCGCGGTCGCCAGCACCGAGCAGTTCATCGAACGTGCGGCCAGCCGCAGCAGCATCAGCGGCCGGGACTACCAGGTGAGGTGCGCCGGTCAGGCGCCGGTGCCGAGCGGCGAGTGGCTGCGCGCGGAACTGCAGACGATGCGCGGCGAGAATTGAGATGGCTCGCGCTGCCCTGAAAGCTCGACATCGCACATTTCTTTTTTCCGATCGGTCGATATGAGCCACAACACCCTGCGTGCCCGCGTCGTGTTCTCGTTCAAGGGCGAGACCCACGAACTCGATTCCGTCATCGACCTCGACCGCTGCCTCGGCGAGCCGGGCGAGGCGCCGGATTTCCACCGGCTGCTGGCGCAGGCGGCGGGGATCGATCCCTACTCGTATCTCTACGAGGTGCTCGAGTCGCACGCGATCGAATTTGTCGAAGCGACCGGCGTGGCGGCGCGCAGTTGCCGTGACGGACAGTTCGACTGGCGCCGGTTCGAGCAGGACGTCGCCGACGAACGCGACTGGCAGACGGTGAGGGCGATCGCCGAGCCGATCCTCGGGGCGCGCGACTGGACCGACGCCGCGCTCAAGGCGGCCCTGCTGGCCGCCTACCGGGCCGGCAGGTCATGCGCCGCCCGAGCCTCGGCCGAACCCGACGAACAATGAGAGGAAACCCCGCATGCTGCGTCTGATTCCCGAAAGCCTCCGCCGCTTCCGTCAGCGCCTCACCAGCCTGGACCAGCAGCCGCTGAGCCGGGCGGCGCTGGTGGTCATCGTCTTCCTCGACCTGTTCGTCCTCGGCGCGATCTTCGACGGCCTCGCCGACCATACCGCGCAACTGGCAGGGCCCGACGTGCGGGTGCCGCCGCTGTGCCGCAGCCTGGTGATCGACGCCGAATGGAACGCGACCAATCGCCTCGACCGCCTGGCGGGCAGCGTCTCGGCCTGGCAGGCCGATCCCTACCGCGAGGCGCGGGACGACCGCAGCAAGCAGCATCCGCTGTGCGCGCCGATCGTCGCCGCCTACGAGGCGGTCCGCGACGACGCGGGTCTCGCGCACAATCTCCAGCAGTCGCAGCGGCTCAGGCGCGAGACGCAGGACCTGCGCGCGGAACTGGCGCGCATCAAGGGCGCCTACGACACGCGCCTGCTCGAAACCATCGCCGGCAAGGACGGCGAGCAGAAGGACACGGCCGCGATCCGCCAGACCATGCGCGAAAAGACCGCCGTCCTCGACGAGCGGGTCGGCGCGCTGGCGCTGCTCGACGCGTCGATCGAGCAGGATCCGCGCGTGCGCGCGCTGTTCGCCCGTGTCGCGAACGTCTCCGACGCCGAGCGCACGGCCCTGCGCGACGAACTGCGCCGGCTCGATTTCTGGTACCCGGCGAAGCGGCTGGGGATGGAGATGCTGTTCCTGCTGCCGCTGCTCGCGGCGTTCACTTTCTGGAACGCGAAGAGCATCGCTGGCAGGCGCCCGTTCCAGACGCTGGTGTCCTCGCACCTCTTGGTCGTCGTGCTGATCCCGGTGTTCTTCAAGCTCGCCGAACTGGCCTACGACATCATTCCGCGCAGGCTGCTGCGGCAGCTGATCGAGCTGCTGGAGTCGCTCCGGCTCGTCGCGCTCTGGCACTACCTGCTGATCGCGCTGGCGATCGCCGCCGCGCTCGCGCTGGTCTACCTGTTCCAGAAAAAGCTGTTCTCGCGCGAGAAACTGCTGCAGCGGCGCATCGCGAGGGGGCTCTGCCAGGGCTGCGGCCAGCAGCTGCCGCCCGACAGCGCGTACTGCCCGGCCTGCGGCACCGCACAGTTCCGCACCTGCAGCCGCTGCAATGCGCTCACCCACGTGCACGGGCGCTACTGCAGGGCGTGCGGCTTCGACGCGCAGCCGGGGTAGGGCGGGCCACGCACGAGACGGTTTCGCCGGTGCACGGCTGTCAGCGCTTCCTATACTTCGGTCTGGCCAGGGAGCACGGAGGGACGGAGGGACTGGACATGGCCAGGTGGATATTCGAACCCGGACACAGCGCCGCGGAATTCGCGGTGCGGCACATGATGGTTTCGCAGATGCGCGGGCTGTTCAAGAACGTGCACGGCAGCGTCGACTTCGACCCGGACGATCCGGCCGAGGGCGCCGCGGCCGAGGCGACGATCGATGCGGCGGGGATCTGGAGCGGCGACGACGAACGCGACGCGCACCTGCGCGGCCGCGACTTCCTCGACGTGGAGACCTACCCTGTCATCAGCTTCCGCAGCACCGGGGTGCGCTGCATCGGTGAAGCCGACTTCGAGGTCGCCGGCGACCTCACGCTGCGCGGCACGACGCGCCCGGTCGTGCTGGCGGCGCATTATCTCGGCCGCTGGCGGTGCCCCTACTGGGAGGGCGACCGCGATCTCGGGCCGGTGACCCGCATCGGTTTCGTCGCCACCGCGTCGATCGACCGCCATGACTTTGGCGTGAGCTGGAACGCGCCCATGGACCGGGGCGGCAGGGTCGTCGGCGACGCGGTCGCGATCACGCTCGACATCGAGGCGATCGCCGAATCCGACATGCTGCGGATCGAAGCCGCCCTGCGCGGGCAGTGAGCGCCGCCCCGGCGCTTCAGCGCTTCAGCTTCGAGAACGCCTCCGCCATCGCGCCGCCCATCGCCGGCGCCGGCGCGCGATTCGGCTTGCCCTGACTCCTGGCCTGCCCGCGCGGCCTGGGCTGAGCGTCGGGCGTCGCGCCCGGCTGCGCCGCGGCGTCGGTCAGCCGCATCGTCAGCGCGATGCGGCGGCGCTTCGCGTCGACCTCGAGCACCTTCACCTTCACGACCTGGCCGGCCTTGACGACGCTGTGCGGGTCCTTGACGAAGGTGTTCGACAGCGCGGAGATGTGCACCAGCCCGTCCTGGTGCACGCCGATGTCGACGAAGGCGCCGAACGCCGCGACGTTGGTGACGACGCCCTCGAGCAGCATGCCGGGCTTGAGGTCGGCGAGCGTCTCGACGCCTTCCCTGAAGCTCGCGGTGGTGAACTCGGGGCGCGGGTCGCGGCCGGGCTTTTCGAGCTCCTTGAGGATGTCGGTGATGGTGGGGATGCCGAAGCGTGCGTCCTGGTATTTCGCCGGGCTCAGCGCCTTCAGCAGCTTGCCGTTGCCGATCACGGCCTTCAGGTCCTGCTTGATGTCGGCGAGGATGCGCTGCACCAGCGGATACGACTCGGGGTGGACCGCGGAAGCGTCGAGCGGATCGTCGCCGTCCATGATGCGCAGGAAGCCCGCCGCCTGCTCGAAGGTCTTCTCGCCGAGGCGCGGCACCTCGCGCAGTTGCGCGCGGCTGGCGAACCGCCCCTTGGCGTCGCGGTGGGCGACGATCGCGTGGGCGACGCTGTTGCCGAGGCCGGAGACGCGCGCGAGCAGCGGGACCGACGCGGTGTTGACGTCGACGCCGACGGCGTTCACGCAGTCCTCGACCACCGCGTCGAGCGAGCGGGCGAGCTCCATCTGGCTGACGTCGTGCTGGTACTGGCCGACGCCGATCGACTTCGGATCGATCTTCACCAGTTCGGCGAGCGGGTCCTGCAGCCGGCGCGCGATCGACACCGCGCCGCGCAGCGAGACGTCGAGCTCGGGCAGCTCGCGCGAGGCGAATTCCGACGCCGAATACACCGACGCGCCCGCCTCGGAGACGACGATGCTGGTGAGCCCGAGCTCGGGGCGCGCCTTGATGAGGTCGCGCGCGAGCTTGTCGGTTTCCCGCGAGGCGGTGCCGTTGCCGATCGCGATCAGCGTGACGCGATGCTTCTCGGCAAGCTTCGCCAGGGCGTGGAGCGAGCCGTCCCAGTCGTTGCGCGGCTGGTGCGGATAGACGGTTGCGGTGTCGAGCACCTTGCCGGTCGCGTCGACCACCGCGACCTTGACGCCGGTGCGCACGCCGGGGTCGAGCCCCATGGTGACGCGCGGCCCGGCCGGCGCGGCGAGCAGCAGGTCCTTGAGGTTGCGCGCGAACACCTTGATCGCCTCGGTCTCGGCGCGGTCCCTGAGCGCGCCCATCAGCTCGAGCTCGAGGTGCATGAAGACCTTCACGCGCCAGGCGAAGCGCACCGTGTCCATCAGCCAGCGGTCGGCCGGGCGGTTCAGGTCCTCGAGGCCGAAGCGGGCGGCGATCCTCGCCTCGCAGGGGTTGTGCGGCGCGCTCCAGGCCGGTTTCTCCTCCTCGCTGTCGAGCCGCAGCCGCACGTCGAGCATCTCCTCGCGGCGGCCGCGGAACAGCGCCAGCGCGCGGTGCGACGGCAGGGTGCCGAGCGCTTCCGAATAGTCGAAGTAGTCGGCGTATTTCTCCGCCGCGGCTTCCTTGCCCTCGCGCACCTTCGATTCGACGACGCCGTGTTCCTGCACGTATTCGCGCAGCGCCTGCAAGAGCGTCGCGTCCTCGGCGAAGCGCTCCATCAGGATCTGCCGCGCGCCGTCGAGCGCGGCCTTGGCGTCGGGAACGCCGGGGTTGTCGCCCGCGTCGGTGGTGAAGGGCGCGCGCAGGTACTTCGCGGCCTCGTCCTCCGGATTCAGCGTCGGGTCCGCCAGCAGCGCGTCGGCGAGCGGCTCGAGCCCCGCCTCCTGCGCGATCTGCACCTTGGTGCGGCGCTTCGGCTTGTAGGGCAGGTAGAGGTCCTCGAGGTGCGTCTTGTCCTCGGCGAGCGAGATCGCCTGCAGCAGCTCGGGGCTCATCTTGCCCTGCTCGGTGATCGACGCGACGATCACCGCACGGCGGTCCTCGAGCTCGCGCAGGTAGCGCAGCCGCTCTTCCAGCAGGCGCAATTGCACGTCGTCGAGCCCGCCCGTCGCCTCCTTGCGGTAGCGGGCGATGAAGGGCACCGTCGCCCCCTCGTCGAGCAGCGCGATGGCGGCGGCGATTTGTGCGGGGGCGGCGGCGATCTCGGCGGCGAGCCGGCGTTCGATGGACGGGAGCATGGTTCGATCAGGAGAGGCCGGCCGCAGGGTGCGGCCGACGCAAGCAATACACGGGGTCGGGATTATGCCAAGCCGGGCCGCGGATCGGGAATGGAAGATACGTTCCCTGCCAAATCAGGGGCTTGCGCCCGGCTGCGCTAGGGGCTCGCGGGCGGCTTCGCGTCGCGCCCCTCGGGGACCAGGCCGAACGCGTAGCGCCAGCCGGTCACGGGCGACTGCCGGAACAGCACGGTGCGGCGCTTGCCGCGGAACAGGTAGCTCGAGACGCCTTCGGTCTGCGCCAGCATGTCGCGGAACGCGCGGCTGAGGTCCTCCTGGCCGAGCCGGGTCGGATCGATGAAGATCAGGCCGGGATCCCAGTCGAGGCCCACCAGCGGCTGGGCGTCGAAGGAAAAGAAGATCATGGTGTCGTCGAGGTCCATCTCGCGCTCGAGTCGCGCGCTCAGCCGGTCGAGGTAGACCGAGGCGCCGAGCACGCCGGCGACGTTCTGGTCCGGGCGCACCACCGGCACCGCGACGATGGCGACGCTCCTGCCGGTGGCGGTGCTCGCGACCAGGTCGCCGATCACCGTCTCGCCGGCCAGCACGCGGGGGAAATACGCACGCCGCGCGAGGTTGCCGGCGGCCTTGCCCTCCTGCACGCTCCAGTACGATCCGTCGGGCAGCGCGAACCAGTTGAGCGCGGCGACGTTGAGTTCGGCGACCTGCGCGAGGGGGGCGCGGATCTGCCGCCAGTCGGCCGACTGCGCCGCGGGGGTGGCCGCCAGCACGCGCATCGAGTCGGCGAGCTTCGCCAGATGCCCGTCTGCGAGCGCCATCAGCGAGGCGAGCGCGACCCTGCCGTCGACGGTGAAGACGGCGGGGGGCCGCGGCGGGCTTTCCTGCGCCTGGCTCCCGGCGGCGGGGCCGAGCAGCAGGGCGGCCAGCGCGAGCGGCATCCAGCGGGTGCGTGCGGGTGGGTTCATGGGGGGGCGGGCGCTGCTCAGGCCCAGCGGACGACCTCGTCGAGCGCCTGCCGCGTCTTCACAGGCTGCGGGTTGACGCGGTAGCCGAAGGCGACCATCACCGCGAGGCCGAAGCGGCCATGCTCGAGCAGGCCCGCGTCGTCGAGCACCTTCTCCGCATCCTCCCGGTTGAAGCCCTCGATCGGGCAGGAGTCGACGCCGATCAGCGCGGCGCCGGTCATCATGTTGGCGAGCGCGATGTAGGCCTGGTGGCAGCTCCAGTCGAACCGCGCGCGCGGGGTGTCGAGGCGGAAGTCGGTCTGGTGGAACTGCGGATAGAACTTGTGGCGGCGCGCGATCCCTTCTTCGCTCATCTTCTGCACGTCGCGCATGAAGTGCTCGGTGTAGTCGGAGCCGGGCAGCATGTCGTCCTTGCGCGCGAGGATCGCGATCACGTGGCTCGCGGTCGGGAACTGGCCCTGCGCGCCCCAGCTGACCGCACGCAGCTTCTCGCGTAGCGCCATTTCCTGCGCGACGACGAAGCGCCAGGGCTCGAAGCCGAACGAGCTGGGCGACAGCCGCCCGCATTCGAGGATCATGCGGAAGTCCTCGTCGGGAATCTTGCGCGCGGGGTCGAAGGTCTTGCAGGCGTGGCGGAAGTGGAAGGCGTCGAGGATGGCTTGCTTGTCGATCATGTCGTCGGTCGTGGATCTGAAGGCGTCGGGGCGCCGGGCATCCCTGGCGGACGCTCCGGCCGATGGTTGCGGAGCGAGGCTAGAACTGCCCGGTGCGCAGCAGCACCAGCGTGCAGGCCGCCTCGTGCGGGATGCCGGCCGCGTCGAGGCGCGCCGCGAGTTCGGCGTTCTCGGTGCCGGGGTTGAAGATGACGCGCCCGGGGTGCAGGCCGACGATGTCGTCGGCGACGAGCGCCGAGCGCTCCGGGCCGATGTAGAGGGTGAGGGTGTCGACGGCGCCGGCGATCTCGCCGAGGCTGTGGACGACCGGCAGGCCTTCCGCCGTGTCGAGCTTCGGATGGACCGGGACGACGTCGTGGCCGTGCTCGAGCAGCAGGCGGATCGCCTGGTTGGCGTAGCGTTCGGGTTTGTGGCTCGCGCCGAGGACGGCGACGCGTTGTGGATGGCTCATGCTGGGGGCGATGGATTTCGGCAAAGGCCAATTAGAACATGGCCGCGGCCGGCGCCGCATCCCGCCGAACCGGATGCGGCGCCGGCCGCTGAGGGCGATGGGCCGTGCCGGGGCTCAGCCCGTCGCCGCCACCGCCTGCGCGTCGCGCCGTTCCCGGACCTGCTCGAGGTACTGGTGGACGTTCTGGATCGCGCCGGCGCCTTCGCCGACCGCCGAGGCCACGCGCTTCATCGAGTCGAGGCGGACGTCGCCGACGGCGAAGACGCCGGGCACGCTGGTCTCGTAGGTGAAGGGCACGCGCTCGAGCGGCCATAGCGCGGGGTCGACCCGCGCGCCGGTGGGGATGAAGCCCTTGGCGTCACGCTGCACGACGCCCTGCAGCCAGTCGGTATGGGGCAGCGCGCCGATCAGCACGAACAGGAAGCGCGCCGGGATCGTCTCCAGCGCGCCGCTCGTCCGGTCGCGCACGTGCAGCGCGTCGAGCCGCTCGCCGCCTTCACCACCGGCCACCTCGGCGCCGAATCTCAGCTGGATGTTGGGCGTGCTGCGGATCTGCTGCACCAGGTAGTCGGACATCGTGCGCGCGAGCGAGTCGCCGCGCACGATCAGGGTGACGTTGCGGGCGAAGCGGGCGAGGTGGACGACGGCCTGCGCGGCCGAATTGCCGCCGCCGACGACCGCGACGTCGAGGCCGCGCACCAGGCGCGTCTCGCCGAAGGTGGTGTAGAAGATGCTGCTGCCGACGAAGCGCTCGAGTTCCGGCACCTCGAGCCGCCGGTATTCGGCGCCGGTGGCGACGACCACCGCGCGTGCGCCGATCTCGCGGCCGTCCGACAGGGCGAGGAATTTCTCGTCGCCGTCGAGGCGCAGGCCGGCCACCTCGCGCGAGAACACGAACTTGGCGCCGAACAGCCAGGCCTGCTGGTAGGCGCGCTGGGTCAGCGCCGCGCCGCTGATGCCGCGCGGGAAGCCGAGGTAGTTGCGGATCAGCGAGCTGGCGCCGGCCTGGCCGCCGATCACGTGGCGCTCGATCACCAGCGTGCCGAGTCCCTCCGAGCCCGCGTAGACGGCGGCGGTGAGGCCGGCCGGGCCGCCGCCGACCACCGCGACGTCGCAGGCCAGCTGGTCGGGGCTTTCGCCGACGCCGTCCATGATCTCGGCGTCGCCCGGGTCGGCGAGGGTGGTGCCGTCGAGCAGGAAGACGAGCGGCTGCGGCTTCTGCCACGCGTCGTGCTCGTCGAGCAGCTGGTCGGCCAGCGCGGTGCCGGCCGGGTGGAAGCCGTAGGGGATGCCGTTGCGCTCGAGCAGCTCGCGGATCTCGATGGCGCGCGGCGCGAGCTCGTCGCCGACGATGCGGATCAGCTCCATCCCCGGCCGGTGCAGCCGGGTCCATTCGGCGAGGAATTCGCTGACGTAGGGATACAGGTGCACCTCGGCGGGCGCCCAGGGCTTGTAGAGGTAGTTGTCGAGCTGGCCGAGCGCACACGCCTGCAGGATCACCGGAGACGCCTCGTGGTCGCCCCACGAGACGAGCAGCGCGCGCTTCGCGGTCGGCTCGAGGACGCGCACCTGGCCGAGGAATTCGTTGCCGGTCATGCCGGGCATCCACTGGTCGGAGATGACCAGCGCGATCTCCTCGCCGTCAGCCTTGTGGCGGGCGACGGCGTCGAGCGCGCTCTGCGGCGAAAGGTGAGGTTCGATGCGGTAGTCGCCGCCGAAGCGCCGCGTGAGGGCGTCGAGCATCGACGCCAGGGCGGTCGGCTCGTCGTCCACGACCATGATGGTGGGTCTGTCGAGCATGGCGGTATCCCCTCGGCGACCGCTGGAGGCGGCCGCAGGATCACAGTGGATGCTGCGCGCGCCCATCGAAGGCCGGCGCCGGAGGACGGATGCGCTGCGCAGACGCCTGGAAGAATCTGCAGTATAGAAAAGCGGTCGCCCGATACAAATGCTCGGTCCCGGGCTGCCGCGCGCCTGGTGCTGGTGCGCTCGTGCCGATCGGCGCGATCCCGCTCACCTGGGGAACGAAACGCGGCGGCGTCTAGTCGCGGTCGCGGCGATCGCGGTCCCGCTCGCGCTCGCGGTCCTTGTAGCGGATCTCCCGCGGGTAGCGGTCCGGCGGCAACACCTTCCACGGGCCGCTGCGGCTGCGCGCGTAGCTCCAGCTGCGGTCGCGATGGTGGTAGAGGTAGTAGTAGCCGCCGTGGTAGTACGGCGCCACCTCCAGTTCGACGATCACCGGCAGCGCGGGCGCCACCACGTAGTCAGGGCCGTGGGCGGGCGCGACCACGCACGCCGGCAACAGGAGCGTGGCGATCAGGGGGGCGAGCAATCGGTTGTTCATGACGGGGTCCTCGTCGAAGGTTGGGGCGGGCGGCCCGCTACGGGTTCATCTTGGGCTTCCACATCGCGAGCTCCGCGCCGGTGGGGTCGCGGATCACGCTGAGCCAGCCGTAGTCGCCGACCTCGGTGATGTCCTGCAGCACGGTGGCGCCGAGTTCGCGCGCCCTGCGGGTGGCATCCTCGATGTCGTCGACGCCGACGTAGGCGAGCCAGCGGGGCGACGGATCGTCCGGGCAGGCGGCCATGCCGCCACCGGTGCCCTCGCCGACGCCGATCAGGGTGTACGACATCTCGCCGCCGGGCGCGGGGATGTCGTCGAGTTTCCAGTCGAACAGCCGGCTGTAGAAGTCCCTGGCGCGGGCGAGGTCGCCGGTGTGGAGTTCGATGTGGACGAAGGGGTTGGCCATGGCAGTCTCCTCCACGGGAAGGTCCTCTTTTTATAGCCGCTCGCCCCGGCAAGTCACGGCCGGACGGCGGAGCGCCGGCCGCCCGCGAACCGCGGCGCTTCCCTGCGCCGGGCCGGCGCGGACGTGACCGCCGGATACATACGGTTACATTTCCGCCGGTGTCGGAAATCCGCGCGATACCTTCCCGCCCCAGACTACGTTCATGCCGCCCCGCATCGGGACGGCACCCTGAATCTCTGAAGGAGAACGCAATGAAATCGAAAGCTTCCTTGACCCAACGTGCCCTGCTGGTCGGCCTGCTCGCGGGCAGCGGGATTCTGGCCGCTTCGGCCTATGCGACGGCCGATCGCGAGCCGGTTGCCAAGCCGGGCTGCGAGGCGCGGCAGGCGATGAAGGCCGACGGCAAGTGGGAAGGGCGCCACGCTGCGCGCATGACCACGCTGAAGGAGAAGCTCAAGCTCGAGCCGTCGCAGCAGGCCGCGTGGGACGCCTTCGCCGAGTCGAGCCAGCCGGCCCGCCTGCACGCGGGCGCCGGCCGCGACGCGATGCGTGCCGAGGCCGACAAGCTGACCACGCCGCAGCGCCTGGAACGGATGGAGGCGATGGCGGAGATGCGCCACGCCAGGATGACGCAGCGGATCGCGGCGACGCGCGCCTTCTATGCCCAGCTGAGCGCCGAGCAGCAGCAGGTGTTCGACGCCGAGGCGATGACCGGGCGCGATCACGGCCATCGCCACCTTCGTCATCGCTCCTGAGCGGCGACGGCAGGTGTCGAAGCGGGCGGGCGACCGCCCGCTTTTTTTGGTGCGCCGAGGCGCCGTTTACCAGGGAATTTCCGTGCCGTCGTAGCGCAGGAAGCGGCCGCTCATGTCCGCCCTGAACGCGTCGACCAGCGTGCGCATCGCGGCGACGCTCTGCGCCGGCGTGAGCGGCGCGTCCGGGCCGCCCATGCGCGTCCGCACCCAGCCCGGATGCAGCAGCAGCACGCCGATCCCGCGTTCCCCGAGGGCGGCGGCGAGCCCTTTCATGGCGGCGTTGAGCGCCGCTTTGCTGGAGCGGTACGCGGTGTCGCCCGGCGTGGCGATGTCGGCGATCGACCCCATGTGGCTGCTGAGCGCGACCACCAGCCGGCGGCGGCTGCGCGCCACCAGGTCGCCGAGCGCCTCGGTCACCCGCACCGGGCCGAGGGTGTTGACCGCGAGCGTCTGCAGCCATTCGTCGTAGCGCACGGCGGCGGTGGGCGCGTGCTTTTCGAAATAGACGCCGGCGTTGTTGACGAGCACGTCGATCGCCTCGTCCTGCAGGTCGGCGCGCAGCGCATAGACGGATTCCGGGTCGGTGACGTCGAGCCGGTGCACGCTCAACCGCGGGTGGGACCGCGCGAGCGCCCATAGCGCGTCGGCCGCCTGCGGATGGCGGCAGGTGGCGAACACGCGCCAGCCGGCCTCTGCATACTGGCGGCACCACTCGAGGCCGATGCCGCGGCTGGAACCGGTTACGAGCACGCTGGTCATGGGTCTCCTCGCTGCGCTGATCGTGCGGGGCGCCTGGCGCCCCATCTTTACGTATAGGCCAGGCGGCGCGGTTCGGCACTAGAATGCCGTTGTCCACCTCACGATCAGGGAGATCGATCATGAACGCACGCACGCTTCTCGCCGGCGCACTGGCCGCCGCCTGCCTCGCGCCGTCCGCCTCGCTCGCCGCCGACGTGCCGCTGCGCAAGTCCGGGTTGTGGGAAATCCGCAGCGAGACCAGCATCGGCGGCCAGCAGGGGGCGATCCCGGTGACGATGCAGATGTGCATCGACCAGCGGCAGGACGACATGACCGCCGATCCGCGCGACCGCGAGGACGTCCGCAAGCGCTGCTCGAAGATGGACGTGAAGCGCAGCGGCAACACGGTGACGATCGACTCGGTGTGCAAGCATGATGGCCATACCGCGACCGGCCATACGGTGATCACCGGCGACCTCGCGACCGACTACCGCATGCAGAGCACCACGCGCTTCGACCCGCCGATGAACGGCATGCAGACCCTGTCGTCGACCATGACCGGCAAGTGGCTCGGCCCCTGCAAGCCCGGCCAGACCCACGGCTCGATGACGATGTCGGGCATGCCGGGCATGGGGCCCGGCGCGGGTTTCGCGATGGACCCCGAGATGATGAAGCGCATGCAGCAGATGCAGCAGCAATACGGTCGCTGAGCCGCGAACGCAGTGGCGGAAAGGACGGCGGCGAGCGTTTGCCGGCTTTAAGCTTGAATTAAGGTCGTGGGTAGATAGTGGCGGCTCGTTGAATTGTTTCAGGAGCCAACCATGTCCCGTCTTGCCACCTCGCTTTTGTTTCTGGGCACGCTTTACGCCGGCGCCGTCAGCGCCGTGTCCCCGGCCGCAACGCCCCTCAGCTGCGACGCTTTTCTCAAGCGCGCCTGCACCCAGCACGAGCGGGCCGGCTTCGAAAAGGGCACGCAAACGCCGGCCATCACGGCGCGTGCAGGCGCGCCGCGCGACTGCGACAGCCTGCTCGGGCGGACCTGCAGCAAGCAGGAGCGGGCCCACTTCGCCAAAGGCGTGAAGCCCGCGCATGCTCGCCCGGTGAATCTCGCGCACAGCTGCGACACCTTCCTCAAGCGCCCGTGCAACCGGCAGGAAAAGCTCGGCTTCGACAAAGGCACGCGCGTCCCGCTTGCGCTGGCGTCGAACTGACGCGCGGCGTGCTGCGCGTCTGACCGCCGCAGGATCGCGGTCAGGCCCGCCACGTCAGGGTCGCACGCAGGCCGCCTTCGGGCCTGTTTTCCAGTAGCAATGTCGCCCCGTGCAGTTCGGCGATGCGCTGCACGATGGCCAGCCCGAGGCCGGTGCCTTCGGTGGTGGTGCTGCGGCCGCGGTAGAAACGTTCGGTGAGATAGGCCAATTCGTCCTCGGGAACGCCGGGCCCGTTGTCGGCCACCCAAAGACGGGGCCCGCCGTTTCCCCCCTCGATTCCCACCGTGATCTCGCTTCCTTCCGGCGCATGGCGCAGGGCGTTGCTGACCAGGTTGTGCAGTGCCACGCCCAGAAGATCGGCATCCCCGTCGACGATGACGCCGGTGTCGTGGCCGGGGTCGAGGTGCAGCCGGCTTGCCCCTGCGCCGTGGCGGAGTTCGTCCACGACCTGCGCGGCCAGAACCTCCAGTTCGACGGGATGGGTGTCGCTCAGCCCGGCCAGCGGGTCGAGCCGGGCCAGGCGCAGCAGTTGTTCCACCAGCCGGGTCGCGCGCCGGGTGCCGGCCAGGACCTGCTGCAACGCGTGCCGGCGGTCGTCGCCGTCCGCGCTGGCCTCGGCCACCTCAGCCTGCATCTGGATGGCGGCGAGCGGGGTGCGCAGTTCGTGGGCGGCATCGGCAGTGAAGCGGCGCTCGCTTTCCAGGGTGCGGTTGAGGCGGGACAGCAGCCGGTTCAGGGCCAGCGCGAGCGGTTGCAGCTCGCGTGGCAGCCCGCGGGCCTCCACCGGCGCCAGATTGGCCGCCGTGCGCGCCTTCACCTTGTCGGCGAGTTCGTTCACGGGGCGCAGGGCACGCCCCACCACCAGATAGATCAGTCCGCCCAGGAGGGGCAGCGCGAGCAGCACCGGCAAGGCCAGGCGCACGGCGACTTTCTGCGCCAGCTCGTCGCGAATGGCCAGTGACTGGGCCACTTCCGCCCGCAGCTGCAGACCGGGATCCTCGACCTGCAGCACGCGCCAGCCCTGGCCGTCCGCGACCACATTGGCGTATCCGGAGGTCTGGCTGGTCAGGGTTGGCGGCGGGTTGGCGGAAGAGAGCAGGTGGCGGCCCTCGCTGTCCAGGATGCGGAATTGCAGTCTCTGCTCGTAGGGGTGCAGCTCGCGGTCGTCCATGAAGTCGAGCGCGGTGAGGTGTTCAGCGCCTTCCTCCTCGAGCTCGTGCCGGGTTTGCGCCATCAGCAGGCGCGCGGACTGGGCGAGTTGGGCGTCCAGCAGTTCTTCCGCTTCGTGGCGGGCATCGTGGTAGCTCCACCAGGCCGCCGCCAGCCAGACCAGACTGGTCGCCGCCAGCAGCATCACCAGCAGATGGGCGCGCAGGGAGGCCGGTGTCAGGCCGTTCTTCAGGCGGGTTCTCACGATGCGTCTCCCAGCACATAGCCGAGGCCCCGAACCGTGCGGATCATGTCGGCCCCCAGCTTCCTGCGCAGGCGGTGGATGTAGACCTCCACGGTATTGCTCTCCACTTCCTCCCCCCAGGCATACAGCCCGGTTTCCAGTTCCTGCCGGGAACGGATACGGTTCTTGTGGCTGAGCAGGTCGTGGAGCAGGGCGTATTCGCGCCCCGACAGGGGCACGACTCGTCCCGACAGCGTGACCTGTTTGGATGCCGGGTCGAGACTGAGAGTCCTGTGCTGCAGCAGCGGGCTGGCGGCGCCGGCGGCACGCCGCAGGAGTGCGCGCAGGCGTGCCCGGAGCTCGGCCAGTTCGACCGGCTTGAGCAGGTAGTCGTCGGCGCCTGCGTCGAGGCCGGCAACCTTGTCTTCGAGGGTGTCGCGGGCGGTGAGGATGAGCACCGGTGTGTGGTTGTCGCGTGCGCGCAGCTCCTTCAGCACGGCCAGGCCATCCCGTCGCGGCAGCCCCAGGTCGAGCACGCAGGCGTCGTACCCCTCAGCGAAGAGCGCCAGCCTCGCTGCCTCGCCGTCTCGCACCCAGTCGACGCTGTAGCCGTCGAGCGCGAGCCCCGCGCGCAGGCCATCGCCCAGCAGGGCATCGTCCTCCACCAAAAGCAAACGCATGTCCAGGCAATCTCCTTCAGCAACGCCTTGCCGACCGGATAGGGGGGCGGTCGGCGAGGATGGCATCGCCGTCGCGCAGAAGCGAGGGGCGGACTGACCGGATCGATGCGCATCGACACGGTCAGCCCGCCCCTCGCCAGGGGGACGAGCCGCTAGCTGCCCTGGCTCAGAATCCAGTTGACGACGGTCCTGAGGTCGTCGTCGGAGATCTTCTTGTTGGGCGGCATCGGCACTTGGCCCCACACCCCCTTGCCGCCGGTTCTTACCTTGGCGGCCAGTTTGTCCGGGGCATCGGGGTCTCCCTTGTACTTCGCGGCCACGTCCTTGTAGGCAGGACCGACCTGCTTGCCTTCGATCTTGTGGCAGGTCATGCACTGGTTCTTGGTCGCCAGCGCCTGGCCGTCGTCGGCCAGGGCAGACGGGGCGGCCAAAGCGAGCAGACCCAGCATCCCCAACAGGGTGGCAACCTGACTCGGCTTGAGAAGATATTGCGATTGATTGCTCATGTTTTCAGTCTCCTGGGCGCGCCATGAAAGCCGGCAGCGCAAAGGCCGACGCATCTAGAGTTCGTCGAGGATGCGCCGGCGGATTTCCTGGGCTTCCTGTTCCGTGATCAGGCCCTTTTCGCGCAGTTCCTGGACCTGCCGCAGCCGCAGCTCGATGCCTGGCTTTTCCTTCGGCGCCGGCGCCGGTGCGGCTTGCCTGCTCGCGGGGGGCGGGGCCGGTTGCGCCTCGCGGTGGGCGGGCGTTTCCGCCCGCGCCGCCGCGAGGCAGTCCAGCTTGACGTGTATCCCCCTGGCCAGCGCACGGGTGCTGACGCTCTGCCTGGCATCGGCGCAGCCTGCCTTGCGCAGCTCGACCACGCCGTAAAGCGCCTGCTTCTCGCTCGGGTAGGTCAGCGGAAAAATCAGGTGCTGGTCCAGGGTGAGCGGCGTCACGCCGACCTTGCTGCCCATGGCATACACCTCCGCGCCCGCCGGGTCGGACGTTACTTCGACCCGGCCCGGCGTCGCCCCCATGGGCGCACAGCCCGAAGCGAGGGCGATGAGCACCGGGGTGAGCAGGCAGGAAAAGCGGCGAATGTCGAGCATGTCCAGGTCCCGGTTGCGGTCAGAATGCGCTGAACAGCATCAGCGTGGTCTGGCGGTCGCCGCTGCTGCCAGCGGGAAGGGGGTCATCGAACCGGTTGCCGCTGCGCTCGACGTGGTTGAGCTGGACCTGTACGTTCTGCGCCAGCTGGTAGGTGCCGCCGAGCGTCAGGGCATTGTCCTCGTCCCGGGTAGCGGTGCCGCGGTCGGCCGAGCGGTAGCCGAGGATCACAGTGGCCTTGCCCGGAAGCACGCCGAGCTGGCCGTGGATCGACCAGGCGGTGCGGTCGGACGCGCTCGTATTGAAGAACGAGTCGGACGGGGTTTCCCCGTAGGCTGCGTACACGCCTAGCGGCATGCCGGCGACTTCGCCCTGCATCTGGCCGTCGATCGACCAGCCCTTGGTTTTGTATTCGACCACGTTGCCAGTAACAAGGCTCAGGTCGTCTTCCTTGGCCTTGCCGGAGTAATACTGGAAGCCGAGGCCCGTATCCCAGTTACCGAGGCTCGGCGTCAGGGCTGCCCGCACGTAAGGCGCCAGGCTCTTCACCGCGAAGCTGCCGTGGATGGGCGCCCACATGCTGACGTTGACGAAGCCCATTTCGTTGGCGGCCACGAAGGCGAAGCCTTCGGCTTCGCCCGCGCCAAGCCCGAGGTACTGCTGGGCCATCAGCGCGCTGCGATCCTCGCCGACACGCTGGAAGCGCTGGGCGCCGGTGTTCAGGAGTTCGAAGCCGTAGGATGCGCCGCCGGCATCGGTGGTGAAGGGAATGAAGGACAGGTCGGCGCCGCCCACCTTGTAGGTGATCGGCATCTTGAACGAGCCGAACAGGCTGAATTCGCCGTCGCCGTCACCACCGTCGACATTGGCCTCGCCGAAGGTGGCCAGCTCGAGAACGAAGCCGACGTGCTCGCCGGCACGGCCGCCGATCAGCAGGGCGGCCTCGTCCGGGAACTGCAGCTCGCCGGTGTTGGTGGCCACGGTCTTGTCGTCGCCGTTGGTTTTCTGGTAGCGGAACTTGGTGATCAGCGAGGCGTTGAGCACGACCGGCAGAGAGAGGTCGTCGCCCTCGACCTTCTCCTGTGCGCCGATCAGCGTATAGCCAGCCGATT
Source organism: Thiobacillus denitrificans (assembly GCA_002403375.1). Lineage (GTDB taxonomy): Bacteria > Pseudomonadota > Gammaproteobacteria > Burkholderiales > Thiobacillaceae > Thiobacillus > Thiobacillus denitrificans_E. Next base: position 111,013 of record DHHQ01000020.1, on the reverse strand, counting down.
TGAAGGCGCGGCCGAAGGCATTGATCGCCGGATACGACTGGAAGTGGCAGGCTGCGCAGGCCATGCCGGTCTGGCGCGCGAAGGCGGGCACGGCCTGGCTATCGGTTGCGGCGCCCAGGCCCAGCATGCCGACCAGCGCAGCGGCGAGGGTGCTTGCGGTGAGGCTGCGTGTGCCAGTCGGGGTGGACCGATACCGTGCCGTGCACGCCCACAGGCGGCGAGTGAGAGTGGAAATCATGTTTGCGTTCTCCTTCTTGTCGATGGTTTCAAGCACATCGAGCCAGCCCATGTTTGTGCAACCGCCGGACCAACCGTGCGCAGCCTGGCTGGGTGATGGGGGCGACATGTTCCCCCGACCACCTTCACCGTACCCCTCCCTGACGCGGGCACGGAACCCCAGCCGTTCTTCTTAAGGTTTCCTTAACCTTGTGCTCAAGGGTAGGCCTGACGCCACGGAGCTTCTTGACCAAGAATGCAGTGAAACTTGACTGGGAGTGCACAGATGGTGCGGTCCCCGTCCACGCGGCATGGCCAGGGGAGACCGTTCCTTGAACGGCGGCGGGATGGCGAGGGACGAGGAGATCGCGGGTGGGGGAGGCTTGCAGGAGCCCCCTCCCGCCGCGTCACTGGAGCCGGGTCTGGATGTCGCGCGGGGACACGCCGTACCGCTTGCGGAAGGCGCGGCTGAAGTGGGACGCGTCGTTGAATCCCCATGCGTAGGCGATTGCGCTGACCGAGCGGCCGGCCTCGTCGTGGTTGGCCAGGGCCTTGAGGCAGCGCTCGAGGCGTTCGCTCCAGATCCATTGCATGAGTTGCATGGGCTCGTCGGCGAACAGGCGGTGCAGATAACGCGGGGAAAGCCCCACCGCTTCGGCAATGCGGGAGATGTCCAGCTCGGGATTGGCCAGGTTGCCGAGGACGAAACTGCGGATGCGCGCCTTGTGGTAGTGCGCCATGCGCGTCACCGGCGCCTGCGACGGATCACCTGCCTGCTCGCCCAGCGTGGTGGCGAGCAACCCGAGCATGGACTGGAAGGCCTCGAGGCAGCACTGGCTGTTGCTGGATTCGCCGTGCTGCCGCATCGCCTTCACCAGGCCGAGAAAAATACCGCCCGCGCCCGCATCGCACGGGATCGGGGAAAAGGCGCAGCGTTCCCAGCCCGCAAAGCGTTCGGACAGCAGGCTCGATTTGAAGCGCAGGCTGAACTGCCGATACGGGCCACGCATTTCGAATTCGACCGGGCGATCGGCCGGAAGGATGCAGAACGTGCCCGGTCCGAGAAGGATCTCGCGACTCTGGTGATGGATTGCGCAATGGCCTTGTTTCTGAATCAGCAGCGCCAGCGCGCCCGATTCCTCGCAACCCTGGCGAGTCATCCTGAAAGACGTGCCCTGGCACTCCGAAAGCGCGAGGGGGCCGATTCGTGTCAATGACACGCTCGCCCGGAACGACGTCTCGGGGTCGGGCAGGATCCGGCACCGGTCCTTGAACAAGGCCTGGCGGGTCCGCCGCCAGAAGTCCGGCCGTTCTGCGAGGGTAACGGCATCGGTACAGATTTCCACAACCATCGATTTGTTTTTCTCGAGTCTCCCTGATGGGGTATCTAAACAGAATCGGTATAAACCTACTAATCGAAGAATTAGTCGTTCGATAAAGGGATTTTATTGTTGGCGCCTGTTGCGGATGTCGGGGTCGGCCAGATGCGCGATGCCATGCGCCTGACCCGTGCAGGGTCTGCACACGGGAGCGCCGCTGCCTCGGCCGCAGCCGAGGCGCGTGCGCGGCGCGAGCGACTAAGATGCAAGAGACAGTCCTCGAGGAGCATCGCCATGAGCCACAGCGTCACCCTGCTGATGAGCCAGTTCGTCACCCACGATGTGAAACGCTTCATCGTCAGTCGGCCGGAGGGGTTCTCCGTCGTCCCGGGACAGGGGGTCGAACTGGCGATCGACCGGCCCGGCATGAGCGCGGAGGGGCGGCCGTTCACCCCGACTGGACTCGCCGCCGACCGGGTGCTCGAATTCACGATCAAGGCATATCGCGACCACGACGGCGTGACCCGTGCGCTGCACGAACTCGAGCCCGGCGCGCAACTCCTGATGTCGGAGCCCTTCGGCACCATCAGCTACCAGGGGCCGGGCGTCTTCATCGCGGGCGGCGCCGGCATCACGCCCTTCCTGGCGATCCTGCGCGACCTCGCGCGTCGGGGCGAGCTCGGCGGGCAGACCCTGATCTTCTCCAACAAGACCCCCGCCGACGTCATCTGCGAGAAGGAGTTGCGCCATCTGCTCGGCGAGCGCTGCGTCCTTACCTGCACCGGCGTCGCCGCGCCCGGCTACGCGAACCGGCGGGTCGACCGCGCCTTCCTGCAGGAGACCGTCGACGACTTCGCGCAGCGTTTCTACGTGTGCGGCCCGCCGCCCTTCATGGATGCGGTCAACGGCGCGCTGACAGAGCTGGGCGCGAGCGCGGAAAGCCTGGTGTTCGAGCGCTGAGCCGCGATGCCTGATCCAGGCGTGCAGATACTACTCTGGGTGCTGGCCGCGCTGCTGATCGCGGCCGGTTTCGCCGGCCTGATCCTGCCGGCCGTGCCGGGCATTCCGCTGGTATTCGCCGGCCTGGTGCTGCTGGCATGGGCGGAGAACTTCGCCTACGTCGGCTGGCTCACCCTCACGCTGCTGGGGCTGCTCGCGCTGCTGAGCTACGCCGTCGACTTCCTCGCGGCGGCGCTCGGCGCGAAGCGCTTCGGCGCGTCGCCGCGGGCGGTGGCCGGGGCCGCGCTCGGCGCCCTGGTCGGGATCTTCTTCGGCCTGCCCGGCCTCGTGCTGGGGCCCTTCGTCGGCGCTGTCATCGGCGAGTTCAGCCGCCGCGCGTCGGCGAAGGCGGCGACCCAGGCGGGCGTGGGCGCCACGCTGGGTCTGCTGTTCGGCGCCCTGCTGAAGATCGCGCTGGCCTTCGCCATGCTCGGGGTGTTCGTCGCCGACCGCCTGCTGTCGTGACGGCAGGCGCCGCTTCGACGGTATCCTGTGCGCTTTTTTTCGAACCGGAGGCCCCATGAAGATCCGCACCGTTCTGACCATGAGCGTCCTGCTGCTGGCGCTCGGCTGCAGCAAGCTCACGCTGGACAACTACAACAAGATCACCAGCGGCATGAGCTACGAGGAGGTGACCCAGCTGATCGGCCCGCCCGATTCGTGCGACGACGTGATGGGCGTGCGCAACTGCGTGTGGGGCAACGAGAAACGCTCGGTCAGCGTGAGTTTCCTCGGCGGCAAGGTGCTGCTGTTCTCGTCGAACAACCTCAAGTAGGGCGGTCCCGGCGCCTCAGCGCGCCAGCAGGACGAGCTCGGGCGTTTCGCTGCGGGCGGGCTGCGGCGGGAAGGGCAGGCGCCGTGTTTCGTTGCCTTTCTCGTTGCGGAACACCAGCTCGCGGGTAGCGAAGTCGTATTCCGGGTGGCGCGCGTCGCTCCACTGGTTGAGGAAGTGCACGTAGAACGCCGAGAACAGACCCTGCCGCGGCTTGTCGCGGTGCAGCGCGAAGACGTATTCGGGCTGCGTCCTGAGTTCCTCGCCGTCGTGGCAGTACTGCACCCACACGTATTCCCCGGTGACGATCAGGTTCCAGAAGGGCGGGTCGTCGTAGAACTTGAGCGTGACCTGCTTGCCCGCGGCGGCGAGGGCAGTGAGCCGTTCGATCGTCGCGGCCGTCTCTTCGCAGTAGGTTTCGAGCAGCGGCGCGGGGTCGCCCAGCGACCTGACGCGCCGCATCGCGCCCGCACCGTAGGGGTTCATCAGCATCACCCGCAGCTCGTAGCTGTTGTCGATCACGCGCCCCAGGTTGCGCTGCCCGGAGACGAAAGTGTCGTAGCCGGTGACCGACATCACCGAGACGTCGCGGGTGCCGGTGATGCGGTCGATCAGCCTGCGGTCGAGCAGGTTGCGGTCGGTCCAGCGCGACAGCCAGTTGCCTTCCTCGCGCACGTGCACCAGCGAGGCGAGGCGAACCATCCTGCGGCTGAGGCGTCCCTGGCGGGCGCTCAGGAAGAAGTTGAACAGCAGCACCAGCACGGCGGCGAAGATGATTTCGTTGATCAGCAGCAGCTGCGAGTCGCCTTCGACGAGCGGCCACCAGGTGAACAGGATGAACTTCGCCAGCGCGGGCAGGGAGAAGGCCACGCCCACCGCCAGCAGGGTGACGCCGATATGGCTGAAGATGTGGCGGGCCGTGTGAAAGATGCTGAACAAATGCGCGTTTCTGTCCATCTGGGTATGTCTCCTGTTGCCGCGTCGTGCAGCGCGATTGCCGCAACGACGCCGCCAATTTGTTGTGCGCAAAAACACTTTGAAGGAAGGCGTGGCGATTGGTTCACTCGCTGGGGCGTACGCCGCAGCAACGGCGTCCGGGCTTCCTATGATGGGAAGCTGAGGCTGGCATTCACCGGTTCGTCATGGGGGCGGCGACATGGACCACGTACATCACTCCGCGCAGGCACCGGGGCGCTTGGCCGTCCCGGGTTCGCTCAACCGCATCGCCCTGCTGGCGACGCTTCACTGCCTGACGGGGTGTGCGCTGGGGGAGGTGGCCGGCCTGGCAATCGGCACGGCGCTCAGTTGGGGGAATTTCGCGACCATCGCGCTGGCGGTCGGGCTCGCCTTCCTGTTCGGGTACGCGCTGGCGATGGTGCCGCTGCTGCGCGGCGGCTACCGCTTCGCCACCGCTGCGCGGGTCGCCCTGGCGGCCGACACGGCCTCGATCACGGTGATGGAAATCGTCGACAACCTGCTGATGCTGGCGATTCCCGGCGCGATGGACGCACCGCTGAATTCGCCGCTGTTCCTGGGAAGCCTTGCGCTGGCGCTGGGGGCCGCGGGCGTTGTGGCCTTCCCGCTCAACCGCTGGCTCATCGCGCGCGGGCGCGGGCACGCGGTCGCGCATCGCCATCACTCACCCCGGCGTTGAGCCCGGGCCGGCGATGCGGCGTCGCTACGCGACGCTGCCGAAGCTGCGGTCGCTGGCCATGAAGGGCGCCTTCAATCCCGCGATGCGGCAACTCTGGGCGATCGGGCCGCCCGGGAAGATGGTGTACAGAAACTTCAGGCCACCCTTCTCGTGGAAGCATTCGTCGAGCGCGTCGTGCAGGTCGCGCAGGTTGATGACGGTGTCGTCGGCATGCTGCGCATAGTAGTGCTGCAGCGCGCGGATGACGTCCCAGTGATCGTTCGTGAGCTCGAGGCCTTCCTCGCGCGCGATGCGCTTGCCTTCCTCGCGTGTCCAGTCGAGCGGGGCATGGGGAAAGTCGGGGTTGGTCGCCGGCTCGGCAATCAGCTTGTTGATGTCGGTAGAAACGTGAAGCATGGTCGTCTCCTTGTGGGCCTTCGTGAGTACCCTAAAAATAGGCTACGCGTCTCGCCGATTCAAGGAGGGTTTTGCGCGCTGGCGCGCATCCGCGTCGCGCGTCACACGCAAAAAAAAAACGTGGCCGGTGGGGCCACGCTCTTTTCAGCGGTTGGCGCGCGTCGCCGCGCTGCCGGCGACTCAGTCGAGCAGGTAGCGGTTCACCGAGTCGGCCGCTCCACCCCCGCGGACCAGATCGCTGAACTCGGTTCCGCTCAGGTCGTCCTCGATCTGGATGTTGTGGATGTCATTCGGCATGTTTGCCGAGCCCGCCCCGCTGGGGCTGTTGTGGTCGGCCAGCGCGGACACCGAGAGCAGGGCGGCGAGGGAACCGAAAACCAGGGCATGTGCAGTGTGCTTCATGAATATCTCCTATTCAGATTTCAATGTCCGGCATGCAGTGAATCGCATGCGGTGAGTGCATCGTAGGCGCGGCGTGTGGCCAGCCTGTGTCCCCGCGGTTCCAGTCTGTGACAGTCCGTGACACGCGGACTAAGCTGAAATCCTTGGCAACCCGAAAGGAGCGTCCGTCATGGCGAAGCGCGTCTATCCGCTGGCGAAGGCCTACGGCTTGCTGGAGCCGGGGCCGGTGGTGCTGGTGACGACCGCCCGCAAGGGCCGCACCAACATCATGACGATGTCGTGGCACACGATGATGGAGTTCGAGCCGCCGCTCGTCGGCTGCGTGATCAGCGGCCGCAACGCTTCGTTCGACACGCTGCGGGCCACGAGGCAGTGCGTGATCAACATCCCGACGCTGGAACTGGCGAAGCAGGTCGTCGGCGTCGGCAACTGCTCCGGGCGCAGCGTCGACAAGTTCGCCAAATTCGGGTTCACCCCGATCGCAGCCTCGATCGTCGAGGCGCCGCTGATCGCCGAGTGCTACGCCAGCCTCGAATGCCGGGTCGCCGACACCCGGCTCGTGAACCGCTACAACTTCTTCGTCCTCGAAGTGGTGGCGGCCTGGGTCGATGCGGCCGCCAGGAAGCCGCAGACGCTGCATCATCGCGGCAACGGCGTTTTCGCCGTGGCGGGCGAGACGGTCAAGCTGCGTTCCGCGATGAAATAGGGCGATCGGGCTTGGATTCCGCTCGCGAGTTGATAGGCTGAAGAAGCCCAGCTTGTTCAACCCGAAGGGAGACACCATGAGCATCGCAAAAACCATCGAAGTGACGGCGAGTTCCAAGAAGGGCTTCGACGACGCGCTCAAGCAGGGCATCGCGAAGGCGGCCGAGACGCTGGAAAACATCACCGGCGCCTGGGTGATGGACCAGGAAGTCAGAGTGAGCAAAGGCAAGATCGCCGAATACATCGTCAGGATGAAGCTGACCTTCATCCTCAAGTAGACGGACCGCGGGGCGTGACGCCCCGCTTCGTATCCCGGTCGGGCGTGTCGCCCGGGGAGAGGGTTTCGGCCGCCGCGCCCCGGCCCCATAATGCGCGCTGCGTTTTCGCCGCAGCCGCGGCAGTGCGAGTCCATGCCCAACCTCCCCTACTGGCGCCTGTCCGGTTTCTATTTCTTCTATTTCGCCTTCGTCGGCGCGATGTCGCCATTCTGGGGGCTGTACCTGCAGTCGCTGGCGTTCGACGCCTTCCAGATCGGCGTGCTGATGTCGCTGCTGCAGGTGATGCGGATCTTCGCGCCCAACATCTGGGGACACCTCGCCGACCGCAGCGGCCGCCGCACCACGATCGTGCAGATCGCTGCGCTCGGCAGCGTGCTGGCGTTCGCCGGCGTGTTCGTCGGCAGCGGGTTCTGGTGGCTGTTCCTGGTGATGGCGCTGCTGAGCTTCTTCTGGAGCGCCTCCTTGCCGCTGGTCGAGGCGATGACGCTGTCCCACCTCGGCGAGCACACCCACGCCTACGGCCGCATCCGCCTGTGGGGGTCGGTCGGATTCATCATCATGGTCGTGGGGCTGGGCTACGCCTTCGACCACGTGTCGATCGCCTGGCTGCCGTGGGCGGTGATGGCGGTGATGCTGGGCATCGCGGCGTTCGCGCGCGTGATCCCCGAGGCGGAAGTGCTGCCGCACCCCACCGACCACCATTCGGTATGGGACGTCGTGAGGCGGCCCGAAGTCGCGTCGCTGCTCGCCGCCTGCCTGCTGATGGCGGTGACGCACGGCCCCTACTACACCTTCTATTCGATCTACCTGGTCGACCACGGCTACGACAAGTCGACCGTCGGCTGGCTGTGGGCGCTCGGCGTGATCTGCGAGATCGGCATCTTCCTCGTCATCCCGCGCATCTTCGCGCGCGTGACGCCGCGCCAACTGATCCTGGCGAGCTTCGCGCTGGCGGCGCTGCGCTTCCTCGTGATCGCCTGGGGGGTGGAGTCGGCCTGGCTGGTATGGGGGGCACAGACGCTGCACGCCTTCAGCTTCGGCACCTACCACGCGGCGGCGGTCGCGCTGATCCACCAGCATTTCCGCGGCCGCCACCAGGCACGCGGGCAGGCGCTCTACACCAGCCTGTCCTACGGGGTGGGCGGCACCATCGGCGGCCTGGCGAGCGGCCTTGCCTGGGAGACGCCGGGGCCGGCGTGGACCTTTACTTTCGCCGCCGCCAGCGCCGCGCTGGCGTGGGCAGTCTACGCGGCGTGGGGGCGCTCGCGCCCCGCCATGAGCGAAAGCCGTGCCAGCAGCCCCAAAGCTATGAAATAATCAGCGTTTTACGTGCTGTAACGCTGGATTCCGCATGCCCGGTCAAACCCTGTTCAAGAAATTGTGGGACGCCCACGTCGTCCACGTCGAGCCCGACGGCACCACGCTGCTCTACATCGACCGCCACCTGGTGCACGAAGTCACCAGCCCGCAGGCGTTCGAGGGGCTCAAGCTCGCCGGGCGCCGCCCGCGCCGGGTGGATGCGGCGATCGCCGTGCCCGACCACAACGTGCCGACCACCGACCGCAGCCAGGGCATCGCCGACCCGGTGTCGCGCCTGCAGGTCGAGACGCTCGACGCCAACTGCGCCGAGTTCGGCATCACCGAATTCAGGATGGACGACGTCCGCCAGGGCATCGTCCACGTCATCGGCCCCGAGGAGGGCCTGACCCTGCCCGGCATGACCGTCGTCTGCGGCGACTCGCACACCTCGACCCACGGTGCGTTCGGCGCGCTGGCCTTCGGCATCGGCACCTCCGAGGTCGAGCACGTGCTGGCGACCCAATGCCTGTGGCAGAAGCCCTCGAAGACCATGCTGGTCAGGGTCGAAGGCACGCTTGGCCGCGGCGTCACCGCCAAGGACATCGCGCTCGCCGTCATCGGCGAGATCGGCACCGCCGGCGGCACCGGTTACGCGATCGAATTCGGCGGCTCGGCGATCCGCGCGCTGTCGATGGAAGGCCGCATGACGCTGTGCAACATGGCGATCGAGGCCGGCGCGCGCGCCGGCATGGTGGCGGTCGACCAGACCACGATCGACTACGTGAAGGGGCGCCCGTACGCGCCCAAGGGCGACGCCTGGGACCAGGCGGTGGCCTGGTGGAACACGCTGCATACGGACGCCGACGCGACCTTCGACCGCGTGGTCGAACTCGACGCCGCGCAGATCGAACCGCAGGTCACCTGGGGCACCTCGCCCGAGATGGTGACCACCATCAACGGCCGGGTGCCGAACCCTGCCGACGCCCCGAGCGAGGTCAAGCAGCAGGACTGGACGCGCGCACTCGAATACATGGCTCTTGCCGCCGGCACGCCGATCGCCGAGATCGCGGTCGACAAGGTCTTCATCGGCTCCTGTACCAACTCGCGGATCGAAGACCTGCGCGAGGCTGCCGGCGTCGCGCGCGGCCGCAAGGTCGCGCCGAACGTGAAGCTGGCGATGGTGGTGCCGGGCTCGGGCCTGGTCAAGCAGCAGGCCGAGGCCGAGGGGCTGGACAGGATCTTCGTCGAGGCAGGCTTCGAATGGCGCGAACCGGGCTGCTCGATGTGCCTGGCGATGAACGCCGACCGGCTGGAGCCGGGCGAGCGCTGCGCCTCGACGTCCAACCGCAACTTCGAGGGGCGGCAGGGGCAGGGCGGCCGGACCCACCTGGTGAGTCCGGCGATGGCCGCGGCTGCGGCGATCGCGGGGCATTTCGTCGATGTGCGCAAGGAGTGAGCGATGAAACGGACCTTCATGTTCCTGGTGCTGCTGGCGACGGCGCAAGGCGCTGCCGCCGAGGGCGTCGCCCAGGCTGCGGGCGACGGGGTCAAGACGGGCGCCGCAGCTGCTGAGCGCGGCCTGAAGAAGGGCGCGCAGGCTACCGAGCGCGGGGTCAAGAAGGGCGCAAAGGCGACCGAGGGCGGCCTGAAGACGGCTGCCGAGGCCACCGAGCACGGCGTCAAGACCGGCGCCGCGGCGACCGAGCGCGGGCTCGTCAAGGCGGGCGAGGCGACGGCGAACGGCCTCAAGAAGGCCGGCGAATGGATAGGCGAGAAGCTGCAGTAAGGCGGCGGAAATTGATGAAGGCGAGCAAGTGATGCGTGAGTTCTCGTTGTTGGATGGCCTGGTGGTGCCGTTGGATCGAGCCAACGTCGACACCGATGCGATCATCCCCAAGCAGTTCCTGAAGTCGATCAAGCGCGCGGGCTTCGGCCCCAACCTGTTCGACGAGTGGCGTTATCTCGACCATGGCGAGCCGGGCATGGACCCCGCCACGCGCCAGCCGAACCCGGCGTTCGTGCTGAACTTCCCGCGTTATGCGGGCGCCTCCGTGCTGCTCGCGCGCGACAACTTCGGCTGCGGCTCGAGCCGCGAGCACGCACCGTGGGCGCTGGAGGACTACGGCATTCGCGCGATCATCGCGCCGAGCTTCGCCGACATCTTCTACAACAACTGCTTCAAGAACGGCATCCTGCCGATCGTGCTCGATGCCGCGACGGTCGACCGCCTGTTCCGCGAATGCGAGGCGAGCGAGGGCTACCGCCTGCGGATCGACCTCGACAAGCAGACCGTCACCACGCCGGGCGGCGAGGTGCTCGGATTCGACGTCGACGGCGGGCGCAAGCACCGCTTGCTGAACGGCCTCGACGACATCGGCCTGACCCTGCTGCAGGCCGACCGGATCAAGGCCTACGAGGAACGGCGCAGGCAGGAAGCGCCGTGGCTGTTTGCGTGATTGATTTTTCATCCGTGCCGCCCGATGCGGGCAGCGCGGACAACAAGGTTTGAGAACATGAAAATTGCAGTCTTGCCGGGTGACGGCATCGGTCCCGAAATCGTCGCCCAGGCCGTCAAGGTGCTCGAGGCGCTGCGCGCCGACGGCGCCAGCATCGAAATGGAAACCGCGCCGATCGGCGGCGCCGGCTACGACGCGGCGGGCGACCCGCTGCCCGAGGCGACCTTGAAGCTCGCGCGCGAGGCCGACGCGGTGCTGCTCGGCGCGGTCGGCGGCCCGCAGTACGACACGCTCGACCGGCCGCTCAGGCCCGAGCGCGGCCTCCTGCGCATCCGCAAGGAACTGAATCTCTTCGCCAACCTGCGCCCGGCGCTGCTGTATCCCGAGCTCGCCGGCGCATCGTCGCTCAAGCCCGAGGTCGTGTCGGGGCTCGACCTGATGATCGTGCGCGAACTCACCGGCGACGTCTATTTCGGCCAGCCGCGCGGCATCGAGGTCAGGAACGGCGAGCGCGTCGGCTTCAACACCATGCTGTATTCCGAGTCGGAAGTGCGCCGCGTCGCGCACGTCGCGTTCGGCATCGCGATGAAGCGCGGCAGGAAGCTCTGCTCGGTCGAGAAGGCCAACGTGCTCGAATGCTCCGAGCTGTGGAAGGAAGTGATGATCGAGGTGGCGAAGGACTACCCCGAGGTCGAGCTCTCCCACATGTACGTCGACAACGCGGCGATGCAGCTGATCCGCGCGCCCAAGCAGTTCGACACCATCGTCACCGGCAACATCTTCGGCGACATCCTGTCGGACGCCGCGTCGATGCTGTCGGGCTCGATCGGCATGCTGCCGTCGGCCTCGCTCGACGAGCACAACAAGGGCATGTACGAGCCGATCCACGGCTCCGCGCCCGACATCGCCGGCAGGAACCTCGCCAATCCGCTGGCGACCATCCTGTCGGTGGCGATGATGTACCGCTACACCTTCGCCGACACCGCGACCGCCGACCGCATCGAAGGCGCCGTGAAGCAGGTGATCGCACAGGGCCTGCGCACCGGCGACATCTGGACCGAGGGCACGCAAAAGGTGTCGTGCAGCGAGATGGGCGACGCGGTGGTCGCTGCGCTTTGATTTTTAGGGGTTAGGGGCTAGGAGCTAGGGATTAGGGGAAGAGCGGGCTTTGCCCGCACTGAGTTGAAGTGCGGCCCAAGGCCGCACCACCCCTAGCCCCTGAATCCTGGCCCCTAGTCCCTCACCAGGAGAAACGAAATGATGAAAGTAGGCTTGATCGGCTGGCGCGGCATGGTGGGCTCCGTGCTGATGGGGCGCATGCGGGAAGAGCGCGATTTCGACCACATCGAGCCGGTGTTCTTCACGACGTCCAACGTCGGCGGCCGCGGCCCCGACATCGGCCGCGAGGTGCCGCCGCTGAAGGACGCCAGCAGCATCGACGAGCTGCGTGCCTGCGACACCATCATCACCTGCCAGGGCGGCGACTACACGAAAGAGGTCTATCCGAAGCTCCGCGCCGCGGGCTGGAACGGCTACTGGATCGACGCCGCGTCGACGCTCAGGATGAAGGACGACGCCATCATCGTCCTCGATCCCGTCAACAAGCACGTCATCCAGGACGGCATCGCCAACGGCGTCAAGACCTACGTCGGCGGCAACTGCACGGTGTCGCTGATGCTGATGGCGATGGGCGGGCTGTTCGAGGCGGGGCTGGTCGAGTGGGTGTCGCCGATGACTTACCAGGCCGCGTCCGGCGCCGGCGCGCGCAACATGCGCGAGCTGATCCAGCAGATGGGCGCGGTGCATGCCGAGGTCGGCGACCTGATCGGCGATCCGGCCTCCGCGATTCTCGAGATCGACCGCAAGGTCTCCGAGTTCATCCGCTCCGACCGCTATCCTGCCGACGCCTGGCCGGTGCCGCTCGCCGGCAACCTGATCCCCTGGATCGATGTCGCGCTCGAGTCCGGCCAGTCGAAGGAGGAGTGGAAGGCGCAGGTCGAGGCCAACAAGATCATGCGCCGCAGCGACGACCCGATTCCGATCGACGGCCTGTGCGTGCGCGTCGGCGCGATGCGCTGCCACTCGCAGGCGCTGACCGTCAAGCTCACCAAGGACGTGCCGCTCGCCGACATCCACGGCCTGATCGACGCCCACAACCAGTGGGTGAAGGTGGTGCCGAACGACCGCGAGATCACCATGCGCGAGCTCACCCCGGCGGCGGTGACCGGTACGCTGACCGTGCCGATCGGCCGCATGCGCAAGCTCAACATGGGGCCGCAGTACCTCACGGCGTTCACCGTCGGCGACCAGTTGTTGTGGGGCGCTGCCGAGCCGCTGCGGCGCATGCTGCGCATCCTGCTGGAAGCGTGAGACGGGCGTCGAACCCCGGCGGATTCGAGTGCGGACGGGCGCCCGCGTTAAAGATTGGGCGCGCCGAGCCGTCAATGATGGCGTCAAGCATTGATTAGCCCCGCAGCGCGGGGCGAACAGGGAGAAACGGGATGAAATTGAAGCGCTTCACCACCCAACTGGTGGCCGCCGGCCTGATCGCCGTGCCGCTTTCGGCGGCCGCCGCCGGGTTGGGCAAGCTGTCGGTCACCTCGGCGCTGGGCCAGCCGCTGGCGGCCGAGATCGAGCTGTTCGCCGCCGACAAGGCCGAACTCGACAGCCTGTCGGCCACCCTGGCGTCCGACCAGGCGTTCCGCGATGCGCGCGTCGAGTTCGCCCCGATTCTGTCGAGCCTGCGCTTCACGGTGGTCAAGAAGCCCAACGGCAAGGCCGTCCTCAAGGTCACCTCCAACCGGCCGGTGAACGATCCCTTCCTCGACATGCTGGTCGAGCTCAACTGGGCCTCGGGCAGGCTGGTCCGCGAATACACCATGCTGCTCGATCCGCCGGGAACCGCCGTCGCGCAGACGGTCGCGCCGGTGGTGGTCGCGCCCGAGCCCGCGCCGACCCCTGCGCCCGCCGCGACGGCTGCGCCCGAACCGGCGGCGGCGATCGCCCTGGCCGCCGAGCCCGCACCCGTTCCCGCCGCCGAAGTCACGCCGGCGCCTGCCGCGGAGCCCGCGGCGCAACCGTCTGCCGAGCCGGCGGCCGAATCTGCAGCAGAGCCAGCGCCGCAGGCCGGGCCCGCGGCAGCCGCTGCCCCCGTCACGGCTGCAGGCACCGGGCCGGCGGCCACCGCCCAGGACGAAGCCACGCCCGATCGCGTTGCGGTGAAGCGGGGCGATACGCTGTCGCACATTGCCAGCCGACTGCGCCCCGATGCCGTCAGCCTCGAGCAGACCCTGGTGGGCCTGTACCGCGAGAACCCTCAGGCCTTCGACGGCAACGTCAACCGTCTGAAGGCAGGCGCGACGCTGAAGGTGCCGTCGGCCGAGACGGTGGCGGCGATTCCGCAGCAGGAAGCCGTGCGCGAACTCAAGCTGCACGCCGCCGACTGGCAGGCCTACCGGCAGAAGCTGGCGGCAGCGGTCAGCACCGCGCCCGAGGCGCAGCCGGCCGCCGGCCAGGTCAGCAGCGGCAAGATCACGCCCAAGGTCGAAGACCGCGCCGAGCCGGCGCCGGATGCCCAGCAGGACGTGCTCAAGCTCTCCAAGGCCACGCCGGCCGCCGCAGCCGCCGCGCAGGCCACCGACGCCCCCCCGGCCGCGGAGCAGGAGGAGGACACCACCGCGCGCGAGAAGTCGCTGCAGGAATCGGGACAGCGCGTCGCGATGCTCGAGAAGCAGATCGGGGACATGCAGAAGCTCGCCGAGCTGAAGGAAGGCGAAGCGGCTGAAGCTGCTGCCGCCGAGGCGGCGCCGGCAGCCGCGGCACCCGACGTCGCCGAGCCGGCGGCGCCCGAACCCGAGCCCTTGCCCGTCGCCCCGCAGGTCGAGGCGCCGCAGGCGGCTCCGGCGCCTGCCGACAACTGGTACGACCCGCTGCTCGCCGATCCCCTGTACTGGGGCGGCGGCCTGGCCGCGCTCGGCCTGGGCGGCGTGTTGTGGTGGATGATGGCGGGCGGCAGCCGCCGCCGCAAGGCGGGCGTCGAGCTGGAAGACAGCATCATGACGAGCGGCGAGATGCGTCCCGCGCCGGCGATGGCGGGGGCATCGGGCGGCGCCGTCAATACCGGCGACTCGTCGTTCCTGACCGACTTCAGCCAGGCGGGCCTGGGAACGATCGATACCCACGACGTGGATCCGATCGCCGAAGCCGAGGTCTACATGGCCTACGGCCGCGATGCGCAGGCCGAAGAGATTCTCAAGGAGGCGATCGGCAAGCACCCCGACCGCCACGAAATCCGCATCAAGCTGCTGGAGATCTACGCTGCACGGCGCAACACTGCGGCCTTCGAGGCGGCCGCCGGCGAGTTGTATGCCGTGCTCGGCAGCAAGTCGAGCCCGCTGTGGGACAAGGCCTGCGAGATGGGGCGCAGCATCGACCCGACCAATCCGCTGTACGGCAGCGGCGAGCCGGGAGCGCTGTCCGCCGCGCCGGCCGCGACGGTGGCCGCCACCGCCGCAGTGGCTGGCGGCGCTGTCGCCTTCGCCGACGAGCCGGTCGTGCCCAAGTCGCTGGCCAAGGAGAGCCCCGCGGCCCAGGCGATCGCCAAGCTTGGGGGTATGCCGGTGGCCGAACCCGTGTCGGTGGCCGAGCCCGAGACCGTGCTCGAGGCCGCGGGCGGCAACTCGCCGCTGGACTTCGAATCCGCCGGCGACGTGCTCGAGTTCGACCTGTCGCCCGTGGCTGACGCGGCACCGGCCGCAGCACCCGAGGACGATACCCAGGGCCTGAAGTTCGAACTGCCCGATCTCGACATTCCGGCCGACGCCGGCGACGACCTGAAGCTCGACCTCGGTCTCGAGGCCGACAGCGGCGAGGGCGGCAAGTACGACTTCAGCGGCTTCGACCTCGATCTCGGCGGCAGCGAAGACGGTGAGCTCGACGAAGTCGGGACCAAGCTCGACCTCGCCCGTGCCTACGTCGAAATGGGCGACAAGGAGGGGGCGCGCGAAATCCTCAACGAAGTGCTCGCCGAAGGCAGCGCCGCCCAGCAGGCCGACGCGAAAGGGCTGATGAGCGCGCTTGGATAAGTTTCCGCACCCGCTCGCCCGCATCCTGTTGTGGTGCGGGTGGGCCGTGGCAGTGGAACGCGCTGCCATGCCCCAGCTTTCCATCCTGGCCGTCGCCGCTGCGACGGCCTTTCTCTTTGCGCCTGCGCGCGGCCAGCTGCTGCGTCTGCTGCGCCGCACCCGCTGGCTGCTTGCGGTGCTGCTGCTGACCTATGCCTACGCCGTGCCCGGCCCGTTGCTGTGGCCGGCGCTGGGCTGGGCGAGCCCCGGCGTCGAGGGCCTGCAGCAGGGGGCGCTGCGCGCCGCGCGACTCGCGCTGCTGCTGGCCGGGCTGGCGCTGCTGCTCGCCTACACCCCGCGCGCGCGACTGGTCGCGGGCCTCTACGCGCTCGCCAAGCCGCTGACCTGGCTGGGCTTCGACCGCCGCGCCTTCGCGGTGCGGCTCGGACTGACGCTCGACTACGTCGAGCAGGCGCCGAAGCGGGCGGGGTGGCTCGACGCGCTGCGCGCGCCGCTGCCCGACGATGCCGACCCCGCGGTCTACACCCTGCAGGCCGAGCGCTGGCGGAGCCGCGACAGCGCGGTCATACTGGCGGGCTTGTCGCTGCTGGGGATCGTTCTCGCGTGGGACGCTTGCTGAAATGAGAATCGTGGTGGGCCTGGAATATTGCGGCGTCGGCTTCTGCGGCTGGCAGTCGCAGCCGCAGGGCTGCGGCGTGCAGGACGCGCTGGAAGCCGCGGTGTCCGCGATCGCCGGCGAAAAGATCGCGGTCACGGCGGCCGGGCGGACCGATACCGGCGTCCATGCGGCGTTCCAGGTCGTGCATTTCGACGTCGGCGTCGAGCGTCCGCTCACGGCCTGGGTGCGCGGCGTCAACAGCCACCTGCCGCCGGGGGTGGCGGTGCTGTGGGCGCGCGAAGTGGACGACGATTTCCACGCGCGCTTCGCCGCCACCCAGCGCGGCTACCGTTACGTGCTGCTCAACCATCCGGTGCGGTCCGCCCTCAACCACGGGCTGGTCGGCTGGCACCACCGTCCGCTCGACGCCGACGCGATGAACCGGGCGGCGGCGCATCTGATCGGGCAGCACGACTTTTCCGCGTTCCGCGCCGCCGAGTGCCAGGCGAAATCGCCGGTCAAGGAACTGCAGCTGGCGCACGTCGAGCGGCAAGGCGACTACCTGCTGTGCGACTTCCAGGCCGACGGCTTCCTCCACCACATGGTGCGCAACCTCATGGGCTGCCTGGTCCAGGTCGGGGCGGGGGGCAAGCCGCCGGCGTGGCTGCACGAGATCCTCGAGAGCCGCGACCGCACGCGCGCCGCGCCGACCTTCGAGGCCGCCGGGCTGTACCTCACCCATATCCGCTATCCTGCACACTTTGCCCTGCCGGAGTCTTCCGACCGATGGCCCTTCGCAACATGAGCCTGCGCGTAAAGATCTGCGGCATCACCCGCGCCCAGGACCTGCACGTGGCCTGCGAGGCCGGGGCCGACGCGCTCGGCTTCGTGTTCTACGAAAAGAGCCCGCGCCACGTGTCGGCCCAAGCCGCCGCTGCGCTGGTGCGTGAGCTGCCGCCTTTCGTGCAGTCGGTCGGCCTGTTCGTCGACGCCGCCCCGGCATTCGTCGAAGCCGTGCTCGAGGCGGTGCCGCTCGACCTGCTGCAATTCCACGGCGACGAGACGCCCGCCGACTGCGCGCGCTACGGCCGGCCGTGGATCAAGGCGATTCGCGTCAATCAGGGTACGGATTTGCTAAAATGCGCGGCCGACTTCGAGGCCGCGCGCGGGCTGCTGCTGGACGCGTACGTGCCGGGCGTGCCGGGCGGCACCGGCGAACGCTTCGACTGGGGCCTGATCCCGCCGGATCTGGCCAGACCGCTCATCCTGTCGGGCGGCCTCACGCCGGACAACGTCGCCGAGGCGGTGCGGACGGTTCGCCCGTGGGCCGTGGACGTGTCCTCCGGCGTGGAAGTCTCCAAGGGCATCAAGGACGCGCACAAGATTGCGCGATTCATTGCGAACGCGAAAGAAGCATCATGAAGCTGACTGATCTCCCTGATTCCCGCGGCCACTTCGGCCCCTACGGCGGCATCTTCGTCGCCGAGACCCTGATGGCCGCGCTCGAGGAACTGCGCGTCGAATACGATCGCGCACGGCGGGATCCCGCCTTCATGGCCGAGTTCGAATACGAGCTCAAGCACTACGTCGGCCGGCCGAGCCCGATCTACCACGCCCGCCGCCTGTCCGAGGCCTACGGCGGCGCGCAGATCTACCTCAAGCGCGAGGACCTCAACCACACCGGCGCGCACAAGATCAACAACACCATAGGCCAGGCGCTGCTCGCCCGCCGCATGGGCAAGAAGCGCGTCATCGCCGAGACCGGCGCCGGCCAGCACGGCGTCGCCAGTGCCACCGTCGCCGCGCGCTACGGCATGGAGTGCGTCGTCTACATGGGCGCCGAGGACGTCGCCCGGCAGGCGCCCAACGTGTTCCGCATGAAGCTCCTGGGCGCCACCGTCGTGCCGGTTTCCTCCGGCTCGAAGACGCTGAAGGACGCCTTGAACGAGGCGATGCGCGACTGGGTCACCAACGTCGAGTCGACCTTCTACATTCTCGGCACCGCCGCCGGCCCGCACCCGTACCCGATGCTGGTGCGCGACTTCCAGTGCGTGATCGGCCGCGAGTGCATCGAGCAGATGCCCGAGCTCACCGGCCGCCAGCCGGACGCCGTGGTCGCCTGCGTCGGCGGCGGCTCCAACGCCATCGGCATCTTCCACCCCTACATCCCGCACGAGGGGGTGCGCCTGATCGGCGTCGAGGCGGGCGGCTCGGGCGTCGATTCCGGCAAGCACGCCGCGCCGCTCACCGCCGGCACCCCCGGCGTGCTGCACGGCTTCCGCAGCTACCTGATGCAGGACGAGAACGGCCAGATCATCGAGACCCACTCGGTGTCGGCCGGCCTCGACTACCCCGGCGTCGGTCCCGAACACAGCTATCTCAAGGACGCGGGTCGCGCCGAATACGTCGCGATCAACGACGACGAGGCGCTCGCCGCCTTCCACGACCTGTGCCGCTTCGAGGGCATCATCCCCGCGCTCGAATCGAGCCATGCGGTCGCCCAGGCCAAGAAGCTCGCGCCGACCCTGCGCAAGGACCAGATCATCCTGGTCAACCTCTCGGGCCGCGGCGACAAGGACATCAACACGGTGGCGAAGGTGTCGGGCATCACGCTGTAAGCCCGTTTCCCTGCCACGATTTCAGAAGACCCGACCATGAGCCGCATCGGCCAGACCTTTACCGCGCTGAAAGCGCAAAACCGCAAGGCCCTGATCCCCTTCATCACCGCCGGCGACCCCGGCAAGGGCATGACCGTGCCGCTGATGCACGCGCTGGTGGACGCCGGCGCCGACATCATCGAGCTGGGGGTGCCGTTTTCCGACCCGATGGCCGACGGCCCGGTGATCCAGCGCGCCTCCGAGCGCGCGCTGGCGAACAAGGTCGGCCTCAGGGACGTTCTGGCGATGACCGCGGAATTCCGCAAGACCAACACGACGACGCCGGTCGTGCTGATGGGCTACGCCAACCCGGTCGAGCGCATGGGCTACGAGACCTTCGCCAAGGCTGCCAGCGAAGCCGGCGTCGACGGCGTGCTGACGGTCGACATCCCCCCCGAGGAATCGGCTGGCGTCGCCGACGTGTTCAAGGCGCACGGCCTCGACCCGATCTTCCTGCTGTCGCCGACCACCCCCGAGTCGCGCATCGAGCAGGTCGCCGCAGCGGCAGGGGGCTTCATCTACTACGTGTCGCTCAAGGGCGTGACCGGGTCGGCCAACCTCGACACCGCCGAAGTCGCCGAGAAGCTCGCCATGGTGCGCAAGCATTGCAGCCTGCCGGTCGGCGTCGGCTTCGGCATCCGCGACGCGGCCACCGCCGAGGCGGTGGCGCGGATCGCCGACGCAGTGGTGGTCGGCAGCCGCCTCATCGGCGAGATCGAGTCCGCGCCGGAAGGCGAGTGCGTCACCCGCGTCAGGCACCTGCTGGCCGATTTGCGCCGCGGCGTCGACGCCGCAACGAAATAGACAATAGGGAGATAAGCATGAGCTGGTTCCAGAAAATCCTGCCGCCGAAGATCAAGCGCCGGGTCGAGACGCGCAAGTCGATGCCGGAAGGGCTGTGGTCGAAGTGCCCGGCGTGCAACGAGGTGCTCTACCGCGCCGACCTCGAAAGCAATCTCGAGGTGTGCCCGAAGTGCGGCCACCACCACCGCATCGGCGCCCGGGCGCGGCTCGCCATGCTGCTCGACGTCGAGGGGCAGCACGAAATCGGCGGCCACGTCACCCCGCTCGACCCGCTGAAATTCAAGGACAGCAAGAAATACCCGGACCGCCTCAAGGACGCGCAGAGCGGCACCTCGGAAACCGACGCGCTGGTGGTGATCGGCGGCACCGTCAAGGCGGTCCCGGTGGTGGCGTCGGCGTTCGAGTTCAAGTTCATGGGCGGGTCGATGGGCTCGGTGGTCGGCGAGCGCTTCGTCCAGGGCGTCGAAGCGGCGATCGAGTCGAACTCGGCCTTCGTGTGCTTCTCCGCCAGCGGCGGCGCGCGCATGCAGGAAGGCCTGTTCTCGCTGATGCAGATGGCGAAGACCTCGGCCGCGCTGACGCAGCTGTCGCGTCACCGTCTGCCCTTCGTGTCGGTGCTGACCGACCCCACCATGGGCGGCGTGTCGGCCAGCTTCGCGATGCTGGGCGACCTCATCATCGCCGAGCCGAACGCGCTGATCGGTTTCGCCGGCCCGCGCGTGATCGAGCAGACGGTGCGCGAGACGCTGCCGGAAGGCTTCCAGCGCGCCGAGTTCCTGCTCGAGAAGGGCGCGGTCGACCGCATCATCGACCGCCGCCAGATGCGCGACGAACTCGCGACCACGCTGTCGATGATGATGGGACGGCCCGCGCTGGCGGCGTGACGGCAGGCCACCGAGGCCATTGATGAGGAAGGGGGCAGCCGGCGTCGCCGGCTGCCCCCTGCGCTTGGAGTGAGCGACTTGCAGGATACGAAACCGGGTCTCGACGACTGGCTGGCGAGGCTGGAGCGCCTGCATCCGGCCGCCATCGAACTGGGCCTCGAGCGGGTGCGCACGGTCAGGGACGCGATGGGGCTCGCCCCGGCCTTCCCCGTCATCGTGGTCGGCGGCACCAACGGCAAGGGCTCGACCTGCGCGTATCTGGAAGCGATCCTCGGCGCCGCCGGCTACAAGACCGGGCTCTATACCTCGCCGCACCTGCTGCGCTACAACGAGCGCGTGCGCATCGCCGGCGTCGAGGCGACCGACCGTGACCTGGTCGCGGCGTTCGAGCGGGTCGACGCCGCGCGCGGCGGCACCACGCTGACCTATTTCGAGTTCGGGACCCTGGGCGCGATGACGCAGTTCGTCGACGCCGGCGTCGATGTCGCCATCCTCGAGGTGGGGCTCGGCGGACGGCTCGACGCGGTGAACGTGTTCGACGCCGCCGCCGCCGCCGTCACCAGCGTCGATCTCGACCACATGGACTACCTCGGCGACACCCGCGAAGCGATCGGCTTCGAGAAGGCCGGCATCTACCGCGCCGGGCGCCCCGCGATCTGCGCCGACCCGGCGCCGCCGGCCAGCCTGGTCGCGCACGCGCACCGCATCGGCGCCGACCTGCGCTGCATCGGCCGCGACTTCGCCGCGCTGCCCGCGGACGATCGATGGACCTTCCGCGGCGCCGGCCTCAGCTGGCGGGAGCTGCCGCTGCCGGCGATGCCGGGTGCGTTCCAGTTGCGCAACGCCGCCGCCGCGCTCGCGGTGCTGGAAGCGCTGGCGGGGGAACTGCCGGCGGGCGAGGCGGCGATCCGCCAGGGCCTCGCCGCGGCGCGCGTGCGCGGACGCTTCGAGCGGATCGCCCGCGCCCCGGATCTCATCGTCGACGTGGCGCACAACCCGGAGGCGGCGCGGACGCTGGCCGCCACGCTGCGCGAGCACCCGGTGGCGGGGCGCACCCTTGCCGTCGTCGGCATGCTGGCCGACAAGGATGCGGCGGGGGTGTTCGCCGCCCTGGGCGGGGAGATCGACGCGTGGTGGACGTGTACGCCCGACTCGCCGCGCGCGCGCAACGCCGAGGCGCTCGCCGCGATCCTCCGCGACTACGCGGGGGCAGCGCCGGTGCACGTGCAGGGGGACGTCGCCGCAGCGCTCTCCGCGGCACGGGGCGCCGCGCGCGAAGGTGATAGAATTCTCGCCTTCGGTTCGTTCTATACCGTTGCCGCCGTGCTCGATCATGCCGCCACCCAGCAGTGAAAATGACCTCAAACGCCGCGCCCGGCGCCGCCTGATCGGCGCAGTCGCGCTGATGCTGCTGGCCGTGATCGTGCTGCCGCTGCTGCTCGAGGACGAGCCGCCGCCGGCGAGCCCGCTGGCGGTGCGCATGCCGCCCGCAGCCGAGCCCGCCACCGCACCGCTGCCGGCCCCGGCAGACGCGCCCGAGGCGCCGCGCGCGCCCGAGCCCGCGCCGCAAGCCGAGCCCGCGCCTGAGCCCCGACCGCTTCCCAAACCCGCCCCCAGGCCTGAACCGGCCAAGGCCGAAGCGGTCAAACCTGTGCCCAAACCGCAGCCGTCGCCGGCCGTCGTGGCACAGCCCAGGCCTGCGGCGGGCGAGCAGTTCGTGGTGCAGCTGGCCGCCCTGTCCGACGCGGCCAAGGCCGATGCGCTCAAGGGCCGCGCGGTGCTGGCGGGCTTCCAGGCGTATACCGACAAGTACAACGGGCTCACGCGCGTGCGTGTCGGTCCCTACCAATCGCGCGAAGCCGCCGCGGCGGCCGCGGTCAAGCTGGCCGAGAACGGCATCGACGGGGGCAAGGTGCTCGCGAAGTGAGCGTGCTCGACATCATCGTGCTGCTGGTGCTGGTCTTTACCGTGGTCGCCGGCCTGATGCGCGGCATGGTCGATACGCTGTTCTCGATGGCGGCCTGGATCCTGGCCTTCGTGGCCGGACGGTGGGGCGCGGTGCCGCTGGAGCCGCTGTTGCCGATCGGGGTCGAAACGCCCGCGATCCGCTATTTCGCCGCCTTCGCGGTGATTTTCCTGCTGGTGCTGATCGGCATGCTGCTGCTGGGCCACGCCCTGGCTTCGCTGGTCAAGGCGGCCGGCATGGGGACTGCCGACAGGCTGTTCGGCGGCGTGGTGGGGCTGGCCAAGGGGGTGGTGATCCTGGTCGGCCTGACGCTCGCGGCCGGACTGACCTCGCTGCCGCGCACCGAGTTCTGGAAACAGGCCTCGACCGCGGAGGGCCTGCAGTTGATGGCGCAGCTGGCGTTGCCGCTGCTGCCCGAGGACGTGGCGAAATACATTCGCTTTGAATAACTTTATGGATGGGTGCACAGCATGTGCGGGGTAATCGGAGTCGTTGCCAATACGGCGGTTAATCAGCTCTTGTACGACGGGTTGATGGTGTTGCAGCATCGCGGCCAGGATGCCGCCGGCATCGTGACGGCGGAGGAAAGCCGTTTCCACATGCACAAGGGGCAGGGGCTGGCGCGCGACGTCTTCCGCACCCGCGACATGCGCAACCTGCTCGGCGACATGGGCGTGGCGCACGTGCGCTATCCCACCGCCGGCAGCGCCTCGTCGTCCGCTGAGTCGCAGCCGTTCTACGTGAATTCGCCGTACGGCATCGTGCTCGGCCACAACGGCAACCTCACCAACACCCACGAGCTCAAGGAATCGCTGTTCCGCACCGACCTGCGCCACGTCAACACCAACTCGGATTCCGAGGTGCTGCTGAACGTGCTCGCGCACGAGCTGCAGGTGCGCACCACCGGACGCCAGTTGAGTCTCGAGGCGATCTTCGGCGCGGTGTCCGCGGTCCACGCGCGCTGCAAGGGCGCCTACGCGGTGGTCGCCTTCATCGCCGGCTACGGCCTGCTGGCGTTCCGCGATCCCCACGGCATCCGCCCGCTGGTGATCGGCATCAACGAGCAGGCGACCCCGCACGAGTACATCATCGCCTCCGAAAGCGTGGCGATCGACGCCCTCGGCTTCCGCCTGCTGCGCGACGTCGCGCCGGGCGAGGCCGTGTTCATCGACTACGAGCGGCGCCTGCACAGCCGCGTGTGCAGCGACCACGCAGTGCTCAATCCCTGCATCTTCGAGTACGTCTATCTCGCGCGTCCGGACTCGGTCATGGACGGCGTGTCGGTCTACAGCACCCGGCTGGCGATGGGCGTGTCGCTCGCCGAGAAGATCAAGCGCGAGTTCGCGCACCTGAAGATCGACGTGGTGATCCCGATCCCCGACACCAGCCGCCCGTCGGCGCTGCAGCTGGCCAACCACCTGAACGTGCCGTACCGCGAGGGCTTCATCAAGAACCGCTACATCGGCCGCACCTTCATCATGCCCGGGCAGGCGCTGCGCAAGAAGTCGGTGCGCCAGAAGCTCAACGCGATCGGCGAGGAGTTCAAGGGCAAGAACGTGCTGCTGGTCGACGACTCGATCGTGCGTGGCACGACCAGCCGCGAGATCGTGCAGATGGCGCGCGACGCCGGCGCCGAGCAGGTGTACTTCGCGTCGGCCTCGCCGCCGGTGCGCTACTCCAACGTCTACGGCATCGACATGCCGACCCGCAACGAGCTGATCGCCAACGGCCGCAGCGATGAGGACATCGCGCGCGAGATCGGCTGCGACGCGCTCGTCTACCAGGACCTCGACGCGATGATCGCGGCGGTGCGCGCAGGCAACCCGGCGATCGCCGACTTCGACACCTCGTGCTTCGACGGGCGCTACATCACCGGCGACGTCACGCCCGAGTACCTCGCCTACGTCGAGGCGGTGCGCAACGGCGAGACGCCGCCGCCGTCGGCGCTGTCGACCCAGCAGCTCGACCTCAACCTCGCGACCGGCGGTTGACCGCCGCAGGCGCCGGGCGTAAATTGGCCCGGCACCGATTTGAATCGCAAGCCCCGAGCCGCGCTCGCCGTTCGGGGTTTTTGTTTTCTGGAACCCGAGATGAACGAAGAATACGATCTTGAGACGCTGGCGGTGCGCGCCGGCACCGTGCGCAGCCAGTTCAACGAGCACTCGGAGGCGATGTTCCTCACCTCCAGCTTCGTGTTCGGCAGCGCTGCCGAGGCGGCGGCCCGCTTCAAGGGCGAGCAGCCCGGGCCGATCTACGCGCGCTTCACCAACCCGACGGTGCAGATGATGGAAGCGCGGCTCGCGGCGCTCGAAGGCGCCGAGCGCTGCGTCGCGTTCGCCTCCGGCATGGCGGCGATCCTGGCGACCGTGATGGGGCTGATGAAGGCCGGCGAGCACGTCGTCGCTTCGCGCTCGATCTTCGGCTCGACGGTCCAGCTGTTCTCCAACATCCTCGGCCGCTTCGGCATCGAGACGACCTACGTGTCGCCGACCGACCCGGCCGAGTGGCGCGCGGCGCTGAGGCCCAACACCAGGCTGTTCTTCGTCGAGTCGCCCTCGAACCCGCTCACCGAAGTGAGCGACATCCGCGCGCTCGCCGCCATCGCCCATGAAGCCGGCGCCTGGCTCGCGGTCGACAACTGCTTCTGCTCGCCGGCGCTGCAGAAGCCGCTCGAGCTCGGCGCCGACATCGTGATCCACTCCGCGACCAAGTATCTCGACGGCCAGGGCAGGGTGCTCGGCGGCGCGGTGCTCGGCAAGAAGGACCTGATGGAGGGCGTCTACACCTTCCTGCGCACCGCCGGGCCGACGCTGTCTGCGTTCAACGCCTGGGTGATCCTCAAGGGCCTGGAGACGTTGCCGATCCGCATGGACGCGCATTCGCGGAACGCGCTGGCGCTCGCGCAGTGGCTCGAGGCGCAGCCGCAGGTCGCGCGCGTGCTGTATCCCGGGCTGCCGTCGCATCCGCAGCACGAACTGGCGATGGCGCAGCAGAAGACCGGCGGCGGCATCGTCGCGTTCGAGTTGAAGGGCGGCCAGGAAGCGGCGTGGAAGCTGATCGACGCGACGAGGCTGCTGTCGATCACTGCCAACCTCGGCGACACCAAGACCACGATCACCCACCCGGCGACCACCACGCACAGCCGCATGACGCCGGAACAGCGCGCCGCGGCCGGGATCGGCGACGGACTGGTGCGGATCGCGGTCGGCCTGGAGGCGGTCGCCGACATCGAGGCCGACCTCGCACGCGGGCTCGCAGGATGAAGGCGCTGCTCGGGCTGCTGCTTGCGACGGGCGCGGCGCACGCCGCCGACATGGCGGTCGTGCGCTACGTCGACCAGGATCCCGGCGATCCGCCTTACCCGACGCGCCTCCTCGTCACTGCGGACTTCCTGCGCATGGACGGCGGCGAGGACGGCGGCGACTTCGTTCTGCTCGACCGCCGCCGCCGCGAGGTCGTCAACATCATGCGCGGGGCCGGCGTGGCGATGGTGTTCGGCCGCGGCACGCTGCCGGCGAAGCCTGCCGGCTGGAAAGCGCGGCTGGCGTCCGAGGCGGGCGCGCCCGGCACCCGGCGCTTCCGGCTGATCGTCGACGGCGTGGTGTGCAGCGAGGGCGTCGCCGCGGCGGCGGCCGTGCCGGACGCGGCGCGCGCGATGGCCGAGCTGAATGCCGTGCTGGCCGCGACGCAGTACCGCGTCTGGAAGGATTCGCCGCCCGAGATGCAGCACGACTGCGATCTGGCGAACCAGGTGTGGGAATC
This sequence comes from Thiobacillus denitrificans, assembly GCA_002403375.1. Taxonomy (GTDB): domain Bacteria; phylum Pseudomonadota; class Gammaproteobacteria; order Burkholderiales; family Thiobacillaceae; genus Thiobacillus; species Thiobacillus denitrificans_E. The sequence continues at coordinate 84,762 of DHHQ01000020.1, read as the reverse complement.
CGGCACTACGCTCGAGCTCGGCCTGCCGCTCGAGGCGCGCGAGTTCGGCGGGCGCACGCGGCGCTTCGAAGGCGAATCGCGCGAGCCGCTGCAGCCCGAGCTGTTCCGCGTGCCCGACGGGCTGACGGCGATCAACGCGCCGTCATAGATTTTCCAGCCGCAGCGAGCATCCGCCGGCGTCGCACACCACGTAGCCCCAGCGCGCATACCAGTCCGGCACCACCCAGCGTTCGCATTCGCGGCCGTCGACGGCATGGACGTGCCGCGCCGGGCGGTGGGTATGGCCGTGGATCAGCCGTCCCACCTGCCGTTCGCGCAGCACGCGCACCACTTCCGCATCGTTCACGTCCATGATCTCGGCGGGCTTCTCCGCCTTGGCCGCCTGGCTGCCGGCGCGCGCCTGGCGCGCCAGGCGCCGGCGCAGCGCCTGCGGCAGCATCCGCAAAAGCGCGAGCGTCGCCGGATGGCGCACGCGGCGGCGGAAGCGCTGGTAGGCGGTGTCGTCGGTGCACAGCGTGTCGCCGTGCATCAGCAGCGTCGGCACGCCGTAGAGGTCGACGCGCGCGGGGTCGGCGAGCAGCGTCATGCCGGACCGCCCGGCGTAGCGCGCCGCCAGCATGAAGTCGCGGTTGCCGTGCATGAAGTACACAGGCGTGCCGGCGTCGGCGAGCGCCTTCAGCCGGCGCGCGGTGTCGTGCGCGACCGCCTCGTCGTGGTCGTCGCCGGTCCAGGCCTCGAACAGGTCGCCCAGGATGTAGAGTGCGTCGGCGCCGGCGACGTCTTCCTCGAGAAAGCGAAAAAAACGCCCGGTCGCGGCCGGGCGTTCGTCGGTGAGGTGCAGGTCGGCGACGAAGAACGTGCGGCCTGCACCCGGCATCGAAGTCGTGCCCACCGGTGGGTCAGACGATTTCCGCCTTGGTGATGACCACGTCTTCCAGCGGCACGTCCTGGTGGCCGGCGCGGTTGCCGGTCTTCACCTTCTTGATCGCGTCGACCACGTCCATGCCCTCGACGACCTTGCCGAACACGGCGTAGCCGTAGCCCTGCGGGGTCGGCGCGGTGAAGTTGAGGAAGCTGTTGTTGGCGACGTTGATGAAGAACTGCGCGGTCGCCGAGTTCGGGTTGGGGGTGCGCGCCATCGCGATGGTGTAGGCGTCGTTCTTCAGGCCGTTCGACGCCTCGTTCTCGACCGGCGCGCGGGTCGGCTTCTGCCCCATGCCGGACTCCATGCCGCCGCCCTGGATCATGAAGCCGTCGATCACGCGGTGGAAGATCGTGCCGTCGTAGAAGCCGTCGCGCACGTATTGCAGGAAGTTCTCCACCGTCTTGGGTGCCTTGGCGGCGTCGAGTTCGAGGGTGATGGTGCCGAGGGAGGTGTGCAGCTTGACCATGGGTGTCCTTGAGGTTGAGGGTGGGTGAAATGATATCCCGGCGACCGCGCGGCCGGCCGGATGCGGGGGCTATCTGGCGGGCGGCGGATTCTCGAGGAACGGCGCAGGGGCCGGGTCGAGCGCCTGCTTCTCGAGCAGGGCGCGCATCTGCGCGACCTTGATTTTCGCCGTCGTGTTCCTGTCGTCGAGCGCCGCCGCCTTCTCGTACGCGGCTGCCGCCAGTCTGGCATGGATGTCGCCGAGGTTCTCGTGCGCGATGGCGTGGCCGGGATGGGCGAGGAGGGCCTTCTCGAGCATGGCGAGGGCGAGCGCGTAGCGTCCCTGGGCGGCATGGATCACGGCCAGGTTGTTGTAGGGCTCGGGAAGTTCGGGGTAGTCGTCGCTGAGCGCGTCGAGCACCGCGATCGCGTCCTCGGGCTTGCCCTGGTCGGCGAGGATCAGGCTCTTGAGGAAGCGCGCCTGGGCGTTTTCGGGATGCGCGGCGAGGTAGCGGTCGGCGCGCTCCAGCGCACCGGCGAGGTCGCCCTGCTGGAACTGGGTGCGGATGTCCCCGATCTCGTCGGCGAGTGCCGGGCCGGTGGCGAGCACGACGCTGGCGGCAACGGCGGCGAGGAAACGTGGCAGGGCCATGTGATATGCTCGGATCATCCTGGGAAGCCGGCATTCTAGCAACATCGCCCCGGCCGAGACAGCGCCGCGCTTCCCGCCGTCGCCACCGTTCGCCGCCTGCTCGCACCGATGCTCCACCTCACCAATTCCCTTACCCGCACCAAGGAAGCATTCGTTCCGCTGACCCCCGGGCGGGTCCGCATGTACGTCTGCGGCATGACCGTCTACGACCTGTGCCACCTCGGGCACGCGCGGGTGTTCGTCGTGTTCGACATGGTGACGCGCTGGCTGCGCGCAAGCGGCTACGAGGTCGAGTACGTCCGCAACATCACCGACATCGACGACAAGATCATCCGGCGCGCGCAGGAGAACAGCGAGACGCCGGCCGAACTGACCGAGCGCTTCATCGCCGCGATGCACGAGGACGAGCGCGCGCTCGGCGTGCTGCCCCCCGACCACGAGCCGCGCGCGACCCGCTACGTCGCGCAGATGCTGGCGATGATCGAGCAGTTGATCGCCAGGGGCCTCGCGTATCCGGCGCCCAACGGCGACGTCTACTACAGCGTGCGCGGCTTCCCCACGTACGGCCGGCTCTCCGGCAAGAGCCTCGACGAGCTGCGCGCCGGCGAGCGCGTCGAGGTCGACCCCAACAAGCGCGACCCGATGGACTTCGTGCTGTGGAAGGCCGCCAAGCCGGGCGAGCCGGCGTGGGACTCGCCGTGGGGGCCGGGCCGCCCCGGCTGGCACATCGAGTGCTCGGCGATGAGCGCGGACCTGCTCGGCCGGCACTTCGACATCCACGGCGGCGGCCAGGACCTGCAGTTCCCGCACCACGAGAACGAGATCGCGCAGTCCGAGGGCGCGCACGGCTGCACCTTCGTCAACTACTGGCTGCACAACGGCTTCGTCCGGGTCGACAACGAGAAGATGTCGAAGTCGCTCGGCAACTTCTTCACCATCCGCGAGGTGCTCGGGCAATACGACGCCGAGGTGGTGCGCTTCTTCATCCTGCGCGCGCACTACCGCAGCCCGCTCAACTACTCGGACGCCCACCTCGACGACGCGAAGGGCGCGCTGACCCGGCTCTACACCGCGCTCAAAGGCGCGCCGACCACGGCGCCCGCACCCGACTGGAGTCAGCCCGCGGCGCAGCGCTTCAAGGCGGCGATGGACGACGACTTCAATACCCCGGAGGCGATTGCGGTGCTGTTCGACCTCGCGAGCGAGGCCAACCGCGGCGACGCCGCCGCCGCGCAGACGCTGCGCAGCCTCGGCGGCGTGCTCGGCCTGCTGCAGCGCGAGGCGAGCGATTTTCTGCAGGCGGGCGCCGCCGGCGGCCTGTCGGAGACCGAGATCGAGGCGCTGATCGCCGCGCGCCAGGCGGCGCGCAAGGCCCGTGACTTCGCCGAGTCGGACCGCATCCGCGACGCGCTGGCGGCAGCCGGCGTCGTGCTCGAGGACGGCGCGGGCGGCACCACCTGGCGCCGCGCCTGAGATCGCGCCATGACGGCGGCCAATCTCGTGCTGGTCGGCGCCAGCGGCTGGCAGCACGCGGCCTGGCGCGGCGCCTTCTATCCTGACGACCTGCCCGAGGACTGGCTGCTTTCCTACTACGCCACCCGCTTCCAGGCGGTCTGGCTGCCGGCGGCCTTGTGGCAGGGCGCGTCCGGCGCGACGTGGGACGCGTGGCTGCACGATGCCCACGAAGGCTTCCATTTCGTGCTCGAGCCGGCAGCAGGGCCAATCCCCGCCTCGGAGCGGGTGCGGCTCGCCGCCCCGGAGTGGGAACAGCGCCACGTCTGGTGGCTCGACGACGCGCCCGACCTGCGCCAGCTCGCGCAGCGCATCGCCCGCCATGCGGAAACCGGCGAGCCGCTCTACGTCTTCAGCCGGCGCGGCGACCTTCGCCTGCTCGAGCAGGCGCTCAGCCTCGTGCAGGTCATGGGCTACTGAGCCTGGTCGAAAAAGACCATCAAGGGCTGTGGCGGGCCGCCGGCTTGGGTAGAATGGCGCCCTCAACACAAATACAGGCTGGATTTCTTGAGCAACGACAATCTGGTCGAAATCGAGGATGTCGTATTTGGCTATGGCGCCCGGCCGGTTCTGAAGGGCATCAACCTGACCGCGCGGCGCGGCCAGGTCATCGCCATCATGGGCAGCAGCGGTTGCGGCAAAACCACGCTCCTGCGTCTGATCGGCGGCCAGGTCAGGGCCCGCCAGGGGACGGTGCGCGTCGCCGGCGCGTCGGTCGGCGAGCTCGATGCGGCCGGCCTCTACCGCCTGCGCCGCAAGATGGGGATGCTGTTCCAGTTCGGCGCGCTGTTCACCGACATCTCGGTGTTCGACAACGTGGCGTTCCAGCTGCGCGAGCACACCGACCTGCCCGAGGACACGATCCGCGACCTGGTGCTGATGAAGCTGCACGCGGTCGGTCTGCGCGGCGCGGCGCAGCTGATGCCGGCCGAGCTTTCCGGCGGCATGGCGCGGCGGGTGGCCCTGGCGCGCGCGATCGCGCTCGACCCGATGCTGGTGATGTACGACGAGCCCTTCGCCGGCCTCGACCCGATCTCGCTGGGGGTGACCGGGAACCTGATCCGCCGCCTGACGGACACATTGGGGCTGACCTCGCTGGTGGTGACCCACGACGTCCAGGAGTCGCTGAAGATCGTCGACTACGTGTATTTCGTCTCGGAGGGGGTGATCGTCGCCGAAGGCACCGCCGCCGAGATCCGCGCCTCCGGGCTGCCCTACGTGCACCAGTTCGTGCACGGCGAGGCCGACGGGCCGGTGCCGTTCCATTATCCCGCGCCGTCCTACGCGGACGACTTGCGGCTCGGAGGAGTGCGTGCTTAAACAGACGATAGAGAACCTCGGGCACAGCACGCTGCAGAGCGTGTGGCGCATCGGCTTCGCCGCACGCTTCTTCGTGGTGATGCTGCTGCACTCGGGCACCGCGTTCCGCCGTTTCGGTCTCACCATCCGCGAGATGTACTTCACCGGGGTGCTGTCGCTGGTCATCATCCTGGTGTCGGGCCTGTTCGTCGGCATGGTGCTCGGTCTGCAGGGCTACGAGACGCTGCAGACCTACGGGTCGGAGGAGGCGCTCGGCATCCTGGTGGCGCTGTCGCTGGTGCGCGAGCTGGGCCCGGTGGTCGCCGCGCTGCTGTTCGCCAGCCGCGCCGGCTCCGCGATCACCGCCGAGATCGGCTTGATGAAGGCGACCGAGCAGCTCTCCGCGATGGAAATGATGGCGGTCGACCCGATCGCGCGCGTGGTCGCTCCGCGCTTCTGGGCCGGCGTGATCTCGATGCCGCTGCTGGCCGCGCTGTTCTCGGCGATGGGCATCTTCGGCGGCTATCTCGTCGGGGTGCAGCTGATCGGCGTCGACGAGGGCGCGTTCTGGTCGCAGATGAAGAGCGCGGTCGACTTCGACCAGGACATTCTCAACGGCGTCATCAAGAGCGTGGTGTTCGGCGTCGCGATCACCACCATCGCGCTGTTCGAGGGCTACGACGCGCCGCCGACCGCCGAAGGGGTGTCGGGCGCCACCACGCGCACCGTGGTGACCTCCAGCCTCGCCGTGCTGGCGCTGGATTTCGTTTTGACCGCATTCATGTTCCGGGGACTCAATTAAATGAACAAGACCGTACTCGATCTCTGGGTGGGGCTATTCGTCATCGCAGGGATCGTCGCGCTGCTGTTCCTCGCGCTCAAGGTCGGCAGCATGAGCGCCATCAAGCCCGGCGAGAGCTACGAGGTGGTCGCCCGCTTCGACAACATCGGCGGCCTGAAGCCGCGCGCGCCGGTCAAGAGCGCCGGCGTCGTCGTCGGCCGGGTGGCCGACATCCGCTTCGACAACGAGACCTACGAGGCGGCGGTTACGCTTCGCGTCGACAAGCGCTATGCTTTTCCGAAGGACACCAGCGCCGCCATCATGACCTCGGGCCTGCTGGGCGAGCAGTACATCGGGCTCGAAGCGGGCGGCGACAGCGAGACCCTCAAGGACCGGGACCAGATTTTCCTCACCCAGTCCGCCGTGGTGCTGGAAAACCTGATCGGCCAGTTCATCTACGGCAAGGCACAGGAAGGACCCACGCAATGAGACGCCACGCCCTCCACCGTTCCCTGCTGGCAGCCAGCGTGCTGCTGGCCGCTCTGCCCGGACGGGCGGAGCCGATCAACCTGCAGCAGGCGGTCGAGATGAGCCTCGCCGCCGACCCGCGCATCAAGGAGCGCGAGCAGGTGGTCGAGGCCGCGCGCGGCCTGCTGAAGGAGGTGAAGGGCAACGCCGGCTGGCGCATCAGCGCCAACGCCTTCATCGGTCTGGCGCCCGAGGTCGAGGGCGGCTTCTACGAGGGCGGCGCCTTCAGCGGCACCACCCCGCGCACCGACGGCGACGAGATCAACGGCATCTCCGAGTGGACCCACCTCGATTTCGCGCTGGTGAAGCCGCTCTATACCTTCGGCAAGGTCGAGCGCTACGGCGAGGCCGCGCGCGGCAACATCGACCTCAAGCAGGGCGAACTGCGGCAGACGCGCGGCGACACCATCTACGACACCAAGCGCGCCTACTTCGGCTACCTGACCGCGCGCGACATCCGGGTCTTCCTCGAGGATGTGCAGGAGAGGCTGAACCGCTCGATCGCCTCGGTCGAGCGCAATCTCGAGGAGGAGACCGGCGAATCGAAGCAATCCGACCTCTACGCGCTGCAGACCGCGCGCGGCCTGCTCGCCAAATATGCGCACCAGGCGCGCGCGGTCGAGAAGATCAGCCTCGACGGCCTCAAGGTGCTGACCGGGACCGGGCTCAGGGGCGAGCTCGAGGTCGCCGACGACCGCATCGAGCCGGTGGCGTTTCCGCAGCTCGAGCTCGCCGAGCTGCAGTCGCGCGCGCTCGAGGCGCGTCCCGAGATGCAGCAGCTCGAGGCCGGCCTGCGCGCCCGCCGCGCGCTGCTGGCCGCCAAGAAGGCCGACCGCATGCCGGACGTCTACGCCGGCGTGGTCGGCCAGGCCAACTACGCCTCGCAGCGCGAGCGGCTCGACAACCCCTATCTCTACGACCCCTTCAACAGCGCAGGCATCACCCCGGTGGTCGGCGTGAAATGGGACAGCGCGTTCGGCGTGGCGAACGCACGCGTCGACCAGGCGCAGGCCGAGCTCGAGGCGCTCAACCACAAGAAGGCGTTCGCCGTGGCCGGCATCCCCTTCGAGGTCGGCGAGGCCTACGCCAACGCCCGCGCCAACTACGAGGCGCAGCGCGAGCTGGCCGAGGGTGCAGCCGCCGCGCGGCGCTGGATGGTCGCGGCGCTGGCCGACCATGCGGCCGGGGTCGAGACCGCCACCACGGTGGCCGACGCGCTGAAGAACTACGTCCTGGTGCATACCGAATACCTGCGCACCGTCAACGACTACAACATGAACGTCGCGCAGCTGGCGCGCCTGACCGGTGAACCAAGGTAAGCCGGCCGCGTCTACCCTCCATCCTCTGTCCGTCCGCTTCTTGAACAGGAATCACTCGATTATGCTGCGCTCATTTTTCACCGTGCTGGCCCTGGTGCTGGGACTCAACGCCGCGCCGGCGCTCGCCGTCGACACGCCGCCCGACGAGCTGGCGCGCACCACCACCCAGGAGGTGCTGGCCATCCTGAAACAGGACAAGGCGCTGCAGAGCGGCGACCTGAACAAGGTGCATCAGCTGGTCGAAGCCAAGGTGCTGCCCCATTTCGACTTCAACCGCATGACCCAGCTGGCCCTCGGCAGGCACTGGCCGCGCGCCACCGCCAAGCAGAAGCAGGCGCTGGTGACCGAGTTCCGCAACCTGCTGGTGCGCACCTACGCCAGCTCGCTGACCGCGTATTCCAACCAGACGGTCGAGTTCAAGCCGCTGACGATGAAGCCGGACGCCACCGATGTGACCGTGCGCTCGGAGATCCGCCAGCCGGGCGGCCAGCCGATTCCGATCGACTACAGCATGTACAAGACCGATTTCGGCTGGAAGGTCTACGACGTCGCGATCGACAGCGTCAGCCTGGTCACCAACTACCGGGCTTCGTTCTCCAACACCATCCGCCAGAGCGGGATCGACGGGCTGATCAAGACGCTCGCCGCCCAGTCCGCACGCGGCGAGGCCAAGCCGGCCCCGCGCTCCGGTTCGTGATCGTCTGCGAAGACGCCTGCTGCCGCATCGCCGGCGCGGTGACGGTCGACACCGTCGGCGGCCTGCTGCGCGAGCTGCAGCCGCATCTGGCGAAGGGCGCCGACACGCTCGACCTCAGCGGCGTCGAGGCCGCCGACTCGGCTGCGCTCGCGCTCGTCTTTAGCGCCATGCGGCAGGCCGGGCAGGGCGGGCGCACGCTTACCCTACGCGGCCTGCCCGCGAGCTTCGGCACGCTGGCCGAGCTCTACGGCGTGGCCGAACTGCTGCCGGCATGAGCCAGGTCCCGGCGATCCGCGTCGACGCGCTCAGGAAGCGTTTCCGCACTACCCAGGCGCTCGACGGCGTCTCGCTCGAGATCGCGCAGGGCGAGTTCTTCGGCCTGCTCGGCCCCAACGGCGCCGGCAAGACGACGCTGATCTCTATCCTCGCCGGGCTCACCCGCGCCGACGCCGGCCACGCCGCGGTGATGGGGCACGACGTGGTGCGCGACTACCGTGCCGCGCGCCGTGCGCTCGGCGTGGTGCCGCAGGAGCTCGTCTACGACCCTTTCTTCAACGTGCGCGAGACGCTGCGCATCCAGTCGGGCTACTTCGGCCTCAGGCACAACGACGCCTGGATCGACGAGATCATGCATCACCTCGACCTCACGCCGCACGCCGACAAGAACACCCAGAGCCTGTCGGGCGGCATGAAGCGGCGCCTGCTGGTCGCGCAGGCGCTGGTGCACAAGCCGCCGGTGATCGTGCTCGACGAGCCGACCGCCGGCGTCGACGTCGACCTCAGGCGCTCGCTGTGGGAATTCATCAGCCGCCTCAACCGCGAGGGGCACACCGTCCTGCTGACGACGCACTACCTCGAGGAGGCCGAGGCGCTGTGCGGGCGCATCGCGATGCTGAAGAGCGGCCGCGTCGTCGCGCTCGACGACACCAAGAGCCTGCTGCAGCTGACCAACGAGCATTGCGCGCAGCTCCGGCTCGACGGCGACGCCGTGCCGGCCGTCTGGCAGGGTCGCCTGCAGCGCGGGGCGGACGGCAGCTGGGTGTTCAACTTCGGCGAGTACGCCGAACTGGAGAACCTGCTTGCCGACCTGCGCGGTGCAGGCATCCGCGTGACCGAAATGCAGCTGCAGGAGCCCGACCTGGAGGATGTCTTCACCGACATCATGAAACGCGCATGAGCCAAGGAAAGCAGCGCTGTAGGAGGGCCGCCCCCGGCCCCATAGGGTACTTGAGGACACGCACATGAGCGGACTCTCTGCGCTGTTCTACAAGGAAATGCTGCGCTTCTGGAAGGTCGTGGTGCAGACCGTGGTCGCGCCGGTGGTGACCGCGCTGCTCTATCTGCTGATCTTCTCGCAGGTGCTGGAGGAACACGTCGAGGTCTATCCCGGCGTGTCGTATTCCGCCTTCCTCGTCCCGGGGCTGGTGATGATGAGCATGCTGCAGAACGCCTTCTCCAACAGCTCGTCGAGCCTGATCCAGTCGAAGATGCAGGGCAACATCGTGTTCGTCCTGCTGCCGCCGCTGTCGTACCTGGAGTTCTTCCTCGCCTATCTCGGCGCGGCGGTGATCCGCGGCCTGATCGTCGGCCTCGGCGTGTGGGCGGTCACGCTGTGGTTCGCGCCGTGGCAGGCGCCGCATGTCGGCTGGCTGCTCGCCTACGCGCTGCTGGCCTGCGGGATCATGGGCGCGATCGGCATCGTCGCCGGGATATGGGCCGAGAAGTACGACCAACTGGCAGCGTTCCAGAACTTCCTGATCCTGCCGCTGACCTTCCTGTCCGGCGTGTTCTACTCGATCCATTCGCTGCCGACGTTCTGGCAGGCGGTGTCGCACTTCAACCCTGTCTTCTACCTGATCGACGGCTTCCGCTACGCCTTCGTCGGCCACTCCGACACCGACCCCTGGCTCGGCCTGCTGGTCGCCGGCGCCTGCTTTGTGGCAATATCCGCGGTCACCCTCGCGCTGCTGCAGCGCGGCTACAAACTCAGGCACTGAGCGCTTCGCACGAGGCGCTTGAAACACGAGGCAAGACGAGCATGGTTACCCCCGAAGACATCAAAGGCTGGATCACGGAGAAGCTGCCGTGCGACCACATCGAGCTGGACGGCGACGGCCAGCACTTCCAGGCGGTGATCGTCAGCCCCGCCTTCACCGGCAAGAACATGGTGCAGCAGCACCGTCTGGTCTACGACGCGCTCGGCACCCGCATGCACGCCCAGATCCACGCGCTGTCGATGAAGACCTACACCCCCGAAGACTGGGCCGCGCGCTAGATGGACTCGCTCGTCATCCACGGCGGCAACCGCCTCGAGGGTGAGGTGCGCATTTCCGGCGCGAAGAACGCCGCGCTGCCGATCCTCACCGCCAGCCTGCTGACCGCCGAGCCGCTGAAGCTCGGCAACGTGCCGCACCTCAAGGACATCAGCACCATGCTGGCGCTGCTCGGACACATGGGCGTGCGCGTGACGCTCGACGACCGCAACCACGTCACCCTGTGCGGCGAATCGATCCCGCACAAGGAAGCGCCCTACGAGATGGTCAAGACCATGCGCGCCGCGATCCTGGTGCTGGGGCCGACGCTGGCGCGCTTCGGCGATGCGCGCGTCAGCCTGCCCGGCGGCTGCGCCATCGGCTCGCGCCCGGTCGACCAGCACATCAAGGGCCTGCAGGCGATGGGCGCCGAGATCCTGATCGAGCACGGCTACATTCACGCGCGCTGCAAGCGCCTCAAGGGTGCGCGCATCGTGATGGACATGGTCACCGTCACCGGCACCGAGAACCTGATGATGGCGGCGGCGCTCGCCGACGGCACGACCATCCTCGAGAACGCCGCGCGCGAACCCGAGGTGGTCGACCTCGCCGACTGCCTGATCGCCATGGGCGCGAGGATCGAAGGCGCGGGCAGCGACGTCATCACCGTCCATGGCGTCGACAGGCTGCACGGCGCCGACTATTCGGTGATGGCCGACCGCATCGAGACCGGCACCTTCCTCGTCGCCGCGGCGATGACCGGCGGCCGCGTGCGCGCCACCCACACCCAGCCCGACACGCTCGACGCGGTGATCGCCAAGCTGCGTGAGGCGGGCGCCAGCGTTAACGTCGGCGACGACTGGATCGAGGTCGAGTCCGGCGGCAAGCTCAAGTCGGTCGACGTGCGCACCGCGCCGCACCCGGCGTTCCCCACCGACATGCAGGCGCAGTTCATGGCGATGAACTGCATCGCCGAAGGCGCCGCGAGCATCACCGAGACGATTTTCGAGAACCGCTTCATGCACGTGCAGGAACTCGGCCGGCTCGGCGCCAACATCGAGGTGTCCGGCCACACCGCGCTGGTGCGCGGGGTGCCGCGGCTCGACGGCGCCACCGTCATGGCGACCGACCTGCGCGCGTCCGCCTGCCTCGTGCTCGCCGGCCTGGTGGCGGCGGGCGAGACGACCATCGAGCGCATCTATCACCTCGACCGCGGCTACGAGCGCATCGAGGAGAAGCTGACCCAGCTGGGCGCGCGCATCAAGCGCGTGCGCTGAGACACACCGACATGACCTATACCGGCATCACACTGGCCCTCTCCAAGGGCCGCATCTTCGAGGAAACTCTGCCGCTGCTGGCGGCGGCGGGCATCGCCCCGAGCGAGAACCCCGAGTCCTCGCGCAAGCTCATCATCGGCACCAACCGCGACGACGTGCGCCTGATCATCGTGCGCGCGAGCGACGTCCCGACCTACGTTCAATACGGCGCCGCCGACCTCGGCATCGCCGGCAAGGACGTGTTGAACGAGCACGGCGGCAGCGGCCTCTACCAGCCGCTCGACCTGAGGATCGCCAAGTGCCGCATGATGGTCGCGGTGCGTGAAGGCTACGACTACGCAGGCACCGTGAGGCAGGGCGCGCGCATCCGCGTCGCCACCAAGTACGTCAACGCGGCGCGCGACCACTTCGCCTCCAAGGGCGTGCACATCGACCTCATCAAGCTCTACGGCTCGATGGAGCTCGCCCCGCTCGTCGGCCTGTCCGACGTCATCGTCGACCTCGTCTCCACCGGCGGCACCCTCAAGGCCAACGGCCTCGTCGCCGTCGAGCACATCAGCGACATCAGCTCGCGGCTGGTGGTCAACCAGGCGTCGCTCAAGCTCAAGCGGGCGCTGATCCAGCCGGTGATCGACGCCTTCGCGTCGGCGGTCGGCACGCCCGGGTAAGCCCGTGCAAACCCCGTTCACCAGGGTATTGTGGGCGCCCGTCGCCCTCGCCTAGTCGTTCCTGCTGCGGTTGCCGTTCGGCCGAACTGCCGATGGCGCTCATGACCTCCTCTCAGATGCCAGATTCCCGGCTGGGTTGTTTCCTGTTTGTGTGCGGCCAGCAGTAAAATGCCAAGTCAACTGTCTGAAATTCCTCGAACGCTCCCGATATGAAAAAAGCCCTCATCACCGGCGTCACCGGCCAGGACGGCGCCTACCTCGCAGAATTTCTGCTCGGCAAGGGCTATGAAGTCCACGGCATCAAGCGCCGCACCTCGCTGTTCAACACCGACCGCATCGACCATCTGTACCAGGATCCGCACGAGACGGACCGCCGCTTCATCCTGCACCACGGCGATCTCACCGACTCGTCGAGCCTGATCCGCATCATCCAGCAGGTGCAGCCCGACGAGATCTACAACCTCGCCGCGCAGTCGCATGTGGCTGTCTCGTTCGAAGAGCCCGAATACACCGCCAACTCCGACGCCTTGGGCGCATTGCGCATCCTTGAGGCGATCCGCATTCTCGGCCTCGAGAAGAAGACCCGCTTCTATCAGGCGAGCACCAGCGAGCTTTACGGCCTGGTTCAGGAAATCCCGCAGAAGGAGACCACCCCGTTCTATCCGCGGAGCCCGTATGCGGTGGCCAAGCTCTACGCCTACTGGATCACTGTCAACTACCGCGAAGCCTACGGCATGTATGCCTGCAACGGCATCCTGTTCAACCACGAGAGCCCCAACCGCGGCGAAACCTTCGTCACCCGCAAGATCACCCGCGCCTTGGCCCGCATCAAGCTCGGCCTGCAGGACTGCCTCTTCCTCGGCAACATGGACGCCAAGCGCGACTGGGGCCACGCCAAGGACTATGTGGAAATGCAGTGGCTGATGCTGCAACAGGAGACGCCAGAAGACTTCGTCATCGCCACCGGCGTGCAGTACTCGGTCCGCGACTTCGTCAACGCCGCCGCCAAGGAACTCGGTATGGAAATCCGCTGGGAAGGACAGGGCGTCGACGAGAAGGGCTATGACGCCCACGGCAAATGCATCGTCGCCGTCGACCCGCGCTACTTCCGTCCGACCGAGGTCGAAACCCTCCTTGGCGACCCGTCCAAGGCCAAGTCCAAGCTCGGTTGGACGCCGAAGATCACATTCGACGAGCTCGTCGCCGAAATGGTGCGCGAGGACCTCAAGGCCGCCGAGCGCGACGAGCTGGTGAAGAAGCACGGCTACAAGGCCATGGACTACCACGAGTAAGGCCACAGATTTACCGTGGCTGGCCATACCCCTTTCGTGCACTTTTAAAGTGATCTCTTCGTGGCTTAAGCATTTGCCAGCCTCCCTCCGGGCCAGGGTCGAACACCGCCCGAATCTGCAAAAAGCACTCACCAATACAGGCTGGTTATTTGGCGACAAAGTGCTGCGCATGGGGGTTGGCCTTCTTGTGGGTGTGTGGGTGGCACGCTACCTGGGGCCTGAGCAATTCGGCCTCTTGAACTATGCAATGGCTATCGTCGCCTTGTTTGGGGCGGTCGCCAGCCTGGGGCTCAACGGGATTGTTGTGCGAGACCTGGTCAAGGAGCCGGAAGCCGCCGACGAGACGCTCGGTACCGCTTTTTTCTTGCAGGTCATTGGTGGTTTGTTGGCGTTTGGCCTGGCGGTTTTCGCCATCAGTTTTGCGAGGCCTGATGACAGCTTGGCCAAGCTTGTGGTTGCGGTGTTCGGTTTTGTCATGGTTTTCAAGTCCACCGAGGTGGTGAAGCACTGGTTCGAATCCCAGGTCAAATCAAAATATGTCGTTTGGCTGGAAAATGGTGTATTTCTGGTTCTCGCAGGCGTCAAGGTTGGGCTAATCCTCACTGAGGCACCACTTATGGCCTTTGTCTGGGCCGCCTTCTTAGAAGGTGCGTTGGTCGCCGTAGGGTTGCTTGGAATTTATGCCTGGAGGGGTGGTGCACTGAGCGCATGGCGCATCCGTTGCGGGCGCGCGAGAACGCTGTTCAAGGACAGCTGGCCACTGATTCTTTCCGGCTTAGCTGTCATGGTGTACATGCGTATAGACCAGATCATGCTGGGGCAGATGATGGAGGACGGGGCCGTGGGCATCTACTCGGCCGCCGTTCGCATCAGCGAAGTATGGTATTTCATCCCCACGGCTATCATTGCATCCGTATTCCCAGCTATCGTGGCCGTCAAGAAGCACAGCGAAGCGCAGTACCGCCAACGTTTGCAGAGCCTCTACAATGTCATGGTGGCGCTGGCGCTGGCTGTCGCCCTACCGATGACGTTTCTATCCGGATGGGTAATTGACCTGCTGTTCGGCTACGCCTACGCTCAGGCGGGGCCGGTACTCGCCCTGCATATTTGGTGTTCGTTATTCGTGTTTCTCGGCCTTGCCAGCGGCAGCGCTTATCTCATCGAAAATCTGCAAATGCTCGCTTTCGGTCGCACCCTGTTGGGCGCTATCGTGAACATACTCGCTAATTTCATCATGATTCCGCTATTCGGCATACTGGGCGCTGCACTGGGGACGCTGTTCGCACAAATGGCAGCGGCCTACCTATTCGACCTAATCCATCCCAAAACACGAAATCATTTCTGGATGAAAACAAAGTCCTTTGTCTCGTTTTATCGATTTAGTTTTTAATGGCGACAACGATGTTGAATTTCATTATCAGGATTTATCGGGTGCTATTCGCTAGACGGGTTTTTTACCGGCTGAACAAAGTCCTTTATCACTGCAGCCTGCGCGGTCTGGGTATCCTGAATTTTGAAAATGACAGAATTAGTGGTGAAGAACGGTTCATCAAACGGTTTCTGGCAGGTAAAGCCGGCGGGATCGTTTTCGATGTCGGTGCAAACGTGGGTAACTATTCCAGCAAGGTGTTGCAAACCAACCCGCTACTGACTGTCTACGCATTCGAGCCCCATCCGCGAACCTTCGCGACACTCGAAAAAAATTTGCGGCATTCGAATCTCACTGCCATCAACGCTGCGGCAGGGGAATGCGCGGGTACAGCGGATCTTTACGACTATGCTGCTGGTGATGGCTCGTCCCATGCCTCGCTCTACCAGGATGTGATTGAAAGCATCCACCGCGCACCCTCCACACATCACCAGGTCAAAGTTGTTGCCTTGGGAGAGTTTGCCAGGGCAAACAAGATCGCCAGCATCGCCTTGCTCAAAATTGATACTGAAGGCAATGAGCTGAATGCGCTCAAGGGCCTAGAGGACTTCCTGAGCACCGGAAAGATCGAAGCCATACATTTTGAATTCAACGAGATGAACATCGCCAGCCGGGTTTTTTTTCGAGATTTCTGGGACTTGCTGCCGAATTACGATTTCTACCGGCTGCTCCCGGATGGTATGGTCAAACTTGAAAAGTACAGCCCGGTTTTTTGCGAGATTTTCGCTTATCAGAATATCGTTGCCCTGTTGAAGCGAAGCTGACTCAACAGCCGCCATGCCATCTGCCGCCCCCATCGTCCTTTTCGTTTATGCGCGCCCCGATCATACGAGGCGCACAATCGAAGCGCTCGCTTTGAATGAATTGGCAGATCACAGTGATTTGATCGTCTATGCTGATGCCGCTCGCAATGAGAGTGAAGCCGTGAAGGTCCGTGCCGTGCGAGAGTTGGTTAATGCCGCATCCGGGTTTCGCAGTCTTACCGTCATTGAAAGGGAAACCAACTATGGCTTGGCCCGCAATATCATTGAGGGCGTGACAGATGTATGTAACCGCTATGGCCGTGCGATCGTGTTGGAGGACGATATCGTCACCAGCCCCCACTTCCTGTCCTATATGAATAATGCACTTGATCGATACGCTGGCGAGCCTCGCATTTGGCATATCAGCGGATGGAATGTGACCATTGGCATTGAAAAAGAGAATAGGGCCTTTGCGTGGCGCATGATGGAATGTTGGGGATGGGCGACCTGGTCGGACAAATGGCGTTTCTTTCGAAAGGACACGAACTTTTTAATGGGCGCCATCAATCCTGACGAAAAACGTAGATTTAACCTGGATGGCTATGTGGATTACTTTTCGCAAATTTTGGCCAATGCGAATAAGGAAATTAACACTTGGGCGGTCTATTGGTATGCAACGATATTTTTGAACGATGGCTTGTGTATTAGCCCTTATCAGAGCTTGGTTTCCAATATCGGACTTGACGGATCTGGTTTGCACTGTGGTCGCTCTAGATCATTAGCGCAAATGCATCTCGGGGGTCAGGTCGACAGATGGCCAGATGGCATCTACGAGGATGTTGAAGTGGTTTCTAAGATCAAGAGGTATCATAAAAAACAGAATAGCGTTATTTTAAGACTATGGCGTTTCTTTTTTCCTGGATCGGTTGTTTAGAGAATCAATGAGGAAGTTAATAAAGTATTTTGGGGGCAAGCTTCATGGATATATCAGGGTGGCGGGGCTGAAAAAACCATACTATAGAAGCGATAAAGTTCTACAAAGACAATTTTTAAAATTTTCCGCGACATCGACGTCAGCGGCTCTGGATGTCGGCTCTGGCCCCAATCCGAGAAATCCTTTTGGCGCCAACCGCATTCATGGCGCGGATTTGCGTGAAAATATAGAGGAAAACGTAGTGTTCGCCGATTTGGCGCTTGGCGTTTTGCCCTTTGATAGTAATTCGTTTGACTATGTTACGGCCTTTGATGTGTTGGAGCATATTCAACGAATTTCCACTGTTGATGGGGAAGCGAGGTTTCCTTTTGTTCGCCTGATGAATGAAATATTCCGTGTTCTGAAACCGGGCGGGGTTTTCTTTAATATACAACCGTGTTTCCCAAGTAAGGAGGCCTTCCAGGACCCAACTCACGTGAACATCATGACCGAGGACACCCTCAGCCTCTATTTTTGCGAGCCGGCTTGGGCAAGGATTTATGGGTACGAAGGCTCATTCGTTATGCTTGAGGAAGGCTGGGTCGGTGGCAAGTATTTTGCGTTCATGAAAAAGTCTCTCGATTGGCCGATTCGAGACCTGTCATTCGTGCAGAAATAACGTCCATGGTGGCAAGAAGTCGGGCGGCGGTTTTGGTGCCGCTATATAAGGAAACGATGACGCGCGCTGAGGAGTTCTCCTTTAGACGCACCTTGGCTATCCTTGGGGAGCACGACATTTATCTTGTCGGCCCGGAGCGACTTGGAGGCTATTTCACGGCGCTGAAGGACGATCTGGGGGCGGGATTTGGTGTTCGAGTCTTCGGAGACGGTTACTTCTCTGGGGTGCCCGGCTATAACAGGCTTCTGAAATCGAAAGCGTTCTATAAGAGTTTTGATACCTATGAGTATATTCTCGTTGTTCAGACCGATGCCCTTGTCCTTTCCGATCAACTGAGCGAGTGGTGTGATCGTGGCCTCTCCTATGTTGGGGCGCCGTGGTTCGATGGTTTCGATGCGCCGCGGAACCCGCTTTCATTTGCTGGTGTCGGAAATGGCGGCTTCTCCCTTAGGAAAGTTCACGACTTTGTGCGGGTGCTGTCTTACCCAAGACACATTCCTAACACGCTTACGCCGCCGACACCCTCGCGCTCAGCAGGGCACCGGTTTCTGCAGTGGGTCAAGCACCGCTGGTTGCTGGCCTACAGCTTTGCACCTCTACAGCCCAGGGTGAATGAGGATGTGTTTTGGGGTGTGTTGGTTCCGCGCTGCTGCGACTTCTTTAGTGTGCCGGCCCCGCTGGAGGCGGTTCCATTTGCGTTCGAGGTGGCCCCAGAATATCTATATGAACTGAATGATCGGGGAATGCCCTTTGGATGCCACGCATGGGAAAGATACAACCCTCAATTCTGGCGAGAAGTACTGCCTCAGCATGGGATAAACTTGCCATGAGTTCAAGAATCGTCGGCCTCATCCCGCAGCTCATTTTTTCCCCTACCGCGAGTGGCGACGGCAAGTCGCGTTTCATGCGTGTCGCTGTGGTCCCCGCGAAAAAAGTGCGCGGCACGGTCCGCCGATTAAGGGAGCATCCTCGGGCCTTTGGTCTGGGGGCGGCAGGAGTGTTGAAGCAGGGGAACCAAGTTGCCTGCATTGATTGGGGCATAGCGAGATCCTCGCATCCGGCGGGTGGTGCTCGTCTCCATGGTGTGCAGATGGAGTCTTTGCCCGGCATGCCGTTGATCTCCATTATCACGGCGACCTACAACGCGGCAGAACACTTGCCGAAAGTTATAAAGTCGGTTCGCGAACAGACATACGGCAACGCTGAATGGATTGTTGTTGATGGGGCATCGACAGATCGCACGCTGGACATCCTTCGCCAAAACGAAGATGTCATTGACTACTGGGTCAGTGAGCCGGACAAGGGGATTTACGATGCGTGGAACAAGGGATTGCAGCTAGCGAGAGGGCAGTGGATCTGCTTCCTTGGGGCCGATGATTTCCTTTGGAATGGAGACGTAATCGAGAAAGCGGCGCGCGTCCTGGTAAGTGCGAATCCGCCATTTCGCGTTGTGTACGGTAGGGTGATGCTCATTGGCCCGACGGGGGCACACCTCCATGCGGTCGGTGAGGCATGGACGCCCGCGCTGAAAAGACGATTCCGGCAGCTGATGTCCATACCGCACCCCGGAACGTTCCATCATATTTCCCTGTTTCAGGATAAGGGGGGCTTTGATGCCGCCTATCGCATTTCGGGCGACTATGAATTGCTCCTCCGGGAACTGGTCGAGCATGACGCCCTTTTCATTCCGGAGTTGGTAACTGCGGGAATGACGGTGAACGGGCTAAGCAGTACACCGCAAAACATGCTCAGAAGCCTGAAAGAAGTTCGTCAGGCCCAGAAAAAGAATGGTATTTCGTGGCTCGGCCCAGCATATGTGTCTGCGTATGCAAGAGCGTGGATACGGGACCGCCTGTGGGGTTGGGTTGGGGAAACAGCTGCGCGAAGGTTTCTCGATATGGGGCGGCGAGTGATGGGGAAGCCGCCATATTGGACAAAGACATGAACCTGTTGACTGAATCTGAATCGCATGGACCAATCTAGGCCAGCGGAGAATATTTCGCTGCTGGGCGCTCCGAGTTTCTCCGTTCTTCTATGCGTCAATCAGTCCAATCCGCATCTCGCCGACGCGATCCAAAGCGTGCTTGCCCAGACCGACGCAGATTTCGAATTCCTGATTTCGGCGAATGCGTGTCCCGACGAACTGCTCGAGGAGTTGGAAGAAATAATTGGCGGCGACCCGAGGGTAAAGTTGTTCCGAACGTGCATTGGACAACTCGCCTTCAACCTCAATTTCTTGGCAGATAAAGCGCGCACTGAGTACCTGGTGAGAATGGATGCTGACGACGTGTCCAAGCCCAATCGTATTGAAACTCTCCGTCGGTCGCTTAGAGAGCATCCTGTTGACGTCATAGGCTCCTGGGTCCATTTGATCGATGACAGGAGTCAGCGCCTGGGGGAATTCAAGCTGCCCGTTTCGCATCAAGACATCGTTAAGCGGCTGCCGTACGGAACTGTCTTTATCCACCCCTCCGTTGCGATAAGGAGGGATTTTCTGCTGGCCATGGGGGGTTATTTGGGCGGATTTGTTTCTGAAGATACAGATCTTTGGCTGCGGGCCAGGCGTATGGGGGGGACATTCAAGAACATTCCGGACTTCTTGCTTGACTATAGGTTGCATGGCGGCCAGTCAATTCGCTCGCGGCTAGGGTATGCCGAGGTCGCTGGCCAATGGCTGAGAGAGTTGCTGTTGATGCCAAGCTGGTATGCGGCAAGGGGATTCTTCGTCAGCATCGGCAAGTGTTTGCTTTCGCCTCTGATTAATGCATTTCGCGCAAGAAAGTTTGCAGTCAAGGCTTCGAGGCGCGGTTGAGGATGGGAGTGCGGGCGTTCGCCTGCGTCACCGGATCGGGTGAGACTGTAAAAAGAAGAGGGTTTCGATGAGCGCCCGTGGCACTGCCAAAGAAAACACATATCGACTGGCGCTAATTTCGAGTCAGGCCTTTTCCATCATTAATTTTCGTGGGCCGCTTCTTCGCGAACTTGTTGCCCGAGGCGCGACGGTCTATGCTCTGGCACCTGACTTTGACGATACCAGCCGGGCGTCAGTCACGGCATTGGGTGCTATGCCTGTTGACTACTCGATGTCGCGTACTGGAATGAACCCGCTGCGCGATGTGCTCGGGTTATTTCGCCTGACACTTCTGCTGCGCCGCTTGAGGGTGGACGTCGCTTTTTCCTATTTCATCAAGCCCGTCATCTACGGCACGCTCGCTGCTAGGTTTGCGTCGGTGCCAAAGCGGTTTGCAATGATCGAGGGTGCCGGGTATGTATTTACGGAAGGGGAGAAACGAACGGGGCGACGGCGCTTGCTGCGTGGTGTTGTTACCTGGTTGTACCGGCTGGCCTTAGGTCAGGCAGCTCGTGTTTTCATGCTTAATCAAGATGATAAGGCGCTCTTTGTGAGCGAAGGAATGGTTTCAGCCAGCAAAGTTCAATTGTTGGACGGAATCGGCCTGGATTTGGATCATTATCATCAGGTTGAGCCTGTGCTGCATCCGGTCTGCTTCATCCTGATTGCCCGGTTAATTCGTGAAAAAGGCGTTTACGACTACATCGAGGCGGCTCGCAAGGTCAAGGCGCTTCATCCGGAGACACGCTTCATTCTGTTGGGAAACGTTGACCTGAATCCTGGCTCGGTTTCCGAGTCGGAGCTGCGCGCGTGGGTTGCCGAAGGTGTCGTTGAATGGCCAGGACAAGTCACTGACGTCCGGTCGTGGATTGCCGCGGCGAGCGTTTTTGTCCTGCCTTCGTTTTATCGTGAGGGCTTGCCGCGCAGTACCCAGGAAGCGATGGCCATGGGGCGCCCTGTAATAACAACGGACATGCCGGGATGCAAGGAAACGGTAGAACAAGGCGTCAATGGATTTGTAGTGCCAGCACGTAATCCAGACGCGTTGGCAAGGGTGATGATGGACTTCATCGAACAGCCTGAGCTTATCGCTCCCATGGGTGCAGCGAGTCGTCGCATGGCTGAAGAAAGATTCGACGTCCACACGATAAATGCGACGATTTTGCAGGCAATGGGGATTCAAGTCTGCAAGTGACTAGGCTTGTTGGCGCGTCGAAAGATGTGTCTGGGAAATGAAGATACTTGTAACTGGCGCTACCGGCTTTGTCGGACGAATCTTGTGTGACCAACTGAGCACGTCAGGGCACCTGGTTGTTTCCGCAGTGCGGCGGGAATCAGGCCTGCTGAATGAGGTGGTAGTCGGAGATCTCGGGCCGGCGACGGACTGGTGGCAGGCGCTGGCCGGCTGTGATGCAGTGGTGCATCTTGCGGCACGGGTGCACATGATGCGTGAAGATGCCGTCGACCCCATGGCCTTGTTCCGAGCCATCAACGCGGAAGCCACGCTCAATCTCGCCCGCCAGGCGGCGCAGGCCGGCGTGAAACGCTTCGTTTTCGTCAGTACGATCAAGGTCAGCGGCGAGGGCCGTGATGAGCCGTATCGGGAAACCGACGTCCCCGCGCCCGAGGATGCCTATGCGATATCCAAATGGGAGGCCGAGCAAGGCCTGCGACGGATCGCTCAGGAAACGGGGTTGGAGGTCGTGATCCTGAGGCCTCCGCTGGTCTATGGACCGGGGGTGAAGGCCAATTTCCTGCGGCTGATGCAAATGGTCGCGCGCGGCTGGCCGCTGCCGCTGGGGGCGATCCGCAACCGTCGCAGCGTCTTGTATCTTGGCAATTTCGTCGATGCGATCCGGGCGTGCGTCGAGCACCCTGCCGCTGCGGGGCAGACGTTTCTGCTCGACGATGGGGAGGCGGTTTCGACGCCGGACCTGATTCGTGCGCTGGCGACTGCGATGGGACGTCCGGCGCGCCTGGTGCCGGTGCCGGTCGGAGTGCTTCAGCTGGCAGGCGCGCTGATGGGCAAGCGCGCTGCCGTGGCGCGGCTGACAGGGTCGCTCTTTGTCGACAGCTCGGCCATCCGATCTCGCCTGGGCTGGACGCCGCCGTTTTCAATGGAGGCCGGGTTGGCAGCGACCGTGGCGGAGTCGGCATGAATACCTGGACGCCCGTTATTGCGTTTGTCGTTTGTTGGCTGACGCTCGCCTGGTTGCTGCGGCGCAGCCGCCTGCCGATGGATCATCCCAACGAACGTTCGCTGCATGCAACGCCGACGCCGCGCATCGGCGGACTCGGGATCATGGCCGGGGTGCTCGCGGTTTCCGTGTGGCTCGCCAACGGGGCGTTGCTACCCGTGATGCTGGGAGCCTTCGCGCTGGCGGTGGTGTCGGTGCTCGACGACGTGCGCGGCCTCCCGGTTCGGGTGCGCTTTCTGGCGCACTTCGCCGCGGCGGCGGGCTGCCTGCTGGCGCTGGGTGTTTCCGGCTGGGCGCTGCTGGCAGGGACGCTCGCCGTCGTGTGGATGACCAATCTCTACAACTTCATGGACGGCGCCGACGGGCTGGCCGGGGGCATGGCGACGATCGGCTTCGGCGCGCTGGCGCTGGCTGCGTGGCTGGGGGACGCGCCCGGGCTGGCCGTCTTCTGCGGCTCGATTGCTGCGGCGGCGCTGGCTTTCCTGCGCTTCAACTTTCCGCCGGCGCGGGTGTTCATGGGCGACACCGGTTCGATTCCGCTCGGTTTCCTGGCGGCGACGCTGGGCATCGTCGGCGCGCAGCAGGACGTGTGGCCGTGGCTGTTCCCGCTTCTGGTGTTCTCGCCCTTCATCGTCGACGCCAGCGTGACGCTCACCCGGCGCGCGCTGCGCGGCGAGAAGGTCTGGCGGGCGCACCGTTCGCACTACTACCAGCGCGTGGTGCTGCTCGGCGCCAGCCACCGCCAGCTTGCGCTGGTCGCGTACGCATTGATGCTGACGATGGCTGCGCTGGCGTTCGTGCTGCGGGCCTTTCCGTTGCACGCAGGGGCGACGCTTATAATTGCGGCCGCAACTTACTTTCTGATTTTTTTCGGCATCGATTTCCGCTGGCGCCGAAGCCGCAATGACCGCTAATCCCCGCACCATCCTCATCATCCTGTACGACATCCTGGTGGCGGCGTTGGCCTGGCTGGGTGCGTACTGGCTGCGGTTCAATCTGGAGGTGCGCCCCCAGTTCGTCCAGGACGAGTTCTCCACGCTCGCCTGGGTGGTGCCGCTGCAGGCCGTGGTGTTCTGGCGCTTCGGCCTCTACCGCGGCATCTGGCGCTTCGCCAGCCTGCCCGACCTCAAGCGCATCGTGATGGCGGTGGGCGTTGCTGCGCTGCTCGTGCCTCTGGTGCTGGTTCTGTTCCGGGTCAGCGCGGTGGTGCCGCGCTCCGTGCTGATCCTAGACCCGCTGCTGCTGCTGATGCTGATGGGCGGCAGCCGCCTGGCCTACCGCGCGTGGAAGGAGCACCGTCTCGCGAGCGTCCTGCACCCGGACAGCAAGCCGGTGCTGGTGGCTGGCGCCGGCTCGGCGGCGGATTTCCTGCTGCGCGAGCTGGCGCGCAATCCTGCGGGTTTCCATGTGGTGGGCCTGCTCGATGACAGCCGCGACAAGCTGGGGCGACTGGTGCAGGGCATCCCGGTGCTGGGGCCGCTGGACGAGGTCGCGGCCTGGGCGAGGAAGAAGGGCGTCGACGACGTCGTGCTCGCGCTGCCGTCGGCGGCGCACGCGGTCCGCAAACGCATCACGCAGGCCTGCGCCGAGGCCGGGCTGAATGTGCTGACGGTGCCTTCGCTGGAGGACCTGGTCGCTGGCCGCGTATCGGTGGCGAGCCTGCGCAGCATCGAACTCGACGATCTTCTCGGGCGTGACCCGGTGCAACTGGACGACAGTGGCCTGCACCGGCTGTTGACGGGACAGGTGGTGATGGTGACCGGCGCGGGTGGCTCGATCGGCTCCGAGCTGTGCCGCCAGATCGCACGCTTCGAGCCGGCGAAGCTGGTGCTGTTCGAGCAGTCCGAACTGGCGCTGTATTCGATGGAGCAGGAGCTGCCGCAGCGCTTTCCCGGCCTGCAGATCATCCCGGTGATCGGCGATGTGAAGAACGCCGCCTGGGTGAACCGGGTGACGGCAGAGCACCGGCCCGCGGTGGTGTTCCATGCGGCGGCCTACAAGCACGTGCCGCTGATGGAAAACGCCAACGCATGGGAGGCGGTGAAGAACAACGTGCTCGGCACGCAGGTCGTTGCCGCCGCGGCGCAGGCGCACGGCGTGGGCAAGTTCGTGATGATCTCCACCGACAAGGCGGTCAATCCGACCAACGTGATGGGCGCGACCAAGCGGCTCGCCGAGATGGCGTGCCAGGCGATGCAGCGGGCGGACGGCACGCGCTTCGTGTCGGTGCGCTTCGGCAACGTGCTCGGCTCGTCGGGCAGCGTGATCCCCAAGTTCCAGAAGCAGATCGAGGCGGGCGGGCCGGTGACGGTGACGCACCCCGAGATCACGCGCTATTTCATGTCGATTCCCGAGGCCGCGCAGCTGGTGCTGCAGGCCGGGCTGATGGGCGAGGGCGGCGAGATCTTCGTGCTCGACATGGGCGAGCCGGTGAAGATCGCCGAACTGGCGAAGCTCATGATCAGGCTTTCGGGCGCGGACGAGGAGCGCATCCGCATCGAATACACCGGCCTGCGTCCGGGCGAGAAGCTCTACGAGGAACTGCTCGCCGACGACGAGTCGACCCTGCCGACGCCGCATCCCAAGCTGCGCGTGGCGAAGGCGCGGACTGTCGATGTGGGCTGGTACGCTGACTGCCTGGCGTGGCTTGCGCATGCCGATACGCGCGACGAGGCGGCGGTGAAGCGGCAGCTGAGGGCCTGGGTGCCGGAGTATCAAATGGAGTCGAAGACATGAAGAGCGAAATCCTGGTGCGCGCCGACATGGACTGCCCACCGGGCGGCATGGAGCTGCTCACGCCCGGCAGCAGCTTGAAGTGGGGACGCTGCCGTTTCGACTTCAACCCCGATGAGGGGGGGCGTGCGGATTTTGCCGTGGTGCTGGGCAATGCCCGCCCGCGCGACCGCTTTGTGTGCGCCCCGGAGAACACCCTGTTCATTGCCGGCGAGCCCTTGGCGAAGAAGCTTTATCCCCGGGCTTTCTACGGGCAGTTTGGCCATGTCGTCGACAGCCACGCGGCGTCGCGCCATCCGCATCTGCACGTCAGCGCGCTCGGACTGAACTGGCATGTGGGCCTGGATCGGAGCAGCAACTGCTACCGCTACGGCTATGACCATTTGAGTGCGCTGACGTATCCGGAAAAGCAGAACCGCATTTCCGTGGTGTGCTCCAACGCCAGCAAGACAGAAGGCCAGCGCCAGCGCCTGGCGCTCCTCGATGGCCTGAAGCAGCGCTTGGGCGACCGGCTGGTGCATTTCGGGCGCGGGTTCGAGCCGATCGACGACAAGATGGACGGAATCCTGCCTTACCGTTTCCATCTGGTGCTCGAAAACAGCGTTCTGCCCAACTACTGGACCGAAAAGCTCGCCGACGCCTACCTCGGCTGGGCCTACCCGGTTTACCTGGGCTGCCCCAACGTCGGCGATTACCTGCCGGCGGAAGCGCTGGTTTCCATCAACGATCTGGACGTCGATGCGGCGGCTGCGCGGATTGCCGTGCTGCTGGACCAGCCGGTCGAACCACGGGGTGAGGCCGCGCTCGCCGAGGCGCGTAGTCGTGTGCTGAACATTTACAACCCCTTCGCTTGGGCGGCGCGCTGGGCCGAGCTTCTATACCGGACGGACTTGCCGGAAAGGACGGTGACGCTGCGCTCGCACAAGGCTTTCCGCAGCCTCGGGCGGGGCCATCTGTTCAGGTTGCGCAACGCACTCGCCTGAATGCGGTCAGGGTGCTCAGTCTCCCGCCAAGCGGTTGCGGGCCCGCACGTAGAGTTTTTCCAGTCCGTAGCGCAGCCCCGGGACCAGGTGCCGGTGCAGGCGGCGGCGACTCTGGATGCAGGTGGGTGAGGACGTCCTGGCGCCGCCGGCCACGTGCCTCTCGTTGACCAATCGCACGACCGTGGCGATCGGGCCGTATTCCTCCAGCACGAGGCGGCGGCTTTCCAGGATCGCAGGCAGGTTCTTTTTCCACATGTCGTCGCGGATGGCGCGCCGGATGGTCTCGGCGGCCGCATCGGCATCGGCGATGTCGATTCGGATGAAGCTTTCCGGCGGGAAGTAGTCCTCGGCGTTGGGGCAGCCGTAGTAGATCGGCATGCAGGCACCGATGAAGGGGTCGGCAAGCTTTTCCGTCCAGTGGTGCAAGCCCAGGTGGTTCTCGATCGCCAGGTGGTAGCGGTAGGGATCGAGCGCGTCGGCCTTGTCGGTCACTGGCCGGACGCCGCGGCCGTAGATGTCCATGAACGGCAGCCTCGTCTTGAGCGCCTGGGTGAAGTCGTAGCGCATGCGGTGCAGTGTGTGTCCCTGGCGCTTGCTGGAGCATACCGTTGAGAGGTCAGCGGTCTTTTCCAGCGGAACGTGCGCGCGCAGGGTGTCGTAGTCGCCGCGTGGGGAACTGTCGGCGTAGAACCAGATCAGTGCCGGCTGCTGGAAAATGAGGCCCCTGTGCCTGCCCGTCGCCCAGGGTTCCTGCGTGGTCAGCAGCCAGTTGAACTGCCGCAGGTAGGCTCTGCCGTAGGTCTTGATCGACGACGGTTCGACGGTGATCAGGAGCGTGTTTTCCCGCGGGCAGGCCAGTTCTTCCACCCACAGCGGATGACGCTCACCAGCAAGCGAAGGGAGATCGTCGTAGACGACCAGCCAGTCGTAGTCGCGGCAATCGCGGTCGAAAATGAAGTCGCAGTTTCCCCAGCGCGGCTGCCTGCCGGGAAAGCACTTGAGCCAGCCTTCGCCGTCACGGCCGGGCTTGAACTTGCCGAGGAACTTGATCCGCAGCCGGGGCGATGCCGCCTGGTGGTCGTTCATGGATATTTAGAATCCGCGCAGTTGCTTGATACGCCCGCGCAGCCAGTCGCGCGGCTCGGCCAACCGGTATCCCAGCCAACGCAGTCGCCCGAGCCACCAATACGCGAGAGGGCCGTAGTGTTTTCCGGGCACGCGGGTGCTGTGCACTCGGCTGGTATTACGTTGTGTGATGTCTGAAAAGCCGACCTGCTGGTTGATGATGGATGGTGACACTGCGCTCACCTTGAAGCGCCGCGCCAGATTGCGGTAATACCAGCGGTCGATGGCGCGGTGGCGGCTGATCCAGGGCCAGATCTCGTTTTCTGTCGGCAGCCGGCCCAGCAGCCAATCGAACGTGCTGTTCTTAAGCACATAGGCATGGGCCGTATTGCAGCCTGCAACCGAATACAGCTTCCGCCCGGCGGGCAATGCCGCGAGTGCGCAGTAAGGCGAAACCGGGTCGGTGAAGCCCAGATAACATACGTCCCACCCGCTGCGCTGCAGGGCTTGGGGCAGGGCAGCCAGCACGTCAACCAGTCCGGGCTCGAGTTCGATGTCGTCTTCCAGGATCAGCACCGTGCGCCAGCCTTGCTCCCGGGCGTGGGCAATCGCGGCGCGGTGCGAGAGCGCGCAGCCGGCGCGTCCCGCCCAGGTCTTGTCGCGCTTGCGGCCGCGAAACCAGGGGGCCACGCCGAAGCCAGGCAGGGCCGCGCCCAGCGTGGCGGGCAGCCGATGCAGCTTGCCAGCAGGAATGACACCGGCAGTCCTGGCCAGCAGGTCCTGCCACCGATCGGGGCGGCTGTCGAGGTTGACGACTAGAACGCCGTCTACCATGTCCCAGAAGGCGTCGAGTCCGGCCTGCGGCATCACAGCTTCCAATAGTCGGCGATCCACGGCGCGGGGAGCGTCCGATGGTGGAGCTTGCGTCCGCGGTATCCGCGGATGGCTTCGTCCGGGTCGGGGCGGCCATGGAACACCAGGATACGGCAGCCCTCCGGAAGCTTCGGCGCACGGAACAGATTGAGCGGAAAGGCCGGGCGGCAGTTCCACTTGTAACTCTGGACCCATTCGTCCGGCCACCACTGCGGATTGCCCATGGCGTAGGTCAGAAAGGCCTGTTCGGTGTTGAAGATGGCGCGGTTCTCGGCACGGTCCATTTCGCGCAGGAATGTTTCGTAGGCGTAGCCGGATTTTCCCGCTTCGAAGCGGAAGACGGAGGAGTTCCCCACCGCCGGCCGCCGTCCCAGCGCTGCTTTTCGCCAGTGCACCCAGTTATGGATGATGCAGAACTCGCCGGGCTTGTAGTCGAAGAAGCCGTCGATCGGCCCGGTGATCGCCACGTCCAGATCCAGAAACAGCGTCGGCCCCTGCAAGCCGCCGAATCCGTCCCTCAGGATCGCCAACTTGACCAGGATGTCGGGCCAGCCGCGCTTGACGCCGGGGTTGGCTGGAAACGGGATGATCTCAACGCCTTCGTCCAGCCCGCTGGGGTCGTCGGTGCAGCAGAAAAAGCGAAATGGCCGCTTCAGGTTGCGGCCGACGGCTCGATACAGGATGTTGACGTAGTGAGGGCCGTAGCGGTTGCCCCATTTGAGGCAAAGGACATTTACGTTCTGCATTGAGCCTTGGGTTTTTCCGGAAGCGTCGCGGGCGACTGAATTGTTATGCTGGCGTCAGCGGTTCGCGAGTTGCCTCGACAGTTTGCGGTCCGGCAGCAATGTGGTGAGCCAGACGTATTTTACCCACACATTGCAGTACGTTTTCCGGGCCCCGCGCGTCAGCGGATAGACTAACCGCCGCCATCCGGAAAGGCTGACCGATTTGTCCCAGCGCAAATTGGAATCCTGTTCGTCGATGCAGGAAGGCACATCGTCGTTTGGCAGGACCGGCGACGGAACGACTGATACGCTGTTCAGTTTCGTCAGCCAGGACACGCCATGCAGGGTATCGATGGGAAGCCAGTTTCTTTCCATCATCGAAAGCAGCCGCTTGGCACCGTGATTGTTGATGACGTAGCCGTAGGCCCCTCCCGGCATGCCATGCGGCCTGGCGAGATGATTTTGCGTCCCGGGCAGCGGCGCAATTATCCGGGAAGCGCGATAGTTCTTCTTGCGCCCAAGAAATCTGACGATGTCCCAGTTCTGGAGCTGCAGCAGGGCATTGACGACCCCGGGCAACTCGTCGCCAAGAATGGCGTCGTCCTCCAGGATGAGCGCCACCTCGATGTTTTCGGCCGCGATTCGTTCATAGATTGATTTGTGGGCGAGGATGCAGCCGAATTCACCTTGGCTGAGATCCCTGCCGAAAAACATTCTTCTTTTCCACCTTGAATAGCCGGGGTGCTGGAGCAGATCAATTTTTCTGCCATCCACGCCGGGGTGAAACTCGAACGGGATCTTGAGCTCGTCCAGCCGGCTCGAAATAGCTTCGCGGCGGTCTTCGGAATGCTCCAGCGTGATGACAAAGCAGTGGCAGGATGGTTGTTTGCGGAGGTTCATTTCTGGGAATGGAAGAGATTCAAGCGCAAGTGGCAGCGGTGCGACCCAAAGCGGCCGTGGGCGCATGCCTCGAGTTCAGCGTGTAGCAGGCGATCGCAGTGACGAGAACCCAGACCCCGCGGAAATGCGTGGAGTCCAGGATGGAATATTCGAGTGTACCGGCCACTACGCTGGCCAAGAGCATGGCGAGCGCCAATCGCGCAGCAGGATGGCCACGGCGATACAGACGCGACACCAGGACACCTGTCGACGCTAGCGCGCCGATCAGTGCCAGGACGCCGCTGCTCATTGCCAGGTCGAGCCACATGTTGTGGGGGGCGTTCACGACATGGCCCGGAAGGTGCTCGTAGGCGCCGATACCCCAGCCGAGCCATGGCGCCTGCCGGATCTGTTCCAGCGTGAATGCAATGATTTGCATGCGCAGGGTGTCGCTGTGCGCCATATTCGCGTCCGTCGTGGTGAGGCTCAGGGCAATCAAGCCCGCCAGCGCCACTCCACCCAAATAGACAAGCACTCGGCCGCGGCTGACGGGGGGGAACAGCATCGCGAGCCCTGCGGCGAGGGTGAGAATGGCGCCGCGAGATCCCGATGTCCACACGCCCAACAGCGCAGCGATCAACAACGTCCAGAGTGCCAGGCGGCGAGGCTGTCCGCCCAGGAGGCCGGCGGAAAGAATGGCGGTCAGGGCCATGAACAGGCCGAACGGATTGGGGTTGAATACAAGCCCGTTGATGCGCAGCGAACGCCAGTTCGCCAGGCTCGCGTCCGGTGTGGTGATGAAGTCGATCAGGCCGGCGGCCGCATGTACCGACAGCGCACAGAGCAGGGCGAGCATGGCGGAATGAAGCGTCAGCCACCCGCGCTGGAGAAGCACGATGATGCCGAGGCCGATTCCGAGCATGCGCAAGGCGAGTATCGGCAGATCGGACCATGCCGGTGCGGTGGCGACCCCCAGCGCATGTTGGAGGCTTGCGGTCAACAGGACGGGCACCAGCCAAAGCCCTGTACAGAATAGGAAGGTCCGCATTGCGGGGCTGCGCCAATCCTCGCGGCGGGCAAAACCTACTGCGGCAACCAAGGCAAGTCCAGCGATGTGCAAGGTGGCCCACTTCGGGGGCAGGCTGACGGCCAAAACGAAAATCAGAAGAAACGAGGCGACTGCTGCCTTGGGTTCGTCAACTTGTGACAGGAGCAATGTTGGGGTTCGCGCTTTAACGCGTTCAATTGGATTGTTGCTGGCGTCGGAAGTCATGGTGGCTGGCGGTACAGGAGGTGGTCAGCGTGAAGCGCTGGTTCATCAGGGGCTGGGGCTTGTCGCTCAGCCCTCTCGCCGATTGGTTGTGTTCTGCCTTTCGTCTCCGCGCGGAGCAGAGGCGAGCTCCTCGTACACATCCAGTGTCCGCAAAAGCATGGCGCCGAGCGGGAAAAAATCCCCGTCCGGGACTGGCTGGGGATCACGCAGCAAGTCGGCGAGACGCACGCTCGTTTCGTCGACAGGCCCGCGCGGCAGCAGGCCTGCAGGGTAGACCGTGCGCAGTATCTCGCCAACGCCCCCATGGTTGTAGCCGGCAGTCGGCACGCCCAGCCGCAGCGCTTCGAGCGTGGTGCGGCCGAACGATTCGGGCTGGCTGGAAAGCGACAGCACCAGGCGGGAAACAGCGAGGATGTTCTTGAGGTCATCGCGCTGACCGGTGAAGGTGATGTCGGACCCGAGTCCGGCCTCGTCCACGCGCGCGTGCAGTTCGTTCAGGTAGCGGCGCTTCGACGACGACGCGCCGCCGACGATCAGCCCGTGCACGGGCAGGCCCTGCTGTTTCAGCACCGCGATCAGTTCGATGAAGGCCTCGTGCCCCTTGAGCCGGGTGATGCGGCCGGGCAGCGTCACGATCAGCTTGCCGGCGGCGTTGGGGAACTGCGCGAAGAATGCGTCCTGCCATGCCTGCTCGGGCTTCCAGCCGTGCGGATAGGCGCTGCCGTCGACGCCACGGTGGATGACACGGATGCGCCCGGGCGGGGTATCTGGGTAGTTCTGCAGGATGTATTCGCGCACGGTGTCGGACACCGCGATCACGGCTTCGCCGCGCGTCATGATGCGGCTGTAGCGGTTGACGCCGTACATGCCGTGCACCGTGGTGACAAAGCGCGGGCGCGTGGCGGGATCCATCCCGCGCCAGGCGAGGTACGCGATCCACGCTGGCACCCGCGAGCGGGCGTGGATGATGTCGATCTTCTGCTCCTTCAGAAAGCGCCGCAGCCTGCGGACGAGCAGCAGCGTCGTGAGCGACTTCCTGCCGATGGGCCACGTGTAGTGTTCGGCGCCCGAAGCGGCGAGGGGCGCGACCAGTCGCCCGCCGGCCGACATCACCAGCGCGCGG
Source organism: Thiobacillus denitrificans (assembly GCA_002403375.1). Taxonomy (GTDB): domain Bacteria; phylum Pseudomonadota; class Gammaproteobacteria; order Burkholderiales; family Thiobacillaceae; genus Thiobacillus; species Thiobacillus denitrificans_E. The sequence continues at coordinate 52,649 of DHHQ01000020.1, read as the reverse complement.
TGGCCACGCTCGACGAGGGCACGCGCGACTTCGAGCGTGCCGCGCTCGACGCCCCCAGACTCCAGCGCGGGCAGCACCTGCAATACGGTCAGTTTCTTGTCTTCAGCCATTCGAGTATCCATTCGGCGCAGCGGTCGGCTTCCGCCAGCGGCTGCGTGTTGGGGTGAAGCGTGCCGCTCGCGCACCAGGCGGCGAAGCGGGTGACGCGCCGTGCGTCGGCGAGCTGGGCAATCGCGCGGGCGACGCGGCTCTTCGGGTTGACCGGCAGGTCGAACACGCCGACGTCGGCGCCGGCGGTCAGCGCTTCGTAGACCATCGACGCGCTGTCGGGGGTGACCCAGACGACGGCGCTTCGCGCGAGCTGCGCCGGCAGCCAGTCGGGCGGCGTCGCGGTGTGGGGAACGACCCCGAGATTGGGCGCCGCCGGCAGGTCCTGCAGGAACGCGGCCGGCGTGCGGCGCGAGGTGGTAAGCGTCCAGCGCATGTCGGGCGTGCGCGCTAGGATGCTCTTGATCTGCACCTGGACGGCGTCGCTGTCCCATTCGAAATGCGGAGAGTCCCCGCCGATCAGGATCAGGCCGCGGTCGGCGTCGCGTTCACGGGACGGGCGGACGCGGTTCAGCGCGCCTTCGGTCACCAGCGTGCGCGCGTCGGCGGCGACGCCGTCGTGCGCGGGGAGGATGGCGAGGTCGAAGCAGGAACGCGGCAGGCTGGGCTTCATCAGCACCACGGCTCGCCCGCTGTGCGCGCGGCGCGCGGCCAGCAGCGTGGCATGGGTGGCGTGCCCTGCACCGACGATCAGGTCGGGCGCGTCGGTGGGCGCGGCGGCGAGGCGCGTCGTCAGCCACGCGAGCCAGGCACGCCATGCAGGCAGGGCAGGGAAGGTATGGAGGTCGGCCGGGGCGGCGCGCGCCAGAGCCTCGGCGAGGCCCAGCGACTGGTTCACATGCCCGGGTTTGCCGTCGCTGACGATCCAGACGACCAGGCGCTTGCCGGCCGCGTCAGACAACGAGCAGCCCCGTGTCCTCGTACAGGTCGTCGAGCGTCAGCGTGAGGCGCGTGCCGTCGCAGGCCACGTCGACGCGGTCGTCTCCGGACAGGTCCTGCTCGAACCAGGCGTCGTTCACGTCGCGAAAGAAGACCTTGGCCCACAGCCGTTCCGAATCGACCAGCAGGTAGTAGCGCAGGCTGGCCAGCCCGCGATAGGCGGCCCATTTCTCGCGCAGGTCGACACTGGCGGTGGCCGGCGACAACACCTCGGCGATCAGGCAGGGCGACTGCTTGTAGATCGGATGATCGTCAGCCGGGTCGCACGCCAGCATGGCGTCGGGATAGTAATAGGTGGTGCCGCCGGCCAGGCGCAGCTTCATGTCCGCCATGGAGGCGCGGCAGGGCTTGCCGCGGGTGGCGCTACGCAGGTGGAAGGCGATGTTGAGTGCAATGCGGTTGTGCCGTTCGCTCGCGCCGGCCATGGCGTAGATTTCGCCCGCCACCAGCTCGTGCTTGCCCGCTGCGGTTTCTTCGAGACGCAGGTAGTCGGCTTCATCGACGGGCGAGTGGACGTGGGCTTGGGACATGGGCGGACGCAGGTGGCGGTCGATCGGCGAATTATGAACCGTCGGGCCAGCGGCGCTCAAGCGCGGCCTGCCAGCGGTACGGCGCGGGGTCGAGCGCGGGCGTTTCGCCGTCCATCAGCGCTGCCAGCAGTTCCGCCGATGCAGGCGCCATCGTGACGCCATAGCGGTAATGCCCGGCGTTGACGAACACGTTGTCGAAGTCGGGATGACGGTCGATGACCGGGACGTTGTCCGGCGAGCCGGGGCGCAGTCCCGCCCAGTGGCGCACCGGCTGCAGGCCCGCGAGGGCGGGCAGCAGGCTCGCGGCTTCGTCATGCAGGCGCTGGCAGGTGGCGGCGTCGGTCGTCTTGTCGAAGCCGGCGTCCTCGAGCGTGCTGCCGACCAGGACGTGGCCGTCGCGGCGCGGGATCAGGTAGAGCCCGCTGCGATACAGGATCGTGTCGAGCACGCCCGGCTCCAGCTTGAACAGCAGCATCTGGCCGCGGATCGGGCGGATCTGCGGCGCGGGCGTCAGGCCGGCGAGGCCGAGGCCGGCCCACGCGCCAGTCGCCAGCAACACGCTGTCCGCTTCGACGGACCCGGTGGCAGTTTGCACCGCCGTCAGGCGCCGCCCCTGGGTCTGCACGCCAATCGCCTCGCAGTGCTCGCGCACCGCGCCGCCCAGCTTCTCGACGGCGGTGCGCAGGGCGGCCACCAGGCGTGGGTTGCGCGCCTGCGCCACCTCGGGCAGCCACAGCGGCGTGCCGGCGCACGCGGCGGCGGGCAGGCGCAACGCGTCCGGGCAACCGTGCGTTGCCGCCATGCCGTGCGCCGCGCACCACGCCAGCGCCTGCTGCGGGGCGGGAACGTCCAGCGCCAGCATGCCGCAACGCCAGTATTCGGCGTCCAGTCCGGACGCCGCTTCGATTTCCGCGACCCAGCCGGCGTAGGCCGCCATCGCGCGCAGGGCCAGGGTGTTGACCGGCTCGCTGTAATTCCACGGCAAGAGCGGCGACAGAATTCCGCCGCCCGCCCACGATGATTCGCCGCCTGCACGGCCGCGCTCGAGCACCGTCACCCGCCGGCCGCGTCGCAGCAGGGCGAGCGCGGCGCTCAGCCCGGAGACGCCGCCGCCCACCACTGCGGTGTGCGCGGTCAAGCGGCAGCCCTTTCCGGGCGCCAGGAACGATTTCTTTGCATCGCGCCATTCTAGGGGGGATTGCCGCCGCCCGCCATGCGGGCGAGGCCTTCAGATATCATGGCGCGCGCCGTAATTCAGGGGGCAGCACCGCTTCGCGGCACATGGCGCGAGCCTGCAGATACCCGCTTGTTGATGCAAAGGTACCAGTCATCGGCCAGGCGTGGCGGCTTGCCGGCGCGGCACATACGATGCAAGAACGAAAAAAAGGGACGAGACATGAAGGCAGGCAGACAGAGCGGGTTCACGCTGTTGGAGCTGATGATCACCGTGGCGGTCGTGGCGATCCTGGCGTCCATCGCCTATCCGTCGTACACCCAGTATGTGATTCGGGGGCACCGCGCCGCGGCGCAGACCGAGATGATGGACATCGCCAACCGGCAACAGCAGTTCTTCCTCGCCAATCGCCAGTACGCGACCTCGTTGGGGGCGCTGAGCTATTCGCTGCCGCCAGAGGTGGCGGCTAGATATGCGCTGAATCCTGCAAACATGGAGGTTGACAACGCGGCGACGCCGCCGAATTTCAGGATCACTTTCGTTCCGTCGGGAGCCCAGGCGGGCGACGGCAACCTGACCCTCAACAGCGAAGGCGCGAAGACGCCTGCCGAGAAATGGTGATCCCTGCGCATTCGCTTGGTATCGGCGCACAGCGCGGCGCGTCCCTGCTCGAGGTGCTGATCACGCTGGTCATCCTGGCGATCGGGTTGCTGGGCCTGGCCGGCCTTCAATCGCGGCTTCAGGCGTCCGAAATGGAGGCCTACCAGCGGGCGCAGGCCCTGGTGCTGCTGGAGGACATGGCGAGCCGCATCGCTGCGAACCGCGCCAACGCCGCAAGCTACGTCACGGACACCCCGTTGGGCTTCAACAACGGCTGCTCCTACGGGACTTCGACGCGCCAAACTGTCGATTTCGATGAGTGGTGCAAGGCCCTGCAGGGCGCTGGTGAGCTTCAGGGAACCGCCAGCGTCGGCGCCATGATCGGCGGAAGGGGTTGCGTCGAGGTAGACCCCGATGATCCTGACGTATATCGGGTGACCGTGGCTTGGCAGGGGTTGACGCCGCTGGCGGCGCCCGCCGAGTCGTGTGGCAAGGACCTTTACGATGGCGCGGCGGGGTCGGTGTGCACCGGAGACCTCTGCCGGCGCGTCGCCACTACGGTCGTCCGCATCGGAAACCTGTCATCCCTATGAGTCGCAGAATGAATGCATCCGTGCGTCGCGCCCGAGGGCTCTCGCTCGTCGAGTTGATGATCGCGATCGCCATGGGCATGGTGGTCGTCGGGGCGCTGCTGGCGCTCTACCTCAACGTGACGCGAACCAATAACGAGATGGCGAAGATGAACCGGCAGATCGAAAACGGCCGCTTCGCCATTCAGCTGCTCAGGAGCGACGTGGAGCATGCAGGCTTCTGGGGCGTCTACGTCCCAGAATTCGACGACCTGACGACGGTAGCTGCGCCGCTCGATGCGCCGACTGCGCTGCCCGATCCCTGCCTTGCCCACGGCAGTTGGGACGCGGACTACATCAGTAACCTGATCGGCATCCCCGTTCAGGGGGATGCCGGCACCTGTGCACTGCCCAACCGGCAGGCTGACACAGATGTGCTGGTGGTGCGTCATGCGATGAACTGCGTGGCGGGCGTGGGAAGCTGCGAAGTCGACACTCCTGGAAAGCTCTATTTCCAGTCGTCGCTGTGCGAGGAGGAAATATCGGGGCTCGCCCAAGGCGGCAGCGCCAACACGATCATCCTCGACAAGGACGCGCCTTCGCCCACGGATCCAGAGGATTATGTCGGCATGCTCATTCGCATCGTTGATGGAAAGGGTGCCGGACAGTCAGCCACAGTTACAGGATACGACGTGGGCACCAAGACCGCCACGGTCACCCCTTCGTGGACGGTTGCCGAGCCCGACAACTCGTCGGTGTACAGGTTCGGCCTGGGTTATGTGCTCGGCACGGGCGGGCACGTCTTGAACAAGCGGGACTGTGGCACGCGGGCCGACAAGCGCAAGTTCGTCTCCAACATCTATTACGTGCGCGATTATGCCACGACGCCGGGCGATGGCATTCCCACGCTGGTGCGGTCGACGTTCGACCTTGCCGGCGGGGCGCTTGCGCAACAGGCCGCCGAGCCCCTGATCGAGGGGATCGAGGGCTTCCGGGTGATGTACGGTATCGACAGCGTCGCCAAGGGCGGTGTGACCGTGAACTACACGCAGCCGGTCACATGGGTGAACCCCTATCACAAGGTCACCCCGACCAATCGCGGTGACGGCGTCCCAGAAGGCGACTACGTCAACGCGTCCGGGGTGGTCTGCAATGGCGCGACGAACGGTACCCTGCCAGACCGCTGCACGGCTTCCAACGTGGTCGCGGCCCAGATCTTCGTGCTCGCGCGCAGCCTGGAGTCCACGCCGGGTTACACCGATACCAAAACCTATCAACTGGGCGACCTCGAGATGACGCCGCTCGACAAACGCTTCAAGCGTCATGTCTTTGCCACTACCGTCCGCCTCGTCAATCCGGCGGGAAGAAGGGACACGCCATGAATGCTCCGGCCACCTTGCGCGCGCAGCGCGGCGCCACCCTCGTCGTCGGCCTCATCATGCTCGTGCTCATCACGCTCGTGGTCACCTCGGCGTTCATGCTGAGCACCGGCAATCTCAGGGCGGTCGGCAACATGCAGTTCCGCAACGAGGCGATTGCTGCGGCCAACGCGGCGACCGAGGAGGTGCTGAATTCTCTGCTCACCGGAGGGTCGACGGCTCAACCACCGGGGCAGGTGATACAGGTGGACATCAACAACGACGGCGAATTCGACTACGACGTCACCATCCAGCCGCCTGTCTGCGTACGTGCATCGAAAGCCGCTCCCGGCTATTCGAGTAGTCTCGCGCTTGGCAAGACGATGTCCACCTCGTCGTTCTGGAACACTGTCTGGGACATCCAGGCCGATGTGGACGATGGTGCCACCAGCGCAAGCGTCACGGTTCGCCAGGGCGTTCGCGTCCTGCTTTCGGAAAGCCAGAAGGCCAGCGTGTGCCCCTGAAAAATAACGCAGCAGGAGTCAGCATGAAGCACCGTTTCTACAACACCGTGTTGGCAGCGAGCCTGGCGCTCTTCCATTTGCCGGCCCTGGCCGACGACACCGACCTGTTCATGGGCGTCCCGCCCAACCCGGCAGATCTGCCTAACGTGATGCTCGTGCTGGACAACGCCGCGAACTTCTCGTCCAGTGCGGCCGGCGCCGAATGCATCATCGACGGCAAGCCCACCGCCCTCAGCGGGACGGTGGGCGGCATCGAACAATGCGCGCTTTACAGCGTCATCCAAAGGCTCCCGACCTACAACAAGAACTTTCCCGAGCTCACGTCCATCGTGAACCTCGGCATGATGGTCTACAACGACACGGGCATCAAAGACATCGACAATGCCAATTGCGATGGATCGGACGGCGGATGCCTGGCAGTGCCGATCAAGCCGCTCGACGCGGCTTACAAGGAAAAACTCCTGGCCTGGATCAAATCGTGGAAAACCGACGAAAAGATCAAGGACGGCTACAACATCAAGGCGAACAAACAGAAAACCGGCGCGGTCATGCAGGAAGCCTGGGCTTATCTGACAGGGCATACCGGCGTCTCGGGCCGCTCGTATGCGTCGGACAAGCCGACGCTGGGGTGCAACACCTATACCGTCTTCGTGGGCAATTCTTATAGTTCGTCAGGCTCGCCTGGCGACTCGACCGGCGACGTCGGCCCAAAAAATGCACTCAACGGCCTCAACTCCATTTTCGACAGGAACGCGAATCCGGCCGCGACCGAGGCGCAGAAGGCGATCCTGACCAATACGCTGAAGACCTCCTGCGGCAAGGGCAGCTTCACCTTCCCAGCGAGCAACCACGAGACCGGCGGCTTCTACGCGGACGAATGGGCGCGCTATATGGCGTCGCAGAACATCAAGACCTATACGGTCGGCTTGCTCGGGTCCAGTTGCCAGGAGTCATATGAAGCGCTACTCACCAGCATGGGGTCCGAGGCAATCGGCGGCGGGGCGTACTTCCGCACCACGAACTACGAGGAGCTGGTGACTGCGCTGCTGACTATCTTCAGCGAAGTGCAGTCGAAGAACAGCGCGTTTGCCGCGGTGAGTCTGCCGGTGAGCGTCAACACCCAGGGCACCTACCTGAACCAGGTGTTCGTCGGCATGTTCCGCCCGGAGAAGGACGGCATGCCGCGCTGGCACGGCAACCTGAAGCAGTACAAACTCGGCATCCTGAACAACAGGCTGCAACTGGTCGACGCGAAGAATAATCCCGCGATCAGCGGCAACAACACCGGCTTCATCGCGGAGTGCGCGCAAAGCTTCTGGACGCCTTCGACGCAGGACGAGTACTGGTGGTTCCGGCCCCAAGGGGCCTGCCTGCTGGGCCCTAACATGGACATTTCCAACACCCCTGACGGCAACATCGTCGAGAAGGGCGCGCAGGGCCACAAGCTGCGCAGTCTCGGTACCTTCGAAGACCGGACGGTCTATACCTGCGCGACGGACATCGGGTCATGCACGGAATTGAAGCCTTTCGACACGACAATTTCGCCGACTGCGTTCGGCCTGGCGTCGACCGAGACATCGGCGCGGGATACCCTGGTCAATTGGCAGATCGGCGAGAACAGCAAGCCGGAATCTGGAACGGACTACAAGGTTCGGCCTTCGGTGCATGGCGACGTGATGCATTCGCGGCCGGTCGCGATCAATTTCAGCAGCGACGACGCCGTGCCGAAGGTGGTGGTGTTTTACGGCGGCAACGACGGCATGCTGCGCGCGGTCAACGGTAACCGCGATGGTGGCCTTAGCATCGGTGGCGCCGGTCCCGGCGAGGAGCTGTGGTCGTTCGTGGCGCCCGAGTTCTATCCGAGCGTCGAGCGCGTCTACGACAACACGATCCCGGTCAGCTTCCTCGGCAACACGACGTGCACCCCGGTCGACCCAGAGACCCCATGCATCGATCCGCAGCCCAAGCCCTACGGCTTCGATGGTCCGGTCATGGCCTACAGGGAAGGCGAAAAGACCTGGATCTACGCGACCATGCGCCGCGGCGGTCGGGCGCTCTATGCCTTTGACGTCAGCAAGCCGGAGGAGAAACCGGTGCTGATGTGGAAACGGGGATGCGACGACAGCGGTTGCTCCGAGGGTTTCGAGACCATCGGGCAGACCTGGTCGGCACCCAAGGTGATGACGGCCGCGGGCTACACGAATGGGCCCCTGCTCATCATGGGCGGCGGCTACGACGTCTGCGAGGATACCGACGATGGCACGGCCAACCACAGCTGCCCCTCGCCCTCGAAGGGCAGCGAGATATACGTCCTTGATGCGAAAACCGGCGCTGTTGTCCCGACGAGCATCATCCTGGACGGCCGTGGCGTCGTTGCCGACGTGTTCGTCGTCAACGATACGGTGACCGGAAAGGCGGCCTTCGCCTATGCGGTGGACCTCGGCGGCAACATCTGGCGCATCAACATCGGAACCGAAGCGCCGGTGGACTGGACGGCCACCAAGATCGCATCGCTCGGCTGCGACACGACCGCTGGCTGCTCGGCGAACCGCAAGTTCCAGTTCATGCCAGACGTGGTCCTCGACAACGGCAAGTACTTCCTTATGGTCGGCTCCGGTGACCGCGAAAAACCGCTGACAGGATACAAGGCTGCTTACGAGGTCAAGAATTACTTCTTCATGGTGATGGATGACCCGTCTGATTCGAACTGGCTGGATGACGAGAAGGACAACTGCGAAGGAAACGCTGTCGTCTGCCTCAAATCGCTGGTCAAGGTGTCCAACACAGGGACCAGTCCGACGCCAGCGACGGTAGCTGACCACAAGGGTTGGTACCTCGAGCTGAACCCGCACGAGCAGGTCGTGACGAGTGCGATCACGATCTTCGGCACGACGAACTTCAGCACGCACACCCCGGCCGTCTACAAGACCGGAGAGTGCTCAGGCAATCTGGGTACCGCACGTGTCTACAATGTTTCGTACGTCAACGCTGGCGGCGTATACGGTGAAACCAACCGTTCATCGGAGATTGCGGGCGGTGGCCTCGCGCCGTCCCCCGTTGCCGGCATGGTCACGCTTGACGGCAGCACTGAAGCGGTGCCTTTCTGCATCGGTTGCGATCCCCAGTCGGCACTGCAGGGCAGTGATCCGCCGCCGCCGCCGCCATTGAATCAGCCGAAGAGCCGCGTCTACTGGCAGGTCGAGCAATGATGCGGAGCCCGATGATGATGCCGGTCGCGCTGTCGAGTTGCCGTCGTTCGGCGACGCGCGGCTTCACTCTGATCGAGTTGATGATCACGGTCGCGATCGCCGCCATCCTCGCGACGATTGCCGTGCCCTCCTTCAACGAGGCGATGCTCGGTAGCAAGCTCAACACGCTGGCGAACAATTTCGTGGCGAGTGCGCAGCTGGCGCGCAGCGAGGCGATCAAGCGCAACAGGGCTGTGACGCTGTGCGCCTCGTCGAATGGCAGCACCTGCACCGGCGCGTGGAGCGAAGGCTGGGTAGTGCTTGCTGATGACGGCACGGTCATTTCCCGGCAGATCCCGCTGCCGAATGGTTTCCGCCTGTCTGGCGTGACCAGCATCGCGTTCCAGCCGACAGGTGTCGGTGCGACTGCAGCCAATCTCACGCTGTGCCGTGCCACGCCGACGGTCGGTAGCCTGGGGAGGACGATCCAGGTCAGCGGGACCGGGCGGCCGGGCGTGACCAAGCTCACCGGCGTGACGACGTGCAGCTGATCCGCTAGGCCCGGGCCGCCCCCACACGTCCTGACAACCCATTCCCACGGCGCGCCCGGCATTAGCCAGTGGTCGGGCCGGGAATCTGCCACCTACGACTAAAGTTGTATAGCGGTTTCGCCTGCGCAGTGCCACCCTGTTTCTGTCACAGAGACGACAGGGGGGATGATGAAACAATGCGGCGCGACGCTTCTGGAACTGATCGTGGTCCTCGCGGTGTCGGCGACCCTGCTGACGATCGCGGTTCCGGGGCTTTCCGCGCTGTTCCATTCAAGCCGCCTGGCGAGCGCGACCAATGCGCTGATCGTCTCGCTGCACGTCGCGCGCAGCGAGGCGATCAAGCGGCGCCAGCGCGTGATCCTGTGCCCCTCTCCGGGAGGCGACGCCTGTGCCGGCAGCGGCGGCTGGCACCAGGGCTGGATGGTTTTCCATGACGCCAACAACAACGCGCAACGCGACGCCGGCGAGTCCGTTCTGCTGGCTCATCCTGCCTTGCCTGGGGGCATGCGGGTGACCAGCAAGGGGTCAACGGCGAGCTACATTTCGTATACGCCGGCGGGTGGCACGCAGCAGATTGGCGGGGCATTTCAGGCCGGAACCCTCACGCTGTGCCACGTTTCGGCTTCGCCGGACTCGGCCCGGCAAGTCGTGATCTACCGGACGGGGCGGCCGCGCACGGCGAAGACATCAGTCGAGACGTGTGCCTGAGCCAGCCGGCCTGTTCGGGGTGCAGCTCGGCGGGCGGCGAGGCGATCGTTCCCTCAGCCGAGCCCCTTCGGCAGCGCGAACGCAACCTTCTCCTGCGCGCCGTCTAGATTCTCTACCCCGCCGATCCCGAGCTGGCCGAGCCGCTCGACCACTTCGCGCACCAGAATCTCCGGCGCGGACGCGCCTGCGGTCAGTCCGACGCGGCGCTTCCCCTCGACCCACTCCGCCTGGATCTCGCTCGCGTTGTCGACCATGTAGGCCGGCACGCCGAGGTTCTGCGCGACTTCGCGCAGGCGGTTGGAGTTGGAGCTGGTCGGCGAGCCGACGACGATGACCACGTCGCACTGCGGCGCCAGCGCCTTGACGGCGTCCTGGCGGTTCTGCGTGGCGTAGCAGATGTCGTCCTTCTTCGGGCCGACGATATCGGGGAAGCGGGCGCGCAGGGCGTCGACGACGCGGGCGGCGTCGTCGACCGACAGCGTCGTTTGCGTCACGTAGGCGAGGCGCTCGGGGTCGGCGACTTTCAGGTTGGCGACGTCTTCCGGCGTCTCGACGAGGTACATGCCGCCTTCCGACTGGCCGAGCGTGCCCTCGACCTCGGGGTGGCCCTTGTGGCCGATCATCACGATCTCGAGCCCCTTGTCGCGCATTTTGCTGACCTCGACGTGCACCTTGGTGACCAGCGGGCAGGTGGCGTCGAACACGTTGAGGCCGCGCGCCTCGGCTTCAGTGCGCACCGCCTGCGACACGCCGTGGGCACTGAAGATGACGGTGGCGCCGGCGGGCACCTCGGACAGTTCCTCGACGAAGATCGCGCCCTTGGCCTTGAGGTCGTTGACGACGAAGGTATTGTGGACGACCTCGTGGCGAACGTAGATCGGCGCGCCGAATTTTTCCAGTGCGCGCTCGACGATGGCGATGGCGCGGTCGACGCCGGCGCAGAAGCCGCGGGGGTTGGCGAGCAGAACGGTGGGCGTCATGGCGGGGCTTTCCGGAATTTCAGGACGTGTCGTCAATCGGGTTGGTTGCCTTGTGCGCCAGCGGGGGCGGACAGGATGCGGGCGATTTCGACCTCGAACTCGATGGCGAGGTCGGCGAGCGGATGGTTGAAGTCGACCTTCACCGTCTCGTCGCCGATTTCCAGGATATGGCCGGCGACGGTTTCGCCGTTCGGCATGGCGAACTCGACCAGTTGGTCGACCGTCAGTTCCACGTCGTCGGGCAGGTCGGTTTTCGGCAGCGTCTGCACCAGGTCGGGCTGGCTCTCGCCGAAGGCCTGCCAGGGGTCGAGCAGGAAGACGTGGCGCTCGCCCGCAGCGAGGCCGATCAGCCATTGCTCGAGTGCCGGCGCGAGCGTGCCGTCGCCGAGCGTCACGGTCTCCGGGTCGGCGTCGTCGAAGTTGGAGACGATGTCGTCGCCGCCGCGCGGGCGCAGGGCATAGCGCAACGCGAGCGTGTCGCCGGGGGCGACGGTGCGTGCGCTCATGGCTGCTGCGCCGCGGGCCTGCCGCGCAGGCTGTCCCAGATGAGGAGGACAGCGCCGACGGTGATCGCGGAGTCCGCCACGTTGAAGGCGGGCCACGCGAAGCCGCGGTAGTGGAAGTAGAGGAAGTCGACCACGTAGCCGAGCACCGCGCGGTCGATGACGTTGCCGAGCGCGCCGCCGAGCACCAGCGCGAGCGCGAACGCGAGCCGCGGCTCGTGCGCGTGGCGCTTCAGCAGGCGCACGATGATCACGGTGGCGACCACGCCGACCGCGATGAAGAACCAGCGCTGCCAGCCGCCGGCGTCGGCGAGGAAGCTGAACGCCGCGCCGGTGTTGTGCACCAGCACCAGCGAGAAGAAGGGCAGCACCGGGATCGCTTCCTGGTAGTCGAGCGTGGACGAGACCCAGAACTTGGTGACGTGGTCGGCGACGATGATGGCGAGCGCAAGCCCCAGCCATTTCAGCATTGCCGGGTCGAGCGACTTAAGCATGGGAGCGCGCCTCGCCTTCGCCGTGGAGATTGGAGATGCATCGCCCGCACAGGCCGGGATGCTCGGCGTGGGCGTCGACGTCGTCGCGGTAGTGCCAGCAGCGGTCGCACTTCTTCGCCGTGCTCGGGGCGACCTCGACGCGGTCGGCCTCGGCGGCGACGACGCGCGCCTGCGAGGTGATCAGCACGAAGCGCAGGTCGTCGCCGAGCGGCGCGAGCAGCGCGTGCGTGGCGGGGCTGGCGTGCAACGTCACCTCGGCCTGCAGCGACGAGCCGATGCCGCCGGCGACGCGCACGGTCTCGAGCTCCTTCGACACCATCGCCCGCACGGCGCGGATGCGGCCCCAGCGGTCGAGCAGGTCGGCCTCGCCGGCCTGTTCCGGGAGCGTGTGCCAGGTGTGCAGGAACACGGACTCGTTTTCGCCGGCGAGCTGCGCCCATACTTCCTCGCCGGTGAACGACAGCACCGGCGCCATCCAGCGCGTGAGCGCGTGCGTCAGATGATGCAGCGCGTTCTGTGCCGCGCGCCGCGCGCGGCTGTCGGCGCCGCTGGTATAGAGGCGGTCCTTGAGGATGTCGAGGTAGAAGCCGCCGAGGTCCTCCGAGCAGAAGGTCTGCAGCTTCTGCACGATGAAGTGGAACTCGTAGGCGTCGTAGTGCGCCTTGAGCTCGCCCTGCAGCTGGCGCGTCATCGCCAGCGCGTAGCGGTCGATCTCGAGCCAGTCTTCGACTGGCATCGCGTGCTGCTGCGGGTCGAAGTCGGACAGGTTGGCGAGCAGGAACTTCAGGGTGTTGCGGATGCGGCGGTAGCTTTCCACCACGCGCTTGAGGATCTCGTCCGAGATCGTGAGCTCGCCCGAATAGTCGGTGGTCGCGACCCACAGCCGCAGGATGTCCGCGCCGTACTGGTCCATGACTTTCTGCGGCGCAATGACGTTGCCCTTCGACTTGCTCATCTTGTGGCCGCGGCCGTCGACGACGAAGCCGTGGGTGAGCAGCGCGTCGTAGGGCGCGCGGCCGTCGGTGGCGCAGCCGGTGAGCAAGGAGGACTGGAACCAGCCGCGATGCTGGTCGGAGCCCTCGAGATAGAGATCGGCCGGGTGCGCGAGCTCGGGGCGGCGCTTCAGCACGCAGGCGTGGGTGACGCCTGAATCGAACCAGACGTCGAGCGTGTGGCCGGTCTTGTCGTAGTGCGCGGCGTCGTCGCCGAGGAGCTCGGCGGGGTCGAGTGCGAACCAGGCCTCGATGCCGGCCTGCTCGACGCGCTTCGCCACGATCTCGAGCAGTTCGGGCGTGCGCGGATGCAGCGCGCCGGTTTCCTTGTGGGTGAAGAAGGGCATCGGAACGCCCCAGTTGCGCTGGCGCGAGACGCACCAGTCGGGGCGGTTCTTGATCATCGCCTCGAGCCGCGCACGGCCCCAGTGCGGGAAGAACTGCGTCGCGTCGACCGCCGCCATCGCCTGCTCGCGCAATGTCCCCGCCTGGTCCCTGCCCCCTGAATCCTGGCCCCTGGCATCCATGCCGATGAACCACTGCCGCGTCGCGCGGAAGATGATCGGCGTCTTGTGGCGCCAGCAGTGCGGGTAACTGTGCAGCAGCTTCTCGTGCGCGAGCAGCGCGCCGTTCGCTTCGAGCGTCTCGAGGATCAGCGGGTTGGCCTGCCAGATGCTCATCCCGCCGACCAGCGGCACGCTGGCGTAGAAGCGGCCGTCGTCGCCGACCGGGTTGTCGACCTTGAGGCCGTAGCGGCTGCCGACGACGTAGTCGTCGAGGCCGTGGCCGGGCGCGGTGTGCACGGCGCCGGTGCCGGCGTCGGCGGTGACGTGGTCGCCGACGATCACCGGCACCTGGCGCTCCTGGAACGGGTGCCACAGCACCACGCCTTCGAGCGCCTGGCCGGTGGTGTGGGCGACGACTTCCGCGCCGTCGGCGAGGCCGTAGCGCGCGAGCGCCGCCTCGCGCAGGCCGTCGGCGAGGATCAGCAGGCCCTTCTGCGTGCGCACCAGCGCGTACTGGAAATCGGGATGCAGCGCGACCGCCTGGTTGGCGGGCAGCGTCCACGGCGTCGTCGTCCAGATCACGACCTGGACCGCGCCGTCGATCGTCGCGATGTCGAAGCGGCGGGCGAGGTCGGCGGGGTCGGCGACGGCGAAGCCGACGTCGATCGCCGGCGAGGTCTTGTCCTCGTATTCGACCTCCGCTTCGGCGAGCGCCGAGCCGCAGTCGACGCACCAGTGCACCGGCTTCGCGCCCTGGTAGAGGTAGCCCGCCTGCTGGATCTGGCCCAGCACGCGCAGCTGCTCGGCCTCGAACTGGAAGTCCATCGTGCGGTAGGGGTGGTCCCAGTCGCCGAGCACGCCGAGGCGGATGAAGTCGGCCTTCTGGCGCTCGATCTGCGCGGCGGCGTATTCGCGGCAGAGCTCGCGGAACTTCGCCGGCGCAATGTCCTTGCCGTGGGTCTTCTCGACCTGCAGCTCGATCGGCAGGCCGTGGCAGTCCCAGCCGGGCACGTAGGGGGCGTCGAAGCCGGACAGGGTCTTGGCCTTGACGATGATGTCCTTGAGGATCTTGTTGACCGCGTGGCCGATGTGGATGTCGCCGTTGGCGTAGGGTGGGCCGTCGTGCAGGATGAATTTCGGCCGGCCGGCGGCGGCGCGGCGGATCGCCTCGTAGCGCTTCATCTCCTGCCAGCGCTTCACCCAGCCGGGCTCGCGCTTGGCGAGGTCGCCGCGCATCGGGAAGGGGGTGTCGGGCAGGTTGAGCGTGCGCTTGTAATCGGGCTTGGCGTGATCAGGCATGACGTTGCATCAGGAATTGTCTGGCGTTGTCGACATCGCGGCGGATCTGCGCGACGAGACTGTCGAGGTCGGGATATTTTTCTTCGTCGCGCAGCTTGTGCAGGAAGTCCACGCGCACGCGGCGGCCGTAGATCTCGGCGTCGAAGTCGAACAGGTGCACTTCGAGAACGGGCACGGCATCCGCGCCCTTCACGGTCGGGCGGCGGCCGAGGCTCGCCACCCCTTGCAGCGGCTCGCCGTTGAGGCCGCAGACCTCGACCGCGAAGATGCCCATCAGCGGCGGGCGGTTGTGCCTGAGCTGGATGTTGGCGGTGGGAAAGCCGATGTCGCGCCCCAGCTTGTCGCCGTGCACGACGCGCCCCGAGATGCTGTAGGGCCGTCCCAGCAGGCGCGCGGCATGCTCGAGCTCGCCGGCGGCGAGCGCCTGGCGCACCGCCGTCGACGAGGCGCGCTCGCCGGCGACTTCCACGGTCGGCAGGTGTTCTGCGTCGAAGCCGAGCGATCGGCCCTTTTCCTTGAGCAGCGCGAAATCGCCGGCGCGCTTCGCGCCGTAGCGGAAATCGTCGCCGACCAGCACGTATTGCGCCTGCAGCGTGCGGCCGAGCACCTGCTCGATGAAGGCCTCGGCGGCGAGGGACGAGAAGGCGTGGTCGAAGCGGAAGACGTGGAAGCGGTCGATGCCAAGACGCTGCAGGCACTCCGCCTTTTCACGCAGGGTCGACAGGCGCGCGGGCGCCTGATCGGGCGCGAAGAACTCGCGCGGGTGCGGCTCGAAGCTCAGTACGCAGGCCGGCAGGCCGCGTGCGCGCGCCACGTCCTGCAGGCGCGCGAGCATGGCCTGGTGCCCGAGATGCAGGCCGTCGAAGTTGCCGATGGTGACCGCGTGGGGCGTTCCGAGAGGCGAAAAACCGTGGGTGATGCGCATGGGGCGAAACGAATGGGGACCGGCGCAAAAGGGCTTATTCTAGCCGATTCGGTAACAGGCCGATGCAGGGTTCCACGGCAGCCGGAGAGCCCTCCGTCGACCCGCCGATCATTCGGCCGCGCGCCGGGCGAACTGCCGGGGGCGGAAACCCATCAGCCCGAGTGCGGCGAAATACAGGACGACGCCTCCGCCGACCAGCAGAGACAGCCGGATCACGCGGTCGAGGAAGCCCGCCGCCACCCACCATTGCGACTCGCCCATGGCGTAGAACAGCATCCCGGCCATCAGCGAAACCGCCAGCGCGACCCGCAGGAAGTAGCCGGTCCAGCCCGGTTGCGGCTGGTAGATGCGGTGCTTCTTCAGCAGGTGCAGCAACAGGCCGGCGTTGAGGCAGGCGGCCAGGCCGATCGACAGCGCGAGCCCGGCGTGGCCGAGCGGGATGATGAAGGCGAGGTTCATCAGCTGGGTCGCGACGAGGGTGACGACGGCGATCTTCACCGGGGTCTTGATGTTCTGCCGTGCGTAGAAGCCGGGCGCCAGCACCTTGACCAGGATCAGCCCGACCAGCCCCAGGCTGTAGGCGACCAGCGCCCGCTGGGTCATCGTCACGTCGATGGCGGTGAATGCGCCGTAGTGGAACAGTGTGGTGATGAGCGGCACCGCCAGCACGGCGAGGGCGGCGGCCGCGGGCAGCGCCAGCAGCAGCGTCAGGCGCAGGCCCCAGTCGAGCAGCTTCGAATAGTCGGCCGGGTTGTCGTCGGCGTAATGCTTGGCCAGGCTGGGCAACAGGATGGTGCCCAGCGCCACGCCCAGCATGCCGGCGGGAAATTCCATCAGGCGGTCGGCGTAGTAAAGCCACGACACGCTGCCGGTCGCGAGGAAGGACGCGAAGATGGTGTTGATCAGGAGGCTGATCTGGGCGACCGAGACGCCCAGCGTGGCGGGCGCCATCAGTTTCAGCACGCGCTTGAGGCCCGGGTCGTCGAAGCGGCGGGTCGGGCGCGGCAGCATGCGGACCTTCAGCAGGTGCGGCAGCATCCACGCCAGTTGCAGCACGCCGCCCAGCGCCACGCCCCAGCCGAGCGCCAGCACCGGCGGGTCGAAATAGGGCGCCAGCCACAGCGCGGCGCCGATCATGGCGACGTTGAGCAGCACCGGCGCGAACGCCGGCACCGAAAACCGGCTGAAGGTGTTGAGGATGCCGGCGGCCAGCGCCACCAGCGAGATGAAGATGATGTAGGGAAAGATGATCCGTAGCAGCGTCACGGTGAGCGCAAACTTGTCGGGGTCGGTGCGGAATCCGGGCGCGCTGACCCAGGCCACCCAGGGCGCGCCCACGACGCCCAGCACGGCGACCGCGACCAGCGCCAGCGTGAGCACCGTGCCGACCTGGTTGACCAGGTTCTGTGTGGCATCGTGGCCGCGGCGGCTCTTGTATTCGGCGAGGATCGGCACGAAGGCCTGCGAGAACGCGCCTTCGGCGAACAGCCGCCTGAGCAGGTTGGGGATCTTGAAGGCGACGAAGAAGGCGTCGGTCAGCAGGCCGGCGCCGAACACGCGGGCGATGATGGCGTCGCGCACGAATCCCAGGATGCGGGAGAGCAGGGTCATGCTGCTGACCGCAGCGAGGGCTTTCAGGAGATTCATGGGCGGGCCGTTTGTTTGCGCGCATTGTGCGGGTCGCGCGGGCCCGCCGCAACTCCGTTACGGGCGTGCTTGATTTTTTTCGGGCTTGTCCCGTACAATCGCGGGTTTGGTGGATCCGCCACGTGGGTACGGGGCGGCCAGATACGGATATTTTTGCCCTGCGCGAGAAGCGGGGCCTACAGGAGCAGAATCTATGGCGAACTCCGCCCAGGCGCGCAAGCGCGCACGTCAAGCCAGCGCCCAGCGCGACCACAACATGAGCCAGCGTTCGGAACTGCGCACCGCGATCAAGAAGGTTCGCAAGGCGATCGAGGCCGGCGACAAGGCCGCCGCCCAGCAGGTTTTCCAGGCTTCGATGAGCGTCATCGACAGCATCGCCGACAAGCAGATCGTTCACAAGAACAAGGCTGCGCGCCACAAGAGCCGCCTGTCGCAAGCCGTCAAGGCCATGGCCTGAGCACCGAGCCGGCTTGAATGAAAAACGCCGCATGATGCGGCGTTTTTTATTGTCTCCGAGCGGGGTCAGTCGGCGTTGTCGGTCAGCAGTTCGTTGCTTGCGGCGAAGCTCTGCAGGAAGCGGTAGGCATCGGGGTCGGACAGCCTGAGTTTCTTGTCGACCACGACGCACGGAATCCCGTCCAGCTTCGAGGGCTGCACGTAGGGCGAGTATTTCGTCCGGTTGTCGGGGTCGACCACTGCAAACGCGCCGGCCAGGCGATCGGCCCAGTCGCTCGGCCGGAACCGGGCGCCCTGTTTGGTGAGGCCCCGAATGATGAAGGGGGCGTTGGCGGAAGCGTCGTCCATGGGTGGCGTGCGGCTGTGAAAGTCGGCGGATTTTAGCATGCGGCGGGACCCCGCATCGGACGGTCGCTTGCGCGGCCGAGAGGTTTTGAAGATACTGGTGCACGCCTGCCTGACCAGGACCATCAACGATTTCGCCAACAACTTCAGGCAGGGCAGACAGAGGAGGGGACAATGAAAAATCCGCTGGATTCACTGTGGGGAACCGTCATCGCCGGACTGGTGCTGACGGCCGTGCTGGTCGTGTTCGCCAATCACTTTCTGATCGGGGGCTGAGCGGCATGGAATATTCGATGGGGATTTTTCGCTGGGTCCATTTCATGGCTGGCGTGATGTGGATCGGGCTGCTTTACTACTTCAATTTCGTCCAGGTGGCGGCGCTGAAGAACGCCACGGCAGACGGTACCGCAGCCGGGATCAGCAAGCACGTCGCACCGCGCGCGCTGCTGTTCTTCCGCTGGGCGGCCGTGGTGACCTGGCTGGCCGGCGCCGGGCTGCTCGGTCCGCGCTTCGTCGCGGCCTTCACGCTGCAGCCCGAGGCGGCGTACATCGGCATCGGCGCCTGGCTGGGCACGATCATGCTGTTCAACGTGTGGGCGCTGATCTGGCCGAACCAGAAGCGGATCCTCGGCATGACGCCGGCCTCCGACGACGAGAAGAACCGCGCGCGCCGCGTCGCCTTCCTCGCCTCGCGCACCAACGTCATGCTGTCGATTCCCATGCTTTTCTTCATGGGGGCAGGGGTGCACGGCTTCTGATAGCCCAAAAAACGCGAGCGGTGTAAACTCGCGAAAACGGCAATACGGCGGCTCTGGCCGCCGTATTGCTTTCATGACTTGATCTCGTCTTTGCGGAAGTAGACCCTAGAGCCATGTCCGAACACTTGATGAATACCTATGCCCGCCAGCCGGTCGCCTTCGTGCGCGGCGAAGGCGCCTACCTGTGGGACGAAGCGGGCAAACGCTATCTCGACGCGGTCGCCGGCGTGGCGGTGAATGCCCTGGGTCATGCGCATCCCCGGCTGGTCAAGGCGATCGCCGAACAGGCCGCGAGCCTGATCCACTCGTCCAACCTCTATCGCGTGCTGCGGCAGGAAGAGCTGGCCGACAGGCTGTGCGAACTGTCGGGCATGGACCGCGCCTTCTTCTGCAACTCGGGCTGCGAGGCCAACGAGGCGGCGATCAAGCTGGCGCGCCTCTACGGCCACGGCAAGGGCATCGAGGTGCCGACCATCATCGTGATGGAGAAGGCCTTCCACGGGCGCACCATGGCGACCCTGACCGCGACCGGCAGTCGCAAGATCCAGGCCGGCTTCGAGCCGCTGCTCTCCGGCTTCGCGCGGGTGCCGTTCAACGACATCGAAGCGGTCAGGCATGTCGCCGAGCACAACAAGAGCGTCGTCGCCGTGCTGGTCGAGGTGGTGCAGGGCGAGGGCGGCATCAACATGATGCCGCCGGAAATCCTCGCCGAGCTGCGGCAGATCTGCGACGCGCATGGCTGGCTGCTGATGCTCGACGAGGTGCAGACCGGCATCGGCCGCACCGGCACCTGGTTCGGCTTCCAGCATGCGGGCGTGATGCCGGACGTGATCGCACTCGCCAAGGGCCTCGGCGCCGGCATGCCGATCGGCGCCTGTCTCGCGCGCGGCGCGGCGGCCGACGTGTTCCAGCCCGGCAACCACGGCTCGACCTTCGGCGGCAACCCGCTCGCCTGCGCGGCCGCGCTGGCGACGCTCGAAGCGATCGAGGAAGAGAAGCTGCTCGACAACGCGCGGGTGCGCGGCGAGGCGATCCGCGCCGGCCTGCGCGAGGCGCTGGCCGGCGTGCAGGGCGTGGTCGACATCCGTGGCGAGGGCATGATGATCGGCGTCGAGCTCGACCGCCCCTGCGGCGAACTCGTTGGCGTGGCGCGCGAGGCGGGCGTGCTCATCAACGTCACCGCCGACACCGTCATCCGCCTGGTGCCGCCGCTGATCTACGGCGCGGCCGAGGTCGACGCGCTGGTCGGTGCGGTGTCCGGCATCGTCAGGAACTACCTGCAGCAGGCGGCGTGATGATCAGGCACTTCCTGCAATTCAAGGACCTCAGCCGCGACGAGCTCGTTTATCTGTTCGAGCGCGCGCGGCTGATCAAGAGCCGTTTCAAGCGCTACCAGCCGTATCACCCGCTGGTCGACCGCACGCTGGCGATGATCTTCGAGAAGAGCTCGACCCGCACGCGACTCAGCTTCGAGGCGGGCATGCACCAGCTCGGCGGCTCGGCGATCTACCTCAACACGCGCGACACCCAGTTGGGGCGCGGCGAGCCGGTGGAGGACGCGGGCGAGGTGATCTCGCGCATGGTCGACATCGTGATGATCCGCACCTTCGAGCAGGAGATCATCGAGCGCTTCGCGTCGCATTCGCGGGTGCCGGTGATCAACGGCCTGACCAACGAATACCACCCCTGCCAGATACTCGCCGACATCTTCACCTTCATCGAGCATCGCGGCTCGATCCAGGGCAAGACCGTGGCGTGGATCGGCGACTCCAACAACATGTGCAACACCTGGCTGCAGGCGGCCGAAGTGCTCGGCTTCAACGTGCACGTGTCGACGCCGCCCGGCTACGAAGTCGAACCCGAGCGTGCCAACCTGTATGGCACCGACCACTTCGAGAGCTTCGCCGACCCGATGGACGCCTGCCGGGGCGCCGACCTGGTGACCACCGACGTGTGGACCAGCATGGGCTGGGAGGCCGAGAACGAGGAGCGCATGAAGGCCTTCGCCGACTGGCAGGTCGACGCCGACATGATGAAGGTCGCCAAGCCCGACGCCGTCTTCATGCACTGCCTGCCGGCGCACCGCGGCGAGGAAGTGACCGCCGAGGTCATCGACGGCCCGCAGTCGGTGGTGTGGGACGAGGCGGAGAACCGCCTGCACGTCCAGAAGGCATTGATGGAATATCTACTGCTGGGAAAAATCGAATCATGAACATCGCCTACTTCAAGGACATGGATTCGCTCTATGTCGAAATCAGCCCCGAGAACCCCGCCCAGGCGTGGGAAGCGCACGAGGGCATCGTGCTCAACCTGTCGGAGGACGGCCGTGTCGTCGGCATCGAGATCGAGAAGGCGAGCCAGGCCACCAACCTCGACATCCTGAAGATCGGCGGCTTCCCCGGCCAGATCGAGATCATCGACAAGAACCAATCCGGCTCCACCCACTAATTCATCGAGCATCATGAGCGACATCAAGAAAGTAGTGCTTGCCTACTCCGGCGGCCTCGACACCTCGGTCATCCTGAAATGGCTGCAGGACACCTACCAATGCGAGGTGGTGACCTTCACCGCCGACCTCGGCCAGGGCGAGGAACTCGAGCCCGCGCGCCAGAAGGCGCTGCAGTTCGGCATCAAGCCGGAGCAGATCTACATCGACGACCTGCGCGAGGAATTCGTGCGCGACTTCGTCTTCCCGATGTTCCGCGCCAACACCGTGTACGAGGGTGAGTACCTGCTCGGCACCTCGATCGCGCGTCCGCTGATCGCCAAGCGCCTGATCGAGATCGTCAACGAAACCGGCGCCGACGCCATCTGCCATGGCGCCACCGGCAAGGGCAACGACCAGGTCCGTTTCGAGCTCGGCGCCTACGCGCTGAAGCCGGACGTCAAGGTGATCGCGCCGTGGCGCGAGTGGGACCTGCTGAGCCGCGAGAAGCTGCTCGCCTACGCCGAGAGCCACGGCATTCCCATCGACATGAAGCACCGCCAGGGCGGCTCGCCGTATTCGATGGACGCCAACCTGCTGCACATCTCCTACGAAGGCCGCCATCTCGAAGACCCGAATGCGGAAGCCGAAGAGGACATGTGGCGCTGGACCGTGTCGCCCGAGAAGGCGCCCGACGCGGCCGAGTACCTCGAGCTCACCTACGCGAAAGGCGACGTCGTCGCGATCGATGGCAAGGCCATGAAGGCCCACGAAGTGCTCGCCAAGCTCAACGAACTCGGCGGCAAGCACGGCATCGGCCGGCTGGATCTGGTCGAGAACCGCTACGTCGGCATGAAGTCGCGCGGCTGCTACGAGACCCCGGGCGGCACCATCCTGCTGAAGGGACATCGCGCGATCGAGTCGATCACGCTCGACCGCGAGGTCGCGCACCTCAAAGACGACCTGATGCCGCGCTACGCCAGCCTGATCTACAACGGCTACTGGTGGGCACCCGAGCGCGTGGCGCTGCAGACGCTGATCGACCACACCCAGCAGCACGTCAACGGTACGGTGCGCTTGAAGCTCTACAAGGGCAACGTCATCGTCGTCGGCCGCGACTCGAAGAGCGACTCGCTGTTCGACTCGACCATCGCCACCTTCGAGGACGACGCCGGTGCGTACGACCAGAAGGACGCGGGCGGCTTCATCAAGCTCAACGCGCTGCGCATGCGCATCGCCGCCAAACTCGACGCACGGAGGAAGTAACGAGATGTCCCAGTTCGACAATGTCGCCGTCACCAAGCAGGCCAACGTCTATTTCGACGGCAAGTGCGTCTCGCACACCGTGCAGTTCGCCGACGGCACCAGAAAGTCGGTCGGCGTGATCCTGCCGTCCACGCTCACCTTCAACACCGGCGCGCCCGAAGTCATGGAGACCGTGGCCGGCACGTGCCGGGTGAGGCTGGCCGGCGAAACCGAGTGGAAGACCTATCACGCCGGCGAGTCCTTCGACGTGCCCGCCAATTCGAGCTTCGACATCGAAGTGATGGGCGACCCCTACCACTACGTCTGCCACTTCGGCTGATTGCGCATGAATCACGCTGCTGCGTGTCCCGATTGCGGCGTTGGGCGGTGCTCGCCCCTCGCCACGCTCGCTTTGCCATGACCACCGTCACCGTCGTCAAGAAGGACGGACGCATCGCGATCGCGGCCGACACGCTGACGAAGTGGGGCGGCGGCAAGGAGTCGGCCGACTACGTCGCGAACCACGAGAAGATTATCCGGGTCGGCGACAGCTACGTCGCGATCACCGGGTCGGCGACCTTCAAGCTGATCCTCGCCGACTATTTCGCCTCGCTGGAAGCGCCGCCGCCGCTCGACTCGGTCGCCAGCATCTTCAGCGTGTGGAACACCCTGCACGGTGCACTGAAGGAGCAGTACTACCTGCAGACCGGCGAGGACAAGGAGGAGGACCTCGAGTCCAGCCGCATGGACGTGCTGATCGCCAACCCGCACGGCATCTTCGGCGTGGCGGCGCATCGCACGGTGCAGGAGTTCTCGAAGTTCTATGCTTACGGCAGCGGCAGCCCCTATGCGCTGGGCGCGATGTACGCAGCCTGGCGCGCGCCCTCGCTCGACGCCGAGGCGGTGGCGCGGCTCGGCGTGATGGCGGCGGCCGAGTTCCACGACGAATCCGGGCTGCCGGTGCAGTCGTTCGTGATGGATGTTGAGGAGTGATCAATGCCGAGTTTTGACATCGTGTCCGAGGTCGACAAGCAGGAAGTGCGCAACGCGGTCGACCAGGTCAACAAGGAAGTTTCGACGCGCTTCGACTTCAAGGGCTCCGACGCCCGTGTCGAGCAGGCGGAGTATGTGCTGACGGTCTACGCCGACACCGAATTCCAGCTCGACCAGGTGCAGGACATCCTGGCGCAGAAGCTCGCCAAGCGCGGCGTCGACGTCAAGTGCCTCGACACCGGCAACGTCGAGAAGGTGTCGGGCAACAAGGTCAAACGCAGCGTGACGGTGAAGACCGGCGTCGAGACCGAACTGGCGAAGAAGATCGTCCGGGTCATCAAGGACAGCAAGATGAAGGTGCAGGCGAGCATCCAGGGCGACAGCGTGCGCGTCTCGGGCGCCAAGCGCGACATCCTGCAGGAGGCGATCGCGCTGGTGCGGAAGACGATCACCGACTTCCCGCTGCAGTTCCAGAATTTCCGCGACTGAAGAGGGGGCGCCATGGCCAGGGTGCTGGTTCCGCTGGCGGACGGCTGCGAGGAGCTCGAGGCCGTCACCATCATCGATCTGCTGCGCCGCGCCGGCGTCGAGGTGGTCACCGCCGGCCTCGGGGAGGGCGTCGTCAGGGCGAGCCGCGGCGTGCTGCTGCTGCCCGACACCACGCTCGACGTCGCGCTCGGGGACGACTACGACATGGTGGTGCTGCCGGGCGGCATGCCGGGCGCGACCCATCTCAAGGAAGACGCGCGCATCCTCGACCTGCTGAAGAAGATGGCCGCGGCCGGCAAGTACACCGCCGCGATCTGCGCCGCGCCGATGGTGCTCGCCGAGGCCGGCGTGCTGGCGGGCAGGCAGGCGACCAGCTATCCCGGCTTCCTCGACGGGCTCGCGGACGTCACCCTGCGCAGCGAGGCGGTCGTCCAGGACGGCACCGTCCTGACCTCCCGCGGCCCCGGCACGGCGATAGATTTCGCGCTGGCGCTGGTCGAGGTGCTGGCGGGCAGCGAGAAGCGCCGCCAGGTCGAGGCCGCTCTCGTCAGGGCGTAGGGATTGACGTCGCGCTGGCTGGGCGGGCCGCCGCGTTGTTATGATTCGACACACACCAGGCTGAACGGGAGACCCTCATGCAGATCCGCGAAATCCTCACCCTCAAGAGCGACACCATCCACAGCATCGCGCCGACCGACACGGTCGAGAGCGCGGTCGGCAAGCTGGTCGGCCTCGGCGTCGGCTCCCTGGTGGTGATGAAGGGCGGCGAAATGGTGGGCCTGCTTACCGAACGCGACGTCGTCAAGGGCATGGCGACGCAGGGCTGCGACCTCAAGGACGCCGAGGTCGGCAGCGTCATGGTGACCGACCCGGTCGTCGCTTCCGCCGACGATTCGCTCGACTACGCGCGCGACGTGATGACCAAGTCGAAGATCGGCCACCTGCCCATCCTCGACGGCGACCGGCTGCTCGGGATCATTTCCTTCCATGACGTGGCGCGCGCCTGCCTCAAGGAAGCCAACTTCGAGAACAGCCTGCTGAAGCGCTACATCAAGCACTGGCCTGAGTAAGTGCCGGCAGGGCCTGCCTTGGCCCCCCGCCCGTGCGCATCAACGGATCGAGTCGATGTCGAAGCGCCTGTCCATCACCTGCGGCGTGATCAGCGCGTAGCCCTGCTGCTGCCAGTGCGCCAGTTCGGTGATGGCGTTGGGCACCACCTCGACGAAATCCTGGAAGTCGGCGATCGCGTAGCCGAAATCCTCGGCGGCCTGGCCGCACACCTTGAACGACACCCCGAGGTCGGCGTAATAGCGCATGCGGTCGACGGCCTCCTGGTACTTCGCCTCGTTCTTCTTCGCCAGCGTGACGATCTCGGTGCCGTGGACCACCACCACCACGCTCAGGTCCTCGGGCGCAAGGCTGTAGGGCGCTTCCATCATCGGGTTCATCAGGGAGCGCACCCAGTAGAGCGCGCTGCCGATTTTCTGCGGATGATCGAGGTAGAACTCGAACACCGCCCTGGCCGGTTCATACGGGGTCTGCACCCAGGTGCCCGCCGCCCGCGCGGATGCGGCGACCGCCAGGCAGAGCCAGGCCAGCGCAAGCACAGACGATTTCATTGCCGTTCTCCTCGCTGCCGAACGAATCTTTTTTATAGGCGCTGGGCGGCGTTTTGCTGGAGGCGGCGCAGCGTCTGGAACAGGCGCAACCGCGCCGGGTCGATCTCGCCGGCGGCGACCGCCTCCTGCAGCCGGCATCCCGGCTCGGTCTCGTGCCTGCAGTCGCGGAAGCGGCACTGCCCCAGGTAGGGGCGGAACTCGACGAAGGCGTGCGCGAGCGCCCCGGCATCCAGGTGCTGCAAGGCGAATTCCTGCAGGCCCGGTGAATCGATCACCGCTGTTTCGGCATCCAGCCGGTGCAGGCGGGTGTGGGTGGTGGTGTGGCGTCCGCTGTCGAGCGCTTCGGAATACTCGGCGGTGGTGACGTCGGCGCCGGGAAACAGCGCGTTGATGAGGGTCGACTTGCCCATCCCCGACTGGCCGATCAGCAGCGTCGTGTGGCCGTGGAGCGCCGGCCGCAGAGGCGAGACATCGACCAGCGCCGACAGGGACACGAGCGGGTAGCCGATGCGGGTGAGCAGACCCAGCCGCTCGCGCGCGGCCGGGGTTTCGGGAAGATCGGCCTTGTTCAGCACGAGCAGGCTGGCGATGCCCTGGTCCTCGGCGGCGAGCACGCAGCGCTGCACGAGTTCCATCGAGAAGCTCGGCCGCGGCGCCACCACCACGGCGAGTTGGGTGACGTTGGCGGCAATGGCCTTGGTCTTGAAGGCGTCGGAGCGATAGAGCAGGCTACCGCGCGGCAGCACCGCCTCGATCACCCCTGCGTCGCCGTCGCGCCGGATCTCGACGCGGTCGCCGCATACCACCTGCAGGTGGCGGCCCTTCACCTGGCAGGGCAGGAGGCCTGTGTCGGTCTCGACGATGAAGCGCCGGCTGAACGCCGCGACGACCTGGCCGGTAATGGTATTCAGAATCGCGGAATTCCGTCGGAAGCCGATTTGACCTGCTGGGACAGGCTGATAATTCGGTGTTTGAGTTTCTCGGAAAGCCTGGAGTAGTCACCCTGCAACAGCTTTTCGGCTTCTGCCGTGTTTCCTGCCACATGCAGGCTGACCACCTCCGCTGCGTATTGATGGAACTGGGCGTGCAGGTCGCGTACTTCCTCGTATCGGGGCAACTGGGACATGGGTTTCCCATCACCGTATATCCACTTTCCCAAGGCGCAGCGGTCGTCCAGGCGAATCATCTCAGGATTGAGCGCTTCCGCGCTGTTGCCCGCCAGGAACGACATGAGACGCTGCTTCCACATGACGTGGGCACCGATGATTTCCATCCAGTCCATGATTATCGTTCCCCGTTGGTCTGATTGTTCTCATAACTATCGGATGAAACGCATAAGCACTTGAATATTAAATAAATGTTAAGGTTGGAGCGGGCGTGCCGACCTTGGCCGCGCAGACGAAATCGACCTGGCTTCGACCGGCGCAAGGCGGCTCGACGTTCGCGCCGCTCACGTCGGTCTGCGCCGGAACGACTTTCTCCGCGTCAGATCTCCAGGAGGGCATCGACCTTCGCGGCGCAGATGAAGTCGTTTTCCGACAGCCCGTTGATCGCGTGGGTCCAGAATTCGACCTTGACGGTGTTGTAGCCGACGATCAGGTAGGGATGGTGGTCTTCGCGGTGCGACACCCACATCACGGCGTTGGTGAAGGCCTGCGCCTGGTAGTGGTCCTTGAACTTGTATTCCTTGGCGATCTTGATGCCGTCGCGCTGCCAGCCGGAAAGGCCCTTCAGCATGGGGGCGATCTGCGCGTCTGTGAGCGGCGCGACGCCGCCTTCGCAGGGCGCGCACTTCTTGCGGACGAGTTCTTCGACGATGGTGGTCATGGCGAATCCTTTGTTCGAATGCGGTTTACTTGAATTTGTAGTACTGCAGGTTGAGCCAGGCGCCGACGTGCGCCTCGTCCTCCGGGAACCAGCCCGCGCCGGTGTTGGCATTGCAGCCGGCGATGCGCGCGGCCAGCTGCTGCGCGTTGCGGGTCTTGCGGTCGGCGCGGGTGTAGATGGTGCTGCCGTCGCCGCCGAACATGTCCCGGTGGCAGCTGACGCAGGCCTTGTCGTGCAGGGCCTTGCCGGCCTTGGGGTCGCCCTTGTCGAACGGTGCGGCATGGACGCTCGCTGCCAGCAGGAGGGTACAGAGCGAGGCGGTCGGGATTTTCATGCGGGTTCTCCTCTCGGCTAGCCCCGCATTATGGTCACGGGCCGGGATTTGCGCCAGCGGCGCGCGTGGCCTGTGCGAGAATGGCGGGCTGTTTTTCGAAGGAACGCTGCTATGGCCCTGAACCCCACGCATCTGCTCTGGCTGGACATGGAAATGACCGGCCTGTCGCCCGACACCGACCGCATCATCGAACTCGCCATCGTCGTGACCGACGCCGACCTCAACACCGTCGCCGAGGGGCCGGTGCTGGTGGTGCACCAGCCGGACGCGGTGATGGACGCGATGGACAACTGGAACAAGGGCACGCACGGCAAGTCGGGCCTGATCGACCGGGTCAAGGCCTCGCAGCTCTCGGAGGCCGATGCCGAGGCGCAGATGCTGGAATTCGTGAAGCAGCACGTTCCGCCCCGCACCTCGCCGATGTGCGGCAATTCGATCTGCCAGGACCGGCGCTTTCTCGCGCGCTACATGCCGCAACTGGAAGCCTTCTTCCACTATCGCAACCTCGACGTCAGCACGCTGAAGGAACTCGCCAAGCGCTGGCGCCCCGGGCTGTCCGAGGCGTTCAAGAAGTCGAACAAGCACGAGGCGCTGGCCGACATCTACGAATCGATCGACGAGCTCAAGTACTACCGCGAGCACTTCATCCGCGGCGCATGAAAAATGCCGGCCCGCGGCCGGCATCTTGCATCGCGGCGGCTTTTCAGGGCTTCAGGTAGACGTAGCCTTCCTGGGACTGCAGCTTGCCGATTTCGGCGACACCCGAGGCGACCACGGTGGCTTCCGGCACCACGGCGCTGGCTTCGAGCTTGCGCGACTTCAGGGTGTTGTTGCAGACGCGGAAGCTGACGCCCTTGTCGGTCAGCGCCTGCACGCCGATTTCATAGGGGTTGCCGTTCGGATCCTCGGCGCCCTTGAGCAGGAAATCGATCCCCTTGCCGTGGGTCACCACGACGATCTTGGCGTTCGGATTGGCGTTCAGGTGGTTGTTCACGTTGTTCATCGCCATGCGGGCGACCGCGCTGTCGTTGACGTGGTAGACCACTTTTTCTTCCGCTGCGGCTGGCGCGGCGGCCTCGACCGGCTGGGCGGCCTGGGCCATGGGGGCGGTCGCGAGCAGCAGGGCGGCGAGCAGGGGGGTGAGGGTGCGGGTCATCTGGGTCTCCTGAGGGTGTCTGGTTATGGATAAATCGGCTTGATCGCAAGGCAGCCTGAAGATAAGACGTATTATCTGGGACGCTTATTCCATTCCGGGCCGGAAATTTTTCTGGAATAAATGGACCACTGCCCTCGTCCTAGAGACATGAACATGATCAGCCGCCTATTGTTTGGGCCATTCCGCCCCGGCATCGAAGCACAGCGCCCCGTCCTCTACCGCATCGCCTACGCCTGGTGCCATGAGGCTGCGCTGGCAGACGACCTGGTGCAGGAAGCACTGTCCAAGGCGTGGACGCAGCGCGCCCAGCTGCGCGACGAGGCGGCGCTCAAGGCGTGGCTGGTGGCGATCATGAACCGCTGCTGGATGGACCATCTGCGCAAGCGGCGCGACTTCGACGACGTCGAGGACTGGCAGGACGAACTCGTATCCGGCGCGGATTCTCCCGAGGTCAGCTGCGAACGTGAACGGCTGGTCTCCTGCGTGCGCGCCGCGGTAGCGCGTCTGCCGCTGGCCCAGCGCCAGGTGCTGACACTCGTCGACCTGGAGGAGTTCGGCTACGCCGAAGTGGCGTCCATCCTCGACATCCCGGTCGGCACCGTGATGAGCCGCCTGTCGCGCGCGCGCGCCAATCTCAAGAACCTGCTGGACGCCGCGATGCTGCAGCCGGCGGCGAAGCCCCAGCTGAGGAGGGTCAAATGAAGCCCGTGGTTTCCGACGAAACCCTGCATGCGTTCGTCGACGGCGAACTCGACGTGCCGGAGAGCGAGGCGCTCATCACCCGCATGCGCGAAGACCGGGAACTGGCCCAGCGGGTGTGCGCGCTGCGCAGCCTGCAGAGCATGGTGCGCCTCGCCTATGCCGAACCGCCCGCCGATGCGGGCCGGCGGCAGCCGTCTGCGCGGCGTCGCCAGGTCGCGCAGCGCTGCGCCTTGGGCTGCCTCGTCCTGGTGGCGGGCCTGGGCGCTGGCTGGGCGCTGCGTGGCCTCGACGCGCCGGTCGTGGCGGCGGTGTCGCCCGGCGTCTCGACGGGGAAATATGAGGCGGTGAGCCTGATGCAGCACGCCGACCCGGGCCGCGTCATGCTGCATCTCGACAGCGCGGCGCCAGACCGGATGGAGGCGGTGCTCGACGAGGCCGAGCGCCTGCTCGACCTGGCCGAGCGGCAGGGCAGGGCAATGCAGCTCGAGGTCATCGCCAACAGCCGCGGCATCGATCTTCTGCGTGCCGGTGTCAGCCCGCACGCGGAACGCATTGCGCGCATGCAGCGGCGCCATGCCAACCTGCACTGGGTGGCGTGCGGCCAGTCGATTGCGCGTTTCATGGCGGACGGTGAGAAGGTGGAACTGCTGCCGGCGACGCGCACCGCCCCGACCGCCATCGGCGAGATCGTCAGTCGGCTGCAGCAGGGCTGGACCTACATCCGGGTCTGAGGCGGCGTGGTCCCCTGGCGAGGACCGCCGGCTCAGTTGATTTCAGACTCCAGCGCGCGCTGAACCGGACGCCGGCCGACCCGGATCTTCAGGTCGAGCGACTGTTGCTTGCGTGCAACGGTGAGCTGCGCGGCTTCGCCCGGCTTCAGCTCGGCGATCAGGTTGAGCAGCGTGGCGGAGTCGGACACCTTCCTGCCGTTGACCGCCAGCAGGATGTCGCCGGGCCGGACGCCGCCGGCATCCGCCGGTCCGCCCTTGAGCACGCCGGCGATCAGTGCGCCTTCGACGCCTTGCAGATTGAAGGATTCGGCGAGCTCCGGGGTCATGTCCTGCACCTCGACGCCGACCCAGCCGCGCGTCACGCTGCCGGTCTTGATGATCTGTTCCATGATCTGCCGCGCGATGCTCACCGGGATGGCGAAGCCGATGCCCTGCGAGCCGCCGGTGCGCGAATAGATCGCGCTGTTGATGCCGACCAGGTTGCCCGCCGCGTCCACCAGCGCGCCGCCCGAGTTGCCCGGGTTGATCGCGGCGTCGGTCTGGATGAAGTTCTCGAAGGTGTTGATGCCGAGATGGGTGCGGCCGAGCGCGCTGACGATGCCCGCCGTGACCGTCTGGCCGACGCCGAACGGATTGCCCACCGCGAGCACCCAGTCGCCGACCTTGAGACTGTCCGCTTCGGCGAAGACGATCGCCGGCAGGTTGCTGGCCTCGATCTTGAGCACGGCGAGGTCGGTCTCCGGGTCGGCGCCGACCACCTTCGCAGGCAGCCTCTGGCCGTCCGCCAGAGCGATCTGGATCTCGTCCGCGGCCTCGACCACGTGCTGGTTGGTGAGGATGTAGCCGTTCGGGCTGACGATCACGCCGGAGCCGAGGTTGGAAACCTCGCGCGGGCGGGGCTCGAGCCGGTCGCCGAAGAAGTAGCGGAAGATCGGGTCCTCCAGCGCGGGATGCGCCGGATTGCGCACCTTCTGCTGGGTGAACACGTTGACCACCGAGGGAATGACTTTTTGCGCCGCCGGCGCGAACGAGCCGCGGGGGGGCGGCCCGGGCTGGACCGGAACCTGCGCCTGCTGGATGGTGAGGCTCTGTTGCTGCGGCTGCCATTTCAGCAGCTCGGGCTTGAACAGGACAATGATGAACAGCACGCCCAGGGCCACCGTGGTGGATTGGGCGAAGAGCAACCAGAATTTGCGCATGTCGATGGAATGGTATGGGCAGGCGTGATTTCGCCGTCGGAAAATTATAGCCGAGGGGCAGGAGCTTTCTGCGTCATGCCCACGTTGGGCTTCCGGTCGGGGTGGCAAATTGGTTAGAATGCCGGCTTTTATCGCAACACGTTCGGGTAAGGGAAACATGAGCCAGGAAGCCGAAGGGCAAAAAGTGGACGCACGCAAACGAAAATTCCTGATCGCCGCAACCAGCGCCGTCGGGGGGGTCGCGGTGGCCGGTGTGGCTGTTCCGCTGGTGATGAGCATGATGCCGAGCGCGCGCGCCAAGGCGGCGGGCGCACCGGTCGAAGTCGACATCAGCAAGATCGAGCCGGGCATGCTGCTGACGGTCGAGTGGCGCGGCAAGCCGGTATGGATCGTCAACCGCACGCCGGAAATGCTCGAGCTGCTGGCCAAGCATGACGACCAGCTGGCCGATGCCAACAGCGAAATGCCGCAACAACCCGACTACTGCAAGAACGCCACCCGCTCGATCAAGCCCGAGTATCTGGTGGCGGTCGGCATCTGCACCCATCTCGGCTGCTCGCCCACCTACCGCAAGGACGTCGGAGCGGCCGACCTCGGCGCCGACTGGCCCGGCGGCTTCTTCTGCCCCTGCCACGGTTCGCGCTTCGACCTCGCCGCGCGCGTGTACAAGGGCGTTCCGGCCCCGACCAATCTGGTCGTCCCGCCCCATCAATACCTCAGCGATGCGAAGCTGCTGATCGGTGTAGACGCACAAGGAGCCTAATTAATGTCTGCCATGCAAAAGCTGATGGGCTGGGTCGACGACCGCTTCCCGCTCACCGCAACCTACAAGGCGCACCTGTCCGAGTACTACGCGCCCAAGAACTTCAACTTCTGGTACTTCTTCGGCTCGCTGGCGCTCCTCGTGCTGGTGATCCAGATCGTCACCGGCATCTTCCTCACCATGAACTACAAGCCGGACGCGGAGCTCGCCTTCCTGTCCGTCGAGTACATCATGCGCGACGTCGAGTGGGGCTGGCTGGTCCGCTACATGCATTCTACCGGCGCCTCGATGTTCTTCGTCGTCGTCTACCTGCACATGTTCCGCGGCCTGATGTACGGCTCCTACCGCAAGCCGCGCGAGCTGATCTGGATCTTCGGCGTGCTGATCTACCTGGCGCTGATGGCCGAAGCCTTCCTCGGCTACCTGCTGCCGTGGGGGCAGATGTCGTTCTGGGGCGCGCAGGTGATCGTCAACCTGTTCGCCGCCGTGCCTTTCATCGGTGAAGACCTGTCGATCTGGATCCGTGGCGACTACGTGATCTCCGATGCCACCCTGAACCGCTTCTTCGCGTTCCACGTCATCGCGCTGCCGCTGGTGCTGATCGCGCTGGTCGCGGTGCATCTGGTCGCGCTGCACGAAGTCGGCTCGAACAACCCAGACGGCGTCGAGATCAAGAAGAAGAAGGATGCCAATGGCATCCCGCTCGACGGCATCCCGTTCCACCCGTACTACACGGTGAAGGACATCGTCGGCGTCATCGTGTTCCTGATGGTGTTCTCGGCGATCCTGTTCTTCGCGCCGGAGATGGGCGGCTACTTCCTCGAGGCGGCCAACTTCGTCCCGGCCGACCCGCTGAAGACGCCGGAGCACATCGCGCCGCTGTGGTACTTCACCCCGTTCTACGCGATCCTGCGCGCGGTGCCGCCGATGTTCGGTTCGCAGTTCCCCGGCGTCGTGGCGATGGGCCTGTCGATCGTGCTGCTGTTCTTCCTGCCCTGGCTCGATCGCAGCAAGGTCAAGTCGATCCGCTACCGCGGCCCGATCTACAAGATCGCGCTGGCACTCTTCATCGTGTCCTTCGTCGGTCTTGGCTATCTCGGCCTGCTGCCGGCGACGCCGATCGCGACGCTCTTCGCCCAGGTGTTCTCGGTGATCTACTTCCTGTTTTTCCTGTTGATGCCCTGGTATACCTCGATTGACAAAACCAAACCGGAACCGGAAAGGGTGACTGGCTAAATGAAACGCTTGAAGAATTTTATTTTCCTGCTGGCGGCTGCACCCGTGATGGCCTTCGCGGCTGGCGCCACCGTTCATCTGGACAAGGCGCCGGTCAACCTCTCCGACCGTGAGTCGCTGCAGCGCGGTGCACGGGTGTTCGTGAACTACTGCCTGAACTGTCACAGCGCTTCCTCCATGCGCTACACCCGCATGGAAGATCTGGGCCTCACCGAGGACCAGATCAAGGCGAACCTGCTGTTCGCGGCCGACAAGCCGGGCGAGACCATGAAAGTCGGCATGACCAAGGCCGACGGCAAGGCCTGGTTCGGCGCCACGCCGCCCGACCTCAGCGTGATCTCCCGTGCGCGCGGCGCCGACTGGCTGTACACCTATCTGCGCGGCTTCTACCGTGACGAGTCGCGTCCCACGGGCTGGAACAACACCGTGTTCGACAAGGTGGGCATGCCGCATGTGCTGTGGAGCCTGCAGGGGGAAATGGTGCCGGTCATGAAGAAGGACGGCGAGCACGAAGTCATCGAGCGCCTCGAACTCGCCAAGCCCGGCAGCGTCACGCTGGCCGAGTACGACGCGATGGTCGGCGACCTGGTCAACTACCTGGTGTGGATGGGTGAGCCCGCCCAGCTGAAGCGCAAGCAGGTCGGCCTCATGGTGCTGGCGTTCCTGGCGATCTTCTTCGTGGTGGCCTATTACCTCAAGAAAGAGTACTGGAAAGACATCCACTGAGTCTGAGCCTGACTTTCGCCAACAGCCGGACCAGTGTCCGGCTGTTGGCGTTTTGAGCATTAAACGCACGCAATACCAAAGGGGCCCCCGCCATGATGACCTTGTATTCCGGTAGCACCGATCCGTACAGCCACCGCTGCCGCATCGTCCTGTTCGAGAAGGACATGGACTTCGAAATCATCGATGTGGACATGCACAACAAGCCCGAGGAGATCGCCAGCATCAGCCCCAGCGGCAAGATGCCGGTGCTGGTCGAGCGCGACCTGATCCTGACCGAGTCGAACATCATCAACGAATACATCGACGAACGTTTCCCCCATCCGCAGCTGATGCCGCCCGACCCTGTGATGCGCGCGCGCGCGCGGCTGGTGCTGTTCAACTTCGAGCACGATCTCTTCAGCCACGTGAACACCCTCGAGCACAGCCTCGGCAAGGGTTCTGACAAGGCGCGCCAGGAAATCCGCGACAGCCTCTCGCAGCTGACCCCGATCCTGACCAAGCAGAAGTACCTGATGAACGACGAGTTCTCGATGCTCGACGTGGCGATCGCCCCGCTCTTGTGGCGCCTCGAGCATTACGGCATCGAACTTCCCAAGATGGCGGCTCCGGTGCTCAAGTACCGCGAGCGCCTGTTCAGCCGCCCCGCCTTCATCAACGCGCTGACCCCGACCGAAAAGGCGCTGCGCAAGTAAGGGGGGCAGGTGGCCGAGATTTCAACCAAGCCGTACCTGATCCGCGCGCTGTACGAGTGGTGCGCGGATTCCGGGTACACGCCGCAGCTGCTGGTCGCGGTCGACGAACGAACCCGCGTGCCGCCCGGTTTCGTCAAGGATGGCCAGATCGTGCTGAACATCAGTGCGGGGGCGACCCGGAATCTCACGCTCGACAACGACTGGATCCAGTTCTCAGCGCGCTTCGGCGGCGTTTCGCACGAGATCTCCATTCCGGTCGATCGTGTCGCTGCAATCTTCGCGCGCGAGAACGGGCAGGGTTTGCATTTCGAGGTCGGCGAGACGCCGCCGGCCGACCAGACGCCACCCCCTTCCGATGAACCGCCGGTTCCGCCGCGCGGCAAGCCTACGCTGAAGGTCGTCAAGTAATCGCCCGATCCTCGCGGCGACATCGCTATAATGTCGCCCGTCGCCGCTTTAGCTCAGTTGGTAGAGCAACCGCCTTGTAAGCGGTAGGTCGTCAGTTCGAATCCGACAAGCGGCATCACGGACCCAAACAAAAAAACCCGCGCAGGCGGGTTTTTTTGTTTGCGCCGGCCGTGATCAATCGATTCCCAGGCGCTCCAGCCGGTAGCGCAGGCTGCGGAAGGTGACACCGAGCAGGCGCGCGGCGGCGGTCTTGTTGTGACGCGTCTGCTCCAGCGCTTCGAGGATGGCGGCGCGCTCGACCTGGTCGAGATAGTCCTGCAGCGGATATTTGTTTCCCGGGGCGCCGTCGGCCGGGGGCAGGGCGGGTGCGAGGTTGAGGTCGGCCGCGGTGATGTGGCCGTCTTCGCACAGCGCCAGCGCGCGCTCCAGGGTGTTCTCCAGCTCGCGCACGTTGCCCGGGAAGGCGTAGGTGCAGAGTGCCCGTTCGGCTTCCGGGGCGAGCGTGACCTGGCTGTCCCCCAGCTTGTCGAGCAGGAAGCGCGCCATGTCCGGGATGTCTTCCACGCGGTCGCGCAGGCTCGGCATCATGAGATCGATCACGTTGAGCCGGTAGTAGAGGTCCTGGCGGAAGCGGCCTGCCTCGACCAGCGCGGCGAGGTTCTGGTGGGTGGCGCTGATGATGCGCACGTCGACCGGCTGTTCGGCCGTCGCGCCGACCTTGCGGACCTTCTTCTCCTGCAGCACGCGCAGCAGCTTGACCTGCATCGAAAGCGGCAGGTCGGCCACCTCGTCGAGGAACAGGGTGCCGCCGTCGGCGGCCTGGAAAAATCCGTCGCGGTCGCAGTCGGCGCCGGTGAAGGCGCCCTTCCGGTAGCCGAAGAATTCGCTCTCCATCAGCGTCTCGGGAATCGCCCCGCAGTTGACCGCGACGAAGGGCTTGTCGGCACGGTTGCCGAGGCGGTGGATGAGACGCGCCGCGAGTTCCTTGCCGCTGCCCGATTCGCCGGCAATGTGGACCGGCGCCTGGGTACGGGCGAGTTTGGCGATGCGCGCGCGGATGTCCTGCATGGTGGCCGAGCGGCCGATCAGATCGTGCGCGCTCGCGTCCGCTTGCACCGCGTCGGGTATTCTCAGCGCGGACTTGATCAGCGTGCGCAACTGGTCGAGCGCCACCGGCTTGGCGAGGTAGTCGAAGGCGCCCGCCTTCAGCGCCGCGACCGCGTTGCCGGCATTGCCGTACGCGGTGATCACAGCGACGGGCACCGGCGCGGGCAGCGCGCTGGCGGCCGCGATCACTTCGAGGCCCTCGCCGTCGCCGAGTCGCATGTCGGTGAGGCAGAGGTCGTAGCGGGCCTGGCGCAGCCGCGTCTGCGCTTCCGCCACGCTGCCGGCGCGGTCGGTCTCCAGTCCCATCTTGAGCAGCGTCAGCTCCATCAGGTCGAGCAGGTCGGGCTCGTCGTCGACCAGCAGGATGCGCGGGCCGGCCATGCTAGGCGCTCCGGGGCATGCCGAGGCGGAAGCACGCACCCGTGCTTCCCGGCACGTAGGCGAGCGCGGCGTGGTTGGCTTCGGCGAGCTCGCGGGCGAGGAACAGGCCGAGGCCGGTGCCTTGCGCGTCGGTGGTGAAGAAGGGCTCGAACAGCTTGCCGCGATGTTCGGCGGACACGCCGGGGCCGTCGTCCTCGATCTCGAGCTGTACGGTGTCGCCGGCCGTCTGCGCGCCGACGCGGATGCTGCCCGCCTGCTTGCGGCTGAAGCGCCAGGCGTTGCGCAGCAGGTTCCACATGATCTGGCGCAGGTGGTCTGGGTCGAACTGGACGTGCAGGGAAGTTGGCATGCTCACTATGACGGCGTCGGCGGGAATTTCTTCAGTCTGGCGCAGCTCGTCGAGCAGGCTTTCCAGCGCCGCCGCGTCGAAGCTGACAGGATTGACGCGGTCGCGGCGGTTGAGCGACAGCACTTCTTCGACCAGCCGGTCGAGCCGGCGCGTGTTGTTGGCGATGATGTCGGTCAGTCGGGTCTGCGCGGAATCGCGGGCATCCTCGCGCAGCAGCTGAGCGGCGTGGCTGATGGCCGAGAGGGGGTTGCGGATCTCGTGGGCGATGTTGGCGGTGAGCCGCCCGAGCGCGGCGAGCTTCAGCCGCTGCGCAGCCTGTTCGGCCTGGCTCTGGTCTTCCAGCACCAGCACCCGGCTGCCCTCGGGCGCCTCGAGCGGAATGCTGCGGACCCGCAGTTGTCCGCCCGGCGTGCCGAGGGGGGAAGATTCGCCGGGCTCGAGGCGCTCCGCCAGCTTCGCGAGGTCGGGCGAGCAGGCGTCGAGGCGGGTGACGCCGGGCGTGACGGCCTGGCTGACGCCGAGCAGGGTCAGCGCCCGCGGGCTGGCGTGGCGCACGATGCCGTCGCCCTGCACCGCCAGCAGGCCGTCGGGCGAACTCTCGATCGCCAGCGCGTTGATGCGGTTCAGCAGTGCGAGTTCGTCCGCCTGGCGTTGCGCCAGCGTTTCCGAATGCAGGGCGCGCTGGGTGAGCGCGTGTGCCAGCCAGCCGATCGCGAAGTAGCCTGCGCTCAAGAGCCCGGTCTGGAAGAAGCTGTCGTGTCGCGCGCTGCCGCCGAGCAGGCTGAAGCTGTGCTGCAGCAGGACGGCGATCGAGGCCATGGCTGCGTAGAGCAGGGCCAGCCGGCCGCTGCCCACCAATCCGCCGGAGGCGATGGAGATCGCCAGCAGCAGCCCCATGCCGCCGGCGAGCCGCTCGCTGGTCGACATCATGAGCACGATCAGGACGATGTCGGTGGTGATGTGGGCGGTGAGCTGGATCTGGAATCCCGGCCAGCGCGCGCGGATCCCCAGCACGAACAGGGCCGCGAGCAGGAGGTAGGCGTACGCCGACGCCTGGAAAAGCTCGCCGGCGCCGGCGCGGAACAGGTCCGAGTCGACGAACAGCAGGCCGGTGAACACCAGCGCTACCGCCAGCGTCAGGCGATACAGGTTGAAGTAGTCGAGGCTGCGCCAGTGCGACGCGTAATAGCCCGGCGTGGCCGGCCGCGGCGCGGGTGGGGCCGCGGCGCTCATTTCTTGCCGAGCTGCCTGTGCTCCGGGGTGCAGAAGAAGTCGCCGCCGGAATAGATGGCTTCGCTGCGCGGCAGGTTGACCCCGCAATGCGCGCACTTCACCATGTCTTCGACGGCCGTTTCGCGCGTTGGCGCGGACGGTCGGTTGAGCGAGCGCTGGTAGGTGCGGATCACGGCCAGCACCACGAATCCAATCGCGATCAGCAGCAGAATCTTGAACACGCAAATCTCCCGGATACGGTGCGGAGCCTAACATAGATTGGACCCCGGGCAGACGCGGTGCGCCTCCGGTGGGGCGGCCGGAACTGGCTGGCGCAAGGGCAGGCGGCGGACCTGCAGGGTTTCGTTCCGGAGCAGGCTGCCCGCCGCTTTCCGGGAGGGACAGGGCGGTCGCTTGGTATAAGATGCGGGCAGTTCAAGTTTCCATCATCCGCATTTCAACGAGGACGAAGATATGCACGCTTTCAAGAAGCTCGGTTTGGCCCTGATGATCACCGGCCTGGTCGCCGGCTGCGGCGACAAGCAAGACGAGGCGTCGGCAAAGGCCGGCCCCGCGGAGGTGGCGGCGCGCGTCAACGGCACCGCGCTGACGGTGGATCAGGTGAACCAGGCGCTGCAGCGTATTCCCAATCTCGACGAGGGCCAGCGCAAGGCAGCATCGCTGCAAATGGTGCGCACTCTGGTCGACCAGGAGGTGATCGTGCAGAAGGCGGTAGCCGACAAGCTGGACCAGGATCCGGCGGTCGCCGCGGCGCTCGAAGCGGCGCGCCACAAGGTGCTCGCCGATGCCTACATGAGCCGCAAGCTGGGTGAGCCGGCCGAGCCGACCGAAGCCGAGGTCGCCGAGTATTTCGAGGCGCATCCCGAGCTCTTCGCGCAGCGCAAGATCTATCGCCTGCAGGAGCTTTCGATCCAGGCGCCGCAGGACAAGCACGAGGCGATCCGGGCCAGGCTGGACGCGGCGAAGTCGGTCAACGACTTCGCTGCCTGGCTGAAGGCGGAGAACTATCCGGTGAAGGCCGCGCAGGGCATCAAGGCGGCCGAGCAGCTTCCCCTGGAGATGTTGCCCAAGCTGGCGCAGGTGCCGGCGGGCAAGGCGATGGTGCTGAACGTGCCGGAAGGCCTGCTGGTGATCATCGTGGCCGGTGCCCAGTCGCAGCCGGTGACGCTGGAGCAGGCGAAGCCGGCGATCGCGCGTGCGCTGCAGGTCCAGGCGCGCCAGAAGGCCGCGAAGGCCGAACTCGACGCGCTCAAGGCGGCGGCCAAGATCGAGTACCTGGGCGAGTTCGCCGACGCCGGCAAGCAGGAGCCTGCGGCGCCTGCGGAGGCCGCGGCAGCGAGCCCGGCGGCATCCGTAGAGAAGTGACGGGGCCGGCACGGCCAGGCCGCCCGCGCCCGGGCGGGCTGGCCACCACCATCGCAGAAAGCGGATTCGTGCAGTACACGCTGGGGTGCGCCGCTTCCTGGGCCACGTCCGCAGTCGTGCGACAGTCGCCGTATGAGGCGCGCCGCAAAAATAAGACAATCGCGGATCGCTCGCGTTTTGCGAGCTTGTGAACATGACCCCGATAGCCATCTTTAACATCTTTTCCGGCGGGGACTTCACCTGCCTCGCCGTATCCCCGCTGCGCGCGGGGTGCGCGCCGCATCCCGACACGCACCACGAGTAAACCCATGGACAAGCACGCCAAGATCTACGTCGCCGGCCACCGCGGGCTGGTCGGTTCCGCCCTCATGCGCAACCTCGAGCGCCGCGGCTACGACAACTTCGTCACCCGCACCCACGCCCAGCTCGACCTCACCCACCAGGCCGAAGTCGAAGCCTTCTTCGAGCTCGAGAAGCCCGACTACGTCTTCCTCGCGGCGGCCAAGGTCGGCGGCATCCACGCCAACAACGAATACCCGGCCGAGTTCATCCGCGACAACCTCGCGGTGCAGACCAACGTCATCCACGCGGCTTACCGGAACAACGTCCGCCGCCTGCTGTTCCTCGGCTCGAGCTGCATCTATCCCAAGCTCGCGCCGCAGCCGATGAAGGAGGAGTCCCTGCTGACCGGCCTGCTCGAACCGACCAACCGCCCGTACGCGATCGCCAAGATCGCGGGCATCGAGATGTGCTGGAGCTACAACCGGCAGTACGGCACCCAGTACCTCGCGGTGATGCCGACCAACCTGTACGGCCCCGGCGACAACTACCACCCGGAGAACTCGCACGTCATTCCCGCGCTGATCCGCCGCTTCCACGAGGCCAAGCTCGCCGGCGCGCCCAGCGTCGCCATCTGGGGCACCGGCACGCCGCGTCGCGAGTTCCTCTACAGCGACGACATGGCCGATGCCTGCGTTTACCTCATGAGCCTGCCGGACGGGCAGTTCAAACCGCTGCTCGCCGCCGACCGCAACGACGGCCTGCCGCCGCTGATGAACATCGGCGTCGGCCACGACCTCACCATCCGCGAGCTCGCCGAAACGGTGAAGGCCGTCGTGGGTTACGAGGGCGCCATCGAATTCGATGCCACCAAGCCAGACGGCACGCCGAGGAAGCTCATGGACGTCGGCCGACTCGAGGCGATGGGCTGGAAGGCGACCACCTCGATGGAAAGCGGGCTGGCGGCTGCGTACGCGGACTTCGTCGCCCGCAACGACTGACACGACGTTTTCAACGCCAGGCGGGGCATCCGCCGGGCATCGACGCAGGGGGTTGCATTGAAGGTTCTGTTGACCGGCGGGGCGGGCTATATCGGCTCGCACACCGCAGTGGAGTGCCTCGGCGCGGGGCACGAAGTCGTGGTCTACGACAATCTGTCGAACAGCAGCGCGAAGTCGCTCGATCGCGTGGCGCAGATCGCGGGCCGGGCGGTGGAATTCGTGCAGGGGGACATCCGTGATCGCGCGGCGCTGCGCGCGCTGTTCGAGCAACATGCGATCGACGCGGTGGTCCACTTCGCCGGGCTCAAGGCGGTCGGCGAATCGGTCGAGAAGCCGCTCCTCTACTACGACAACAACATCGCCGGCAGCATCGCGCTGTTCGACGAAATGGCGGCGGCCGGGGTGAAGTCGCTGGTCTTCTCGTCGTCGGCGACGGTCTACGGCGACCCCGCCACGGTGCCGATCACCGAGGATTTCCCCTTGTCGGCGACCAACCCCTACGGCCGTTCCAAGCTCGTCATCGAGGAGATGCTGCGCGACGTCGCGCGGGCGGACGCCGGCTGGCGGGTGGCGCTGCTGCGCTACTTCAATCCGGTCGGCGCGCACGCGTCGGGGCTCATCGGCGAGGACCCGCGCGGGATACCCAACAACCTCATGCCCTACGTCGCGCAGGTCGCGGTGGGGCGGCGTCCCCACCTCAACGTGTTCGGCGGCGACTATCCGACGCCCGACGGCACCGGCGTGCGCGACTACATCCACGTCGTCGACCTGGCGCGCGGCCATCTGGCGGCGCTCGACAGG
The DNA here is from genome assembly GCA_002403375.1 of Thiobacillus denitrificans. GTDB lineage: Bacteria > Pseudomonadota > Gammaproteobacteria > Burkholderiales > Thiobacillaceae > Thiobacillus > Thiobacillus denitrificans_E. The sequence goes on along the minus strand of DHHQ01000020.1, from coordinate 10,434 downwards.
CTGCCGCAGCTCGGCGGCGTCGGTACCTGGAACCTCGGCACCGGACGGGGCGTGAGCGTGCTCGAGATGGTGCACGCGTTCGAGGCGGCGAGCGGGAGGACGGTGCCATATCAAATCGTCGAGCGCCGTCCCGGCGACGTCGCGCAGTGCTGGGCCGACCCCGCGCGCGCCGCGCGCGACCTGGGCTGGCGTGCCGAATACGACCTGCCGCGCATGTGCGCCGACGCCTGGCGCTGGCAGCAGCGCAATCCGGAAGGCTACGCCTGACGCGCGCCGCGGCGGCGCGCGCGCTGCACGCGATGCCGGGGATGCGTTGACGCTGGGCGGGGACGGGTCGATGATTCCCGCGTCGGCCGCGCTGGCCGGCGTGCAGCGTCGTTCACAACAACACGGAGACACCGCCATGCCGCAAACCAAGTTCCTGCTCGACGAATCCGAGATCCCCACCCACTGGTACAACGTCGTCGCCGACATGCCCAACCGGCCGGCGCCGCCGCTTGGGCCGGACGGCAATCCCATCGGCCCCGAGGCGCTCACGGCGATTTTCCCGATGAGCCTGATCGAACAGGAGATGTCGGCGGAGCGCTGGATTCCGATCCCCGAGAAGGTGCGCGAGATCTACCGGCTGTGGCGGCCCTCGCCGCTGTTCCGCGCGCATCGCCTGGAGGCGGCGCTCGGCACGCCGGCGAAGATCTACTACAAGTACGAAGGCGTCTCGCCGGCCGGCTCGCACAAGGTCAACACCTCGGTGGCGCAGGCCTACTACAACGCCGAAGCCGGCATCAAGCGCATCGCCACCGAGACCGGCGCGGGGCAATGGGGCTGCTCAATGGCGCTGGCCGGCCAGATGTTCGGGCTCGAGGTGCGCGTCTACATGGTCAAGGTGAGCTACAACCAGAAACCCTACCGCCGCTCGATGATGCAGACCTGGGGGGCGGAGGTGTTCGCCAGCCCGAGCGTGGAGACGAATTCCGGCCGCGCCGCGCTGGCGGAGAACGCGGACAACCCGGGCTCGCTCGGCCTCGCGATCTCGGAGGCGGTGGAGGATGCGGCGTCGCGCGCCGACACCAACTACGCGCTTGGTTCGGTGCTGAACCACGTCCTGCTGCACCAGACGGTGATCGGCCTCGAGGCGAAGAAGCAGTTCGAAAAGGCGGGCGACTATCCCGACATGATCTTCGCTCCGTGCGGCGGCGGCTCCAACTTCGGCGGCGCGGCCTTCCCCTTCTTCGCCGACAAGGCTGCGGGCAGGAACGTGCGCCTGGTAGCGGTCGAGCCCACCTCGTGCCCGACGCTGACGCGCGGCCACTACGCCTACGACTTCGGCGACACGGCCAAGCTCACGCCGATGATGCTGATGTACACCCTCGGCCACGACTTCATGCCGCCCGGCATCCATGCCGGCGGCCTGCGCTACCACGGCGACTCGGCGCTCGTTTCACAGCTCTACCACGAGAAGCTGCTCGAGGCGGTCGCGGTGCCACAGCTCGCCACCTTCAGCGCCGGCGTGACCTTCGCCCGCGCCGAGGGCATCGTCCCCGCACCCGAATCCAACCATGCGATCGCTGCCTGCATCGACGAGGCGCTGCGCTGCAAGGAAAGCGGCGAGGCGAAGACGCTGTTCTTCAATCTGTCGGGCCACGGCCACCTGGACATGGCCGCGTACGACAGCTACTTCAGCGGCAAGCTGGAGGACTTCGCCTACCCGGACGAGGCGATCCAGGCTGCGCTGGCGCGTCTGCCGAAGGTGGGCTGACCGGCGCGCGAGCCTGCGGCCGGGGTGGAATCAGGCTGCAGGCTCCCAGTGCTGTAGCTTCAGCTGCAGACTCTGCTGGCCATTGAATTCGCTGGGCATCAGGCCGTAGACGGCGTGGATGCGCTCCGGCAGCGGATCAGGGTGGAAGAAGCGCATGGCTTCGTAGGATTCGCCGCCGCGCCCGAGCTTCAGCTTCAGATGCTTCTCGCCGACGACGCGCTGCGCCAGGACGTCGAAGGTCGCATTGAACAGCGGGGCGGGGAAGCCCTGCCCCCACACCGCATGTTCGATCTCGACGGCAAGCTCGTAGCGGTGCTCGGCCGGCTCGAGTTCGCCGTCGGTCTCGATCACGCCTTCCAGGTCGGCCGGGTCGATCAGTTCGCGCACCACGGCCTCGAAGGCACGCGCGAACTCGTCGTGGCGGCCTTCCGGGAGGGTGAGCCCGGCCGCCATGGCGTGGCCGCCGAACTTGAGGATCAGACCGGGATGCCGCTTGTCGACCAGGTCGAGCGCGTCGCGCAGGTGCAGGCCGGGGATGGAGCGGCCGGAGCCCTTGAGCTCGCCGTTCTCGCTGCGGGCGAGCACGAGGGTCGGGCGATGGAACTTGTCTTTCAGGCGCGAAGCGAGGATGCCGATCACGCCGACGTGCCAGTCGGGCTGATAGGCGGTGAGGCTGTGGCTGTCGCTGGGGTTGAAGCTCGCCAGAATCGCGAGCGCCTCCTCCTGCATGTCGGCCTCGATGCTGCGGCGCTCGCGGTTGAGCGTGTCGAGCTGCTGCGCGAGCCGCTGCGCGGTGACGGGATCGTCGGCCAGCAGGCATTCGATGCCGAGCGCCATGTCGTCGATGCGGCCGGCGGCGTTGAGGCGCGGTCCGAGCATGAAGCCGAGGTCGAACACCGTCGCGCGGGACGGATCGCGGCTGGCGGCACGGAACAGCGCGTTGACGCCGGCGCAAGCGCGGCCGGCGCGCATGCGCGCGAGGCCCTGCGCGACCAGGGTGCGGTTGTTGGCGTCGAGCCTGACCACGTCGGCGACGGTGCCGAGCGCGACGAGGTCGAGCAGCGCGCGCAGATCGGGCTCGGCTTTTTCCGCGTAGGCGCCGCGCCGGCGCAGTTCGGCACGCAGCGCCAGCAGCACGTAGAACATCACGCCCACCCCCGCCAGGTGCTTCGACGCGAAACCGCAGCCGGGCTGGTTGGGATCGACGATGCACGCAGCGTCCGGCAGGGCGTCGCCGGGCAGGTGGTGGTCGGTGACCAGCACCGGGATGCCGAGCGCGTTGGCCGCCGCCACCCCGTCGACCGCGGCAATGCCGTTGTCCACCGTGACCAGCAGGTCGGGGCGGCGCTCCGCGGCGAGGGCGACGATGCCGGGCGTCAGGCCGTAGCCGTGCTCGATGCGGTTCGGCACCAGGTAGTCGACCTCGGCGCCCAGCATGCGCAGTCCGCGCACGCCGACTGCGCACGCGGTGGCGCCGTCCGCGTCGTAGTCGGCGACGATGAGGAGCCGCTTGTTTTCGGCGATCGCGTCGGCCAGCAGTGTGGCGGCACGGTCGGCGTGCAGCAGGCCGGTCGGCGGCAGCAATTGCGGCAACCGGTGCGCGACCTGCTCGGGGTGGGTGATGCCGCGCGCGGCATACAAGCGGGCCCAGGTCGGCGCAATGCCGGCTTGTTGCAGCGCGGTACAGGTGTCGGCAGGACGGGAGCGGGTGGTGATTCGTGGCATCGGGCGATTGTATCCATCCCGCGCACAGGCTGACATCAAGTTGTGACGGCGTGCGCCGTAAGCAAGGGGGAGGTGAAACCAATGAGAAACTGGATTGCCGGAGTCATGCTGTCGTTTTCCGCCGCCGTCGGCGCGCAGGCCTTGCCGATTCCCGATGCACTGGAGGTGCAGGCGCTGGTGGCGCGGCAGGACGTAGCGGCATTGCAGGCGTATTTTTCGCGTTACCAGCACCAGTACGAAGCCGACCCAGCGACCGAACGGCCGCTGATCCAGCTCTACTGGGCGCTGATGCGCGAAACGGATTCGGCCCTGGCGGCCATCTATGACCAGTGGGTGAGCGCACTGCCCGACAGCTATGAAGCGCGCATGGCACGCGCGATGTATCGCTGGGGGCAGGCGGACCTGATCGCGTATCCGGTGGCCTACGAGGGCGTTAACGCCGACCGCGCCTGGCAGGACTACCGCAGCCTGATGCAACAGGCGCGCGAGGATGTCGAGGCCAGCTTGCAGCTGACGAAGCGACCGCTGGTTTCCTATCGGGTATTGATCGCGCTCTGCGATGCCATGCGCGACGGGCCGTGTGTGGAGCAGGCTTTTCGCGAAGGCGTGGCGCAGGCACCGCACAGCCTGGCGCTGCGGCGCGGCTACATCGCCGCCATCGCGGGTGACGACACGCTGCACGCCAGGGTGGTTGCCGACGCCCGGGCGCAAGGCATGGCATCTGAACACGTCAAGGTGCTGGAAGCGGAGAAGCACCTGACAGACAACCGGAAAATCATGCGCGCAGACGGCGGCACCGAAGTCGCCATCTATGAATCGATCGCCAGGACGGTGCAGGACCCCTGGCTCGATGAGCGCATCGGCCACATGTTCTACCGGCGTTCGTTCTATCCGCGCGCACTCGAGTTCTACAGCCGCGCCCTGGCGGGCAACCCTAATCTCGACGTGGCGCTCTACTGGCGCGCGCGCACCTATTTTGCCATGGGCGACATGCTGGCCGGGCGGGCGGACATGATGCGGGCTGCGCTGATGGGCAATCCCCAGGCGAATCGGCATTTGATCGACCAGCACGTTCAGGGCAGCAATGGTGCCGTGCGGGACGAGGTGGCGATGGCTCGCTGGTGCGGGATTGCGGCGCGGCGCGGCCAGGCCTACGGAGCATTCTGTCTCGGCGATGTGTATGCCAACGGCTACGCGGGACACGCAAGAGACATGCAGAAAAGCCTGGTTTGGACGCGACGTGCAGCGGAGCTTGGAATGCCGACGGCACAGCATGACCTTGGGGTGATGCTGCTTAACGGACTAATGGGCGTGCCACAGGATCGCGCAGCGGGCATCGGCTGGCTGAAGCTTTCTGCACAGGGCGGGTTTGAATACGCCGAGCGAAAACTCAGGCTCCATTTGAGCGCTTGGGAATATTTCAGGGAGATGACCTGGCCGGCTTACCGCGAGGCGTTCCAGCAGGGCGGCCTGAATGTTCGGCTGGTGGTGAACTTGATGATCGAAATGGCACGCGCGGCGTTTGCCTGAACGCCGGAAGTTTCAGAATCCGGTGAATTGCCGATTCTGTCTCTCACGATCGCGGAGTACCATGCCCGCATGAGCCATCTCATTCCGCTCTCCCGCGTCGCCAAACTGGTCGGTCAGCCGCGCCATGCGCTGCAGGAAATGATCCGCGGCGGCGCCTTGGCGACGTTCGACGGCATGGTCGAGCTCGACGAATTGCTTCGCGCCTTTCCCGATGTGAAATGGGACGACGATGCCGAGTTCCGCCGGGTCGCCGAAATCAAGGAGAAGGCGTTCGCCAAGCGGGTGTTCGAACGCGCGCTGCCGGACAAGGCGGTGCTGGCCGCGCGCCTGACCGAACTGGGCGATGACTACGCTGCCGCCAAGGCGCTGCTGCTGCACTACGGCAACGTGCTGGTCTGGCTCGACGAGAAGATCGAGGAAATCGACGAAGACGCAAGCGCCGAGACTCACCACGCCCTGCATGCGGTGCGTGCGTTCCTGCTGCGCAATCTCGCGGAGATGCCGGTGGATGCGGCACAGGCGCAGGCGGCCATTGCCCAGGAGAGGATACTGAAAATCATGTCGGCCCACGTCACCATCCAGCCCAGCGGCCACGAGTTCTTCGTCGAAGGCAACGACACCCTGCTCGAGGCGGCGCTGCGCAACGGTGTCTCGCTCAACTACGGCTGCAGCAACGGCAACTGCGGCGAGTGCAGGGCGCGCGTGGTGTCGGGCGAGGTGAAGAAGGTGCACGCCCACGACTACGTCCTGAAGGAGGGCGACAAGGAGGCGGGGGTTATCCTGCTGTGCGCGTACGCGCCGGTGAACGACGTGGTGATCGAGGCCAACGTGGCGGGGGCGCGCGACATCCCGGTGCAGCATCTCACCGCCAAGGTGAAGTCGGTCGAGGTGTTCAACCCGCACATGGCCGCGCTGCACATTCAGACGCCGCGCAGCCAGCGCCTGCGTTATCTCGGCGGCCAGAGCATCGAGTTGTCGGTCGACGGGGCACGCGGACGCTACGCGATCGCCAGCTGCCCGTGCGAAGACCGCCACATCGAGGTGCAGATTCCCCGGCGCGCCGGGGATGCGTTTGCCGAGGCGGTGTTCAGCACGCTGAAGGCCAACGACTCGGTGGAAGTGGAAGGGCCGTTCGGCGAGTTCGTGCTGGACGAGGATTCGCCGCGGCCGGTGATTTTCCTCGCATTCGGCGCCGGATTCGCGCCGATCAAGAGCCTGGTCCAGCACGCGATGTCGCTTGAACTGGTGGAGTCGATGGATCTGCACTGGCTCGACTACGAGACCGGTCTCTATCAGGACAACCTCTGCCGCGCCTGGGCCGACGCGCTGGACAATTTCACCTACGTCCCGCACCCGCAGAGCGACGACCTCGACGGCGTGCTTGCCGCCATCGTGATGGATTATCCCGACCTGCATCGCTTCGACGTGTATGCAGCGGGCACTGCGGCGCAACTGGCTCAGGCGCGTGCGCATTTCGTGCGTCAGGGTTTGCCCGCGGTGCGCTGGTTCGAGGGCGCGACGGACGCTTGAATGCTGCGGCTTCTGCTCTACCTGTGGTCGCTGCCGGTGACGCTGCTGGGGATACTGGTCGCGCTCGCTGCGCGGAGCAGCGGCGGAACATGGCAGCGGGTCGATGGGGTGCTGGAGGCCGCGGGTGGCTGGCCTGCGCGGGTGCTGCGGCGCGGCTTTCCGTTCAGCGGGGCGGTGGCGGCGATCACGCTTGGGCACGTCGTCGTGGGCGTGTCGCTGGCTGCGCTGGCCGCGACGCGCGCGCACGAGCGGGCGCACGTCAGGCAGTTCGAACGCTGGGGCTTGCTGCTGCTGGTGCTGTATCCGTTCGCGGGGCTGCTGGCCTGGGTGCGCGGCGGCCATCCCTATCGCGACAACTATTTCGAGCGTGAGGCGCGGGCCGCGGAAGCGGCCGCCGGTGGTCGACTAACGTAACGCTTCAGGCTTGGCCCGCGCGCTACTCCGGAGGGCGGTGAGACTCTTCTCCGGGTTCGCCGGTTTCGGGATCGATCCAGTCCGAAATGCCGATTTCGTCTTCGGCCTCCTCCACCGTCTCGCCAGGCTCGTAATCGCTGTCGGCGTTGTATTCCATGTCCTGAACGGCTTCCAGCAGGCTCTCGAACGGGCCGTATTCCTCACCGGTGTCGGCATCCATCCAGTAAAAACCGTCAGGCCGCTCGATGATGCGAGTGTGATCGTAGTCAGGTGGGGTTTCCGGTATGGGGTGTTTCATGATGCGACCTCCGTGCCTTGACTATAGGGCTTGGGGCAGGGCAGGGCAAGCCGCTGCTCAGGCGCCCCGGCCGATCAGGGTCAAGCCTGCGAGGGCGGTCATCATCAGCACCAGATGCGCCCAGCTCCACAGCCGGAAATGCCGTGCCAGCGCGGTGACTTCGCGGTTGGCGATGAGATAGGGGCGGCCCTGCGCTGGTTTGCGCATGAGGTGGATGCCGTCCTTCAGGCGGATGTCGAGGTGGGTGCGGTCGACTTCGTCGGAGGCGGCCTGGCGCGCCCGCTCCCATTCATCGAGGCTGATTTCGCCGTCGCGGTTGGCATCGAAGCGTGCCAGCAGGGCGCTCTTGTCGCGCTTCCATTCTGCTAGCAGGGCGGCGAGGTCGGATTTCTTGTCGAGGACGGCGTTGGGGCCGCCGAGGGTGACGTGCTCGCCGATGACGTAAATCGTTTCGCCTTCGATCAGGGTCCACTCGGTCTTGCGGTAGCCGCCGGCGGTCGAGACCTGCTTGCGCGAGGTGAGGATTTCCGCACCCTCGGGGTCGACCAGCAGCTGGCCGCTGCCGTCATCCACGCCGAAGGTGTCGTGGGATACGCCGGATTCCACGTGCTCCCAGCGGTCTCCGTTGCGGCGCTCGACGCGGTAGCGGTACCACAGGCACGGCAGGCCGCTGATCGGGCTGAGCAGCCCCTCGCCTGGCGGCTGGCGGCCGCGCCCGACGAGTTCGACATAACCCTGCGGTGCCGAGGCAATGCGCGACGTCGGCGTGTCGGCGACCGTGCGATGGCGCTTGAGGTTGGCATACCATGCCCAGCAGCTGGTGAGCCCAATCAGAACGAAGGTGAGCTGCCAGCCGCTGCCGGATTGCAGCTTGAGACCGAGCAGCAGGATCAGCAGGTTGCCGCCGCCCAGCGCGACGTTGGCATAGTCGTGCCGCCAGCCGGCGCCAAGGCGCGCGCCGAACATCAGTTGCTGAAGAGCTGTTTCAGGTCAACGTCCCTTTTCTCCTCGGCCGCGAAGCGCAGCAGCGAAAACTGGCGGAAGCCGAACAGCCGCGCGATCAGCGTGTCGGGAAACTGCTCGACGCGCACGTTGTTGACGTTCACCGACTCGTTGTAGAACTCGCGGCGGTCCGCGATCGCGTTTTCGAGGCCGGTGATGCGCGCCTGCAGGTGCTTGAACGTCTCGTTGGTCTTCAGTTCCGGGTAGGCCTCGGCCACCGCGAACAGGTTTCCGAGGCCGACGCGCAAGGCGTTCTCGGCCTGCCCGAGCGCGGCGATGTTCTGCGACTCGCGAGCCGTCGCCACCTGGCTGCGTGCCTGCATCACCTTTTCCAGCGTTTCCTGCTCGAACTGCATGTACTGCTTGCAGGTCTCGACCAGTTTGGGGAGTTCGTCGTGGCGCTGCTTGAGCAGGATATCGATGTTGGACCAGGCCTTGCCGACGTTGTGCTTCAGCGTCACCAGCTGGTTGTAGATGAATACGCCGAAGACGGCGAGCAGGGCGAGCACGATGAAGAAAGCCAGCAGGCCGGACATGAACCGCTCCAGAAATATGGGACGCAGAAATAGCGGACGGCCCCCGGCGGAACTTGAGGGGGCCCTGTCAGATGCGGGGCACCAGGATGGCGGCGATTTCGGTGTCGTCGAGCACGACGGGATTCGTTCGCATGCTGCTGCCGCGGCTGTTGGCGACGAGGCGCGGGATGTCGGCTGGCGTCACCCCGTAGTGCGCGAGCCCGGGCAGCTCGAGTTCGCGGGTCCAGGCGTCAAGCGTGTCGACAAGCGCGGCGTGCGCGGCCTGCTGGTCGAGCTGTCCCTGGCGTGACAGCAGGCGTCCTACCTGGGCGTATTTCTCCAGTGCGGGGTGGCCGGGATCGCGGGCGCGCAGCGCCTCGATGTTGACGCGGGTGGCCATCGCAACCAGCGTGCCGCACGCGACGCCGTGCGGCACCGGGAAGAACGCTCCCAGTGGCGCTGCCAGTCCGTGCACCGACCCGAGCCCCACCTGGGCGAGCGTGATGCCGGACACGAGCGCCGCATAGGCCATGCGTTCGCGGGCTTTCTCGTCGCGGGCGTCCCGATAGAAGGGCAGCAGGCCGTCGCGCGCCGCTTTCATGCCGCCCCACGCGAGCGAGTCGGTCAACGGCGCGGCGCGGCTTGAGACGAAGGACTCCAGCAACTGCGTGAATGCGTCCATGCCGTTGGCGGCAATGACCGCCGGCGGGCAGGTGGTCAGGAGATCCGGGTCGACGATGGCGTATTCGGCCATTAGCCGCTCGTCGCGAAAGGATTTCTTGAATCCGCCTGGCCCCCGCACGCTCAGTACGGCGTTCTTGGTCGCGTCGGACCCGGTGCCTGCCGTGGTGGGCACTGCGATGAAAGGCGTCGCCGGGCCGGCGTAGGGCAGTTCGGGGCCCACCCCCTCCAGGTGATCCATGACCGAGTTGCGCGGCTTGAGCAGGCCCGCGATCGCCTTCGCAGCGTCGAGCGCGCTTCCGCCACCTATGCCGATCACGACGTCGACTCCTTCATCACCCAAGGCGTCTACGGCGTCGTCCACCATCCGCGGCGAAGGCTCGCCGGGGATGGCGAGGTGGAGCCAGGTCATGTCCACCGCCTCTAATCCGTCTGTCAGATCCGGCCAGAAGGACGATTGCTTCAGGGAGGCCGCGCCGGTGACCAACAGCGCGCGCGTACCGAACCCGCGGGCAATGGCGGGCAGCTTGGCGAGTCCGCCGGAACCGAATTCGATGCGGGGCAGGCGGGATAGCGAGAATGGGGTGATGTGCACAGCGGGGGTTCAGCTTGTGGAGGAGGTTTGAATGGTAGCGGGTTATCTGCCGACGCTGCCCGCGAATTGTGCAGAAGCGGCGGCCTGACAGTGCCTGCGGCGGATGGAATGGAGGTCGCGTGCGCGCCGGCCGGCTGTTATCGTGTTGAAAACACGAAGCAAAAGCGATTCACGCGAGCCGCGTGTTGTTGCTTGGTGAATTGGGTGTTGACGGGCTTCCGCGCGCTTTGCTATAGTTCTTCTTCTCGATTGACGCAGTTTCATTGCGACAGGCGCGGGGTGGAGCAGTCTGGCAGCTCGTCGGGCTCATAACCCGAAGGTCGTAGGTTCAAATCCTGCCCCCGCAACCATTTAAGTTTGGAAGCCGGTTTCGAAAAAAGTAGTTGAC
>DHHQ01000002.1 GCA_002403375.1 Thiobacillus denitrificans | reverse complement strand
GAAATGAAGAAAGCCACGGCGAACCGTGGCTTTCTGTATTTGGTGGGTCGGCCGAGATTCGAACTCGGGACCAACGGATTAAAAGTCCGCTGCTCTACCAGCTGAGCTACCGACCCGGGGATACGACGTAACGCCCTATCCGCGAAAGCCCGAGATTATAGCGAAGGGCTTCCGACGGGTAAAGGGTCTGCGGCGGTTTTTTGCATCGTCCGCGTTCAGCCCCTCGGCGCGCATCAGGGTCCCCAAATGGGGTCAGACACCATTTACTACATCCGCCTTAATTCGGACTACAATCGGTCTTGTCGGCCGTCGACCAGCCAGGAGTCAAACCATGAAATTTTCAACTCAAGTCAAGCCAATCAGTTATCTCAAGAGCCACGCAGCTGAAATCATCAGGGATATCTCCGAGAGCCGGGAACCCATGCTCATTACCCAGAACGGGGAAGCCAAGCTCGTGGTGATGGATGTCCGCTCATACGAGGAACAGGAGGAGACGCTGGCGCTGCTCAAGCTGTTGGCTTTGGGCAACCGTGAGATCGAACAGGGACATTTCCGCGCCGCCGATGAGGTGTTTGCCGACATCGACAGGGAAGGCGTTCAATGAGCTTCCAGGTCGTGTTCCTCAAGTCGGCGGAACTTGACCTGAAGGAACTGCGAGACTACATGATCAAGCACTTCGGCAACGGCACCTGGCAAGCCAGCTACGCAAAGATCAAAGACGCCGTGAATACCATCGGAACATTCCCGCCTGGCGGCAGTGTTCCAGAAGAACTCGAGCGCCTCAACCTCACGCAATACCGTCAGGTTGTCTCGGGCATGAACAGAATAATCTATGAAGTCCGGCAGGAAATCATCTACGTCCACATTGTCTGTGACACGCGGAAAGACATGAAGTCGCCACTCACCCGACGGCTTCTACGCATCGGCAGCACGTGATTTCCAAGCCACCAGGGGAAATGGGGACACCCTATCCTGCGCCCACGAATCGGGCGAATCAGCCCGGAATCACAAAACCTCGGCGCAGAATACGGCAGGCGCAGAACAAAACCGGGGCAGACACCGTTTTCTGATTTTTCTGGGTGCACGCCGCGCAATCGCCCCGAGGGCGGAGCGCCTGCCACGCCGGCCAGCCCCACCCAGCCCTTCCGGGTTCAAGGCCGGCGATTGGCGCGAGGATAACGCGGGGCTCGTGCGGTATCAGGCCGGTTGCCGCCAGCGCGGGCTTCCGAGGCGGCGCGCGCCGGCGGCAGCGAATTCCGCAGGCCTCCCAGCATGCCCCCCGCGAACGCGGGGGCCAGCACAATCGGGACGAAAAAAAGCCAACCGCGAACGGTTGGCCTTTTTTGGTGTTGGTGGGTCGGGCGAGATTCGAACTCGCGACCAACGGATTAAAAGTCCGCTGCTCTACCGGCTGAGCTACCGACCCGGGGATATGGCTGACGCCCTATCCGCGAAAGCCCGAGGTTATATCCAAGGGCTTCGAACGGGTAAAGGGGCCGCGGCCGTTTCTTGCATCGCCGCCAGCCGGCCTCAGCCCTCGCCGCGCATCATGATCGCGTACTGCACCTTCATCGTGACCGCGGCGCCGGCGACGATCGCGGCGAAGGTGAGGATCGAGCCCAGCGCGAGCGTCGAGAAGCCGGTGACGCCCTGGCCGATGGTGCAGCCCATCGCGAGCACGCCGCCGAAGCCCATCAGCACCGCGCCGACGAGGTGATTGACGAAGTCGCGGGTCGAGGCGAACCACTCGATGCGGAAGCTGCGCGAGACCAGCGCCCACAGCAGCGAGCCGGCGACGACGCCGGCGAGCGCCATGATGCCGAAGGTCAGCAGCGTGCGGTCGAAGCCGCTCGCGGCGTAGCCGAGGGTCTGCCCCATCGGGTTGATGAAGGTGAACGACTGCGCGGCGAGCGGGCCGGCGGCGGCGGGCTTGACGGCTTCGGCCGGGGCGTACATGTCCCATTCCTGCACGTAGGTCTGCAGCGACATCAGTTCGCCGTCGGCGTTGACCATGACGTTGCTGCTGACGTACCAGGCGGCGAGCACGGCGAGGCCGACGACGAGGCCGCCGAGAATGTTGTCGGCGCTGCCGCGGAAGTCGGTCGACAGGAAGGCCCAGGCGAGCAGCACGATGCCGACGACGGCGCCCATCACCATGCGGCCGTTTGCGGCATCGCTGAACAGCAGCGCGCCGAGGTCCTGGTTGGCCGGGAGCGCGACCGCCGCGGGGCTGGTCCACGAATAGAACAGCACCGAATACAGCGTCTTGTCGCTGCCGGGGAAGGGATTGATCATGAAGTAGGCGATCAGGCCGATCACCCCCAGCACCACGATCGACTTCAGGTTGCCGCCGCCGATGCGCACCAGCGTCTTGTTGCCGCAACCGGAGGCGAGCGTCATGCCGATGCCGAACAGGGCGCCGCCGAGCACGTTCTCGAGCCACACCAGGTTGCTCTGGCGGTAGGGCGGGAAGGTGCCGCCGAGGTTCACCAGGCCGGCCGCCTCGAGCCCGGCGACGCCGAGCACGCCGATCGCGATGGCGAAGACCCAGGCGCGCAGGCGCCCGGTGTCACCCATGTTGACCCAGTCGGAGACTGCGCCCATGGTGCAGAAGTTGGTCTTGTTGACGACGGCGCCCAGGACCAGGGCGATCGCGAAGGTCGACCACAGGAAAAACGATTGTGCGCTGGCGAAGTCTTCGTAGGTCATGCTGCTGTAGCTCCTCGGGGATGTTCGTTGCAGGGCCGGACCCGGGTCCGGACAAACTGCCGAATAGTAATGGGTTCGCGGGCAGGACTGGCTGGCCAATAAATACCAGCCGGCAGGGGCGGCGATGAAGCCGCGGCGGAGCGGGCCGCGTCGGCGCGAGGCGGCGGGTCAGTCGCCCGTGGCGGCGTAGCGCGTCGGATCGGCGATCCCGGCGGCGTGGAAGCCGTCGCGCCGCAGGCGGCACGAATCGCAGCGGCCGCAGGCGCGGCCGTCGGCGTCGGCCTGGTAGCAGCTCACGGTCTCGCCATAGTCGACGCCGAGCTCGACGCCGCGGCGGATGATCTGCGCCTTCGACAGGTGCTGCAGCGGCGCGTGGACGCTGAGGTGCGCCCCCTCGACGCCGGCCCTGGTGGCGAGGTTGGCCATGCGCTCGAACGCCTCGATGAACTCGGGGCGGCAGTCGGGATAGCCGGAATAGTCGACCGCATTGACGCCGATGAAGAGGTCGCGCGCGCCGAGCACTTCGGACCACGCGAGCGCGAGCGACAGCATCACGGTGTTGCGCGCCGGGACGTAGGTGACGGGAATGCCTTCGGTCGGGCTTTCGGGGACGGCGATCGAGGCGTCGGTCAGCGCCGAGCCGCCGATCTCGCCCAAGCCCAGCCGGATCACCCGGTGCTCGACGGCGCCGAGGTGCCTGGCGACGCGCGCGGCGGCGGCGAGCTCGGCGGTGTGGCGCTGGCCGTAGTCGAGGCTCAGCGCGTGGCAGGCGTAGCCCGCCTCGCGCGCGATGGCGAGCACGGTGGCGGAATCGAGGCCGCCCGACAGCAGGACCACGGCGGGCCGCTTCATCGTCCCGGCGTGTTGCCCCACAGCACCTTGTGGAGCTGCACCTGCATGCGCACCGGCAGGCGGTCGGCGACGATCCAGTCGGCGAGCTGCGCCGGCGCGAGTTCGCCCTGCACCGGCGAGAAGAGCACGGGACAGACGCGGTCGAGGCGCCGCTCGCGCAGCACGTCGCGCGCCCACTCGTAGTCGGCGCGGTTGGCGAGCACGAACTTGATCTCGTCGTGCTGCGTCAGGTGGGCGATGTTCTCCCAGCGGTTGCGCGCGTGCTCGCCCGACTCGGGCGGCTTGACGTCGACGATGCGCGACACCCGCGGGTCGACGCGGCTGACGTCGAGCGCACCGCTGGTTTCGAGCGACACCGAATAGCCGGCGTCGCACAGCGCGGTCAGCAGCGGCAGGCAGTTCTTCTGCGCCAGCGGCTCGCCGCCGGTGACGCACACGGTCGGCACGCCGAAGTCGGCGACCCGCGCCAGCAGCGCGTCGAGCGCGACGGTCTCGCCGCCCTGGAAGCTGTAAGGCGTGTCGCACCAGCGGCAGCGCAGCGGGCAGCCGGCGAGCCGGACGAACACCGTCGGCAGCCCGGCGCGGCTGGTTTCGCCCTGCAGGGAAAGAAAAACCTCCGTCAAACGGAGGCTAAGGGTTCCAACAGGCGCCGCTGGCGCCTCAGGTGCGCACGTCGTCGTGTCGCTCACGATGCCTACTTCAGCGCGGACAGCCGGCGCTCGGCGAGCTTGGCGGCCTCGGTGCCGGGATGCTTGGCGACGAGTTCCCTGAGCGTCTTGCGGGCGCCGTCGAGATTGTCCATCGCGATCTGGTTGGCGGCGATGTTGAGCATCGCGTCGGGCACCTTGGGGCTGGCGGGATAGGTGGCGACCAGTTTCTGCTGGGTCGCCAGCGATGTCTTGTAGTCCTTCTGCGCGTAATACGAATAGCCGATCCAGTAGTGCGCGTTGGCGGCCATCGCGCTGTCGGGATGGGTGTTGAGGAAGTCCTTGAATCCGGCGATCGCCGCAGCGTAGTCCTTCTCGCGAAACAGCTTGAGCGCAGCGTCGTAGCGCTGGGACTCGGCCTGGGGGTCGGCTTGCTGAGCTGCCGGGGTGGCGGCCGAGCCGGCACGGGCGAGCTCGGCGAGACGCTGGTCGAGGTCGGCGTAGAGGTCGTTCTGCCGCTTGCCCAGGGTGTCCAGCTGATGCTTCTGGACCTCGTCCTGGCCGCGCAGCTTGGCGATCTCGGCCTTCAGCGCCTCGACCTCCTGCAGCAGGTCCAGCATCTGCTGGTTCCTCTGCAGCGTCGCCTCGAGCTTGCCGAGCCGAGCGTCGAGCGCGTCGACGCTCTGCTGGAGCGCCTTGTTCTGCTGCTCGAGCGCCTGCGTCTTGCGCTGGAGCTCGCCGCCGCCGAACAACTGCGCCGAGGCGGGCTGCGCCAGCACGAGCGCGCCGGCGAGCGCCCAGCCCCAGCGCCCGGCGGGACGATTACTCGTCGCCATACACCAGGTCGGTACGACGGTTCTCGGCGTACGCGGACTCGTTGCTGCCGGTGGCGCGCGGCTTTTCCTCGCCGAAGCTGATCGCCTCGAGCTGCGCGTTGCTCACGCCCATGACGACCAGCGCCTTGCGCACGGCTTCGGCACGCTTCTGGCCCAGTGCCAGGTTGTACTCGCGGCTGCCGCGCTCGTCGGCGTTGCCCTGCAGGATCAGGCGGGCGTCGCCCTTGGACTTCAGGTAGCCGGCGTGGGCTTCCAGCATCGCGCGGTACTGGTCCTTCACCACGTAGCTGTCGAAATCGAAATAGACGCTGCGCTGGGCGAGCGGGCTGGCCGGGTCCTTGCGCGGATCGGCGGGCAGCGCGCTGCTGGCGACCTGCGAATCAGCCACGCCGGTGCTCTGCGCGCTCGGCGTCGTCGCCGCGGTCGTCGGCTGCGGCTCGGTGCGATCCTCGACGGTCGCCTGCTGGCCGGTGGTGCCACAGGCGGTCAGGCTCATTGCGAGCAAAGCGGGCCACAAAAACTTGTTCATCTATTTCTCCTTGGATTGAAAAAAACTACAAAAAACGAACGGTGCGGAGTCGAGACCCTGACTACCGCCCTCCCCTCTGCAAAAAAAACCCTGTTCAGCGCCCCCAGGCCGGCTCGCGGGCGTCGACGCCCGACTCCGACAGCCGCGCGCGGGTCTGGCCGTCAAGCGTCACCGTGCCGAGGACGCCGCGCCCGCCTTCGACGGTCGCGTAGAGCACCGCCTGGCCGTTGGGGGCGAAGCTCGGCGATTCGTCGCGCGTGGTGTCGGTCAGCACCCGGGTCTGCCCGCTCGCGAGCTCGTGCAGCATCACGCGGAAGCGGCCCTCGTCGCGGTTGATGTAGGCGAGAAAACGGCCGTCCGGGCTGACCGTCGGCGACACGTTGTAGCTGCCGCTGAAGCTCACCCGCGTCGCGTCACCGCCGGTGGCCGCGAGCCGGTAGATCTGCGGGCTGCCGCCGCGGTCCGAGGTGAAATACACGGACTTGCCGTCGGGCGAGAACACCGGCTCGGTGTCGATGCTGGCGCTGCGGGTCAGCCGCGTGAGCCCGCTGCCGTCCGCGTTGATCAGGTAGACCTGCGAGGCCTCGTCACGCGTGAGGACGACCGCCAGCCGCCTGCCGTCCGGCGACCAGGCGGGCGCCGAGTTGGACCCCTTGAAGGCGGCGACCTTGCGGCGGCCGCCGTCGCGCAGCGACTGCACGTAGACGATCGGCTTCTTGTCCTCGAACGAGACGTACGCCAGCCGCGAGCCGTCGGGCGAGAAGCGCGGCGAAATGACCGGCTCGCCGGAACGCACGACCGTGCGCGGGTTCTGCCCGTCGGCATCGGCCACCCGCAGCTCGTAGCGCGTGCCCTGCTTCTGCACGTAGGCGATGCGGCTGCCGAAGGCGCCGGGGATGCCGGTCAGCTTCTCGTAGACGACGTCGGCGATGCGGTGGGCGATCATCCGCCACTGGCCGGCGGAGACGTTGTAGGAGAAAGCGGCGAGCTGCGTCTGCTTGACGACGTCGAGCAGGTGGAAGCGGACCTCGAAGCGCCCGCCTTCCAGCGCGACCACCTGGCCGACCAGCAGGGCGTCCGCCCCCCGGTCGCGCCACAGGCCGTAGGCCACCTGCGCGGGCGTGGTCGGCTGCTGGGTGCCGGCCGTGCTCACCAGCTTGAACTGGCCGCTGCGCAGCAGGTCGGCGGCGACGATCTCGGTCAGCGGCGGCTCCGGCTGGCCGGCTGCGGCCTGGAACGGCACCATCGCCACGGCGATCTGCTGGGCCGATCCGCCGACCACCTGGATTTCCATCGCCGCACGCGCGGAAAACGAGGCGCCCAGCAGGATCAGAAACAGCAGGTGGAGCAGGGAAACGGCACGCGTCATGGGAACAGGAATCTCATTCAATGGCGTCTGACTGGGGGCCGAGTCTAGCACAGCCCATTTTTCGACCTGTCGATTTTCCGACGGGCGGTTGAATTTCCGACACGGGGTGCGCGGCCCTGCGCCGCAACGCGCCGTGCTGCTATTTGGGCCGGTGGACGAAGGAAAGTTCCGGCACGAAGCTCGCCCGCGCATCGCGGTCGTCGGGCAGCGGCAGCGGCGACGATTTCTCGATCGCGCGCACGACCGCGTCGTCGTAAGCCGGGTTGCCGCTCGACTTGGTGACCTGCACGCTCCTGACCTCGCCGGTCGGCAGCAGCTTCACCAGGCAGCGCACCTCGGGATTGCCGGTGAGGTCGGGGGGCAGCCGGGTATTGCCGCGCACCTTGGCGCTGATCATCGCGATGTGCTGCGCCACCACGCCCGCGACCGCCGCCTGCCGCCTGCTCGCGGCGGCCGCCTGTGCCGCGAGCCCGGCCTCCTGCTCCGCGCGCTGCAGCCCTTCTTCCTCGAACTGGCGCAGCAGGTCGCGCTTCTGCTGCTCGGCCGCCTGCTTCTCGCGCGCCTTCCTCGCTTCCTCGGCGCGCGCGGCGTCGGCCCGCGCCTTCTCCTCGGCGGCCTGCCGGGCCTTGAGCGCCTCTTGGCGCTCGGCCTCGGCGCGCTTCTTTTCCTCCTCGGCCTTCCTCTTTTCCAGCGCGAGGTCGGGCGCCTTCGGCGGCGCGGGCGCCTCGGCGGCAGGCTTCGGGGGCGGCGCGGGCGGCTCCGGCGGCGCCACGTCCGGCTCGGGCTCGGGCGCAGGCTGCGGCGGGGCCGCCCGCGGCGGCGGGATCGACGGCAGCGCGTCCCACACGTCGACCATCACCGGCGCGGGCTGCTGGACCTGCCACGACACGCCGAACACCAGCAGCAGCGCGAACGCGGCATGCACCCCGAGCGCCAGCACGCCCGCGCGGAACCTGGGGACGGAGCGGGTCAGGAAGCGCGCGTCGCGCCGTGGATTCATGGGGCCGGACGGGCGAGCAGGCCGATGCGGGTGACCTGTGCCTTCTGCAGCAGCGTCATGGTGTCCATGACTTCCTCGTAGCGGACGTTCTTGTCGGCGGCGATGACCACCGGCTGTTCGGGCGCGGCGCGGTGCAGTGCGTCGAACTCGGCCTGCAGCGCCGACTTCGCCACCCGCCGCTCCTCGCCCCCGGCGGCGCGGTCGCGCAGCACGTATTCACCGGACTCGCGGATGATCACCTCGAGCGGCTGCGCCGGCGTCTGCGAGGTCTGGCCGACGCTCGGCAGCTCGACCTGCGCCGGATTGATGAAGGGGGCGGTGACCATGAAGATCACCAGCAGCACCAGCATCACGTCGATCATCGGCACGACGTTGATCTGGGCGAGCTGCTTGCGGGCGCGTGCCATTTATGCCGCCTTGGTCTGGCGCTGCAGGATGTTGGAGAACTCCTCCATGAAGCTCTCCATGCGATTGGCCAGACGGTCGATGTCGTGCGTGTAGCGGTTGTAGCTGATCACCGCGGGGATCGCGGCGAACAGGCCCATCGCGGTGGCGATCAGCGCCTCGGCGATGCCGGGCGCGACCTGCGCGAGCGTGGCCTGGGCGACGCTCGACAGCCCCAGGAAGGCGATCATGATGCCCCACACGGTGCCGAACAGGCCGACGTAGGGCGACACCGAGCCGACCGTGGCGAGGAACGAGAGATGCGACTCCAGCCCGTCGAGCTCGCGCTGGTAGGTCGCGCGCATGGCGCGGCGGGTGCCGTCCATGATGAAGCTCGCCGACATCCCGGCCTGCTGCTTGAGCTTCATGAACTCGCGGAAGCCCGCCTCGAAGATGCGCTCCATCTCGCCCGCCTCGTCGCGCTCGGCGGACACCCGCTTGAACATCAGGTTGAGGTCGGCGCCGCCCCAGAATTCGTGCTCGAAGGCGTCGGTCGCGCGCTGCGCGCGCTTCAGCGCGAACATCTTGATGAAGATGAACCACCACGACAGCAGCGAGGCGCCGACGAGCAGCGCCATCACGATCTGCACCGGCACCGAGGCGTTGAGGATGAGGTGGAGGAGCGAAAGGTCCTGGCTGAGTTCTGGATTCACGTCGATTGGGTCAGGGACTGGAGAATGGGTGCGGGTATTCTAGCGGCTTTGAAAACGGCGGCGTCGACGCAGGCGAGCGTCACCAGGGCCCTTGCCAGACAGCGCTCCCCCCGCGTGAGTTCCTGGCGCACGGCGAGGCTCGCGCGCCCCGCCTCGTGGAGGACGACCGAGACGTCGAGCTCGTCGTTGAAGCGCGCCGGCGACAGGTAGTCGATCTCGACCCGCCGCACCACGAAGACCACGCCCGCCTCGTCGCGCAGCGCGTCCTGCTCGAAGCCGCAGGCGCGCAGCCACTCGCTGCGCGCGCGTTCCATGAACTTGAGGTAGTTGGCGTAGTACACGACGCCGCCGGCGTCGGTGTCCTCCCAGTAGACGCGCACCGGCCAGTGGAACGCCACGCTCAGAACAGCTCCCCGCCGGCCTCGCCGGCAGGCGCGGCGAAGCCGAGGTGGCGGTATGCCAGCGGTGTCGCGATGCGGCCGCGCGGGGTGCGCTGCAGGTAGCCCTGCTGGATCAGGTAGGGTTCGAGCACGTCCTCGATGGTGTCGCGCTCCTCGCCGATCGCGGCGGCGAGGTTGTCGAGGCCGACCGGCCCGCCCATGAACTTCTCGACCACCGCGGAGAGGAGCTTCCGGTCCATCACGTCGAGCCCGGCACGGTCGACGTCGAGCATCACCAGTGCCGCGTCGGCGACCGCACCGGTCGCCTGCCCGCCCGCCTTGACCTCGGCGTAGTCGCGCACGCGCCGCAGCAGGCGGTTGGCGATGCGCGGCGTGCCGCGCGAGCGGCGCGCGATCTCCAGCGCGCCGGCCGCGTCGAGGTTCATCTGCAGCAGGCCCGCCGAGCGGTGCACGATGTAGCCGAGCTCCTCGGCCGAGTAGAACTCGAGGCGGGCGACGATACCGAAGCGGTCGCGCAGCGGGTTGGTCAGCATGCCGGCGCGGGTGGTGGCGCCGACCAGGGTGAACGGCGGCAGGTCGAGCTTGACCGAGCGCGCCGCCGGCCCCTCGCCGATCATGATGTCGATCTGAAAATCCTCGAGCGCCGGATACAGCACTTCCTCGACCACCGGCGACAGGCGGTGGATCTCGTCGATGAACAGCACGTCGTGCGGCTCGAGGTTGGTCAGCAGCGCCGCGAGGTCGCCCGCGCGCTCGAGCACCGGGCCCGAGGTCTGGCGCAGGTTGACGCCCATCTCGCGGGCGATGATGTGCGCCAGCGTGGTCTTGCCGAGGCCCGGCGGGCCGAACAGCAGCACGTGGTCGAGCGCCTCGCTGCGGTTGCGTGCCGCGTGGATGAAGATTTCGAGCTGCTCGCGCGCCTTCGCCTGGCCGACATACTCCGCCAGGGTGCGCGGCCGCAGCGCGCGTTCGATCTGTTCTTCCTGCGGGCTGGCGGCGGCGGGAGCGATGAGGCGGTCGGTTTCGATCATGACGCCGGAGGCGGGGGGACAGACAAGCCTGAATTCTACTCCGTGCCACCCGCCACGGACGGGGCCTGCTGAACCAGCCGGCCGCGCCCGCGCGCCTTCGCCTCGTAGAGCGCGCGGTCGGCGCGCGCGAGCGCGGCGTTGAGCGTGTCGCCGTCCGGACGGCCGAGCCAGGTCTGGCCCGCGCTGATCCCGGTCTGCACCGCCAGGCCGAAGGCGTTCAGTTCGCCCCGGAAGCGATCCGAGAGGCGCTGGTACCAGGCGTCGACCCCCGCGGCATCGGTGTCCGCCAGCAGCACGGCGAACTCGTCGCCGGCCAGCCGCGCCGACAGGTCGGCGCGCCGGGTGAGCTCCTTGAGCGCGTGCGCGAGCGCGAGCAGCACCTGGTCGCCGACGCCGTGGCCGTGGCGGTCGTTGATACCCTTGAAGTGGTCGATGTCGAGCATGACCAGCGCCACCGCGTGCTGCCTTTCGGCCAGCCCCAGCGCCTGCGGAAAATGCGTCTCGAAGGCGCGCCGGTTCGGCAGGCCGGTCAGCGGATCGGTAAGACTCAGGTGCGCCAGCCGCGCGCGCTGCTCCTGCAGGTGCAGCGCGATCAGGTTGATGTCGGCGACCACCGGCTCGAACTCGAGGTAGTGCGGCACGATCGCCGGCGCGGTCTCGTCGCGCGCCAGCGCGTCGAGCGCGTCGCGCGTCGCGACGATGTCGTGCAGCATGGTCCGGCGCAGCCACAGCATGCCGAGCGCGAGCACGAGCAGCACCGCGCCCAGCGTCAGCAGCCCCGCCAGCACCTGCCTGCCGCCGCTCACGGTGAGCCATTGCACCGGGGCCTGCGCGACCAGCGTCCAGCCGGTGTCGCCCAGCGGCAGCAGGACTTCCCACAACGGGCCCTCGACGCTGCCCTTGCCGGCGATGGTGTCGCCCGCCGCGTCGACGATGGACATCGCATGGCCGGGGTGGATCGTCTCCTCGATGACGCGCTGCAGCTGCGCCAGGCGCATGCTGAGGAAGACACCGCCCAGCATCTGGCCGCCGGCGTCGCGCACCGGGGCGAGCAGCTCGACGTGCTCGAGGCCGGGCTGGTCGAGGTGGAGCAGCAGCCGGCCGCCGGTCAGCGCGTCGGCGCGCTTCAGGTCCTCCTGGCAGGCCGGGCCGACGCGCAGCGCCGTGGGGTCACCCAGCAGTTCGCCGCGCGGGTCGACCAGCGCCATCCCCAGCAGGTCCGGCAGCAGCCGCTGGCGCGAGAGGGCCCACGCCTGCTGCGCTGCCGTGCTGCCGGCGCGCAGCAGCGCGGCGAGCTCCGAGTCCTGCGCGGTGTTGTCGACCACGCGGCGGTAATAGTCGAGCTGCCGCAGCACGCTGCTGCGCGCCTGCTCGGCCTCGACCTGGATCAGGTACTGCTGCGTCTCGCGGGTGGATTGCAGGCTGAACCACAGGCTCAGGGCGATCCCCGCGGCGAACATGCCGGCGACGCCCAGCAGCACCCACAGGAAGTGGCGCTGCAGCGATGCGGAGGGCCTGGGCGTGGCGTCGGGCATGCCGCTACGCCTTCGACAGCGTCTTCAGCGCCTGCCGGATCGCCTCGCCCACCGCCAGGTCGGGCGGCAGCTGGCGCATCGCCTCGGTGGCCTCGCGCTCGTTGTAGCCCAGCGCCAGCAGTGCCTGGCGCACGTCGTCCGACACCCCGGACGGCTCCGCGCTGGCGATCGCGCCGGCGAACACCGGCTTGCCCTTGAGCTCGAGCAGCAGGCGCTCGGCGGTCTTCTTGCCGATGCCCGGCACCTTGACGATGCGGCCGGCCTCCTGCGCCGCGATCGCCGCCGACAGGTCGTTGACCGAGAGCCCGGACAGCACCGACAGCGCGGTCTTGGCGCCGATGCCGGAGACCTTGAGCAGCTCGCGGAACGCCGCGCGCTCGACCTCGCTGCCGAAGCCGTACAGCAGGTGCGCATCCTCGCGCACCGCCAGGTGGGTGAGCAGGCTGACCTTCTCGCCGATGGCGGGCAGGTTGTAGAAGGTGCTCATCGGCACGTCGATCTCGTAGCCGACGCCGTTCACGTCGACCAGGACCTGCGGGGGATGCTTGGCGGCGAGAACGCCGCAGATACGTCCGATCATGGGGCGGGGTGGATCCTCAGGAGTGGCCGGAAACCAGCAGCACGACCGCGAGCAGCAGCGGCTGGGCGTGCGCCGCCAGCAAGGTGAGCCGGATCGCCGGCGCGAGGTGCCCGGGCGTCGCGGCGAAGCGGCGCAACTGGCGCCAGGCCAGCACGGCGGGGATCCACACGACCAGCGCCGCGGCGGCAGCAATCGGCAGCACGCCCAGCGCGATCGCGCCCGCCAGGGCGAGCGCCGCCAGCAGCAGGATCAGGCCGTAGCCCCAGGCGGCGGTCTCCGGCTGCAGCCGCGCCACCCAGTGCAGCTTGCCGCTGGCGAGGTCGGCCGCGCGGTCGGGAAACTGGTTGATGTAGAGGATGTTGGCGACCAGCAGCGCGTAGGGCAGCCCCGCCAGCCAGGGCAGCGGCGCGAAGGCGCCTCGCTGGGCGTAGTCGGCACCGGCGACGACCAGCAGGAAGCCCGCCGTGACGCACAGCTCGCCGACGCCGCGGCTGTTCAGCATCAGGGGCGGCGCCGAGTAGGCCCAGCCGATGAAGAGGCCGGCCAGCCCGATCCACGCGAGCCCCGTCCCGGCCGCGCCGAGCAGCCACAGCCCGCCGGCGATCGTCGCGGCGAACAGCAGCATCGCGAATCCCTTGACCTGGCGCGGCGTCAGCACACCGTTCTGGATGAAGCGCGAGCCGCCGGTGAAGGGATAGATGCGCTGCGTGTTGCGCGCGTCGGTGCCGTTCAGGTGGTCGCAGTAGTCGTTGAAGACGTTGATGCCCGCGTGCGCCAGCAGGGCCAGCAGCAGGGTGACGACGGCGCGCACCCAGTCGAACGCCGCGCCGCCGGCGACCGCGGTGGCGAGGCCGAGCAGGCAACCGGCCAGCGTGATGGTGAGGAAGGCCGGCCGCGTCGCCAGCACGTAGCGGGCGAGCGGATTGGTCAGGCGCTCGCGCGACGGCTCGAGCAGGGATTGTGCGGTGGTCATACGAGGCGTCCGCCTTTCATGCGATAGCCGGAGGTGGAATGCGCGCCGAGCCGGCTGCCGTGCGCGTGGGCGATGGCGCAGGCGAGCGCGTCGGCGGCATCCGCCTTGGGCGCGACGGGCAGCGCCAGCAGGCGCTTGACCATCTCCTGCACCTGCTCCTTGGCCGCCTTGCCGTGGCCGACGACGGCCTGCTTGATCTGCAGCGCGGTGTATTCGGCGACCGTGAGGTCGTTGGTGACCGCGGCGCAGATCGCCGCGCCGCGCGCCTGCCCGAGCAGCAGCGTCGACTGCGGGTTGACGTTGACGAAGACGATCTCCACCGAGCAGGTGTCGGGGCGGTAGGTCGAAATCACCTCGTTGAGCCCGGCGAACAGCACGCCGAGGCGCGTCGGCAGCTCGCCCTCGCCGCTCTTCACCACGCCGCTGGCGACGTAGGCCAGCTTCTGGCCGGTCTGCTCGATCACGCCGAAGCCGGTGAAGCGCAGACCGGGGTCGATGCCGAGGATACGGATGCCGCTCACGCTCTCAACGCCTTCAAGTGCCCCTGCCCGGCATAGCCGAGGATTTTCTCGTCGGCCGTGACCAGCGTGAGGTTGTGTACCCGTGCGCTCGCCATCAGCAGGCGATCGACCGGGTCGCCATGGGACGCATCCGGAAGCCGCGTCGATTCCAGGGCGATTTCAGGAATCACCCCGAGCATCTGCATCCCGGGGGTGGCGGACGCCTGGCGCACCCACTCGTCCACCGGCATGGAGAGGCGGATGCGATCCTTGGCCACCAGCATGCCGATCTCCCACACCGACATCACCGACACCCACAGGCGGCCCGCGCGGGCCGCCTCTTCGATGCGCGTGCGCGCCGGTTCGCCGAGCCGGTCGGGATCAGCCTCCAGCCACAGCCAGACATGGGTGTCGATCACCAGCCCGGCGTCAGGCATCGGCCTCCCAGGCTTCGTCGATCGGCGCGACGAGATCGCCGCGGACCTGCACCGTGCCGGCGAGTCGTCCGAACAGCACCGGCTCGGCCTCGTCCATCGGCACCAGCCGGGCAACCGGACGGCCGTGCTTGGTCAGGGTGATGGGGGCGTGCGTCCGCGCTACCTGGTCGAGGTAGGCGAGGCACTTGGCCTTGAATTCGGTCGCGGGCAGCTCCATGTTCGCCTCAAGCGGTCATTTGATTCTGACCACTTTATAGCAGGCCGGATTCACTCCGGCAACACCGCGTTGGTGTAGACCTCCTGCACGTCGTCGAGGCTCTCCAGCGCGTCGAGGATCTTCTGCATCTTCACCGCGTCGTCGCCGGCGAGCTCGGTCTCGGCTTCCGGCCGCATCGTGATCTCGGCGACCGCCGGCTTGAAGCCGGCCTTCTCGAGCGCCTCCTTGACCGTCTCGAAGCTCTTGGGGTCGGGCGAGGTCAGCACCTCGATCGAGCCGTCGTCGTTGGGGATGATGTCGTCGGCGCCGGCGTCGAGCGCGGCTTCCATCACCGCCTCCTCGGAGGCGCCCGGCTCGAGGATGATCTGCCCGACGTGCTTGAACTGGAACGCGACGCAGCCGTCGGTACCCATGTTGCCGCCGTGCTTGGTGAAGGCGTGGCGCACGTCGGCGACGGTGCGCGTCTTGTTGTCGGTCAGGCAGTCGACCATCACCGCGACGCCGCCGATGCCGTAGCCCTCGTAGCGCACCTCTTCATAGTTCACGCCCTCGAGCTGGCCGGTGCCGCGCTTGACCGCGTTCTCGATGTTGTCCTTCGGCATCGACTCGGCCTTGGCCCTGTCGATCGCCAGCCGCAGCCGCGGGTTCATCGCGGGGTCGCCGCCGCCCATCTTGGCGGCCACGGTGATTTCCTTGATAAGCTTGGTGAAGATCTTGCCGCGCTTGGCATCCTGGCGACCCTTGCGGTGCTGGATGTTGGCCCATTTCGAATGTCCTGCCATGTTGGTTCCGACGCAAATAACGTAATGCGCGATTTTAGCACTGCGCCCCCTTCCCTCAGGCTCGGCGTCGACCTCGGCGGCACCAAGATCGAGCTCGTCGCGCTCGACCCGGGTGGCCAGGAAATCCTGCGCCGGCGCGTGCCCACCCCGCAGAACGACTATCTCGCCACCGTCGCGGCGGTCGCCGCGCTGGTGCACGAGGCCGAATTCGCGCTCGGCCGGCAGGGCACGGTCGGCGTCGGCACGCCGGGCGCGGTCTCGCCGGCGACCGGGCTCATGAAGAACTGCAACTCGACCTGCCTCAACGGCCGCGCGCTCAGGGAGGACCTCGAACGCGCGCTGAACCGGGAGATCCGGCTCGCCAACGACGCCGACTGCTTCGCGCTGTCGGAGGCGACCGACGGCGCCGCCGCGGGGGCCGACACGGTGTTCGGGGTGATCCTCGGCACCGGCGTCGGCGGCGGGGTGGTCGTGCGCGGGCATCTCGTCCGCGGCGCCAACGCGATCGCCGGCGAGTGGGGGCACAGCCCGCTGCCCTACTTCCAGTTCGCCGGCGCGCCGGCCGACCGCGCCGGCACCGGCCAGCACCCCGCGACCGGCGAGGCGATCCTGCATCCGTGGCCGAGCCCGCGCGAGCTCGAAGCGGCCCCCGCCTGCTACTGCGGCAAGAAGGGCTGCATCGAGACCTGGCTGTCGGGACCGGCGCTCGCCGCCGACCACGTGCGCTACGGCGGCGAGGACCTGCCCGCGCACGAGATCGCGCAGCTCGCGGCGGCCGGCTACGGCCCCTGCAGCGCGACGCTCGCACGCTACGAGGAACGGCTGGCGCGCGCGCTCGCCGGGGTGATCAACCTGCTCGACCCGGATGTCATCGTATTGGGCGGCGGGCTGTCCAACATCGGGCGGCTGTACGACACGGTGCCGCGGCTGTGGCCGCGCTACGTGTTCTCCGACCGCGTCGACACGAAGCTGGTGCCGCCGAAGTACGGCGACTCGAGCGGCGTGCGCGGCGCGGCGTGGCTGGGGAGCGGCGAGTAGCGCCTGCCTTCCGGGGCAGACGAAGCAGCCTCTCACCCACCCGCTCAGGCCGGGCTTGCCACACCCGACCAGCATGACCATAATGATCATAACGCCCACAACGAACGGCTTGCCATGATCAACGAAACCAGCGCGGTCGCCTTCCGCCAGAACCTCGGCGAAATGCTGAACCAGGTGCAATACCGGCACGACAGCATCGTGATCAACAAGGACGGCAAGCCGGTGGCCGCGCTGGTGGACGCGCGGCTGTTCGCGCGCATCCGGCGCATGCAGGCGCGCTTCGACGCGCTGTGCCAGCGCATCGAGGTGGGATACGGCGAGACGCCCGAGGCCGAAGGCCTGGCGGAAATCGACGCGGCAGTAGCGGACGTACGCGCCGGGCGCTGAAGCATGCCGACGTTGCGCGTGGTGCTGGACACGAACGTCCTGCTGTCCGGCATCGCCTACCCGGCCAGCGTGCCCGGCAAGATTCTCGGCGCGTGGCGGCACGGCGCGCTGGAGGTGGTGCTGTCAGCGTTCATCCTCGACGAACTGCGCCGCGTACTGCCCCGCCTGTCGCATCGGCACGGCCTGGCCCCCGCCGAAACCGAAGATCTGGTGGACATCCTGTCGATTCAAGCCGAGGCGATCGATCCCGCGCCCAGCACCGACCCGTCGCTGACCGACCTCAACGACCTACCGGTGCTGGGGACACTGATCGCAGCGCTGAAACAATCGCACGCAGACGCGCTCATCACCGGCGACAAGGCCCTGCTGGCGCTGGCAGACCGCTATCCGATCCGCACACCGGCCGAATTCTGGGCGGCGCACGGCGGACTTTGACGCCGCTCAGTGCAATTTGATGCGCGCCCGTGTCGGCGTGCTGATGAAGTGCGCGTAGGTGGTGAGCGCGGTCTTGACCCAGCCGTGCAGCGCGATCTCGTGCATCTTGTGCAGCGACCAGTAGACCAGCCGCGCCATCACGCCTTCGACCATGATGCTGCCGCCGCTGAGCGTGCCCATAAGGCTGCCGACCGGCGAGAAACGCCCGAGCGCGACCAGCGAGCCGTAGTCGCGGTAGACGTATTCGGGCAGCGGCTTGCCGGCGAGGCGCCGGCAGACCGACTTCACCAGCATCGACGCCTGCTGGTGCGCGGCCTGCGCGCGCGGCGGCACGAAGCCGCCGCTGGGCATCGGGCAGGCGGCGCAGTCGCCGAAGGCGAACACGTTGTCGTCGCGCGTCGTCTGCAGCGTCGGCCGCACGACCAGCTGGTTGATGCGGTTGGTCTCCAGGCCGTCGATCTCCCTGAGGAAATCCGGCGCCTTGATGCCGGCCGACCACACCATCATGCTGGCGGGAATGAGCTTGCCGTCGGCGGTCAGCATGCCGTCGCGGCGCACCTCGACGATGCGCTCGCGGGTATGCATCTCGACGCCAAGCTCGGCCAGCCGCTCGGCGGCGGCGGCCGACAGGCGCGGCGGCAGCCCGGGCAGGATGCGGTCGGAGGCCTCGACGATCAGCAGCTTCAGGCTCTTGTCGGGCTCGATGTTGTCCATGCCGTAGGACGACAGCTCGCGCGTGGTGTCGTGCAGCTCCGCGGCGAGCTCGACGCCGGTGGCGCCGGCGCCGACGATGCCGACGGTGAGCTGGCCGGGCGCGACCGCCTCGGTCTGGGTGTTGGCGCGCAGGCAGGCGTTGATGTGACGGCGGTGGAACTCGCGCGCCTGCTCCGGCGTGTCGAGCATGATGCAGTGCTCGCGCACCCCGGGCACGCCGAAGTCGTTGCCGACCGAGCCGACGGCGATGATCAGCGTGTCGTAGCGGAAGGCGCGGCGCGGGATGATCTCGACGCCGTTCTCGTCGACGGTCGGCGCGACGCTGACTTCCTGACGTTGCCGGTCGAGCCCGTCCATGCGGCCGAGGCGGAAGGTGAAGCCGTGCCAGTGGCCCTGCGCCAGGTATTCGAGGCGTTCGGCGTAGGAGTCGAGGCTGCCGGCGGCGACCTCGTACAGCAGCGGCTTCCAGATGTGCGAAGGCGAGGCGTCGATCAGCGTGACGTTGGCGCGCTTCTTCTTGCCGAGCCTGTCGCCGAGCCGGGTCGCGAGCTCCAGCCCCCCCGCGCCGCCGCCGACGATGACGATTTCATGCAACTGCTTCCCGCTTGCCACGTCCTGCCTCCCGTTTTTCTTGATGCCGCGAATGATACCCGGAACATTAGCGGTTTCTTCTATAGCCGGCTTGATGGCGTGCGCGGGCGAAACGCTAGAATCCCGGCATTGCCCTGAAGGAACCGTCATGACCGACCCCCTGCTGATCGCCAAGAACGACACCGCCGAACGCTTCCTGCTGCCGCAGATGGCCAACCGCCACGGTCTCATCACCGGCGCGACCGGCACCGGCAAGACCGTGACGCTGCAGACGCTGGCCGAGCACTTCTCGGCGATCGGCGTGCCCTGCTTCATGTCGGATGTGAAAGGCGACCTGTCGGGCATCTCGCAGCCGGGCGGCGGCAACGCCAAGGTCGCCGAGCGGGTCGAGATGCTGAAGCTCGAAGGCTTCCAGCCCCAGGGCTGGCCGGTCACGTTCTGGGACCCGTTCGGCGAGGCCGGCCACCCGGTGCGCGCCACGATTTCCGACATGGGCCCGCTGCTCCTGTCGAGAATGCTCGACCTCAACGAAACGCAGACCGGCGTGCTCAACCTGGTGTTCAAGGTGGCCGACGACAACGGCCTCTTGCTGCTCGACCTCAAGGATCTGCGCTCGATGCTCGCCTTCGTCGGCGAGAACGCCAGGCAGTTCACCACCGAGTACGGCAACGTCTCGGCCGCGTCGATCGGCGCGATCCAGCGCGGGCTCCTGGCATTGGAGTCGCAGGGCGGCGACCGCCTGTTCGGCGAGCCGATGCTCAACATCGACGACCTGATGCAGACCGACCGCGGCCGCGGCGTGATCAACATCCTCGCCGCCGACCGCCTGATGCAGTCGCCCAAGCTCTACGCGACGCTCCTGCTGTGGCTGCTCGCCGAGCTGTTCGAGAACCTGCCCGAGGCGGGCGACCTCGACAAGCCGAAGCTCGTCTTCTTCTTCGACGAGGCGCACCTGCTGTTCGACGGCGCGCCCGCCGCGCTCGTCGAGAAGATCGAGCAGGTGGTGCGGCTGATCCGCTCCAAGGGCGTCGGCGTGTTCTTCGTCACGCAGAACCCCGCCGACGTCCCGGACAAGGTGCTGTCGCAACTCGGCAACCGGGTGCAGCACGCGCTGCGCGCGTTCTCGCCGCGTGACCAGAAGGCGGTGCGCGCCGCGGCCGAGACGATGCGCGACAACCCGGACCTCGACGAGGCGACCGCGATCACCGAGCTCGGCGTCGGCGAGGCGCTGGTGTCCTTCCTCGACGCCAAGGGCCGCCCCGGCGTCGTCGAGCGCGCGTACATCGTGCCGCCGCGGGGGCAGATCGGCCCGATCACCGACGCGCAGCGGCGGCAGCTGATCCAGACCTCGCTGGTCGCCGGCGTCTACGACAAGGTCGTCGACCGCGAATCGGCGCACGAGATCCTCAAGGCGCGCGCCGAAAAAGCCGCCGCGGCCGCGGCCACGGAAGCCGAGGCGAAGCAGCAGGCCAAGGCGGCGCCCGCGAAATCCGGCGGCTTGCTGGGGGACATTCTAGGCGGGGGCGGCGGCCGGCGCGAGAGCCCGGCCGAAGCGATGGCGAAGTCAGCGGCACGCTCGATCGGCAGCCAGGTCGGCCGCGCGATCATCCGCGGCGTGCTGGGGAGTCTGCTGGGCGGCAAGCGGTAAGGCGCCGCAGCAAGCCGCCCGAAGCGGGCAATCCGTGGGGGCCTTCCGGGTGCTCGCCGCGATTCACGGCCGCTCCCCCCCGGCCCGGGGCGGACTCCTACAGGGCGAACAGCCGCGCGAGCTCGGCGCCCGGATCGGGCGCGCGCATGAAGGCCTCGCCGACGAGGAAGGCGTTGACCGCATGGCTGCGCATCTTCGCGACGTCGGCCGGCGCGAGGATGCCCGACTCGGTGACGACGATGTGCTCGCCACCGAGCTTGGGCAGCAGGCTCAGGGTCGTGTCGAGGCTCACCTCGAAGGTCCGCAGGTTGCGGTTGTTGATGCCCTGCAGCGGCGTCCGCAATTGCAGCGCGGCGTCGAGTTCGGCGCCGTCGTGCGACTCGACCAGCACCGCCATCCCGAGCTCCATCGCCAGCGCCTCGAGCGCCTGCATCTGCGGCAGCTCGAGCGCGGCGACGATCAAGAGAATGCAGTCCGCGCCCATCGCGCGCGCCTCGAACACCTGGTAGGGGTCGACGATGAAGTCCTTGCGCAGCACCGGCAGCGCACACGCCGCGCGCGCTTCCTTCAGATAATCCGCGCTGCCCTGGAAATAATCGCGATCCGTGAGCACCGACAGGCACGCGGCGCCGCCCGCCTCGTAGCTCGCCGCGATCTCGGCCGGCCGGAAGTCGGGGCGGATCACGCCCTTCGACGGACTCGCCTTCTTGATCTCGGCGATCACCGCCGGCCCGCCGACGGCGAGCTTCGCGCGCAGCGCGCCGACGAAGTCGCGCGGCGCGGGCGCCGCCAGCGCGCGCGCCTGCATCTCGGCGAGCGGCACGGACGCCTGGCCGGCGGCGATCTCCTCGCGCTTGGTGGCGAGGATTCTCTCGAGGATGTCGGACATCGCGCTCAGCCCTCTGCGCTGCGATTGGAGAACGCGACCAGCTGCGCGAGCTTCTCGCGCGCGGCGCCGCTCTCGATGACGCCACGCGCCATCTCGATGCCCTCGCCGAGCGTCGCCGCACGGTCGGCGACGTAGATCGCCGCGCCGGCGTTGAACAGCACGATGTCGCGCGCCGGCCCCGGCAGCCCGTCGAGCACGCCGAGCAGCATGTCCTTCGCCTGGGTGGCGTCCCAGACCTTGAGCGCCTCGCTGTCGCAGGTTTCGAGCCCGAACTCGCGCGGATGGATCGTGTATTCGATGACCTCGCCGTCCTTCAGCTCGCCGATCATCGTCTCGCCGGCGAGCGTAATCTCGTCCATGCCGTCGGAGCCGTGCACCACCATGACGTGACGGCTGCCGAGGCGCGCGAGCACGCGCACCAGGATGCCGACCAGGTCGGGATGAAACACGCCGAGCAGCTGGTGCGGCGCGCCGGCCGGGTTGGTCAGCGGGCCGAGGATGTTGAAGATCGTGCGCACGCCGAGCTCGCGGCGCACCGGCGCGGCGTGCTTCATCGCGCCGTGGAATTTCGGCGCGAACATGAAGCCGATGCCGATCGCGTCGATGCTCGCCGCGACCTGCTCGGGGCTCAGTTCGAGGTTGACGCCGAGCGCTTCGAGCACGTCGGCGCTGCCGCTGGTCGACGACACCGAGCGCCCGCCGTGCTTGGCGACGCGCGCGCCGGCGGCGGCGGCGACGAACGCGGCGGTGGTCGAGATGTTGAAGGTGTGCGCCGCGTCGCCGCCGGTGCCGCAGGTGTCGACCAGGTTCGCGCTGTTCTGCGCCGGCACCTTGGCGGCGAACTCGCGCATCACCTGCGCCGCCGCGGCGATCTCGCCGACGGTCTCCTTCTTCACCCGCAGGCCGGTGATGATGCCGGCGATCTGCACCGGCGTGAGCTCGCCGCTCATGATCTGGCGCATCAGCGACAGCATCTCGTCGTGGAAGATTTCGCGCTGCTCGACCAGCCGGGCGAGCGCCTGCTGCGGCGTGATCATCGGGTGCCTTTCAGGAAGTTCGCCAGCATGGCGTGGCCGTGCTCGGTGAGGATGGATTCGGGATGGAACTGCACGCCCTCGATCGCGAGCGTCTTGTGGCGCACGCCCATGATCTCGCCGTCGTCGGTCCACGCGGTGATCTCGAGGCAGTCGGGCAGCGACTCGCGCTCGATCACCAGCGAGTGGTAGCGGGTCGCGCGGAACGGGTTCGGCAGGCCCTTGAACACGCCGACATCCAGGTGATGGATCATCGAGGTCTTGCCGTGCATCAGCTCCTTCGCGCGCACGATTTTGCCGCCGAACGCCTGGCCGATGCTCTGGTGGCCGAGGCAGACGCCGAGGATGGGGATCCTGCCGGCGAATTCCCGGATCAGCGGCACCGACACGCCCGCCTCGTTGGGCGTGCAGGGGCCGGGCGAGACGACGATGTGGTCGGGCTTCAGGGCGGCGATGCCGGCGAGGTCGATCTCGTCGTTGCGGATCACGCGGACATCCTCGCCCAGTTCGCCGAAATACTGCACGAGGTTGTAGGTGAAGCTGTCGTAGTTGTCGATCATCAAGAGCATGGGGATTCCTTCGGCGTCTCGGCATCTGGCCAAGCGTGCGCCTGCGCCAAGTCGGCAGATTATAACGGGCCGCCCCGCCCTGCCGGCATAAAAAAAGCGCCCGCAGGCGCTTCAAGGGATTGATGCCGCAGGGCTTTATTTGAGCTTCTTGATGCCCATCAGGCCGAGCACGTATTTCTCGTACAGCGGCTCGGTCGAGCCGCGCTTCATTTTCAGCATGAAGTACTTCTCGAACGCGACCTTGGCGAGGTGCACCCACTTGCCTTCCTTGAACCAGTTGACGTTGCGCGGCGGGATCTGCGGCAGCGCGACGAAGGCGGCGCCGGTGTCGCCGAAGTCGGCCAGGCAGATGGCGTTCCAGGTCGCCTTCTCGGCCGGCTCGCGGCCGTCCATCACGGCGCGGATGTTGTGC
Source organism: Thiobacillus denitrificans (assembly GCA_002403375.1). GTDB lineage: Bacteria > Pseudomonadota > Gammaproteobacteria > Burkholderiales > Thiobacillaceae > Thiobacillus > Thiobacillus denitrificans_E. The sequence goes on along the minus strand of DHHQ01000002.1, from coordinate 54,792 downwards.
GCGGTGGCGGTGACCATCGACTCGATCATGTAGCCGGTCTTCGGCGTGCCGGTCGGCACCGGGGTGGCCTCGACCGGCGGGATGGCGACGCACACGCCGACCGCGTAGACGTTGGGGTACTTCGGGTTGCGCTGGAACGGGTCGATGGTGATGAAGCCGCGCGGGTTGGTCAGCCCCTCGATGCCGAACACCGCGTCGATGCCCTTGAACGCCGGCAGCATCATCGAGTAGGCGAACGGCAGCTCGTGCTCCTTGATCACCTCGCCGCGGTCGTTGTGCTCGGCGACGAACATCTTGCCGGCCTCGACCCTGGTGACCTTGGCGTTGCAGATCCACTTGATGTGGCGGTCGCGCATCGCCGACTCGAGCAGGCCCTTCGAGTCGCCGACGCCGCCCAAGCCGAGGTGGCCGACGTAGGGCTCGGCGGTGACGAAGGTCATCGGCACGCGGTCGCGGATCTTGCGCTTCTTGAGGTCGGTATCCATGATCATGGCGAACTCGTACGCCGGCCCGTAGCACGACGCGCCCTGCACCGCGCCGACGACGATCGGGCCCGGATTGCGCACGAACTCCTCCCACGCACGGCCCGAGTTCACCGCATGCTCCACCGTGCAGACCGACTGGGTATTGCCTTCCGGCCCCAGCCCCGGCACCTCGTCGAACGCGAGCTTGGGCCCGGTCGCGATGATGAGGAAGTCGTAGTCCACCACCTGGCCGTCGGTCAGCTCGATCTGGTTGTTCTCGGGATGCACGCGCGCGGCGCCGACCGGAATGAAGTCGATGTTCTTCTTCTTCAGGTAGGGCGCGGCCTCGAGCGTGATGTCGTCGCGCTTGCGCCAGTTGACCGCCACCCACGGGTTGGACGGGGTGAACTGGAAATACGAGTTGTTGGAAATGACGGTGACCTTGTCCTCGGCCCGCGCCGATTCGCGCATTTCGTACGCCATGGTCATGCCGCCGATGCCTGCGCCCAGAATTACGATGTGTGCCACGTTGTGTCTCCTCATGGTTGGTAGCGGCAGCACAACTGCAAGCGGCGTGCCACCGCCCGGCGGGCACGAACCCCCGTGGCGGCGCGGGGCACGGGCCTTGACATGACATATCCGTCATGACAGATTGACCGAATGTCATGACCGGGTGTCAGCCATGCCCCAGCTCCAGCTGCAGGAACTCATCGACGCGAACGACCAGCCCTTCGTCGTGATCGACCGCGACTACCGCATCGTCGCCGCCAACCGGCGCTACGCCGACGCCTACGGCGCCACCCCCGACTCGGTCGTCGGCCGGCACTGCTACGCGGTGTCGCACCACGCCACCCACCCCTGCCACGAGAACGGCGAGCAGTGCCCGCACCGCGCGGCGTTCGAGGACGGCGAGGCCGTCGAGGTCGTGCACACCCATTTCCACGCCGACGACCAGCCCGAGCGCACCCGCATCCGCGGCCATCTGCTGCGCGGCATCGACGGCGAGCGCTACCTCGGCGAGCAGCTCTACCCGCTCGAGGCCGACCCCGGCAGCGACTGCGACGCGCTGCAGATGATCGGCCAGTCGCCCGCCTTCCTCGCCTGCGTCGACAACCTCGCGCGCGTCGCCGAGAGCGAGGCGTCGATCCTGCTCTACGGCGAGAGCGGCGTCGGCAAGGAGCTCGCCGCGCGCTTCATCCATGCCCGCTCGACGCGCGCCGGCGGCCCCTTCATCGTGATCAACTGCGCGGCGGTGCCGGAGACGCTGTTCGAGAGCGAGCTGTTCGGCCACGAGCGCGGCGCGTTCTCCGGCAGCAGTGGCCTGAAGAAGGGCCTGTTCGAGCTCGCCGACGGCGGCACGCTGTTCCTCGACGAGGTCGCCGAGATCCCGCTTGGCCTGCAGGCCAAGCTCCTGCGCGTGCTCGAGACCGGCGAGTTCCGCCGCGTCGGCGGCACCCACACGCTGGGCGCCGACGTGCGCCTGGTGTCGGCGACCAACCGCCGTCTGCTCGACGAGGTCGACGCCAGGCGCTTCCGCCTCGACCTCTACTACCGGGTCGCCGGCATCGACGTCACCCTGCCCGCGCTGCGCGAGCGGCGCGAGGACCTGCCTGCGCTGGCCGCCTTCCTGCTCAAGCGCCTGGCAGGCGAGCGGCCGTGCCGGCTCGACGCCTGCGCGCTCGCCGCGCTCGGCGCCTACGACTTCCCCGGCAACGTGCGCGAGCTGCGCAACGTCCTGCAGCGCGCGGTGCTGACCTGCCGCGACGGCCTGATCCGCGCCGCCGACCTCGGGCTGCCCGCCGCGGCGGCGATGGCGCCGCCCGGCACGCAGGCGCTGCCCGAGGTCGAGCGCACCCACATCCGCGCCCTGCTCGACCTGCACGGCGGCCACCGCGGCCGCGTCGCCGCCGCGCTCGGCGTCACCGAGCGCACGCTCTACCGCAAGCTCAGGCGCCACGGACTCAGCTGAATCGCCTGCCGACGGCGAAAAAAAAGAACCGGCCCCGCAGGGCCGGTTCGCGTGACGCAGGACCGATCAGGAACCGATGCGGCCGCCGTCGTTCTTGGTGATGACGATGGTGGCAGAACGCGGGCGCGCCAAGTTACCGCCCGCGCCGTAGCCGATGTTGCCCGGCCAGTGGCTCTGGTACTTGGTCGGGTCTGCGATGTCGGCCTGGGCGGTGGCTTCGCCCGGGTGCTGGATGTTGACGAACAGCGCGCGGCCGTCCGGCGACTCGCAGAGGCCGGTGATCTCGCAGCCGGGCACGCCCACCAGGAAGCGCTTGAGCGTGTCCGCGGTCGGCAGCTTGCCGCGGTAGGTGGTTACGCCGGTCCCGGACACCGTCACCGTGTCGCCGTCGCCGACCTGCCCCGGCAGCGCCGCGACCATCATGCAGTTGGTGACGTCGGTGTAGGCGCCGTCGTCGGTCTGGATCCAGCAGATGCCGGTCGAAGGCGTGAAGACCAGGCCGTCCGGGCTCGAGAAGTCCTGGTCGGTGGTGAGGCCGGACAGGTTGATCGCGGAGCCGGCACCCGACTCGGCGCCGAACAGGTACACGTCCCAGCTGAAGCTGGTCGACGCGGCCTCGCCGGCGCCCTCGCGCAGACGGATGATGTGGCCGTTGACGTTGCCGGTCTTGACCGTGGACGTGCCATAGACGTCGCTGTAGTAGCGCGGGTTGGCGGCATCAGCGGTCGCGACGGTGCGGTTGCTGTTGTTGGTCAGCGCGATGTAGACCTCGCCGTTGGCGGGGTTGACCGCGCTCCATTCGGGGCGGTCCATCTTGGTCGCGCCGACGGCGTCGGCCGCCAGGCGCGAATTCACGCAGACGTCGGCCTGATCGGCGAAGGGATAGCCTGCGTAGTTCTTGATCGCGGGGTTGTCGATCGACAGCTCGATCCACTCGCCGCTGCCGTCGGCGTTGAATTTCGCGACGTAGAGCGTGCCGGCGTCGAGGTACTCGTTGCCCACGGCCAGACGGTCGGCGCGACTGGCATCGCCGGCGACCCAGGCCTTGGCCGAGACGAACTTGTAGACGTATTCGCCGCGCGAATCGTCGCCCTGGTAGACCGCCAGCGGCTTGCCTTCGACCGGAATCGAGAAGGCCGCGGCCTCGTGCGCGAAGCGGCCGAGCGCGGTGCGCTTGCGGGCGGCCTGCGACTTGTCGTAGGGGTCGATCTCGACGATGTAGCCGAAGGTGTTGAGCTCGTTGCGGTAGTCGTCGCTGCCGTCGGCCGAGGCGCCGGCCAGGCTGATCTCCCAGCGGCGGTACTTGTCTTCCGCCCCGCCGGTCTCCCAGCCGTGGCGGCTGGCCTTGCCCTCGGCGCGACCGTAGCGGTTCAGCGAAGTCACGCTCTTGGCGTAGCCGGCGGCGGTGCGTGCGGCATCGTCACCCACTTGACGGGTGAAGTAGCCGGCCCAGTTCTCCTCGCCCGACACCAGCGTGCCCCACGGGGTCTTGCCGGTGCCGCAGTTGTTCAGCGTACCGCGGGTCATCGTACCGGCGTTCGAGTATTTGGTGACCATCAGGTCGTCGCCAGCTGCAGGGCCGTGGATCTCCACCGGCGTGTTCTGGTGGATGCGGAAGTTGAACGCCGAATCCTGCACGTAGGCGAACGTGCCGGCGTTCTTCTTGATCTCGAACACCGAGATGCCGTGGATCGCCATTTCCTTGTCGACCTCAGCGGCGGGACGCGGCAGCGAGCTGGTGCCGCCATTGGCGAACAGAAAGAACGAGGATAGCTTCTCGTCGGTCGTCGCCTCGTGGTTCATGCCGATCAGCGCGCGCTCGCTGCTCGCGGGATCGGGCGTGCCGGCGGCCGAGAGGCCGAAGTACTCCATGCCGTCGTGGTGGTCGCCGAAGCGGTTCTCGTAGTCGTCGTCGAGGCCGACGTTGCCGTAGGGGCCGGTGCCGGCGCGCAGCGGGTCGCCGAGCGCGCACAGCACGGAGTAGCTGTAGCCGTCGGGAATGACGACGGCGTCGGCGAGGCTCTTCGACACGGCGGTGAAGCCGAGCAGCGTTTCGTTGCTTGCCAGACCGGCGGGCGGGGTGTTGCTGTCGCTGTCGCAGCCGGCGAGTGTGGCGAGCGAGACGCCGCCGAAGACGGCCATGGCGCCGGTGCCGACGCTGCCGAGCATGAAGCTGCGGCGGCTCAGGCGGGCGGCGAGGATGCTGTCGAAGCTGGGGTTGGCGGATTCGTTGTGCCCGATGTCGTCGGGATCGATCTTCGTGGGTTTGGTGCGGTCGTTCATGAACAGGCCCTTTGAGATTGTGTTGATCAGGGTGGCCGAGGCGGGTCCTCCCTCGCCTCGCACGCCGGCGCATTCTGCCCGCCGACCTTTACAGGCCCATTACGTCGCACGCCCCTTTTCGTCTCGACCGGCCACGGCGCACAAAAAAAGCCCGCACTCCGTGCGGGCTTTTGTCGGCGGCGTTCTCGCCGGGCGGCGCGGACTTACTTGCCGTGTTCCTTGATCGTATAGGTGCCGTCCGGGTTGAACTTCATCTGCGCATCGATGAAGTAGGTCGTGAGTTCGCTGCGCAGCAGGGCCGCGGCGTCGTAGGCCTCGCCCGCGCGGGCGCCGGTGCCGCAGAGGAAGACGATGGGCTTGTCCTTCGGCAGCGTGGCGATCTGCTTCTCGAGGTCGCCGATCGGGATATTGACCGCGCCCTTGATCGCGCCGTTCCTGAACTCCTTGGCGTCGCGCACGTCGACGAGCAGCAGCGAGTCCGGGTTCTCCTTCATGATGCGCTCGAACGACGCCACCGAGATCGTGCCCTTCTCCTTGCCAGGCTCGATCGCCGCCGCCGGCTTGGCCGACGCCTCGGCGCCGCCGGTCGCTGCGGGCGCCGCCGCGCCGTACAGCTTGACCCATTCCGGGTAGCCCTCGACGTAGGTCCTGACGTCGCTGTAGCCGAGCGCGCGGGCCTTCGCCGCGGAGTTGTCGCTGAGCACGCACTCGAGGCCGCCGCAGTAGTAGATCAGCGGCGTGGCCTTGTCGGCCGGCAGCTTGTCGACGTGCTTGTCGAATTCGCTGTCGGAAATGTTGACCGCGCCGGGGATGGCGCCCTTGTCGAACACGCGCTTGGGCCGCGCGTCGATCAGCATGAAGTTCGCCTTCTCGTCGATCAGCTTCCTGATGTAGGCGCCCGAGACCGACATCCCCATGCCCCTGGCGGCCCAGTCGGGCGAGCCTTCGGCGTAGACGCGGATGTTGGTGTAGCCGAGCTTCTCGGCCTTGAACGCCGAGTTGTGGCTCAGCATGCACTCCAGTCCGCCGCAGTAGAAGATCAGCAGCGTGCCCTTGTCCGCGGGCAGGCTGGCGGCCAGCTGGTCGAACTTGCTGTCGGGAATGCTGACCGCGCCGGGGATGTGGCCGGGATCGTACTGGCGCGCGGCGGGGCGCGAATCGATGATCATGACGCCGGGCTTCGGCGGAATGCCGACGTACTGCTTGACGAACTCGGCGTCGACCAGCTTGGGATACCAGCCCTCCTTCGGCTTGAGCTGCTCGGCGTGCGCCGGCGCCGTCCAGACCGTGACCGGCAGCGCGACCGGCAGTGAGAGGGCAAGCGCACAGGCCAGGGCATGCAGTTTCGTTTTCATTTCGATGTCTCCTTTTGTCAGACGACGGTGAATTGCTCCGTCGATTCGTTGTAACGCACCAGCAGATACCAGAGCAGCAAGCCGGCGCCGCACGCGAGATAGGTCCAGCCCCAGCCGTCGAGCAGGGCCGGGAAGAAGGTCTGGATGCCGAGCGGGCTCTCCTCGAGCATGTCGAGGTTCATTTCCGAGACGGTCCAGCCGGCGCGGCCGAACAGCGCGCCGGCGACCGAGCCGACCCAGGCGAAGCAGAACACCGCCACCCACAGCTTGAGGTGGCCCTCGCCGACCCGCCACAGCGAGCCGGTGCCGCAGCCGCCGGCGAACACCATGCCGACGCCGAACACCACGCCGCCGGCGAGCGAGCCGAGCCAGAAGCGCGGCGGGATGCCGAGGTAGGGGTCGAGCAGCTCGGCCTGGAACACCAGCGAGGCGAGCGGGATTCCCGCCGCGAGCATGAGGATCACCGCCTTGGTCATGTCGCCCTCGGCGGTCATGAAGGGCTCGCGCACCGCGCGGGCGACGCAGAAGCGCGAGCGGTGCATGACGAAGCCGATCGCGAAACCCGCCAGCACGATGATCGCGCGCGCCGCCAGCCTGTCGTCCGCCGAGCCGAACCAGGCGGTCGCCCACCAGACGATGCCGGCGACGACCGCGAGCGCGATCCACGGGTAGGCGCGCAGCGCGGCGGGCGGCACCGGCTTCGGCAGCGGCGCCCGCGTTCCCCAGGTGACGTGCTCGAGCGTCCACATCAGGAGCTTGAGCCCGATCACCGCGCCGACCATCAGGCCGACGAGCATCACGAAGCCCGACGGCGAGGCGTGCAGCGTCGGCACCAGGAAGGCGCCGACGGTACAGCCGCCGGCGAGCACCGCGCCGATGCCCATCAGGCTGCCGCCCGCCGCGCCCCACACGAACTCGAGCGCCGGCGGGCGGCTGAAGCGGAACTGGCGCGACAGCAGCGCGGCGGTGAAGGCGCCGAGGATGAGCGCGATGTTCATCAGCGACAGCCGGTGCATGAGCGGCGAATCGGGCGCGGCGATGCCGAGCGGGCCGTCGAGGCCGATCAGGTGGTTGAACCAGTCGCCCCACAGCTTGATGCCGCCGAACACGCCCCAGAACTCGCCCGACAGCATCAGCGCGAGCACGGCGAGCAGCAGCGCCGCGGCGCCGAAATAGGGCGACCACGGTTCGACCAGCGCGGCCTCGTAGTCGGCCCTGAGGCCTGCGGCGTCGAACGGCTTCATCGCGTCACCCGGCTCTTATCAGGCGTCGGCGCGGCTCAGTTGCACTTGGCCGGCGCGTCGCCGTCCTTCGCGCCGCGGATCGCGAACGCCTGCACGTCCTTCCACAGTTCTTCCTCGGGCACGTCGATGAACTTGGCGGCCGCCTGGTTCTTGCCCTTGATGCTCTCGCGGTAGGACTTGCTGACGAAGTGCCTCAGGCTGTTCTTGCCCTTCTCGTGCTTGCCCGCCGCGAAGTAGGCCTTCCACTCGGCCATCGTGCGCGAGGTCGGGGAGATCTCGCCGCCCGGCTGCTGCTTGTGGCAGTCGGTGCAGACGAAGCGGTAGTAGACGCGTCCGCGCTTCCAGTCGGCGTCCGCGGCATGGACGGGGACCGCGAACGGCACGGCGAGCAGGCCCAGCAGCGCGCCGGTCATCAGGGGGGTGCGGCTTTTCATCATGGTTCTCCTTTGCGTTGGGGCGTCGTCGGCCCGGTCAGTCGGTTTCTTCCCAGCCGGTGAACATCGCCTTGAGATGGCTGAACACGGTGTGGCCGGTGGTGATCAGGTAGAGGTGGGCGATCAGGAACAACAGCATCATGAACGCGCCCGCGGTGTGGAAGAACGACACCCACTCGAGCGACAGGTAGCGCTCCAGCCCCCACGCCGGCCACGACGCGTAGAACAGATAGAGCCAGCCGGTCACCCACAGGAGCGGCCCGATGAAGGTCATCACCCCGAGGTAGGCGAGGCGCTGCAGCGGGTTGTGCTTCTGCAGGCGGGTGAGGCGGAACGGGTGCGGCGCGTCGGTGAAGATGCCCCAGACGTAGTAGCGGATCATCGCGTCGACCTTCGTGAGCGTCGGGATGTACTGCTTCCACTCGCCGGTGGTGAAGTGCCAGAAGATCGCGAACACCCACAGCCCGACCAGCGTCCAGGCGACGACCGTATGGGTGTCGACCGCGCGCTCGAAGCCCAGCAGGCGATAGGTGCCGTGCACCTCGAAGCCGGTGACGAGCAGCAGCATGATCAGGATCGCCTGCGCCCAGTGCCAGAAGCGCTCGAACAGCGGGAAGACGTAGACGCGTTCACTCATTTGCGCACTCCTTTGCGATGGGCGAAGGCGCGGCCCGCGCCGTGCGCGACCACCCCCAGCAGGGTGAGCCCGGCGAGCCACCACCCCAGTTTGTCGAGCCAGCCGTGGCCGTGGTGCCCGGGCACATGGATGCCCGGCACGCCGGCGAGGCGGCTTTGCGCGCCGTGGCACGCCACGCACGACAGCGCCTGCTCCTTGGGCGCGACCATGTGGGTGATCGGCCACGACATCTCGGTCTCGACGAAGCCGAACTCGCCGGAGAACGGCTTGCCCGCATCCTTCATGCCGCGTGCGATCGCGCGGTGCCAGTCGAAGTCCCTGCCGTACGAATCCTCGTCGTTGCCGGTAGTGTGCGCCTTCAGCATGGTCAGGTGGACGCGGTCGTACGGCTGGACTGCGCGCATCACCTTGAACGGCCAGATGCGCGACTCGCCGTCGTCCGCCGAGCCCTCGAAGCGGTTGAGCGGAACCGGCTTCGCCGGGTCGATCCTGTCCGACACCGTCAGGTGCTCGACCTTGCCGTTGAACCAGAAATAGTCGGGCACGACGTCTTCGCCGTAGCTGAAGGCACCCTTCTTCGCGTCGTAGACGATGCGGCCGTGGTCGTCGCGGGTGAGCAGCGGCTGGCCGTGGCTGTCCCTCCGGCCGGCCGCCGACCAGTCCCAGGTCAGCTTGGTCGCGATGCCGCCGCGGGCGTATTCGGGAATGTGGCAGGTCTGGCACGCCAGCTTGTCGGCGTGGCGGTCGAGCCGCGCCGCCTTGTGCGGCGTGTTGCCGTGGCAGGCCTGGCAGGTCGCGGGGTTGCGGCCGTCGTCCTTGCCGCGCATCAGCGCGCCGTGCGGGTCCTTGGCGGTGAGCGCGTAGCGGCTGCCGGCGACCTGGTGGTCGGTCGTCTTGTGGCATTCGGTGCAGGCGAAATCCAGCCCGAGCGCGTCCATGTGGACGTCGACTTCCTTGTCGGGCGCCGTGAGCGACGTGTCGAGGTCGCCGTGCTTCACCCCGTCGCCGCCGCCGCCGTGGAAATGGCAGGTGCCGCAGGTGTCGCGGCTGGTCTTGCCGACGTTCTGCGCGACGTCCGCGAGGTCGACCGGCTTGGTCCCCTCCGGCAGCGCCATCCCGGCCACCGGCGGATGCCCCGCCATGCCGGTTCCCTTGCGGTACGCGCCGGTGGTGTCGTGGCACACCAGGCAGTCGACGTTTTCCTTGGCGGTGAAGTCGAAGCTGTTGTCCTTCCAGCCGTAGCCGATGTGGCACGCGTTGCAGGTCGGGTTGTTGCTCTGGATCCCGAGCGAGAACGAGGTCAGCACGTTCTGCTTGCCGAGCTGCTTGCCGGAATGCGGGTCGGGAAACGACCACGTCCAGTGCTTCGACGCCATCACCTCGTCCGCTGCCCTGGCATGGCATTCCAGGCAGACGGTCGTCACCGCCGGCCCCGACCCGAACGTCTGCTGCAGCTGCTTGAACTGGCTGTGGTCGGCGGTGCTGGCGAAGGCCGCCGCGTGCAGCAGGCCTGCCGCACCGGCCAGCAGCCACGCCGCCAGCCGCCCCGTGCCCGACCTCGATTCCGTTCTTCTTGTCATTGCTCGTTCTCCCCCATTGAATGCACGGCCTCTCGACAGCCCCGCCAGCCGGCGGGCGGCCCGGCGATCCCCCGGCTCAGCCGCTCACCTGGCCGGGGCGGCTTCGCTCGCCTGCGCCAGCCGCTTGCCCGACGCGTCGACCGGCTCGGTGCTCGCGTAGAACTTCATCAGCGCCGCGCGCTCGGTGTCGTTCAGCGCGACCTTCGGATGCTTCGCGCTCGCCTGCAGCGCCGCGGTCATCTTCGCCTCGCCGTCCGCCTCCCCGCCGAACCGCGCGTACAGCTCGTAGAAGGAAGGCGCCTTGGGCATGCCCGCCACCGCCGGCCGGACCTTCACCCCCGCCACGCCGCCGTGGCAGCTCGCGCAGCCCTTCTTCTTCGCCAGCGCCGGATTCGCCTGCGCGCCGGCGGACGCCAGCGCGAGTGCGGCCACGACGAGAACCTGTTTGAAAAACCCTTGCATGACGCCCCCGCTCAAAAAAAGATGACTCGAATCAAAAACCCGCTGCGCGCGTTCAATCCTGCGCCTGCTGCGCGACGGCGGCCGCCTCGGGCGGCGTATGCGCGACGCCCTGGTGGCAGTCCGTGCAGACCTGCCCCGCCTTCGCCGCCGCCACGTGCTCGTCCCTGACGAAAGGCATGTCCGGATTGTCCATCGCCTCGACCCGGTGGCAGTTGCGGCACTCCTGTGCGCCGTTCGCCTTCAGCCGCGCCCATTCGTGCTCGGCCATCTGCGGCCGCAGCGCCTCGTATTTCTCGGGCGTGTCGATCCTGCCCTGCAGGAAGCCGACCAGATCCGAGATCGCGCCGACCTTGACGACCAGCTTCGGCACGAACTCGTGCGGGATGTGGCACGACGCGCAGCTCACGACGACGCCCTGCGGATTCCTGTAATGCACCGACTGCATCCATTCCTTGCCCGCGTTGTCGCGATGGCAGGTCATGCAGAACGCATCCTGGCTCGTGTAGTGCATCGTCTGCTCGAACGCGACCACCGCCAGCGCTCCCGCGCCCAGCCCCACGCCGAGCAGCAGCCACGGCGAATGCCTGCGCAGCCTGTCGGCCCATTTCAGCTTCTTCCCGTTGCGCATCGTTTCCCTCTCTCCCTGTGCTTTTCTTTTGTCTTTCAACGGCTTCCCGGCCGTGTCCCGACTGCATTTCAATTCTAGCCAAGCAACCGATATGCGGACGCTGTTGTCCTCGAATATTTGTCACACGCCGTCACACTCTGAGGCGGCCGTGAAACACATTCCGGGGACGCCTTCCCTAGAATGCAAAGCGTAGTCCGAGTTTTCGTCCACATGAAAGGAAGAGATATGCAGAAGAAGATGCTGGTGATTTCGGTTCTGGTGGCTGCGCTGGGCAGCGGTGTCGCACTGGCCAAGGGTGGCGGCGGCGGCGGCGGTGGCGGCATGGGGGGTGGCATGGGCGGCGGAAGCAGTTCCATGGGCCAGGGCTCGATGAAGCAGGGCCAGCAGGGCTATGGTCAGGGACAAGGCCAGGGCCAGCAGAACGGCGACGCCGCAAAGGAACGCGAACGTGAGCGCGAGCGTGAGCGCCTGCGCCTGCAGGACGGTTCCGGCAACGGCCCGACGCAGACCCGGACGCAGCAGCAGATCCAGCAGCAGAACGGCGTCCAGCCGTAACGCACTGCCACTTCGAAACCGAAGGGCCGCACACCTGCGAGGGTGTGCGGCCCTTCCGCATTCCGGGCGCCGGGAAAAAGCCTGCGCCCCGGCGAATCGCCGGCTGCACCGCCCGCTTGACCGCGCCTGGATGTCGTCGCCGCTCACGTTCCCGAAACCTGCCTGGTGAAGGCGCCAAGTTTCGCCGAAAAGCCGCGCACCTCAATTGACAAACGTCAATCGCGGGCCGGATTTCAGAAAAATTTTCCGGCGCACAGCGCGCTGACATTGCGCCGGGCGCTGCCCGTGCGTCGGGGCCGCAGAGGCAGGGGGAATCAGGCAGGTGCGATTCCCCCTGAATCGCCTGGGGCAAGGCGAAAAAAAGCGCCGCCTGTTGCCAGGCGGCGCCTTCACGCTTCCGGCCGCAGAGGCCGGGGAAACGCGATCAGTTGCGGCGCATGCGACGCAGGCCAAGACCGATCAGGCCGAGCGCGGCGAGCGCGGGCAGGACCGGGTCGAACGGCTTGTCACCGGAAGCGATGGCGCACCCGCCGCCGCCACCGCCGGTAGCCGGCGGGGTAACGGGATCGGCCACTTCGGCGACATCACCGCTGCGGTAGTTCGCTGCGGATGTTTTGGCAATCGCATTCTCGGTGTTGAACACGCCATAGAAGCGCGTGCCGTCCGGACGGGTCACTGGCTGCGTCTCGAACGCCGACTCGTCGTCGTCGAACAGGCTGCCCATCTCCTCCGAGTAGCGGATCGGGGCGGCGAAGGTATTGCCGCCATCCAGGCTCACCGTGGCGTAGACGCCAAGGTCGTCACCGCCATCCAGGTCGAACGGCGACACGTTCTCCTGGGTACCCCACATCAGGTAGACGACGTTGCGGTTCTGGCAGAAGGTGGCGTCCTGCGTCGGCGTGCCGTCGCAGAAGCCCGCGGCCGTGTTGCTGGCCGGCGTGCCGAAGATGCGCGGCTCGCGCACGTTGATGCGCTTGTCGGCGATGTTCGTCACGTTCTTCGGATTCGCCCAGCTGCCGCCGCTGGTGGGATCGTAGGTGAACTTGCGCAGCCAGAAGTTGTAGTTGTCGATCTGCGCCCACATCTTCACCAGGTCGTTGGTGTAGTTGTAGCCGATCCACAACTCGTTCCCGCGCAGCACACCGCGATGGGCCAGGGCGTTCTCGACGTAGTTGTCTTCGGTGTCGTCCGTCAGGTTCGCCGTCGTAGCGGTCGGCGCGTTGCTGCTGATGTTCTCGGCCTGCGCATTGTTGAGAAGGATCGCCGTTGCATACGCCGACGTTGCACATCCTGCATCGACGGCCGGCACCATCCGGCCGGTGGCCAGTCCGGTCTGCGTGCTGGTGGTCACGGCCGGATCGACCATGCCACGCCGCACCACGATGTCGGATGGCCCGCCCTTGTCGGCTTCGCCTTCCTTCCAGAAGATCGCAATGTTGACGCCGCTGCGGCCGGGCACTGCAGCGGTCACACCGGTTGCATCCGCAGCGCTTTGGGTCAGGAAACGCACCCGGCGGGCATTTCTTTCCGGATTGCTGATGATGCAGCCTGCCTTGGCAGCGAGCGTGCTGGGCGGCGTGTTGTACGGGAAGGACTGGTAGCGAATGAACTTGCCGTCGTCCAGGCCTTCGGCGCCCTTGGTCTCTTCCCAGGCGAGCACGGCGGTCGTTCCGACCATGCCGATGTTCGGGCGCGCCGCGCCGGCGTTGCCCTTCTCGACCGTGGAACCATCGACCGGATCCCCGTTGGCGTCGAACACGTTGGTGATCTGCCCCGGCAGGCCGAACTTCTGCTCGAGTTCCCAGTTGTCGCTGACGCGGTAGCCGAGCGCGCGCGCGGTGCCGTCGGTCAACGGTGACGCGGCGAGCGTATTGGTTCCATCCGTGGCATTGATCGTCAAATGCGTATACCAGACGTCGGTGCCGCCGGTGACGTTGGCGCCCGATGCACCGTCGCCAGGGCCATCGGCTTCGCCGAGCTGCAGGCCTTCGGGGTCTTCCTGCCACGAAATATTGATCCGCGCATTCGGCGCGGCAAAGGTGCCGCTGCTCGAATCCTGCTTGGCGTCGCGCTCGCCGTTGCTGAGCTGGATCGGATTGCTCCAGCTCTGGCCAAAGTCTGTGCTGTAAGCCGTCCAGGTGCAGTGGAACGGGATGACGCGGCTTTCGCGCTCGATGTAGCGGATCGCGCGCTGGTTCGGGTTCTGGAAGTTGTCCGGACGCGCAACGCCGTCGCGAAGATCGTCATCCGGGCAGTAGGCGCCGATCCAGGTCAGCACCATGACATCGCCGCTGGTCTTGATGTTGGGCTTGTCGGTGTTGCCGGGGTAAGCGATCAGCCCCCCGGCACCATTGGCCTTCCACGCCGTGGCAATACTGGACTTGGCAGCGGACTGCGACACGTTGACCGGAGCGGACCACTCGTTTTCGTTGTCGCAGGTGACAGCAGGCACGGCGGTGGCATCGGGCTTGCACCAGCGCGAGTAGATGTCGCGCGCCGGGCGCTCGACCTGAGCCTTGGTGTCGTAGACGTCGCCGAAACCGGGCTCCGAATCGCCATAAACGACGACCAAGGTGCCGTCGTTGGCGCGCTGGATCTTCGGCTTGTGGCCGTTGCCGCCGTCGCTGAGCGTGATTTCGTTCTTGAGCGTGATCTGGATCGCCGCGTAGGCCGCACCGGCCACCGCCATGCCCACCAGTACTGCCAGGTACTTGCGCTTGAATTTCATGGATACCCCTCGTTTGTGGAAAACGTCTTAACGACGATTTAACTTTACAGGGGAGCCTTGACGGATCAATTGACAAATATCAATCGCAACGGCGAACCGCGAAAAATATTTGCGGCGGCGAGGTCGCGAACTGGCTTTCCTTTTGCGAGGCCAACGCGTGCGCGATGACGGCTCAGCGCCCGATGCGGATCGCCCGGCTGCCGTCGGCCTGCGCCGGGCCCATCAGGCTCAGCAGGCCCTCGAGCTCGCCGCGGCTGGCCGGCGTCGGGCGCGCCAGGCCGAAGAAGTTCAGCCCCGCCTTCGCATTCCACACGCCGGAGCCCTGCAGCACGAGCGCGCCGCTCTCGGTCGACAGCTTGATCGCGACCCCCTGGTCGGTGCCTTCGAGGTCGGCGCGGTAGCTGCCGAGCGGCTGGCTGACGCGCCCGGAGGCCGCGTCACGCCAGTGCAGCGTCGCCTTGCCTTCGGCGCCCTGGTTCGCGAGCGCCAGGCGTTCGGCTTCGAGCGCGAGCCGGCCGCGGGGCTGCCACAGCGCGAAGTCGGGCGAGAACTCGCCCAGGCGCGTCGCCGGCAGCTCGGCGCGGACCTCGCGCAGCTCGGTTCCCTGCATGCCGGCGCGCAGGATGGCGCCGGCGTCGATGCCGGCGCCCGACAGCCCGAGCCGGAAGCCGAGCCGGCCGGCGAACAGGTCGAGCGGCCGCAGCCGCCACTCGACGCGGCCGAGCTGCTGCATCCGGCCCGCCCCCTGCACCTGCAGGTCCGCCGCGCTGCCGTGCCACACGGTGCCCTGCGGCTCGCCGAGCGTCACCGCCTGCTGGGTGACACGCGGCAGCGCCCAGCCGAGAAGGCTCGCGGGCGCCCACGCCAGCAGCAGCAGCAGGTAGACGAGCGCGGCGAGCACATAGTGCGGCCAGCGCAGCCGAAACGCCTTCGCTCCCTCCATCAGCCGCCCGCCAGCACGGCCTCGACCGCGACCACACCCGCCGCCTCGCCCGCGACGACGCGCGTCGACTCGACGCGAACGCCGTGGCTCGCCTGCAGCTCGCCGAGCCAGCCGAGCCAGGCGTCGAAGCCGACCGCCGGCAGCACCACGCGCACGCGGCCCGCGTCCTGCGGCGCGATCGAGTCGAACGCATCGCGCAGGCCGGCGGCGGTGGCGCGTTCCTCGATGACGGCGGCGAGGCTGCCGCCGTCGCGGGCGAGCGCGGGGCGGCCCCGGAGGCGCTTGGCCTCCTCGGCGTCGAGCGCCATCTGCTGCGCCTCGGCGCGCAGCTGCGGCAGCGTCTTGCGCAATTGCGCGGCGTCGCGCTGCATCGGCAGCCAGCCGTAGGCGTAGCCGAGCGCGACGACCAGCAGCGCGGTGCCGCCGGCGAGGACGACGCGCTCGCGCGGCGCGCGCGAACGCCAGAACTGGATCAGCTGTTTTTTCATGCGGCGCTCCCGGTGATGACGATGCGCGCGAGCGGCGCGGTCTCCTCCAGCTCGCAGGCGAGGCCGGCGGCGGAGAGGCGGCTCAGCAGCGCGTCGGCAGCGGCGCGGTCGGCCAGATCGAGCCCGAGGCTCAGGCGGCCGTTCGCGTACTCGACGGTGCGCAGGCGGCCGCGGGCGTCGGCGTCGAGCGCCGCTGCGGCTTTCGACAGCAGCGGCACGAAGTCGAGCGGCGTCGCCTGCCCTGCCGCGCCCCGCAGCTCGGCCAGGTTGCGCTGCATCTGCAGCGGCGCGTCGACGACCACGCGGGCGTCGGGGAAGGCCTCGCGGAAGCGCTGCTCCATCGTCGCCTGCAGCGCCTGCTTCTCGCGCTTGAGCAGCATCCACTCGGCGGCGGTCCCGCCGACGTGCAGCGCGAGCAGCAGGCCGGCGAGGATCGCCGGCAGGCGCAGCGCCGGCCACCACTTGCGCGCCGGGCTCGCCGGCGCGAACGCGCCCTGCAGCAGGTCGATGCCGCCGCTCGCGACCTCGGGCGTTTCGAACGGCGCCCACGGCTCGCCGAGCTCGACCGCGATGCCGAGTGCGCGGCCCCAGACCTCGACGTCGGGCGGCGCTGCGTGCTCCGCCAGGCGCAGCACCAGCCGGCCGGGCAGCGTGCCGGCGGTGCGCGCCTCGGCCACCGAAAGCGCGAGCGCGACCGGCGGCTCGGTGCCGCTCCCGCCCTCGAGGCTCATGCCCGCCGCCGCGCCGCTGCGCAGGAAGCCGCCGCGGCCGCTCCACACCGCGGTCCAGCCGTCGGCCGGCAGCGGCGGCAGCAGCGTTTCGGGCCACGCGCTGCGCGGGCGCAGGCCGGCCTCGACGAGGCGGGCGAGCGCGCGCGCGAGCCAGTGCTTGTCGATCGCCGCCAGCGCGGTCTGGCCGTCGCCGAGCGTCGGGCCGCCGGCGACGTGCACCGCGTCGGGCTCGGCGCCGAGCTTGTCCTCGATCGCGAACGGCAGCAACTGCAGCAGCTTCTGCTTGCTGCCGCGCGGCAGGCGCGCGCGGGTCAGCAGCACCAGCTCGGCGGGGATCACGAGTTCGCAGGCGTCGGCGCGCGGCAGCGCGGCGACCGCGGCGGCACCGGCGTCGAGCGCCTCGCCGCGCGCGCCGATGCGGCACCACGGAAGCGCGGCGTCGGCCTCGGCCTCGGGCCAGGAAGGGGGGAGATGGATACGCAGCAGGCTCATGGTCGCTTCGATTGGATCAGATATTCTTTTGCCACACCAGCTTCGGCCAGGCGGTCGCGTCGCGCTCGAGCAGCGCCGCGTAGCCGACGCGGGCGCGGCCGAAGCGGGCGTGCCCCGCCACCAGGAAATAGCGGCTGGCGACGGCGAGCACCGCGTCGTTGACCGGCGCGTCGCTCTGCGGCAGGCGCGCACGGAAATCGGCGATGTCCTTGAAATGCTTGCCGCGGCGGCCGTCGACCAGCGTGCGCGCCTGGTCGAGCGCCAGCCCGTCGACCGCCGCCGCCAGCACTTCCGGCGGCGCGGTGTTGACGTTGACCGGCGTCGCGGTCGGCAGCGCGGTGACGAAGGGACGCAGGCGCTCGAGCGTCTCGGCGTCGAAGCCCTTCACCCGCGCCAGCCCGTCGACCGTCGTCAGCACCCGGTTGCCGGCGCGGTAAGGCGGCTCGAGCCCGAGGTAGTCCATGTCCTCGGCGCCGCCCGGGTAGCTCACCTCGCCGTCCGGGTCGACCCAGTCGACCACGGCGTTGGCGAGGTCGGGCGGAAGCTGCAGCAGCTCGAGCAGGCGGCGGAACACCGCCACGTCGGTCGCGCTGGTCTTGCCGTCGCGCACCAGGCTGTTGAGGTTGAACAGCCCCTGCTGGTCGACGACGCTGCCCGCGAGTTCACCACCCTCGACCGGCAGCGGCGTCAGCGGCTGCGCCCAGCCCTCGCCGAGATGATCGACCTGGTTGTCGCGCGCATCCTGCGCCAGCGCCGAGCGCGCCCACTGCAGCGCGGCCAGCACCACCGCGCGGCTCTGCGCCTGCGCGTTGAGGTTCTCGACCTGGCGCACCCACAACTGCTGCTGCCACGCCATGAACGACGCCGCGCTCGCCACCAGCGCGACGACCAGGATGGCGGTGATGACGGCGATGCCGCGCTGGCGCCTCATGGCAGCGCGAACACCCGGGTGATGCGGCCGCCCGGCTCGAGCTCGAGCACCACCTCGACCGCCGCGGGCAGCGTCGCCGCGACGCCGGGCAGCGGCCAGCGCGGCTGCCAGTTGCCGGTGTCGTCGAGATAGCGCAATTCGAAGCGGCGCACGCCGTCGAGCAGCGCGTGCACCTCGGGAACGGAATGCGGCGCCTGGTCGAGCACCGGCCACACCAGCTGCTCGAGGGTGCCGCTGGCGAGGCGGTAGCCGTGGCGCTGCACGTCGGCCGGCACGCCGGTCTGCCACGCCTGCCCCATGCGCGAGAGGGAGAGCTGCGCGGCGTTCGCGCCGATCGCGCTGGGGTCGCCGACGAGCGCCGGCTGCTCGAGGCCGCCGGCGTCGCGCACCGGGCGGTTCACCGCCATGCCGAGATCGCGTTCGAGCTGCGCCAGCGTCAGCGAGATGTCGCGCCAGCGGCGGTTGTCCTCGGTGAGGTGTTCGCGCGTCCCGAGCACCGCGTCGAGCCCGCGGTAGGCGAGCACCGACATCAGCGCGAAGATGGTCAGCGCCACCAGCATTTCGATGAGGGTGAAGCCGCGCTGTCTCATCGGGTCTCGGCGCGCGCCAGGTAGCCGGTGAGCTGCGCGAGCCGGTGGGTCTCGCCCGGCCGGCCGACGCTGATCTCGATGCGGCGGAACGCCGCGTTGGGGGTGGTACTGACGGTCTCGCGCCACGCGAGCGGCATGCCCGCCTGCTCGACCTCGCCCTCGCGCGTGCCGGAGGCCGGCCATGCGCGGCGCGCCTGCAGTTCGGCCAGGCGGTTCTGCGCCACCCAGCTCGCGAGCAGGCGCGCCCTGAGTTCGCTCGAACTGTCGGCCATCATCGCCGACGCGCGGCTGCCGGCGGCGAGCGCGACCGCGAGGATCGCCAGCGCGACCAGCACCTCGACCAGCGTGAAGCCGCGAACCCGCTTCACTCGCCCGCCTCCTGCGGCAGCTCGACCTTGACGCGGCCGAGGCTGTCGCCGCGGATGCGCGCGTGCGCCGCGTTGAGCGCGAGGTCGGCGGTGAACGGCGCGTTGCTGCCCGACGGCAAGAACAGCAGGCGGCCGCCGGCGCCGAGCATGGCCTGGTTGACCTGCAGCGCCAGCAGCTTCACGCCGCCGGCGAGCGGGCGCTCGCGCAGCAGATCGTCGCCGCTCGCCGGCACCCACTCGCTGTCCGCATCGAGCGTCCAGAAACGGTAGCGCCCGTCTTCCACCGAGAAGCCGATCGGCTCGCCCGACACCACCGCCTGGTCGCGCGTCTGTTCGAGCAGCAGCGCCAGGCGCCGCGCCTCGTTGGTCAGCGTGCCCTGGTCGTCGGGCATCAGGCGCACGCTCGCCAGGCCCACCATGATCCCGATGATGACGAGCACCACCAGGATTTCGATCAGGGTGAAGCCGCGCTGTGCTACAGCTCCCACGAACCGATGTCCGCGTCGTTGCCCTCGCCGCCGGTCGCGCCGTCGGCGCCCAGGCTGAAGATGTCGATCTCGCCGCGCACGCCGGGATTCAGGTACTGGTAGGGCGCGCCCCAGGGATCCTTGGGCAGGCGCTCGAGGTAGCCGCCGGCCTTCCAGTTGGCCGGGATCGGCCCGGAGGTGGGCCGCTCGACCAGCGCCTGCAGGCCCTGCTCGGTGGTCGGGTAGCGCAGGTTGTCGAGGCGGTAGAGGTTGAGCGCCTGCTTGATCGCGGCGATGTCCTGCTTGGCGGCGACGATGCGCGCCTCGTCGGGGCGGCCCATGATCTTCGGCACCACCAGTGCGGCGAGGATGCCGAGGATCGCGACCACCACCATGATCTCGATCAGGGTGAAGCCGCGGGCGCGTTGGAAGAGCTTGCCGGGTCGGGTCATGCGAAGGTCCTTTCGTTCAGTTCAGAGCAGCGGAAGCAGGAAGTAGCCCGCATTGTAAAAAACGTGCAGCGCGATCGCCGGCAGCACGCTGGCGTGGCGGTCGCGGAAATAGCCGAACAGCAGTGCCGGCGCCAGCACCCCGGCCGCCCACAGCAGCGGATGGTTGACGAAGTGCAGCGCGGTGAACGCGAGCGCGGCCGCGAGGTTGGCCAGGCTGACGCCGGCGAACTGCCGCCGCCCCCACGGCGTCTCCCCGAGCCAGCCCTGCAGCAGGCCGCGGAACAGCAGTTCCTCGACCAGCGGCTGCAGCAAGACGACAGAGAAAAGCGCGGCCAGCCCGAGCGGCGCCGGCTGCATGCCGAGCCAGGCGAGCGCGGCCCAGAACGCGACCCCGGCCGCCAGCGCCAGGAGGAATTGCCGGTCGGCGAGCCAGCGCCAGCCGGACCGCAGCCCGAGGTCCTGCATCCAGCGCGAGGGCGGCTTCGGCGGCGCCATGCATCAGCGCACCAGCTGGTTCATCTCGAAGATCGGCAGCAGGATCGCCAGCACGATCACCAGCACGACGCCGCCCATCACCACGATCAGCAACGGCTCGAGCAGGCTGGTCAGCCCCATCACGCGGTTCTCGATCTCGCGCCCCTGCTGCTCGGCGGCGCGCTCGAGCATGTGCACCAGCCGCCCGCTCGCCTCGCCGCTGGCGATCATGTGCACCAGCATCGGCGGGAACAGCCGCGCGGCGGCGAGCGCGCGGCTGAGGCTGCCGCCCTCGCGCACGCGGCGCGCCGCTTCCTCGACCGCCGCGCGCATCGGCAGGTTGGCGACCACGCCGGCGCCGGCCTGCAGCGCGGCGAGCAGCGGCACCCCGCTGCCGACCAGGATGCCGAGCGTGCTCGCCAGCTGCGCGCTGTTGACGCCGCGCACCATCGTCCCCACCAGCGGCAGCCGCAGCAGCCAGCGGTGGAAGCGCAGGCGCGGCCCGGGGCGGCGCAGCGCGCGGCGCGCCGCCCAGATGGCGACCCCGAGCGCGATCAGCCACAGCCAGCCGCTCGCGCGCAAGAAGTCGCTCAGGCCGATCAGCGCGCGCGTCAGCCACGGCAGCGTCTGGTTGGTGTTGGCGAACACGCTCACCACCTGCGGCACCACGTAGGTCAGCAGGCCGAGCACCACCGCGCCCGCCACCAGCGTGACGATCGCCGGGTAGACGAAGGCGAGGCCGACCTTCTGCCGCAGCGCCTGGTGCGATTCGGTGTAGTCGGCGAGCCTCTCCATCACCTCGCCGAGCTTCCCCGACTGCTCGCCGGCGGCGACCAGGGTGATGTAGAGCTCGGGGAAGACGCGCGGATATTTCTGCAGCGCGCGCGCCAGCGTGTGGCCTGCCAGCACCTCGCCGCGCACGCCGGCGAGCACGTGGCGCTGGTAGTCGGTGTCGGCCTGCTCGATCAGCGCGTTCAGCGTCGCCTCGACCGGCAGGCCGGCCGCCAGCAGCGTGGCGAACTGGCGCGTGATCAGCGAAAGCTGCGCGCCGGACAGGCGGCGCCGCCAGGTGAAGCGGCCGCCGCCGCCGCTGACCGCGGCCTCGGTGAGCGCCTCGATCGAGGCGACCAGCAGCCCCTGCTCGCGCAGCTTCGCGCGCAGCTGGCGCGCGGTGTCGGCCTCCTGCACGCCCTTCTGCAGGCGGCCGGCGGCGTCGTAGGCTTCGTAGCGGAAGGCTGCCATGCGGCGGTCAGCTCTCGCGCGTCACGCGCAGCACTTCCTCGAGCGCGGTGTCGCCGGCGCGCACCCAGCGCATGCCGTCCTGGCGCATGCTGACCATGCCGTGCGCGACCGCGTGGGCGCGCAGGTCCTGCTCGGACGCGCTGTCGTGGATCATGCGGCGCATCGCGTCGTCGACGGTGAGCAGCTCGTAGATGCCGGTGCGGCCGCGGTAGCCGGTGAAGTTGCAGCTCGGGCAGCCGACCGCGCTGAACAGCGGCCCGTCGGGTGCCTCGCCGAGCGCGGCGAGCTCCTTGTCGCTCGCCTCGTGCGGCTGGCGGCACACCGGGCACAGCCGGCGCACCAGGCGCTGGCCGAGCACGCCCAAGAGGCTCGACGCCAGCAGGAAGGGCTCGACGCCCATGTCGATCAGGCGCGTCACCGAACTCGCGGCGTCGTTGGTATGCAGCGTGGCGAGCACCAGGTGGCCGGTGAGCGAGGCCTGCACCGCGATCTGCGCGGTCTCGAGGTCGCGGATCTCGCCGATCATGATGACGTCGGGGTCCTGCCGCAGGATCGCGCGCAGCGCGCGCGCGAAGCTGAGATCGATGCGCGCGTTGGCCTGGGTCTGGCCGACGCCGTCGAGGTCGTATTCGATCGGATCCTCGACGGTCATGATGTTGAGCGTCTTGGCGTCGAGGCGCGACAGCGCCGCGTAGAGCGTCGTGGTCTTGCCCGAGCCGGTCGGGCCGGTGACGAGCACGATGCCGTGCGGGCGGTGGATCAGCTCGTCGAGCCGGGTCAGCGCGCCGTCGCCCATGCCGAGCTTGCCGAGTTCGAGGCGCCCCGCCTGCTTGTCGAGCAGGCGCAGCACCACGCGCTCGCCGTGGCCGGTCGGCAGCGTCGACACCCGCACGTCGACCGGGCGGCCGGCGAGCCGCAGCGTGATGCGACCGTCCTGCGGCAGGCGCTTCTCGGCGATGTCGAGCTGCGCCATCACCTTGATGCGCGAGACGATCGCCGCGTGCAGCGCGCGCTTCGGCTCGATCACGTCGCGCAGCGCGCCGTCCATGCGGAAGCGCACCACCGAGCGCGTCTCGAACGGCTCGATGTGGATGTCGGAGGCGTTCTCGCGCAGCGCCTGGGTCAGCAGCGCGTTGATCAGGCGGATGATCGGCGCGTCGTCCTCGGATTCCAGCAGGTCGGCGACCTCGGGGATGTCCTGCGCCAGCTGCTGCAGGTCCATGCCCTGCTCCATGTCGCCGACCAGCGTCGCGGCCTGGTTGTCGCCGCGCGTGTAGGCCTGGCCGAGCGCCTTCTCGAACGCCTCGGCGGAGACCACCTGCGGCTGCAGCGGACACTTGAGGATGCGCCGCACCTCGGCCAGCGTCGCCGGCTCGGCGCCCTCGCGCAGCCACACCTCGAGCGCCTCGCCGTCGCGCCGCGCGACCAGCGCCCCGCGGGTGCGCGCGAAGCCGTAGGGCAGCAGCGCGGCGAGCTGCGGGTCGGGAACCGCGGTGACGGGCGTATCCATCGCGGTCGTCACGACGCGGGCTGCGCCGGCGCGTCGTCCGCGGCGGGGGCCGGTGCCGGGGCCGGCTTCGCCGGCAGCGGCGGATTGACGAGATCGGGCAGCGGCTTCATCTGCATGTCGGGCAGCGCGAAGTGCGGCTGCATCTTGTACTCGGCCTGCTTCTCGCGGATGAAGTCGTAGCGCTCGCCGGTCAGCACGTCGGCGCTGCCGGCGTCGCGCAGCACGTGCGGGCGCAGGAACACCATCAGGTTGGTCTTCACCCGCTTGCGCTTCTCGTACTTGAAAAGGTGGCCCAGCACCGGGATGTCGCCGAGCAGCGGCACCTTCTGCAGGCCGTCCTGCATCGAGTCCTGGATCAGGCCGCCGAGCACGATGATGCGGCCGTCGTCGACCAGCACGGTCGAATCGATCGAGCGCTTGTCGGTGATCACGTCGGAGGCGGCGCCGGTGCTCTCGCGCAGGCTGGAAATCTCCTGGTAGATCTGCAGCTTGACCGAGCCGCCCTCCGACACCTGCGGCCGCACCCTCAGCGTGAGGCCGACGTCCTGGCGCTCGATCGTCTGGAACGGGCTCGCCGTGGTGGTGGTGCCGGTCTGCGCGTACGAACCGGTGATGAACGGCACGTTCTGGCCGATCACGATCTTCGCTTCCTCGTTGTCCATCGTCACCAGGTTGGGCGTCGACAGGATGTTGGCGTTGACGTCCGACTCCAGCGCGCGCGCCAGCATGCCGAGGTTGGTGACCAGGCCGAGGCCGGGGATCTCGATGGTGCCGCTGACTACGCCGACGTTGAGGCCCTGCCCCAGGCTGCCGAGGTTGATCGCGCCGTCGATGATGTTGGTGCCGGTGCCGGGGGCGCCGAAGTTGGTGCCGCCGATGAAGTTGGTGCCGGGGTCGTTGAGGTTGCTCAGGTCCTGCCACTGGATGCCGAACTCGGCCGCCTTGTCGGCGGTGATCTCGAGTATCAGCGCCTCGACGAACACCTGCGCGCGGCGCGCATCGAGCTTGTCGATCACCGCGCGCAGCTGGTTGTAGGCGACGTCGGACGCCTGGATCACCAGCGAGTTGGTCGCCGGGTCGGCGAGGATCATGCTGCTGCCCGCGGCGCCCGAGACGGTTCCGGTCGTCGCCGCGGTCGTGCCGGTCGTCGTCGTGGTCGACGCCGCAGCCGCCGGCGCCTCGCCGCTCATGATGCCGCGCAGCGTCTCCGCCAGCTTCACCGCCTCGGCGTTGCGCAGGTAGACGACGTGGATGTTGCCGCCCGCCGCGCCCGGCACGTCGAGCCCGGCGACCAGGCTGCGCAGCGTCTGCACGCGCGCCGGGTTGTCGCTGCGCACCAGCAGCGAATTCGAGCGCACGTCGGGGACGATCGTCAGCCGCGCGCCGCCCGGCGCCCCGGCCTGCCCGGCAGCCGGCGCCGCGCCGTCGGCCATCAGGCGCCCGAGCGACTGCGCGACGTCGACCGCCGACACGTGGTTGAGGCGGATCAGCGCGGTGTCGTTCGGCGTCGGCTGGTCGACCGCGGCGATGACCGCCGAGAGCCGGCGCACGTTGTCGGCGTAGTCGGTGATCACCAGCGTGTTGCTGCCGGGCAGCACCGCGATCGCGTTGTTGGGGCCGATCAGCGGGCGCAGCGCCGGCATCATCTGCGCCGCCGACTCGTACTGCAGCGGATAGACCTGGGTGATGATGCGGTCGCCGCGCTCGGCGACGTCCTTGCCGCGGGTCACGCTGAAGTTGTGCTTCGCCTCGGCCTCGGGAACGATCTTCACCACCCCGCCCGGCCCGTCGACCGCCGCGAAGCCCTGCATGCGCAGCGCCGAGAGCAGGATCGGGTAGACCTGGTCGCGCGACACCGGGCGCGCCGAGGTGATGATCACCGTGCCCTTCACGCGCGGGTCGATCACGAAGTTCCTGCCGGTGAGCTCGCCCACCGCCTTGATCACCGAGGGAATGTCGGCGTTGACGAAGTTGAGCGTGATGTCGTCCTGCGACGCGGCCGGCAGCGGCGACAGCGCCAGCGCGATCAACAGGGCGCGCGCCGTCTGGCGGCGCAGGAATGCAGTGGAAGTTCTCACGGTTGTTTTCATCGTCCCTGCTGCAGGCTGAAAGAAAGATTGAGCGGCTTGCCCTGGCGCTCGCCGACCAGAATGATGCGCTGCACGCCCGCGTTGCCGGCGAGCTGCTGCGCGAGGCCCTGCACGTCGTTGACCGGGCTGCCGTTGACCATGCGCAGCACGTCGCCGCTCTGCAGCCCCAGCCGCGCCACCAGGCCGTCGCCCGACACCTGCGTCAGCACCAGCCCGCCCTGCGGGCCGCTGCGGCTCTGCACCTGCACGCCCAGCGTCTGCGGGTTGGCGAGCGCGAGGTTGATGTCCTGCCGCGTCACCGGGATGTCGCCGCTGGAAAGCGTCAGCGGCCGGCCCAGCTCGTCGAGGTCGAGACGCTCGCGCGCGCCGCGGTTGACGAGGATCACGTGGTCGGGCGCGACCGCGTCGAGCGTCACCCCCGGCTGGATCTCGCTGCCGGTCGCCACCGCGAGGTCCTGCCCGTCGACCGCCAGGATCGCCAGCGCCGGCAGCCCGCCGAGCGCGGCGAACACCCCGCGCAGCTTGAGGTTGAGCGAGGTCTCGCGCTCGACCGCGGCGCCGCCCTCGGTCGCGCCGAACAGGCGCGCCGCACGCAGCGACGCCAGCGCCGCGCCGAGGTCGACCTGGGCGCGCGCGGCGGCGGCCGGCTGCGGCGCCCCCGGCGCGGCGAAGCGCCAGGTCCAGTGCGCCGCCAGCGCGGCGAACGCGAGCAGCAGAAGCAGGCTGAGGAAGGGAACGCCCGGCCGCGGAAGGCGGCCGAGCGCGCTGAAATCGGGTTTGAACGGCATCCGTCCAAGCATCCTATAAAGAAAACGCCGGTGCAATCATTAAAGATTACACCGGCGTTACAAAACGGTTACCGCCTCGTCCCGCCCGGAGGCGGAGCGAAAGCGGGTCAGGCCTTACTTGCCGGCCTTGAAGCGACGCCAGCCGAAGAAGCCCAGGCCCATCGCCAGCAGCGCCGGCAGGGTCGGGTCGATCCGGCCGTTGCCGCCGACGGCGCAGCCGCCGCCACCGCCACCGGAAGTGGTGGCGGTATCGGTCACCGGCACCAGATCGCCTTCGGCAGGCAAGTTATCCATCCAGGGGGTGGGCTGAGCCTGACTTTCGGCATCGGCCACAGTCGGGATGATGCGGATGACAAAATCCCCGCCGATGCCGTCCCCGACTTTCAAGATGTAGTTCGGGCCCAGATTCAGCACGTCTTCAATGGAAGAGACGTAGTAGGGCTTCTCACCTGATTCACCTGCAGCCGCGTTCGCCCAGCTATTGAATTCGGTAGCGCTGACCACATCGAACTCAGTGCCCGTAGGACGAACAGCAGCCGGTTTGAGCCAGTTCGTGCCATCCCACCAAGCCATGAGAACGTCGTCGGTCGCCCTGTCGTCATCGTCGTCGTAGAAGAGGCCCCTCGGCTGGACTTGCTCGTGCAACCAGTCGCCAAAAAGGGTGACGTAGTTACTCTCCATTGCTCCGGTGGTTTGAATGGTGTCGGAGTAATAAATTGTGGTGTTCTCGTAGCCGGTTAATTGGGTCGAGCCGCAATCAGCCAAAGCGCCGGTTGAGCAAGCCTGCTCAACGTTAAAACCTGCCCGCTGATTGTCGAAGAAACCGTCCTGCTTGAAATTGGCACTTGTGGAAGCATCACCGAACAACCCGAACGAGAAAGTGGCCAGGTCTTCCGGGTCGAAGATATTCGAGCCGTTAAGAACACCGGCGCCAGTCGTTCCCTCGCCCAAGCCGAGCGAGATGTGAAGCCTATCCTGAATATTCAGTTCTTTCGCAGTTCTGAACACCGTCGTGCCCGCTTCATCGACATACCGGCCGACCTGCACCTTGTAGCCCGAAAGGCGCTTGCCGGTGTAGTTGTTGATTTTGCTGTAGACCTGATAGGGGCGGAGATTGACGGTGTTCTGATCTTCGTCTTCGTCAGCCACTTTGATAATCAGATCGATCGGGTTTCCATCCTGGCCATCAGCGACGACCGTTGCACCGAGCATCGAGACCTTGAAGCGCTTGTGCGACTGGAAGTCGCTGGAGCAAAGCGTCGGTTGACGCAAAGTCGGATCCGCCAGATTCAATCCGGAGCCGCCCAGGTAAGAAGTGCTCAACAGGCAGTTCTTGGGACTGTCCGCCCGCATGTCGCCTTGGTCGTCATTGATCGCCTTGATGCCGGTCGGCTCGCCGATCGGGTAGTCCTTGCCGGTCAAACGCGCCATCTGCGTCCAAGTCGTAGGATCCGCAGAATTCATGGTCAGCGGGTCATAGATCTTGCTGACGAAGGTAGTGTTCGGTGCCATCGCGGGCGTGTAGGTCCCGTTGTCATTGATCGTGAACACGCTGATGAACGCACCGGTTTCCGCATTAACCTGATCGATCACGACGTTGCTGAGATCGAACGCGCCAACGCCCGTGAGGTAGGTGTCGTCGATAGTGCCTGCATTCACACCGGCCGACAGCATCATGCTCGACAAGGCCAGGCTCACTGCGCTGGCAATTTGGGTCCGCGATTTTTTTGCGGTCATAGACTCACTCCGTTTTGACAAGAAAAATTCAGTGACGAGGACGTCGCCGCACCAGGTGCAAGCGCCATGCCTGGCAACCCGGCGGGCAATTGCTCGACCTCCCCGACTGGTGAGGTGCCGACCCGAAATCGGACAGCCGACCCGAACACCCCTGAAACCACTATACCGGAGCCCTCACGAAAAGCCGATTGACAAAACGCAATCGGCGCCCGGTTCCGGATGAACTTTTCTTGACACTCGCTCGACGCTGCTGTTTTCCCGACAGCTTGCAGGGGCTTTCGCCACCTCGGCTGGCGCTGGGCCTGGAAAAACCGGCCCGTCCGCAGGCTGCGCCGGCGCGGCGCCTTGGCGAGTGCTACGGCATGCGGGCCGCACCCGGGCCCTTCTCGGCCGCGCGGCGGCGCCAGCCCAGCCCGGCGAGCGCCGCGGCGAGCAGGACCGGCAGCGTGGGATCGAGACGGCCGCCGCCCCCGACGCTGCAGCCGCCGTCGCCGTGCGGCGTCGGGGTCACCTGCAACGCCTCGGCGCCGTTGCGGTACAGCACGTCGATGGCGCCGCTGGCAGGGTCGCGCTCCATCCACAGCGCGCCCACGGCCTTGCCGTCGGGCGTCGCGTGCAGCTGGGTCTCCGCCTGCTCGGCCGGCCCGGACGCCAGCAGCTGGACAGCCTCGTAGCTCTCGCCGCGGTCGGTGGTGCGGCTGAGATGGAGGTCGAGCGGGGTGCCGGAATCCGTGTCGGGCACGTGGGTCTCGGTGCCCCAGGCGACGAACAGCACGTCGCGGTCCTGCACGTCGGCCGGATCGGACGTCGCCGCGCCGCCGGGCAGGCGGATGGTGCCGGGCGTGCCGACCAGGCGCGGCTCGACGACCCGGGTGGTCGCATCGGGGAGATTGGACAGGTTGCGCGCCGCGTCCCAGGTCTCGCCGCCGTCGGCGGACCGCCGCACGAAGAGGTCGTAGGTGGCGGTGGGCGGCGCAGCGTCGGCGGCGGCCTTGTTCGGCGTGTGGTCGTAGGCGATCGCGACGAACTCGCCGCGCAGCACGCCGCGGTGCGCGAGCGCGTTGTCGGTCGGCACGGCGCCGGCCGGGTCGGCGTCGCTCAGGTTGACCGCCGTGTCGGCGAGCACGTCGCTCGCCAGGAAGCCGGTCGACCCGGGGCGCAGCGCGGTGTTCTTGATGCCGCGGCGCAGCATGATGTCGGACGCTGCGGCCGGCACGGTCAGCGGCGTCTCGCGCCACAGCAGCACGGCGTGGACGCCGCGGGTGTCGCCGTCGGCGGCGTCGCCGTCGAGGTCGGCGTCGCCGATGGCCTCGTTGCCCTGCAGCAGCAGGCGCACGCGCCGGGCGTTCTTCGCCGGGTCGCTGATGACGGTGCCGGGCTCGTTGACGTCGGGCACGTTGTAGGGAAACGCGTGGTAGACGATCTGCTTGCCGCCGCCGCCCTTGGTCTCCTCGTACGCCAGCACCGCGGTGCCGCCGCTGATCTGCAGGTTGGCGCGCGAGGCGCCCGGCGCGCCGGTCGACGGGTCGTTGTTGTCGCTCACCTGGACCGGGACGGGAAACGGCGTCCCCGCCTCGAAGGCGGCCTTGGATAGGAAGGTGTACCAGATGTCGGTGCCGGGGCTCACCTTGGCGCCCGAGGCGCCGTCGCCCGGGCCTTCGGCCTCGCCCTGCTGCAGACCGGCCGGGTCGGCCTGGAAGCTGATCGCGAAGCCGCCGGCGAGCGTGTTGACGTTGACGAAGCCGGCCGGCACGTCCTCGTCGACGTCGAGGGCGCCGTCGGTCAGGCGCTGCCGCGTCCAGGTCACGCCGCCGTCGGTCGAGCGCGCCGCCCACAGGCACATGTAGGGCTGCGGGCCGGTGTCGAGGTTGGGGTTGATGCGCTGGGTAGGAACACCTTCGCAGTCGGAGCTGGTCCAGGTCAGCAAGGCATCGGCGCCGACCCCGTTGCTGACGACGCCGATCGGCGCGACGTAGAGGTTGGGCTTGTTGGCGGTGACCGAGAACGTGCTGCTGCCGATCGTCAGCGGATCGCCGCCGCTCGCGGTGATGCGCTGCTCGCTCCAGGTGGCGCCGCGGTCGGTCGAGCGCGCGACCCGGATGTCCTGCGCGCCGGCCGGGCCGTCGACGTAGACGATGAGCTGCGCCCTGACGTCGTACTGCGCCAGCGTGGGATCGGACTTGTAGGCGATCAGCCCCATCTTCGCCTTGAAGGCGTTGTCGGCGGGGTCCTGGGTCGACACGACCACCGGCGGGTCGAGCCTTATATATAGCGTGGCCGCGTAGGCGGCACCGGCGACGAGCGCCAGCGACACGGCGAGCGGCACGGGACGGATGGCAGGGATTTGCATGCGACCTCCTCGCGTTCGCGCGCGGGCCGGCAAGGCGGACGGAGCCGTCGCGCGCCGGCCGCGCCGGACGCCCAAGCACGGCGGGCGGATGCAAGCCGTCGGCCCGCACCCGCCCGCGTCTTCAACCCGGCCCCGACCGATGCGGCCGGGGCCGGCACTTCACTTGACCGCCCGGCGCCGCCAGCCGAACAAGGCCAGCGCTGCCGCCAGCATGGCCGGCAGGGTCGGGTCGAGACGGCCTTCGCCGCCGACGGCGCAGCCGCCACCTCCGCCGCCGCTGAATGGGGTCGGGTCGGTGGTGACGAGCTCGAAGGCGCCGATGTCCGGCGGCGTCTGGCGGCCGACGCCGCGCTGGTCGACGGTGATCGCCGGGTCGGTCATGCCCCGGCCTTGCGCCGGGCTGTCGGCGGCCAGCGCGTGGGTGTACGTCGGGCCACCGTTGTCGGCGAGGTCACCGATCTTGGGATCCACGTTCGAGAAATCGGTGCTATTGAAAAATCCGATATTGAGCCAGGCGTCGCAGGTGGTGTCGCTGCTGAGGTTGCCGCCGAGGGTCGTCACCGGAACGCCTCCACCCGTCGTGCCGCAGTTGGCGGACGGCAGCGCGGCGATCTGTGTCGCGTCCATGCCCTCCGCCCAGCTGCGCTTGTTGCCGGCAAGCAGCACGTTCTTCAACGTCACGGCGTTGGCCTGCTGTGACGCCGGGAAGACGTTGATGCCCGAACCTTGCGTCGCCGAATCGGAGCCGGCGAAATTGTTGGCGATGGTGACGAAGTTCAGGTTGGCCGAGCCGTTGGTGTAGAGGCCGGCACCGACGTCGTCGCCTATGTTTCCGCTCAGCGTTGAGTTGACGAGGTTGAGCGTCATGCCGGAGCGGCCGCTGATCGCGCCGCCGCCGACCGCGCGGTTTAAGCTCAGCGTCGTCCCGATGATGTTGACCGTGTTGCTGCCGGTCATGAAGATCCCGCCGCCGCCTTCGGCCGCGTTTTCGGTGATGGTCGTGCCGGTGATCGTGGTGTTGCCCTCGTTGTATATGCCACCGCCGTTGGTGAGTGCGTTGTTGTTGCTCACGACGACGCCGGTAGCTGCCATGGCGGCCGCGGTGTAGATGCCGCCCCCGTCACCGTCGGCGTGGTTGCCGTCGACGACCACGTCGTCGAGTCTGAGCGTGAGGGTCGCGCCGCCCTCGTCGGGCTCAAGCGGTTTCTGGCTGCCGCCACGCCCCTCGGAGTTGGCCTGCCCGGTGACGTTGGGGTCCACCAGCACGACCGCAGCGGCCGGGCCAACGGCGAGCGCACCGCCCGCACGGCGCAGCCAGTACCTAGTCTCAAGGGGCCCCGAGCCGGACGCCGGCCCAGCGCCGAGATCGACTGCCGTGGTGTAGCCCTGGGTGAGCTTGACGCCGCTGATCGCGACATCGATCGTTCCCGTCGCGGCGTTGACGTGGAAGATGCGGTCGAGACTCGCGGCGTCGATGGTGGTCACGGCCGAGCCGGCGCCGGTGATCGTGACGCTCTCGGTGATGTCGAGGTCGCCGATGGTGGGGTCGGGCGTGTTTAGCACGTCCAGGATACCGACGGTCGATGCGTCCTCGACCTCGTCCGACGTTCCATTAGCGAGGGTGTAGGTTCCCGCCGGCAGGCTGATGACGTCCGTCACCGCGGATTCGCCCGCGACACACACGCCGACAGCCGTGTTGCTATTGGCTGAAATGACGGCCTCGCGCAGCGAGCACTTGCCATCGGTGTCAGCGGCCTCGTCAACTGCTGTTGGATCAACTGTGATCGTCGCCGCCTGCACCGGCAACGCCCCTGCCGCAGCGAGCACCGCGATGCCGAACAAGGCCTTGCGGCTGAGCCTGAATGGTTTGCGATTCATGTTTCGCCTCCTCTGGATGAAGATCCCGACCCGTTACCTGCGACAGGGATTCCTCAAGCTAGTCGATTTTGGACGGAAGGGAATTCGGGAAACTACGTAGATGCGAATGCCGGGAATGTGCCCCTTTCGCTTTGAGCGAATATGGTTTGCGCGCAACACAACGACGGCCGATCGTCGCGAAGGCCCGTCTTTTCGCGCGCCGCAGACAGTTTGCCGTTTGCCAAGTTCCCGCGAGCGGCTAATATCCAGTGGAACACGTCAATCCGCCCCGGGCGCCGGCCCGCGCGGCGTTCGACGAGAAAAGCAACGAGCACAATCAAGGGGAAAAACTCACCATGCGCGCATTCCTGTTCCTTCTGGCCGCCTGGGCCGGGCTCCATCTGGCGCCCGCGCTGGCGCAGGAGACGCCGCCCGTCGCCAACGAGACCTGCCAGACCTGCCACGTGGCGATGGAGGGCCACAAGGTCAACCCGTATCACAGCGACTGCCTCGCCTGCCACACGCCCGAGCCCAAGCACCTGGTCGAGGGCGGCCGCGGCACGATGAAGCTCCCCGCCGCCGACAACTGCCTCGCCTGCCACAAGAGCAACGACCACAAGCGCATGAACTGGGCCTTCGCCCCGCACAAGCAGGCCGGCCTCGAGTGCCGCGACTGCCATGGCGTGCATGCGCCGAAGGTGAAGGACGTGAA
Organism: Thiobacillus denitrificans; assembly: GCA_002403375.1. Taxonomy (GTDB): domain Bacteria; phylum Pseudomonadota; class Gammaproteobacteria; order Burkholderiales; family Thiobacillaceae; genus Thiobacillus; species Thiobacillus denitrificans_E. Next base: position 22,231 of record DHHQ01000002.1, on the reverse strand, counting down.
CATCGGCATGTGGAAGTCGGACAGGAACTCGCAGCTGTGCATGAACTGCCACAAGGACGTCGCGGCGCGCATGAACATGCCGTCGCACCACCCGGTGAAGGAAGGCGGGCTGTCGTGCACGAGCTGCCACGACCCGCACAGCGGGACGCAGACGGCGCTCGCCGGCAAGAACAGCCAGTGCGCCCAGTGCCACCAGGCGATCACCGGGCCCAAGGTGTTCGAGCACGCGCCGGTGGTCGAGGACTGCACCTACTGCCACAACCCGCACGGCTCGCCGAACCGCCGCCTGCTTCAGCTGGCGCAGCCGATGCAGTGCCTGCAGTGCCACTCGGTGACGGCCAACCGGCACGCCACGGCCGGCGCGCTCAACGGCGCCCAGATGCGCAACTGCACCAACTGCCACAGCGCGATCCACGGCAGCCACAGCGACCCCAAACTGAAATACTGAGGCGGGAGACGACCATGACACGCAAGCTTCCCATCGCCCTGATGCTGCCGTCGCTCACCCTGCTGGCCGCCTCGCTGCAGGCCGCCGAGATGAGCGCCCCGCCCGCCGCGGAAAAACCTGCAGCCGAAGCCACGACGGCGCCCGCCGCGGAAAAACCTGCTGCTGAAACCGCCGCGGCCGGGACCGCCGAGGCGGAAGCGCCGGAAGAAGGCGGCCGCGTCGTCGCTGCGGTCGTCACGCCGCGCCTGTTCCTGTTCGACTACTTCGACGGCGTCGGCGAGGACAAGACCCACTTCCTCGAGCGCTACGACTACCGCGAGGCCTTCGGCGGGGACACGCGCTCGGGCGTCTACGGCGACGTCGACCTCGACGTGACGGTGACCGAGGACGAGCGCGACGTGTTCGTCCTCGAGCGGCGCGGCTTCGGCGAGCACAACCATCGCGGCAGCGCGAAGTACAACACCGACACCTTCGGCGTCTACGGCAATTACTCGCACTACCGCTCGGCGACCGGCGGCATCGACTACCTGTTCAGCCCCGGCCAGGTCGCCGGCGGCATCCTGACCGGCCCGGGCGGACAGCAGGACGGCAGCGGCCCGTATCGCTCGTTCAGCGACGACGCCGCGCGCTTCGACTACAGCATCGACCGCACCACCTACGCGGCGGGCTTCAAGGTGAAGCCGACCGCACTCAGGGACCAGGCGACCGTGTCGGTCGACTACGCCGGCTACCGCCGCGACGGCAACAAGTTCGCGCCGTTCTTCCTCGGCGAATCGGGCAACGTTCAGGGGGGCGGCTGGGGCCAGGAGCGCTGGCGCGGCGCCAGCCTCGAGGTCGACGAACGGATGAACCGCGTCGGGCTGACCGTGTCGGCTTCGCCGCAGAAGCGCTTCAACGTCGCCTACGAGGTGTCGTTCGAGGAATTCACCAACCGCGCGCCCGAACTGCAGGTGGAAAGCCACCTGGCAGACGTCGGCGTGGCGCTCCCGGCCGGCGCCGTGCAAGCCGACCGCATCGCGTCGCTGCTCTACGTCCCCGACACCCAGCTGGTCAGCCACGGCATCCGCGCCAGCAAGACCTTCAACGAGCGCGTCGTGGTCGCTGCCGGCTACGGCATGTCGTGGCTCAAGCAGGATTCGTTCAGCGAGCTCGAACTGGTGTCCGGCCACACCAAGGGCGAGATCGCCAACGACAACGCCTACCTCACCGCCAACATGCTGGTCTCGCCGGGCGTCTCGGTCGAGGGCCACATCAAGTACGCCAACCGAGACAACGACTCGACCTACCCCGACGCGCTGATTTCGACGACGACCGCGCCGCGCATCGACCGCATCAACTCGATGGACTACGGCGTCTCGGCGAGCTGGCGGCCGGGGTATCTCGGCTCCAACCTGACGCTCGGCTGGCGCCGGCTCGACCGCGAGCGCGACCTCACCTTCGGCACCGGCGGCCAGGCGATCGCGCCCGCGCAGACGCTGTATCGCGAGGACACCCTGTCCGACGAGGTCTACCTCAAGTGGACCGCGCGCCCGGCGACCGGCTGGAACCTGCGCGTGACGCCGTCGTTCACCTGGGCCGACGAGACCGGCCTCGTCACCGAACCCGAAGAGATGTTCAGGCTGAAAACGATGCTGAGCTACGCGGCGCCCGAGGGCTGGGTGGTGAGCGGCTTCTACGACTACACCGACAAGCAGAACGGCAACAACAGCTTCAGCGACGGCACCGGCGCGCTCTCCTACAACCAGGAGATCGACAGCACGCTGCACTCGGCCGGCGTGAGCGCGAACGCGATGCTGCGCGAGAACGTCAACGCCTACGCGAGCCTGTACTGGATGCAGGACGACTTCTCGAGCTACCTGTTCCGAACCGATGTGCAACGCTGGAACCCGGGCGTCGTGTTCACCCTGGTCGACGAGCCCAACTACCAGGTCGACTCCTGGGTGATGAGCCTCGGCGGCGACTGGCAATACAGCGACAAGCTCAGGCTGGACGGCAGCTACACGCTCTCGAAATCGAGCGGCGACGTGGCGAGCGGCACGGTGCTGGACTCGATCGTCGCGGCGACCGGCACTACCGACGCCGTCATCGACAACACGCTGCACTCGTTCGCGCTCGGTGCGAACTACCTCGTCAACGACCGCGCGACGCTGCGCGTGAACTACGTCTACGACCGCTACAGCGACGACGCCTACGACCTGCTGTCGGGTGGCGTGCACCTGCTCGCGGTCGGCGTGTCGTACGCGATGTAAAAGTCGTAGGCGACGCAAAAAAAAGAGGGGGCGGAAACGCCCCCTCTTGCTTTTTCCGCTTGCCGGGCGCGGGGCTCAGCCCTGCAGCATCTCCGCCGCGCGCACGATGGCGAGCGCCTTGTTCTGCGTTTCCTTCCATTCGCTCTCGGGCACCGAGTCGGCGACAATGCCGGCGCCGGCCTGCACGAACAGCGTGCCGGAGAGCCTTGGTCTTCAATGCAAGGAGGAGGTCAGAGGTGTGGCAAATACTCCGCGACGATCTGCTCGACGACATCGGCCTGCAGGGTGTCCCGTGATCTTTTCATGGGGTCGCGGGTGGGCTGGGCGGCCAGCCACCGCTTGAACCTGGCAAAGGCTATCGGTGATATGGTGGTCATTCTGGCCATGTCCCCGGATGGGGCAACGATCATGGCGCTGAAACGCGGGGCGTTCAGCAGTTCCGCGGCGCGTTCTGCCTGCATCACCCAGAAATCATCCTCGGCATCCGTGATACGCAGGGGGTGGGGATCACCTTCCGCCGCCTCGCGGCGAATAATGTCCACCTCGAAACCCTTGTCGTTGACCGCGGTATACAACTGGTCACGCCGGAGCCTGAAGCTGGGATCGACCTTTCTCAAGAGCCCCAGCATGGAGTATCCGGCAAGCCCCATCGTGATTGAAAACTGGATGCGCTTTCGCGTATCCCAAAGCAGATCGATGTCCTTGGTTGCCAGCGCATCGCCGGACTCGATGCGAACACCGGCCGCTGCCTCGTAGGCATAGAGCGCATGCGTCCCAACCACCGTGAAGTGCTCCGCAATCCCGGCACGATCGAGCATGGTCAGAATGTCGACCAGCATTTGTGGCGCTCGCCCCACGAACAACGCCCGGTTCAAGCGCTTGTGAACGGCAAGCTGGGCCACGAGGTTCTTGACCCTTTTTTCTGAGCTGGCTTTGCGCTCGGTGAATTTCACGTGAATATCCTCGGTTTCCGGGGATCTCGGGCCAAGGCTTTTCTGGGAGTTGGATGGGGAAGTCCGGATCAGGTAGTCCGTTTTTCCTTGGGGCTTCCAGTACATGCCACCCCGGACCTCGGCGGATTCCTTCACCGAACGCTCCCATTCAGTGAAGGTGGACAGGGCATCCATATACTGCCGCCTGGCGTCCCCGCCCATTTCATGAGTACCCAGGTTTTTCCGTATATCTTTCATGTTTGTCGTTATATACGGAAATTCTTTATACATCAATGATTTGACAACACACATCGGCGGGACGCCGAACCAAATTGCTTGCGGCTGGCTTTGCGCACACCCGTACAGGTCTCAGTGGCCCACGTGAAAACGCCCCCGAATCGCTTCGGAGGCGTCAATTGGCAACGCGACAGATTACCCCCAGGTTTTCCCGCGCGCCGGTCTCAGCCCTGCAGCATCTCCGCCGCGCGCACGATGGCGAGCGCCTTGTTCTGCGTTTCCTTCCATTCGCTCTCGGGAACCGAGTCGGCGACGATGCCGGCGCCGGCCTGCACGAACAGCGTGCCGTCCTTGACCACGGCGGTGCGGATCGCGATCGCGAGGTCCATGTCGCCGTTGAAGCCGAGGTAGCCGACCGCGCCGGCGTAGATGCCGCGCTTCGACGGCTCGAGCTCGTCGATGATCTCCATCGCCCGCACCTTGGGCGCGCCCGACACGGTGCCGGCGGGGAAGCTCGCGCGCAGCACGTCGAGCGCGGAAAGCCCGGGCTTGAGCTTGCCCTCGACGTTGGAGACGATGTGCATGACGTGCGAGTAGCGCTCGATCTGCATGTTCTCGGTGACCTTGACCGAGCCGGTGACGGCGACGCGCCCGGTGTCGTTGCGGCCGAGGTCGAGCAGCTGCAGGTGCTCGGCGCACTCCTTGGGATCGGCCAGCAGTTCCTCGGCGAGGCGCTGGTCGTCCTCGCGGGTGAGGCCGCGCGGACGGGTGCCGGCGATCGGCCGAAGGGTGACGGTGTCGCCCTCGAGCCGCACCAGGATCTCGGGCGACGAGCCGACGACGTGGAAGCCGCCGAAGTCGTAGTAGAACATGTACGGCGAGGGGTTGAGCCCGCGCAGCGCGCGGTACAGCGACAGCGGCGAGGCGGCGAACGGGCGCGTCATGCGCTGGGAGAGCACGACCTGCATGATGTCGCCGGCGCCGATGTAGTCCTTGGCCCTGGCCACCGCCGCCTTGAACTCGGCCTCGCCGAACTCGGAGCGCGGCGCGTCCGGCGCCACCGCCGGCTCGGGCGGCAGGTGCACCGGCGCGCGCAGCTTGTCGGCCAGCTCGGCGAGGCGCAGGTGGCCCTGGGCGTAGGCGTTCTGCTGCATCGGGTCGGCATGCGTGACGAGGTAGAGCTTGCCGGCGAGGTTGTCGAACACCGCCAGTTCCTCGGTCAGCATCAGCAGGATGTCGGGCGTGTGCAGCACGTCGTCCTTGCGCGTGGCCGCGAGCCGCTTCTCGATGTAGCGGATGGTGTCGTAGCCGAAGTAGCCGGCGAGCCCGCCGGTGAAGCGCGGCAGCCCGGCGACCGGCGCGGCCTTGAAGCGCGCCTGGAATTCGGCGATGAAGGCGAGCGGGTCGGGCAGGCTGTGCTCCTCGACCACCTCGCCGTCGGTCTCGACCGTCAGCAGGTGCGCGCGCACGCGGATGACGGTGCGCGCCGGCAGACCGATGAAGGAGTAGCGGCCGAAGCGCTCGCCGCCGACCACCGATTCGAGCAGGTAGGAATACGGCGTGTTGGCGAGCTTGAGGTAAACGGAAAGCGGCGTCTCGAGGTCGCCGGGCATCTCGCGCACCAGCGGGATGCGGTTGTAGCCCTGGCGGGCGAGTTCGAAGAATTCTTGTTCAGTCATTTTTCTAGGGGCTAGGAGTTAGGATCTAGGGGCTAGGGATGAAGCGACGCAGCGTCACCATCGCGCCCACAGGGCGCGTCCCCTGATCCCTAGATCCCAGCCCCTAGCCCCTAAGCTCACGCCTTCACCACCATCTTCGCCGCCTCGACCAGCGTCGGCACCACCGCATCGAGGTCGAGCTCGGCGACCGGGCGGCCGCGGTTGTAGCCGTAGGGCACGCAGAACACCGGGCAGCCGGCGGCGCGCGCGGCCTGGGTGTCGTTGAGCGAGTCGCCGATCAAGAGCAGCTCGGCCGGCTTCACCTTGAACACCTCGCACGCGTGCAGGAGCGGCAGCGGGTCGGGCTTGCGCTTCGGCAGCGTGTCGCCGGAGAGGATCAGCTCGAAGTAGTCGAATAGCCCCGTGTCCTTGAGGAGCGGATGGGTGAACTGCTCGGCCTTGTTGGTGATGCAGGCGATGTGGACGCCCATCGCCTTGAACGCGTCGAGGCCTTCGACGACGCCGTCGAACGGACGCGAATGCAGCGACACATTGGCGCCGTAGTGCTTCTGGTACGAGGCGATCGCCTGTTCGAACAGCGCGGCGTCGGGCTCGGCGTCCATCTCGCCGGTGAGCACGCGCTTGACCAGGCGCGACACGCCGTTGCCGATGTAGGTGGAGATCGTCTCCTGAGACGGGCACGGGCGACCAAGGTCGGCCATCATCAGCTCGGCGGCGTAGGCCAGGTCCGGCGCGGTGTTGAGGAGGGTGCCGTCGAGGTCGATGACGACGGCCTTGATGGGGAGGGGGAAGCTTTTCATTTCAGGGATCAGGATTCAGGGGTCAGGATTCAGGGTGGGTGCGGCCTGCGGCCGCGAATTTTCAAAGGTGCGGAGCACAAAGCCCCTGACCCCTGAATCCTGAATCCTGACCCCTATGTTTTCAAACCTTCGCCAGCTCCGCACGCATCGCGGCGATGATCGAGTTGTAGCGCTGCGGGTCGCTGTCCTTGGCGGCGCCGAACACGGCGGAGCCGGCGACGAAGGTGTCGACGCCGGCGCGCGCGACTTCGGCGATGTTGGCGGGGCCGACGCCGCCGTCGATCTCGAGGCTGACGTCAAGGCCGCGCTCGTCGATCATCTTGCGCACGGCGCGCGCCTTGTCGAGCACGTAGGGGATGAACTTCTGGCCGCCGAAGCCGGGGTTCACGCTCATCAGCAGCACCATGTCGATCTTGTCGAGGGTGTACTCGAGCACGTCGAGCGGGGTGGCGGGGTTGAACACCAGGCCGGCCTTGCAGCCGTTTTCCTTGATCAGGCCGATGGTGCGGTCGATGTGCTCGGACGCCTCGGGGTGGAAGGTGATGTAGGTCGCGCCGGCCTTGGCGAAGTCGGGAATGATGCGGTCGACCGGCTTGACCATCAGGTGCACGTCGATCGGCGCGGTGACGCCGTGCTTGCGCAGGGCCTCGCAGACCAGCGGGCCGATGGTGAGGTTGGGCACGTAGTGGTTGTCCATGACGTCGAAGTGGACGATGTCGGCGCCGGAGGCGAGCACGTTGTCGACTTCCTCGCCAAGCCGGGCAAAGTTGGCGGACAGGATGGACGGGGCGATGCGGTACGTCATGGGAACTCCGGGAATGTGTGAACCGGGGCATTTTAGCAGTCCGCCGCGCCCTTGCGTTACACTCGGGCATTCCATCCCGTCGAGCAAACCCGTGGCTGAAGGCAAGAAATACCATATCAGCGTGAGCGTCAACACGACCTACCTCGCCGAGCAGAGCGACCCCGCGGCGGACCGCTACGTGTTCGCCTACACCATCACGATTTCCAACACCGGCACGGTCGCGGCGCAGCTGATCTCGCGCCACTGGATCATCACCGACGCCGAGAACGTGGTGCAGGAAGTGAAGGGGCTCGGCGTGGTCGGCGAGCAGCCGCTGCTGAACCCGGGCGAGAGCTTCGAGTACACCAGCGGCACCGCGATGGCGACGCCGGTCGGCACCATGCACGGCACCTACCAGATGGTGGCGGAGGACGGCAACAAGTTCGACGCCGAGATCCCCGTGTTCACGCTGGCGATGCCGCGGGTGCTGCACTGACAGGCGCGGACGCCCGCCCGGAAATGAAAAAGCCCGCCATGCAGCGGGCTTTTTCATTTCCGGGTGCTTCAGTCCTGGTAGTAAAGCGAGGCCATCGGACGGTCACCGCGGATATCGAGGCAGGCGCCGACCGCCCTACTCCTCGGCCGGCGCCAACCTGATCGTGTACTGCCCCGACTTCTCGTCGCGCACCATCGCCAGCAGTTTTTGCTTCTGCGCGTCCTCCACCAGTTCGCGGAACGAGCGATAGCCATAGGCCGACTCGGTGAATCCCGGGCGGCGGCGCTGCATGGTCGACTTCACCATCGACCCCCATATCTTTTCGTCGGAGCCGCGCTCGGCGATCAGCGCCTCGACCGTTTCGACCAGGAAATCGAACACCCCCTGGCGGCGGTCCTCCTCGGTCCGCGGCTCGGCACCCCTGGCTGCGCCGGCGGCCGGCTTGGCGGCAGGCGCCTTCTTCTCCACCCGTTTCTTCTTGGCCTCCTGGGCGCGCACCAGGTCGTCGTAGAAGATGAACTCGTCGCAGTTGGCGCTGAGCAGGTCCGAGGTCGAATCCTTGACGCCGATCCCGATCACGTACTTGTTGTTCTCGCGCAGCTTGGACACCAGCGGGGAAAAATCCGAATCGCCGCTGATGATGACGAAGGTGTCGACGTGCGACTTGGTGTAGCAGAGGTCGAGCGCGTCGACGACCATGCGGATGTCGGCGGAGTTCTTGCCGGACTGCCGCACATGGGGAATCTCGATCAGCTCGAACGCCGCCTCGTGCATGGTCGCCTTGAAGTCCTTGTAGCGGTCCCAGTCGCAGTACGCCTTCTTGACCACGATGCTGCCCTTGAGCAGCAGCCGCTCGAGCACCTTCCTGATGTCGAACTGCGCGTACTTGGCGTCGCGCACGCCGAGCGCGATGTTCTCGAAGTCGCAGAACAGCGCCATGTTGGTGATTTCGGGTTGTCCTGCCATGGATGGCCTCTCCGGTTGGTCCAGCGGATCCGGGCGCTGCAATCTGCGCGCCGGCTATTTCTTCATCGTCCACCAGACGATGAACAGCAGCAGCCCGAGCGCGATCCCTGCCTCCAGCAGCAGCCAGACGAGTCCCTGGCTTCCCATCATTCCGCTCCCGCCATTGCTATACTCGACGCCTGTTTTTCGACCGAGCGATCTTCTCCCGTGAAGCTGTTACACGCAAGCCCGTGGCTGTTCGCCCTGGCGCTGTCCGCCTGCGGCGTGACGCCGCCGCTGGAGACGCCCGCCGTTCCGCCGGCGCCGATCCCCGACCAGATCCCCGCGCCGACGCCTCCCGTGACGCCCGCACCGCCGGCGCTGATTCCGACGCCCGCCCAGCCCTACCCCACGCTCAAGCCGGCGAGCTGGTCGGCCGTGCCGTTCTGGAAGGACGAGGCGCTGCAGGAGGCGTGGCCCGCCCTGCTGCAGAGCTGCAGCACGCTCGGCAAGTACTCGGCCTGGCAGGCGGTGTGCGCCGACGCGGCGGCGCTGCAGGCCCCCGACAGGGCCGCGGTGCGCGCCTTTCTCGAGCAGCGCTTCCAGCCCTGGCAGGCCACCCAGGAGGACGGCAGCCCCGAGGGCCTCGTCACCGGCTACTACGAGCCGCTGCTGCGCGGCGACCGCGTGCGCACCGAGCGGGCGCGCTACCCGCTCTACGCCGCGCCGGACGATCTCATCACGGTCGACCTCGCGGGCGTCTACCCCGAGCTGAAGAACCTGCGCCTGCGCGGGCGGCTGGTGGGCAACAAGGTGGTGCCCTACCCGACCCGCAAGGAAATCGAGGCGGCCGCCGCCAGCGGCAACGGCTTCAAGGGCAAGCCGATCGCCTGGGCCGAGGACCCGGTCGACCTCTTCTTCCTGCAGATCCAGGGCTCGGGCCGCATCGAGCTGCCCGACGGCTCGCACATGCGGGTCGGCTACGCCGACCAGAACGGCCATCCCTACCTGTCGATCGGCAAGCTGCTGGTCGAGCGCGGCGAGCTCAAGCTCGAGCAGGCGTCGATGCAGGGCATCAAGGACTGGGGCGCGCGGAACCCCGACAAGCTGCCGGAACTGCTCGCCAGCAACCCCAGCTTCGTGTTCTTCCGCGAACTGCCCAACGGCCTCACCGGCCCGCTCGGCGCGCTCGGCGTGCCGCTCACCGACGGCCGCTCGATCGCGGTCGACCCGCGCTTCATCCCGCTCGGCGCGCCGGTCTTCCTCGCCACCACCCAGCCCAACTCGCCCGAGCCGCTGCACCGGCTGGTGATGGCACAGGACACCGGCGGCGCGATCCGCGGCGGCGTGCGCGCCGACTTCTTCTGGGGCTTCGGCAACACGGCCGGCGAGCTCGCCGGCCGCATGAAGCAGCGCGGGCGGATGTGGGTGCTGCTGCCGAAGGACTACCCGCTGACCACGGCGCGGCGCTGACGTCGCGCCGCCCGCCCGCGCCGCGCGAAACTTGTGAGGCGGTCCGACGCTCCCATTGCAAGAAGGTCTGCGATGCGCGCCGCCGCATCGACCAGGAGTCCGACATGTCCGACACGCTCTCCGTAGCCATCCAGGGCATGACCTGCGCGAGCTGCTCGGCGCGGGTCGAGAAAGTGCTGAAGCAGCTGCCGGGGGTGAGCGACGCCACGGTGAACCTCGCGACCGAGACCGCGACCGTTTCCGGCGACACCGACCTCGCCGCCGTCATGCAGGCGATCGAGAAGGCCGGCTTCAGCGTGCCCACCGAATCCATCACGCTGGCGATCAGCGGCATGACCTGCGCGAGCTGTTCGGCGCGCGTCGAAAAGGCGCTGACCAGGGTGGCGGGCGTGCTCGACGCCAGCGTCAACCTCGCCACCGAACAAGCCACGGTGAACCTCACGCGCGGCACCTCGGCCGCCGCGCTGATCGCCGCGGTCGAGCGCGCTGGCTACGGCGCGACGCTGCCGCAGGGCGCCCCGCCTGCCGCGGCGGCGCGCGCGCTGCCCGACTGGTGGCCGGTGGCGCTGGCGATCGCCTTGTCGCTGCCGCTCGTCGTCCCCATGCTCGGCACCCTCGCCGGCGCGCACTGGATGCTGCCCGGCTGGCTGCAGTGGGCGCTCGCCACCCCCGTGCAGTTCTGGCTCGGCGCGCGCTTCTACCGCGCCGGCTGGAAGGCCCTGCGCGCCGGCAGCGGCAACATGGATCTGCTGGTGGCGGTCGGCACCAGCGCGGCGTACGGCCTTTCGGTCTACCTGCTGCTGGTCGGCGGCGGCGATCCGGTGCACCTCTATTTCGAGGCGTCGGCGGTGGTGATCAGCCTGGTGCTGCTCGGCAAATGGCTGGAGGCGCGCGCCAAGCGCCAGACCACCGAGGCGATCCGCGCGCTGCAGGCGCTGCGTCCCGCCACGGCGCGGGTGCGCGTCGACGGCGTCGACCGCGACCTGCCGGTCGACGCCGTGCGCGTCGGCGACGTCGTGGTGATCCGCCCCGGCGAGCGGGTGCCGGTCGACGCCGAGGTGATCGAGGGCGCGAGCCAGGTCGACGAGTCGCTGCTCACCGGCGAATCGCTGCCGGTCGACAAGCAGCCGGGCGACGCGCTCACCGGCGGCGCGATCAACGCGCACGGCGTGCTGGTCGCGCGCACCACCGCGGTCGGCACCGAGACCACGCTCGCGCGCATCATCCGCCTGGTGGAGAACGCGCAGGCCGCCAAGGCGCCGATCCAGCGCCTGGTCGACCGCGTCAGCGCGGTGTTCGTGCCGGTGGTGATGGCGATCGCGCTCGTCACCTTCGCCGGCTGGTGGGCGCTCGGCGGCAATGTCGAGCAGGCCATCCTCAACGCCGTCGCCGTGCTGGTGATCGCCTGCCCGTGCGCGCTCGGCCTCGCCACCCCGACCGCGATCATGGCCGGCACCGGCGTCGCCGCGCGCCACGGCATCCTGATCAAGGACGCCGAGGCGCTCGAGCTCGCGCACAAGATCGGCACCGTGGTGTTCGACAAGACCGGCACGCTCACCGACGGCACGCCGCACGTCGCCGCCTGCGTGGCCGCGGACGGCCACGACCGGAACGCAGTCCTCGCGATCGCCGCCGGGCTGCAGGCCGGCAGCGAGCATCCGCTGGCGCGCGCGGTGCTGGCCGAGGCCGCGGCGGCGGGCGTCGCGCCGCTCGCCGCGCGCGCGCAGCAGGCGCTGCCGGGGCGCGGCCTCGTCGGCGAAGCGAACGGGGAGATGTTCTGGCTCGGCAACCGCCGGCTGATGCAGGACGAGGGCGTCGACACCGCCGCGCTCGACGCCGCCGCGGCCGAGCAGGAAGCCGCCGGGCGCAGCGTGTCGTGGCTCGCGCGCGCCGCCGACCGCCGCGTGCTCGGCCTCATGGCCTTCGGCGACGCGGTCAAGCCCAGCGCGGCGCTGGCGGTGGCGAAGCTCAAGGCGCAGCACGTCGACAGCGTCATGTTGACCGGCGACAACCGCGGCGCCGCCCAGGCGGCCGCCGCGGCGCTCGGCATCGACCGGGTGCTGGCCGAAGTGCTGCCGGCCGACAAGGCCGCGCAGGTCGGCGCGCTCAAGGCCGCGGGCCGGACCGTCGCGATGGTCGGCGACGGCGTCAACGACGCGCCTGCGCTCGCCGCGGCCGACGTCGGCATCGCCATGGCGAGCGGCAGCGACGTCGCGATGCACACCGCCGGCATCACGCTGATGCGCGGCGACCCGGCGCTGGTGGCCGACGCGATCGACATCTCCCAGCGCACCTACGCCAAGATCCGGCAGAACCTGTTCTGGGCCTTCGTCTACAACGTGGTCGGGATTCCGCTCGCGGCGGCGGGCCTGCTGAGCCCGGTGATCGCCGGCGCGGCGATGGCGTTCTCCAGCGTCAGCGTGGTGACCAACGCACTCACGCTCAAGCGCTGGAAGCCGCGCGGCGAATAACGCCTGGTCGCAGGCGGTTCGCGTCTGCGTGACGGCGAGCAGGATGCAGGACGCGCGGCCTCAGTGAGGGCGGGCGTGCCCCGCCCAGTCGTAGACCACCTCGATCACCACCCGCGCGCGCACCGGCCGGCCGTTCTTCTGCGCCGGGGCGAAGCGCGCGTCGCGGAACGCCTCGATCGCCGACGCCTCGAACACCCCGGGCGGCGTCGCGCTGACCACGTCGACGTCGCTGATGCGGCCGTCGGCCTGCAGTTCCAGCAGCAGCCGCACCTTGCCCGAGACGCGCCGGCGGTCGGCTTCGGCGGGGTAGTCCGGAACGATCTCGGCGAGCGCGCGCGGCTGCACGTCGAGATCGCGCGCGCTGTAGTAGGTGAGGTCGACCGCGCTGGTGAGCGCCGCATCCGGCACGGCTTCCGCCGCTGCCGCGGCGGCCGGCTGCTCCGCGACCGCACCGCCCGCGGTCGCGGGGGGGGCCTGCGGCGCCGGCGCCGGCGCTTCGGGTGGCAAGGCCAGCGGCAGCGCCTCCTTCGCCTCGAGCGGCGCGAGGCGCGGCGTCGGCGCCTCGTGCACGCGTTCCTTCGGCGGCGCGTCGATGCTTTCCTGCGGGGTCTCCGCCGCGGGCGCCGACTCCGGCTCCGCTTGCCCGGCGTGGGCCGGCACCAGCCGCACCTCGATCGTCGGCTCGCCGACGCGCACCGGCGCGGGCGGCGCCACCTGCAGCAGCGCGATCAGCGCCGCATGCACGCCGAGCGAGATCCACGCCGCCGCGAACGGCCGCCTCAGCCGGGGGGGAATCAGGGAATCGGCGGCGGACGCGTTCACCGCGGGAGAAGCCGCCGAGGGTAGTTTTGGACTGCACGGGCAGGCCCGCCCGCTGGCCTAGAATAGGGGCCAGAAAAAACACTGGAGCAGACCATGAGAAGACTCGCCATTGCGGGCGCCATCTTAGCAGCCCTCGCCGCCCCGGCCCTCGCCGACGTCGAACTCGTCAAGACGACGATCAAGGCCAGCGACGGCAACGAGGTGCCGGTCGAGGTCGCGCGCCCCGCTGGCAAGGGGCCTTTCCCGCCGGTGCTCTACATCCACGCGAAACGCGGCTTCGAGGCGGAGGACCGCGCCCACCTGCGCGAACTCGCCGAGCAGGGCTTTCTCGTCGTCGCGCCCGACTGGCAGAGCGGCCGCTTCATCGAGCGCTGGCCGTCGGAGCACAATCCGGAAACCGAGCTCGACGTCGAGGCCGGCCTCGACTACCTGAAGTCGCTGCCCGACGCGTGCAAAGGCAAGGTCGGCGTCGTCGGCCTGTCGCGCGGCCCCTACTACGCGATCCGGCTCGCCGCCAAACGCCCCGGCGACCTCGCCGCGATCGTCAGCTACTACGGCCACATGCAGAACCCCAACGCGCCCGAGCCCGACCAGCTGTTCCGCGTCGCGCCCGAGGTCACGCAGATCACCACGCCCGTCCTCTACCTGATCGGCGAGGCCGACTTCGAGCTGCGTCGCATCAACGGCGGGCGCGCGTTCTACGCGCTGTGGGAGCGCGGCGTCCCGGTCGAGTACCAGGTCTACCCGATGGCGCGCCGTGCGTTCGATTTCCGCGCCGACCAGACGCCCGAGGAGAAGATCGCCAAGCGGCACGCGCGCGAGCGGGCGAAGGCCTGGCTGGCGAAATGGATGCAGCTGACGCCGGAGATGAAGTGCCGGTAAGGCAGGCCCCGGTCACGTGGCCTAGAGTGAGAGCAGTCGTTCACTTCGGCTTCGTGACCTGACTTCGGCAGGAGTCGGCGCGCGCGGCCGCTCACATCGGGGCCGCGATGATTCCACCGCGCATCTTCCTGCTGCTGCTTGCCGGGCTCGCCTGGCAGCCCGGCCATGCCGAGCCGCTCTACAAGTGGACGGATGGCGCCGGGAACGTGAACTACTCCTCGTCGCCACCTCCCGCCGGCACCCCGGCTGAAAGGGTGCAGCCCGTGCCGCAGCCCAGCGCGGAGGAAATCCGCGAGGCCGAGGAAAGCGCGGACAGGACGCAGGCACTCGCCCGCGAATTCGAAGCCGAGCGCCTCAGGCAGGAGGCCGCGGAAAAGGAGGAAGCGCGGCTGCGCGCGCTGGAAGAACCCCCGCCGCCCATCGTGATCGAGAAGCCGGTGTACGTCCCGCAGCCGGTCTACTACCCGCCGGCCGGGAAGCCGCCGCCGAAGCGGCCCAGGCCCGACGACCGACGCCGTCCGCCGCCTCCCCCCGTGTTTCCGCCTGTGCCGCCGCCTGCGCCCTAGCGCAGCAGCAGCAGCGGCACTTTCGACTGGCGGATCATCCGCGTCGTCGTGCTGCCGACCAGGAACTCGCGGATCTTCGAGTGCCCGTAGGCGCCCATCACGACGAGGTCGATGGCGTGTTCGTCGCGGTAGGCGCACAGCACCGGTTCGATGTCTCCCGCGCGCAGCGAAGCAGTGACGTCGAAGCCGGCGTCAGCGAGGGTCTTTCTCGCCCACTCGAGCTGGCTGTGCGCCTCGGGCTTGTCGGCGCCGACCATCACCACGTGGCAGGGCAGGCCGCGGAACAGCGGGCTCGCGGCGACCATCTCGACCGCCTTGCGCGTGGTGGCGCTGCCGTCGAAGGCGATCAGGATGCGTTTCGGTTCCTGATAGTCGGCCGGGATGACGAGGATCGGCCGGTGCAGGGTGCGCACCACGTTTTCCAGGTGGCTACCGATATGCTCGCCGAGGTTGTCGCCCTGTTCGCCCTGGCGTCCCATCACCAGCAGCCGGATGTCGCTTTCGAGTTCGAGCAGGGTGTCGACCAGTTCGCCGTGGCGCTGGCGGCTGGTGGGGTTGGCAACGCCGTCGGCGATGGCGCGCGCCTTGGCCTCGTCGAGCATGATCCGGCCCTGCTCGAGCGCCAGCCGGCTGCGCTTCTCGTCCAGTTCGGCCAGTTCCTGCAGCAGGTGTTCGCGGCTGCCCAGCCCGATGTTGCCGCTGAGGTCGGCGGGGATCGGGTATTCCGATCTGCCCAGCACGTGCAGGAAGTTCAAGGGGGCGTCCAGCCGCCGGCTCGCCCACGCGGCGTAGTCGCACACCGCAAGCGTGATCCGGGAACCGTCAATGCATGCGATTACGTGTGCCATCTTGTTGTCTCCTCTAGTGGCCCATCAGATTATCCACGGCGGCCGGCTTGTCGTGCACCGCGAAGCGGTCGACGATGGTGGCGCTGGCTTCGTTCAGCCCGATGACCTCGACCTCGGTGCCTTCGCGGCGGAACTTGAGCACCACCTTGTCCAGGGCAGCGACGGCGGTGATGTCCCAGAAATGCGCCTGGCAGAGATCGATCACCACCTTGTCGACCGCCTCCCTGAAATCGAAGAAGTCGACGAACTTGTCGCTTGATGCGAAGAACACCTGGCCGACGACCTTGTAGGTGCGGGTGAGGCCGTCCTCGCTCAGTTCCGAGGCCACGTATTTGTACTGCGCCACCTTGTTGGCGAAGAACATCGCGGCCAGCAGCACGCCGACGAACACGCCGATGGCAAGGTTGTGCGTCGCGACGACCACGACCACCGTGGTCACCATGACCGTGCTGGTGCTGACCGGATGCTTCTTCAGGTTGGCGATCGAACCCCAGCTGAAGGTGCCGATCGACACCATGATCATCACCGCCACAAGCGCCGCCATCGGGATCATCGCCACCCAGTCGCCGAGGAACACCACCAGGATCAGCAGGAACAGGCCTGCGGCGAAGGTCGACAGCCGGGTGCGACCACCCGATTTCACGTTGATCACCGACTGGCCGATCATCGCGCAGCCGGCCATGCCGCCGATCATGCCCGAGGCGATGTTGGCGACGCCCTGACCCTTGCACTCGCGGTTCTTGTCGCTGGTCGTGTCGGTGAGGTCGTCGATGATGGTCGCGGTCATCATCGATTCGAGCAGCCCCACCACGGCCAGGGACACCGAATAGGGGAAGATGATCGCCAGCGTCTCGAAGGTGAGCGGCACCTCGGGCCACAGGAAGACCGGCAGCGTGTCCGGCAATTCGCCCATGTCGCCGACGGTGCGGATGTCCAGGTCCAGGAACATCGCCAGCCCGGTCAGCACGACGATGGTGACCAGTGGCGACGGAATCGCCTTGGTGACATACGGGAACAGGTAGATGATCGCCAGGCCGCCGGCGGTCATGGCGTAGACGTGCCAGGTCACGTTGGTCAGCTCGGGCAGCTGCGCCATGAAGATCAGGATCGCCAGCGCGTTGACGAAGCCGGTGACGACCGAGCGCGAGACGAAGCGCATCAGCGAGCCCAGCCTGAGGTAGCCCATGGCGATCTGCAGCACGCCGGTCAGCAGCGTCGCCGCCAGCAGGTACTGCAGGCCGTGCTCCTTCACCAGCGTCACCATCAGCACCGCCATCGCCGCGGTGGCGGCGGAGATCATGCCGGGACGACCGCCGACGAAGGCGACCACCACCGCGATGCAGAACGAGGCATACAGCCCCACCTTGGGGTCGACACCGGCGATGATCGAGAACGCGATGGCCTCGGGAATCAGGGCCAGCGCCACCACCATGCCCGCCAGCAGGTCGCCGCGGATGTTGGTGAACCAGTTTTGTCGTATCGAATTGATCATGCTGCCACCAGAAAAATTGTGCAGGCCCGCCTGGTCCGCTCGTGCATGCGGGCAGGTCCTGGAATGTTTGCAGGGTAAGACGCGTCGTGCGGCGTGGAACGGCGAGCGCACGAAGAAACGGCGGAAGGTGGGGGGCGAGCGAAATTACATCGGACGGCCGAGAGGCGCTTGACCAGCTCGAATGGCGTTTTTCGGAGAGGGCGCATTATTCCATTGGTCGCCGTTTCGTGTCCACGCCAAGGCCGTGTCGAACCGCGCCCCGTTTTGAGCCCATTTCCCCGCTCCATGCACCACAACAGTTCACCCCGACCCACACCCGGGTGACCGCAAGATTCCATAAGGATTTGATAATCCAGCACTCTTCAACCTGGCACGCCCCCTGCTATATCCCGAATGAGTATCCAAACCGAAAGGCCAGGTTGCTCAGGCAGTCTCCTCCGATTTAGCGGCCTCTCCGGAGGCCGCCTTTTTTTGAGAGAGACCGGATACCCAAGCCATGCGCGTATTGATCGTTGAAAACCAGCCCGAGCGGCTGGCGATGCTGGTGCCGGCGCTGGAGGCGGCGGGCTGCGTGGTCGCGGCCACGCTCAACTCGGCGCGCAGCCTCGACGCGCAGATCCAGGCGCTGCGCCCGGACGTGGTGATCATCGCGCAGGATTCGCCCGACCGCGACACGCTCGAGCACATCTGCGTGGCGAACCAGGACTGCCCGCGGCCGATCGTGATGTTCACCGGCGACGGCAGCGCGGAGTCGATCCGCGCGGCGACCCAGGCGGGGGTGACCTCGTACGTGGTCGACGGCCTCGACCCGGCGCGCCTGCGCCCGATCCTCGACGTCGCGGTGTCGCGCTTCGAGGCGTTCCAGGCGCTGCACGACCAGCTCGAGCAGACCCGCCTCGAGCTCTCCGAACGCAAGCTCATCGACCAGGCCAAGGCGCTGCTGATCAAGCAGACCGGCGCGTCGGAACCCGAGGTGTATCGCGAGATGCGGCGCGCGGCGATGGACCGCGGCCTGCGCCTCGTCGACATCGCGCGGCAGGTGCTGCAAAAACCGGCCTGAATGGTGCGCCGGACCGCAGGCGTGCACCCAATGCGTGCACGGCGCTGCACGGATCGCTGTTCGCCGGCCCCGCCCGATTCGCCGCAAACCCTGTCGTTCAAGGCTTTCCGGCATCTGGCACAGCGGTTGCTAAACGAGAACTGAACAGTCGCAACGATGTGGCTTTCAGTGTGACCGTCGATTTTCATTTTCTGGACAAAGGCGTCCGCCCTGAAGGCGACGCCTTTTTTATTTATGCCCTCCGGGCATTGGGAGAACACAGCGTGAGCGACACCCCCGAAACCCTCCATCCGCAAGACCCGAGCAAGCGTGATTTCATGAAAAAGACCACCGGACTTTCCGTCGCCGCCGCCCTCATGGCCCTGGTGCCGCCGGGCGTGCGCCAGGGCGCCTGGGCCGCCGGCTCCGACGCCCCCGAGAAACCCAACCTCAGCATCGGCTTCATTCCGCTGACCGACTGCGCGTCGGTGGTGATGGCCTCGGTCAAGGGCTTCGACAAGAAGTACGGCCTCACCATCACGCCCAGCAAGGAAGCCTCGTGGGCCGCGGTGCGCGACAAGCTGGTGAACGGCGAGCTCGACGCGGCGCATGTGCTGTACGGCCTGGTCTACGGCGTGCAGCTCGGCATCGGCGGGCCGAAGAAGGACATGGCGGTGCTGATGGCGATCAACAACAACGGCCAGGGCATCACGCTCTCGAACCAGCTGAAGGACAAGGGGGTGACCGACGGCGCCTCGCTCGCCAGACTGGTCAAGGCCGAGCCGCGCGAATACACCTTCGCCCAGACCTTCCCCACCGGCACCCACGCGATGTGGCTGTACTACTGGCTGGCGACCTACGGCATCAACCCGTTCAAGGACGTGAAGAACATCGTCGTGCCGCCGCCGCAGATGGTCGCCAACATGCGGGTCGGCAACATGGACGGCTTCTGTGTCGGCGAGCCGTGGAACCAGCGCGCCATCTTCGACAAGATCGGCTTCTCGGCCGCCACCAGCCAGGACGTCTGGGTCGACCATCCGGAGAAGGTCGTCGGCACCACAGACGAATTCGTGCAGCGCTACCCGAACACCGCACGCGCGATGACGATGGCGATTCTCGAGGCGTCGAAATACATCGACGACATGAAGAACCGCGCCGAAGTCGCCAAGGTGATTTCCAGCAAGGCCTACGTCAACGCCCCCTTCGACGTGATCAAGGACCGCATGCTGGGCCGCTACGAGAACGGTCTCGGCAAGACGTGGCAGGACCCCAACTACATGAAGTTCTACAACGGCGGCGCGGTCAACTACCCCTACCTCTCGGACGGCATGTGGTTCCTCACCCAGCACAAGCGCTGGGGTCTGCTTAAGGAGCACCCGGACTACCTGGCGGTGGCGAAGAAGGTCAACAAGACCGACCTCTACAAGGAAGCCGCCGCCCAGGTGAAGGCGCCGCTGCCGAAGTCGGACATGCGCACCAGCAAGCTTATCGACGGCGTGGTGTGGGACGGCAAGGATCCCAAGGCCTACGCCGACAGCTTCAAGATCAAGGCCTGATGCCCAGACAGACACCCATCCAGGGAAAGGAACCGACATGAACCCGGAAAACATCGCATTGGTGAAAACCAGCTGGCAGCAGGTGCTGCCCATCCAGGACACGGCCGCCAGCCTGTTCTACGGCCGCCTGTTCGAGCTCGATCCCGCCTTGCGGGGCCTGTTCAGGGGCGACATGAGCGAGCAGGGGCGCAAGCTCATGACCATGATCAACATGGTCGTCACGAGCCTCGACAATCTCGCCCCCCTGCTCGGCGCGGTCGAGGACCTGGGCCGACGCCACGTCGGCTACGGGGTGACCGACGCGCATTACGACACCGTCGGCAGCGCGCTGCTGTGGACGCTGGACAAGGGCCTGGGCGAGCAGTTCACCCCGCCGGTCGAGGCGGCCTGGACCGAGGCCTACACCACCCTCGCGTCGGTCATGAAGCAGGCCGCCTGCACGCCGGCGTGAGCCAGCCGGCGCAAACCCTTTTGAGGAGTGCGATATGAGCGCAGCCAACCCAACCCACGAAGACCTCGACGACATCCTGTCCGGACCGGACATCGTCAAGGTGCCCGCCGCCGCCCCCCGGCGACGCACGCCCTATTTCGAAACCGAGTCGGGCAGGCGCCTGGCCGAAGGAACCGTCACCCTGTTCCGCAACGCCATCCCGCCGGTGCTCGGCATCGCGATGTTCGTCGCGCTGTGGGCGCTGGTCGCCGCCAGCGGCAAATCCATCCCGGGCCCAGCGGAAACCTGGGCCGCCGCGGTCGAACTGTTCTCCGATCCCTTCTACGACAACGGCCCCAACGACCAGGGCATCGGCTGGAACATCCTCCATTCGCTGTACCGTGTCGGCCTCGGCTTCGGTGCGGCGGCGGCAGTGGGGATCCCGCTCGGCTTCATGATCGGGCGCTTCGATTTTCTCAGCCGCATGCTGTCGCCGATCATCAGCATCCTGCGCCCGGTGTCGCCGCTGGCGTGGCTGCCGATCGGCCTGCTGGTGCTGCAGAAGGCCGAGCCTGCGTCGATCTGGGTGATCTTCATCTCGAGCATCTGGCCGATGGTGCTCAACACCGCCGCCGGCGTGCAGCGCATCCCGCAGGACTACATGAACGTCGCGCGCGTGCTCAACCTGTCCGAGCTCAAGGTGTTCACCCGCATCCTGTTCCCGGCGGTGCTGCCCTACGTGCTCACCGGCGTGCGGCTGTCGATCGGGGTGGCGTGGCTGGTGATCGTCGCCGCCGAGATGCTCACCGGCGGCGTCGGCATCGGCTTCTGGGTGTGGGACGAATGGAACAACCTCAACGTCGCGCACATCATCATCGCCATCTTCATCGTCGGCATCGTCGGGCTGCTGCTCGAGCAGGGGCTGATGCTGCTGGCGAAGCGGTTTTCGTATGAATAAGGGGCTAGGGGGCGGGATTCATTGAGGGACCAGGGGTCAGGATTCAGGGGTCAGGGGATGTCGCTTCGCGGCTTCTCAAAAAAACGCGGCCAGAGGCCGCACCTCCCCTGCATCCTGATCCCTGAATCCTGACCCCTGACCCCTACGCCTCACCACCCAGGAAGGAAAAGACATGCAAAGCTACGTCCAGATCGAAAACGCCGGCATGGTGTTCAACACCAAGAAAGGCAAGTTCACCGCGCTCACCGGCGTCAACCTCGCCATCGAGCAGGGCGAGTTCATCGCGCTGATCGGCCACTCGGGCTGCGGCAAGTCGACGCTGCTCAACCTCGTCGCCGGCCTGCTCGACGCCACCGACGGCGTGCTGCTGCTCGCCAACAAGGAGATCAAGGGGCCGGGGCCGGAGCGCGCGGTGGTGTTCCAGAACCATTCGCTGCTGCCGTGGCTCACCGCGTTCGACAACGTCCACCTCGCGGTGGAAAAAGTCTTCGGCGGCAGCGAATCGAAGGCGCAACTGAAGGCGCGCACCGCCACCGCGCTCGAGATGGTCGGCCTCACCCACGCCGCCAACAAGCTGCCGGGCGAGATCTCCGGCGGCATGAAGCAGCGCGTCGGCATCGCCCGCGCGCTGGCGATGGAGCCCAAGGTGCTGCTGATGGACGAGCCCTTCGGCGCGTTGGACGCCTTGACCCGCGCCCACCTGCAGGACGAGCTGATGAAGATCGTCGCGGCGACGCAAAGCACGGTGGTCATGGTCACCCACGACGTCGACGAGGCGGTGCTGCTCGCCGACCGCATCGTGATGATGACCAACGGGCCGGCTGCGACGATCGGCGAGGTGCTGCCGGTCGACCTGCCGCGCCCGCGCGACCGCCTGGCGCTGGCGCACGACCCGCATTACCACGACCTGCGCAGCCGGGTGCTCGAGTTCCTCTACAGCCGCCAGATGCGGCCGAAGGAGGCCGCCTGACCGGCCGGTTGCTCCGTATGGCGGCTGCGGCTAGACTCTCGGGATACCTCTTGAACCCCCTGTTTCGTGAATCCAGACCGCCCCCCCCGCCATGCCGCGCCGACGTGAGCCCCGCCCCGCGCCCGCGCTGGAGCTGAAGACCACCCGGCTCGCC
>DHHQ01000025.1 GCA_002403375.1 Thiobacillus denitrificans | reverse complement strand
CCCGGACGGACTCGGCGCGCCTGGCGTTCGATTTCGGATTTGGCTAATTTGCTTAGGCTGCCTTCCTGAAAAGGGTCGCCCGAATGTTCAGGTTATTGCGCTACTTTTCGGTGACGAGTCTGGTTGCCTTCCTCGCCGCGCTGGTCGCCCTGGTCTGGTTCTATCGCCAGGTGGCCGTCGAAGGCATTTCGCACATCGCCGAGCGGAGCAACGTCGCGCTGGCACGGACCACGCTGACGTCGCTGAGCCCCCTGCTGCTCGACTATCTGCGCGCCACCGAGGACCTCCAGCCGGAAAGCATCGCGCACTATCCCCGCCCCCCCGAACTCTCCAGCACGGTCGGAAGCCTGCTGGTCGACCGGACCGTGATCAGGATCAACCTGTTCAACCGCCAGGGCACCGTCATCTATTCGAACCGCGACGCCCAGGTCGGCAGCAGGCAGCACCTCAACGAAGGATTCAGGGCGGCGATCCGCGGCAACGTGGCGAACAGCCTGGTCTACCGCGACAGCTTCAATTCCTTCGACGGCGGCACCGAGGACGAAAACCTGATGCAGACCTACCTGCCGGTGCGGGACGGCCCGAATGGCCCGGTCCATGGCGTGTTCGAGATCTACACCGACGTCGATCACCTGGCCCGGCAGACCGAGCGCACCGAATTCATGACCCTGTTCGGCGCCCTGGCCATCCTGTCGACGATGTACGCGGTGGTGGTGTTCATCGTGTGGCGCGCCGGCCGTCTCATGGAGCGGCAGCAAGAAACGATCCGCGAGCGGTCGAGCGCGCTCGAGACCTTGTCCGCCCACATGCTGCGCAACGAGGAGTCGTACAAGAGGAAGATCGCGCTCGACCTGCACGAAGGGCTCGCGCAGACGCTGAGCGGCATCAAGCTGCACGTCGAAAACATCAAGGCGCACGACCGGCAGGACAGCCCGCGCAGGCCGGCGGTCGACGCGATCATCCCCGCCCTGCAGGGCGCCATCCGGGACGTGGAGTCGATCGCGCGCGAATTGCGGCCCGCGAGCATCGACGATTTCGGCCTGCTGCTGACGCTGCAGCTCCTCTGCCGCGCGGTCGAGCAGCGCAACCCGTCCATCGTCATCGACCAGCAGATCACCCTGCAGGAGGCGGACATCCCCGCCCACCTGAAAATCACCCTCTACCGCATCGTCACGTCGGTACTCGACGACATGGCCCGGCAGCCGCTCGCCGGCCGGATCACGCTCGCCCTGTGGTGCGACGGCAAGGCGCTCAGCCTGATGATCGACGACTCGCCACCCGGGGCGCGCGACAGCACGGCGATCCCGCTCGCCAACATCGACCCGCAGCAGCGTCAGGGACTCGCCCGCATGGAGGCGCTGACGACCCTGTCCGGCGGGACGTTCATGGCCTCGCATCATGCCGCGGGCGGCGCGACGCTGTATGCCTACTGGCGTGTCTGACACGGCCGGCGGACGCGCGCGACCGCTGGCGCTTGCCGTCCTGTGCCTCGCCGGCGGGCTGGCGGCCCGGCCGCTGCCGGCCGCCGCCACCGGCTACGGCGAGCTGCGGCCCATCCTTGCGCAGCACTGCCTGGCCTGCCATGCGGGCGACGCCGCGCCGCTCGGGCTGCGGCTGGACAGCTACGACGCGATCCTCGCGGGCAGCCGCAACGGCCCGGTGGTCGAGTCGGGCAACGCGGCGGGCAGCGAACTTGTCCGGCGCATCAAGGGCAGCAGCCTGCCGCGCATGCCGATGACCGGCCCCCCGTTTCTTTCCGACCGCGAGATCGCGGCCTTCGAGCGCTGGGTGGAAGGCGGCCTGAAACCGGGCGCGACGGCCGCCGCCCCGCCCGGCGACCCGGCCAGCGTTCCGGCGAGCGTTCCGGCGAGCGTTCCGGCGAGCGTTCCGGCGAGCGTTCCGGCGGCGGGCGAGTTGCCGACGTTCCGGCACGTGGCCCCCATCCTGGCGACGCGCTGCGCCAAGTGCCACACGGACAACGGGCTGATGGGCGCCGCGCCCGAGGGCTACCGGCTGACGTCCTACGCATCCGTGCTGACGACGCGCGACCGGGCACGCGTCGTTCCGGGCAGGACCGACGCCAGCGAGCTGGTGCGGCGGATACGCGGGCAATCCTCGCCGAGGATGCCGCTCGATGGTCCGCCTTACCTCAGCGCGGAGGAAATCCGCCTGATCGAGGACTGGGTGCGCCAGGGGGCGCGCGACGCAGCGGGGCAGCCGGCGCCCATTCCGGCCGGGGCGGCCGTCCGCCTGCAGGGGCGCCTGGAATCGGGATGGAAGCTCGATGGCCTGCCCCTGACGGTCGACGCGGACACCCGTGTGCAGAAGCATGCAGCGCCCGGAGACGCGGTTCAGGTGCGCGGAACGCTCGACGAAGCGGGCGACGCCAGGGCCGAACGGATCAGGCCCCGCTGAGGCCGGCTGGCGGGATCAGACGTCCACCAGGCCCTTGCCGATGGCGTAGCTGGTCAGCATCGAGGCGTTGTGCAGGTTGAGTTTCTTCATCATGTTGGAGCGGTGCGTCTCGATGGTCTTGATGCTGAGGCAGAGGTAGCGTGCGATGGCCTTGTTGGGATGGCCCTCGGCGATGAGCTTCAGCACTTCGCGCTCGCGCAACGTCAGCGCCTCCCAGCCGCCGGCGGAAGCCGTCGCCCTGCCGGGGACGAGAAAGCCATGGATGACCTTGTCCGCGACATCGGGGCTCAGATAGGTCTTGCCGCCGAGCACGCTGCGGATCGCCAGGCGCAGTTCATCATGGGTCCCGTCCTTGAGCATGTAGCCGTCGGCGCCGGCACGCAGGCTTTCATGGACGTATTCGTCGGTCCTGTGGATCGTCAGGACCAGCATGCGGACTTCCGGATTGCGCCGCTTGATCGTGTGGATCGCCTCGATGCCGTTCATGCCGGGCATGGTGAGGTCCATCAGCACGAGATCGGGGGCGAGGCCCGGGATGGCCTGGATCGCGTCGCGGCCGTTGTCCGCCTCGCCGACGATTGCGAAGTCGGTTTCCTGCGCCAGCAGCGCCCGCAAGCCTGCCCGCACCAGGTTCTGGTCCTCGACGATGTAGATCGACTGCCTTCCAAGCATGCTGTCCACCCTGCCTTTCGCCTGCGCTGTCGGCCGCGTCCTGGCGGACGTGGCCCCCGCTTCCGGCCGGTTGTCCGTTCGAGCTGTTGCAACCGGCGACCCCTGGGCTGTGCCGTCGTGCGGGCCCGGCGCGCCGTCCTTCGAGTCTAATGCCTCGCCGCTGCCTTCATCGTAGGGCATCCGCCGTATTCGCCCATACAGCAAATCCTGTAGAAGCCGCGCGGCCCGGGCGTTGCGGCCGGTCGCAGCGGCCGGGCCTCACCCGACCGGCCACCAGGCACGGATGCGGGTACCGGCCCCCGGGCTGGAGTCGAGCCGGTACTGCCCGCCGGAGAGGGTCACGCGCTCCTTCATGCTGACCAGGCCGATGCCGCGGCACACCGCCACGCCGCAGCCGTCGCACGCGGCGCAGATGCCGGGCGGGTGGAACCCGCGCCCGTTGTCCTCGATCGTCAGGTAGAGCGCCTCGGCGTCGCGCTGCAGGCTCACCCGCATCCGCCCGGCCGCCGCATGCTTGAGGATGTTGCTGGTCGCCTCCTGCAGCACGCGATAGAGGGTGATCTTCAACGGCGACGGCACGTCCTGCTCGTCGATGTCCAGGGCCGTCTCGATCTCCATTCGGCCGCGCACGGCTTCGAGTTCGCGGAAGAACCACTTGAGCGTCGGCAGGATGCCCAGGTCGTCGAGTATCGACGGCCGCAGTTCGGTGGCCACCCGCCGCACGTCGACCAGCGCAGCCTTGAGGCGGGGAACGATCTGCTGCAGCGCGTCGAGCACGGCGTCGTATTTCCGCTCGATGGCCAGGTCGGCCGCGTTCTCGACGGCGAGCTTGATGAGGCTGAGCGACTGCCCGAGCCCGTCGTGCAGGTCGAGCGCGATCCGGCGCCGCTCGTCCTCCTGGATCGACACCAGCATGCCGGACAGCTGGCGCAGCTCCTCGCGCGAGTCGCGCAGCGCCTGCTCGGCCCTGACCCGCTCGTTGATGTCACGCAGGATGGTCGAGATGCAGTCGACCGCGCCGTCGCCCTTGCGATGCGCGATGACGACCTGGGAAGCGTGGATCTCCCGCCCTGCGCTGTCGCGCATCGTCGATTCACCGGCCCACACGCCGTTTGCGAGCGCGGTCGGAATGGCCTCGTCCCGGAGGGCCCGCCTGACCGCCGGGTCGGCGTGGTCGCACAGCCTGCGCCCGGTGATGTCGTCCTCCGCCCCCAGCCCGAGCACCGCCCGCCCTGCCGGATTCAGGTACAGAAGCGACCCCGTGGGATCGGCCATGGCGACGAAGTCGGTGGTCCGCTCGAGGATGCTCAGCAGGCGTGCCTGCATTTCCTCGCTCAGCACCCGTTGCCGCGCCTCGTGCGCGACCTGGCGCGCGAGCTCGTCCTGGCGCCGCTGGGCACCGGCCTCGGTCTGCTTGAGATCGCTGATGTCGTCGACGATCACGACGGCATGCAGATCCTCGTCGCTGCGTGGCGCGTCGTCGCGCCCGGGCCTGGCGAGCGGCTGGATCCGGACGCGCAGATGGCGGTTCAGCACCGCATCGAACGCATCCAGCTCGACCCGGCGGCCCTGCTGCCAGGCATGCGTCATTTCCTGCCACAGCGGCGGGAAATAGCATTCGGGGTCGGCGCAGCCGCGGTGCAGGATGTCGTGCAGGAAGCGCCCCCTGACGCTGGCCACGCTGCCGAGCTGCCACCACTCCATGGTCCGGTTGACGTGGAGCAGCCGCCCCTCGCCATCGAGCAGGCAGATCAGTTGAGGCATCTGGTCGGCGGCCGATTGCCACTGCCGTTTCCGCTTTTCTAGTGTCTGGATGTCCAAGGCATCCCCCTCCGCAAGGGCTGCGCTCGCCAACGTCAGCACTCAACAGCCTAGCAAACGATATGCCACAAACAAGCCCCGGTGCTGCCGGCGCGCGGACCCGGACAGCAAGCGGCGCTCGCGGCGCGGGCATCCCGCACCCAAGAAAAAGCCCCCGCCCTTGCGGGCGGGGGCTCGGTACCGCTGCGCGGGCTTACTTGCGCTTGGTGATCGCCATCGTCTTGTCGTTGCCGGTGCCCGAATGCTGCACGTTGACGTACAGGGTGTGCGGATCCTTGCCGAAGTAGATGCCGCTGCCCTCGGCCGGCTTGTCCTTCAGCGAGGCGAACAGATGCACGCCGTCACGGTAGCCGTCGCCGTTGGCGTCGTTCGAGCGCGGGTCGTACACCCAGATGTCGCTGTAGGCGTTGTCTTCGACGATCCACAGCTTGCCGTCCGGGCCGCTGGCCAGGTTGTCGGGGCCCTTGAAGCCGGTGATCCCCGCGGCCTGGTTTTCGATCGGCGCGTTCTTGCCGGCGGCGACGACATAGCTGACGACGGGCTTGTCGCCCAGTTCGACGGCCATCACGGCACCACGGCCGCTGGTGTTGGCGGGATTGTCGACGTCCTCGCAGGTCAGCGCGACGTACAGCGTGCTGCCGAGACGCTCGATGTCCTCGGGGCGGCAGTACTCGGTCGCGGCGACGGCACGGGCCGCCACGTTGGCGCGGATCTGCGCCTGGGCCATGTCGAGGGCGACCCATTCGGCAGCGCCGGTCTTGGCGCCGCCCTTGACCTTCAGCGCGTACAGCTGGCCGCTGGAGAGGTCGCCGTACTGGGTCGGGACGAACTTGTAGATCGAGCCGCGGCGGTCCTCGTCGATGACGTAGACGTTGCCCTGGGCGTCGGTCTCGATGCCCTCGTGCGCCAGCGCGCCCAGCAGCGGACGCACGGTCACGCTCTGGGCGCGGGTCAGGTCGTGCTTGTCGAGCTTGAGCTCGTACACCAGGCCCGCGGTGGCGGCGGGATGATCCGGGTCGGGCAGTGCGGTGGTACCGGCCTCTTCGGCGAACAGCACGGTCTGCCACGGCGTCCACAGGATGCCGTCGAGCGCTTCCCAGTCGGCGCGGCCGACGACTTCCTTGGCCACGCCGGTCTTCAGGTCGACCACGGACACGGCACCGCCGCTGCCGCCGTCGACACGGGCGGAGTTGCCACCACGGACTTCATGGGTGCGATACAGGTAGCGGCCGGCGTGCGCACCGGTTTCGTTGACCGTGTTCATGTCGTTCCAGTCGTTGCCGACATAGATGTCGAGGTCGGTTTCGTCGGAGACGATGGCCTGCACGTAGCCCTCGGGAATGACCCAGGGCGCGGTGGCGACGCTGGGGTCGAATTCCATGCCGTAGGCGGAGCCGGCGATGGGGTTGAACGCCATCGGGCCGTCGACGACGGAACCGGCGTGGGCCTGGGCCGCGAACGCGGCGACCAGGGTGAGAACGAGCGTGGACTGCTTCATTGGGTGGATCTCCCGGTAAGTATTTTCTGGAAAGGCGCGGCATGGCGTGCCGCGTGCGCATTGTTCCGGGCGAGTGTTTCGTCCCTGTGATCGTTTCGTGAAGTTGCCGCACCGGGTGCGCGTAACAGATTGATCCTGGGCCGAATTGTGGCGCCCGGGCCCGATGACGATCGCGTCGTCCGGCGCGGCTGGCCGGGGGAAAACCGCGGCGCGCCGCGCTTGCGCGTCCCCTCGATCGGCGGGATCCTTCATTTCCTGTCTGGCTTGTCTAAGTTGAAAGACGTTGTTGCAGGCATCGCACGGTTCGCGCATTTCGGCGGGCGGCTGATGTAGAGTGCTCGGGCCGCGTTCATTCCCGTGCGGCTTTTTCTTGAAACCTGACTTCGGAGCAAAACATGAACCAGACACGCTCGTACAAATCCCTCTCCCTCCTCGGCACCTCGGTTTTTCTCGTGGCATTGCTGGGCGGCTGCGCCTCGACCGACAGTGTGACCAAGGCCCAGGCCACCGCAGACGAGGCCTTGAGCACCGCAAAGGCCGCCCAGGCCGATGCCGCCCAGGCTTCGCAGAAGGCCGACCAGGCGAACGCGGCAGCCGCGAGCAGCCAGTCGACGGCCAATGATGCCAAGGCGACTGCCGATGCGGCCAAGGCGACGGCCGATGCGGCGAAATCCCAGGTCGACGAGCTGTCCGAGAAAATCGACCGCATGTTCAAGAAGACGATGCAGAAGTAATTCCTGCGGTTGAGGGGGACGGCGGATGCCCGCTCCCGGTGTCTGTCCTCCGCCCCACCTCGGGCATGGGGCTGTCCCCGCCCGTGGTGAGCGCGGCACCCGGCTCAGCGAATGACGACCTCGGTGCCGATGTGCATCCACCGCGAAAGCTGCCGAATTTGCGCGTTGGTGAGCGCGACGCAGCCGTCCGTCCAGTTGACCGCCTTGTGAATCTCGGGGTCGCCGCGACCCAGGCCGTGTATCCCCAGGCGGCCGCCGAGCGGCGTGTTCTGCGGCGGGAGGCGACGCTGCCGGACGGCCTCGAGGATGGCATCAAGTTCAGCGCGGCTGATGATTCCCTCGGCGTAGGCGCTCCGGGCGACGCGTTCGGAGGGATAATCGAAGCCGTAGAACGTGCCGTAGCGGCTCTGGCGATCGATCCAGGCGATGTGGAAAATGCCGAGCGGCGTCTTTTCGTCGCCGCGGCGACGGATTTTGGCTGCGCCGCCGCTGCCGATGGAGATATCCTCGAAGTGCGCCAGGACCTGGTTGTCCGCGGAAAAAACCGTCAGGGTGAGCGCCTCGGTGTCGACCAGGATCCAGGGCAGACGTCCGCTCGCCCACGAAACGACGGGGGCACCCAGGAGGATGGCGACGAGCAAGACGCCGAGTCCCTGCCTGAGACCCGCCAGGAACCGCCGATGAAACCCATGCCATTTTTCACGACCCCGACAGCGCTGCGACTGGTTTTCGGCCTGCACCTCCTCGTGCTGCTCATGGGCGGGGCTGCCCCTGCGCGGGGCGCGACCTTCCCTCTGCCCACCGATGGCAGCAATATCGTCGGTCAACTGCAGGTGGTGACCGCCGATTCCCGAAATACCCTGCTCGACATTGCCCGTCATTTCGACCTCGGCCACGAGGAAATTACCGCCGCCAATCCCGGTGTCTCGATCTGGCTGCCCGGCGAGGGAACCCCGATCGTCGTCCCCACCGTGTTCATTCTGCCGCCCAAGCCGTGGCAAGGGCTCGTTCTCAACATTCCGCAGCGTCGACTGTACTATTTCCCCCGCCCCGAGGCCAACGCACCGGCGACGGTCGTCACCTTCCCGATCGGCACCGCGCGCACCGGCTGGCCCACTCCCCTGGGCACGACCCGCATCACCGGCAAGTACAAGGACCCCGCCTGGTTCCCCCCGAAGAGCATCCGGGAAGAGCACCGCAAGCAAGGCGAATTCGACTTCCCCGAATACTTTCCGCCCGGCCCCGACAACCCCATGGGCATGCTCGCCATCGGAACCGGCTTCGACAAGATCTTCATCCACAGCACCAACCGGCCCTGGGGCGTCGGGATGCGCGTCAGCCATGGCTGCATCCGCCTCTATCCCGAGGATGCCGCCGAGCTGTTCGACGCGCTGCCGGTCGGCACGCCGGTGCGATTCATCAACGAGCCGGTCCTGGTGGGCGCGCGCGGCCCGCTGCTTTACCTGAGCGTGTCCAAGCCGGTCGACGAGTACCCGGACGACGTCGACAGCCTGCTGCTGCGGGCGATCGACGCGGTGGCGCGCCACCAGGAAACGCAGCCGGTTTCTCCGGAAATCGACTGGGCGCGCGTCCGCGAGGCGGTCGATGCCAGGCGCATGCTCCCCGTCCCTGTCAGCGTCGGAGCGCCCGGCCTCGACGAGCTGATTGCGTCGATCGCGCCGCAGCATCACGCCTTCGAGCCCTACGGGGTCGAGTCGAACCAGGGATTGCCGCCCCCGCCACGCTGAGGACCGGGCTGCGCCCTCGCGTTCTGCCAGGGCGATGCTATAAAACGAGCCCCTCATCCACCGGGAGAAGACCATGCACAGACTGGCTCTCGCACTGGTGCTCGGCGCGCTGCAGGCCGGCGCCGCGCTCGCCCTCGACGATACCGTCACCGTCACGCTTCAGGCGCAGAACGCTTCGGGGCAGAACGGAAGCGCGACCCTCACGCCGCAAGGCGACGCGACCCGGGTCGTGATCCTGCTCGGCAACGCCCCCCAGGGGGTCGCCCAGCCTGCCCACATCCATCTCGGGCAATGCGACCAGCTCGACCCGGCGCCGAAATGGAAGCTCGAAGCCGTCAGGGACGGACAGTCGAGCACGCTCGTCCCGGTCCCGCTGGACAGGCTTCTCAAGGAGCAGGCGGCGATCAACGTCCACAAGAGCGCCGAGGAAGTGCAGGTCTACGTGTCCTGCGGAAACATCGCTCCGGCGATGTGACGATTGCTCCGGCGCCGCCGCGGTTCTCCAAATCGCCTGAGCATGCCTGCGCAAGTGCTTGATTGCCAGGCGGTGTGCCCGGGATTCGACGGGCTTCAGCGCGGCTTGCGCGCGCGCAGCACCTTGACTTGGAACAGCGTGTTGCGCTCGTCCTCCTCGAGCGCCGCGCGGATGTGCTGCACCGTCGCGCGGTAGCGCGGGATGATGTTGTACTTCAGCGCGTTGACGCGCTTCTGCGTCTTGCGGCTGGCGGCGAGCAGCCGCCACAGCGCGTTCTCCGCCTCGCCCAGGCGCGCCAGGGTCACCGTCAGGTCGCGCAGCCGCAGGCGCGCCTCGTCGAAGCTGACGTCGGTCCACATCAGGCCGACCGGCTGTAGCGGTAGCGCCTCGGCGGTCACGCTGGGGTACTCGACCCCGACGCTGGAGCGCGCGACCACCCGGATCGCCACCGCCGGCCCGAGACCCACCGAGACCTGCTCGAGCATCTGCCCGCCCATGCGCATCTGCACGATGCCGAGCCAGCGGTAGGCCTCGGCGAGTTCATGCTGGGTCGCCTCGCGCAGCACGCGGTACTGCGCGAGGCGCTCGTACACCAGGCGGGTCAGCAGATCGCGCTTCTTCTCGAGCATCTGCCGGCCCTGCTCGAGGAAGCGCGCCTCGCGGCCGACCTGCAAGAGCGCGCTCTTGGTCGGCGGGACGGCAAGGCGCTTTCTCACGGCCGGCTGCCCTCGCGCTTCGAGGGACGGGCGAACGCACCGTTCACGTTGCCGCCCCCTTGTGATACTTCGCCAGCTCCGCCTCGCTCACCCGGATCAGCGACTCGGGCGGCAGCATCGACAGCAGTTCCCAGGCGAGGTCGAGCGTTTCGTGGATGCTGCGGTCCTCGTCCTCGCCCTGGCCGATGAAGCGGCGCTCGAAGGCGTCGGCGAACGCGAGCGTGCGGCGGTCGGCATCGGAGAGTTCCTCCGCCCCGATGATGGCGGCGAGTCCCCGGACCTCGAGCGCGCGGGCGTAGCTGGCGAACAACTGGCTGGCGACGTGCGGATGGTCGTCGCGGGTGAAGTCCTTGCCGACGCCGTCCTTCATCAGCCGCGACAGCGACGGCAGCACGGTCACCGGCGGAAAGACGCCCTGGTTGGCGAGTTCGCGGCCGAGGACGATCTGCCCTTCGGTGATGTAGCCGGTGAGGTCGGGGATCGGGTGGGTGATATCGTCCGAGGGCATCGACAGCACCGGAATCATGGTGATCGAGCCGCGCCGGTTCTTGATGCGCCCGGCGCGCTCGTAGAGTTCGGCGAGGTCCGAATAGAGATAGCCCGGATAGCCCTTGCGCGCCGGCACGTCGCCGCGCAGCACCGCCACCTCGCGCAGCGCCTCGGCGTAGGCGGTCATGTCGGTCATCACCACCAGCACGTGGGCGTCGAGGTCGAACGCCAGGTATTCGGCCGCGGTGAGCGCCGCGCGCGGCGTCAGCAGGCGTTCGATCACCGGCTCGTCGGCGAGGTTGAGGAACATCACCACCTTGTTCAGCACCCCGCTTTCCTCGAAGCTTTCCTGGAAGAAGCGCGCGTCGGCATGCGAGGCGCCGAACGCGGCGAACACCACCACGAACTCGGCGGACGCCTCGCCCAGCAGCCGGGCCTGGCGCACGATCTGCGCCGCCACCCGGTTGTGCGGCAGGCCGCCGCCGGAAAAGATCGGCA
Organism: Thiobacillus denitrificans; assembly: GCA_002403375.1. Lineage (GTDB taxonomy): Bacteria > Pseudomonadota > Gammaproteobacteria > Burkholderiales > Thiobacillaceae > Thiobacillus > Thiobacillus denitrificans_E. The sequence continues at coordinate 88,740 of DHHQ01000025.1, read as the reverse complement.
GCTTCTGCCCGCGCGTCAGCGAATTCATGCCGTCGATCGCGGAGATGCCGGTCTGGATGAATTCGCGCGGATAGGCGCGCGCGGCGGGGTTGAGCGGCTCGCCGTTGACGTCGCGGCGGTCGGCCGAGATCACCGGCGGGCGGCCGTCGCGCGGCCGCCCGGTGCCGTCGAACACGCGGCCGAGGATGTCGCGCGACAGCGGCAGCCGGAACGGCTCGTCGAGGAAGCGCACCCAGGTGCGCTCGAGGTCGAGCGCGTCGGTGCCCTCGAACACCTCGACCAGCACCGCGTCGTCGGCGGTGCGGATCACCTGCCCGGAACGGATGCGCCCGGCGTGGTCGCGCAACTGCACGCGCGAGCCGGCGGCGACCCCGGGCACCCCCGCCATGACGACGAGCCCGCCCTGGGCGGAGGTGGCGGTGCGATATTCGACACTCTTCATAGTGCAGCCTCCCCGGGAACCGACGGCGCGGCGGTCGACGCGTACTCCTGCAGCAGCGGCTCGAATGCGTCCGGGATCGCCGCGCGCTTCGCCTGCAGCGCGGCGAGGTCGTCCGAACCGTGCTGGCTCTTCCAGCGACGCGCCTGCGCCAGCAGCGGCAGCTGGATCAGCCGTCTGGCGGGTGCGCCGAGCCGCACCAGCTTCATGCCCTGGCGATGGATTTCGAGCAGCGCGGCCAGCAGCATGAACTGCTTCTCCGGCGAAGCGAAGCTGTCGACCGCGTCGACGGCCGATTGCTGCAGCAGGCCCTCCTTGATCAGGCCCGCCGCTTCCAGCGTCCAGCGCTGCTCGCCGGAAAGCGCCTCGACCCCGACGAGGTTGACGATGCGCTGCAGTTCCTCCGACGCGGCGAGCAGGTCGAGCGCCTCGGCGCGCGCGCTTTCCCACGCCGGATCAACGTGTTGTGCCCACCACTTCGCAGCCGACTTCACATAGCCGGAGAAGCTTTCGAGCCAGTCGACAGCCGGATAGTGGCGGGCGTCGGCGAGCTCCTTCGACAGCGCCCAGAAGGTCTGGATGATCTCCTTGGTATGGCTCGTCACCGGCTCGGAGAAGTCGCCGCCGGGCGGCGACACCGCGCCGATCAGGGTCACCGAACCGTGGTCGCCGGCGAGCGTCTCGACCCGCCCGGCGCGCTCGTAGAAGGCGGCGAGCCGCGAACCGAGGTAGGCGGGATAGCCCTCCTCGACCGGCATCTGGCCGAGCCGCCCGGCGACTTCGCGCAAGGCCTCGGCCCAGCGGCTGGTCGAGTCGGCGACCATCACGACGTCGTAGCCCTGGTCGCGGAAGTACTCGGCGAGCGTGATGCCGACGTAGATCGACGCCTCGCGGGCGACGACCGGCATGTTCGACGTGTTGGCGACCAGCAGCGTGCGCTCCATCAGCGGGCGGCCGGTGTGCGGGTCGGTCAGCAGGGGCATCGACTCGAGCACGTCGGTCAGCTCGTTGCCGCGCTCGCCGCAGCCGACGTAGATGACGATCTCGGCGTTGCACCAGCGCGCGATCTGCTGCTGCAGCATCGTCTTGCCGGCGCCGAAGGGGCCGGGGATCGCCGCCTTGCCGCCCTTCAGCAGCGGATAGAAGGTATCGAGGATGCGCTGGCCGGTGATCAGGGGGGCGACGGCGTGGTCGCGCTGCCGGAACGGGCGCGGGGTGCGCACCGGCCAGCGATGGAACAGCTGCAGCTTGTCGATGCGGCCGTCGGCGAGCCGCACCCGGCCGATGATCTCCTCGACCGCATAGTCGCCTTCCGGGGCGAGTTCCAGCAGTTCTCCCTCGACGCGCGGCGGGACGAGGATGCGGTGGCGGATCGATTCGGTCTCCTGCACCGTGCCGAGCACGTCGCCGCCCTTGAGCATGCCGCCCGCCCGGCGGGCCGGATCGGGAACGAAATGCCAGCGCACGTCGCGCGGCAGCGACGGCACCGCGACGCCGCGCGCGATGCGGTCGCCGCTTTGCTCCCACACCGCCTGCAGCGGACGCTGCACGCCGTCGAAGATCGCCCCGAGCAGTCCCGGCCCGAGCTCGACCGACAGCGGCCAGCCCAGCCCCTCCGCCGCTTCGCCCGGCCTGAGTCCCGCGGTGTCCTCGTAGAGCTGGGCCAGCGCGGTGTCGCCGTCGCGGCCGATCACCTCGCCGACCAGACCCAGCCGCCCCACCCGCACCTGCTCGCCGATCGTGGTCTGCGGCAGTTCGAGCCTGACCAGCGGGCCGTTGATTTCGAGAATCCTGCCCATGCGTCCTATCCGTGAATAAGCGTGTCGAGGTCGGGCGCGCTGGCGAACAGACGCTCCATCGCCACCCGCGCAAGCTCGTCGGCCAGTCGTGCCCGGCGCGCCTCGAAGGTCTGGTCAAGCTGCGCGCGTCCGTCGGCCAGACGCACCCGGACGCCGCCCTCGCTGGGGTGCCCGAGCACCTGGAGCGCGACCGTGCGGCCGGGGGCGGCGCGCGCCGTCATCTCCGCCCAGCGCGGCGCGAGGCGCTTTTCGTCCTCGGCCCGCACTTCCGCCACCAGTTCGCCCGGCGGCAATGCCCGCGCCGCGGCGGCGAGCCACGACTCGAGCACCGCGAGATAGCGGGCGTCGTCGCGCACCAGCGCGCGGAACGCGCTGGTCACCCCGGCGAGCGCGGCCTCGGTCAGCGCCCAGCGCACGCGGTCGAGCTCGGCGGCCAGCCGCGCCTCCGCGGCCTGGGTCTGGCGCCGCACCAGGCGCTCCGCCTCGACCTTGGCGGCGAGCGTTTCGCGCTCCCTCGCCAGTCTGAGCTTCTCGGCCGACTCGGCGAGGATGCGCGCGCGCGCCGAATCGGCGTTCTGCAGCTCCCCGCGCGCCAGCGTCTCGGCCTGCTGCAGCAGCGCCTGCTCGAGCTGGGTGACCTGCGCATCGGCTTCCATGGGCTTCTCCATTCAATGCCTTGCGACGCAAGGCTCGTGCAATGTCTCGCAGCGCCGGCCGCCTAGCGCAAGGCGTCCGGCCCCAGCACCGCCTCCACCACGGCGTCGACCGCCGGCGCGAAAGCCTGCGGTGCCGGCAACGGCGGCAGCTCGGTGATGACGATGCGCCCGCCTTCGCTACGCAGGCGGTTGAGCCAGTAGCCGCCGCCGTGCGCGAGGTGCGACTCCAGCAGCACCAGCGCGCCCTCGTTCCGTTTCGCCAGCGCTTCGAGCACGGCTTCCACGGTCGCCGCGTCGGCGTCGGGGTGGACTTCGGCGCCGATCAGCGCGAAGCCGCTGGCGAGCCCGGCGCTGCCCAGCACCACGAGGCGGGCGCTGCCCGGGGCGGGAGGTGCCTCGTCGTGCATCGCCTCAGATCTTGCCGAGCATGAGGATGGACATCACCAGGCCGTAGATCGCGATCCCCTCGGCAAGCCCCATGTAGATCAGGGTGCGGCCGAACATTTCCGGCTTCTCGGCGATCACCGCCAGCGCCGCCGAGCCGATCGGGCCGAGCGCGAGCGCCGCGCCGATCGCGGCCAACCCGGTCGGCAGGCCGATGCCGAGCAGCGCCAGCCCCTGCCCCAGCGTGATCCCGCCCGCCGCGGCGGCCGCCGGCTCGGCCGCCAGCACCTCCTGCACGCCCATCAGCGTGACCGCCGCCAGCCCCAGGCCGAACAGCGCGACATTGGCGAGCAGGCCGCCGCGCAGCCACCCCACGGACAGGCGGCGCGGCCGCAACTCGAGCCAGATCCCCGCGCCCAGCGTCACCGCCACCGGCAATACCACCCCTGCAATCAAGCCGTTCATCTCTTCTCCCGTTGAAACCTCACGCATCAAACCCTGGTCTGCCGCCCGCCAGCCGCAGCGGCACGAACGCCCGGCCGTCGCCGCTGAAGAAGCGCGAGAAGCCTTCGTAATACATCAGGCGCAGCGCCTGGATCGCGACGATGCCGCCCTCGAGCACGATGATGACGACGTTGCCGAGCGCAAGCGTGAGCCAGTGGCCGGCCGTGCCGAGGCCGCCCGCGAGGGCGAACACCGCCAGTGCGAGCGCCACGTGGTTGAGGCTGAACGCCGCCACGCGCATGAACGACAGCGTGTTGGAGAACAGGCTGATCGCGGTTTCCAGCGTCTCGATCAGCGTCACCAGGATGCGCTCGCCGAGCCCGGCCTTCGCCTCGTGCCACTTGTATGCGGCCACCAGCGCGATGCCCAGCGCCGCCATCGTTGCGGCCGGGCGGACGACGTCGAGCGCGCCGGCGAGGCTCGCCAGCGCGCCGACGGCGCCGAGATAGAACAGCAGCCCGGCCAGCCCGCCGGCGTCGAACAGGGCGGCGGCGGCGCGGCCGGCCACGCCCTGGTTCCAGGCGTTGGCGAGCAGCGTGAGGGCGATGAAGCCGACGCCGAAGGCGACGGCGACGGCGAGCACGCGCGCCGGGTCGTGCAGCGGCGACAGCCAGACCGCGGGAAGCAGATGCTCGAAACCGAACACGCTGCCGTACAGCACGCCGAACAGCATCGACGCGCCGCCCGCCGCGATGCCGACCCACGCCAGGCGCCCGAGGCGCGGGATCAGACCGGCCGCAAGCAGGAGGATCACCGCACCGTGGCCGACGTCGCCGAACATGGCGCCGAACAGCAGCAACCACGCGAAGGCGAACGGCAGCGCGGGATCGAACTCGCCGTAGCGCGGAATGCCGTAGCTCCTCACCAGCGGCACGAACGGGGCGAGCCAGCGCGGATAGCGGACCAGCGAGGGCACTTCGGCGACCTCGGCCGGCGTCGGCTCGCGCAGTTCGAGCCAATAGGCGCCGCGAAAGCGCGCATCGAGCCGCGCGCGCAGGGAATCGATCTGCCGCTTCGGTATCCAGCCCGACAGCGCCGCCAGGCCGCCCCGTCCGTTGACGCCGGCGAGCGCCGCCTCGGCGAGCGGACGCGCCAGGGCGAGGCGCACCCGGGCTTCGCGCAGGCGGGGGGCGAAGCGCTCGCGCAGCCCGTCCAGGACGCCGCAGGCGGCGCCGGATTCGTTGTCGAGCCGCGCGCGCTCCCCCTCGAGCCAGGCACGCGCCGCCTGCGGATGGGTGCGCAGCTCGTCCGGCACCGGCAGCGCGTGCCAGCCCGCCTGCGCCAGCACGCCGCGCGCCTCGCCCTGCCGGCTGCGCGGCCCGGCGATCACCGCGTACACCTGCTCGCCGACCTGGTCGAAGCGCGACACCAGATAGCCGGTCATGCCCAGCGCCTCGGTCACCCGCCTGATCCCGGCCGCCGGCAGGCTGCCGAGGTCGACCGCCAGCAGGCTGTCGGCGCGCAGCAGCTGCGCGAGGTCGACGTTCAGCCGCTCGAGCTTGGCGAGCGTTTCCGCCAGCGCATCGAGACGCCGGCGCGCCTCCTCGATCCGAGCCGTGTTCTCGTGACATGCCAGGCAGCTGCCCCACACCTCCTTCAGCCAGCCGTTGAGTTCCTCGAGGTCGGCCAGGGTGGGCGCCTCGGCCGCGTCCGGAACGTCCGGCGGGCCGCCGAGACCGCACTGCTCTTCCAGCTTGGCGAGGCGCGACTCGGCCTCCAGCCAGGCCTCGCGGTAGCCGGCCGCGGGCGCTTCGGCGAGCGCCTCCGTCCGGACGGGCGCCGGGCTGAAGACGCCGAAACGGGCGAGCGTCAGCGCGGCGTCCTGCAGTTCCGACGTCAGCACCAGCAGGCGGATCCGGTAGAGCGGTTCGGCACGCAGCATCAGGGCGCCTCCGCATCGCGCCGAAGCGCCTGCCGGATATCGCCGGCGGCGAGCCCGAGGTGGCGGCCGCGCAGCAGGGCGCGGACGGCGCGCAGGTCGCGCTCGCGCAGGATCAGGTAGGCGAAGGCGCGGGCGATGGCGGGCGCGCGGGAATGCAGCACCTGCTGCGCGTGTTCGGCGGCGGCATGTTCCATGCGCGCGAATACGCCGGGAATGTCGCGCACGCCGGCCAGTCGCGCCTGCCAGGCCGGCGGCAAGGCGGCCAGCACGGCGCCCGGCGAATCGAGCGTGGCGAGATGCTGCAGCCGCGAGCCGGACAGGCTGTAGCGCGAGCCGACCAGCAGGTAGTACACCTCGGCCGGCGGCAGCCTGTAGTTGAAGCGGTAGCGCAGCAGCCACACCAGGTTGACGCGGTCGACGAGATCGGCGATCAGGCTGCGGAAGGATGCTCCTGCCGTCTTCTCGAGCGGCTGGGCGTGCAGCACCAGGCCTTCGTAGTAGCCGCGGTCGAGCGCTGCGTCGAGGCCGAACGGATCGCGGCTCTCGTCGAACGCGCGCCGGGCGTGGCGCACGATGCCGGCGTAGGGGCCCGCCTCGAGGCGGCGCAACAGTTCGCCGACGTCCTCGGCGTGCGCCAGCGCCTGGTTGTCGAGCCGGCCGAAGGCGCCCATCGGGGTGAGCCGGCCGAGCACCGCGGCGGGACGCTCGCCGATCATCTTGCTGCGCAGCAGGGTCTTGACGTTGGACATCTCGAAGCGTGCGGTCCAGAAACCCAGGAAGGCGCGTGCGCTACCCGACAGGGGGCGGATCAGCACCCGCGTCTCGTCGAGGATCTGGGCGACGATGCGCTGCTCCAGCGAGCGCGGATCCTGTCCCCGGCCCCGGCCCCGGCCCCGGCCCCGGTCGTCCGCGGCCAGCTGCGGCAAGCCGCGCCGGGCCAGCGTGTCCGCCAGCACATCGGCCGGCGCACCGATCAGGGCGTCGAGCGCGTCGTCGCGCCAGAGGCGGGTGGCGAGCAGGCTGACGCGGGTGTCGAGGTAGGCTGACATCGGTCCCCTGCCGCGCGCTGGCCCGAGCTCATGCAGCCGGGTCGAGCAGCAGCGCCAGGGCCGCGTCGACCGCTTCGGTCTCGTGGCGCGCAGCCAGCTCGCGCAGGGCGCGCTGGCGCTCCGTGTACTTGCGCGCGAGTTCGCCGGTCGCCTGCTCGGCACGCCCCCGGGCGTCGCCCAGATACGGGTCGCGCAGTGCCGCCCGCTCGGATTCGAACCGGGCCTCGGCGTCACGCGCCGCGGCCAGCGCCTCGTCGATGATGCGCTTGCGCTGCCGGGTCGCGTCGTCGAGCAGCGCGCGGGCGCGCGCCTCGACGTCCAGCAGGCGCTGCAGCGGATCGTCCACCGCTCACATGGCGACCATCAGCGCCACGCCGGCCGCCGCGATCCCCGCCCCCGCCAGCTGCACTGCGCGACGGCCGAGCAGGCTGCCGGCGATCCCTGCGCCATGCAGGCAGGCGGTGGTCAGCACGAAGCCGAGGGCATACGCTGCGGGCGAGGCGGCGAGCGGCATTTCGAGCCCGTGGGCATGGCCGTGGAACAGCGCGAAGCCGGCGGCGATCGCCATGCCGGCGGCCAGCGGGGCGCGCAGGCGCGCGACGACCAGCAGGCCGAGCGCCAGCACCGACAGCGCGATCGCCCCCTCCACCTGCGGCAGGCCGACGCCCGACCAGGCGAGCACGCCGCCGGCCAGCATCGCGACGACGAAGGCGGCAGGAATCGCCCACAGCGCCCGTCCGCCCTGCTGCGCGGCCCACAGGCCGATGGCGAGCATGGCGAAGAGATGATCCACGCCCAGCAGCGGGTGCGCCAGGCCGCCGGTGAAGCCGGTCAGGGTGCCGTGGTCGCCGGTGTGTGCCGACGCCGTTCCGGCGGCCAGCGAGAGGGCCGCCAGCGCGATCGCTTGTGCAGGTTTCATCGAATTCATAAGGGGTTCTCCGGATGCGTCTGGGTTACTTGACCTTGACCTGCACCAGCTCCTCGCCGTCGGGGTCGGTGACGTGGACGGCGCAGGCGATGCAGGGGTCGAAGGAATGGATGGTGCGCAGGATCTCGATCGGCTGCTTCGGGTCGTGCATGACGTGGTTGTCCTGCAGCGCGGCCTCGTAGGCGCCCGGCTGGCCGAGGGCGTCGCGCGGACCGGCGTTCCAGGTGCTCGGCACCACCGCCTGGTAGTTGCTGATCTTGCCGTCGTCGACCACCAGCCAGTGGCTCAAGCCGCCGCGCGGCGCTTCCATCAGGCCGACGCCCTGCATGTGCTTCGGCCAGGACGACGGCTCCCAGTACTGGTCGTTGAAGGTGCGGACGTCGCCGGCCTTGATGTTGGCGATCAGCTGGTCGAACCAGCCCTGCATCGCGTCGGCGAGGATCTTCGATTCCAGCGTGCGCGCGGCGGTGCGGCCCAGCGTCGAGAACAGCGCGTCGACCGGCACGTCGAGGGTCTTCAGCGTCATGCCGACCAGTTCGCGCGCCTGGGCGTTGCCGCTGGCGTGCAGCATCAGCACGCGCGCCAGCGGGCCGACCTCCATCGCGTGGCCCTGCCAGCGCGGCGACTTCAGCCAGGAATACTTCTGGTCGACGTCGAGGTGCTCGTAGGGCGGCTTGGGGCCGGTGTAGGCGAGCTCGGTCTCGCCGCGGAACGGGTGCAGGCCCTGCGCGTCACCCTGGCTGTACTTGTACCAGGAGTGGCTGACGTATTCCTGGATCTCGTTGTCGGCGTCGAGGTTGATCGGATGGATCGTCGACAGGTCTCGGTTGAGGATGACGCCGCGCGGGATGAGGTAGGAATCGGTGTCCCAGAAGCCCTTCGACGGCAGGTCGCCGAACGACAGGAAGTTGCCGAGCCCCTCGCCGCGGCTGGCCCAGTCCTTGTAGAAGCCGGCGATCGCCAGGGTGTCCGGCACGTAGACCTGGTCGACGAAGTCGCGCATCTGCTTGATGACGTTCGCCACCGTCTGCAGGCCGACCATGTTGAGCGCGGTCGCGCCCTGGCCGCCGCCGGTGGTGTGCACCGAGATCGCCGACGGCACGCCACCCACGACGAAGTTGGGATGCGGGTTCTTGCCGCCGAAGATGGCGTGCAGCTTGACGACGTCGCGCTGCCAGGCGAGCGCGTCGAGGTAGTGCGCCACCGCCATCAGGTTGGCCTCGGGCGGCAGCTTGTACGCCGGATGCCCCCAGTAGGCGTTGGCGAAGATGCCGAGCTGGCCCTGCTCGACGAAGGTCTTCACCTTCTTCTGCACGTCGGCGAAGTAGCCGGGCGACGACCGCGGATAGCTGGACAGGCTCTGCGCGAGCTCGGACGTCGCCTTGGGATCGGCCTTGAGCGCAGACACCACGTCGACCCAGTCGAGCGCGTGCAGGTGGTAGAAGTGCATGACGTGGTCGTGCACGAATTGCGCCGCGATCATCAGGTTGCGGATCAGCTCGGCGTTCTGCGGAATGCTGTAGCTCGGGATCGCGCGGTGCAGCGCGTCTTCCACCGAACGCACCGAGGCGATGCCGTGCACCAGCGTGCAGACGCCGCAGATCCGCTGGGCGAAGGCCCAGGCGTCGCGCGGGTCGCGTCCCTTGAGGATGATCTCGATGCCGCGCACCATGGTGCCGGCCGAGTACGCGCTGGTGATCTTGCCGGCAGCGTCGGTTTCGGCCTCGATGCGCAGGTGCCCCTCGATGCGGGTGATGGGGTCGACGACGACGCGTTGTGCTGTGCTCATTTGTTATCAGTCCTTTAGGGTCTGTTGATACCAATTCCACGTTTGCGGCGGGTCGATTCGGGATCCAGCCCGCGAAGCAGGACGCGCCGCTGTGTGAACACAGCTAGCGGCCTGCGACAAAGGGATGGGCCCGGCTGGATTAAACCTTGGCCGGCCCGCCCCTCCGGGTTGCCACGAGAAAGCGCGTCTGCTGCGTTGCGTTGCTTGACAAGGGGAGCCCCTTGCCTGCGCACCGCGCCTTGCATCCATCGCTTCCTCATGGCAACGCAGACGCGGAATTAGCATCATCAGACCCTAAGTGTTCTGCCAGCAGTTCGGTCAGGCCGAGCAGCTTGGTGTCCATCTCGTAATGGTCGAAGCCTTCCTCGATCACGATGCGGCAGTTGGCGCAGAAGGTCACCATGGTCTTCACTCCGGCCTCCTCGATCTGCCGCTTCTTGATCTGGAACACCTTGGCGCGCAGGGCCTCGGCTTCCTCGGTGTGGATCGCCGACGCGCCGCCGCCGCCGCCGCAGCACCAGTTCCATTTCTGCTTGTCGACGATCGGGATGTAGTTCTCGGCGACCTGCTCGATCAGCGGCTCGGGCGCCTGCAGCACGCCGCCGCGGCGCACGATCTGGCAGGGATCGTGCAGGATCAGCGGGTCCTTGAACTTGCCCTTCATCTTCAGCACGCCCTTCTGGCGCAGNNTCCCAGCGGATCGCCATGTAGGCGTGGCCGCATTCGGGCGACAGCACCTTCTTCACCTGCAGCCGCTCGGCGGCGTCGACGATGCGCGTGACGATCACCTTCGCCAGGTCCGAGTTGCCGATCTGGATGCCGGCGTTGGTCGCCTCGAAGGCGTCTGAGGCCAGCGTGAAACTGAGGCCGGCCTTGTGGAATATCTTCGCCAGCGCCTCGATGTACTCGGGGTAGTTGACGATCTCCATCGACGACAGCAGCACCAGATAGTCGGCGCCGGCCTGGTCGACCGGGATCTTGAGTCCGGTGCTCTCCTCGGCCCGCTTGATGACGTTGGCGACCGCCGGCCACTTGAGGCCCATCGGCCCGCCGAGCTCGACGGTGCGCTTGGTCGCGCCCTTGATGCCGTCGGGCACGTGGCCGGACACCGCCATGCCTTCTCTTAATTTGCGCACCATGTAGACGATGTCGTTGCCGACCGGGCAGACCAGCGAGCAGCGCCCGCACATCGTGCAGCTGTCGTAGACCAGCTCCTGCCACTGGTCGAGCTCGGCGTCGGTCACCGGCTTGGCGAGGCCGACCATCTTCTTCAGCCGGCCGAGCAGCGTGTATTCCTGTTCGTAGACGCGGCGCAGCGGCTCGACCTTGTGGATCGGCGTGTACTTGGGATCGCCCGTTTCCGTATAGAACAGGCAGGCCTCGGCGCACAGGCCGCAATGCACGCAGCTGTCGAAATAGCTGGCGATGGGGGCGTCGATGACTTCCTTGAGGGCGTTGATGCCCTTTTCGAGCGAGGCGCTCATGCTGCTTCCTCCTTGTTCGTCGCGGTCAACGCCGGTCCATCTGCGGGGCGCGTCGTCGGGCTCATACCGGCACCCCCCTGCGCGCATTGATCCGGCCGTTGTACCAGCGCGAGCCGAACAGCGTGAAGGCATGGAACAGCTTGGTGAACGGCAGCACCACCAGCAGGATCTCGACCGACAGGATGTGCAGCGCCAGCATCGTCGTGTACGGCAGCAGCAGGTGCTGCACCGCCATCCAGCCGGTCAGCACCGGCAGGAAGGTGACCGCCCAGGTGAACCAGTCCTCGAAAGTGGACAGGAAGCGCTTGACCGGCTTGTTGATGCGGTCGACCAGCACCACCACCATCGCCGCCATCGTCACCACCGCCACCATGTCGACGAACTGCGAGGGCAGCGCGGGCCACGACAGGCCGGTGAGGTTCTTGATCAGCAGGATGTGCGGCGCGAACCCGAACACGACGATCGCCAGGCCGATGTGGAAGATGTAGCCGCCGATGTAGCTCACCGGGCTGCGCTTGAGCATGCCCTGCGGCGGCAGCGAGCGGCGGAACACGGTGTGCAGGCCGGACGCGCCGGCGGCGTGGCGCGGCGCGGCGAGGTCCTTCTTGCGGCCGAGGCTGTAGATCTCGATGAGGCGCCACAGCACGCCGAGCAGGAAAATCCCGACGGCGATGTCGAGGCCCGGACCGCGCACCCAGGTGAGGAATTGCAGTTCGTTCATGCTTATTTCTCCAGATCGTCCAGCGTGGTCGTCTCGTGCGCCGCCTTGGCGGCCTTCTTCTTGGCGCGGTTGGCGAAGCTCACCGCGACGCCTGCCGCTGCGCCGGCGACCGCTGCGGCGGCGCCGATCTTGAGCGGGTCGGCCGGCACCGAGAGTGCCTTGTAGAAGCCGCCGCCGTCCCAGAAGTCCGGCTCCGAGCAGCCGATGCAGCCGTGGCCGGATTCCACCGGCCACGAGGTGCCGCCGTTCCATTTCACGGTCGCGCAGGCGTTGTGGGTCACCGGCCCCTTGCAGCCGAGCTCGAACAGGCACCAGCCCTGGCGCGCGCCCTCGTCGTCGAAGGTCTTGGCGAACTTGCCCTGGTCGTAGAACGGGCGACGGTAGCAGCGGTCGTGGATGGTCTCGCCGAAGAAGGCCTTGGGACGGCCCTGGGCGTCGAGTTCGGGCAGGCTGCCGAAGGTGAGGTAGTGCGCGAGCACGCCGGTCATCACCACCGGGATCGGCGGGCAGCCGGGAATGTTGACGATGGGCTTGTCCTTGACGATATCGGACACCGACACCGCGCCGGTCGGGTTCGGATTGGCCTTGGGGATGCCGCCGAACGAGGCGCACGAGCCCATCGCGACGATCGCGGCGGCGCCTTCGGCAGCCTCCTTCAGGATGTCGAGGTTGGAGCGGCCGCCGATGCACGAGTAGGCGCCGTCGATGCCGAGCGGGATCGAGCCGTCGACGATCAGCAGGTACTTGCCGTGGTTCTCCTTCATCGCCGCATGGCGCGCCTCCTCGGCCTGGTGGCCGGCGGCGGCCATCAGCGTCTCCTGGTAGTCGAGCGACACCATGTCGAAGATCATCCCTTCGATCGTCGGCGAGTGCGAGCGCGTGATCGACTCGGTGCAGCCGGTGCATTCCTGGAACGGCAGCCAGATCACCGACGGCCGCTTCGCCGCCGCCATCGCCTCGGCCATCGCCCGCCCCACCGAAGGCGGCAGCGCCATCATCGACGCCAGCGTCGCGCAGTACTTGAGGAAGGTGCGGCGGGTGACGCCGCGCCGCGCCAGTGTGTCGATCAGCGGACCCTGCATGGTGTTGTCTCCTGTCTTGTCGTTCTGCTGCGTTCGGCTGCGTTCGTTCAGAGGTCGGCCATCATCGATTCCAGGTGGTCGCGGCCCAGCGCGACGTCGTCCGGGTGGGCCTTGACGAGTTCGGGGACGAAGGCGACCTCGAGAAACTGCGAGGTGACCACGCCCTGCTCGTTGTGATGCGTCACCCACCAGATGCCCGGGCAGCCCGTCTCGGCGAGCGTCGATTCGCCGTTGGCCAGCAGGGTGACGGCGATCTCCCCCTCCCCCAGGCGCTCGCGCAGCCAGTCGAGGTCGGCGGGCGTCAGCGGCAGGGCTGAGAGGTCGATGGCGGCGGTCTCGCCGGAGGCGAGCAGGCGGTTCACCATTTCAAGAAGCTCGTGCAGCAGCGGCGGCGCATTGCCGGTCAGGCCGGGCTCGCCGGGCGGGATCAGGTGTATCGGGATGGCGTCAAGCGACACGCTGCCACTCCTGGATCTGTTCGACGATGGCAGCGCAAACAGGCGGGATGGCGGCGGCGACGGCGGGCGTCGGGATTTCGCCCCAGTCTACGGTCTGCGGCCGGATCGCGACCAGCGCGCGCTTTTCGGGCCAGTGGCCGGCAAGGATCGCGATGGCGCGCAGGTCGGTCAGCCCGACTTCGTGGACCGAGGCCTTGCGGTTGCCCATCAGGAACGCATCCATGTCCTCCCCTTCGAGCAGCGCCCATTCGCCCGGCTTGTTCCTGATGTTCGCGGCGTCGACGACGATCAGCGCGTCCGCGTCCTCGATCGGACCGGCCAGCGTGAACGAGAGGGTGCCGCCGTCGAGCAGGGTGACGTCTTCACGTCCGCCCAGCTCGGGTTCGAGTGCCTGCAGGACATGCACCCCCACGCCTTCGTCGGTGAGCAGGGTGTTGCCGATGCCGAGCACGAGTGTTTTCATGCGGCGAATCTAGCAGTTGTTCCTAACATTAACAACCAAGTGTTTCGCTCAAGCATCTGATTGTTAATAATAATTCTGTAATATTCTGAAACGGGTGGCGGCAGGCAAATCCCGTATACTCGATTCAGTGTAGTCACCGATTGCCTCCCATGTGCCTTGCCATCCCCATGCAGATCGAATCCATCGACGGCTTCACCGCGCGCTGCCAGGCCAAGGGCGTGTGGCGCGACGTCAGCCTGTTCATGATGCAGGACGAGCCGCCCATCGTCGGCGACTTCGTGATGGTGCACGTCGGCTACGCGATCCAGAAGGTCACCGAGGCCGATGCGCGCAGTTCGTGGGAACTGCTCGACCAGATCCTGGAGGAAAGCGGTGCATGAGCTCGCGGTCGCGCAGGCGCTGGTCGAGCAGGTCGATGCCGTGATCGACCAGCATCATGCGACCCGCGCCACGCTGATCCGCGTGCGCATCGGTCCGCTGGCTGGCGTCGTGCCCGAACTGCTGGCGACGGCGTTTCCGCTCGCCGCCGCCGGCCGCCGCATGGAACACGCCGAACTCGACTGCGTCGCCGCACCGGTCACCGTGCGCTGCCGCACCTGCGGCGCCGAGACAGAGGCCGCGATGAACCGCCTGCTCTGCGGCGCGTGCGGCGACTGGCACACGCAAGTCATCAGCGGCGACGAACTGCTGCTCGAGAGCGTCGAACTCGAAACAGCGCCCTCCCTCACCCCTGAATCCTGACCCCTGGCTCCTGAAAAATGTGTGATACCTGCGGCTGCAACCTCACTCCCGGCAACCAGCACCTCGCGTACAAGCCCGTCGCCCGCGGCGCGACCGCGGTCTCGGTGCTCAAAGGACTGCTGCAGAAGAACGACGACCAGGCGAGCCACAACCGCGAGCATTTCGACCGCCGCGGCATCCTCGCGATCAACCTGATGTCCTCGCCCGGCTCCGGCAAGACCGCGCTGCTCGAGGCGACGCTCGTGGCGCTCAAGGACGAATTCACCTGCGCCGTGATCGAGGGCGACCTCGAGACCGAGAACGACGCCGAGCGCATCCGCGCCAAGGGCGTGCAGGCGCACCAGATCGTCACCGGCACCGCCTGCCACCTCGACGCGCACCTGGTGCACGACGCGCTGCATCACATGACGCTCGACGGCGTCGACCTCCTGTTCATCGAGAACGTCGGCAACCTGGTGTGCCCGGCGAGCTTCGACCTCGGCCAGCACCTCAACGTCACCCTGCTCTCGGTCACCGAGGGCGACGACAAGCCGGCCAAGTACCCGGTGATGTTCCGCGCCGCCGACGCCATGCTCGTCACCAAGACCGACCTGCTCGCGGTGCTCGACGACTTCGATCCCGACAAGGCCGAGGCGCACCTGCGCAAGCTCGCCAACCCGGCGCCGGTGATGCGGCTCTCGGCACGCAAGGATCTCGGCATGGACGCCTGGCTTGCCTGGCTGCGCGAGCAGCTCGCCGCGCAGCGCGCGCGGGTCGCCGTCGGCCAGTCGCGCCGCCCGGCGATCCAGCCCGACGGCCAGAAATTCCACAGTGCCACCGCCTGATGATTGACGCCCGCGCCTGGCTGGAGAAGCTCCACGCCCTCGAATTCGACCGCACGGTCAAGATCATGAACGTGTGCGGCGGCCACGAGCGTTCGATCACCCACGCCGGCCTGCGCGGCGCGCTGCCGAAGTGGCTCGAGCTCGTTCCCGGCCCCGGCTGCCCGGTGTGCGTGTGCCCCGAGGAAGACGTCTACCAGGCGATCCAGCTGGCGCTGCAGGACCGCGTCATCCTCGTCGCCTACGGCGACATGCTGCGCGTGCCGGTCAACGTCAGGAAGGGCGAGGTGCGCTCGCTCGCCGAGGCGCAGGCCGCCGGCGCCGACGTGCGGCCGATCGCGAGCCCGCTCGACGCGCGGAGGATCGCCCTCGAGAACCCGGATCGCGCGGTGGTGTTCTTCGCCGCCGGCTTCGAGACCACCACCGCACCGACCGCAGCGATGCTTGCAGAAGGCATTCCCGACAATCTTTCCGTCCTGCTGTCCGGCCGGCTGACCTGGCCGGCCGTCGCGATGCTCCTCGACTCCGGTGCCCCCGGCTTCGACGCGCTGGTCGCGCCGGGCCACGTCGCCACCGTGATGGGGCCGCAAGAATGGAGCTTCGTCGTGGACCGGCACGAGATCCCGTGCGCGGTCGCCGGCTTCGGCACCGAGTCGCTGCTCGCCTCGTTCCATTCGGTGCTGCGGCAGCTGAAAACCGGCGAGCGCTTCCTCGACAACTGCTACACGGAAGTCGCCCACCCGGGCGGCAATCCGACCGCGCAGCGGTTCATGCACGACATGCTCGACGTCGTCGACGCCAACTGGCGCGGCATCGGCGTCATTCCGCAATCCGGCTACGCGCTGAAGCCCGCGTATGCGAAGCACGACGCGCGGGTGCTGTTCCCCGACCACGGCGACCCGGAGCGCCGTCGCGCCGGCGAGATGCCGCCCGGCTGCGACTGCGCACAGGTCGTGCTCGGCAGGATCTATCCCGACCAGTGCCGCATCTACGGCAAGGCTTGCACGCCCAGAAACCCGGTCGGCCCCTGCATGGTGTCGGACGAAGGCGCCTGCCGCATCTGGTGGGCGGGCGGCGTGCGCGTTCCTGCCGATGCCTGAGCGTGCGATCGGATAGCGCGTCGTCGCGAGCCACATAGCGGTGCGGCAACCCGGCCGTTCGCGCCCGGCCAGACGCCCGATTGCCTCGCTCCGTTCATGCCCTCGGCTGCTCGCACTGACGAACAACAAATGACTGGCTCTCCGACGCTTTCCGAACAGGGCGCCTGCCGCATCACCCTCGGCGGGAAGGTGCAGGGCGTGGGATTCCGGCCCTTCGTCTACCGCCTGGCGCAGCAGCACGGCATCACCGGCTGGGTGCGCAACACCAACGGTGCGGTCGAGATCCATGCCGAAGGCGCGCCGGCGCGACTGCAGCGCTTCACCGCTTCCCTGGTCAGCGAGGCGCCGCCGCTGTCGGCGCCCGGCCCGCTCAGCGTCCGCGACTGCCCGCCCGAGCGGTACGGCGCCTTCAGCATCCTCGACAGCGCCGCATCGAGCCAGGCCGACGTTCATCTGCCGGCCGACGGCTTCGTCTGCGCCGACTGCCTCGCCGAGCTCAACGACCCCGCCAACCGCCGATTTCGCTATCCCTTCATCAACTGCACCCAGTGCGGCCCGCGCTACACGCTGATCACCGCCCTGCCCTACGACCGCCCGAACACCGCGATGCGCGATTTCGCACTGTGCCCGGACTGTCGTGCCGAATACGAAAATCCGCTCGACCGCCGCTTCCACGCCGAGCCGATCGCGTGCCCGGTATGCGGGCCGCACCTGCATGTCGTCATCGGCGAAGCCCTCCTCCCCGGTGACGAGGCCGCGCTCGCCGCGGCCGTCGCCGCCCTGCGCGCCGGCAGGATCGTCGCGGTGAAGGGCGTCGGCGGCTATCACCTGATGTGCGACGCGCGCGACGACGCCGCCGTCGCCGCGCTGCGCGCGAGAAAATCGCGCCCTGCCAAGCCGCTGGCGGTGATGTTCGGCGACCTCGAAGCGCTGCGCGACGCCGTTTCCACGACGCCCGAACGCGAAGCCCTGCTCGCCTCGCCCGAGCGGCCGATCGTGCTGCTGGCGAAGCGCGACGAAGCCGCGCTCTCCGGCCTCGTCGCGCCCGGCCTTGCCGAGATCGGCTGCCTGCTGCCCTACTCGCCGCTGCATGCGCTGCTGCTCGCGGACTTCGGCGGGCCGCTGGTCGCGACCTCGGGCAACCTCTCCGGCGAGCCGGTGCTGACCGACCCCGCCGAGGCGCAGGCGCGACTCGCCCGCCTCGCCGACGCCTTCCTGCACCACGACCGCCCGATCGTGCGCCCGGCCGACGACCCGGTGTACCGCGTCATCGCAGGCAGCCCGCGCCCGCTGCGCCTGGGGCGCGGCAGCGCGCCGCTGGAACTGGAACTGCCCGCGCCGCTCGCCGAGCCCGTGCTCGCGCTCGGCAGCCACATGAAGAACACCGTCTGCCTCGCCTGGGGCACGCGCGCCGTCGTCTCGCCGCACATCGGCGAACTCGACACGCCGCGCAGCCTCGACACGCTGGCGCAGGTCGCGGCCGACCTGCAGCGGCTGTACCAGGTCGAGGCCAGGCGCCTCGTCGTCGACCGCCATCCCGGCTTCGGCTATCGCCGCTTCGCGCGCGAAAGCGGACTGCCGCTTTCTGAAATCTGGCACCACCACGCCCACGCGTCGGCACTGGCGTGGGAGTTTCCCGATGCGAAGGACTGGATCGTGTTCGCCTGGGACGGCGTCGGTCTCGGCGCGGATGGCGGCCTGTGGGGCGGCGAAGCCTTCACCGGCGCGCCGGGCCGTTGGACCCGCGCGGCCTCGTTGCGCCCGTTTCGCCTGCCCGGCGGCGACAAGGCGGGACGCGAGCCGTGGCGCGCCGCGGCGGCGCTGCTGTGGGAAACCGGCGCCGACGCGCCCTTTGCGCCGGGCCCGCTGCACGACGCGTGGGCGGCCGGCGTCAACAGCCCCGCCAGCAGCTCGGCCGGCCGCCTGTTCGACGCCGCGGCCGCACTCGCCGGGGTCTGCACCCACGCGAGCTTCGAGGGCGAAGGCCCGATGCGGCTCGAGGCGGTCGCGGCGACCGGTGATGCCGAAGTCGTCCCGCTGCCGCTTGCACGCGACCCGGCCGGCGTGTGGCGCAGCGACTGGGCACCGCTGCTGCCGATGCTCGCCGACGCCGCGCGGCCGGCCGGCGAGCGCGCGGCAGCCTTCCATGCGAGCCTCGCGCAGGCGCTGGTCGACCAGGCACTGCGCTTGCGCGAAGCGAGCGGCATCGCGACGGTCGGTCTCACCGGCGGCGTGTTCCAGAACCGCGTGCTCGCCGAGGCCGCGATTCGCGGGCTGCAGGCCGCCGGCTTCGACGCCCGCTTCCCCCGCCGACTCCCGGTGAACGACGCCGGGTTAAGCTTCGGCCAGGTCATCGAATTCCTCCACCAATAAGCCCATGGACGACACCCGCATCCTTCTCGCACACGGCAACGGCGGCCGCCTGATGCGCGAGCTCATCGCCGACATCTTCGCCCGCCACCTCGGCAACCCGCTGCTCGACACCGACGCCGACGCCGTCGCGCTGCCGCGACTCGACGGCGAGCTGATGGTCACCACCGACGGCTTCACCGTGCAGCCGCTCGAATTCCCCGGCGGCAACCTCGGCTCGCTCGCGGTGCACGGCGTGGTCAACGACCTCGCCGTCGCGGGCGCCGACCCGCGCTTCTTCACCCTGTCGGCGCTGATCGAGGAAGGGCTCGAGATCGAGGTGCTCGACCGCCTGATCGCCAGCTTCGCCGCTGCGGCTCGGGACAACGGCGTCGCCGTGGTCGCGGGCGACACCAAGGTGGTGCGCCGCGGCGAAGGCGGCGGGCTGTATCTGAACGTCGCCGGCATCGGCGTGAAGCGCGCGGCCGCGCCGCTGGCGATCGAGTCCGCCACGGCGGGCGACGTGGTGCTGGTGTCCGGCCCGGTCGGCGACCACGGCATCGCGGTGATGCTGGCGCGCGAGCAGTTCGGCCTGTCCGGCGAACTGCGCTCGGACTCGGCCTCCGTCCTGCCGCTCGCGCAGGCGGTGCGCGACCTGCCCGGCCTCAGGTTCATGCGCGACCCCACGCGCGGCGGGCTCGCCACCGTCGTCCACGAGATCGCGCGCGCCTGCGGCCACGGCATCGTGCTCGAACAGCATGCCGTCCCGCTGCGTCCGGAAGTGGTGGCGGTGTGCGAAATGCTCGGCTACGACCCCTACTACCTCGCCTGCGAGGGCCGCATCGTCGCCGTCGCCGAACCCGGAACGGCCGACGAAATCCTGGCGCGCTGGAAGGCGCTGCCGCAAGGCGCCGACGCGGCCGTCATCGGCCGCATCGAGGCCGGAGACAGCCGCGTGATCCTGGAAACCGAACTCGGCGGGCGCCGCGTGCTGGACGAACTCGAGGACGATCCGCTGCCGCGGATCTGCTGAAGCCGGGCGCGAGCCCCGGGACCTGCCTGCGGACCCGGGGCCTCAACCCGTGCGGACGCTCAGCTCCACATCGCCTTCATTTTTGCGAGGATTTCCAGCGTCTCCGGCGACGGTGCGCCGCGCTGCGGCTCCGGCGCCGCCTCCGGCCAAACGCGTGCTTCGAAGAGATTCAGCAGCCCCGCGGGAATGAAGCGCGTCCTGCCCGCGTACACGTGGCGGTCGCCGTATCCGGACTGCTGGGTCACGTAGAAGCGCTGCGGCACGACGATCTGCAGATGATCCTTCGCGCGCGTCATCGCCACGTAGAGTAGCCGCCGTTCCTCCTCGATCTCCTGCGCGCTGGCGGTCGCCATGTCGGACGGGATGCAGCCGTCGACGGCGTTGAGCAGCGTCACCGCGCTCCACTCCTGCCCCTTGGCCGAATGGATGGTCGAGAGGATCAGGTAGTCCTCGTCGCGCAGCGGCACGCCCGCCTCGCCGCTGGTGGCATCCGGCGGGTCGAGCGTGAGCTCGGTCAGGAAGCGCTGCCGCGAGGGATAGGTGCGCGCGATTCTCCCCAGCTGGGCGATGTCGCCCTGGCGGACCTGGGCATCGTCGTACAGGCGTTCGAGATGGGGCGCGTACCAGGTCTCGATGGTCTCGAATTCGGCCGGCCACGGCAGTTCGCGCGGGTAGAGCGCGCCGACCAGCGCCAGGAAATCCTGCCAGGCCGGCGCGGCGGCAGGCGATACCCGTGCTTCCTCCAGCGCCATCGCCACGTCCTCGGCAAGGGCGACGAGGTCGAGCACGGCAGCTGCGGTCTTCGGCCCGACGCCGGGCATCAGCTGCAGCACGCGGAAGCCGGCGACGCGGTCGCGCGGGTTCTCGATCCAGCGCAGCACCGCGAGCGCGTCCTTGACGTGCGCGGCCTCGAGGAATTTGAGCCCGCCGAATTTCACGAAGGGAATGTTGCGGCGGACGAGCTCGATCTCCAGCGTCGCGCTGTGCTGCGAGGCGCGGAACAGCACCGCCTGCTGCCTGAGGTTGACGCCGGCCTCGCGGCGCGCCAGCACCGCGTCGACGACGAAGGCGGCCTGCTCCGTGTCGTCGCGCACGCTCACGAGCTCGGGCCGCTCGGCCGACGCGCGCTCGCTCCACAGCGCCTTGGCATAGCCCTCGGCGGCGCGGGCGATCACGCCGTTGGCGGCGGCCAGTATCGGCTGGGTCGAGCGGTAGTTGCGCTCGAGCGTGACGATGCGCGCGGGCGGCGCGAACTGCCTGGGGAAGTCGAGGATGTTCCGCACCGTCGCGCCGCGGAAGGCGTAGATCGACTGCGCGTCGTCGCCGACCACGGTCACGCCGGCGCCGTCGGGCTTCAGCGCCAGCACGATGCTCGCCTGCAGCGCGTTGGTGTCCTGGTATTCGTCGACCAGGATGTGCTCGAAGCGCGCGCCGATCTCGGCCGCGAGCGCCGGCACCTGGACCATCTGCGACCAGTACAGCAGCAGGTCGTCGTAGTCGAGCACGTGCTGCGCCTGCTTCGCCTCGACGTAGGCGCGGAACAGGCGCTTGAGGTCGTCCTCGAAGTCGGTGCACCACGGATAGCGCGCCTGCAGCACGTCGGCGAGCGGCGCGAGCGTGTTGACCACCGCCGAGTAGATCGCAAGGCAGGTGTGCTTGCGCGGGAAGCGCTTGCCGGTGTCGGCGAGGCCGAGCTCGTGGCGGACGAGGTTCAGCAGGTCGGCGGAATCCTCGCGGTCGTGGATCGTGAACGCCGGGTCGAGGCCGATGCGCGGCGCGTAGTCGCGCAACAGGCGCGCGCCGATGCTGTGGAAGGTGCCGGCCCAGGCGAGCTTCGCCCCCGCGAGATGCGGCCGGCTCGCGGCGACCTGGCGCACGATGCGCTCGGCGCGCCGCGCCATTTCGTCGGCTGCGCGGCGCGAGAAGGTCAGCAGCAGGATCGCCCCGGGGTTGGCGCCCTCGGCGACGAGGTGCGCGACACGGTGCGCGAGCACGTTGGTCTTGCCCGACCCCGCGCCGGCGATCACCAGCAGCGGTCCGGCCATTCCGCTGGCCACGCCGTGCTCGACGGCGGCGCGCTGCTCGGGGTTCAGGCGGGCGAGATAGGCGTGCGGGTCGGAATCGGGCGCGGCTTCGGGGGCGGTGTCTACGGCGAGCATGCTGTATTTTTATACAGCATCGATGCCGGGGCAAGCGGCCGCGTCAGGCCTCGTCGATCGGCTCGAGGCAGGCCGGGACGTCGTTGCGCGCGTTGCTGACGAGCGGGTTGACCGGGTAGGCCTCCATCGCCTCCGCAGGCACGGCGTGCGGCAATGCGCCGGTCTCGGCGGCGAGCCAGGCGTCGTAGTCGGCCGGCGCGAGGATCAGCGGCATGCGGTCGTGAAGCGGAGCGACCAGGGGGTTGGCGTCGACCGTGACGATGGTGCAGCTTTCCACCAGCCGGCCGTCCGGATCCTTCCAGCGCTCCCACAGCCCCGCCATGCCGAACAGACTCCGGTCGCGCATGCGGATGCTGTAGGGTTGCTTGCGGCCCGCGACCGGCTTCCATTCGTAGAACGCGTCGGCGGGGACCAGGCAGTGGCGGCGGCGGTAGGCGTCGCGGAAGGCGGGTTTCTCCGCCAGCGTCTCGCCGCGCGCGTTGATGAGCTTCATGCCGATGCCGGCATCCTTCGCCCAGTGCGGGATCAGCCCCCACTTGAGCCAGGCGAGCGCCCTGCCCTCCCCGGTCTCGCGCACCGCCGGGATCATCTGGCTGGGAGCGATGTTGTAGTGCGGCTCGATCTGCGGCGTCCACAGCAGGTGGAAGCGCTCGGCGATCACCGCGGGCGGGGAAGTCAGGGCGTAGCGTCCGCACATGGTGCCAGTCTAGCGCAGCGGGCCGTGCTGCCCCGCTGCGCGAGCCGGGTCCCGGCGATCGTCGGGCAAGCGTGATCAGCGGGCAGCAATCGCGGTGTCGGGGAATTCGCTGAATACGCCATCCACGCCCAGCCGGAAGAACTGCAGGTACTCGGCGTGCGGGTCCCCCAGGTAGCTGCGTGCAAGATGCCGGCTCTCGTTGCGGAAGGTGAAGGCATGGACGAACAGTCCGAGCCTGTGCGCATCGCCGACGAGCGAGGTGGGGGCCTGGGTGCTGGCGTCTCGCACGTCGATCTTGCCGTCAGCGTCGAGGTCCTTCAGGTTGCCGGCTTCGTCCAGCTGGCCTTTCAACGGAACGATATAAGGTTTCCATGGACCGATCCCGTCGGCATAGGTCTTGATCTCGGCAAGCCCGGCGGGCGTCACCATGTCGCCGAAGCGCCGCGGGTCGCCGGCTTTCTCCCAGTCGTAGGGGCGGTGAAAAGGCGGTACGTAGGTGATGCTGCCGGTCTTGAGGTCATAGCCACCGCCGTCGATGAGTTGCACCATGCGCACCTTCAGACCCTTGGCTCGCATCTCCTTCAGGCTGCCCGGCTCGAAGCTCTGCACGAACACGGGAGCGGCCTTGCTGTTCCAGCCCGCAGCAACGATGGCGCTGATGAGCTTGTCCTCGAGCGGCAGGCCGAGGTCGCGATGGTAGGTCGGGTTCTTGGTCTCCGGGTAAATGGCGATAGCGCGCCCAAGCCGCTTGCCTTCGGCCTTGGCGAGGTCGATGACTTCCTGCAGGGTCGCAATCCTGAACTTGCCGTTGTACTGCTGCGGACGCTCGGGGTCCGTGGCGACCACGCCGAGCGTCCTGATTTCGGCGAGCGTGAAATCATGGGCGAACCAGCCGCTCTGCATTTCGCCGTCTATCGGCCAGTTCTCGCGCTTGCGGCTCGCGAATTCGGGTCGGCTGGCGACGTCGGTATTGATGGCCAGGTTGGGATAATGGCTGGCGATCAGCACGCCGTCGCGGGTCGAGATCAGGTCGGGCTCGATCGCATCGGCACCCAGCTCGATCGCTTTCCGATAGGCCTCGAGGGTGTGTTCCGGCAGGTAGCCCGAAGCACCGCGATGCGCGATCACCAGGGGTTGACGACCGTCGAGCGTTCCTGGCGGCTGGGGAGCCTTGCTGCTGCATCCGGCAGTCATCGTCAGGGCGAGCAAGCCGAACAGCTTCAGGGTGGCCAGGACGGCCGGATCGGGATCGAACATGGTGGACGTCCTTTACAGACAAGTGACCGGCATCCAGCTGCCCCGTGAAGGCCTGCTCGCGCAACGCCTGGACTCCGGCAAGCGCCGGTGGATGCTTTCTGCACCAAATGTAGCTAAATTTAGCGGAACCCGAAGGCTCAGTCTGGTCGAACCGCGCAGCCCGGAGCAGGCATCGACCCATTCCGCCGGTTGCCTGCCATCAGGAAACACGGTGGTCCGCTCCCGGCCCACCGGGGTCGGCCAGGCTCTGCCGTTGATCTTCAATACCCGCTAGAAAGGCACGTCCATGCCGCCGACGACTTCATTCCCAATCCCTTACCTCACGCTGGCAGGGCTGGCCTTGCTCGCGGGCTGCCAGTCGCTCGCCGGACCGGAAGCGAATGCGGTGCCTGCTTCGCCGACCCAGGTGGCGCCGGCCTTGCCGACCCCGGTCGCGATGCACGCATTCACCATCGGCCCGATGGACGACGTTGTCGGCAGGGTGCAGGTCATCAGGGCGCGCCACGAGGACACGCTGTCGGACATCGCGCGCCGGTTCAATGTCGGATACGAAGAAATTGTCAGCGCCAATCCCGGCGTTGATCCGTGGCTGCCCAGGGCGGGCACCGAAGTCGTCGTTCCCAGCGAGTTCGTGCTGCCGGACGCGAAGCGCGAGGGCATCGTGATCAATCTGGCGGCGATGCGCCTGTTCTATTTTCCGAAAATGAAAGCCGGCGAGCCGCAGAAGCTGATTACGCATCCGATCGGCATCGGACGCGTCGGCTGGAGAACGCCGGAAGGCAGCACCCGGGTTGTTTCCAAGACGGAGGCGCCGGCCTGGATTCCGACGGCGGCGATCCGCAAGGAACATGCTGCCGACGGCGATCCCTTGCCCAAAGTGGTGCCGCCGGGCCCGGACAACCCGCTGGGCACGCATGTGCTCAGGCTGGGCTGGCCAGAGTATGCGGTTCACGGCACCGACAAGCCGCCGAGCATCGGCCTGCGCGGCACGCATGGCTGCCTGCGGCTTTACCCGGAGGATATCGTCGGCCTCTACGAGGCGGTACCGGTCGGCACGCCGGTCACCGTCGTCAATCAGCCGTTTCTGGTCGGCTGGCGAGGTGACACGCTGATGATGCAGACCTATCCGGTGCTCGAGGACGACAAGCGTAAACATCGCCCGGAGCAGCACATCAAGCGCGTGCGCAAGAAGGCGCCGCAGCCCGCTGCGCGCGCGAATGTCGTCGTGAACGAGGCGCTGGCAGCGGAAATCGCGCGCAACCCGCGGGCCATTGCGGTGCCCATTTCAGCCGCCGATCTCACCCTCGAGCAGCATCTGGCTGCAGCGCAGCGGGTCGAAAACACCTTGCCGGCGAACGCGACCTGGGATCGCGACAGGCGGCGGCACCTCACGGCCGCGGCTGACGTGATGAAGGAAGCCGAGGCGCGCTGATACGGCCCAGCGCACACGCACGAAGGGAGTCGTGGAATCGCCCCCTGCCCTGCCCGGTCTCGCGCACCGCCGGGAGCATCTGGGCGGAGGCGCCGTTGTCGCACGGCGGGTCTGGCGAAAGGCACGCATGGCTGCCATGGCCACCCTCATGACGACCCTGCCTAGGGATCCGTCACCGGAGGCTCGGAACATTTCCCGGCGGCACGCAGCGCTTCGACGGCCGTCAAGCGGACTTCGACCCATTCCGGAAGCTTGAAGCCGTGACAGGCAATGCCCAGGCAGCGCGTCGAGAACTTTTCCGAACGTTCGAGGCTGATCCGGTAATAGCGCGCAGCCGTATCACACAAGGCCATCGCCTCTGCGGCCCTGCCCAGGTAATACCAGCGCAGGTCGTCCCCATACTGGTCGTGGAGTACGACTCTCGCCAAGGCCTGCCACTGGCCGCTGTCGTGCAGCTTTTTCGTCAGCTTGCCGTTCGTCCCGGCCGCCATCGCAGCGGCATATCCAGTCGTCCAGCCTGGCGTGATCAACGCCGCCTTGCCAAGGGAAAAGTCCAGCAGATCGCTGGGGATCGATGATTCATCACCCTGATCGACGGTCGCGCCGCCAGCGGGTTTCGCTTGCATTTCCGCGGCCCCTTCGATCCATCGTCCGACGATCCCCGTCTCGGTCGGCCATACTGCGAAGGCGCGGTTGCGGCCGCGACTTGCGATAGCCAACCCTCCCCCGATCGATCCCCACATGGACGCCACCCCGGGCTTGCCGAGCGTCACGGGGGCAGACCAGTTGTCCTGCGCGTAAAGCAGATAAATCACATCGGCGTCGGTCACCGCCATGAGGTGGAAGGCCTCCCCGCCGGCCGGGGCGAGCTTCGGCTGCGAATAACGCGAGAGGGGCAAGGGAAGCGGCAAACGCCAGTTGCCTTGAAGCAGAGAGATGCTGGCGTCGTGCGCCCGGACGACCAGGACAGCCCCGCTGGCCGGGTCCACGGCAGCAGCCGCCTGACTCAGGCCGAACGGATCCGTGCCGAAGAACGGTATCTGGTCACCGGTGACCGGAAAGAGCCTGTTGGCGCTGGCGGCAGCGTCCGGCAACTGCCGCTCGGCCCCTGCAGGAATCTGCATGAGGTCGATGCGCGCGTAACGGGGCTGGCTCGATGCCGCCAGCCCGCTCCGCGATGCGTTGTAGACGACATGCAGATTGCCATGGCTGTCGGCGGCGGGCATGACGTCGGAGATATCGAGGTTGTCCTGCGGATCGAGCACGTACCATGATGCATCCCCTGTGAGCGCTTCCGGGACGATCACCAGTTTTTGCGAAGCCGAGTGCCAGGGAAAGATGATTCCGGCGCCGAAACCGCCGCCGAAACCGTACCAATCCCAACGCCCCCGCGCGCCCACTTCGCCACCCTTGACCAGGAAAATCCAGGCAAGCCCCTTGTCCAGCGGTACCAGCCTCGCCCGGTGAACCGCCATTCCCGCCGAGGCCCAAGGCGCATCGCTGGCGACGCGCCATGCGTCCCCCTCGCGCACCAAGTGCCTGCCGTCCAGCAACAGATGGATTTTCCCCTCGCGGTCAAACGCGGCGCTGATGTCCGAGGGCGAGCTGTCGGTCGCCACCCGCTCACGCTGCAGGGCGCCTTCCGGCGAAACCACCACGTGATGGATTTCCCTGGTGCTTGCGGCAGCGATGAAGACATGCGCCTCCCCCTGCTCATCCAGCAGGACATCGGTGAGATCGTGGGTCGTCCTGAAGTGCAGCAAGCCCAGCTCCGGGCCGAGTCGAACATTCGGCGACGGCCCTGCCGGGAGGACCGGCGGCTCGCTCGCGCAGCTGGCCAGCAGCAGGGCCATGCTGAGCAGGACAGGGATGAGCCAGGATGAACGGCAAGGAACCATCAGGGTTCTTGTGGGGAGCGCGTACGCGTTACGGTGAATATAAGCCGATTTCACGGGAGAGGGAGGGCGTTACGCACGCGCGTTTTCAGGCTGCCGGAAAGGCCGCGAACCGGACGGTGCCCGGTGCTGGCCGGGTACGCTGATCACGGCGCGACGCAAGGCGTCCGGCCCCGGATGGCGGCACCCCTCAATGGAAATCGCGCGAATGCGTCACCAGGTTCCCCAGCAGCGGCGTCAGGTCCCCGAGATGCCCGGCGATCAGGTGCGCCACCTCGCCCTGCCGCTCGAGCGTGCCGTACACCGCCAGCAGGCGCGCGCCGAGCAATTCGCGCCGCTGGCGTTCGGCGAGGTCACGCCAGACGACGACGTTG
This sequence comes from Thiobacillus denitrificans, assembly GCA_002403375.1. Lineage (GTDB taxonomy): Bacteria > Pseudomonadota > Gammaproteobacteria > Burkholderiales > Thiobacillaceae > Thiobacillus > Thiobacillus denitrificans_E. Next base: position 61,244 of record DHHQ01000025.1, on the reverse strand, counting down.
ACGTGTCCGGTCTCGTCTTCCAGCGTGAGGAAAGTGACGCCGCTCGCGGTGCCGGGACGCTGGCGGTTGATGACGAGGCCGGCGGCGCGGACGAGGCGGCCGTGCGGCAGGCGTCGCAGTGCCTCGGCGGTGACGATCCGGTCGCGCTGCAGGCGGTCGCGCAGGAGCGCGAGCGGATGGCGGCCGAGGGAGAGGCCGAGGCTCGCGTAGTCGGCGACGAGGTCCTGGCCTTCGGTCAGCGGGAACAGATCGGGCTGCGACTCTTCCGCGCGTGCCATGGCGAGCGGGCTGGCGCGCTCGATGCCGGCGACGTCCCACCAGGCCTGGCGGCGATGGCCGGCGAGCCGCGCGAGCGCGCCGGCGGCGGCGAGGCACTTGAGGTCGCGCGGGTCGAGGCCGCTGCGGACGGCGAGGTCGTCGACGCTGTCGAAGGGCTGCTGCGCGCGGGCGGCGATCAGGCGTGCGGCACCTTCGAGGGAGAAGCCGTTGATCATGCGCAGGCCGAGGCGCAGGGCCGGAGCCGAGGCCGGGATCGTTTTCCGGATTGCCTGGTCGCGCGGCGCCTCGCAGTGACGCTCGCCATTGCGCGCCCCCCGCTCATCGCCGCCGAGCCCGGACCCCTGCCCCCTGAATCCTGGCCCCTGTTCAAGCGTGCAGTCCCATTCGCTCGCCAGCACGTCGACCGGCCGCACCTCGACGCCGTGGCGGCGCGCGTCCTGCACGATCTGGGCGGGCGCGTAGAAGCCCATCGGCTGGCTGTTCAGGAGCGCGCAGGCGAAGGCCGCCGGTTCAAAGCACTTGAGCCAGGCGGAGACGTACACCAGCAGCGCGAAGCTCGCGGCGTGCGACTCGGGGAAGCCGTATTCGCCGAAGCCCTGGATCTGCATGAAGATCTGTCGCGCGAAGTCCTCCTGGTAGCCGCGCTCTCGCATGCCCTCGACGAGCCGCCGCTCGAAAGCCTCGAGCCCGCCCTTCCGCCGCCACGCCGCCATCGAGCGGCGCAGGTGGTCGGCCTCGCCCGGCGTGAAGCCCGCCGCGACGACGGCCAGCTGCATCACCTGCTCCTGGAAGATCGGCACGCCGAGCGTCCTTTCGAGCACGCCGCGCACTTCCTCGCTCGGATAGGTGACCGGCTCCTTCTGCTCGCGCCGGCGCAGATAGGGATGCACCATGCCGCCCTGGATCGGGCCGGGGCGCACGATCGCGACCTCGATCACCAGGTCGTAGAAGCGGCGCGGCTTCATGCGCGGCAGCATCGCCATCTGCGCGCGCGACTCGATCTGGAACACGCCGACCGTATCCGCATGCCCGATCATCTCGTACACCGCCGGGTCCTCCGACGGCACGTCGCGCATCGCGAACGGCCGGCCGCGCCGCGCGCCCACCAGGTCGAGCGCGCGGCGGATCGCCGAGAGCATGCCGAGCGCGAGCACGTCGATCTTCAAGAGGCCCAGCGCGTCGAGGTCGTCCTTGTCCCACTGGATGATGGTGCGCTCGGGCATCGCCGCGTTCTCGATCGGCACCAGTTGCGACAGTTGGCCGCGCGCGATGACGAAGCCGCCGACGTGCTGCGAGAGGTGGCGCGGAAAGCCGACCAGTTCGTCGACCAGCCGGATCAGCAGCGCGACCTTGCGGTTGGCCGGGTCGAAGCCCGCCTCGGCGAGGCGCTCCGGCAGCACCTGGCGGCCGTCCCACCACGCCACCGACTTCGCCAGCCGGTCGACCTGTCCGAGGTCGAAGCCGAGCGCCTTGCCGACGTCGCGCATCGCGCTCTTCGGGCGATAGCTGATCACCGTCGCGGCGAGCGCGGCGCGGTCGCGGCCGTATTTCGCGTAGAGGTACTGGATCACCTCCTCGCGCCGCTCGTGCTCGAAGTCGACGTCGATGTCGGGCGGCTCGTTGCGCTCGCGCGAGATGAAGCGCTCGAACAGCATCGCCATGCACGCCGGGTTCACCTCGGTGATCCCCAGCGCGTAGCACACCGCCGAGTTCGCCGCCGAGCCGCGCCCCTGGCACAGGATGCCGCGCGACCGCGCGAAGCGCACGATGTCGTGCACGGTCAGGAAGTACGGCTCGTACCTGAGCTCCTCGATGAGTGCGAGTTCGTGTTCGATCTGCCCGCGCACTGTGTCCGGCGTGCCGTGCGGAAAGCGCCGGAGCAGGCCCTCCTCCGTCAGCGCGCGCAGGTGCGCGATCGCGGTCACGCCGGGCGGGACGAGTTCGGCCGGGTATTCGTAGCGCAGCTCGTCGAGCGAGAACGTGCAGCGCGCGGCGACCGCCAGCGTCTCGTCGAGCAGCGGCTGCGGATAGAGCTGCGCCAGGTCGCCGGGCGTGCGCAGGTGCCGCTCGCCGTTGGGATGGAGCGCGTCGCCGGCGTCAAACACCGGCACGCCGAGACGGATCGCGGTGAGCACGTCCTGCATGGGACGGCGCTCGGCGACGTGCATGTGCACGTCGCCAGCTGCCACGAGCGGCAGACCGGCCGATCGCGCCAGTGCGGCGGCCGCGGCGAGCCTGGCGGCGTCGTCGGGTGCGCGGAACAATTCCGCCGCGAGCCAGGCGCGGCCGGGAAAGCATGCAGCGATGGTTTGGGCGTGTTCCGGCGAAGGCTGCGGATCGGAGAGCAGCAGCGCGAGGCAGCCGGGCACGCCGTCGGCGAGATCGGCGAGCGACAGCGCATAGCGCCCTTTGGTCGCGCTGCGCCGTCCTTTCGTGATGAGCGCCGACAGATTGCCGTAGCCTGTGCGGTTCGTCGCCAGCAGGACCACGCGCTGGCCGTCGCCGAATGCGATTTCGCTGCCGACGATGAGCTTGAGCCCAACCTCCTTCGCCGCAACGTGTGCGCGCACGACCCCGGCAAGCGAGCACTCGTCGGTGATCGCGAGCGCCGCGTAGCCGAGCTCGTGCGCACGCTCGACCAGTTCTTCCGGGTGCGACGCGCCGCGCAGGAAGGTGAAGTTGGAGACGCAGTGGAGCTCGGCGTAGGCCATCACGCGAACACTCCGTGCACGTACCACTCGCCGCTTGCGCGGTCGCAGTACACCCACAGCCGCGCACCGTTGCGGTCTTCCGCCACGTAGTAGTCGCGGGCGACGTCGCCGCCGTCCCACCACCCGCTTTCGATGCGCTCCGGGCCGGATGTCAGCTTGAGTCCTCCGTCGCGGCAGCTCAGCGGCTCTGGCAGCAGCCACAACGGACGATGGGGGTTGGCCCGCCCCGTCCGCTTCGGCCCGTCTGCCGGCCGCCAGGCGCGCTCGGGCCGGTGATCGGCAGCGGTCTCGACGCCGTAGACCGCCTCCTTGCCAAGGCGGATGCGCAAGCGCTCCAGCAGCAGGTCGCCGTCGGCCTCGCGGCCTTTGCGGAACAGGTCGCTGTTCGACCCGGACAGCGGCAGCACCAGCGGCGCACGCAGCACGAGGGTATGCACCGGGGCTTCCAGGCGCGTGCGGCCCAGCGTTTCGCGCAGCAGCAAGTGCATGCGGGAAGCCTCGCGCGTGGGCCTGGCGAAACCGAGCTTGAGCACGCTGTGGTCGCGTCGCTCGTGGCGGCAGACGAGCTCGAGCGCCTGCACGCCGGCCTGACGCAGCACGAGAAAGCCTTCCAGCTCCGGCAGCAGGCGGCGCACGGCGAACTGCAGGGCTTCGGCATCATGGACGGGCGCGGGCAGCTCGAGCGACCGCTCGAAGCTCACCGGGGGCTCGAAGAAAGCGTGTGCCTCGGGCACCTTGCCCAGCGCGCGGTCGAGTTCGTCGACGAGCGCCTGGCCGAAGCGGCGCGCCACGCCGTCGCGCGGCAGGCGCAGGCAGTCCCCCAGGGTTTGCGCACCGATTCTTTCCAGCCCTTCCAGCACCGCCGGCGGCTGGTCGAGCAGCATGAGCGGCAGCACGGCGAGGATGCTTTCCAGCCGCGCGGGCCCTCGAATGGCCTTCTCGACGCCCGCCTTCGCCATGAGCCTGGCGCCGTGTGACGTCGGCGCACAGGCCATCGTGGCCGCATAGCCCATCTCTGCGACGCCGCGGCGCGCCAGCCTCAGGAGGTTGGGCAATCCGCGATGCAGGCTCAGGCAGGTGCTGATCTCGAGCAGCAGGCCGGCGGGCGGCGCGAGGCTGACCGAAGGCGTGAACTGCCCCGCCCACACGGCCAGGCCCTCCAGCGACTCGCGCTCGGCTTCGGGGTCGCGCCGACGCAGGACAAGGCCGTCCGCCAGCGCCTGCGCCGCCGAGGCGGCCATGCCGGCGCGCACGCCACGCGCTTCAGCAGCGTCGTTGCTGGCGATGACCCAGGTGCGCCCCCCCTGCTTCTCGACGACGGCCAGGGGGTCGGGAACGGCCGCGCCCCGGGAAAACACTTCCAGCGACAGCGAATGAAAATGAAGAGCGAGCCACAGCATGACGACACACTCGCGGGGAAACTTCGGAAATGCGGATCAGGAATGAACCAGCGACAGTGCAGGCGTTTTCCGCCTCGCCCGGCGAGTGGCCGCGGTGGCTGGCAGCGTCACGATCACGGGCCGGCTCACCGGCCCGCCACGACGCTTGAGGATGCGCACGGCGAGCCCTTCGGCTGCAGGCTCGAGCAGCAGCCGCAGCGCGGCAGGCGAACGCTCCTCGGCAGCGCGCGCGTGGCGGAACAGCACGCCCCAGGTGTGGCCGGCCTCGGCTGCCAGCTGCAGGCGGCGCATGCGCCGCTCGTCGGCGGCACGCAGCCACGCCAGCAACGCCCCGCAGGCGCCGGATCGCAGCGCCTGCTCGGCCGTCCACCACGCGTCGTCGACGGAGGGCGGCGCCACCACCAGCAGCCGTTTCAAGTCGATGCCGACCGCGGCGAGCGCGGCAGCGTACGGCACGTAGGGAGGCGCCACCCAGGCGAGCCAGCCGTCCGATTCCGGCAGGCGCGCCAGCGTCGGCGTGAGCAGCCTGAGTTCGCCGATACCCTGCCGCCGAATCAGCAGCTCGGTCAGCGCGCCGCGCGGCCAGCCACCGCCCGGCAGCACCTCGTCCAGCGCGGCAAAGCCGGTCGGCAGGGCCCCCGCAGCGGTCTGCGCGCGCTGGTTGCCTCGCCAGATGCCGGGGTGCTGCAGGACCGATTCCAGGGAGCGGGTCACCGGGGATTTCCGTTGCGGATCACGCCGGCAGGGATGTCGTCCATGGCCCTGTACCGGTGGCAGGTCGGGTCTCGCATCAGGCCTCCTCCGAATACTGTATGGATATACAGTATAGATACCCGGCCGGAAAAACGCCAGACGCGAGGCGCTTCTCCCGCGCAGGAGAACCCCATGACGAACCCCGGAAAGTTCAGCGGCCTCGCCTGCCGCCGCATTGCCCGGCGCGTCCCCGGGGCCTGGTCCGGCCGGGGCTGCCGCAGCAGCGTGGGTTCGGGTCGCGCGTTGATGCCTATTGCATCAGGCGAGTGATTGCAGATCGAGGCTGGCGACCTTGAGCCAGGGACCTTCCGGACTGTCGGACACCTCGAACCCGCATGCCCTGGCGAACTGGAGCATGTCCAGATTGCTTGCCAGGACGCGCCCGACCATTTTTCTCAGGCCCTGGCCTTTCGCGCCATCGAGCAGCGCATCCATCAACTGATGGCCGACACCGTGGTGATTCCACTGGTCCGCCACCACCACGGCGAACTCGCAACTCGACCGGTCATCCTCGATCACGTATCGCGCGGAACCGACCACGGTCTCCCCCGCGTCCGCGGGCGCCACGACGACAAGGTGCAGTCCCTGCGCCCGATCGAGCCGGCAGGCCCGCAGAGCCCCGTCCAGCTCAGGATCATAGTCACCCTGCCCGAAACGGAAGTAGCGCGCGGAAACGGACAATCCCCTGACGAAGGCAAGCAGCCTTTCCGTGTCGGACTCATCCAGCCGGCGCAACGTCAGTATCGTGCCGTCGACGTTCCAGCGTTTCAGCGCTTCCATTCGGTCCTTGCTGTCCCCGGGCTTCTCGAATGAATGTCGCTGGCCGTACGCCGAGATCTATTGAAGTGAAACATAGGGTTGAGGGTGATTATTGAAGTGCTGCATGCGAAGGCGGGCCGCGGCGACCGCCCCTTGTCGTTCGAGCCGGCGCCCCCCGGTTCAGTCGTCCGCCGACCAGGACCTGGGCTTGTCCTTGTCGCCCAGTTTCATCCTTTCCCGCAACTCAGCCATCTTCTCCCGCCACTCGCTGAGCTCTTCGTCCTCGATTTCGAGCTGGATTGCGACGACTTCCAGCGCGCTCATTTTCTGGTCCTCCAGCCGGCGCATGAGCTTCGTCCGCGCCCGCGACAGCAGGCGCTCGGCCTCTTCCTTGGGCAGTTTCCTGGCTTTTTCGAGATACGCTTCACTGGGTGTCTTTTTCATCTCCGCTACTCCTTAGATTTGAAACAGATTGATCGCACCGCGCGAACCGCCGCATGCCGCCAGCGCAATCGAATCGCGAGGCAGCGACGGGCGACTCCATGGACGGACAGATGCGCTGGCACACCCTACCAGCTCCATCAAAGTTTCCTTATTAAGGTTTCATGTCTGCCCGGACTCCCTTGTTTCTAGCATCGACTCAGGCATCGCGAATGGCCGTGCAGGAAAACCTTCATGCTGCCTTCACATGCACGCAACGTTCCGGGCGCAGGATTCATCCCCCGGGGAGCCCTCCCTGTTCATGATTGTTGAGGCCATCATGGCGACGACCCGCAGCCTGCAGCTGAAATCCCCCCGCGCGAACCTGCAGTTGTCCTCCGGCGCTCCGGGCGCCGGCTCGGCCACGCTGGCGATGCTCGCCCTCGACGACCTGGGCGTGATCCGCGATTGCAGCCAGGCCTGCGAAGAGATGTTCGGCTACCGGCAGGACGAGCTGACCGGCAGCCACATCTCCATGCTCCTGCCGCAACTCGGCGAAACCGACCTGGTGCTGGACGACCGCATCAACGCGCGACTGGCGTACCTGTGCCACTGCGCGGTCGCGTTCCAGGCCCGGCACCGCGACGGCGGCGCCTTCCTCAGCGAGCTCTTCATCAACCGCCTCGACAGCCACAACGTGGTCGTGCTGGTGCGCAGCCTCGAACCCGCGGCCGCCAACGTGGTCGCACTGATCGCCCGGCCGATCCGCTGAGCGCCCAGCGCTTTCCGCGTTGCGGCCGCGGAACCCCCTTCAGCCCCTGACCGCAACGCGGCCGACCCGCCAGATCTCGCTTGCGTATTCCCGGATGGCGCGGTCGGACGAGAAATGGCCGACCCGCGCGACGTTGAAAATCGACTTCCGCGTCCACTGCTCGCGGTCGCGGGACTGGGCGTCGACCTCGCCCTGGCAGTCCAGGTAGGCGCGGTAATCGGCACACACGAGGTACGGGTCGGCGTGCCGCAGCCTGCCGGTGAGCGGTGCGAACAGCTGGCGGTCGCCATGCGAGAAATGGCCGCTGTCGATCAGGTCGAGCGCGTGCTGCAACTCGGGATCGCCCTCGATGACGGCCCCCGGTTGGTAGCCCGCGTCGAGCAGCGCCCTCGCCTGCCCCGCGGTCATCCCGAACTGGAAGACGTTCTCCTCCCCCACCGCCGCGCGGATTTCCAGGTTCGCACCGTCCGGCGTGCCGAGCGTCAGCGCGCCGTTCATCGCGAACTTCATGTTGCCGGTCCCCGAAGCCTCGGTGCCCGCGGTGGAAATCTGCTCGGAGACGTCGGCGGCGGGATAGAGGTGCTGCGCATTCTTGACGTTGAAGTCGGGGATGAACACCACCTGCATCGACCGGTTGACCTGGGGGTCGCGATTGACGACGTCGGCGACGTCGTGGATCAGCTTGATGATCAGCTTGGCCATCTGGTAGCCGGGGGCCGCCTTGCCGCCGAAGACGAAGGTGCGCGGCACGACGTCGAGATTCGGGCTGTTCTTCAGCCGGCTGTACAGGCTGACGACGTGCAGCAGGTTGAGATGCTGGCGCTTGTATTCGTGGATGCGCTTGGCCTGGATGTCGAACAGCGAGTCGGGATCGACCGTGACCCCGGTGGTCTCGCGGATGGTCGCCGCCAGCTGCCGCTTGGCCGTGGCCTTGACCTCGCGCCAGCGCGCCCGGAAGCCGCTGTCGTCGGCCCAGGGCTCGAGGTGGCGCAGGGCCTCGGGATTGCGCAGCCAGTCGCCGTCGACGGCGTCCTCGATCAGCCGCGCCAGCGGCGGGTTGGCCAGCGCGATGAAGCGGCGCGGCGTGACCCCGTTGGTCACGTTGCTGAACTTGTCCGGCCACAGGTCGTGGAAGTCGCGCAGCACGGTGGTCTTCAGCAGTTCGGTGTGCAGCGCCGCGACGCCGTTGATGGCGAAGCTGCCGACCGCGGCCAGATGGGCCATGCGCACCCGCGGCCGCGCGCCCCCGGAGATCAGCGACATGCGCCCGACGCGCGCCGCGTCGTCGAAGAAACGCATCCGTACCACGTCCAGAAAGCGCCGGTCGATCTCCTCGATAATCTCGAGATGGCGCGGCAGCGTGCGCCGGAACAGGTCGAGCGGCCAGGTTTCCAGGGCTTCCGGCAGCAGCGTGTGGTTGGTGTAGGCGAAGCTCTGGCGGGTGATGTCCCAGGCCTGCTCCCAGGGATAGCCGTATTCGTCGACCAGCAGGCGCATCAACTCGGGGATCGCCAGCGCCGGATGGGTGTCGTTGAGCTGGGCGACGAACTTCTCGGCGAAGCGGGCGAGGTCGCCGACGTCGCGCAGGGTGATGCGCACCATGTCCTGCAGCGAGCAGGAGACCAGGAAATATTGCTGCTTCAGCCGCAGTTCCTTGCCGGAGTCCGGGGTGTCGTTCGGGTACAGAACCTTGGTCAGGTTCTCGGCGGCCACCATCGCCTCGACCGCGCCGTAGTAGTCGCCGGTATTGAACGCCTGGAAGTCGAACGAATCCTGCGCCTCCGACTTCCACAGCCGCAGCAGGTTGACGTTGAGCACGCCGTAACCAAGGATGAGCGTGTCGTAGGCGACGCCGTACACCGTGTAGGCCGGCACCCATCGCACCGTGAGGCGGCCTTGTTCGTCGGTGACGTGCTCGGTATGGCCGCCGAGCCTGACCGGGTAGCGCCGCTGGCGATTGGGCAGCTCCCAGGGGTTGCCGTCGCGCAGCCAGGCGTCGCTGACCTCGACCTGCCAGCCGTCCCTGATGACCTGGTCGAAGAGGCCGAATTCGTAGCGGATGCCGTAGCCGATGGCGGGGAGCTCCAGGGTCGCCATGGAGTCGAGGAAGCACGCGGCGAGCCGCCCGAGGCCGCCGTTGCCGAGGCCGGGCTCCTGCTCCTGCTCCAGCAGCACGTCGAGGTCGAGTCCCAGCTCGCGCAGGGCGTCGGCTAGGTTGTCGCGCAGGCCGAGACTGAGGATGTTGTTGCCGAGATGCGGCCCGAGCAGGAATTCCGCCGAGAAGTAGCAGACCGCACGGGCGTTGCTGCGCTTGTAGGCCTCGCCGGTGAGGATGAAGCGGTCCAGCATGCGGTCGCGAACGGTGTACGCGAGCGCCGTGTAGAGGTCGGCGGGCGTCGCCTTGGCGAAGGAACGCCCGGTCAGATAGAACAGGTTGTCGGCGAACGAGCGCCGCAGCGCATCGACGGAGCGCGCGGCACGGGTACGCAGGAAGCGTTCGGCGATGTCGGGCATGGGGGCTACCGGTCAGCCGCCCGGCTCAATACGGCCACACCCAGGCATCCGCCTCGGGCAGGTCTACGCCGTGCTCGTGGGCGTAGTCGCGGCACTCGATCTGCATGTCGCGCAGCTTTTCCTTCACGTGGGCGCCGGCCACGAGCAGCGCGGGCACGCGGTTGATCACGTCGATGGCAAGGCTGAAGCGGTCGATCTCGTTCTCGATCGCCAGTTCCAGCGGCGTGTTGATGCTGCCCTTCTCCTTGTAGCCGCGCACGTGCAGGTGGGCGTGGTTGGTGCGGCGGTAGGCCATGCGGTGGATCAGCCACGGGTAGCCGTGGAAGTTGAAGATCACCGGCTTGTCGCGGGTGAACAGGCTGTCGAAGTCGCGGTCCGGCAGGCCGTGCGGATGCTCGCTCGGCGGCACCAGCTTGTACAGGTTCACCACGTTGATGAAGCGCACCTTGAGGTCCGGGAAGTGCTCGCGCAGCAGCACGGTGGCCGCCAGCGCCTCCTTGGTCGGAATGTCGCCGGCGCAGGCCATCACCACGTCGGGCTCCGAGCCGGCGTCGTTGCTTGCCCATTCCCAGATGCCGATGCCCTTGGTGCAGTGCTTGATCGCCGCGTCCATGTCGAGGTACTGCAGGTGGCTCTGCTTGTCGCACACGATGACGTTGACGAGGTCAGTGCTCTCCAGGCACTTGGCGGCGGTGGCAAGCAGCGTGTTGACGTCGGGCGGCAGGTAGATGCGCGTCACCGCCGGGCTCTTGTTCACCACCACATCGAGGAAACCGGGATCCTGGTGGGTGAAGCCGTTGTGGTCCTGGCGCCAGACTGTCGAGGTGATGAGGAGATTGAGCGAGGCCACCGGCGCGCGCCACGGCACCTCCTTCGACATCGCCAGCCACTTGGCGTGCTGGTTGAACATCGAGTCGATCACGTGCACGAAGGCCTCGTAGCTGGACAGGAAACCGTGGCGGCCGGTGAGCAGGTAGCCCTCGAGCCAGCCTTCGATGGTGTGCTCGGAGAGCATTTCCATCACCCGGCCGTCGGGCGCGAGCTCGCTGCCGCCGGCGTCTTCCGGCAGGATGTCGGCGAGCCAGGTCTTCTTCGTCACCTCGTAGAGCGCGTCGAGCTTGTTCGACGCGTTCTCGTCGGGGCCGAAGACGCGGAAGTTGTCCATGTTCTTCGCCATCACGTCGCGCAGCAGGCGGCCCAGCGGGCGCGTGTTCTCGGCGCGGGTCTTGCCGGGGCCGGGAAGCTGGGCCGCGTAGTCGCGGAAATCGGGCATACGCAGCGCGCGCCGCAGCAGCCCCCCGTTGGCGCGCGGGTTGGCGCTCAGGCGGCGGTTTCCGGTGGGCGCCAGCGCCTTCAACTGCGGCTGCAGCCGCCCGCTCTCGTCGAACAAGTCCTCCGGGCGATAGCTGCGCAGCCAGGCTTCCAGCTGCTGCAAGTGCGCCGGGTTGTCACGCACGCCGGCCAGCGGCACCTGGTGCGCGCGCCAGAAACCCTCGACCTTCTTGCCGTCGACCTCGGCCGGCCCCGTCCAGCCCTTGGGCGAGCGCAGCACGATCATCGGCCAGCGCGGCCGCCCGGGCACGCCGCTTGCCCGCGCCGCGTCCTGGATGCGGCGGATCTCCTGCACGCACTGCTCCAGCGTCGCCGCCATCTGCGCGTGCATGGTCATCGGGTCGTCGCCCTCGACGAAATGCGGCGTCCAGCCGTAGCCCTTGAACAGGTTTTCGAGCTCCTCGTGCGAGATGCGCGCGAGCACGGTCGGGTTGTGGATCTTGTAGCCGTTGAGATGCAGGATCGGCAGCACCGCGCCGTCGCGGATCGGATTGAGGAATTTGTTGGAGTGCCACGCGGTGGCGAGCGGGCCGGTCTCGGCCTCGCCGTCGCCCACCATCACCGCGACCAGCAGGTCGGGATTGTCGAACGCCGCGCCGAAGGCGTGCGAGACGCTGTAACCGAGCTCGCCACCCTCGTGGATCGATCCCGGCGTCTCCGGCGTGCAGTGGCTGCCGATGCCGCCGGGAAAGGAGAAGGACTTGAAGAACTGGCGCAGCCCGGCCTCGTCCTCGCTCTTGTTGGGATAGACCTCGCTGTAGGTGCCCTCGAGGTAGGCCGGGGCGAGCACACCGGGCGCGCCGTGGCCGGGGCCGGCGAGGAAGAGCGCGTCGAGGTCGTATTTCAGGATCAGGCGGTTCAGATGCACCCAGGCGAAGCTCAGGCCGGGGCTCGCGCCCCAGTGGCCGAGCAGGCGCTCCTTGATGTGCTCGGGCTTGAGCGGCTCGCGCAGCAGCGGGTTGTCACGCAGGTAGATCATGCCGGCGGCGAGGTAGTTGCACGCGCGCCAGTAGGCGTCGAGCTTCTGCAGCGCCTCGGCGTCGAGGGGCGTGGATTGCGGTGCGGGAGCGTTCATGCGGATTCCTTCCGGTGTGCGGCGCGCGGAAACGCCAGTATGAAAAAACAAGTTTGCAGTGTGATGTTGCAGGACCGCTCCTGAGCCGACCGGCGCGGCCGGCTGCAGTTCCGGGTCAGGCGACCGCAGTCAGCGCCCAGGCGTGGCGGGCGATCATGTATTCCTCGTTGGTCGGGACGACCCAGGCCGACACGCGGCTGTCCGCCGAGCTGATGCGCGCGGCGTGGCCGCGGTTGGCGGTCTCGTCGAGCGCGAGCCCGAGCCAGGCCAGCCGCCGGCAGATCGCGGCGCGCACCGGCGCGGCGTGCTCGCCGACGCCGGCGGTGAACACCAGCGCGTCGAGGCCTTCGAGCGCGGCGGCATGTGCGGCGATCGCCTGGGCGGTGCGGTAGGCGAACAGCTCGAGCGCCTCGGCGGCGCGCGGGTCGTCGCTCGCCAGCAGGGTCCGCACGTCGCCGCTGATGCCCGACACGCCGAGCAGGCCGCAACGATGGTGCAGCAGGTCGTCGAGCTGGTCCGGGCGCATCCCCTGCTCGCGCATCAGGTAGAGCAGCACCCCGGGATCGAGGGCGCCGCAGCGGCTGCCCATGGGGATGCCGTCGAGCGGGGTGAAGCTCATCGAGGTCTCCACGCTGCGCCGCTGCCGCAGGGCGCACAGGCTGGCGCCATGGCCCAGGTGCGCGACCACCACCCTGCCCTCCGCCGCGCTCCCCAGGTGGTCCGGCAGGACACTGGCGACGTATTCGTACGACAGGCCGTGGAAGCCGTAGCGGCGGATGCCCTGCGCGCTCATCTCGCGCGGCAGGGCGAAGTTCCGCGCCAGCGGCGGCAGGGTGTGGTGGAAGGCGGTGTCGAAGCAGGCGACCTGCGGCACCCCCGGGCGCAGCCGCGCCAGCGCGCGGATCCCCGCCAGGTTGTGCGGCTGATGCAGCGGGCTCAACGGCACCAGGCGCTCGAGCGCCGCCAGCACGCCGTCGTCGACGCGCACCGGATGGCGGTAGTCGGCGCCGCCGTGGACCACCCGGTGGCCGACCGCGCGCAGGTTCAGTCCCGGGTGCCGCGCCGCCAGCCAGTCGAGCACCCACTGCAGCGCCGCTTCGTGGCTGGGTGCCGCCACCGCCTGATCGGCCCGGCCGCCCGCATCGGCGGATGCGGTCACCCGGAAGCGCGCCTGCCCGCCGATCGCCTCGACGCTGCCGCGATACGCGGCATCGCGCGTCGGCGCCGCGTCCGCAGGGTAGACGGCGAACTTCAGGCTGGAGGAACCGGCGTTGAGGGTAAGCAGGGCGATGTCCATGGGGCTCCTGGCCGGGGGGGAAGGCGTGCGTCGTCGCTACAGGGTACGCGCCGAACATGGCCGGGATGTTGCGGGCGGCAGCGGCACGCCCTGGGTGATCGGCTGGCGCGAGGTCCGGGCGTCACCCCGGGGTTTCCTCGCGCCGACGACTCATGCGAACAGGACGCGCGATGGCGCGCGCCCCTCGACTCGAGCCTCGGCTGTCCGCCTCGGGCCGGTTGCAGTCCGGGAAGGCCCTGCCTACCCCGACCGGAAGGCGCTCAGGTCCGTGCCGCCGCTTCGCGCTGCCGCTCGTGCGACACCAGCTTCGCGAGCTCGGTCATCTCCTCCGCGAGCAGGCCGAGCAGGTCGTCGAGGGTGAGGATGCCGACGAGCGCGCCTTCGCGGTCGACCACCGGCATGCGCCGCACGCCCTTGTCGCGCATGTAGCGCAGCGTCTCGTACAGGCCTTCGCTCTCGCGCACCGTGGCGACCCCGGCCGCCATGATGTCGCCGACCGTGAGCGCCTCCGGGTTCACCCCGGCGGCGACGACCTCGACGACGACGTCGCGGTCGGTGACGATGCCGACCGGCACCGTGCGGCCGCCCTGCGCTTCGACCACGACGAGATCACCGACGTGGTGCGTGCGCATCAGTCTCGCGCCCTCGACGACCGAGAGCCCCCGCTCCGCGATGACCACTTCCCTGCTGCAGATTTCTCCCACCGGCATGACACGCTCCTTTGGTTTGGTGACGCTTCAAGGGTAGCCGACTCGCTGAAGATCGCGTTCCCCTCACGACTTGGCCTGGCGCCGGCAGCGGTCGGCCCACACCGCCGCCTCGACGCGCGAACGCAGGTTGAGCTTCTTCAGCACATGCTTGACGTGGACCTTGACCGTGCCTTCGGCGATGCCGAGGTCGCGCGCGATCAGCTTGTTGCTCTTGCCTTCGATGAGCTGTTCGAGGATGCGGTTCTCCTGCTCGGTGAGCGCCGCCTCGGCAGGATGGGCCGGACGGCTCTTCTCGCGCAGCGAGGTCACCAGCAGCTGGGTCAGCCGCTCGCTGATGGTGATCTTGCCGCGCGCCGCCTCGGCCAGCTGCTGCATCAGGTCCTCGGGCTCCATGTCCTTCAGCAGGTAGCCGTCGGCGCCGGCCTGCAGCGCGGCCATCAGGTCCTCGGCCTGGTCGGACACGGTCAGCATGATGATGCGCGCGTCGAGGCCCTCGTCCTTGAGCGTCTTCAGGACCTCGACGCCGCTCATGTCCTTCATGTTGAGGTCGAGCAGGATCATGTCCGGCTCCAGCCGGCGGGCCAGCGCCAGGCCCTCCTTGCCGCTCGCCGCCTCGCCGACGAAGCGGAACTCCGGCGCCGCCTGGATGAGCTGGATCACGCCCTTGCGGAACAGCGGGTGGTCGTCGACGATGAGGAGGCTCTGGGGTTCCGTAGGCATGAGGGCTCAGTGCGGGAGAACGGGGTGAATGGGAATGCTGGCGTCGCGCCGGCTCGCCGGCGTGAAGTGTAGCGTGACGCGGGTGCCGAGCGTGGGCAGGGTTTCCACGGTGAGCCGCCCGCCCAGGTGCTTCGCCCGCTCCTCCATGATGGTCATGCCGTAATGGTGCGCGCCGGCCGCCTGATGGATGCCGACGCCGTCGTCGGTCACGGTGGCCGACACCGAGCCGTCGCTGTTGCACGCGACCTTCACTTCGGCCCGGCCCGCGCGGGCGTGGTTGAGCACGTTGGACAGCGCCTCGCGCACGATCTGCAGGGCGTGGATCTCCTCGTTGGGGCTGAGCGTGCAGCCGGCGAGATGGACGTCGAGCCCGACCGGGATGCCGCCGCGGGCCGAGAACTCGTCCACCGTGGTCCTGAGCGCGGCGGCCAGCCCCTCGCCCTCGATGCGCAGGCGGAACGTGGTGAGCAGCTCGCGCAGCTGGCGGTAGGCGCTGTTGAGGCCCTCGCGCAGCTCGGCCAGCACCTCGAGCGCGTCGGCGCCGGCGCCCGAACGCTCGACCAGCGGCTTCAGGCGGCTGACCTGGATCTTCATGTAGGCGAGCGCCTGCGCCAGCGAGTCGTGCAGGTCGCGCGCCAGCGCGGCGCGCTCCTCCAGCAGCGACAGCCGCCGGCTCTGCTCGGTGCGGCGCGCGGTGCCGATGGCGATGCCGATATGGCGCGACAGCGCCTCCAGCAGCTGGGTCTGCCACGGCGCGAGCTCGCGGCCGGGCGGCATCTCGAGCTGCAGCACGCCGTAGCGCTGCTCGGTGTCCATCAGCGGCAGGCTCAGCACCCGCCGTCCGTCGCCGACGGCGTGCACGGTCAGGGCCGGGTGGGCGAGGCATTCGGCGCAGCTCATCAGCCCGCACATGTCGGGATCGCCGCGTGCGGGCTGCAGCGTGCTGGCGATCACCCGCGCGCGCGATTCGCCGGTCTCCACCAGGCACGCCAGCCCGTGCCCCACGCCGAGCACGTTCTCCAGGTCCTTCAGCAGGACCGCGTAGGTGTCCGGCGCCACCGGCCCGTTGTAGAGCCGGGCGATCGAGTGGTAGAGCAGCTCGAGCGAGCGGTTGGCGACGGTGAGCTCGGCGGTCTTTTCCTCGACCCGCGCCTCGAGGTTCTGGTACAGCTTGGAAAGATCCTCCGCCATGTGGTTGAAGGCCTGGCCGAGGCGGCCGATCTCGTCCTCCCCGCTGAGGTCGGTGCGTGCGGCCAGGTTGCCCTGGCCGATCTGGTCGGCGAGGCCCAGCAGGCCGCGCAGCGGACGGACCAGGATGTTGGCGACCAGGTAGATCGACAGGATCACCACGAGCAGCGTGGCGATGACGGCGGCGCCGAGGATCACGCGCATCACCAGGATCTTCGACTCGGTGGCCTCCTCGATCTGCTGGACGAGGTCGTTGATGCGGGCGACGAATGCGGGGATCTCGTCGAGCACGGCCGTGTCCGCAAGGTGCGGGGGCGAGGCCGCCGGCAGGCGCGTGAGGCCGGGCTTGATCGCGGTGCGCCAGCTGCGCTCGACCTGCTGGTAGGTCATCCTGAGCAGGGTCGTTTCGTCGTCCGGCAGGACCGCCAGGATCGCCTCCGCGCCCAGGTCGCTCTCGAAGCGGGCGACCGCCTGCTCGAGCTGCGCCCGGTGTTCCGGGCCGCCGCCCTGCAGCAGCCGCTGGTGGATCGACGCCATGCGCCAGCTCTGCATGCGCAGGCTGCCGGCGATGTTGATCGCCTTGCCGCTGCCCTGCGTCGTTTCCGCCACCATCCACGAGGTCGACATGCTCGCCACCGCCAGCACGGTGATGGCGGCGAACATCCCGCCCAGCCGCACCAGCAGCGAATTCTGCAGCTTATCCAGCGCCAGGCGGCTCACGTCTTCTCCATGCGATCGGCTTCGTTTCCATGCGCCCAGATTAAACCACCGGAGGGCAGGCCTCGCGGATAAAAGGGTATACCTCTTCTTGCCCGCCGGCCCGCCGTCCCGCCGCCCGTTTCAGAAAACCCTTTCCAAAACAACGTTTTTCGAAATACCTCCTATACCTATTCGGAGGTAGTCGACCGTTTCCCGGGGCGCCGCGGCCACTGGAAACCGCCCGGACGGTGGCGTAAAACGCACATCGAGGTCTTCTTATTCCAGCTTCAGGCTGCGAGGTGAGTCATGGCAACCCAGCAATACAAGGCATGGTCGGTCGTCATCATGAGCACGCTGGCGTTCACGGTCTGCTTCATGATCTGGATGATGTTCGCCGTCATCGGCGTTCCCATCAAGCAGCAGCTGGGCCTGAACGAGACCGAGTTCGGCATCCTCGTCGCCACCCCGGTGCTGACCGGTTCGCTGATCCGCGTCCCGCTGGGGATGTGGACCGACAAGTTCGGCGGGCGCATCGTGTTCTTCGTGCTGATGCTGTCGACGGTCGTTCCGATCTGGCTGATTTCCTACGCGACCGCGTTCTGGCATTTCCTGGTGGTCGGCCTGTTCGTCGGCATGGCGGGCGGCTCGTTCACCGTCGGCATCGCCTACTGCGCGCGCTGGTTCCCCAAGGAAAGGCAGGGGCTGGCGATGGGCATCTTCGGCGCCGGCAACACGGGCGCGGCGGTCACCAAGCTGCTCGCCCCCATCATCGTCGTCGGCTACGGCTGGACGATGGTGCCCAAGGTGTACGCGGTGCTGATGCTGGTGACCGCCATCGTGTTCTGGTTCTTCACCTACAGCGACCCCTCGCACAAGGTCGGCAAGCACGTCACGATCCGCGAGCAGCTCGCCGCCTTCAAGGATCCGAAGGTGTGGCGCTACAGCCAGTACTACTCGATCGTGTTCGGCGGCTACGTCGCGCTGGCGCTGTGGATGACCAAGTACTACGTCAGCGAATACGGCTTCGACCTCAAGACCGCCGCCCTGCTGGCCGCCGCGTTCAGCATCCCCGGCGGCCTGCTGCGGGCGATCGGCGGGCATTTCTCCGACAAGCTGGGCGCGCACACCATGACCTGGTGGGTGCTGTGGATCTCGCTGGTCTGCCTGTTCTTCCTGTCCTACCCGCAGAGCAACATCACCATCCAGACCGTCGACGGCCCGGTGACCTTCCACTTCGGCCTGAGCCCGACGCTGTTCACCATCATCCTGTTCACCCTCGGCGTGGTGTTCGCCCTCGGCAAGGCCTCGGTCTTCAAGTACATCTCCGACGATTACCCCGACAACATCGGCGTGGTCTCCGGCGTGGTCGGGCTGGCCGGCGGCCTCGGCGGCTTCCTGATGCCGATCATGTTCGGCGCGCTGGTCGACCTCACCGGCATCCGCTCCTCGGCCTTCATGCTGATGTTCGGCGTGGTGTGGGTGTCGCTGATGTGGATGTACTGGACGGAAGTGCGGCCGATGGACAAGGCCCGCCTGCTGAAGCGGGTGCCGGCCGGGGACCCGATGGAGTAGCGAAATCACGGGCCGCGCGTCGCACGGTCCGGCAGTCAACCTGGAAAAGGAAACCACGATGTCCACCAACATCAAGGAATGGAACCCGGAAGACCCGACGTTCTGGGAGACGACCGGCAAGAGGATCGCCTACCGAAACCTGTGGATCTCGGTGCCGGCGCTGCTGTGCGGCTTCGCCGTGTGGCTGATGTGGGGAATCATCACCGTGCAGATGTCCAACCTGGGCTTCCCCTTCACGAAGGACGAGCTGTTCACGCTGACGGCGATCTCGGGCCTCGCCGGCGCGACCATGCGCATCCCCTCCTCCTTCTTCATCCGCCTCGCCGGCGGCCGCAACGTCATCTTCCTCACCACCTCGATGCTGCTCGCTCCCGCCATCGGCACCGGCATCGTGCTGCAGCATCCCGACTGGCCGCTGTGGACCTTCCAGCTGATGGCGCTGTGGTCGGGCGTCGGCGGCGGCAACTTCGCCAGCTCGATGTCCAACATCAGCACCTTCTTCCCCAAGCGGCTGCAGGGCACCGCGCTCGGCATCAACGCGGGGCTGGGCAACTTCGGCGTCACCACCATGCAGATCCTCATCCCGCTGGTGATGACGGTGAGCGTGTTCGGCGCGCTCGGCGGCGACTCGATGACGCTGGTGAAGGACAGCGGCTGGATCTTCGGCAAGATCGCCGCCGGCACCGAGACCTTCATCCAGAACGCCGGCTTCGCCTGGGTGCTGTCGCTGGTGCCGCTCGGTGCCATCGCCTGGTTCGGCATGAACAACCTGCTGCCGGTCTCGGCTGATGCCGGCCATACCCTGGCCGCCTTCATCAAGGTGACCTGGCTCTACACGCTGGCCTTCATCCCCGCCATCGCCGGCCTCTATCTCTACCTCCCCGCGCCCACCGGGCTCGGCCTGCTCAACATGTGGGTGGCGATGCCGCTCATCATCGTGGCGACGCTGCTGATCCTGAAGCTCGCCGCCTTCGGCCCGATGAAGGAGAACATCGGCAAGCAGTTCGCCATCTTCAGGAACAAGCACACCTGGTCGATGACCGCGCTCTACCTGGTCACCTTCGGTTCCTTCATCGGCTTCTCGATGGCGCTGCCGCTGTCGATCACGGTCATCTTCGGCGACACCCACGTGCTCGACGCCGCGACCGGCACCTGGGTGCACGCCAAGAACCCGAACGCGCCGTCCGCGCTGCAATACGCCTGGATCGGCCCCTTCGTCGGCGCGCTGATCCGCCCGGTGGGCGGCTGGATCTCCGACAAGGTCGGCGGCTCGATCGTCACCCAGGTGATCTCGGCGGTGATGGTCGCCGCGTCGGTCTACGCCGGCTGGATCCTGATGCAGGCCTACCAGTCGGCCACCCCGGAGATCTACTTCACCCAGTTCCTGATCGTGTTCGTGGTGCTGTTCGCCGCCACCGGCATCGGCAACGGCTCGACCTTCCGCACCGTCGGCGTGATCTTCGACCGTGCGCAGGCCGGCCCGGTGCTCGGCTGGACCTCGGCGGTCGCCGCCTACGGGTCCTTCATCGCCCCCGAGGTGATCAAGAACCAGATCAAGGCCGGCACCCCCGAATACGCGATGTACGGCTTCGCCGTCTTCTACGCCGTGTGCCTGCTGCTGAACTGGTGGTTCTACCTGCGCAAGGGTTCCGAGATTCGGAATCCATAGGGGCCAGGGGTCAGGATTCAGGGATCAGGGAATGAGCGGCCTCCGGCCGCGCCCCTCGAAGACCCTGCGCCCGCCCCCTGACCCCTGAATCCTGCCCCCTGAATCCTGCGACTAAAAGGAGCAAACAATGAGTCACTTCCTCGATCGACTGACCTTCTTCAAGAAGACCGTCGCCGACTATTCCAACGGCCACGGCGTCGTGAGCAACGAAGACCGCAGCTGGGAGAACGCCTACCGCAGCCGCTGGCAGCAGGACAAGGTGGTCCGCTCGACCCACGGGGTGAACTGCACCGGGTCGTGCAGCTGGAAGATCTTCGTCAAGAACGGCCTGATCACCTGGGAGATCCAGCAGACCGACTATCCGCGTACCCGCCCCGACCTGCCCAACCACGAGCCGCGTGGCTGCCCGCGTGGCGCGAGCTACTCGTGGTACGTGTATTCGGCGCAGCGCGTGAAGTACCCGCTGATCCGCGGCCGCCTGATGGAGATGTGGCGCGAGGCGAGGAAGACGATGGAGCCGGTGGCGGCCTGGAAGGCGATCACCACCGACCCGGAGAAGGCCAGGCGCTACAAGTCGGTGCGCGGCCAGGGCGGCTTCGTGCGCGCCGGCTGGGACGAGGTGACCGAACTCGTCGCCGCCGCCAACGTGCACACCATCAAGGACTACGGCCCCGACCGCATCTACGGCTTCTCGCCGATCCCGGCGATGTCGATGGTCAGCTATGCGGCAGGCAGCCGCTACATGTCGCTGATCGGCGGCGTCTGCGGCTCGTTCTACGACTGGTACTGCGACCTGCCGCCGTCTTCCCCGCAGGTGTGGGGCGAGCAGACCGACGTGCCGGAATCGGCCGACTGGTACAACTCGACGTATCTGATGGTGTGGGGCTCGAACGTGCCGCAGACCCGCACCCCCGACGCCCACTTCTATACCGAGGTGCGCTACAAGGGCACCAAGACGGTGGCGGTATCGAGCGACTTCGGCGAAATGGTGAAGTTCGGCGACATCTGGCTCGCCCCCAGGCAGGGCACCGACGCCGCGCTGGCGCTGGCGATGGGCCACGTGATCCTCAGCGAGTTCCACAACAAGAACAAGAGCGAGTACTTCGACAGCTACTGCCGCCAGTACAACGACCACCCGATGCTGGTGATGCTGAAGGAGCACGAGGGCAAGCTGGTCGCCGACCGCTTCCTGCGCGCCTCCGACCTCACCGGCAACCTCGGCCAGGACAACAACCCCGACTGGAAGACGGTGGTCTACGACGAGAACACCGGCTACCTGGTCGCGCCCAACGGGTCCATCGGATTCAGGTGGGGGCAGTCGGGCGCGTGGAACCTCGAGATGCGCGACGGCTATTCCAACAAGGACGTCAAGCCGCAGCTCACGCTGCTCGGCAGCCACGACGAGGTCGTCGAGGTGGCGCTGCCCTACTTCGGCGGCGACCACGACGAACTGCTCTCGCGCAACCTGCCGGTCAAGGTGATCAGCGTCGGCGGCCGCGACGTGCGCATCGCCACGGTCTACGACCTCACGCTCGCCAACTACGGCGTCGACCGCGGCCTGGGCGGCCCCAACATCCCGCAGGACTACAACGACCCCGTGCCCTACACGCCGGCCTGGGCCGAGAAGCACTGCGGCGTGCCGCGCGCCGACATCATCACGGTGGCGCGCGAGTTCGCCGACAACGCCGACAAGACCCACGGCAAGTCGATGGTCATCCTCGGCGCGGCGCTCAACCACTGGTACCACAACGACATGATCTACCGCGGCATCATGAACCTGCTCATGATGTGCGGCTGCATCGGCCAGTCGGGCGGCGGCTGGGCGCACTACGTCGGCCAGGAGAAGCTGCGCCCGCAGACCGGCTGGGCGCCGCTGGCGTTCGGCCTCGACTGGCACCGTCCGTCGCGGCAGATGAACTCGACCTCGTTCTTCTACGCGCACACCAGCCAGTGGCGCCACGAGAAGCTGTCGGTCTCGGAGATCCTCTCCCCCACCGCGGACCGCAAGAACGGCGACTACCGGCTGATCGACTTCAACGTGCGCGCCGAGCGCATGGGCTGGCTGCCGTCGGCCCCGCAGCTCGAGACCAACCCGCTCGAGATCACCAAGGCCGCCGACGCCGCCGGCATCGACCCGGTGAAGTACGCGACCGAGCAGATCAAGAACGGCGCGCTGAAATTCTCCTGCGAGGACCCGGACAACCCGAAAAACTTCCCGCGCAATTTGTTTGTCTGGCGCTCCAACCTGCTCGGCTCGTCTGGCAAGGGCCACGAGTACTTCCTCAAGTACCTGCTCGGCACGCAGAACGCGGTGCTCGGGCCGGACCTCGGCGAACTCGGCGAGGCCAAGCCCAAGGAAGTCGTGTGGCACGACAAGGGCGCCGAGGGCAAGCTGGATTTGTTGGTGACGCTCGACTTCCGCATGTCGACCACGTGTCTCTATTCCGACGTCGTGCTGCCGTCGGCGACCTGGTACGAGAAGGACGACCTCAACACCTCGGACATGCACCCCTTCATCCACCCCTTGTCCGAAGCGGTGCAGCCCTTGTGGGAGTCGAAGTCCGACTGGGAGATCTACAAGACCATCGCCAAGAAGTTCTCCGAGCTCGCCGCCACCCACCTCGGCACGCAAAAGGACCTCGTCCTCACGCCGCTGATGCACGACACGCCCAGCGAATTGGGCCAGAGCATGGGCGTGCGCGACTGGAAGAAGGGCGAGGTCGACCCCATCCCCGGCAAGACCATGCCGACGATGACGGTGGTGACGCGCGACTACGGCGACACCTACAAGAAGTTCACCTCGCTCGGCCCGCTGATGACCAAGATCGGCAACGGCGGCAAGGGCATCAGCTGGAACACCGAGGACGAGGTGCACCAGCTCGCCGAGCTCAACTACACCGTCACCGAGGCCGGCATCAGCCAGGGCCTGCCGAAGATCGAGTCGGCGATCGACGCCTGCGAGACCGTCCTGATGCTCGCGCCGGAAACCAACGGCCAGGTCGCGGTCAAGGCGTGGGAGGCGCTCTCCAAGATCACCGGCCGCGACCACACCCACCTGGCGATCCCGCGCGAGGACGACAAGATCCGCTTCCGCGACATCCAGGTGCAGCCGAGGAAGATCATCTCCTCGCCGACCTGGTCGGGCCTCGAATCCGAGCACGTCTCGTACAACGCCGGCTACACCAACGTCCACGAGCTGATCCCCTGGCGCACCCTCACAGGCCGCCAGCAGTTCTACCAGGACCACGCGTGGATGCTGGATTTCGGCGAGGGCCTGTGCGTGTACAAGCCGCCCGTCGACACCAAGACGATCGCGCCGCTGCTCGGCAAGAAACCGAACGGCAACCACGAGCTGGTGCTGAACTGGATCACCCCGCATCAGAAATGGGGCATCCACAGCACCTACACCGACAACCTGCGCATGCTGACGCTGTCGCGCGGCGGCCCCCACGTCTGGGTGTCGGAGTCGGAGGCGAAGGAGGCCGGGCTGGTGGATAACGACTGGGTCGAGGTGTTCAACGTCAACGGCACGCTGACGGCGCGCGTCGTCGTCAGCCAGCGCGTGCCGCGCGGCATGTGCCTGATGTACCACGCGCAGGAAAAGATCATCAACGTGCCGGGCGCCGAGGTGAGCGGCTTCCGCGGCGGCATCCACAACTCGGTGACGCGGACGATCACCAAGCCCACGCACATGATCGGCGGCTACGCGCAGCTGGCCTACGGCTTCAACTACTACGGCACGGTCGGCTCCAACCGCGACGAATACGTGATCGTGCGCAAGATGAAGAAGGTCGACTGGATGGAAGGGCCGCTGGTCGAGCGCTGAGCGCGAGGTTTTCGGGGCGGCGTCTCCCGCCGCCCCACCCGCGCCCCCTCTCTCCGGCGCGGGCTTTTTATACAACGACACGGGGCAAGCCCCGGTCAGGCAAGGAGTCAAACATGAAAGTGCGTGCGCAGATCGCCATGGTGCTCAACCTCGACAAGTGCATCGGCTGCCATACCTGCTCGATCACCTGCAAGAACGTGTGGACCTCGCGCGAGGGCATGGAATACGTCTGGTTCAACAACGTCGAGTCGAAGCCCGGCATCGGCTATCCCAAGCAGTGGGAGAACCAGGACGTGTGGAACGGCGGCTGGAAGCTCAAGGGCGACGGCAAGCTCGAGCCCCGCCAGGGCAGCCGGCTGAAGATCCTCGCCAACATCTTCGGCAACCCCAACCTGCCGGAGATCGACGACTACTACGAGCCGTTCACCTACGACTACCAGCACCTGCAGAAGGCGCCGCTGTCCGAGACGCCGCCGACCGCGCGCCCGATCTCGGCGATCACCGGCGAGAAGATGGACAAGATCCACTGGGGCCCCAACTGGGAAGACGACCTCGGCGGCGAGTTCGCGTCGCGCAGCCGCGACAAGAACTTCGACAACGTGCAGAAGGAAATGCACGCCACCTTCGAGAACACCTTCCTGATGTACCTGCCGCGCCTGTGCGAGCACTGCCTCAACCCGACCTGCGTCGCCTCCTGCCCGTCGGGCTCGATCTACAAGCGCGAGGAGGACGGCATCGTGCTGGTCGACCAGGACAAGTGCCGCGGCTGGCGCATGTGCATCTCCGGCTGCCCGTACAAGAAGATCTACTACAACTGGAAGTCCGGCAAGGCCGAGAAGTGCATCTTCTGCTACCCGCGCATCGAGGCCGGCCAGCCGACCGTCTGCTCGGAATCCTGCGTCGGGCGCATCCGCTACCTCGGCGTCATCCTGTACGACGCCGACCGCATCGAGGAGGCCGCCAGCGTCACCGACGAGAAGGAGCTCTACGAGGCGCAGCTGAAGATCTTCCTCGACCCCAGCGATCCCGAGGTCATCGCCGCCGCGCGCGCCGAGGGCATCCCCGAGGCCTGGCTCGACGCCGCGGTGAAGTCCCCCGTCTACAAGATGGCGATCGACTGGAAGATCGCGTTCCCGCTGCACCCGGAATACCGCACGCTGCCGATGGTCTGGTACGTGCCGCCGCTCTCGCCGATCCAGGCCGCCGCCGAATCCGGCCAGATGGGGATGAACGGCATCATTCCCGACACCAAGTCGCTGCGCATCCCGATCACCTACCTCGCCAACCTCCTGACCGGCGGCAAGGAGAAGCCGGTCATCACCGCGCTCGACCGCCTGCTGGCGATGCGCGCCTACATGCGCGGCAAGTCGGTCGACGGCAAGCCCAACACCGCCGCGCTCGACCAGGTGGGGCTCAGCGCCGCGCAGGCCGACGAGATGTACCGCTATCTCGCGATCGCCAACTACGAGGACCGCTTCGTCATCCCCAGCACCCACCGCGAGGAGACGATCAACACCTTCGAGGAGAAGTCGAGCTGCGGCTTCACCTTCGGCAACGGCTGCTCGGACGGCGTGTCGCCCAAGACCACGCTGTTCGGCAACCGCAAGAATGCGGTGCCGGTCGACCTGTCGCAGCTGCACGCGAAGAAGAAAACCGGTTGAGGAGCCACACGATGAAAACCTTCAAAGTCCTGTCCCTGCTGCTGATGTACCCCGAGTCCGACTGGCTGGAAGCGCTGCCGGAGCTGCACGCCGCGCTGGAGGAGGAATCGGCACTGAACGGCAACGCCGCCGGCCGGCTGGCGCCGCTGTTCGCGCTGCTGGGCGACACCCGGCTGATCGAACTGCAGGAGAACTACGTCGCCACCTTCGACCGCAACCCCTCGCAGTCGCTGCACCTGTTCGAGCACATCCACGGCGAATCGCGCGACCGCGGCTCGGCGATGATCGACCTGCTCGAGGAGTACTGGAAGCACGACTTCGACGCTTCCGCGTCCGAACTGCCGGACTACGTGCCGCTTTTCCTCGAGTTCCTGTCGCTGCTGCCGACCGACGAGGCCCGCGAACTGCTGGGCGACGCCGTGCACGTGCTCGCCACCATCGGCCGCAAGCTCGACGCCAACGGCAGCCCCTACGCCACCGCGTTCCAGGTGCTCGAGGCGCTGTCGCCGGTCGCGGCACAGGAACTGGCCGAGCCGCCGGTGCGCGACATGGACGAGGCGATGGAGATGTTCGGCCCGTCGATGGACGGCGTCGAACCGCTCCTCAAGACCGGCCCGCAGGTCGCGGTGGTGCAGATGCCGGAAACGCGCCGGCACGCCGCCGCGCCCACCACGCATTGATCCAAGGAGGATTGAACCATGTCCTACTCGCAGACCTTCCTGTTCGGCATCTATCCCTACATCGCGCTGACGGTGTTTCTGCTGGGGAGTCTCATCCGCTTCGACCGCGAGCAGTACACGTGGAAGAGCGACTCGTCGCAACTCCTGCGGCGCCGCCAGCTGAGGCTCGGCAGCAACCTGTTCCACATCGGCGTGCTGTTCCTGTTCGTCGGCCACTTCGTCGGCATGCTGACGCCGCACGCCGTCTACGAACCCTTCATCAGCACCGGCGCGAAGCAGATTCTCGCCATGGTGTCGGGCGGCATCGCCGGCCTGCTGGCCTTCGTCGGGCTCACGCTGCTGCTGCACCGCAGGCTGACCGAGCCGCGCATCCGCGCCACCTCGAAGACGAGCGACATCCTGATCCTGGTGCTGCTGTGGCTGCAGCTGGTGCTGGGGCTGGCGACCATCCCGCTGTCGGCGCAGCACCTCGACGGCAGCATGATGGTGCGGCTCGCCGAATGGGCGCAGCGCATCGTCACCTTCCGCGGCGGCGCCGTGGAACTGCTGGAGGGCGCGGGCTGGATCTTCAAGACCCACCTCTTCCTCGGCATGACGATCTTCCTCGTGTTCCCGTTCACCCGGCTGGTGCACGTATGGAGCGGATTCGCCGCGACGACGTATCTCGGGCGCGCGTGGCAGCTCGTGCGGCCGCGCGGCTGAAGCAGATGTTCCTGGAGGAGGCCGTCCGCTCGCCCCTTCCGCCTTTCGGGTGGAGCCCTCTCGCGCTTGCCGGAGAGCCCCCCGCAGGGTGCGCAGGGACGAAGGCCGGGCCTTCATGCCCGACGGGGCGCAAAACGATTCAAGGAGACTGAAATGACGCATGTTGTCATCCTGGGTGCAGGCATCGCGGGCGTGACCGCCGCCTACGCCCTGAAAGCCAAGCTGGGGCCGCGTGACGAGGTCACGGTGGTGTCGGACAAGCCCTACTTCCACTTCGTGCCGTCCAATCCCTGGGTCGCCATGGGCTGGCGGGAGCGCGCCGACATCGCCTTCCCGATCGGGCCTCACCTCGAGGCGCGCGGCATCAAGTTCATCCATAGCGGGGTCAAGCGCATCCAGCCCGACGTGATCCAGGTCGACCTGGAGAACGGCGACGTGCTGTTCTACGACACCCTGCTGATCGCCACCGGCGCGACCGGCATGGCGGAAGCGATCCCGGGGCTCGCCGAGCACACCCACTCGGTGCTCCACGTCGACGACGCCGAGCGCGCGCTCGCCGCCTACCGCGAATTCGTCCGCCATCCCGGCCCGGTCGTCATCGGCGCGGCGCCCGGCGCGAGCGTGCTCGGCCCGCTCTACGAATACGCCTTCCTGGTCGACGCCGACCTCAAGCGCCGCAACATCCGCGAGCGGGTGTCGATCACCCTGGTCACCCCCGAGCCCTGGCCCGGCCACCTCGGCCTCGGCGGCGAAGGCGCCAGCCGCGGCGCGGTGACCGCCGCGCTCGCCGACACCCGCATCAGCGCCCTCTGCAACGCACGCACCGTGCGCGTCGACAAGGACGCCATCCATGTCGTCGAGGTCGACGCCGCCGGCAACGAGAAGCAGACCCACGCCCTGCCCTACGCGTACTCGATGTACTGGCCGGCCTTCGGCGGCGTGCCCGGCGTGCGCGCTTCGGAGCGGCTGGTGAACGAGCGCGGGCTGGTTGTCGTCGACGAATACCTGCGCAACCCGGACTACCCCAACGTCTTCGCGCTCGGCGCCTGCGTCGCCCAGCCCCCGGTCGAGCAGACGCCGGTGCCAGTCGGGGCGCCGGATTCGGTCTACTCGATCCAGAAGGCCGGCGAGATCGTGGTGCAGAACATCCTCGCCCATCTCCACGACGCGCCGCTCACGAGCCACGTGCCGCAGCGCGCCAAGTGGCTCTCCGACATGGGCGACACCGGCGCGGCCTACCTCTCCGGGCCGCAGGTCCCGCTGCGCGACATCAACTGGATGCGCCAGGGGCGCTGGGTGCACCAGGCCAAGGTCGATTTCGAGAAATACTTCGTCAACAAGATCCGCCTGCAGCCCGCCGGCCAGGGGCTCTCCCCGGCATCGCGGATCGCCGGGGTGATGAGCCGCGCGATGGGCGCGGGCGGACAGGCGCCCGCCCCCCTCGCCGCGCCGGCCGGCAGCGGCAAGCCGATGGAAATCCGCCTGCCGCAGGATCCCTGCACCGATCTGCGGGCGCTCGCCCGGGCGTTCGGGCGCGAGCCGGACGCGCTCGCTGCCGAACTGCTTGCTGCCGCCGTGTCGGATGCCAAGTCCTATCTGGACGAGGCCGGCATCGAGGCCGTCGCGCTGTCGCGTCGGCAACTGCTGGTCGAGGAGCTCCCCGAGCGCCAGCCCGGCGTCGAATTCCACGGCGGCGGGACCTGATGCACACGCAGACCAGGCCCCGGCCTTGAATTCTTCGAAGGTCTGGTCTATACATTCACGTTAAATGCATCTTTTATTCTTCAATGAGTGGTTAGCACGGGGAGTGACCATGTCCATCGAATTGCCCGAACGCGACGCCGAAGGCTATCTGATCGAGCCCGGCGACTGGAACGACGACGTGGCCCGCGCGCTGGCCCAGGACGAGAACATCGCGCTCAACGACGACCACTGGGACGCGATCCGCTTCATGCGCGACTAC
The DNA here is from genome assembly GCA_002403375.1 of Thiobacillus denitrificans. Classification (GTDB taxonomy): domain Bacteria; phylum Pseudomonadota; class Gammaproteobacteria; order Burkholderiales; family Thiobacillaceae; genus Thiobacillus; species Thiobacillus denitrificans_E. The sequence goes on along the minus strand of DHHQ01000025.1, from coordinate 32,542 downwards.
TACGACGAGCACCAGATCGCCGCCGACGCCCGCTACGTCATCAAGCACCTCGCCGAACGCTATGGCCGCGAGGCCCAGAAGAAGCTGTTCGAACTGTTCCCCTACGGCTACGTCAAGCAGGCCTGCAAGATCGCCGGCATGAAACGCCCGCGGGCCTGGAGCACGGGTTGAGCGTGTTCCCGTCTGTTCCCGCCGGATCGTGCCGGTATCCCTCAACCGAGCAATTCCACGCAAGGAGCGCATCCATGCAAAAGATCTTCGAAAAAAGCGAAAACACCGCCGTGCTCGTCACGGTGCTGGCTTTCATCATTTTCCATTTCGGCATGCTCTATCTGCTGAGGATCGTGTAGCCGATCCCGCTTCGGCGAGAGGAACACGCAGGCGCATTGCCGCGCCGTCCTGCATTTTTCGGCCTATTTTTAGGGACCGACCCTGCGCGCCCGCCGATCCGGGCTGGCCGCACAAGGACAGAAGAGCGCAATAAACGAGGAGCGAGACATGATCGAGCCGGTTGCCTTGAAGGACTTCTTTCTCACCTTTTTCTCCGCCGCCATGGTGATCATGACCGGCGGCCTGTATGCCCTGCTGTTCGCCTATTCCCGCGTCAAGAGCCGCCCGGGCCTCATGCCGCTGGCCTACGCGGCCTACGCCGGCCTGTTCGCCTCGGTGCTGGCGCTGGCGTATGCCGCCAATCTTCTCAACCACGGCTTCTGGATCGGCATCGTGCTGCTCATGCTCGTCGGCTATCTGCTCGCGCCGCACGCCATCTGGCATCTGTGTGTCGGGACACATCGCGACGAGCTGGCCGCCGACGCCGAGCCCGCCGAAGTCTTTTCAACGGCAGTTAATTCGAGGGAGGTATGACCATGTCAAAAGAATATTGGTGGGCATCCGAATCCTTTTGGCGGAAGAACGCCATCTGGATCACCGCGGGCTCTTTCCTGGTCCTGATTTTTCTGACCTTCGACACGGTGAGCCAGATCACAGCGGGCGGCAAGCGGGTGCCCGGCTACGCGGTGATCAACCACCGGATCAGCTACGAGTTCGACGACACGCGCAATTTCCAGGTGCCGGTCATCGGTGTCGAGGAGCCGCTGTTCGGCCAGAAGCTGACCGAGGAGGAAGCGCAGGCCCTGGTCACCCGCGGCAAGCTCACCACCCAGGCGAAGAACTGCATGAACTGCCACACCCTGCTCGGCAACGGCGCGTACTACGCGCCCGACCTCACCAAGGCCTGGCTCGACCCGTCGTGGGGGACGAAGGAGGTGCGCGAAGAACTGATGGTCGAGTTCCTGATGAACCCGCAGGATCGCCTGCACAACGGTCTCGGTCGCCGGATGCCGAATCTGGGCATCACCGAGGACGAAGCGCGTGCGACGGTCGCCTTCCTCAAGTGGATGGCGTCGATCGACACCAACGGCTTCCCTGCCAATTTCGTTTCCATAGATCAGGAGAACTGAGATGACCGCATTGGGAAAAATCGACAGTTCCAACCTGAACGGCGGCCAGAAGCTGGCGGTGAAGTACTTCAGCGTCGCCGTCGTGCTGTTCGGCGCGCAGGTCCTGTTCGGGCTCCTGGCCGGCCTGCAATACCTGAACCCCGACTTCCTGTTCGGCATCCTGGATTTCTCGGTCAACCGCATGGTGCACATCAACGCGATGATCGTGTGGCTGCTGTTCGGCTTCCTCGGCTCGGTGTACTGGCTGCTGGAGGATGAATCCGGTATCCCGGTCGTCGGCCTCAAGCTGGGTAATCTTGCCTTCTGGGTGCTCACGCTGGCCGTCGTCGTCGTGGTGCTGGTCTACCTGCTGGTGCAGGTCGGCGCAGGCTCGCACGCCTCGATCTGGCTGATCAACGAGGGCCGCGAATACATCGAAGCGCCGCGCTGGGCCGATATCGGCATCGTCGTGTGCGTGCTGGTGTTCTTCTACAACGTCGCTGCCACCTTCACCAAGGGCCGCTTCACCGGCGTCGGCGGCGTGCTGGTCCTCGACCTGGTCGCGCTGGCCGGCATCTACCTGGCCGGCATGTGGTTCACCCCCAACATCTCGATCGACCAGCACTGGTGGTGGTGGGTGATCCACCTCTGGGTGGAGGCGACCTGGGAAGTGCTGGTCGGCTGCCTGATGGCCTACGGCCTGATGAAGACCCTGGGCGTGCGCCGCAAGATCGTCGAGACCTGGCTGTACATCGAAGTCGCGCTGATGTTCGGTTCCGGCATCCTCGGCCTCGGCCACCACTATTTCTGGATCGGCACCCCGGAATACTGGTTCACCATCGGCGGCTTCTTCTCCGCGCTGGAACCGATCCCGCTGGTCGCCATGGTGGTGCATGCGGTGTTCGACGCCGGTCATCACAAGATCAGGAGCACCAACCACCCCGCGCTCGCCTGGATCATCGCGCAGGCCTTCGGCAACTTCTTCGGCGCCGGCGTGTGGGGCTTCATGCACACCCTGCCGCAGATCAACCTGTACACCCACGGCACCCAGTGGACCGCCTCGCACGGCCACTTCGCCTTCTTCGGCGCCTACGTCACCATGGTCATCGCCTTCTTCTACATCGCGATCCAGAAATGGCGCGGCAACGTGTGGATGAGCGGTGGCCTGGTCGGTGCCTGGAAATGGAAATGGGCGCTGGCGCTGCTGCACATCGGCATGCTCACGATGACCATGGCGCTGCTCACCGCAGGCTACGAGCAGTCGCAGATCGAACGCGCCATCGAAGGCTCGAGCTGGGCCGGCTACTTCGCCGCGCAGGGGCACCACTGGTTCATCCAGGGCATGAAATGGCGCCAGATCGGCGGCTGGATCTTCGCTGCCGGCTTCGTGCTGCTGGTCTGGGACCTGATGACCATCGGCCGCAGGGAAACGCAACCCGCAAAGAGCCTGGCCGAGTAACGGCATCCCTTCCCCGCGAACCGCGGGGAAGCTTCATTGAACCTCACATTCCACGTATGGAGGCATCATGAACACGACATTCAGAAATTCCCTGGCCGCCCTGGCAAGCCTGCCGCTGGCGATGTCGGTGGCGCTTGCCGCGGAACCCCCGGCCTCGGTCACGCCCGGCACGCCGGAAGGCACCTACATCCAGGGCGGGGGCTCCTCGCTGGCCGGCAAGGCCGGTGCGGACATGTATCAATCCGTCGACCCGGACGCCCCGCCCATGACCAAGGCCGAGTTCGACCAGGGCCGGCAGATCTACTTCGACCGCTGCGCGGGCTGCCATGGCGTGCTGCGCAAGGGCGCCACCGGCAAGCCGCTGCTGCCCAAGGACATGCAGGCGATCGGCACCGAGAGCCTGAAGGTCTTCGTCCACTACGGCACGCCCGGCGGCATGCCCGGCTTCGGCACCGCCAACGAGATGACCGAACAGCAGGTCGACATCATGGCGCGCTACATCCAGCAAACGCCTCCGACCCCGCCCGAGTGGGGCATGAAGGAAATGCGCGAAAGCTGGAAACTGCTGGTGCCGGTGGACAAGCGGCCCAAGAAGCAGATGAACAAGCTCGACCTGCCCAACCTGTTCTCGGTGACGCTGCGCGACTCGGGCGAGGTCGCGCTGATCGACGGCGACAGCAAGAAGATCGTCACCGTCCTCAAGACCGGCTTTGCCGTGCACATCTCGCGCATGTCCAAGTCCGGGCGCTATCTCTACACCACCGGCCGCGACGGCCTGATCAACCTGATCGACCTGTGGATGGAAACGCCGCAGACCGTCGCCACCATCCGCACCGGGTCGGACGCGCGCTCGATCGACACCTCGAAGTTCAAGGGCTATGACGACAAGCTCGCCATCGCCGGCACCTACTGGCCGCCCGCCTACGTGCTGATGGACGGCTTCACGCTCGAGCCGCTGAAGGTCATGTCGACCCGCGGCTACACCTACGACGAGCAGGAGTATCACGCCGAACCGCGCGTCGCCTCGATCGTCTCCTCGCACATCAAGCCCGAGTTCGTGGTCAACGTGAAGGAGACCGGCAAGGTGCTGCTGGTCGACTACTCCGACCTCAAGAACCTGAAGACCACCGAGATCGAAGCCGAGCGCTTCCTGCACGACGGCGGATGGGACTCGTCGAAGCGCTACTTCATGGTCGCCGCCAACATGCGCGACACCGTTTCCGTGGTCGACACCAAGGAAGGCAAGCTGGCCGCCAACGTCAAGGTCGGCAGCAAGCCGCACCCCGGCCGCGGCGCCAACTGGAACGACGTGAAGTACGGCCCGGTCTGGGCCACCGGCCACCTCGGCGACGATACCGTCGCGGTGATCGGCACCGACCCGGCGAAGCACAAGGCGAACGCCTGGAAAGTGGTGCGCACGCTGAAGAACCACGGCAGCGGCAGCCTGTTCATCAAGACCCATCCGAAGTCGAGCAACCTGTGGGTGGACGCCGCGCTGTCGCCGGAAGACGAGATCCAGCAATCGGTGTCGGTGTTCGACCTGAAGAACCTCGACAAGCCGGCGCAGGTGATCAACCTCGCCAAGCTGGCCGGCATCAGCCAGGGCCGCGTCGCGCATCCGGAATACAACCGCGCCGGCGACGAGGTGTGGTTCTCGGTATGGGGACCGAAGGACGGCGAGTCGGCCATCGTCGTGATGGACGACAAGACCCGCAAGCTGAAGGCGGTGATCAAGGACAAGCGCCTCGTCACCCCCACCGGCAAGTTCAACGTCTACAACACCCAGCATGACGTGTATTGATCTGCGCGGTCGCTGAAAGAGGGGCGAGCTTGCTCGCCCTTTTTTTGCTGCTCTTTTGCCGCATCGGCGCCGGGGCCGACGGCCGTGGATACGCAAACGCACAGGAGAACGACAATTGAAGCGTCTGCTCGAGACAACCGGGAGATTCCTGCTGATTTCAGCCTGCCTGGCGGAGGCCGCCCACGCGGCCGAGGTCACCGCAGGCAGCGACGCGATCGAACTCGATGTGGTGGTCGTCACGGCGACCCGATCGGCGCAGTCGCTCGCCGATGCGCCGGCCGCCGTGACCGTCGTCGACGAGAAAAAGATCGAGACCAGGCGCGTCACCCGCCTCGGCGATGCGCTCGACCAGGTGCCCAGCCTGTATCTGCAGAACGGCGCGTTCGGCCCGTCGCAGGGCACCTCCGGGACCAGCAACATGTCGCTGCGCGGCGTCGACCAGAGCCGAACCCTCATCCTGCTCGACGGCCAGCCGATCCAGGACGCCAGCTCCGGCAAGGTGAACTGGCGGATTCCCTTCACCGAGGACATCGAGCGCATCGAGGTCGTCCCCGGCGCGTTCTCGTCGCTCTATGGCAGCAATGCCATCGGCGGCGTCATCAACATCATCACCAAGCAGCCGGACACGCGCGAGTTCAGCGTCAGCCTGCAAAAGGGCTGGAACGACCTCGCCGGCGAGGACGGCAGCATCTATTTCCGCGACACCTTCGGGAGCGGACTCGGCATCGTCGCCGGCGCGGGCTACCAGAACCGCGACAGCTTCGTGAACGAGTTCGTCGTCAAGACGCCCATCGCCCCTGTACCCGGTGCAATCCCGGTCACCGGCTGGGAGGAAACCACCAGCCGTGACGGCACCCCGGCCTACCTCGTCGGCGACAAGGGCACGACGCCCTGGACGTCGGCCCATGCCAACCTCAAGCTTTCCTACAAGCTCGACGCCCGCGACCGGATTTTCGGCGGCGTGAGCTGGCAGGAAACCGAGCAGGACTACACCCTCTTCAACACCACCCTGCGGGACGCCGAAGGCAACCCGGTGTCGAGCGGGCTCGTCGACATCAACGGGGAGACGGTCCGCCTGTCGCTGTTCGATTTCGTCAACAACTCGCCGCTGCACGAAGAGGCCACCCGCATTTTTGCCGGCTACGAAGGCACCATCGGCAAGGACAAGCTGCTGAAGATCGACCTCGCCCAGATCGACCGCGAATACAGCTTCACCGCTGCCAGCCCGGTTTTCCCCACTTACGAAGGTGGCCCGGGTACGCTCACCGACACGCCGAATACCGGTCTCGACGGCACCATCCAGCTGAGCTTTCCGCTGGGCGAGAAACAGTTCTGGGTGACCGGCCTCGCGCTCCACCGAGACGAGGTGCATCAGAAGATCTATTCGCTTTCCAACTGGCGCGACGACGATTCGCGAACCACCGTGAACAACGGCTACAACGGCAGATCGACCACGACCTCGGTGTTCGCGCAGGACGAGATCACGCTCACCGACACCCTCAAAGCCTATCTGGGCGGGCGCTGGGACTACTGGGAAACCCGGGGGGATTTCTTCACCGCGACCACTGCCGAGGCGTTCCCGAGCCGCAGCGATTCCGCGTTCAGCCCGAAGGCCTCGGTGGTCTACAAACCGGTCGACGCCGCGACGCTGCGTGCCTCGTTCGGTCGCTCCTTCCGCGCCCCGCCGAACCTGGACCTCTACTCGACCACGACCGTGCGCTGCATCCGCGATGACGGCTCCAGCGGTACCTGCACCGCGCAAGCGAATCCCGATCTCGAACCCGAGACCGGAACGACCTGGGAACTGGGCGGCGAATGGCGGTTCACAAAGTCGACCCGGGCCGGCCTGACCCTTTACGAAACCCGTCTCGAGGACCTGATCTACACCCAACGCGTCCCGGTCAATGTGATCGAGCGCATCAACGCCGGCGAAGCGCGGATCCGCGGCATCGAGCTCACGGGCCACACGCGCCTGACCGCATGGCTCGAGCTCGACGCCAACTATGCCTGGATCGATTCCGAGGTGCTGGAAAACGATGCCGACCCCGACAGCGTGGGCAAGCGCCTGACCCACTCGCCCGAGCACATCGCCGGCATCGGCCTGACCGCCCGCCAGGGGCCATGGACCGGCACGCTCGAGGCGCGCTACCTGAGCCATGTCTATTTCACCGCAGACAATAGTGACACGGTCGAAGGCGTGCCCGGCAGCTACGACGCCTACACGCTGGTCAATGCCAAGGCGGGCTATGCCTTCTCCAAGACCGTGAAGGCCTCGCTCGGCATCCATAACCTGCTGGACGAGGAAGCCTATTCCTTCTTCCTGCTGGCGGGCCGCAGCGCGTTCGCCGGACTGGATTTCAGCTTCTAGGCCCTGCCCGCATCGTCATCCCGACCCGGGGCCATCCGCCCCTTCCACGACCCACCAACCGAGGAGATCGACATGTCCGAAGCTACGCTCTACCAACGCCTGGGTGGCTATGACGCCATCGCCGCCGTGTGCGCCGACCTGCTGCCGCGTCTGCAGGCCGATCCGCTCCTGGGACGCTTCTGGCTGCATCGTGGCGAGGACGGCATCAAGCGCGAATACCAATTGCTGGTGGACTTTCTCTGCAACGCCGCCGGCGGGCCCGTGTACTACACCGGCCGCGACATGAAACTGTCCCACAAGGGCATGCGCATCAGCGCCGCGGACTGGGAGACGTTCATGCGTCATCTGCACGCCACGCTGGACACGTTCGCCGTGCCGGCGCCCGAGCGGGCCGACGTGGTGGCCTTCATCGAATCGACGCGGAACGACATGGTCGAATGCTGAGCCCGCGCTGCAGGCCGTGATCATGGAACCCGGGCGGGCACGATTCAGATGGGATCATGCGGCGGCCCTGCTGATGGTGCTGGGCTTGCACGGCGCCGCGCTCTACGCGCTGGGGAGCGTGCGCGTGAACCTGCAGCCCGCCGAAGCGGTGCCCGTGTTCGTGACGCTGATCAGCCCGTCTGCCCCGCCGACGGGTCAGGCAGCCGCAGCGCCGACCGGGCGCCCCCCACCCGTGCCGCCCGAGCCGATCAAACGGCAAGCCCCACGCGGCGCCGAGCCGCCACGCGCCCGTCTGGCGGTCGAGGCGCCGACAGCCTCGCCCGCGGAGACGACGGAACCGGAAGGCGCGCCTCGGGCCATGGACGGCGCGGCAGACGACGGACTGCCCGATCTGCCGTCCGCGCCGCCGGACGCCGGGCTGGCCGGTGTGCCGTCCACCCTGCCTGGAGCGGCGGGCCCGGTAGGCTTGACGTCGGAACTGGCCCTCGTCTGCCCCGTGCGCACGCCACCCCCCTACCCGCCCGTCTCACGCCGGCTGGGCGAAACCGGCAGGGTGGTGCTGCGGGTGGAACTGGATGAAACGGGACGCGTCACTGCGGCCCACGTGATCAGCAGCAGCGGTCACCCGCGCCTCGACGCGGCCGCGCTCGCGGCGGTCGGCGCGTGGCGCTGCGAGCCGGCCCGGCGCGACGGCCGGCCCGTCCGCTCGGTGGCGGTGCAGCCATTCGATTTCACCCTGCAAGGACGCTGATCATGGAAAGCAGACCGGGCCTCGCCCACTTCGTCGCCGAGGCCACCCGGGTGCGCGAGCGCCCTCGCGGCGGCCGGGGCGGCGCCGGCACGCTGTTTCGTGAGCGACTCCGGCACGCCCCCGGCAGCTGCCGGGGCGCGCCGCCGCGCCGAACGCCTGCTATTGCCGCGCGCGCCCCGGATCCCCGGCGGGATCCGGCCGCTGGTCCTGCTCGTGCAGTGAATCGAGCGGCAATTGGCGGAGCGGCGGCAGCTCGGGCGGCGGACGCGGCGGCGAGCGGGACAACCAATAGACCCACACCATGCTGGCGAGGACCAGCAGGATGATGATCAGCGGGCCCCGCGGCAGGCGCTGCGGCGGCTTGGGGGGACGTGAATCGCCGGGTTCTGTGCTCATGGCGTCATGGTGTCGTGAATGCCAGCTTCAACCATATCAACAAAGACGTGCTGCGCGACATCCTGAAGCAGATGCTGCCCTTCGAACGATCACGCTTTGGAACTTGATGCAGCAAAGATACATCTTATATACTGTTTACGCATCCACAGGAGGAGCGAACATGGACGGCACCCTGCCCGAACGCGACGCCGAGGGCTATCTGATCGAGCCCGGCGACTGGAACGACGACGTGGCCCGCGCGCTGGCCCAGGACGAGGCCATCACGCTGAACGACGACCACTGGGATGCGATCCGCTTCATGCGCGACTACTACGACGAGCACCAGATCGCCGCCGACGCCCGCTACGTCATCAAGCACCTCGCCGAACGCTACGGCCGCGAGGCCCAGAAGAAGCTGTTCGAGCTGTTCCCCTACGGCTACGTCAAGCAGGCCTGCAAGATCGCCGGCATGAAGCGCCCGCGGGCCTGGAGCACGGGTTGAGCGCGTCGATCGCGCCCGACCGCGACAGCGCGAGACGCTCGGCCGGGCGGCGTTTCGCCGCCCGTTTCGTCGCCCCCGCCCGGGACCGCTGGCCACCGGCGGCACCGAACCCGCAACAGCCTCATCCACTTCCCGCACACCGCCCATGAGCACCTCGTTCCACACCATCGAGAACCCCGCCAAGCCCGCCACGACCGGCGGCTGGGCGCCCTTCGCCCTCGGCTTCCGGCCCTTCTTCCTCGCCGCCGGGATCTACGCCGTCGTGCTGATGGTGCTGTGGCTGCTGGTGCTGCGCGGCCAGCTCGAACTCGGCATGCTGTCGCCGCCCGTCTGGCACGGCCATGAAATGCTGTTCGGCTTCACCGTCGCGGTGATCGCCGGCTTCCTGCTCACCGCCACGCAGAACTGGACCGGCATCCGCACCCCCGCCGGCGCGCCGCTCGCCGCCCTGTTCCTGCTGTGGCTCGCAGGCCGCGCCGTGTTCCTGGTTCCCGACCTGCCGACCACGCTCGTCGCGCTGGTCGACCTCGCCTTCCTGCCCGTGCTCGCGCTGGTGCTCGCGCTGCCCATCCTCAAGGCGAAGCGGCTGCACAACTATCCCTTCCCGCTGATGCTGCTGACGCTGACCGTCGCCAACGCGCTGGTGCATGCCGAAGCGCTCGGCTGGACGGCCTCGGGCGCGACGCTCGGGCTGCACCTCGCCACCTACGTGGTGGTGGCGATGATGGTGGTGATGGGCGGCCGGGTGATCCCCAGCTTCACCGACAACAAGCTGCGCACCCGCGCGCGTCACTGGAAGACCGTCGAGACGCTGGTGCCGCTCGCCACCATCGGCGCGCTGCTGGCGGCGCTCCTCGCGCCCGCCTCGCCCGTCACCGCGGGGCTTGCCGCCGCCGCGGCGACGCTGCACGTCGTCAGGCTGGCCGGCTGGTACACGCACAAGTACTGGTCGGTACCGCTGCTGTGGATCCTGCATGTCGGCTACGCGTGGATCGCGCTCGGCTTCGCGCTGCTGGCCCTGTCGGCAGCGGGCATGAGCACCGCGGCGGTCAGCGCGCTGCACGCCTTCACCGCCGGCGGCATCGGGACGCTGACGCTGGGGATGATGGCGCGGGTCTCGCTCGGCCACACCGGGCGGCTGCTCGAGCCGGCGCCGGTGATGACGCGCGCCTTCGTGCTGATCAATCTCGCCGCGCTGCTGCGCGTCGCGTTGCCGCTCGTCTTCCCCGGCGTGTATGCGCAGAGCATGCTCGCGGCAGGACTCGCATGGGTCATCGCGTTCGCGGTGTTCGTCGTGGTCTACGCCGCGGTGCTGCTGCGCCCGCGGGTCGACGGCAAGCCGGGGTGATGGCCGTCCTGTCGGAACGCGTCCACACCTTCGGCCACGCCATGCTGGCGCGTCACGGCGAGCGGGTGCACAAGGTCGCGCTCGACGCCGGCTTCACCTGCCCCAACCGCGACGGCAGCAAGGGCATCGGCGGCTGCACCTTCTGCAACAACAAGTCCTTTTCCCCCGGCACGCGCGAACAGGCGCCGCTCGACGCGCAGTTCGACCGCGCGCGCGGGCGTATCGCGCGCGGCACCGGCGCACGCCGCTTCATCGCCTACTTCCAGGCCTACACCAACACCTACGCGCACGTGGACACGCTGCGCGCGCTGTACGACGCCGCGCTCTCTGCACCCGACGTCGTCGGCCTGTCGATCGGCACGCGCCCCGACTGCGTGCCGCCGCCGGTGCTCGACCTGCTCGCCGAATACCGCGACCGCGGCCACGAGGTCTGGCTCGAGCTCGGCCTGCAGTCGGCCTTCGACGCGACGCTCGAACGCGTCAACCGCGGCCACGGCTTCGCCGAATACGAACAGGCGACGCGGGCGGCGCGGGCGCGCGGCATCCCCGTCTGCTGCCACCTGATCGTCGGCCTGCCGGGCGAGGACGAAGTCCACAGCCACGCCAGCCTCGACCGCGTGCTCGAAGTCGGCGTCGACGGCCTCAAGCTGCATCCGCTGCACGTGGTGAAGCACACCCGGCTGGCGATCGAATGGAAGCGCGGCGACTATGCCCCGCTCGCCGAGGCCGACTACGTGCGCATCGCCGCCGACCTGATCGAGCGCACGCCCTGGGAGGTGGTGTTCCACCGCGTCACCGGCACCGCCGCGCCGGATATCCTGCTCGCGCCCGCATGGTGCGCGAAGAAATGGGACGTGCTGAACGGCATCGCGGGCGAACTGGCGCGGCGCGGCAGCCGCCAGGGCGTGCGTGCAGGCCGCACCCGGGAGGAACCATGCCGCTTGAACTGATCTGCCCGGCCGGCAGCCTGGTCGCGCTCAAGGCCGCTGTCGACCACGGCGCCGACGCGGTCTACATGGGCTTCCGCGACAACACCAACGCGCGCGCCTTTCCCGGCCTCAACTTCGACGAGGCGCAGGCGGCCGAGGGCCTGCGCTACGCCCACGACCGCGGCCGCAAGGTCCTGCTCGCGCTCAACACCTACCCGCAGCCCGACAGCTGGCAGCGCTGGACCGGCGCCGTCGACCGGGCGGCGAAGCTGGGGATGGACGCGGTGATCCTCGCCGACCCGGGGCTGATGCGCTACGCGGTGAGGCACCACCCGCAGCTCAGGCTGCACCTCTCGGTGCAGGGCTCGGCGACCAGCTACGAGGCGGTGAACTTCTACCGCGAGCATTTCGGCATCCGGCGCGCCGTGCTGCCGCGCGTGCTGTCGCTGCCGCAGGTCGAGAACGTGGTGCGGCACACCGACGTCGAGATCGAGCTGTTCGGCTTCGGCGGCCTGTGCGTGATGGTCGAGGGCCGCTGCCTGCTGTCGTCGTACTGCACCGGCGAATCGCCGAACTCGGCCGGCGTGTGCTCGCCGGCGAAGGCGGTGCAGTGGAAGGACACCCCGGCCGGCCTGGAGTCGCGCCTCAACGGCGTGCTGCTCGACCGCTACGGCAAGGGCGAAAAAGCCGGTTACCCGACGCTGTGCAAGGGCCGCTTCGAGGTCGGCGGCGAAACCTACTACGCCATCGAGGAGCCGACCAGCCTCAACACCCTCGACCTCTTGCCGGAGATGCAGAAGCTCGGCATCGCCGCGGTCAAGATCGAGGGCCGCCAGCGCAGCCCGGCCTACGTGGCGCAGGTCACGCGGGTGTGGCGCGCCGCGATCGACGCGGTGAAGCGCAATGCCGAGGCCTTCACGCCGACGCCCGCCTGGCAGGCCGAGCTCGACAAGCTGTCGGAAGGCCAGAGCCACACGCTCGGCGCCTATCACCGTCCGTGGAAGTGAACGCCGTGAATCTCAGCCTGGGCCCCCTCCTCTATTACTGGTCGCGCGACGACACCCTCGCCTTCTACGCCGAGGCGGCCGGCTGGCCGGTGGCGCGCGTCCATCTCGGCGAAAGCGTCTGTTCGCGCCGCCACCTGCTGCGCCTGCCGGACTGGCTGCAGCTGGCGGAGACGCTCGCCGCGGCCGGCAAGGAAGTCGTGCTGTCGAGCCAGACGCTGATCGAATCCGAATCCGATCTCAAGACGCTGCGGCGCATCGTCGAGAACGGCCGCTTCGCGGTCGAGGCCAACGAATGGGGCGCGGTGCGGCTGCTCTCCGAAGCCGGCCTGCCTTTCGTCGCCGGCCCCACGCTCAACGTCTACAACCCCGAAACGCTCGACGTCCTGGCCGGGCTGGGCGCGCGGCGCTGGGTGCCGCCGGTGGAAATGTCACGCGCCACGCTGGCGTCGCTGCTCGGGCACGGCGCCCGCCCCTCCGGCGCGGGAGAGGCGAATACCCCGGGCGAGGGCGGCCCTGGCGGCATCGAGACCGAAGTGTTCGCCTACGGCAGGCTGCCGCTCGCCTATTCCGCGCGCTGCTTCACCGCGCGCCACTACAACCTGCCCAAGGACGACTGCCGCTTCCGCTGCCTCGACCATCCCGACGGGCTGCCGCTGGCGAGCCGCGAGGGCCAGCCCTTCCTCACGCTCAACGGCATCCAGACACAGTCCGCCGGCGTCTACACCCTGATCGGCGAACTGCCCGCCCTGCGCGCGCTCGGCGTCGCCAGCCTGCGCCTGTCGCCGCAGTCGCGCCACATGGCGCGCGTGGTCGACGCCTTCCGTGCGGCGCTGGCAGGCGACACGCCCGCGGACCTGACACGCTTCATGCCCGGCGCGCCGGTCGACGGCTACTGGCACGGCCGCGCGGGGCTCGACTACGGAACGAGGCCGCCATGCTGAACCCTGTCTTTCCCTCCCGTCTGGCCGGCCTGGTCGAGCGGCTGCCGGCCACCCCACCCAGCCTGGCGTTTTGCGCGCTGGCGAACCGCGCGCTGTGGCCGGCGCTGCAGGCGCTCGACTGGCAGCCGCTGGTCGGCCGCCGTTACGCCATCCGCGTCAGCGATCTCGGACTGCGCCTCGGCTTCACCGTGAGCCGCAGCGGATTCGCGCCGGACCGCGGCGCGCCCGACCTCGTCATCACCGCCAGCGCAGGCGACTTCCTGCTGCTGATCGGCCGCCGCGAGGACCCGGACACGCTGTTCTTCAGCCGCCGCCTGGTCAGCGAGGGCGACACCGAGCTCGGGCTGGTTGTCAAGAACCTGCTCGACGCGCTCGAGCCCGCGAGCGTGCTGCGCCAGTTGCCGGCGCCGGTCGCCCGCGCGGCGGAGCGCTGGCTGGCGCGCTGACCTCGCCGGTCGCGGCCGGCAGGCCGGCCACCCGGGGCGGCGAGCGCCCTGCCGCCGCGCCCCGCCGCGCTTGCTTCCCCGACCATTTCGGTCACTTCCCGAACCAGCGAATTTTCTGCTTGCCACGGCGCCGGGGCGCCATATAATCACACGAACACATGATCGTTTGCTCATGTGTTCGTGTGATTACCATCAACCTCCCCGGAGAACGTCCATGAAAGTCATGAAGCACCTCGCCCCCACCCCGCTGATCCTGGCCGCCAGCCTGCTCGCCGCCTGCCCGGCCGCGGCCGAGACACCCAAAAACGCCGCGGCGATGCCCGTCGAAATGCAGCAGATGATGAAGACCTACTCGCCGGAACTGCGCAAGAAGGTGATGGCGCTCTCCCCGGAACTGAAGGGCACCATTCAGCAGCTCCATGCAGGCCATACGCGACGCGCCAAGGAAACGACCATGCGCCAGATCATGCATGAGATCCTCGCCGACTATCAGGCGGTCGCCGCGGCGCTCGCGACCGACAACGCCGAACTGGCTTCCGAAGCGGCCCGGCGCCTGGCCAATCACCGCATCCCCAAGGGCGGGCTGCTGGCCTACTTCCCCCTCGACAAGGTGAACGACAACGACCTGGGGGTGCTGCCGGCGATGAACGAGATCGTCGAAGGCAACGCGATCAAGCTGGCGGACGCCGCCGACGCCGGCGACATGCCGAAAGCCGCCTCGTACATGAGCGACATCATGACCGGCTGCGTCGCCTGCCATCAGAAATTCCGCCCTGCCGCGCCCGGCGTTTCCGCCAACCTGATCAGCCCCCTGGCCAGGTAGCGCCCGGCTGCATCCATCGAAACGAGGAGACTTTGAAATGAAAAAGAAAAGCATTGCGGCCGCCGTATCGGCAGGCCTCTGTTCCGTCGCGCTCAGCGCGCACGCCACCAACGGCGACCAGATGTTCGCCACCTCGGCGGCCCAGGCCGGGATGGGGGGCGCCACCGTCGCACAGGCGCAGGACGCCCTGACGGTGCTCGTCAACCCCGCCGGCATGGCCGATCTCGGCATGCAGGAAGTCCGCATGGACCTGGGCTTCGGCCTGCTCAACCCGCCGCGCGAGGTCAACGGCCAGGACAGCGATTCGAACTGGTACCTGATGCCCGGCGGCGCCGTCGCGTTCAAGGTCAACGAGCGGCTGTTCCTCGGCATGGGTCTGGGCGGCATCGCAGGGATGGGGGTGAACGTGCCCGACATCCTCCCGGCGGTGACGGGCAACCAGCCCGTGGTAACGACCAAGCAGGTGTTCCGCTTCTCGCCGGCTGCGGCCTTCAAGGTCAACCAGGCGCTGACGCTGGGCGCCGCGCTCAACGTCGTCAACCAGACCCTCGCCATGTCGCTCCCCGGCGGCGGGGGCAACTACGTGACGCTGCCGCAGAACGGGCAATTCGGCCTCGGCGCCACGCTCGGCGCGACGTACAAGATCAATCCCAGGCTGCAGGCGGGCCTGACCTATACGACGAAGACCGACGTCGCCACGATGGAATACAACACGCCCACCGGCCAGACCAGCTTCGACATGGACATGCCGGCCTCGCTCGCGCTCGGCCTGTCGTTCAAGCCGATGCCGGGCCTGCAGGTCGAGTTCGACATCAAGCGCTACGCCTTCGAGGACGTGATGGAAAGCATCGCCGTCACCAATCCGCCTGCGGGCTTCCCGCCTGCGCTGAATTTTGGGTGGGAAGACCAGACGGTGTACGCCATCGGCGTGAAGAAGGACATGGGCAAGATGGCCGTCAGCGTCGGCTACAACTACGGCAAGTCGCCGATCGGCGCCGAGGACGTCAACATGAACCTCGGCTCCACCGCGATCGTCGAGAGCCATCTGTCGTTCGGCCTCACGCGCAAGTTCAGCGACAAGGTCAGCGGCGCCTTCGCCTACACCCACGCCTTCGGCAACGACCTGACCTCCAGCGTCGCGCCGTACAACACCATCGAGATCAACCAGAACCAGTACAACTTCAACGTTTCGTACCTGTTCTGACGGGGCGGCCGGGATTCCCGGCCTGCTCCTGCCGCAACCACCCGCACAACACAAGGAGATTCACATGACCGTAGATCGCACCGTTCACCTCGTCGCCGGCCTGATGGTGCTGCTCAGCATCGCCCTCGCGCATTTCACCCACAACCCGGCCTGGCTCTGGCTGACCGCCTTCGTCGGCGCCAACCTCGCGCAAAGCGGGGTGACCGGCTTCTGCCCGCTGGCCTCCATCCTCAGGAAGGCCGGGGTCAGGGAAGGCAGCTGCTGTTCCTGAAGTCGGCCCGGATGGTGTACCTTCTGGGCAGCGGCCCCCGGGCCGCTGACCTTCCCTCGGCGCGCGGCGACCGTCGCGCCGAGGGAATCCCCTCGCATACTTATCGATCACATTTCCGGCTCGGGAGCGCAGTGGCCGTCAAGAAAAGAAAATCCGCCGAAGTCCGCCGCCACGACATCATCGAGGCGGCGATGGAAATCATCCGCCATGACGGGGTGGCCAAGCTCACGACCCGCTCGCTGTCCGAGGCCGTCGGCATCGCGCAGCCGACCCTGTTCCTGCACTTCGGCAACAAGAGCCACGTGCTGGTCGCGCTGGTCGACACCATTCAGGAGCGTCTGCAGGCGGAGATGGCCGGGCTCGGCCTGGAGAAGCTGACGCCGCTCGAGCGCCTGAAGACCGTGATCCGTGCCCACCTGAGCTTCATCCAGAAGCAGCCCGGCATCCCCCGCCTGCTGTTCTCCGAGGCCCTGCAAAGCGGCGACCCCCTGTTTCGCGACCGCATGAACGAACTGGTGATGTTCTTCCTCAACTTCGTCTCCGGCATGATCGCGGCGGCGCAGGAAAAAGGCGAAATCCGCCCGGACATCGTCCCGCAGCAGAATGCCTGCATCCTCATCGCAGCCGTGCAGGGACTGGCGTTTCGCTGGATCCTGTCGGACCACCGCTTCGATCTGGCGGAACAGGCCGACGCGGTCATCACGACCTTCATCGAAGGCTGGGCGCCCAGACCCTAGGGAGAAGGCCGCCTTTCACCTTCGCGCAGACGCGTCGGCAGCCTCATGGAGCGCCCCTCACGGATTGCGCCGGTTGATCAGGTTCACCACCACCCTTGTGAGCACGTCCTTCTCGTCCGGACGGCTTTCGGCGATCAGCAGCGTCATCGCCACCAGCGCGTTGTCGGCGATGCGCTTGCCGCCGTCGGCGCGATAGAGCGCCTGGTTCTTCTGCAGGAACCACAGGAACAGCGCCGCCGCAAGCGCTTGTTGCCGTCGACGAAGTGGTGGTTCTTCACGAGGAAATACAAGAGGTGCGCCGCCTTTTCCTCCAGGCTGGGATAGACCTCCTGCCCGCCGAAGGTCTGCATCACGGCCGACAGCGAGCCTTCCAGTCCGTCGTCCTTTTCCCGGCCGAACAGCCCGGTGGCGCCGAAGCGCTCGCCCATGCGCACGATCACCTGGCGCGCCTCGTCGAGATCCAGCGCCGCCACCGGGCCAGGCGACACCTCGCCCAGGCGCACCCGCTGGTGGTCGTAGTCGTCCAGCACCTCCAGCGCGTAGGCATAGTCCGCCACCACCTCGAGCAGCGCAGTCGCCTCGTCGCCACTCAGCGCGCGGCGATGCGCCACGTCGGCGACCAGCCGCACCGCCTGGTTGAGCTCCTTCAGCCGCTGCGCATGCACGGTATAGCCCTGCACCAGATGCTGGCGCAGCACGTTGGTGGCCCAGATGCGGAACTGGGTGCCGCGCTGCGATTTGACGCGATAGCCGACGGAAATGATGACGTCGAGGTTGTAGAAAGTCACTGGCTTGTCGGAACCTGCAATGTGCAAAATTTGCACATTGCTTTCCTTGTCCAACTCGCCTTCCTTGAACACGTTGTTGACGTGCTTGGTCAGGACAGAGCGCTCCCGCCCGAACACCTCGGCCATCTGGGCCTGCGTTAGCCACACCGTATCCTGTTCCAGCCGCACATCCAGCGCCGGCCCGCCATCGGCCGTCCGATACAGAACCACCTCACCCAGCCCTGCGCTCATCGTGATCCCTCCCTCGCCAAACCGCCGTTCGTGAATGCGGCCGCAGCGGCCGCGAATGCGTCTACAGGCTCTTGCCGTTGCGGATCACCCCGACCGCGATGCCCTCGATGACCAGCTCCTGGCGCGTCAGGTCGACCTCGATCGGTGTGAAGTCGGGGTTTTCCGGCAGCAGCTGCACGGTATGGCCGCGCTGCTTGAAGCGCTTGACGGTGACCTCCTCGCCGATCCGCGCCACCACGATCTGCCCGGCCTTGGCTTCGGCGCTGCGGTGCACCGCGAGCAGGTCGCCGTCGAGGATGCCGGCGTCCTTCATGCTCATGCCGCGCACCTTGAGCAGGTAGTCCGCGCGCGGGCTGAACATCGCGGCGTCGAACTGGTAGTGCCGCTCGATGTTCTCCTGCGCCAGGATCGGGCTGCCCGCGGCGACGTGACCCACCAGCGGCACCCCGCCGCCGCCCGGCAGCCGGATGCCGCGCGAGGTGCCCGGCACCAGCTCCAGCACGCCCTTCTTCGCCAGCACCTTGAGATGCTGCTCGGCCGCGTTCGGCGAACTGAAGCCGAAGCGCTGCGCGATCTCCGCGCGCGTCGGTGGCAGGCCGGTGGTGTCGATCCACTCGCGGATCAGATTCAGGATTTCTTGCTGGCGGGGGGTCAGGTCTCGCATGGGTCTTCCTCCGATTACTGTATATATTTACAGTTGTATGCGTATACAGTATAAATACCGAAACCGGAAAACGCCAATGCGCAGCCTGCATCGCGCGGTGCAGGCAACCAGGAGACCCCCCATGATGAAGCTCGGAAAGATCAGCCCCCTCGCCTTCAGTCGCATGAAGCAGCGCGGGATCTCAATCGACGCCCTCAACGATCTGCTCGCCCGCGGCCAGGTCGAGCAGCACCTCGACGGTGCGCAGGTGGTCTACCTCGACAGCCCCGTCCCCGGCCCCTCCTGGGCCGGCCGCCCGCAGCCCAGGCTCTATGCGGTGGTGGATGCGGCGGGCGACGTGCTGACGGTGGAGAGGCGGGTGCGGCTGAGGGGGTAAAGCAGTCGCCCTCGCCCGCGGCCCCGCAGCTTTCCTTGTGCAAACGTACCAATATTGATACGCTCAATGGGGGATAGGTGAAGCAAAGAGAGGCCAGACCATGGGCAAGCAAAACATCGGCAGCAGCTTTGACGACTTCCTGCAGAAGGAAGCCATGCTGGAAGAAGTGACCGCCGTCGCCCTCAAGCGCGTCATCGCCTGGCAGATCGCCGAGGAAATGAAAGCCCAGCAACTGACTAAGGCCCAACTTGCCGCGCGCATGCATACCAGCCGGGCAGCACTCAACCGCCTGCTCGACGAGAACGACCCCGGATTGACGCTGACCACCCTGGCCAGCGCGGCGGCAGCACTGGGCCGTGGCGTGGACATCCGGCTCGCACCGCCTCACGAGACAAGGAAGACCGTCAAGCCCAAGGGCAAGCCCGCCGCGAAGAAAACCGTGGAGGGCGTCGAGACGGCCCGCCCGCGCCGGGGCAAGCCCTCAGCCGCACTGCCGCAAGCCGAGCGCCCTCAGCCCGGACACCGGCCGCAACGCCGAGCCATGAGCTGACTGCTGGATACCTGCGTCCTCTCCGAATACCCCAAGCAATCCCCCGCGCCGCGGGTCACCGCCTGGCTGGATGAGCAGGACGAAACCCGTCTCCACCTCGCTGCCCGCCCAGCGCAGGCAACAAAAAACCCCGGCACGCCGGGGTTTCTTGATTCAGCCTACTGCGTGTTTACGCAGCCTGGATGTTTGCAGCCTGCTTGCCCTTGGGGCCGGGGACGACATCAAAGCTGACGCGCTGGTTTTCCTGCAGCGACTTGAAGCCGCCTGCCTGGATCGCCGAGAAGTGCGCGAAGAGATCCTCGCCACCGCCGTCCGGCGTAATAAAACCAAAGCCCTTGGCGTCGTTGAACCACTTAACAGTACCTGTTTCCATTGTGTATTTCCTTTAATAAACCTGCTTGGGCAACATGCCCGATCCATTGAATATCAAGGAAAAGTCGACAACCAGAGGCACCGCTAAAACGTCTTGAATCCTACAGATGCAAGTCAGAGGCCCGTTTGGCGAATAGGTTCAACTTTATTTTGGATGGCGCCGGTCACCGGCCCGGATCAGGCCGGGCGCGTGCTCTTGATCGCGCAAGCCCGTCTGGATTGCACAGTGGAACCGCGTATAGGGGACGCGCGATGGACGACATCTGGATGCGCGTTGTGGAGGACCTGATCGGGCCGGCTCACCGGCCCCATGAGGTTCAGGTTGGTGCCGCGGCCCGTGATGGCCGCGTTCTTCGCGATCCGAAAACGCCGGCGGGCGAGCGCTGACGGCGGAGATGCAGTTGAGCGTATAGCAGTTAGAATCACCACCCGCAGAAGAGGTCAGGACGTTCCACTTGGCCATTCAGCATATGATCCAGCCCCCTGCTTGATATGTTCAGGCAGCCATGAAAGATCTGAGCTGGGCGACCTGAGCCCGCATTCCCATATGACAAGCACCCTCCAGCCCAAATCGATCAATTGCTTTACTTGCTTGTGGTCTCTTTCGACATTCTGTCTGAACTTCTCCTCCCACTTCTCACGATTTTGGGCAGGATCAGTCGCGTATCGGCACCCTTGGTGCCTGTGCCAGAAGCAGCCGTGCACAAATATCAGTAACTTGTACTTTGGCATGATGATGTCAGGACTGCCCGGCAACTTCCCGTCATGCAATCGGTAGCGGAACCCTCGCGAATGCAGATAGCGCCGCACCTGCAATTCCGGTTTGGTGTTTCTTCCCCTGATGCCCGCCATCATGCGAGAGCGGGTTCTGCTATCGACTATGTCCACCATTCCTGGTAACCTGGCACGGAGTTGTTGAAAGTAAAAGAAGCAATGTCAAAACGCAGCCCCATCCCCATCGTTGATCTCTTTGCAGGCCCCGGGGGCCTGGGCGAAGGCTTCTCATCCCTTGAGGAAGGGAACGCCTTCAGGATCCTTGTTTCTGCCGAGATGGAAGGCTCCGCCCATCAGACGCTTCGCCTGCGTTCCTTTTACCGCATTCTGAAACGACAAGGTGGCCGGGCTCTAGATAGCTACTATCAATTCTGCAACGGCGAAGCAAAACAGCCGTGGAACAGCAAGACAGCAGGAGCCTGGGAAGAGGCAGAAAGGGAAGCGCGTCGCATCACTCTCGGCTCTGCCGAAGGGAACCGAGAGTTGAACACGATTCTGGACAATTCCAAATTGGGGCCTTCAAAGCCATGGGTTCTGATTGGTGGCCCCCCGTGCCAGGCCTATTCATTGGTCGGCCGCGCAAGAAATCGTGGCAAGGCCGATTATTGCGCTGAGGATGATCATCGCCACTTTCTGTATCGCGAATATCTGAAAATCATTCAGCGATACAAACCGGCCGTTTTCGTCATGGAAAACGTAAAGGGTATCCTGTCATCCCGGGTTGGAGGGCAGCAGATATTCCATACGATTTTGCGTGACTTGGCGGATCCCAACCGCGCTTTCGGACTGGCTCCCGGCCATGGTTACAGAATCCATTCCTTGGTCGTACCAACGGTATATGAGCGGGGCATGGCCCCTGACGACATCGATGTCCATGATTACATCATCCGGTCCGAGAAATTCGGAATTCCACAGGCAAGGCACAGGGTCATCCTGCTGGGCATAAGGGAAGACATCAGGGTCGCTCCAGGATGCTTGCAGGAAACAAATATGGCAACGGTGAACGACGCAATCTCTGGCATGCCGCCATTGCGCAGCAAACTCAGCAAAGAGGAGGACGACTCCGAAAAATGGGCCTTTGCGGTAAAGCAGCATTTGCGCGGGCTCCTGAACGAAGCAGCCTCAAGGGAAGAGCTGAAAGAACTTGCAGAGGTGTTTCAAACAATTGCGCCACGCATAGCGAGTGACCTTGACCATGGCGGGTTACGGCTGGGCCGACCGGAAGCCACCTTGGCAACAGCTTCAAGGTTGGGGAGTTGGTACCACGACAAGAACCTGAGGGTATGGCTGAATCACGAAGCCAGAGGTCACATGACTTCGGATCTTCGCCGCTATCTATATGCCGCCGCGTACGCAACCGTCCATGAAATCTCTCCAAAAGGCCATGCGGCGTTCAATCTGTCTGGCCTTCGTCCCGATCACAAGAACTGGGAGAGCGGCAAGTTTGCCGACCGTTTCAGAGTCCAGCTCGGCAACCGCCCTGCCACAACCGTAACCAGCCACATTGCCAAGGATGGACACTACTTCATCCATCCTGACGCATCACAATGTCGGAGTCTGACGGTACGTGAGGCAGCCAGACTGCAGACATTCCCCGATAACTATTTCTTCCAGGGGAATCGGACTCAGCAGTTCCATCAGGTGGGTAACGCCGTTCCCCCGCTACTGGCGTTCAAGATTGCGCAGCTCGTAAGACCCTTGCTTGCGCAAGCGTCTTAATTCTCCGCCCAGCCCATCAGGAACTTAGCGTAGCGTAATCACCAACATCCCGTGAAAATGGCATGGCTACGGGATGAGGACCACAAGTTTCTGCGCTAACAATTCTCGGATCGGCGGCACGTTAAGAATCGGACAAGCCCGAAGGCGGCGCACACTTACTCCTGCGCGCGCACCATATATTTCCTGAACTCGCGTGGCAGAACGGCCTTCATCTGAGCTGACCCCATATCCTCGGTGTCATAGGTGAGGTCCAACCTTTGTAGTGCGACAGCAAGCCGCCTGACACTACCTAGCCCAACACTGTCGCCTGGCTTTCTGTCCTTTGGTTTCCGTGGCTTGGACGACGCCCCACTTAGTAGCTTTCCTCCTCTAATGTAGAGTTCAAACGCGGTCTGAAAAAAGCCCCTGTTGTGTGCGATTGCCTGGCGTGAGGCGAGTTGCTCGGCCATATCACCAAACGTATACATCGGGCTCTTGAGACAAATTTGTGCGTGCTCGCGATGAATGTGGAACAGTTCATATGATGTGCGAACTGCATGGCGATAGGCCAATGATCCTGCGGAGCCCTTCCTCGTCACAACATAGTGCTCAGACCGTCTGACCTTTCTTGCCGCCAACTGCTTGAAGTAGACCACCGCCAGCCACGCCCAAAGGCCGTCACTGTCTGGCGACATCAGGCCATTGAAGTCGGCCCCATCGAATAGGTCATTCAAATAATTCCCGAATTCAAGGCGCGAACTGAATTCACGCGCCGCGTCAATGCAATAGTCACCAAATGGTTCAGTCAGCGCCTCGCTGTCGAGAAGCTCTGCTGGGGGACTTTCACCAACCGGCCTCTCTAGCCACTTGACAAACTCAGCGATTCCTTCCGCATTCAGCTGTCTCGTCTTAATCACTTCCAGCCCCCTTTAACAGATCTGCCTGAAGACGCGAGGCAAATTTGAAGTGGCCGCAAAAGCGATCCACTACGCGATTGCACCATATGGCCCTTGCCTCCTCATCGTCATCTGATGGCGGACGGTCTGCGCCGATCGCATCAAGCCAGCCGGCCCACATGCTCCATGGATCGCCTTCGTCCTCGAGACATCCCGGCTCGCTGGCAATCCTCTCCATCGCGAGCCGAAGCGCCTCCGGGAGAACCAATGCCCCGAAAGGGATGTAGTTTTCTGCGCCGGCCGCACTGGGAAATACCATCGAGTTAAATTGCAGGATTGGGCCATTTTCATCAACAACCAGCCTCCAGATTCGTTCCCCCAAATCAGCTGGTTCCATTGGCAGCAGGCTCTCGCTTTGTGAATCATCACGCGCCCGCAGATTTTCGATCGATGCTACGAGTTTTGGATTGCCTTCCTCATGCAACAAAACCCGGAAGCGCAGTGGCTGGGAGCGATCCAACCCATCAAGGGGTCTACTCTCATGCGACAGGCTAGAAAGCGTCCCCATGTCATAACGGGCATTCGTGTTGCCGGCCTTGGCAACAACGAAAACCTTCAGATTTCCGGCAAGGTCGGCATCCTTGAGATCGAGTCGATCGAGAATGAAGCTGCGCCTGCCAGCGATCTCGGAAACAGAAATCGTGACCCGGCTGCGATCAATTTCCCTCAACCCTGTCGGATTACTCCTCGCTGACAGATGTCCCATCGCGGTTCTCCGTGTAGTTCAGCCTTGCGCGCAGGCGGATGTTCGGATCAAACCCCGGCACCTCCAGACTAAAGTCTGGCTGCGTGACTTCGAAGTGAATCCGGTTTCCCTGTCGCTCGTTAATGGTTGCGCCAGACACTGCAATTGTGTGGAGGCTTGTATCCGCTAGATCAAAATCAAATGGGTCATATGCCTTGAATGGATCGTGGTCGAGACCCTCGTAAGCAAGTTCCAGCAAGCATGACAGGGGTAAATCCTCCAATTTTGGGGCAGCACTCCCGTTGGGTAGCACATGCACCCTATCCTTACCGGCAATGATCCTGAACGGCTTCCTAATTGATTCCGGTGGGGTTTTCGGTTTACTCGTTTCGTTGCCCTCGCCTTTCTCACCACCTCCGGCATGTCTTTTTCCATCTTCTGCCGGACGGGTGAAGTATTTTGCCAAGGCCTTAACGTCCCGTTTCACTATTCCATTCGACAATAGTGCCAGCAGCCGCGGGGCGGCATTTCTGACAGCCCTCAGGGTTGTTTGAGGGCTCGAATAGTCCTCCGCCAAGCGCGGACGGCTACCGTTCCATTTAAGGTGGGTTGGTTCCTCGGCATCTGCCAGAAATGCCGAGAGCGTCCCCTCCCTGATCAAAGTAAGTGCGCGTGCCTTCTGGAGGTATGCATTGCCCGCCAAGTGAGCTTCCGACCCAATCAGGAGGTCGCGGCGAATGTAAGCTTCTTCCACGCGGTCAAGATCCTCCGGAACTTCGATGTGCACATCGAACCAGGACTGCGTGCTCACACCAGCTCTAGGACGAACCGTAACGGGAAACCGAACCGAAATGCGTTCTCCCTTATCGAATGCAGCTCGCAACTGTTCAAGAGCACCTTCGGGTAGCGCATCTTCCTTTAGCAGGGCGGTCTTGTCCCAGCCTGCTTTCAATTGAATGGGCGCAATGCCGTTTTTTTCGGCTTCGATTACGCCTTTGGCGAGTTTCCTGAACCCCTTCGAAAAACACGATCGCTTTTTGCGTGCCTCATCATCAGGCAGAACGTGATCCGCCACGGAATCGACGTTCAATGAGCCAATCTGCAAGCCCCCTATCGTCACTTCCAGATTCCCGCAGGCAATCGGATAGTAGAACTCAGTGATGACGGTCTGAATCGCCAGCTTGGGCTCAAAATCTATAGGGAATGGTATGACTAGGCTGAGGCCTGGCTCGCTGAGGCGCGTGATCCCCAAAGCCTTACGAAACGCCATGATTTCGTCCTCACCCGATAAAGGCAACGGCTGATCATGGCCGGAACACCAGAATGAATGCCGAAGATACTTTGAGCCGTTATACGGGTATACCCGCCGAAAAGCGCTGCGTCCCATCAGCAGCCGTTTGTGATCTGAGTTTCTGACCGTGAAGCCAAATACAGCTCGCGCAGCCCCGATCCGGTAGTACGTAATTTTCCCCTGCCCCGCCCGCCCATTGCTCCCCGCAACCGGCTTCGCGCCTTCGCCCTCCCTGAACCAGAACGCATTCCAGTTCTCGTTCGCCCCATCAGCGTTCTGATCGTTCCAAGTGCCCAGAAGTCCCGTGGTTCCAAAGTCCTCAATTACGAGAACTGATGCAGTCGAAAGATCGGGCAGCGGAGCCCCCCCTGATGCCTCTAAGCGGCTGCCATACTCGCCGCCAAGCAGACCCGCAAGATAGTCGACATCGAAATGGCCGGGCTTAAGAATGCTAATCCGTACGCTTACCGGGCCATCGTTGCCAAGGGCTCGCGCATCAAGTGGATTCTGGAGGACCTCGCGGATCATTATCTCCAAACTAGTCCTGTCCTCCTGTGCAAAGTTATCCTCGGACAGGTCTCTCCCTTGGACCTGATACGCCCCGGTTGCAGGAAATACCCAAGTTGCAGTCATGATCGCCCCCTACAGGGAAAAGATTGAGTCGTCATCGCCCTGATCCCCACGGAACCGCGCCTTCAAAACATCCAGCTCCTGCTGTAAGACGCGGATGATCTTTTTCGCGTCGGACTCGTCGTACTTGTAAATTCGCCGGTTGGACAAGTTTCCAACGAGACGCAAGTCCTTGATAGTTTTGGTTACGCGTTTATTTGCAAGCTCAACAAACCTTTCTCTGGCATCACGTTTTTCACTCATCTTTGCAACCCCCGTGTACACACAAAGCACCAATATGTTTGATATGTTAACCACATATTACAAACATAAACGACATATGCAACAACTATTGTTTGTTCATCCACAAATCTGCCAGCCGTTCGCTGCTCTCAAGGGGGCGCATTGTGCGTGCGGAAGGGTTCGACGCCGTCCGTCTCCAACCGAGTTTGAAGTCCGGACGTAACGCTGCTGTGCACCCCTCACCCATCCTGCCCCACCCGCCGCACCCGCTGCCGGTGCACCAGCCCCGCCCCAACCGCCAACGCACCGAACAGCAAGAACGCGGGGCGGATGCCAACGGCATGGGTGAGGCTGCCCATCGCTAGGTGGCCGAGCGGCGCGATGCCGAGGAAGGCCATCGAGAAAATGGCCATCACCCGCCCGCGCATGTCGTCGCGCACCCAGCTCTGCAGCAGGGTGTTGGCGCCGGCGGCGACCAGCACGACCGAGAAGCCGAGCACCATCAGGATCGGGTAGGCGAGCGCCGTCACGTCGTTGAGCGCGAACGCGACCACCGCCGCGCCGGCGAGGATCGCGGCCCGCCCTAACCGCCGCCCTACCCGCCGCGCCAGCCGGTCGATCGAGCGGTGCGAGGCGAGGAACACGCTGGCCAGCAGCGAGCCGGCGCCTGCGCTGCTCACCAGCAGCCCGAAGGTGCGGGCGTCGCCGCCGAGCACCGCTCGAACCACTAAACCGGGGAGTACTTTTTCAGGAGGTTTTCTGCGAGTAAGCCATTGTCATGGAGTGGGTGGCTCATGATGGAATGAGCCACATGCGCCGTGGTTTAAGCCCACGCTACGAGATCCAAAGACATGCCCCCCCCTCTCCTGCCGCACGCTCCAGAACCGCGAAGCCAGGAGGCCATCCAGCCTTGACTCCCCTGGCTGGTGAGCTAATTTGAAATTGCGCCGATTTGATCAACAGCTTGCGGGCGCGTAAATAAATCCAGCTAAAGCGGGCAGTACCAGGAGACCCGTTCCGGCAAGCGCTGAAGCGGGTCTCCTGCTTTTGGGGACCCCCATCGTCGCCGAGTGAACGGACAAATGCAGGGCGACTCGTCATGCTGGAAATCGATCGACTGACCAAGCGTTTCGGCGCGCCCGGCGAGCCGGCGCTCTTCGCCGGCGTTTCGCTGCGGCTCGCGCCGGGCGAGTGCGTCGCCATCATGGGCGAGTCGGGGGTCGGGAAGTCGACCCTGCTCAACTGCATCGCGGGCCTCGAAAGCGTCGATGGCGGGCGCATCGTGCTGGACGGCACCGACCTCACCGCGCTCGACGAGGACGCCTTCGCGCGCCTGCGGCGGCGCCGCTACGGCTTCGTGTTCCAGGCCTTCCACGTCCTGCCGCACCTCACGCTGGCGCAGAACGTGGCGTTGCCGCTGTGGCTGCTCGACGTTCCCGACGACGCCGCGCAGGCCCGCGCGCGCGCCATGCTCGGGCGGGTCGGGCTGGAGGCGCGCGGCGACGACTGGCCGCGTCATCTGTCGGGGGGCGAGCTGCAGCGGGTAGCCATCGCGCGCGCCCTGGTGCACGAGCCGGCGCTGGTGCTGGCCGACGAGCCCACCGGCAACCTCGATCCGGAGCGCGCCGCCGGCGTGCTCGGGCTGCTGCTCGAGTGCATCCGCGGCGCGGGCGCGATCGGCATCATCGTCACCCATTCGCAGGCGGCGGCGGCGCGTGCCGACCGGGTGCTGCGGCTCACCCCGGGCGGCCTGCAGCCGGAGGCGGCGTGAACGCCGCCCTGCGCCACGTCTTTCTCGCCAGCCTCGCCAGGCGGCGGCTCGCCACCGCGCTGTCGCTCGTCGCCATCGCGCTCGGCGTGGCGCTCGGGCTCGCGGTGCAGCTCATCCACGGCGCGGCGCTCGACGAATTCGGGCGCGGCATGCGTCTGCTCGCCGGCGAGGCCGACCTGCAGGCGGTGGGCGGGCGCACGGGCTTCGACGATGCGCTCTACCTGACACTCGCGCAGCGCCCCGAAGTCGCCCAGGCGAGCCCGGTGCTCGAAGTGGAGGCGCGCCTGCCGGGGCGGGACCAGACCCTGCGCATCTTCGGCGTCGACGTGTTTCGTGCCGTGCACGTGCAGCCGGCGCTGATCCCCCTGGCCGAGACGGAAGATCGGCTCGCCGCGCTTGCGCCGGATGCGCTGTTTCTCGCGCCGGCGGCGCAGGCGGCGCTGGCGCTGGCGCCCGGCGACACCCTGTCGGTGCAGGGGGGGCTCGACGAGACGACATTGCGCATCGCCGGCAGCGTGCCGGGGACCGGGGTCGGGCAGCCGCTCGCAGTCATGGACATCGCGGCCGCGCAGCAGATATTCGGGCGGATCGGACGCCTCACCCGCGTCGACCTCAAGCTCGCCCGCGGCGTCGACCGGGCGACGGCGCGCGCGCGGCTGGGCCCGCTGCTGCCCGCCGGGGTGACGCTGCTCGCGCCGGAAGCGGCGCAGGCGCAGGTGGCGGGGCTGTCGCGCGCGTATCGGGTCAATCTCACCATGCTCGCCGTGATCGCGCTCCTCACCGGCGGCTTCCTGGTGTTCTCCACGCAGCTGCTGGCGGTGGTGCGCCGGCGCCAGGAACTGGCCTTCCTTCGCGCGCTGGGCGTGGACCGCCCGATGCTGCTGCGCGGCCTCGTCGCCGAAGGCGCGGCGGTCGGGTTCGTCGGCGGATTGCTCGGGGTGGCGCTCGGCTACGGGCTCGCCGCGCTCGCGTTCCGGCTGGTCGGCGCCGACCTCGGCGCGGGCTATTTCGAGGGCGTCGCGCCGCAATTGCGGTTCGATCCGCTCGCCAGCGCCGGCTATCTGCTGCTCGGCGTCGCCGCCGGGGTCGCCGGCGGCGCCCTGCCCGCACGCGAGGCAAGCCGCATGCAGCCGGCGCGGGCCCTGCGCGCGGGCGACGAGGCGGACCTGCTGCAGGCGCGCCCGCGCTGGGCGGCGGCGCTCGCCTGCCTCGCCGCGGCCGCGCTCGCGTGCCTGATGCCGCCGGTGGGCGGGGTGCCGGTGTTCGGCTATGCGGCGGTGGCGCTGGTGCTGGCCGGGTCGGTGCTCGCCCTGCCGGGCGCCGCCCGCCTCGCGACGCGTGTCCTCGGCGGCGCCCGGCCGGCGCTGCTGCGGCTGGCGCACGCGCGCCTGGCCGCCGCCCCCGGCCAGACCGTGGTCGCCGGCGCCGGCGTGGTGGCGAGCGTCGCGCTGGCGGTGGCGATGGCGATCATGGTGAGTTCGTTCCGCACGTCGGTCGACGACTGGCTGGCGCAGATGCTGCCGGCCGATCTCTACCTGCGCGCCTCGTCCGCGGGTGCGAGCGGCTTTCTGCCGCCCGAGGTGGTGGCGCGGGCCGCAAGGCTACCCGGCGTCGCCGCCGCCCGGCCGGTGCGCTACGACACGCTGCGCCTGAGCGACGAACGGGTCCCGGTCACCCTGATCGCGCGTGCGGTGGCGGGCGGCATCGCGTTGCCGCTGGTGGCGGGCGCAGGGGGCGATGCGGCGCGGGAACCGGGCGGCCTGCCGCCGGTGTGGATCTCGGAAGCGATCGCCGACCTGTTCGGCCTTGCTGTCGGCGACACGCTCGCGCTGCCGCTCGGCGGCGCGGCGCACCGCTTCCGCGTCGCCGGCATCTGGCGCGACTACGCGCGCCAGCACGGCGCGCTGGTGGTGGAGCTCGCCGACTACCGCGTGCGCACCGGCGACACCCTCGCCAACGACGTCGCCATCAGCCTCGCCCCCGGCGCCACGGTCGAGACGGTGAGCGCGGCGCTGCGCGCCGAACTGGGCGAGCGCACCATCGAGATCACGCTGCCCGGCGAGATCCGCGCGATCAGCCTGGCGATCTTCGACCGCACCTTCCTGGTCACCTACCTGATGGAAGCGGTCGCCGTGCTGATCGGCCTGTTCGGCATCAGCGCCAGCTTCGCCGCGCTCGCCACCGCGCGCCGCAAGGAATTCGGGATGCTGCGCCACCTGGGCCTCACGCGCCGCGAAATCGGCCGCCTGCTGGCGCTCGAAGGCGCGCTCACCGCGGCGGTCGGCGTGGCCGTGGGCAGCGCGGCGGGCGGCGCCATCGCGCTCATCCTCATCGAAGTGATCAACCGCCAGAGCTTCCACTGGAGCATGGACCTCGACCTGCCCTTCGCCGCCCTCGGCGCGTTCGCCGCCGCGCTGCTTCTCCTGGCGGCGCTTGCCGCGCGGCTGTCGGGCTCCCAGGCGATGCGCCAGAGCGCGGTGCTGGCGGTGAGGGAGGACTGGTGAGCGTGCCTGGAGCGTCGCCTCTCATCCAACCATGGCGCAGGGTCTGGGGGCCTGGCGTGATGCGGCGCTGGCTGGCGGTTTTTTCAGTGCTGGTGGGCATCGCCGGCGGCGCCGGCGCCGAGTATCCGCCCGTCGTCCCGGGCACGGCGCTCGTCTTTCCGGACGACACCGGCGCGCACCCCGACTACCGCACCGAATGGTGGTACGTCACCGGCTGGGTGGCGGACGAGGCGGGGGTCAAGCGCGGCTTCCAGGTCACCTTCTTCCGCGTCCGCACGCGCATCGGCGAAGACAACCCGAGCCGCTTCGCGCCGCGCCAGCTCATCCTCGCGCACGCCGCGCTGGCCGATCCGGCCGCAGGCCGCCTGCTCCACGCCGAGCGCGCCGAACGCGCGCTGGCGCCGCTCGCCGGCGCGGCGAGCGGGCGAACGCATGCCTGGACCGGCGACTGGTCGCTCGAATGGCGCGACGGCCACTATCGCAGCCGCGTCGCCGACGATCGCTTCGCGTTCGACCTGCGCTTCGATCCGTCCGGCCCGCCGATGCTCAACGGCCGCGCCGGCTTCAGCCAGAAGGCGCCCGACCCGAAGCACGCCAGCCACTACTACAGCCGGCCACAGCTCGCCGTGCGCGGCAGCCTGCGCGTGGACGGCGCGACGCATCGGGTGAGCGGGCACGCCTGGCTCGACCACGAATGGTCGAGCGAGCTCATGCCCGAGGGCGCGCGCGGCTGGGACTGGATCGGCATGAACCTGCACGACGGCGGCGCGCTGATGGCGTTTCGCATGCGCGGCGACGCCGGCGAAACGATGTGGGCGGCGGGAACCCTGCGCGAGGGCGGCGGCGCGCCGCGCGCGCTGGCGCCCGCCGAGGTGCAGTTCATTCCCGGCCGCCGCTGGCGCTCGCCGCGCACCGCCACCGACTATCCGGTGGAATGGGAGCTCCGCATCGCCGGCCGCCGCCTGCGCCTGCAGCCGCTGATGGACGACCAGGAACTCGACAGCCGCCGCTCGACCGGCGCGGTGTACTGGGAAGGCGCGGTGCGCCTGCTCGAGGACGGCCGCGAGATCGGCCGCGGCTACCTGGAGATGACGGGCTACGGGGCGCGGTTGCGCATGTAGGGCGCGGTTAGCGGGTGGCGCTGCGTACCTGGTTCTATTTGATTGCCGGACAGCATCGGACCCGGCCGGACATGAGATGGCGTCTCTCCGAGGCCGGCGTATCGTTGTTTTGCGCTTTCACACGAATCGGCTTAGGTTCTAACGCCTCGGCTGGCGTGGACCTTCAGCAGCTTGGCCGCACTCAGGAGCCCCTCGTCCAGGGTGTAGAGGGTCTTTGCGCCGTTGTTATGGGCGATAGCCAGGTGCAGCGCATCGCCGGCTCGCAGCTTGGTGGCGAAGTGCTGGATGTACGCTTTGGCGAGTTCGTAGTCCGCGACACCCGGCGCCACGATCTGGAATGAGTCAGTCACCAGTTCGTCGAACTGGGCGATAGCCAGCAGCGCGTCAGACTCCGCGAAACCACCCATCCTGACTTCGCGCGCGATGAGGCTGGAAAACTCGACGCGGGTCCATTGGCTAACGTACAGCGCCCCCACCGGGAGCCTGGCGAAGAACGCCTCGATTCTTACGCTGGCGGCTTCTTCGAGGATGAGCGGCGCCAGAAAGCTGGCGTCGAAGTACAGCATCAAAGGCCCTCGTCGCGCATTTCACGCAGCAACTCGGCGCTGGATTTGCGCCAGCGGGGCATGCGGCTGCGGAACTCGGCGAGGGACTTGACGGCGCGCTTGGGCTTCTCGACCGGCGTGATGCGGGCAATCGGAAGACCGCGACGGGTGATGACCACTTCCTCTCCCGCTTCCACCTGATCCAGGAGACGGCTTAGATGGGTCTTGGCTTCTGCCAGGGTCACAGTGCTCATACGGCCTCCGGTTGGTCATTTGGTTGGTCATATCGTAGCGCGATCACGCTCCCGGGTAAGTCCGCTCCAACAGTCCTTGCAAGCCCCCCCGAGCTTGCCCCCGCGACACGGGTTGCGCCTGGCAAACGGAGGGGAATCCAATTCCCGCCCGGCCCCTACGCCGCCACCTTACGCAGCCGCTGCCGGTGCAACAGCCCCGCCGCAACCGCCAGCACTCCGAACACCACCAGTGCCGGCCGGATGCCGACGGCGTGCGTGAGGCTGC
>DHHQ01000003.1:176007-239504 GCA_002403375.1 Thiobacillus denitrificans | reverse complement strand
CGTTGATCTCGGTGTTCGACAGCGCGTCGACTCTGCTGCTGGTCGTGGTCTGCTCGCCGGGCTTGCTGGTCACGCCCTTCAGCAGCTCGCCCCAGTCGAAGGCGTGGGCGGGCAGGGCGAGCGTCAGGCCTGCGGCGAGGATCATCCAGTGTTTCAAGTGTGTCTCCTTGGTCATGTCGGGTTACAGCACCTCTGCAGCATAGTCGGCCAGGCGCGAACGTTCGCCGCGCTGCAGCGTGACGTGGCCGTTGTGCGGCCAGCCCTTGAAGTGGTCGACCACGTAGGTGAGGCCCGAGCTGCCTTCGGTGAGGTAGGGGGTGTCGATCTGCGAGATGTTGCCGAGGCACACCACCTTGGTGCCGGGGCCGGCGCGCGTGATCAGCGTCTTCATCTGCTTGGGCGTGAGGTTCTGCGCCTCGTCGATGATCAGGAACTTGTTGAGGAAGGTGCGGCCGCGCATGAAGTTGAGCGACTTCACCTTGATCCGGCTGCGCACCAGGTCCTGCGTCGCCGCGCGGCCCCAGTCGCCGGCCTCGTCGTCGCTCTTGTTGAGCACGTCGAGGTTGTCCTCGAGCGCGCCCATCCACGGCGTCATCTTCTCCTCCTCGGTGCCGGGCAGGAAACCGATGTCCTCGCCGACCGGGACGGTCACGCGGGTCATGATGATCTCCGAGTAGGTCTTCTTGTCGAGCACCTGGGCGAGCGCGGCGGCGAGCGTGAGCAGGGTCTTGCCGGTACCGGCCTGGCCGAGCAGCGAGACGAAGTCGATCTCCGGATCCATCAGCACGTTGAGCGCGAAGTTCTGCTCGCGGTTGCGCGCGGTGATGCCCCACACGGCGTTCTTGTGGTGGCTGTAGTCCTTGACCGTGACGAGTTCGGCCTGCTTGCCCTCGACCTTCAGCACCTTGGCGTAGAGCGGGGTGGGACCTTCCTGGTAGACGAATTCGTTGGGCAGGAAATTGCCCGCCAGCGGCCCCTTGATGCGGTAGTGGGTGTGGCCGTTGGCCTGCCACGACTCCATGCCCTTGCCGTGGCTGTCCCAGAAGTCGGCAGGCAGTTCGCGCAGGCCGGGGTACAGCAGGTCGGTGTCTTCCAGCACCTTGTCGTTGAAGTAGTCCTCTGCGGGCAGCCCCAGCGCACGCGCCTTGATGCGCATGTTGATGTCCTTCGACACCAGGATGACCTGGCGCTTCGGATGGTGGCGCGACAGGAACAGCACCACGCCGAGGATCTGGTTGTCGACCTTGGACGTCGGCAGGCTGAGCGGGATGTCGCCGCTGATCGCCTGCGTCTGCAGGAACAGCTTGCCGGTGGCGGCGTCGTGGCTGTGCGGGGCGAGCGGCACGCCGTCCTCGATGGTGTCGAGCTTGCAGATGATCTCGTCGAGGAAGCGGCTCGCCTGGCGCGCGTTGCGCGACACCTCGGTCATCCCCTTCTTGTGGTGGTCGAGCTCCTCCAGCGTGGCGATCGGCACGTAGATGTCGTGCTCCTCGAAGCGGAACAGGCTGGTGGGGTCGTGCATCAGGACGTTGGTATCGAGGACGAACAGCTTGGTCGGCGCGGCGGCTTTTCTCGGCATGGTGGTCGGCGTGAGGTGGACGGGACGCGTTCATCCTACCTCATGCAGACGCCGGCTTGTCACCCGGAAAAACGAAGCGGAAACCGGCGGCGCCGGCCGCGCTTGGTGCGGCGGATTTGTCGTTAGAATGTTCCGTTTCCATCCCGCACCGGATTCCCGCATGAAGCGCAGGCTGGCCTTGCTGATGCTGCTGTGGGCGTGGGCGCAGCCGCTCCCGGCCCAGGTCGCCGCGCACATCCTGCTGCAGGATGCGCCGCTCGCCGGCTTCCAGTACCACGCCGGCCGCGCGCTGTGGCCGCAGCTCAGGGTGGGCGACGCGCTCACTCTGGTGCGCGAACCCGACAACCGCTACGACGCCCGCGCGGTGCGGGTCGACTGGCAGGGCCACAAGCTCGGCTACGTGCCGCGCCGCGAGAACGCCGACGTGGCGCGCCTGATGGACGGCGGCCAGCGGCTCGAAGCGCGCATCGTGCGCCTCGCCGAGGGACGCGACCCGTGGTCGCGGGTGCGCTTCGAGATCCTGGTTCCCGTGCAGCCCGCGCAGGACGTTTCGCGCGACAGGCGCTAAATTGGGGTGATCGGACCCTGAAGGAGGCTGGCATGAAACGGCTCCTCGCATTTGCAGTCATCGCGTTCGGCTGGCTGGCACAGGCCGCGGCCGATTCCCTGCCGCTTTCCAACCTCCGCCTGCCGCCCGGCTTCGAAATCGAGGAATTCGCCCGCGTGCCCAACGCGCGGCAGATGGCGCTCGGCAAATCCCATCTGTTCGTCGGCAGCATGCGTGAAGGCAAGGTCTGCGCGGTGCCGCTCGAGGGCGAACGCCGCCCACGAGTCGTCGCCGAGGGCCTGCAGCTCCCGGTCGGCGTGGCCTTCCGCGACGGCGACCTCTACGTTTCGGCGGTCAGCCGCATCCTGCGCCTGCGCGACATCGAAGCGCGCCTCGCCGCGCCGCCGCGTCCCGAGGTCGTGAGCGAGGCCTTCCCGGGCGACACCCACCACGGCTGGAAATTCATCGCCTTCGGACCCGACGGCAGGCTCTACGTGCCGGTCGGCGCGCCGTGCAACATCTGCGCGCCCGACCCGGACCGCTATGCGGTCATCACCCGCCTCGACGTCGCGAGCGGCAAGACCGGGGTCGTCGCGCGCGGGGTGCGCAACACGGTCGGCTTCGACTGGCATCCCGCAACGGGCGAGCTGTGGTTCACCGACAACGGCCGCGACTGGCTCGGCGACGACGCGCCCCCCGACGAGCTCAACCGGCTCGCAAAGCCTGGCCAGCACTTCGGCTACCCCCACTGCCACGGCCGCGCGATCGCCGACCCCGAGTTCGGCAAAGGCAGGCGCTGCGCCGACTTCGTGCCGCCGGTGCAGGAACTCGGCGCCCACGTCGCGAGCCTCGGCATGCGCTTCTACTCGGGCAAGCAGTTCCCGGCGCGCTACCGCAACGCCGTCTTCATCGCCGAGCATGGCTCGTGGAACCGCAGCAAGAAAGCCGGCTACCGGGTCAGCGTGGTGCGCCTCGACGGCAACCGCGCGGTGGGCTACGAGCCCTTCGTCACCGGCTGGCAGCAGGGCGAATCCGCCTGGGGCCGGCCGGCCGACGTGCTGGTGATGCCCGACGGCAGCCTGCTGGTGTCGGACGACCACGCCGGCGCGATCTACCGGGTCGTCTACCGCGGCCGCTGAGGCGCGCAGGCGCCGGAGGCGGGGCGGCGGCCTGCTAGAATCGCGGCGATGAAACTGCTCGTTCTCGATACCTCCACCGAATGGTGCTCGGCCGCGCTCTGGCTCGACGGCTCGGTCCTCGCGCGCCGGGTGCTCGCCGAGCAGCGGCACAGTTCGCTGCTGCTGCCGATGGTCGACGAACTGCTGCGCGCGGCCAGCCTCACGCTGCGCGCGCTCGACGGCATCGGCTACGGCGCCGGCCCCGGTTCGTTCACCGGCCTCAGGATCGCCTGCGCAGTGACGCAGGGCCTGGCGTTCGGCGCCGGCCTGCCGGTGGTCGGCGTCTCCACGCTCGAATCGATCGCCGCGCAGACCGGCGCCGAGCGGGTGCTGACCGTGCTCGACGCGCGCATGGCCGAAGTCTACTGGGCAGCCTACGAACGCGAAGGGCAGTCCCCTGAAGGGCATGAACGCTGGCGCGCGGTGTCCGAGCCGCAGCTCGCGCTGCCCGAATCGGTCGCGGTGCCCCCCGGCGGCGACTGGGTCGGCGCCGGCAACGGCTTTGCCGCGCTGGGCGAGGTGCTGCGTCCGCGGCTGGCATCGCTGCTGGTGCGCATCGACGAGACGCTGATGCCCGACGCGGCCGCGATGGCGCCGCTCGCCGCGGCCGCCTTCGCGCGCGGCGAAGCCACCGACGCCGCGCTCGCCGCGCCGATCTACCTGCGCGACAAGGTGGCGCTGACGGTCGACGAGCGCCGCGCGAGAAAGTCCGCATGAGCGCCGTCCCCGGGATGCCGCTGCACGCGGTCGCGCATGTCGTGCGCCCGATGACCGAGGCCGACCTGCCGCGCATCCACTGCATCGAGCTGGCGAGCTACGACCATCCGTGGTCGCTCGGCAATTTCGCCGACTCGCTGGAGGCCGGCTACAGCATGTGGGTGCGCGAAGCCGAAGGCGAGGTGACCGGCTACTACGTGCTGATGGTCGCGGCAGGCGAGGCGCACCTGCTCAACCTCACCGTCGCGCCGACGTGGCGCCGCCGCGGCCTCGGCCGCGACCTGCTCGCGCACTGCATGGCGCGCGCCTGCGACCATCACGCCGACAGCCTCTTCCTCGAGGTGCGCACCTCGAACGCCGGCGCGATCGCGCTCTATCACGCGAGCGGCTTCGCCGACCTCGCGGTGCGGCGCGGCTACTACCCCGCGGGCGAAGGCCGCGAGGACGCGCTCATCATGCGACGCGACCTGCCATGCTGAGCCGCGACGACGTTTTCGAGGAACTCGGCATCGGCCCGGTGTGGCGCCTGCGCGAGACCAAACCCGACGCTCCGCTCTCCGCTCCCGGCTCTGCCCCCGCGGCCGCGTACACCTGGGAGACGCTCGAACAGGCCGTCGCCGGCTGCACCGCCTGCAAGCTCTCCGCCACCCGCACCCGGGGCGTGCCCGGCGTCGGCGACCGCAACGCCGACTGGCTGATCGTCGGCGAGGCGCCGGGCGCCGAGGAGGACGCGCAGGGCGAGCCCTTCGTCGGCCAGGCCGGCAAGCTGCTCGACGCGATGCTGGCGTCGATCGGGCTGGCCCGCGGCGACAAGGTCTACATCACCAACGTCGTGAAGTCGCGCCCGCCGGGCAACCGCGACCCCGAGCCCGACGAGATCGCCGCCTGCATGCCCTACCTGCTGGCGCAGGTCGAGCTGATCCGCCCCAAGCTCATCGTCGCGCTCGGCCGCGTCGCCGCGCAGACCCTGCTCGGCAGCGGCGAGCCGCTCGGCCGCCTGCGCGGCCAGGTGCACCGCTTCCACGACGTGCCGCTGGTCGTGACGTATCACCCGGCCTACCTGCTGCGCAACCTGACCGACAAGGCGCGCGCGTGGGAAGACCTGTGCTTCGCGCGCCGCACCCTGCAATCCCTGACCCCTGACCCCTGATCCCTGATCCGATGAAACTCCTGCATTCCGCGCTGCGCTTCCGCGTCAACTACTTTTCCGACCTCGGCCGCCACCAGGTGGTGGTGTGGATGCCCGGCGACACGCCGCCGGTCGACGCCCAGATGGACGTCGGCCCGAAGATCGAGCACGAGGTGCCGAACGAGGTGTTCCGCAGCGACATCGCGCCGCTGAAAATGGGGCGCTTCTACCCCTCGCAGCTGCTGCACGCCGACGACGCGCCGGGACCGATGTTCCGCGTGGTGAAGCTGAACGAATCGAGCTTCGTCGCCAACTTCAGCCATCCGCTGCAGGGCCGCATCTTCAGCATCGACAGCGGCAAGAGCGACATCTCGACCGAGCCGGTCGGCAAGGTCACCCAGCTGCTCGAGTGGAGCGGCATGGAAACGCAGATGCAGACGCCGACCGATTTCGAGGCGCCGGATTCGTTCGCCCGCGAGGACGAGTTCCCCGACACCGAGTTCTACACGGTCGCGCGCAAGGTCACCCACGTCGACGCCGTCTGCGCGCGCCGCATCCAGGCGCTGTACCGCACCGTGCTGCCGGAGAACGCGCGGGTGCTCGACCTGATGGCGAGCTGGCGTTCGCACCTGCCCGACACCGTGCAGTCGGCGGTCGGCCTCGGCCTCAACGAGGAGGAGCTCGCCGACAACCCGCAGCTCGCCGAGCGCATCGTCAAGGACATCAACGCCGATCCGACGCTGCCGTTCCCCGACGCGAGCTTCGACGCCGTGGTCTGCACCGTCTCGTTCGAATACCTGACGCAGCCGCACAAGATCGTCGCCGAGGCGAAGCGCGTGCTGCGCCCGGGCGGCATGTTCGTGGTGACGCTGTCGCACCGCTACTTCCCGCCCAAGGTGATCAGGCTGTGGACCCAGCTGCACCCGATGGAGCGCATGGCCTGGGTCGGCACGCTGATCAAGCAGGCCGGCTTCAGGAAGGTCGAGACCTACGTCGAGCACGGCCTCAAGCGCCCGAAGGACGACCGCTACGCCGACAAGCTCGCCGAGTCCGACCCGCTGTTCGCGACCTGGGGGGTCGCGCCCTGATCGACCAGCCGCGATGGCGCGCACGCTGGTCGGGCTGATCGCCGACACCCACGGCCTGTTGCGGCCCGAGGCGGTCGCCGCGCTCGAAGGCTGCGCGCACATCGTCCACGCCGGCGACATCGGCTCGCGCAGCGGCGACGCGGCGGGCGTGCTCGACGCGCTCGAACGCCTGGCGCCGCTGACCGTGGTGCGCGGCAACAACGACCGCGCGAGCTGGGCGGCGACTCTCCCGTACACGGCGGACCTCGCGTTCGACGGCGTGCGCATCCACGTCCTGCACATCCTCGGCGAGATCGCGATCGATCCCGCCGCGTCGGGCGTTCACGTGGTCGTCTCGGGGCATTCGCACCAGCCGCGTGTGGAAACCCGGGCCGGCGTGCTGTTCGTCAACCCGGGCAGCGCGGGCCCGCGCCGCTTCCGGCTGCCGGTCAGCGTCGCCCGGCTGTGGGTGGGCGACGGCCGCGCCGAGGCGGAGCTGGTCACACTTTTGCGCTAAGGTTGCATTTGCATCGACCGGGCGCCGATCCATGCGGCGCCTGAAACAGACGAGAACAAGGAGCGGACATGTTGAAATGGCTGATGATGGGTTTCATGGCGCTGGCCCTGTCGGGCTGCGGGTACAACACGCTGCAGACCAACGACGAGGACATCAAGGCGACCTGGGCCGAGGTGCTCAACCAGTACCAGCGCCGCGCCGACCTGGTGCCGAACCTGGTCAACGTGGTGAAGGGCTACGCGGCGCACGAGCAGGAGGTGTTCACTTCGGTGACCGAGGCGCGCGCCCGGGTCGGCGCGATCCAGGCGACGCCCGAACTCATCAACGACGAGGCCGCGTTCCAGAAATTCATCGCCGCGCAGGGCGAGCTGACCGGCGCGATTTCCCGTCTGCTCCTGGTCGCCGAGAACTACCCGCAGCTGAAGGCGGACGGCCTGTTCCGCGACCTGCAGGCGCAGCTCGAGGGCACCGAGAACCGCATCACCGTCGCGCGCAACCGCTACATCGCCGCGGTCAAGGACTACAACGTCACGGTGCGCTCGTTCCCGACCAACCTCACGGCGATGGTGTTCGGCTACAAGACCAAGCCGAGCTTCACCGTCGAGGACGAGAAGGCGATCGCCAGGCCGCCGACGGTCGACTTCGGCACCCCGGCGCCTGCCGCGCCCGCCGCCGGCTACTGATCCCGCGATGATCCGCATGGGCCGGGCATGCGTGTCCGGCTTCCTTCTGCTGCTCGTCGCGTTCGCCGCCTGGGCCCAGGTGGCGGTGCCCGATCCGAGCCGCCGCGTCACCGACCTCACCGCGACGCTCACGGCCGGCCAGGTGGACGCGCTGGAGAGCAGGCTCGCCGCCTTCGAGGCCGAGCGGGGCAGCCAGATCGCGGTGCTGATCGTTCCCACCACCCAGCCCGAAGAGATCGAACCATTCGGCATCCGCGTCGCCGAGCAATGGAAGGTCGGCCGCGCGAAGCTCGACGACGGCGTGATCGTCATCGTCGCGAAAGACGACCGCAAGCTGCGGCTCGAGGTCGGCTACGGGCTCGAGGGGCCGATCCCCGACGCCATCGCCAAGCGGGTGATCGCCGAGACCATTACGCCGTATTTCAGGGCCGGCGACTACTACGGCGGCATCGACGCCGGCGTGACGCAGCTGATGCGGCTGATCGAGGGCGAGCAGCTGCCGCCGCCCCGCTCCATGGAGGCCGGCCAGAGCGAGGACTCGTTCTTCCTCGTCATCGTCGGCGGCGTCGTCGCGGGCTGGCTGCTGTCGGTGCTGATGAGCCGCCCCGCCGCGGGCGGCATCGCCGCGCTCGGCAGCGGCGTGGTGGGGGCGCTCTTGATCGGTCTCACGCCGGTACTGTTCTTCATCGCGATCTTCGTGTTCATCGCCGTCGTCGGCGGCTTCCGTCACGGCGGCGGCTGGACCAGCGGCGGCGGCTCCTGGGGCGGCGGTGGCGGCGGCCGCGGCGGCGGCTCGTGGGGCGGTGGCGGCGGCGGATTCGGCGGCGGAGGCGCATCGGGCTCATGGTGAATTTCAAGCGTCTTTTCAGGCATCTCTTCACGCCGCCGTGGGCATGGCGGCGCGCGTTCCCGCAGGCGACGCTCGACGCGATCGAGGCGGCGATCCGCGAATCCGAGACGAGCCACAGTGGCGAGATCCGTTTCGCCATCGAAAACAGCCTGCCCCCCATCCTGGTCTGGCGCGGGGTGAGCGGTCGCGCGCGCGCGATCGAGATGTTCTCCAACCTGCGCGTGTGGGACACCGAACAGAACAGCGGCGTGCTGGTCTACCTGCTGCTCGCCGACCACGACATCGAGATCGTCGCCGACCGCGGCATCGCCGCGCGCGTCGACGCGACCGCGTGGGAGGCGGTCGCGCAGGCGATGGAAGCAGCTTTCAGGCAGGGTGAATTCGAACGCGGCGCGCTCGAGGGCATCCGCCGCATCGGCGAGCTGCTGGCGCAAAATTTCCCGCCTTCCGGCGATAATCGCGACGAACTGGCGAACCGGCCGGTGATCGTCTGACAACAACAATCGGGGAGAAGCGATGCAGGGATACGTGTTGTGGTGGATTCTGGCTGCGGTGCTGGTGGCGGTCGAGCTGACCAGCGGCACCTTCTACCTGCTGGTCTACGGGCTGGCCGCCGCGGCGGCAGGCGTGGCGGCCTGGCTCGGCGCCGGCCTCGTCGCGCAGCTGGCGACCGCCGGCGTGATCGCCGTCGCCGGCACGCTCGCGCTGCGCCGCTGGAAGCGCAGCACCGGCCATCCGGAGTCGAACGTGCAGGACCTCGACATCGGCCAGACCGTGCAGGTCGAGTCGTGGCAGGGGAGCCGCGGCCAGGTCAAGTACCGCGGCGCGCTGTGGGACGCCGAAGCCGAGTCGGGCGAGGTCGACACCGGCCGCCCGCTGGTCATCCGCGCCGTCCGCGGCAACACGCTGGTGCTGGGCAACTGAACGAACTTCAATCACAGGGAGCAACAAGAAAAAAATGGATATCGTCGCGCTGGTCGTCCTCGTCGTCATCCTCATCGTCATCGCCAAGGGCGTGCGGGTGGTGCCGCAGCAGAACGCCTGGGTGGTCGAGCGCCTCGGCAAGTTCCACGCCGTGCTCGCGCCCGGCCTCAACCTCGTCATTCCCTTCATCGACGCCGTCGCCTACAAGCACTCGCTGAAGGAGATCCCGCTCGACGTTCCGAGCCAGGTCTGCATCACCCGCGACAACACCCAGCTCGCGGTCGACGGCATCCTCTACTTCCAGGTCACCGACCCCAAGATGGCGTCCTACGGCTCGAGCGACTACATCGCCGCGGTGTCGCAGCTGGCGCAGACCACGCTGCGCTCGCTGATCGGCCGCATGGAACTCGACCGCACCTTCGAGGAGCGCGAGGAGATCAACCGCGGCGTGGTGATGGCGCTCAACGAGGCGTCGACCAACTGGGGCGTCAAGGTGCTGCGCTACGAGATCAAGGACCTCACGCCGCCGAAGGAGATCCTGCACGCGATGCAGCGCCAGATCACCGCCGAGCGCGAGAAGCGCGCGCTCATCGCATCCTCCGAGGGCCGCATGCAGGAGCAGATCAACCTCGCCACCGGCGAGCGCGAGGCCGCGATCCAGCAGTCCGAGGGCGACAAGCAGGCCGCGATCAACGTCGCGCAGGGCGAGGCCGAGGCGATCAAGGCGATCGCCATCGCCAACGCCGAGGCGATCGCCCGCGTCGCGATGGCGATCGAAAAGCCCGGCGGCATGCAGGCGGTCAACCTCAAGGTCGCCGAGAAGTACGTCGAGGCCTTCTCCGGGCTGGCCAAGACCAACAACACCCTGATCGTGCCGTCCAACATGGCCGACATCAGTTCGCTGATCGCGGGGGCGATGACGGTCGTGAAGTCGCAGGGCGCGACGGCGCGCAGCGACGCCTGATCCGCGTCGTGCGCGCAAGCGGACCCCGCCCGGCATGACAAGCGACGCACGCACCGGCCGTCCCGCCGCGCGCCCGGCGGAGGATCCCGTGGAGGGGCGTTCCGACTTCCGGACGCTCAGCGAGCTGCGCATCTTCGTTGCGCTCGCAGCCGCCCTCGGCGTCCTGCTCGAAAGCAGCCTCTCGCTCGCGCACCAGCGCGCAGCGCTCGCACTGGTGTTCGTGTATGCCGCGACCAGCCTGCTCATGCTGTGGGCGGTCAAGCACCGGCCGGGCCTGGTGCGCGCCAGCATCTCCTACTGGCTCGATGCCGGCTGGCTGATCCTGCTGCTGGTCGCCGTGGGACCCGAAAGCAACCTGTTCGTGCTGCTGCTGTTCCCCATCGTGCTCGCCTCCGTGCAGTCGGGGCTGGTGCAGGGGCTGGCGATGACGCTCACGTGCGTCGTCGCCTACAGCGTGCTGAGCGCATGGTCGCCGGTGTCGGGCAACCTGTTTCCTGCGGCATTCGGGCCGATCATCGCGCTCGGCGTGCTCGGCTACATCGCCGCCCGCTGGGGCGACCGCTTCATCCGCCTGAAGCGGCGCCTCACGCTCTTGAGCGAGATCAGCGCGGAGGATGCCCGGCTCGGCGAGAGCGGCGTGCTGCTCAGGCTGCTCGACAGGCTGCGCGCGTTCGCGCGGGCGAGCCGGGTCGTCGCGATGCTCCCCGAGCCCGGCGACGGCCACAGCACCCTCTACGAGGTGGGGGCGGGCGACAGCAAGGTCGACCGCGTGCCCAACGGCGTCGTGAGCGAATTCCTAGACCTGCCGCCGTCGCTGATCGCCGGGTTCAACCGCCACTCGCCGAGCCGGCTGCTGCGGCCGCGCTTCGCCCTCTACGACATCGGAGAGGGGCGCATGATCAAGCGCGGCGACATCCACCTCGGCCAGCTGGCCGACCTGCTGGCGACCCGGCATTACCAGTGCTTCCCGCTGCCGGTGGGGCAGGGGGCGGCGCCCGGGCGCGTCTGCCTCTGCTACGACCGCCGCTTCCGGGTGCCCGTGGCCTATACCTTCCTGCACCAGGTCGCCGTGCAGATCGCGCTGCGCATCGACAACCTGCGCCTGATCGACCGCCTCACCGCCACCGCGGCGACCGGCGAGCGCCGGCGTATCTCGCGCGACCTGCACGACAGCACGGTGCAGCCCTACGTCGGCCTGCGCATGGGGCTCGAGGCGCTCAAGCGCCAGGCCGGCGCGGAGAACCCGCTCAGCGCCGACATCGCCGACCTGATCGGCATGGCCGACGCCAGCATCGCGCAGTTGCGCGGCTACATCGTCGCGCTGCGCGGCCAGGCGGAACCCGGCGGCGGCCACGTGCTGCCGGTGCTGCGGACGCTGGTCGAGCAGTTCCAGGCGAACTCGGGTATCAAGACCGATCTCGAGACCCAAGGCGACCAGGCGCTGAGTCCGCAGCAGCTCGACGACTTCCGCCACATCGTGAGCGAGGGGCTCAGCAACATCCGCCGCCACGGACGCTGCGACCACGCCACCGTCAGGCTCGACTGCACGCCCGACCGCATGGTGCTCGAATTCGTCAACCCGGCCGCCGCCGAGGTGGGGCCGTTCCACCCGCG
Source organism: Thiobacillus denitrificans (assembly GCA_002403375.1). Classification (GTDB taxonomy): domain Bacteria; phylum Pseudomonadota; class Gammaproteobacteria; order Burkholderiales; family Thiobacillaceae; genus Thiobacillus; species Thiobacillus denitrificans_E. The sequence continues at coordinate 227,735 of DHHQ01000003.1, read as the reverse complement.
CTCGCTCAGCGAGCGCGCGCGCGACCTCGGCGGTCGCCTCGAAGTGATTCGCAGCGTCGAGGCGACCCAGGTTCGCGTCACGCTGCCGGTATGGAGCCGGCAGCCCGCCGGAGGCACGCCATGAACGCGGCGACGAAACCGATCCGCGTCGTCCTGGTCGACGACCATCCGATGCTGCTGTGGGGGCTCTCCAAGCTCATCGACGGCGAGCGTCCGCGGCTCGAGGTCGCCGGCACCGCGCAGACCCTCGAGGAGGCCGAGCGGCTGGTGGAAAGGGAGAAGCCCGACATCGTGCTGCTCGACCTCGACCTCGGCGGGCAGAGCGGGCTCGACGCCATGCCCGCGATCCTGCGCAACGAGGGCACACGCATCATCATCCTCACCGGCACCCGCGACCGCAGCCTGCGCGAGCAGTCGATGCTGCGCGGCGCGTCAGGCATCCTCAGCAAGGAGGCCGCGGCCGATACGCTGATCACCGCGATCACCCGCGTGCACGCCGGCGAGGTCTGGCTCGACCCCGAGACCGCCGCGCAGATCCTCGGCCGGCTGCGCCAGGACAAGCGCGACCCCGAGGCCGAGCGCATCGCCAGCCTCACCCAGAAGGAACGCAAGGTCATCCAGGCCCTGGTCAAGGGCGAAGGCCTGCCCAACAAGGTGCTCGCCGACCGCCTGTGCATGGCCGAGCACACCCTGCGCAACCACCTCTCCAGCATCTATTCCAAGCTCGGCGTGCGCACCCGCCTCGCGCTCTACATGTACGCGATCGAGCACCATCTCGGCGAAGACTGAGCCGCCGCTTCCCCCGCTTCACCTCCGCCGACCGGGACATTTGTCCTGCCCAAAACAGGATGCAAATCCCTGTTGGAATTTTCCTGTGCCGCTAACCTGACATCACGGGCTCATCGCATCACCGGGTTCCGAAAACAGGCATCACAGGGAGACAACACCGGTCGTGATGCGCGAACGTTTCAATCCATCAAAGGAGAACCAAATGAACAAACTGCAACTGGCTGTCAAGCGTTTCTGGGCTGACGAAGAGGGCGTGACCGCGATCGAGTATGGCCTGATCGCCGCGCTGATCGCGGTGGTGATCATCGCCTCCGTGAAGATCGTTGGCACCCAACTCGACGCCACCTTCGGAAAAATCGGTACCGAGCTGACGACTGCGAACGGTGGTGGCGCGGGTGGCGGCACCGGCGGCAACTAGTAAGTCTTGCAGGAGCAAGCTACCCCGGGGCTCGCCCCGGGAGCACGAATAACAAAACAAAGAGGGGGTCAGCCGTGCCGAATTACCTTTTTCTTCAGAATTTTCTGGCCGACGAGTCGGGCGTGACCGCACTCGAATACGCCCTCATCGGTTCGCTGATCGCGGTGGCGATCGTGACCACGGTGACCACGCTGGGCCTGTCGCTGGGTGACATGTACGACATGGTCGCGGGCAAGGTCAAGGAAGCCATCAGCGGCGCCTGAACGGCCTCGCTCGATGATCGGACGGACCCGACACGTGGACCTGCTGACGATGGCGCTCCTCCTCCCGTTTCTCGCCGGCGCCGTGGTCACCGACCTGCGCGCCCGCCGTATTCCCAACGCGCTGGTGCTCGCCGGCGCGCTCGCCGGCCTCGCGCTCGCCGCCGCGCACCCGGAAGGCATCGGCTTTCTGCGCGGGCTCGGCGGCCTGGCGCTGGGCCTGGTCATGTTTCTTCCGATCTACGCGCTGCGCGCCATGGGCGCCGGCGACGTCAAGCTGATGGCGATGACGGGCGCCTTTCTCGGCCCCGCGGCGATCGTCGAGGCGGCGCTGTGGGTGCTGCTGTCGGGCGGCGCGCTGGCGCTGGTGTTCGCCTTGCGCCGCGGCGTGGCACGCCGGATGGCCGGCAACCTGCGCGAGATGCTGTTCTCGGCCGCGGCGAGCGTGCAGATCCGCACGCTCCCGGATTTTTCCGCAGGACCGCAGACCGCGGCGAGGCTGCCGTACGCCGTCGCCATCGCGCTCGGCGTCGCGGCGTATCTGCTGGCGCGGCACCTGGGTTTTCGCTTGATCTGAGGCAGTGACGCGGCGCCATGGCGCCGCGCAGAAGGATAGGGGAGACAACATGAATCAACCGGCCATGCTGCGCGACGCGCAGCCAGCAGGAACACCGGGCGCGGGCTACGCCCCGGCGCCGCCGGTCAGCCTGGAGCAGACCGGGTTGCCGTTCTTCTTCCTGGTCGAACTGGCCGCGAAGATCCTGTTCAAGGGCGGGCCGCAGCGCCAGGGCGAACTCGTCGACCGCATCCACCTGCTGCCCGGCGTGCTCGAGCCGGTGCTGACCTTCATGCGCGCGGAGAAGCTCATCGAGGTGCAGCCGCGCATCGACGGCGACCCGCTGCACGCGGCGAGCAAGGACTTCACCTTCGCGCTCACCGACCTCGGGCGCCAGCGCGCGGTCGACGCGATGGCGCGCAGCCAGTACGCGGGCCCCGCGCCGGTCAGCCTCGACGCCTACGCGCGCCAGGTGGCGCTGCAGTCGATGGCCGACGTCGAGGTCACCCGCGCCGACATCGCCCGTGTCTTCGAGGGCGTCGTGCTGAAGCCCGAACTGCTCGACCAGTTCGGCGCCGCCATGAACTCGCGGCGCGCGACCTTCGTCTACGGCCCGGCCGGCGCCGGCAAGACCTATGTCGCAGAGCGGCTGATCGGCCTGCTGCCCGGCGACATCTACATTCCTCACGCGATCCTGGTCGACGGCGAAGTCATCCAGGTCTACGACCCGCTGGTGCACACGCAGCAGGCCGACGGCCGTGCCCCGCACAGCCAGCTCGAGCGTCGCGCCTACACCGACGCCCGCTGGGTCGCGTGCGCGCGGCCGGTGGTGCTGTGCGGCGGCGAGCTCTCGCTGCCGATGCTCGACCTGCAGTTCGATCCCGAGGCCCGCTATTACAACGCGCCGCCCCAGGTCAAGGCCAACAACGGCCTCCTGATCATCGACGACCTCGGCCGCCAGCTGGCCGAGCCGCGCGCGATCATGAACCGCTGGATCGTGCCGATGGACCGCCAGGTCGACTACCTGGCGCTGCATACCGGCAACAAGTTCCAGGTGCCGTTCGACGTCAACCTGGTGTTCAGCACCAACCTGCAGCCGAGTGCGCTGGCGGACGAAGCCTTCCTGCGCCGCCTCGGCTACAAGATCTACGTCGGTCCGATCGACGCGTCCGACTACGAGGGCATCTTCAGGCAGGAGTGCGAGCGGCTGGGCATCCCGTTCACGGCCGAGGGGCTGGCATACGTATTGCATAGACACGAGCAGGAAGGGCGACCGCTGCTGGCATGTTCGCCGCGCGACCTGCTCGGGCAGTTGCGGGACCAGGCGCGCTTCCGCAGCCTGCGCCCCGAGATGAGCGAGTCGCTGCTGGACTGGGCGTGGAACAACTATTTCGTGCGGAACTGAGGTCAGAGGGGAAAGCGTTATGAAGAACACACGAGCAATGGTCATGCTGGTCGTCGCGGTGCTGCTGGGCGCCATGGCGGTGACGCTCGCCGCGCAATGGCTGGGGCGCCAGGCCGACATCGCCACCAACCGGGTGGTCGTCGCCACGCGCGACATCCAGCTGGGCAGTCCGCTGACGCCCGACATGCTGACCACGGTCGAATGGCCGTCGGGCAGCCTGCCGACGGGGGCCATCAGTGATCCTGCCGAGCTCGGCGACCGCGTCGTGAAAACGACGCTGACCCGCGGCGAGCCCGTGCTCGAATCCAAGCTCGCGCCGAAGGGGACGAAGGGCGGCCTGTCGGCGGTCATCGCCGAGGGCAAGCGCGCGATCACCGTCAAGGTCAACGAGGTCGTCGGCGTCGCCGGCTTCGCGCTGCCCGGCAATCACGTCGACATCATGGTCAACACCAACGACGCGCGCGGTCGCGGCAACGACGAGCAGCACATGATCTCGAAGATCGTGCTCGAGCGCATCCTGGTGCTGGCCGTCGCGCAGGAAGCGAGCCGCGACGACACCAAGCCCAAGGTGGTGAACGCCGTGACGTTGGAAGTGACGCCCGAGGAGGCCGAGAAGATCGACCTCGCCCGCAGTGTCGGCAATCTGTCGCTGGTGCTGAGAAATCAGGTCGACACCGAGGACAGCCAGACCAGCGGCATCCGCAAGCAGGAACTGCTACACGGCATCAGCGAGCCGGCGCCGGCTGCGCGCCCGGTCAGGACGGCGGTGAAGCGTGTTGCACCCAGGCCGAAGCCGGCCGCCGAGAGCAACGGCCAGACGGTCGAGGTGATCAAGGGGCTGAACCGTTCCGAGATGGCGTTCTGAAGCGCGCAAACAGAGAGACAGGGGAGAACACGATGAAAAAACAAGGTCAGGGCCTCACGACGCTACTCGCCGCGTGCATGCTGTTCGCCGCAGGCGGCGCCACGGCCGCCGAAAAGACCGTCACGCCGGCGACCGTGAAGAACGGCCAGGTCGCGTCGGCCAACACCGAAATCGCGCCGCCGATGAACCTGGTCATCGGCAAGTCGACCATCCTGCGGCTGCCCGCACCCGCCGCGCGCATCTCGGTCGGCAACCCGGTGGTCGCCGACATCAACCTGATCAACCCGCGCGAGGCCTACCTGCTCGGCAAGGAGATCGGCAGCACCAACCTGATCGTCTGGACCCGCGACGGCACGGCGACCGTGATCGACATCACCGTGAACATCGACGCCGCCGCGCTGCAGGCGCGCATGCGGCAGCTGCTGCCCGACGAGCCGGACGTCACCGTCGACGTGGCCTACGATTCCGTGGTGCTCAAGGGTGAAGTCTCCGACGCGCTGAAGATGGACCAGGTACTGGCGATCGCCGATGCCTTCGTCCGCAAGTTCAACCGCAGCCTGGTGTCCGAGGTGACCATGCCGGGCTCCGACAAGGGCGTCAGCGTCAGCCTGTCCGGTGGCCGCAATGCGAGCAACGCGGTGAACGCGGCGGGCGCGCGCATCGTCAACATGATGCACGTGCGAGCCCCGCAGCAGGTGATGCTGGAAGTGAAGGTCGCCGAGGTGAGCAAGACCCTGCTCGAGAAGCTCGGCGCCCAGCTCGGCGCGACCAAGACGAACGGCAGCTGGACCTACGGCATTCTCAGCGAATTCCTGTCCGATTCGACGGGGCTGTTGTCGGCATTCAAGAGCCCGACCAAGTTCCTGGACATCGATGCCGAGAAGCAGGACGGCCTGATCCGGATTCTCGCCGAGCCCAACATCATGGCGCTGAGCGGCCAGACCGGGAAATTCCTGTCCGGCGGGCGCATCTTCATCCCGGTCGCGCGCGACGAAAACACCATCACGCTGGAGGAAAAGGAATTCGGCATCCGCCTCGCGTTCACGCCGACCGTGCTGGCGGGCGGCCGCATCCACCTCAAGGTGGCACCCGAGGTGTCCGAGCTCTCGCAGACCGGCAACCCGTTCACCACGATCGACGGCGTGACCTCGATTCTGCCGAGCTTCACCGTGCGCAACGCGGAAACCACGGTGCAACTCAACGACGGCCAGAGTTTCGCCATCGCCGGCCTGATCAAGAACAACTCGACGCAGACGGTGAAGCGCTTCCCGGTGCTGGGCGAGATCCCGGTGCTCGGCGCGCTGTTCCGTTCCAGCGAGTTCCAGGACGACAAGACCGAACTGGTGTTCGTCGTCACGCCGCGTCTCGCCAAGCCGCTGCCGCCGGACTACACCCTGCCGACGGACAACGCGGTGCCGCCGTCGCGCAGCGAGTTCTTCCTGGGCGGAAAGATGGAGGGAAGCGCCCCCGCCGACAACACCGCCGCCGCCACGCCGCCGCAGGGCACGGGCGGTTTCGAGATGCGCTAAGGAGCCAACGATGAAAACGACCCTTTCCAGCCTGTTGCTCGCGGCTTCGGCTGCCGCCCTCGCCGCCTGCACCTCGACCACGCCGAACCTCGACCGAAGCTTCGGCCAGGCGGTGAACCAGGCCAAGGCCCAACAGACGCTCAACCCCGACGCCTCGCTCAACAGCGATCCGGTTTCGGGGCTCGACGGCGTGGCGGCGAACGCGGCGATCGACAACTACACCAAGAGCGTGAACGCCCCGCCGGAGAAGGCGACCGTCATCAACATCGGCGGCGGCCTGATCGGCAACTGATTAGCCAGAAGAACAGGGCAGGGACATGCGCCGTTTCAATCAACCTTCTCCCCACCGCCAGCGCGGCGCAGTCGCCGTCGTGGTCGGCCTCGCCATCTTCGTGCTGGTGGGGATGATCGGCCTGGCGCTCGACATGGGGCAGATGTTCGTCAACAAGACCGAACTGCAGAACGCCGCCGACGCCTGCGCGCTGGCGGCCGCCCGCGAGCTCGACGGCACCGCCGACGCGCTGGTCCGCGCCGACGCCGCGGGAGCCTTCGTTGGAGGGAAGAACCAGAGGGGATTCCAGAAGGACGATGTGGTGATCGCCGCGGCGGACATCCGCTACAGCGAGCATCTCAGCCCGAACGCCGACTACAAGATCAGCGCGAACGCCGACCCCGCCACGGCGCGGTACGTGATGTGCGAGGCGAGGCGCAACGACATCGGCATGTGGTTCATGGGCGTGCGTGGCTTCGGCGACCAGACGGTCAGCGCCTACGCCGTCGCCACCCTCGCGCCCTCGCAATCGACCTGCGCGGTTCCCATCGGCCTCTGCCAGATGCCCGGCGGCTCTGCGCCCTCTTTTGGCCTGGTGGTCGGGCAGTGGTACTCGGGCAAGTTCTCGTCCGGCACGCCGGGCACGACCGGAAGCTACAACTGGATCGACTTCAACCCTGGAGGCGGCGGCGCCAACGAGATCAAGGATCTGCTCTCCGGCCCCGGCCAGTGCGAACTGCCGCCGGTCGGTGCCCAGGTGGGCCAGCAAGGCCAGATCTCGGCGGCGGCCGACGCCTGGAACACGCGCTTTGGCCTCTACAAGGGGGCCTACAACGTGACCAATTCTCCGCCGGACTTCACCGGCATCGCCTACACGCAAGTCGGCGTCGGCGGGGCGACCGAGACGACGTGGCCCAACCCGGCGCCGGAGAATGCCTATGCGGGCACGCACCCGGCTGGCACCACCGCCAACTACCAGTCGGCCAAGATCGCCAACACGGCCTACCAGAGCTCGAACCCGTCGGGCATCAACGGCATCAGCGCGTATGCGGTCGCCCCGCCCGGCACGCTCGCGCAGTACGGCTCGCAGCGCCGCGTCGTGCTCGCGCCCGTGGTCGACTGCCAGGCGCTCGCCGGAACCAATCCGCAGACCGTCGCGCTGCAGGGCTATGCGTGCATCCTCATGCTGAACCCGATCAAGGGGCCCGACGACGTGGTCATGGAGTACCTTGGCGAGCCGAACGCACCGGGGTCGCCGTGTTCTTCCTTCGGTCTCGCAGGTGGTACTGCGGGACCGCTGGTGCCGGTGCTGGTGCAATGAGCAGGGCGGGCCTTCCTTCCCCGAAGCGCCAGCGCGGCGTGGCGGCGGTCGAGTTCGGCCTGCTGATCATTCCGCTGACGCTGATGCTGTTCGGCCTGACCGAGTATGGCCGCGCCATCTACCAGTACAACACGCTGGTCAAGGCCACGCGCGATGCGACCCGCTACCTCACCACCGTGGCGCCGGGTAACGGCTGGACCGAGGCGCGCTGCCTGGCGACGCGTGGCGACCTGACCTGCAACGCTCCCTTGCTGGCGCCGGGACTGACCGCCGACAAGGTCGAGATCTGCGACGCGACCAATTGCGCCGGCACCCATGCGCTGGTGCCGACGGGAAGCGTGGCGGTGAATCTGGTGACCGTCACGATCAGCGGCTACCAGTTCGAGTCACTGATCAATTTTCCGCTGGCCGGGCTCAGCATCGGCGCGCCGGACATCACCTTCGGCGACATCAGCAACACCATGAGGCAGGCGCTATGAAGCCGTTGCGTTCCCTGCGGAAATCCCAGCGCGGCGCGGCAGCGGTGGAGTTCGCGCTGGTGGCGATCGTGTTCTTCATGCTGCTGATCGGCATCGTCGAAATGGGACGCGTGCTGTTCACCTGGAACGCCGCGGCGGAGGCGACGCGCTACGGCGCTCGCGTCGCGGTGGTGTGCCCGAAGGACGATCCGGCCATTCTCGCCCGCATGCAGAAGATCATGCCGGCCCTGACCGCAGCGAACGTGTCGGTCAACTATCTGCCGAGCGGCTGCACGGTGGCGAGCTGCCAGCAGGTCAGCGTGCGCATCCAGAACGTGCCGGTGACCACGCTGATTCCGGTCTCGGCCGCGACGCTGATGGTGCCGCCTTTCACGACGACCCTGCCGCGGGAGAGCATGCTGAATTCCATAGAGGGGCGTTCCAACCCCGTGTGTTCCTGAAGTCGAGAGGTGGAACCGATGAAGCGCGATGACTTTGAACTGAAGGAGAGCAGGATCTTGAAGGTGGCAATGCTGAGCTACAGCCCGGAGAGCCTCGAGTCGCTGCGCAAGATGATCTCCGCGTGGGACGGTGCGGTGGCGATCACCGGCACCGAAGGCGAGCTCGAGATCGCGGCGCCGCTGGCCGAACAGGAGCGCCCCGACGTGCTGGTCGTCGACAGCCGCTGCGAGCATTCGGCGGCGCTCGGCGTGCTGGAGTCGACGACGGCGCGCTACCCGGCGATGACGGTGATCCTGCTGTGCCCGGATCCGAGCGCTGAGCTGATGCGCGACGCGATGCGCATCGGCGTGCGCGAACTGCTGCCGGCACCGCCCGAGCCGCACGCGCTGCTGACCGCGCTCGAGCGGGTGCGCCAGCGCCTCGACCTCAGCAAGACGCCGCGCAAGGCCGGGCGGGTGATGTCCTGGATCGCCTGCAAGGGCGGCAGCGGCGCGACCTTCCTGGCGAGCAATTTCGCCTATGCGCTGGCGGCGCAGGACGGCAAGCGGGTGGCGCTGATCGATCTCAACCTGCAGTTCGGCGACGGCGCGCTGTTCCTGTCCGACCAGGCACCGCAGACCACGCTGTCGGACGTCGTCAGGCAGATCCGCCGCCTCGACAGCGCCCTGCTGGCATCGAGCATGATCCACGTCACGCCCGACTGCCACGTGCTGGCGGCGCCGGAGAATCTCGCCGAGGCGGGCCTGATCAAGCCGGAGCACCTCGACACGCTGCTCTCGGTCGCGGCGAGCCACTACGACTACGTCGTGCTCGACCTCGGGCGCTCGCTCGATGCCCTGAGCCTGCGGGCGCTCGACAAGTCGGAGACGATCTACCTGGTGATCCAGCTGACGCTGCCGTTCATCCGCGACTGCAAGCGCCTGATCCATGCGCTGACCTCGCTGGGCTACAGCCGAGACAAGATCAGCCTGGTGGTCAACCGCCACGAGAAGGGCGGCGACATCACGATCCAGGACGCCGAGCGTGTGCTGGGGCAGAAGGTCGCCAAGATCATTCCGAACAGCTACCGCGCGGTGGCCGCGTCGGTCAACCAGGGCGTTCCGCTGCTGAAACTCGCGCCCCGTGATCCGGTCGCGAGGGCGCTCGTCGAGCTTGCCGAGACGGTCGAGACACCCGCGAAATCAGGCAGCTGGCTGCGGGACATTTTCAGGGGAGGATGAGCGATGAATGACGCAGTGATCGACCAGAAAAAGGAGGCCTCGTCGCTCCGCGATCGCCTGGAACAGATCCGCCGCTCCAACCCGGAGCCGGCTGTACCGGCCGGCGCGCAGCCGGAGGAGCACGACGCCTCGGCCTACTACGAACTGAAGGTCAGCATCCACAGCAAGCTGCTCGACCGCATCGACCTCGCGGCGCTCGAGTCGATCCCCGAGGAGCGGGTGCGCGAGGAGCTGCGGCTGCTGGTCGAGCGGCTGCTCGTCGAGGACGGCGTCGCGCTCAACGACAACGAGCGCAAGCGCATCGTCGTCGACATCCAGAACGAGGTGCTGGGCCTCGGCCCGCTCGAGCCGCTGCTGGCTGACCACACGATTTCCGACATCCTGGTCAACACCTACAAGCAGGTGTACGTCGAGCGCTTCGGCAAGCTCGAGCTGACCGACGTGCGCTTCGGCAGCAACGCGCACCTGATGAAGATCATCGACCGCATCGTGTCGCGCATGGGTCGCCGGGTGGACGAGTCGAGCCCGATGGTCGACGCGCGCCTGCCGGACGGCTCGCGGGTCAACGCGATCATCCCGCCGCTGGCGCTCGACGGCCCGCTGCTGTCGATCCGCCGCTTCGCGGTGGTGCCGCTCAAGGTCGACGACCTGATCCGGCTCAAGACACTGACGCCGCAGATGGCGGACATCCTCGCCGGCCTGGTGAAGGCCAAGGTCAACATCCTGATCTCCGGCGGCACCGGCTCCGGCAAGACGACGCTGCTGAATGTCCTCTCCGCCAACATCCCGGTCGGCGAGCGGGTGGTGACGATCGAGGATGCGGCCGAACTGCAGATGCAACAGCCCCACGTGGTGCGCCTCGAGACACGTCCGCCCAACATCGAGGGCAAGGGCGAGATCACCCAGCGCGCCCTGGTGCGCAACAGCCTGCGGATGCGGCCCGACCGCATCGTCATCGGCGAGGTGCGCGGCGCCGAGGTGCTCGACATGCTGCAGGCGATGAACACCGGCCACGACGGCTCGATGACGACGATCCACGCCAACACGCCGCGCGATGCGCTCACCCGGATGGAGAACATGATCGGCATGGGCGGGCTCACGCTGCCGCCGAAGGCGATGCGCCAGCAGATCAGCTCGGCCATCACCGTGGTGATCCAGGCGTCTCGCATGCCCGACGGCAAGCGCAAGATCATGAGCATCCAGGAGCTCACCGGGATGGAGGGCGACATCATCACCATGCAGGAGATCTTCGCCTACGAGAAAACCGGGATGGCTTCGGACGGCACGGTGCTCGGGCATTTCCGCGCGACCGGGATTCGTCCCAAGTTCGTGCAGCGGCTGAAGGTCTTCGGCATCGACGTGCCGGACGAATACTTCGATCCCACCCGCACCTACGAATAGGACAGGCCATGGACTACCTGTATCTGATCTTCCTGGTGAGCGCCTTCTTCGCGGTGGTGCTGCTGCTCGAGGCCGGCTACTCGGCGTGGAATTCCAGCATGGGGCCGGAGGCCAAGCGCATCCAGCACCGCCTGCAGGCGATGTCGGCGGGCAGCGCGCGGAGCGCGGAGTCGAGCATCGTCAAGCAGCGCCTGCTCGCCGAGGCGCCGGAGATGGAGCGCCTGCTGCTGCGGGTTCCGCGGATACAGCACGTCGACCGCCTGCTGGTGCAGTCGGGGCTCGACTGGTCGGTCGCCAAGTTCCTCGGGCTCACGCTGCTGCTCGTGGTTGCGGCGCTGGTCGTCGGCCTGGTGCTGCACTTCTACTGGCTGTTCATCGTGCTTGCGATGGCCGCTGCGGCAACGCTGCCCTACGTGTATGTCCTGAACGCGCGCAACAAGCGGATCCACACCATCGAGTCGCAGCTGCCGGACGCGCTGGAGCTGATGTCGCGGGCGCTGCGCGCGGGCCATTCGTTCCCGAGTTCTCTGGAAATGGTGGCGACCGAGGGACCCCGGCCGATCGCAGGGGAATTCAGGACGACCTTCGACGAGGTCAACTACGGCATCCCGATGCAGGACGCGCTGATGAACATGACGACGCGGATCGCCAGCGCGGACCTGCGCTACTTCGTGATCGCGGTGCTGATCCAGCGCGAGACCGGCGGCAACCTCGCCGAGCTGCTCGACAACCTGGCGAAGCTGATGCGCGAGCGCTTCAAGCTGATCGGGCACATCCGCGTGCTGTCGGCCGAAGGCAAGCTGTCGGCGTGGATCCTGACGTTGCTGCCGTTCGCGCTGGCGGCGGTGATCTACGTCGTGCATCCGAAGTTCCTCGCGGTGCTCTACGAGGACCCGGCGGGGCTGAAGATGATTTACGCGGCGGGCCTCCTGATGCTGTTCGGCATCGTCTGGATGCGCCAGATCATCAAGATCAGGGTATAGGTGGACACGATGAACGGACAGCAGATCTTCTTCCTGGTGGTGGTCTTCGTCGCGGTGGTGCTCGCGACGCTCGGCGTGACCGCCCTCTTCAGCGCGCGCCCGGTGCGCGACCGGCTGATGCGCCTCTCCGGACAGGGCAAGGAACTGGCGATCGAGGGCGCACCGGGGCGGATCGAGATGCCGCACTGGCAGCAGAAGGTCGTCGACATCCTCGGGCCGGCCGGCAGGCTCTCGCTGCCGAGCGAGGGCTGGGAAACCTCGCCGCAGCGCCAGCGCTTCATCCATGCGGGCTTCCGGGGCGACAACGCGCCGCAGGTGTTCTACGGGGTCAAGACCCTGCTGACCTTCCTGCTGCCGGTGCTCTTCATGCTGTATTCGGGGGTGCGCTCGGTGCCTCTGGAGAACCAGACCATGATGCTCTGGATCTTCGCGCTCGCCGGCGCCGGCTACTACCTGCCCAACGCCTATCTGGCGCGGCGCATCTTCGTCCGCAAGCGCGAGGTGTTCGAGAACCTGCCCGATGCCATCGACCTGATGATGATCTGCGTCGAGGCCGGTCTCGGCATGGACGCCGCCATCGCGCGGGTGGCGCAGGAAATCCGCCTGAAGAGCGAGATTCTCGCGGACGAGATGCATCTGGTCGGGCTCGAATTGCGCGCCGGCGCGACGCGCGAGCGCGCGCTGCGCAACCTCGCCCTGCGTACCGGGGTGGAGGAGGTCGACCTGCTGGTGACCATGCTGGTTCAGGCCGACCGCTTCGGCACCAGCATCGCCGACTCGCTGCGGGTCCACGCCGACTCGCTGCGCACCAAGCGCCGGCAGCGCGCCGAGGAGGCGGCGGCGAAGATCCCGGTAAAACTGCTGTTCCCGCTGATCTTCTGCATTTTCCCGTCGATGCTGCTGGTGCTGTTGGGGCCGGCCTTCATCAGCATCTATCGCGTGCTGTTGCCGACCATGGGCGGAAACTGAAAAAGGGAGGGTGTGATGCCGAGACTCAAGACGCTGACGCTGGCCATGTCCGCGGTGTTCCTTGCCGCCGGATGTGCGTCAAGCCAGACCGCCGTGAATGGAGACGCGTTGCCGGTGCAGGCGCTGCAGCGCGTGACGCACGGCCAGAACAACCCGCAGGCGCTCTACCAGCTGGGGCGCTACTACCACGGGCAGGCCCGCTACGCGCAGGCGCTCGACGCCTACCGCCAGGCCTTGTCGCTGCAGCCGCGCCACGTCGACGCGCTGACCGGCATGGGCGTGGCCTACGCCAGCCTCGGCGACCACGACGCGGCGCTCCGCCTGCTCGTTGCCGCGGCCTCGCTCGATCCGGCATCGGTCACCGCGCAGAACAATCTGGGCTACATCCACTGGCTGCGCGGCGAGCGCGACGGAGCGATGCAGGCCTATCGCGCCGCGCTGAAGCTCGATCCGATGAACGAACGGGCGCGCGACAACCTGCGCCTCGCGATGAAGGACGCGGCGAATGAGCCGGCCCCGGTCGCCGATGCCCGACCCGAGGCTGCCGATGACGTGGCCCGCGCGGAGCCGGCCGCCGACGCGCTGGAGGCGGTGGCCCCGCAGGTCTATGCATTGCGTGCACCGTCTGCCCCCTCTGCCACGGCGTCGACTCCGGTCGCGGCGACTGCGGTGGTGCCGGCCCCCGTCACCGCACGCGTGCTCGCCCTCAGCGAAGTGGCGCCGCAGGTGTTCGCGTTGCACATGCCGGCGCAAGCGCCGCAGACCGTTTCCTCGCGGCCGGCAGCCGCCCCGGTTCCGGTGCAGGATGCACCGCTTCAGGCGGTCGCGGCCAGCCCGGCTGCGCCTGTCGCGGCCGGGGCCGTGGCGCTCGAGGTGATGAACGGCAACGGGGTGAAGGGCCTGGCGAACAGCGTGACGCGCTATCTCGCGGCGAAGGGATATCCGACGCTCGGCGCGGGCAACCAGCCGCGGTTCGACGAGGCGCGGACGCGCATCGAGTACGCGCCCGGCGAGGCCGAGCAGGCACGCCGCCTGGGCGCGCTGCTGCCGCGGCCGGTGGCGTTGTCCGAAGTCGCCGGGCTCGCGGGGCAGGCGAAGATCCGGCTGGTGCTCGGCAAGGATCTTCGGCAGGCCCCGGATGGCTGGACGCTCGCGGCACCCGCCGGCACCGTGCCGGCTGGCGCGAACGGCCTGCCGCTGGCCGTCGCGAACGGCAACGGGGTGAAGGGGATGGCGCGCAAGGTGGCGGATTTTCTCGCCGGACGCGGCTTCCGGACCGCGGGCGTCTACGACCTGCGGCCGTTCGACAAGGCCGTCACCCGCATCGAATACCGCACCGGGCACAAGGCCGACGCGATCCGCGTGGGCGACCAGCTGCCGGGGAAGGTGGCCTATGTCGAGTCGCCCGGGCTGCACACCGGGGTGCGCCTGGTGCTGGGCCACGACATCAAGCACGACCTGGCCGCCTGGTCGCCCTGGCTCGAAGGCGTCAAGCTGGCGCAGGCGGACGCGGCGGGCGGCCTTTGAGCGCGAGCCGCCGATCTCGGGCTGGCGTGGGCGGCTTGCGCTGCGGCCACACCAGCCCCCGCCGAATCTGATCCGGCTCACGCCGAACCATGCCTCCCTCCATTGCCAATGTCCTCGCAGCACCCATCCAGCGTTTTTCGCTGGGAGATCTGCGCTGGATTCTGCGCGAGCATGCGCTGCTAATCGGGTTGGTCGCTGCCTACTGGCTTGCCGCGCTGGGTGTCGCGGATTTCTATGGCTTGCCCAACAAGTTGCTGCCGAACCTGCTCGGGTACGCGGTGCCCCTGCTGGTGCCACTCGCCCTGGCGCTGTGCTGGCATGCGATGTCCGTCATGGTGTTCGTGCGGCCCAGACGCCTCATCGCGTATCTGATTGCCAGCCTCAGGCAAAATCTGACTCGCGAAAGAGTCCTGTTCGCCCTCCCGGTCGTCCTGCTCCTTCCCGTCTTTGCCTCGGCCTTCACCTTCTTCAAGACGGCCATTCCCGTCATCCAGCCGTATGTCTGGGACGCCGCGCTGACAGAGTGGGACAGCCTGATTCACGGCGGCACGCATCCCTGGGAACTGCTGCATCCTTTGCTCGGCTATCCGCTGATCACCGGGGCGATCAATGTCCTCTACAACCTCTGGTTCTTCGTGATGTACGCGATCCTGGTCCTGCAGGCGTTCGCCCTGAAGGATCGCCGCCTGCGGATGCAGTTCCTGCTGAGCTTCGTGGTGACCTGGATCGTGCTGGGCACCGGCGGCGCCATCTGGCTGTCGTCGATGGGGCCGTGCTACTTCCCCAGCTTTTCGCAGGAGAGCGGGCCGTACGCTCCGCTCATGGCCTATCTGCGGGAGGCGAACGAGCAGGTCCCGATCTGGGCGCTCGACGTGCAGAAGCTGCTGTGGGACAACTACCAGGCGAACAGCGCCGGAATCGGCAGCGGCATTTCCGCCATGCCCAGCATGCACGTGGCGACCGCGGTGCTGCTCGCGCTGTTCGGCTGGCGCCACTCGAGGCGGGCCGGCATCGCGCTCACCCTTTACGCCGGCGTGATCATGATCGGATCCGTCCACCTCGGCTGGCATTACGCGCTCGATGGCTACGTCGGCGCGCTGGGAGCGCTGGTCGTGTGGCGGCTGGTCGACCGCCTGCTCGATACCTTGCCGGCCGCGCGTGAGCCGCGTGCCGCCCCGGCTTGACTGACACCGGGCGCACCCGCCGCCCGCCCGCGTTCCGTCCCTAGCCGTCAGTGCACCACGTCGTTGCGGTGCCGCAGCCAGATCGCCGTCATCACGCTGCTGATGAACAGGCCGAACACGACGATGATCGTGTGGATGTGCCATTCGGCGCGCATCATCAACGCGTAGGTGCCGGTCAGCACCAGGATGCTGATGTTCTCGTTGAAGTTCTGCTGGGCGATCGAGTGGCCGGCGCCCATCAGCAGATGCCCGCGGTGCTGCAGTAGCGCGTTCATCGGCACCACGAAATAGCCCGCGAGGACGCCCGCCAGCAGCAGCAGCGTGACGGCGGGCACGAGGCTTTCCACCCAGATCAGCGCGATCGGCACGAATCCCAGGAGGATGCCGGCGGGCAGCACGCCGATGGCGCCCTGCAGGCGCACGAACTTGCCGGCGAGCACCGAACCGATGGCGATGCCGAGGGCGGTCGCGGCGGTCAGCTGGGTCGCCTGGTCGAGGCCGTATTTCAGGTTGAGCGCGGCCCACGCGATGATCAGCAGGCGCAGGGTGGCGCCGACCCCCCAGAACAGCGTGGTGACGGCGAGCGAGACCTGGCCGAGCGGGTCGCGCCACAGCAGCCTGAAGCTGTGCCAGAAGTCGTGCAGCACGAACAGCGGCGACTTGCTGGGGAGCTTGTGGTCGATCGGCAGAAGGGGGATGAACAGGTTGACGATCGCCGCGCCGAGATACAGGCTCGTGATGACGACGATGGCGAACTTGGGCGCGATGACGATGGACGTCAGCCCCACGCCGCCGAGGATGGCCTCGGCCAGCTCCGGGTTGATCAGCGCGCCGCCGATGATGGCGCCGAGCACGATGGCGGCGACCGTGGTGCCCTCCATCCAGCTGTTGGCGACGACGAGCTTTTCCGGCGGCAGCAGCTCGGTGAGGATGCCGTACTTCGCCGGCGAGTACATCGCCGCGCCGATGCCGACGATGGCGTAGGCCAGCAGCGGATGCAGGCCGGCGAGCATGACGAGGCAGCCGCCGAACTTCACCGTGTTGGCGATCAGCATGACGCGGCCCTTGGGCAGGGCGTCGGCGAAGGGACCCACCAGCGGCGCCAGCACGATGTAGGCGATGACGAACACCGTCTGCAGCAGCGGCGAGTGCCATTCCGGCGCCGAGAAGAACACCAGCAGGCCGATCGCGGCGAACAGCAGCGCGTTGTCGGCCAGTGCGGACAGGAACTGCGCCAGCAGAATGGTGTAGAACGCGCGGTTCAAGGGAACGCCCGGTTACGGTCGGCGGGGGAGTGCGCGGGGCCGGGACCCGACCGCCGCAGGAAATTCAGCGAATACAACGCTCTGGCGATCGGAATGTTTCAACACGGGCGGGATTGTGATTGAATAAAAAACTTTTCTGACCCAGGGACGGGGTTTAATGGCCGACCGCAGACTGCAAGTATTCTACACTGTCGCCAAGCAGCTCAGCTTCACCAAAGCTGCGGATATCCTTTACATGACGCAGCCTGCGGTGACGTTCCAGGTCAAGCAGCTCGAAGAGCATTTCAACACCCGCCTGTTCGAGCGCAGCCATGGCAAGATCTCGCTGACGCCGGCGGGCGACCTCGTGCTGGGCTACGCCGACCGCATCCTGTCGCTGACCGCCGAGATGGAGGCGCGCGTCGGCGAACTCACCGGCCAGGTGACCGGCCCCCTGATGATCGGCGCGTCGACCACCATCGCCGAATACCAACTGCCGCGCATCCTCGGCGAATTCAAGGAGCGCTTCCCGCAGGTGCAGGCGCGCCTCACCGTCGCCAACTCGGAAACCGTCGCGGCCAAGGTCGCCGACCATTCGCTCGACGTCGGCCTGATCGAGGCGCCTTCGCACAACCCCACCCTCACCACGCTGGCGTGCTGCGAGGACGAACTAGTGATGATCTGCTCGCCGCACAACACGCTGGCGTCGCGCTCGAGCGTGAACGCCCAGGAGATCGCCGAGCAGCCCTACGTGTCGCGCGAGCTCGGCTCGGGCACGCGCGAGGTGGTCGACGACTTCTTCAAGGGCAACGGCGTCAATCCCGACGACCTGCACATCGAAATGGAGCTCGGCAGCCGCGAGGCGATCAAGGGCGCGGTCGAGGCCAACCTCGGCGTCGCCATCATGTCGGCCTCCACCGTCACCAAGGAAATCCAGCTCGGCACGCTGGTCGCGGTGCCGCTGAACCCGCGGCTGACGCGCGAGCTGTCGATGGTCTACGCGCCCGAGAAATTCCGCAGCAAGCTGCTCGACGCGTTCATCAGCTTCGTCGAGAACAAGTTCCAGCAGTGCAACGTCGACGTCACGCCGCTGAAGCGCCCGACCAAGGGGCGCGCCCGCTGATGCGCGACAGCAAGCGTCTGCTGTCGGTCTTCCGCTCGCTTTCGGAAGCGCGCCAGCAGGCCCTGCTCGACTACGCCGAGTTTCTCGCCGGCAAGGAGGGGGCCGAGACGGCTGCGGCGCCGCCGGCAGAACCGCTGCCGATCCCGCGGCCCGCAAAGGAAAACGTCGTCAAGGCGATCCAGCGCCTGATGCAGACCTATCCGATGCTGGAGCGCAACAAGATCTTCCACGAGGCGTCGGCGCAGATGACGCGCCACCTCATCCACGGCGTGCCGGCGCACGAGGCGATCGACGAACTCGAGCGGATCTTCGCGCGCCAGTACCAGCTTCACCTCGACGAGCGCAAATAGGACGCGTCTCAGGCGGCCAGTGCGCCGCCGCACTGCCAGCAGCTCAGGAAATTCCCCGGATTGACTTCGCCGCAGCGCGGGCAGACCTTCTCTGCGCGCGCCGGCGCGTCGAGCAGCCCGGCGAGTGCCTCGCGCGCGCGCGCCGCCTGGGCGTCGTCCTCGACCCAGACCTCGGGCTGCGCCTGCATGAAGGGAACCTCGCCCAGCGCGCCGGCGGCGTTGGCGTTGAAAATGTGGGTGGCGATGCCGAGGCTGGAAAGGGCGTCCGCGGCGAGCTGGGCGTCCAGCAGGGTGGGGGCGATGTGGACCCGCTTCATCGGCAGCGGGCAGGGCGTCAGCCGTTGCGGCGGACGCGCACGATGAGGTCGATGCCCTCGGTCACCATGCCCTCGGGAAGCGGGGGCAGGCCGGAGATCTGCACGTGGCCGGCATCGATGTCCGACAGCTTGCCGCTGTCGACCTCGTAGAGGTGGTGGTGCGGGCTGGTGTTGGGGTCGTAGAACACCTTGCTCGGATCGACGATGACCTCGCGCACCAGGCCCTTTTCGAGGAAGAGCTTGAGCGTGTTGTAGACGGTGGCCTTGGAGGTCTCTGAGTGGCGCGTGTTGACGATCGCCATGACCTGGTCGGCCGACAGGTGCTCCTGACGCGAAAACAGCGCGTGCGCGATCTCGATCCGCTGGTGGGTCGGATTGATGTCGTGGCTGCGCAGCAGCCCGGCCATGTTGTCGCGCGTGTAATCCATATGTTTCAACATAATAAACACGGATCTGGACTTTGTCTAATATCCGGAATCGGTATGACTTTTTGCCCGGGAACGCCGCCCCGGACGCGGCGATGCCCCAAAAAACGGTACAATCCGCGCATTCCCTACATTCACGTGTCCGCAAGCAGGAGTCCCTTGGTTACGCTCACCCGCCTCGATAGCGCGCAGCCTGATTTCCAGGCCCGTCTCGCCCGCCTGTTGCAGTTCGATGACGCTGCCGACGCCGCCATCGAACAGACGGTGGCCGCGATCCTGCACGACGTCAGGACGCGCGGCGACGCGGCAGTGCTCGAATACACCGAGCGCTTCGACCGCCTTCCCGCAGCCTCGCTGGCCAGCCTGGAGCTGACCCCCGCGCAGTTGCAGGCCGCGTTGGAGGGGCTGCCCGCCGACACCCGCCAGGCGCTCGAAGCCGCGGCAGACCGCGTGCGCCGCTACCACGAGAAGCAGGTGCAGGGCTCGTGGACCTACACCGAGGACGACGGCACCGTGCTGGGGCAGCAGGTGACCCCGCTCGATCGCGTCGGCCTCTACGTGCCGGGCGGCAAGGCGGCGTATCCGTCGTCGGTGCTGATGAACGCGATCCCGGCCAAGGTGGCGGGCGTGGGCGAACTGATCATGGTCGTGCCGACACCGGGCGGCGAGCAGAACCAGCTGGTGCTGGCCGCTGCCGCGATCGCCGGCGTCGATCGCGTGTTCACCATCGGCGGCGCGCAGGCGGTGGCCGCGCTCGCCTACGGCACCGCGACCGTGCCCCAGGTCGACAAGATCGTCGGCCCCGGCAACGCCTACGTCGCCGCCGCCAAGCGCCGCGTGTTCGGCACCGTCGGCATCGACATGATCGCGGGGCCCTCGGAAATCCTGGTGATCGCCGACGGCGCCACGCCCGCCGAGTGGGTCGCGATGGATCTGTTCTCGCAGGCCGAGCACGACGAGATGGCGCAGTCGATCCTGCTGTCGCCCGACGCGGCCTACCTCGACGCGGTCGCGGCCGCGATCGACACGCTGATCGCCGAGATGCCGCGCAGCGAGGTGATCCGCACCTCGCTCACCAACCGCGGCGCACTGATCAAGACGCGCGACCTCGACGACGCGGCGGCGATCTCGAACTTCATCGCGCCCGAGCACCTCGAGCTCTCGGTCGCCGACCCCGATTCGATGCTGCCGAAGCTGCGCCACGCGGGCGCGATCTTCATGGGCAAGAACACCTGCGAGTCGCTCGGCGACTACTGCGCCGGCCCCAACCATGTGCTGCCGACCTCGCGCACCGCGCGCTTCTCGTCGCCGCTCGGCGTGTACGACTTCCAGAAGCGCAGCAGCCTGATCCACGTCTCGGAAGCCGGGGCGCAGACGCTGGGACGGATCGCCGCGACGCTCGCCTACGGCGAAGGCCTGCAGGCGCACGCGCGTTCGGCCGAATACCGGCTGAAGCACAAGTGAGCCGGTCGTTCCGATGAGCCGGTACTGGAGCGCCGTGGTCCACGGCCTGACGCCCTACGTGCCGGGCGAGCAGCCCAAGCTCGCCAACCTGGTCAAGCTCAACACCAACGAGAATCCCTACGCGCCCAGCCCGAAGGTGCTCGACGCGCTGCGCGCCGAGGCCGCCGAGACGCTGCGCCTGTATCCCGATCCCAACTCGGACCGTTTGCGCGAAGGCATCGCCGCGTATCACGGCGTGACGGCGGATCAGGTGTTCGTCGGCAACGGCTCCGACGAGGTGCTGGCACACGTCTTCCTGGCGCTTCTCAAGCACGAGCGTCCGATCCTGTTCCCCGACATCACCTACAGCTTCTATCCGGTCTACTGCGGGCTTTACGAGATCGCGCACCGCACGGTTCCGCTCACCGACGGCTTCGAAATCCGCGTCGACGACTATCTGGCGCCCAACGGCGGGGTGATCTTCCCCAATCCCAATGCGCCGACCGGGCGCCTGCTCGCGCTCGCCGAGATCGAGCGCCTGCTGGCCGGCAACCGGGATTCGGTAGTGGTGATCGACGAGGCCTACATCGACTTCGGCGGCGAATCGGCGGTGGGACTGGTCGCGCGCCATCCGCAACTGCTGGTCGTGCGCACGCTGTCGAAGTCGCACGCGCTGGCCGGCCTGCGCGTCGGCTACGCGATCGGCCAGGCGCACCTGATCGAGGCGCTGGTCCGGGTCAAGGACAGCTTCAACTCGTATCCGCTCGACCGCTTCGCCCAGGCCGGCGCGCTGGCCTCGATGCAGGACCATGCGTATTTCGAGTCGATTTGCGCGAAGGTCGTGGCGACCCGCACCCGGCTGGTAAGCGAAATGGAAGGCATGGGCTTCGAGGTGCTGCCGTCCGCGGCCAATTTCATCTTCGCGCGCCATCCGGTGCACGACGGCGCCGAGCTGGCTGCTCGCCTGCGCGAGCGCAGCATCATCGTGCGCCACTTCAGGAACCCGGCGCGGATCGCCCCGTTCCTGCGCATCACGGTCGGAACCGACGAACAGTGCGACGCGCTGCTCGCCGCGTTGAAGGCGCTGTGCTGAAAACAATAGTCGCCTGCTAGAATCCCCTAAAGCCTTAATTTCCGACGTCATGCGCACCGCACAAGTCAGCCGCAACACCCTAGAAACCCAGATCACGGTCAGCCTCAACCTCGACGGCACCGGCGTTTCCAAGCTCGCGACCGGCGTGCCCTTCCTCGACCACATGCTCGACCAGATCGCGCGCCACGGCCTGATCGACCTCGACATCGCGGCCCAGGGCGACCTGCACATCGACGCCCACCATACGGTCGAGGACACGGGTATTACGTTTGGCCAGGCCTTCGCCAGGGCGCTCGGCGACAAGAAGGGCATCCGCCGCTACGGCCACGCCTACGTGCCGCTCGACGAGGCGCTGTCGCGCGTGGTGGTCGACCTGTCGGGCCGCCCCGGACTCGAATACCACGTCGACTACACGCGCGCGCGCATCGGCGAATTCGACGTCGACCTGTTCCTCGAATTCTTCCGCGGCTTCGTCAACCACGCCGGGGTCACGCTGCATATCGACAACCTGCGCGGCATCAACGCTCACCACCAGGCCGAGACGATCTTCAAGGCCTTCGGCCGCGCGCTGCGCATGGCGGTGGAGGCCGACCCGCGCATGGGCGACGTGCTGCCTTCGACGAAGGGTGCGCTGTGAGCGTCGACATCGCAGTCATCGACTACGGCATGGGCAACCTGCGCTCGGTGTCGAAGGCGATCGAGCACGTGGCGCCCGCCGCCAGCGTGGTGGTGACCTCCGATCCCAAGGTGATCGCCGAAGCCGGTCGCGTGGTGTTCCCGGGGCAGGGCGCGGCGCCCGATTGCCTGCGCGAGATCGACGCGCGCGGCCTGCGCCAGGTGATCATCGACGCCGCCCACAGCAAGCCTTTCCTCGGCATCTGCATGGGCATGCAGGTGCTGTTCGAGCACAGCGAGGAAGGCGACACCCCCTGCCTCGGCATCCTGCCGGGCACGGTGCAGCGTTTTCCGCACGAGGCGATGCACGACATCAAGGGCGACAAGCTCAAGGTGCCGCACATGGGCTGGAACAACGTCCACCAGGCGATGCCGCACCCGCTGTGGGTGGGGATCGAGGAGGGGGAACGCTTCTATTTCGTCCACAGCTACTTCGTGCAGCCGACCACGCCCGACGTGATCGCGGGCTTTTCGCACTATCCCTTCCCGTTCACCTGCGCCGTGGCGTCGGGGAACATCTTTGCGGTGCAGTTCCATCCGGAAAAGAGCCAGAATGCCGGATTGACGCTGCTGGGCAATTTCGTGACCTGGAATCCGGGCGGGGCCGACTCCGCCTGCGACATGTCCGGCGCGACCTGCGCCTGATTTTTTCACCTGTACGACCCGCTGATCAGCCATGTTAATTATTCCCGCGATCGACCTTAAAGACGGCCACTGCGTGCGCCTGGAACAGGGCGAGATGGACCGCGCCACGGTGTTCTCCGAAGACCCTGCGGCGATGGCCCGCCACTGGAAGGAGCTGGGCGCGCGCCGCCTGCACCTGGTCGACCTCAACGGCGCGTTCGCCGGCAAGCCGGTCAACGATGCCGCGATCCGTTCCATCGTCGACGCGGTCGGCGACGAGATGCCGGTCCAGCTGGGCGGCGGCATCCGCGACCTCGCCACCATCGAGCGCTATCTCGACGACGGCGTGCGCTACGTCATCATCGGCACGGCCGCGGTGAAGAACCCCGGCTTCCTGCACGAGGCCTGCGACGCCTTCCCGGGCCACGTCATGGTCGGACTCGACGCCAAGGACGGCAAGGTCGCGGTCGAAGGCTGGTCGAAGCTCACCGGCCACGATGTGATCGACCTCGCCAAGCGCTTCGAGGGCTACGGCGTCGAGGCCATCATCTATACCGACATCGGCCGCGACGGCATGCTGACGGGCGTCAACGTCGAGGCCACGCAGCGGCTGGCGCAGGCGCTGTCGATTCCCGTCATCGCCAGCGGCGGCGTCACCAACCTCGACGACGTTCGCGCGCTGTCGACCGTCGCCCGGGACGGCATCATCGGCGCGATCACCGGCCGCGCCATCTACCAGGGCACGCTGGACTTCGCCGAGGCGCAGAAGCTCGCCGACGAACTGGCGGGCGGCGTGTTCGGCGTCTGATTCGATGCTCGCCAAACGCATCATTCCCTGCCTGGACGTCACCAATGGCCGCGTGGTCAAGGGCGTCAACTTCGTCGAACTGCAGGACGCCGGCGACCCGGTCGAGATCGCCCGCCGCTACAACGAGGCGGGCGCCGACGAACTGACTTTCCTCGACATCACGGCGTCTTCCGACAACCGCGACCTGATCCTCCACATCATCGAGGCGGTCGCGTCCGAGGTCTTCATTCCGCTGACGGTCGGCGGCGGCGTGCGTGCGGTCGCCGACGTGCAGCGTCTGCTCAACGCCGGTGCCGACAAGGTCAGCATCAACACCTCGGCGGTGACCAACCCGCAGCTGGTGAAGGACGCCTCCGACCGCTACGGCAGCCAGTGCATCGTGGTGGCGATCGACGCCAAGCGCGTCGGCGACCACTGGGAGGTGTTCACCCACGGCGGGCGCACTGCCACCGGCCTCGACGCGATCGAGTGGGCGAAGAAGATGGAAGGCCTGGGCGCGGGCGAGCTGCTGCTGACGTCGATGGATCGCGACGGCACCAAGAGCGGCTTCGACCTCGAACTGACGCGCGCGATTTCCGACGCGGTCGACATCCCGATCATCGCCAGCGGCGGCGTCGGCACCCTGCAGCACCTGGTCGACGGCGTGCGCGAAGGCCGCGCCGACGCGGTGCTGGCGGCGAGCATCTTCCATTTCGGCGAGTACGGCATCGAAGAAGCAAAAAAATACATGAAGCAGCACGGTATCGAGGTGCGCCTGTGAGCGACTGGCTCGACGCCGTGAAGTGGGACCCGCAGGGCCTGGTGCCGGCGATCGCGCAGGATGCCGCCAGCGGCGAGATCCTCATGGTCGCCTGGATGAACCGCGAGGCGCTGGAAGAAACCGCGCGCACCGGCCGCGGCGTCTACTTTTCCCGCTCGCGCAGCAAGCTGTGGCGCAAGGGCGAGGAATCCGGCCACGTGCAGAACGTCAGCGAGATCCGCCTCGACTGCGACAACGACGTGGTGCTGCTGAAGATCGAGCAGGTGGGCGGCATCGCGTGCCATACCGGGCGCCGCTCGTGTTTCTTCCAGAAGCTGGAAGACGGCCGCTGGGTGACTGTCGCACCAGTGCTCAAGAACCCCGACGAGATCTACAAATGAGCGACATCCTCGACCGCCTCGCCGAGACGCTGGAAGCGCGCAAGCTGGCGTCGCCCGACAGTTCCTACGTCGCCAGGCTCTACGCCAAGGGAACCGACGCGATCCTGAAGAAGATCGGCGAGGAAGCGACCGAGACCGTGATGGCGGCGAAGGACGACCAGCCCGAAAAGATCATCTACGAAGTCGCCGATTTGTGGTTTCATACCCTGGTGCTGCTGGCACACAAGGGCCTCGCGCCGTCCGACGTGCTGAACGAGCTGGCGCGCCGCGAGGGGCTGTCGGGGCTGACCGAAAAAGCGAATCGGCAAGGCGAATCGAAATGAGCGACTGCATTTTCTGCAAGATCGTCGCGGGAGAGATCCCCAGCAGCAAGGTCTACGAAGACGACGAGGTGCTGGCGTTCCACGACATCCACCCGTTCGCGCGGGTGCACTTCCTGATCATCCCGAAGCTGCACGTGGCATCGCTCGCCGACTGCACTCCCGTGCACGAGGCGCTGCTCGGCCGGATGCTGCTGCTGGCGCCGCGCCTGGCGAAGGAGCAGGGGCTCGACGCCGGCTTCAAGACGCTGGTCAACACCGGACGCGGCGGCGGCCAGGAAGTGTTCCACCTTCACATTCACGTTTTCGGCGGCGGCGACCCCGTCCGTCGTTCCTAAATCAAAGGAGAGAGCAACATGGGTAGCTTCAGCATCTGGCATTGGCTGATCGTTCTGGTCGTCGTGCTGTTGATTTTCGGCACCAAGAAGCTGCGCAACATCGGCAGCGACCTCGGCGGCGCGGTCAAGGGCTTCAAGGAAGGCATGAAGGAAGACGCGCCGAAGCTCGGCGAGAAATCCGAAGAGGGCGGCCGCACCATCGACGCCGAGGTCAAGGACAAGCAGAACTCCTGATAAAAGGATTCAGGGGCCAGGACTCAGGATTCAGGGCATGCGCGGCTCCGCCGCTTCCCAACCCTGATCCCCCGGCCCCTGCCCCCTGACCCCTCACATGTTCGACATCGGCTTTACCGAACTTCTCCTCATCGGCGTGGTGGCGCTGGTCGTCATCGGCCCCGAGCGCCTGCCCAAGGTCGCGCGCACCGCCGGACACCTGTACGGCCGGTTGCAGCGCTACGTGTCGACGGTGAAATCCGACATCAGCCGCGAGATCCAGCTCGATGAAATCAAGCGGGCAGGGCAGAACTTCAAGCAGTCGGTCGAATCGGCGGCTTCGAGCGTCGAGCAGCAGGCCACCGTGGTCGATGACTACCTGCGCAGCGAGGCCGACAACGTCAGCAAGGTGGTCGCGGCGATGGGCGTGACCGAAGGCGAGCGCCCGGTCACCGAACCGGCGATGAAGCAGGCCGAGGCCCCGCAGGCGGCGCAGCAGAGCCTGCCGCTCGAGGAGCCCGCTCCCCGCCAAGCGCCCGGGGCGGTGGTCGAGACCGCACGCGGCGACGGCACCGGAAAGACCGCATGAGCGCCACCGAAGACACCTTCATCTCGCACCTGATCGAAATGCGCGACCGCCTGCTGCGGGCGGTCATCGTGGTGGTGGTGCTGTTCATCGCGCTGTTCCCCTGGGCGCAGGATCTCTACGCGCTGCTGGCGAAGCCGATGCTCGAATCGCTGCCGCAGGGCGGCCAGATGATCGCGACCGAGGTCACCACGCCGTTCTTCGTGCCGGTCAAGGTCACCATGATGACCGCCTTCCTGCTGGCCTTGCCGTGGGTGTTCTACCAGGCCTGGGCCTTCGTCGCGCCGGGCCTTTACCAGCACGAGAAGCGCATCGGCGTGCCGCTCGTGATCGCCAGCGTGATCCTGTTCGTGCTGGGCATGGCGTTCGCCTATTTCCTGGTGTTCCCCATCGTGTTCGGGTTCATCGTCGGCGTCGCCCCGGAAGGCGTGGCGGTGATGACCGACATCGGCAAGTACCTCGACTTCGTGATGACCCTGTTCCTCGCCTTCGGCGTCACCTTCGAGGTGCCGGTCGCGGTGGTGCTGCTGGTGAAGATGGGCATGGTGTCGGTCGCCAAGCTGCGCGAGATCCGCCCCTACGTCATCGTCGGCGCGTTCGTCATCGGCGCGATCTTCACCCCGCCCGACGTGATTTCGCAGTTCATGCTGGCGATCCCGCTGTGGGTCCTCTACGAACTCGGCATCGTGGTGGGGGCGATGATCACCCGCCCCAAGCCCGACGCAGAGCCCGACTACGCACCGATGTCGGAATCCGAGATGGACGCCGAACTTGACCGCATCGAGTCGGCCGAATCACCGAAGCGCGACGCCGACTGACGCACCCGAGCGGTGCGTCCAGCACCGGCTTGCACCGTAGTGGTGCGGTCACGCGGGCTTCCTAGGACACGTTTCCTTTCAGATCAGACACTTGAGCCGGTGGAACGCCGCTTGCTTGGATCCGCGGGTCATTCAATTCGGGATCCAACATGGAAGCGTTGAAATCAGGCAGTGACGTGCTGTTCGTCTTGCTGGGCGGCATCATGGTGCTGGCCATGCACTCGGGATTCGCCTTTCTCGAACTCGGCACCGTCCGCAAGAAGAACCAGGTCAACGCCCTGGTCAAGATCCTCACCGATTTCTCGGTGTCCGCGATCGCCTACTTCTTCATCGGCTACACCCTCGCCTACGGGGTGAGCTTCTTCTCCGGCGCGGAGGCCTTGTCGGCCCAGAACGGCTACGCGCTGGTCAAGTTCTTCTTCCTGCTGACCTTCGCCGCGGCGATCCCGGCGATCGTCTCGGGGGGGATCGCCGAGCGTGCGCGCTTCAACCCGCAACTGGCCGCCACCTTCGTGATCGTCGGGCTGGTGTACCCCTTCTTCGAGGGGATCGCGTGGAACGGCAACTACGGCATCCAGGACTGGCTGGAAGCGAGCTTCGGCGCACGCTTCCACGACTTCGCGGGGTCGGTCGTGGTGCACGCTGTAGGCGGCTGGATCGCCCTGCCGGCGGTGCTGCTGCTCGGCGCGCGGCGCGGACGCTACACGAAAGACGGCATGGTCTCGGCCCATCCGCCGTCGAACATCCCGTTCCTCGCCCTTGGCGCGTGGATCCTGACGGTCGGCTGGTTCGGCTTCAACGTGATGTCGGCGCAGCTGATCGAGGCGGTGTCGGGCCTTGTCGCCGTGAATTCGCTGATGGCGATGGTCGGCGGCACGCTGGCGGCACTGGTGATCGGCCGCAACGACCCCGGCTTCATCCACAACGGCCCGCTCGCCGGGCTGGTGGCGGTGTGCGCCGGATCGGACCTGATGCATCCGCTGGGGGCGCTGGCGACCGGCGCGATCGCCGGCGGGCTGTTCGTCGGCATGTTCATGGTCACCCAGAACCGCTGGAAGATCGACGACGTGCTCGGAGTGTGGCCGCTGCACGGGCTGTGCGGCGCCTGGGGCGGCATCGCCGCCGGCATCTTCGGCGCCAGGGCGCTCGGCGGCATCGGTGGCGTCAGTCTGCTGTCGCAGCTGGTGGGGACGCTCGGCGGGGTCGCGATCGCGGTGCTCGGCGGCCTTGTCGTCTACGGCACGCTGAAGCGCGTGGTGGGGCTGCGTCTGGATGCGGAAGCGGAATTCACCGGCGCCGACCTCAGCATCCACAAGGTGTCGGCCACCGCGGAGCGCGAGACCAACTGGTAGGCGCTCAGCCTTCCTGGTCCCGCCCCCGCTGACGCAGATACTTGCGGCGCTCGACGCGCAGCTGCTCGAGCTGGCGGTCGATCTGCACCACGTCGGGATGGCGCTCGGTGTATTCCAGCAGCAGTTCCGTGCGCCTGAGCCGAAGCTCCGCGCGCTTCCTGTCGAGGCCTGCGAGGTAGGGGTCGGGCGTGGGCGGGACGGCGGCCGGCGCGGGTGCGGGATTCTCCGGCACGGCGGGCGGGGCGGGTTCCGCGGAACCGGAAAGCGGGGGCGCGACCGCCTGCAGGGTGGACAGGGGGGCCGCCGGCGGCCTTCCCAGGAAGTGCTGGATGACGATGATGCCCACCCCCACCAGCAACAGGACGCCGACCGGCGCGCCGAACGCCACGGCGGGCAGCAGGCGCGGGGTGCGGCTGGGCGGCGTGGGGCCTTGCGCCGGTGCAGCCGGCGCCAGCGCACCGAGCGCGTGCGCGAGCGTGCGCGCGTCCGGCCGGGCGTGCGGGGCCTTGCTCAGCATGTGCGCCAGCAGGCTGCACAGCCCGGCGGGCAGCTGGGGTCGCAGCGTCGACGCGGCCACCGGCGCTTCGTTGATCACCCGGTACACGATGGTGGGCAGGCTGTCGCCGTCGAAGGCGTACTGCCCGGTGAGCATTTCGTACAGCATCGCGCCGAGCGAAAAGATGTCCGACCGCCCGTCGACCTCGCGCCCCATCGCCTGCTCGGGCGACATGTAGCGCGGCGAACCGAGCATCTGCCCGGCGTGGGTGTGCTCGGCGTTGGCGAGATGGGCGATGCCGAAATCGGTGAGCTTGATGCGGCCGTGCTGGCCGGTGACGACGACGTTGGCGGGCTTGATGTCGCGGTGGATGACCCCGTGCTCGTGCGCGAACGCCAAGGCCTCGGCCATCTGCGCGGCGGTGTCGAGCGCGAGTTCGAGCGGCATCGGCCCCTTGTCCATGAGGTCGCGCAAGGTCGGCCCGGACAGGTGCTCCATGGCGATGTAGGCGAGGCCGTCGGCCTCGCCCACGTCGTAGATCGTCACGATGTTGGGATGCGACAGCCGGCCGGCGCTCTGCGCCTCGCGCAGGAAGCGCGCCTCGGCGTCCGCGCCCTCCTGCCGCAGCTGGGTGAGGGCGACCGTCTTGATCGCGACGGTCCGCTCGATCAGCGGATCGCGCGCCTGGTAGACCGTGCCCATCGCGCCCCGGCCGATTTCGCCGAGGATCTCGTAACGGCCGATTTTCGGGGGGGTATGCGTCAGGTCTGGCATTCCACGATCTGGCCCCGCACGCCGCGGCTGTCGGCACCCATCAGGTAGAGGTACCAGGGCATCAGGTCGTCGGCGCTCGGCAGGGTGTCGGGGTCGGCCCCGGGGTGGGTGCGTGCGCGCAGCGTGGTCGCCACCTTGCCGGGGATCAGGGTGTTGACGCGCAGGTTGTCCTCCTTGCTCAGCTCGTCGCCCCAGATGCGGGTAAGCGTCTCCAGTCCCGACTTGGCCACCGCGTAGCCGCCCCAGTAGGCGCTCGGGTGATGGCCGTGGGTTTCGCCGGTGAACACCACCGAGGCATCCGGCGCCTGCCTGAGGAGCGGAAGGCAGGCGCGGGTGAGCGCGAACGGCGCGATGAGGTTGACCCGCATCAGCGTCTGCCATTGCTCGAGGGTCTCCAGCTCGAGCGGGGTGAGGGTGTAGAACTTGTGCGCACTGTGCAGCACGCCGTCGAGCCGCTTCAGGTGGTGGGCGATGGTGCCGGCGAGCGTTTCCAGGCCGCGGTCGTCGGCAGCGGCGAGGTCGAACGGAAACATCGCGGGCTCGGGACCACCGGCGGCGACGATTTCGTCGTAGACGGCTTCGAGCTTGGCTTCGTCGCGCGCCAGCAGGGCGACGGTGGCGCCGTGGCGCGCGAACGCGAGGCTCGCGGCGCGACCGAGGCCGGACGAGGCGCCGGTGACGAGGATGACGCGGCCGGCGAGCAGATCGGGGGGGGCAAGGTAGTTTTTCATAGCGTTTCGAGGAGTGCGCCGGCCGATTGTACTCCGCTCAGCGTGGCGCTTTCGAGGGTGGCCGGGTAGGGGCCAGCCGTATAGTCGCCCGCCAGGAAAATGCGTGGATGCGCGGTGCGACCTGGCGGACGGTGCAGGCCCGGGACGCAGGCATAGGTCGCCTGCCTCTCGACGATGGCACGGCGCCAGCGCGCAGGGCCGGGGCGGGCGACACGCGCCAGCTGGGCTTCGGCGCGCGCCACCCAGTCTGTCGGGAGGTCGGCCGCGGCGCTCGCGACCAATGCCATCAGGCCCGCCTGGCCGTGGCTCTGGCCGCGGTCGAAGACGAACTGGGCGGGGCCGTCGGCGAGGGCGAGGAGCGGCTCGGCGAGCCGGAACGCCGGGTCGTACTGCAGGTAGGCGGTCGCGATCGGCTGGTAGCGGTAGGTCGCCATCTGCCGTGCGAGCGGCTGCAGCGGCGCGACCTGCGCCGCCAGGGCGGCCAGATGCTGCGGCGCGACCGCGACGACGACGTGGCTGTAGACCGATGCCTCGTCACGGGTGGCGAGCGTGAC
Source organism: Thiobacillus denitrificans (assembly GCA_002403375.1). Lineage (GTDB taxonomy): Bacteria > Pseudomonadota > Gammaproteobacteria > Burkholderiales > Thiobacillaceae > Thiobacillus > Thiobacillus denitrificans_E. Next base: position 196,693 of record DHHQ01000003.1, on the reverse strand, counting down.
GGCGTCCGCCGCGGCGTCGATCGCGGTCACCCGGCTGGCCATGCGCACCTCGCCGCCCAGGTCGACCAGGCGCGCGGCGGCGGGGGCCGGCAGCAGCGCGCTGAGGTCGCGACGCGGCAGCAGCATGTCGCTGTGTTGCCGCCGCCCGCCGAACGCCGCACGGAGAACGTCGCGGAACACCCGTGCGCTCGCGGCGTCCGGCGGCGTGTTGAGCGCGGAAATGCACAGCGGATGCCACAGCAGGCGGTTGAGTTTTTCCGGCTGGTCGCGCGTGAGCTGGCTCACGCTCAGATGGTCGCCGACCCCGGCGCCGTTCAGCAGGGCGTGCGCCCAGCGCGCGGCGGCCAGCTTCTCTTTCCAGCCGAGGCCGTGCGCACCGAGGAGCCCCGCCAGCAGATGCAGCGGGGCGGGCAGCGCCGGGCAGGCAAGGCTGAACTCGGGCGGCTGGCGGAGGACGAGCGGCAGCCGCCACAGACCCTCGTCGGCAGCGGCGGGCTGCAGGCGGTCGACCAGCTGCAGCGTCTGCGCGTAGGCGCCGAGCAGGATGTGATGGCCGTTGTCGAGCGCCATGCCTTCGAGCTCGACCGCCCGCGCGCGGCCGCCCAGCGTGCGGCTGGCCTCGTAGAGCGTGACGGGGACGCCGGCTTCGGCGAGCGTCAGGGCGGCGGTGCAGCCCGCCCAGCCGCCCCCGACCACGGCGACGCGTCGCGGGTTCGCGGCGGCGGTCATGGACGCAGCCAGGTCTTCCCGGCCAGCCAGAGCTTGCGCAGCGGCGTGAGCGACACGCGGGCGCGCAGCACCGGAAAGCCGGCGCGCCGGATCTCGTCGAGCAGGGTGCGGTAGATCGCGGCCATCACCAGACCGGGCCGCTGGGCGCGCCGTGCGGCGGCCGGCAGCGCGGCCAGCGCGCTTGCGTAATGGGACACGGCGCGCTCGTACTGGAACTGCATCAGCGCCTGGAAGGCGGGCGAGTCGCGGCCGGTCAGGAGGTCGGCCTCGGCGACGCCGAAGCGCGCCAGTTCGTCCTGCGGCAGGTAGATGCGGCCGCGCCGGGCGTCCTCGCCGACGTCGCGGATGATGTTGGTGAGCTGGAACGCGAGCCCGAGTTCGTGCGCGTAGCGGCGGATCTCGCGGTCGTGCTCGCTGCGCGCCCCGCCGAAGATCGCCGCCGCCACTTCGCCGACCACGCCCGCCACGCGGTAGCAGTAGAGGTTGAGCGACTTGAAATCCGGATAGCGCGTGTGGTCGAGGTCCATCGCCATGCCGTCGACGATCTCCAGCAGCAGCGCCGCCGGCGTGTTGCGGCCCCGCTCGGTGTCGTGCAGCGCCCGGGTTGCCGGATGTTCCGGGACGCCTGCGGCGAAGCGTGCGATCTCCTCGCGCCACCAGGCGAGCTTGGCTTCGGCGACCTGGCGTTCGCGGCATTCGTCGACGACGTCGTCGAGTTCGCGGCACAGCGCGTAGAACGCGGTGATCGCGCGCCGCGTGTCGGTGGGCAGGAAGACGAAGCTGTAGTAGAAGCTTGAACCGCTCGCGGCGGCGCGATCCTGGCAGTACTGGTGAGGATCCATTAGCGGGAGGCGAGCGCGCGCCCGAGCATGATGATCCAGTCCTTCCTGGTCAGCACCGGACGGTTGGTGAAGACGCAGCCGGGGTCGGCGTGCAGCTTGCGCAGGATCGCTTCGCCGCCGAGGATGGTGACGCGCAGCTCGAGCCCGATGCGGCCCTCGAGCTTGCGGCCGAGCGGGGCGCCGGACTGTAGCAGCTTGCGCGCGCGCTCGATCTGCTTGTGCATCATCATGTGCCACAGGCCGCGCGTGTCGCCTGCGGCGATCTGCGCTTCGCTGACGTGGTGCGCGGCGAGCTCGTCCTGCGGCAGGTAGACGCGGTCCTTCTGCCAGTCGACCGCGATGTCCTGCAGGAAGTTGATCAGCTGCAGGCTGCTGCAGATCGCGTCGGAATAGGCCAGGTGGCGTGGATCGTGATCGCCGTACAGATGCAGCATCAGGCGGCCGACCGGATTGGCCGAGCGGCGGCAGTAGTCCATGAGCTCGCCGAAGCTGGCGTAGCGCTTCTTCTCTACATCCTGGGCGAAGGCCGACAGCAGGTCGCGAAACGGCGCGAGGGGAATGGCGTGCGCACGGATCTCGGCAGCCAGCGGGCCGAATACGGGATCGTCCGGCGTCTCGCCGCGCTCGATGCGGTCGAGCGCGGCCTGGTAGGCGGCGAGCTGGGCGAGTCGCTCGGCCGGCGGTGCGTCGCCTTCGTCGGCGATGTCGTCGGCGCTGCGCGCGAAACGGTAGATCGCCTCGACGGGGCGGCGCAGCCGCTTCGGCAGCAGCCACGACGCGACGGGAAAGTTTTCGTAGTGTTCGACCGGCACCGGCAACAAAAAAACGGAATGGGAATAATGACTTAGGCGGGAAGCCGGGCACGCTTGGGTGACACCATCGCTTTGATTATATTACACTTATCGGTCGATAGTTTTGCGGCCAAGCCGCGAGAGTGGCGGAATTGGTAGACGCACTGGATTTAGGTTCCAGCGCCGCAAGGCGTGGGGGTTCGAGTCCCCCCTTTCGCACCACCGGCTTCATGCCCTTCACCCATCCTCAATTTCAGCCAGGAAGTATTTGATGCAAGCAAATCTCGAAGTTCTCGACGGGCTGGTTCGCCGCCTCGACATCAGCGTGCCCATGGACCAGCTGGAGTCCGAAGTGCAGGGCCGCCTCAAGCGCCTCGCGCGCAACGTCAAGATGGATGGCTTCCGTCCCGGCAAGGCGCCGCTGTCGGCGGTCGCACGCCAGCATGGCGCCGGCGTGCGCCAGGAAGTGCTGGGCGAGACCCTGCAGGCTCGCTTCGGCGAAGCGGTCCAGGCGCATCAGCTGAAGATCGCCGGCTACCCGCGCTTCGAGCCGAAGGCCGGACAGGCGGGTGCGGCGGAAATGACCTTCAGCGCGAGCTTCGAGGTGTACCCCGAAGTCAAGGTCGACGATCTTTCCACTGGCAAGCTCAGCCGTCCCGTCGTCGAATTGGGCGATGCCGACGTGGCGAAGACGCTGGAAGTGCTGCAGAAGCAGCGTCGCAGCTTTGCGCCGGCCGACCGCGCCGCGGCGGAAGGCGACCTGGTGAAGTTCGACTACCAGGGCACCGTCGACGGCGAGGCATTCGAGGGCGGCAAGGGCGAGGACTTCGCGGCCGTGATCGGCGAAGGCCGCCTGCTGAAGGATTTCGAACAGGCGCTGGTCGGCGTCAAGGCGGGTGACAGCAAGGGCTTCGATCTGACGTTCCCGGCCGAGTATGCGGCCAAGGAACTCGCCGGCAAGCCCGCGCATTTCGAGGTGCAGGTGAAGGACGTCCAGGCGCCGGTGCTGCCGCCGGTGGACGCGGACTTCGCCCGCGCGCTCGGCATCGAGGACGGCGACGTCGAGAAGCTCAAGGCCGAGGTCAAGTCCAACCTCGAGCGCGAGGTCAAGCGTCGCGTGCAGACCAAGCTGAAGGAGCAGGTAATGGAACTGCTGCTGCAGAAGAGCACGCTCGACCTGCCGCAGAGCCTGGTGGCGATGGAAGCCGACCGCCTGCTGAAGATGACCGAGGCGGACATGCAGTCGCGCGGGGTTCAGTCGGTCAAGCTTTCGCCCGATATGTTCACGGGACAGGCCGAGCGCCGCGTGCGCCTCGGCCTGATCCTCGCCGAGATCGTCGAGGCCAACAAGCTGACCGCGCAGCCCGAGCAGGTCCGTGCCCTGATCGCTGAGCAGGCGCAGAGCTACGAGGAGCCGGAGCAGGTGATGCAGTGGTACCTCCAGAGCCGCGAGCGGATGCAGGAAATCGAGTCCCTGGCGCTGGAAGAGAATGTGGTAGCATGGGTCGCAGGTCAGGCCCAAGTGGAAGACGTTGCAACCTCCTTTGATGAACTGATGGGACGTGCCTGATGCGCATTGATTCTGAAAGCAATTTCCTCGAGCCCCAGGGTCTGGGGCTGGTGCCCATGGTCGTCGAGCAGAGCGGCCGTGGCGAGCGCGCCTACGACATCTACTCGCGCCTCCTCAAGGAGCGGGTGATCTTCCTGGTGGGGCCGGTGAACGATGCGACGGCCAACCTGGTGGTCGCGCAGATGCTGTTCCTCGAGTCGGAAAACCCCGACAAGGACATCTATTTCTACATCAACTCGCCCGGTGGCTCGGTTTCGGCAGGTCTCGCGATCTACGACACCATGCAGTTCATCAAGCCTGACGTGTCGACGCTGTGCATCGGCCAGGCGGCCAGCATGGGCGCGTTCCTGCTGACCGCGGGCGCCAAGGGCAAGCGCTACTGCCTGCCGAACTCGCGGGTGATGATCCACCAGCCGCTGGGCGGTTTCCAGGGGCAGGCATCGGACATCGAAATCCACGCCAAGGAAATCCTGTATTTGAAGGCGAAGCTCAACGGGATGCTGGCGAAGCATACCGGGCAGAGCCTGGAGGCGATCGATCGCGACACCGATCGCGACAACTTCATGAGCGCCGAGGAGTCTGTGAATTACGGCCTGGTCGACAAGGTGCTGACCAGCCGCAACGAAGCAGCTGGCAACTAAGCAACACGTAACAAGGAACTACAGGCATGGCGGACAAAGGCTCGGGCGACAAACTTCTTTACTGTTCCTTCTGCGGCAAGAGCCAGCACGAGGTGCGCAAGCTGATTGCCGGGCCGTCGGTATTCATCTGCGACGAATGCGTCGAGCTGTGCAACGACATCATTCGTGAGGAGATCCAGCAGGCCGAAGGGCAGAAGGGCGCGAGTTCCGATCTGCCGACGCCGCACGAGATCAGCGGCATCCTCGATCAGTACGTGATCGGCCAGGGCCAGGCGAAGAAGGCGCTGGCGGTTGCGGTGTACAACCACTACAAGCGCCTGCGCAGCAACACCGGCAGTGCCGGCGAGGTCGAACTGGCGAAGAGCAACATCCTGCTGATCGGCCCGACCGGCTCGGGCAAGACGCTGCTTGCGCAGACGCTGGCGCGGCTCCTCAACGTCCCGTTCGTGATCGCCGACGCGACCACGCTGACCGAGGCCGGCTATGTCGGTGAGGACGTCGAGAACATCATCCAGAAGCTGCTGCAGAAGTGCGACTACGATGTCGACAAGGCCAAGCAGGGCATCGTCTACATCGACGAGATCGACAAGATCTCGCGCAAGGCCGACAACCCGTCGATCACCCGCGACGTGTCGGGCGAAGGCGTGCAGCAGGCGCTGCTGAAGCTGATCGAGGGCACCACCGCCTCGGTGCCGCCGCAGGGCGGGCGCAAGCATCCGAACCAGGAGTTCGTCCAGGTCGACACCAGCAACATCCTGTTCATCTGCGGCGGCGCGTTCAGCGGGCTGGAGAAGGTGATCCGTGGCCGTACCGAAAAGGGTGGCATCGGCTTCGGCGCGCAGGTGAAGAACGTCGACGAGACCAAGCGCGACGCCGAGTTGCTGCACCAGGTCGAGCCGGAAGATCTCATCAAATACGGTCTGATCCCGGAATTTGTCGGCCGTTTGCCGGTGGTCGCGACGCTCGACGAACTCGACGAGGCTGCGCTGATGCAGATCCTGACCGAGCCGAAGAACGCGCTGACCAAGCAGTTCGCCAAGCTGTTCAAGATGGAAGGCGTCGAGCTCGAATTCCGCGACGACGCGCTCAAGGCCATCGCTAAGCGCGCCCTGGCGCGCCGTACCGGCGCGCGCGGCCTGCGCTCGATCATCGAGCACGCCCTGCTCGACACCATGTACGACCTGCCGTCGCTCAAGGGCGTCAGCAAGGTGGTGGTGGACGACAACCTGATCAACGGCGAAGGCAAGCCCCTGCTGATCTATTCCGAGCAAGGCGACCAGCCGCTGGCGGCCGGCGCCTGACCCCCGATGGCCGGCGGGGAACCTGTCGGCCATCTTGAATTCCAAACTATGCCCCCCAACTGGGATGAGCGTGGTTGAGTTCCGCGCATCCTTTCCTCAACCCTTACCAGGAAAACATGATGAGCGACAACGTATCCAAGGAACAGGTCGATCTGCCGCTGTTGCCGCTTAGGGATGTGGTGGTGTTCCCCCACATGGTGATTCCCCTTTTCGTCGGCCGCCCCAAGTCGATCAAGGCGCTGGAAACCTCGATGGAGTCCGGCAAGAGCATCCTGCTGGTCGCTCAGAAGACGGCTGCCCAGGACGACCCCACCCCGGAAGACCTGTACGACACGGGCAGCGTGGCGACCGTGCTGCAGATGCTGAAGCTGCCCGACGGCACGGTGAAGGTGCTGGTCGAAGGCAATCAGCGCGCCCGCGTGCTGGACGTGACCGATACCGGCACGCATCTGGCCGCGCGCGCCGAAGTCCTGCCCGCCGAGGGCGAGGAACTGGTCGAGGTCGAGGCGATGCGGCGCGCGCTGCTGGCCCAGTTCGACCAGTACGTGAAGCTCAACAAGAAAATCCCGCCTGAGGTCCTCACCTCGCTGTCGGGCATCGACGAAGGCGGCCGTCTGGCCGACACCATCGTCGCCCACCTGCCGCTCAAGCTCGAGCAGAAGCAGGAAGTGCTGGAAATGATCGGCGTCAACAAGCGCTTGGAGCACCTGCTCGGCCTGCTCGAGGGCGAGCTCGACATCCTGCAGGTCGAAAAGCGCATCCGCGGCCGCGTCAAGCGGCAGATGGAGAAGAGCCAGCGCGAGTACTACCTCAACGAGCAGGTCAAGGCGATCCAGAAGGAACTCGGCGACATCGAGGAAGGCGCCGAGCTCGAGGAGCTCGAGAACCGGATCAAGAAGGCCGGCATGTCGAAGGAGGCCGAGGCCAAGGCGCTCGGCGAGCTGAAGAAGCTGCGCATGATGTCGCCGATGTCGGCCGAGGCCACGGTGATCCGCAGCTACATCGAGGCGATGGTCGGCCTGCCGTGGAAGAAGAAGACCAAGATCAGCAAGGACCTGGCCAAGGCCGAGACGGTCCTCGACCAGGATCATTACGGTCTCGACAAGGTCAAGGAACGCATCCTCGAATATCTCGCGGTGCAGCAGCGCGTAGACAAGGTGAAGGCGCCGATCCTGTGCCTGGTCGGTCCGCCCGGTGTGGGCAAGACCTCGCTCGGCCAGTCGATCGCGCGCGCGACCAACCGCAAGTTCGTGCGCATGGCGCTCGGCGGCGTACGCGACGAATCCGAGATTCGCGGCCACCGGCGCACCTACATCGGCTCGATGCCGGGCAAGATCCTGCAGAGCCTCGCCAAGATCGGCGTGAAGAATCCCCTGTTCCTGCTCGACGAAGTCGACAAGATGGGGCAGGACTTCCGCGGCGACCCGGCGGCGGCGCTGCTCGAGGTGCTCGACCCGGAGCAGAACCACACCTTCCAGGACCATTACATCGAGGTCGAATACGACCTGTCCGACGTGATGTTCGTCGCCACGGCCAACTCGCTGAATTTGCCCGCGCCGCTGCTCGACCGCATGGAGGTCATCCGCCTGTCGGGTTACACCGAGGACGAGAAGATCAACATCGCCGAGCGCTACCTGGTGCCGAAGCAGCTGAAGGTCAATGGCATCAAGGAAGGCGAGCTGGCGATCGCCGAGTCGGCGATCCGCGACATCGTCCGCTACTACACGCGCGAAGCCGGCGTGCGCAGCCTCGAGCGCGAGATTTCCAAGATCTGCCGCAAGGCCGTCAAGGCGTTGTTGCTGAAGAAGCAGCCCACCAAGATCACGGTCACCTCGCGCAATCTCGAGAAGTACCTCGGCGTGCGGCGCTTCAGCTTCGGCATCGCCGAGCAGAACAACCAGGTCGGGCAGGTGACGGGTCTGGCATGGACCGAGGTGGGCGGCGAGCTGCTCACCATCGAGGCGGTTTCGCTGCCCGGTCGCGGCAAGATGACGACCACCGGCAAGCTCGGCGAGGTGATGCAGGAGTCGATCCAGGCCGCGCTGTCCGTCGTGCGTTCGCGCGCGCGCAAGCTCGGCATCCCGGAAGACTTCTATCAGAAGCGCGACATCCACATCCACCTGCCCGAAGGGGCGACGCCGAAGGACGGTCCGTCCGCGGGCATCGCGATCTGCACCTCGATGGTGTCGATCCTTACCGGCATCCCGGTGCGGGCGGATGTCGCGATGACCGGCGAGATCACGCTGCGCGGCGAGGTGCTGCCGATCGGCGGCCTGAAGGAGAAGCTGCTCGCGGCGCATCGCGGCGGCATCAAGACGGTGCTGATCCCGCAGGAGAACGTCAAGGATCTGACCGAGATCCCCGACAACATCAAGAACAAGCTCGACATCCATCCGGTGAAGTGGTTCGACCAGGTGCTCGACCTCGCGCTCGAGCGCATGCCGGAGCCGCTGCCTGAGCAGTCGGAAGCCGAAACGCCGGCGATCGCCGTGCCGGAAGAGGGTGCCAAATTGCCGACTGCGATCAAGCACTGAAGCACGTTTTGCCGTTCGTCGGAATCCCGCGCCAGTCGCGGGATTTTTTGTGGGACCGCCCGGAAAACCGCTTGACACAAGGTTTTGCGGGTTGCTATAAAAGCGCTCACAGGGTTTTCCTGTACCACTTGAATGAAGGGGACAACACGTGAACAAATCCGAACTGATTGATGCCATCGCCGACTCGGCTGACATCTCCAAGGCCGCCGCCGGTCGTGCGCTGGACGCAACGGTCGAAGCCGTCAAGAAGGCGCTGAAGAAGGGCGACATGGTGACGCTGGTTGGCTTCGGCAGCTTCTACGTCGGCAAGCGTGCCGCCCGCACCGGCCGCAATCCGCGTACCGGCGCAGCGATCAAGATCAAGGCCGCCAAGGTGCCGAAGTTCCGCGCGGGCAAGGGCCTCAAGGACGCCATCAACTAACAAAAAAATTCAGAAGACATTTGCCAAGATCGGGAAACCTACTATATAATTTTGGTCTTTGTCGGGGTGCTTAGCTCAGCTGGTAGAGCGTCGCCCTTACAAGGCGAATGTCGGGGGTTCGAACCCCTCAGCACCCACCAGATGGGCAGCAAAAACAAGGTTTCAAGCAGTACAAGGGAGTGGTAGTTCAGTTGGTTAGAATACCGGCCTGTCACGCCGGGGGTCGCGGGTTCGAGTCCCGTCCACTCCGCCAACACCGAGAAAAGGCGAACGCGAGTTCGCCTTTTTTCATTTCCGCGTGTGTGCATCTTCGCGAATTTGTCGCTCGGGCGCGCTTCAAGCCGCGTTCCGTGCGAGACGCGGCGCGCAAAGTGCGCGAGAATTCAACCTGATGTTTTCACTGGAGTAGAAGAACGTGCTCGAAGCAATCCGCCAGCATGCCAAGGGCTGGCTCGCCAAAGTCATCCTGGGTTTGATCGCAATCACCTTCGCCCTGTTCGGCGTCGATTCCTACATGAAGGGCGACAGGGGCGCCGGCGTGGCTGCCGAAGTCGGCGAGGGGCGCATCACCAGCGAGGAGCTGAGGCGTGAAATCCAGGTGCAAACCGAACGCATGCGCGAGGCGCTCGGCCCGAGCTTCGATCCGGCCGTCGCCGAGACCGCCGAGTTCCGCAAGCAGGTGCTCGACAGCCTGGTCGAACGCAGGGCCTTGCTGCAGGAAGCACACAAGCTCAGGATGCTGGCCCCCGATGCGTATATCGCTTCGGTGCTCGCGCAGATCCCGGCATTCCAGCAGGACGGGGCATTCTCGCAGCAGCGCTACGAGACCGTGCTCCGCCAGAACGGGCGCACCCCGGCGCAGTTCGAGAGCGAGCTGCAGCAGGCGTTCATGCTGGATGCCATGACCAGCCCGGTTGCGCTCGCCGCGTTCCCTTCGAATGCCTCGCTGACGCAGCTGGCGCGGCTGGTGGCGCAGCAGCGCGAAATCGCCTGGGCGGACCTGCCGGCTTCCACGGTGGCGTCGCAGGTCAAGGTGACGCCGGCCGACGTCGAGGCCTACTACACGGCCAACCAGGCTGAATTCACCGATCCCGAGCAGGTCCGCGCCGAGTATCTGGTGCTCGACATCGACACCGTGGCGGCCGGCATCGAGGTCAGCGAGCAGGCCGTGGCCGAGTACTACGCGGCAAATGCCGCCCAGTTCGGCCAGCCCGAGCAGCGCAGCGCGAGCCATATCCTGATCGCGGCCGACCAGGGGGATGCGGCGGCGCGCGATGCGGCGAAGGCGAAAGCTGCCGAGCTGTACCAGATTCTGCAGAAGGCGCCCGAGCGCTTCGGTGAACTGGCGCGCACCCATTCGCAGGATCCCGGCTCGGCTGCGCAGGATGGCAGCCTCGGCAGCTTCGGCCGCGGCATGATGGTGAAACCGTTCGAAGACGCGGTGTTCGGCATGAAGCCGAATGAGATCGGCGCGCCGGTGGAAACCGATTTCGGCTTTCACATCATCCGTCTCGATGGCATCGAGCCGGCCACGATGGCCCCGCTTGCGGAAGTGCGCGCTGCGGTCGTCGACGAGTTGCGCAGGCAGCAGGCGCAAAAGACGTTCGCCGAGCTGGCGGAAAGCTTCAGCAATCTGGTCTACGAAAACGCGGAATCGCTCCAGCCGGCGGCGACTGCCGCCAAGCTCGCCATCCGGCAGAGCGGCTGGATGACCGCCAAGGCGGCCCCGCCGCCGTTCAATCACGCCGGGCTGTCGGCAGCGTTGTTCAACGCGGAGTCGATCAAGTCGAAGCAGAACACCGAGGCGGTCGAGGTGCAAGCCGGGACGCTGGTGGCGGCGCGGGTGATCGAGCATCGCCCGGCCCGCGTGCGTCCGCTGGCCGAGGTGTCGGCGGCGATCGAGGGCAAGCTGCGCGAGGAGCAGAGCACGCGCCTGCTGACGCAGAAGGGTGAAGCAACGATGCAGGCGCTGGCGAAAGGCGAGGAAGCCGGCCTCGGCTGGTCGGCCTTCCAGGTGGTGGGACGGCAGCCTTCTGCCGCACTCGGGCCCGATGGCGCCAAGGCGGTGTTCCGCGTCGCGACCGACAAGTTGCCGGGCTATACGGGCTTCATGCGGCCGGACGGCTCGTACCGGATCGTGCGCGTGAGCCGCGTGCTGGAGGCATCCGAGCTCGATCCGATGCTGGTGAGGTCCATCGAGTCGGGCCTCGTGCAGGCGCAGCAGCGGGCCGACATGAAGGCGATGATTGCATTGATCACGGCCGGGCAGAAAGTGAAGATCATGCCCAATGCGATCGAGGGCAGATAAGGGGACCGTTTCGGGACCAAAATAAAAAACGCGCCGAAAGGCGCGTTTTTTGTTCGGGGCCGTTTCAGTTCACTCGGACTCGGCGCCGGCGGTGGAATTGAAGCCCGCGTCGACGTAGGTGATCTCGCCCGTGACGCCGGAAGCCAGGTCGGAGAGCAGGAACGCGGCGACGTTGCCGACCTCCTCGATCGTCACGTTGCGGCGCAGGGGCGCATTCTTGGCGACGAGGTCGAGCTTCTCGCCGAAGTTGGCGATGCCACTGGCGGCGAGCGTCTTGATCGGGCCGGCGGACACCGCGTTGACGCGGATGCCCTTGGGCCCCAGGCTCTGCGCCATGTAGTACACGCCGGACTCGAGGCTGGCCTTCGCGAGGCCCATGACGTTGTAGTTGGGAACGGAGCGCACCGCACCCAGATACGACAGCGTCAGCAGCGCCGCCTGACGGCCCTCCATCAGCGGCAGCGCGGCCTTCGCCAGCGCTGCGAAACTGTAGGAGCTGATGTCGTGGGCGATGCGGAAGTTCTCGCGGGTGACCGCGGAGAGGTAATCGCCCGCCAGCGCGGCTTTCGGCGCGAACGCGATCGAGTGAACGAGCCCGTCCAGACCATCCCAGCGCTTGCCGAGTTCGGCGAACAGCGCGTCGATTTCCTCATCGTTCGCGACGTCGCACGGAAACACCAGGTCGGAGCCGAATTCCTGGGCGAACTCGACGACGCGGTCCTTGATGCGGTCGTTCTGGTAGGTGAAGGCGAGTTCTGCGCCTTCGCGCTTGCATGCGGCAGCGATGCCGTACGCGATCGAGCGGTTGGAGATGACGCCGGTGATCAGCAAGCGTTTTCCTGCAAGAAATCCCATGATGGTCTCGAAGAGTTGCGGTAGCCGGATTATAACGGCTGACGTTGGCAGCGTGCTTGGGTACACTTGCCGCATGGCGCGCATCGGGACGATACTGCTGGCAGTGGGCATGAGCCTGATGGCAGGATGCTCCGACAGCTGGAACAATCCCTATCCGGGCAGCGAACCCGACGCCAACGTGCTCTACAGCGCGTTTGCCGAGCGCCCCAAGCACCTCGATCCGGCACGCTCCTACAGTTCGAACGAGGTCGAGTTCACCGGCCAGATCTACGAGCCGCCGCTGCAATACCATTTCCTCAAGCGTCCCTATGCGCTGATTCCGCTGACCGCCGAGGCGGTTCCCAGGCCGCGCTATCTCGATGCGGCAGGCAACCCCCTGCCCGACGACGCGCCGGCCGCCGCCATCGCCGAAAGCGTCTACGAGATCCGCATCCGGCCCGGCATCCGCTATCAGCCGCACCCGGCGTTTGCGCGCGACGAGGCGGGAGGCTACCGCTACCATCGCATGACCGCGGCCGAGCTGGGCGACAAGCGCAGGATCGGCGATTTCGCGCATACCGGCACGCGCGAACTCGTCGCGGCCGACTACGTGTACCAGATCAAGCGGCTGGCCCATCCTGCGCTCAGTTCGCCGATCTTCGGACTGATGAGCGAGCACATCGTCGGCCTCGCGGCACTGGGCGAGACGCTGGCCAGGGCCGCGAGGGAGCGGCCCGGTGCGCCGCTCGACCTGGATCAATTCGCACTCGACGGCGCGCAGGTGGTCGACCGCCATACCTACCGCATCCGGATCAAGGGGAAATACCCGCAGTTCATCTACTGGCTGGCGATGCCGTTCTTCGCGCCGGTGCCGTGGGAAGCCGAGGTCTTCTACGCGCAGCCCGGCATGGCGGACAACAACCTCACGCTCGACTGGCAGCCGGTCGGCACCGGCCCGTACTATCTGGCGGAGAACGACCCCAACCGACGCATGGTGCTGAAGAAGAATCCGCACTTCCACGGCGAGACCTATCCGACGGAGGGGAACGACGACGACAGGCAGGCCGGGCTGCTGGCCGACGCCGGCAAGCCGCTGCCCTTCGTCGACGCCGCGGTGTTCAGCCTGGAGAAGGAAACCATTCCCTACTGGAGCAAGTTCCTGCAGGGCTACTACGACAGCTCCGGCATCAGTTCCGACAGCTTCGACCAGGCGGTCCAGTTCTCGTCCGGCGGCGATCCGCAGCTAACCGACAGCATGCGCGACAAGGACATCCACCTGATCACGGCGGTGGCGGCCTCGCTCTGGTATGTCGGCTTCAACATGCTCGACCCGGTCGTCGGCGGGCTCGGGGAGGACCGGCAGAAGCTGCGGCAGGCGCTCTCGATCGCCTTCGACTACGACGAGTTCATCTCGATCTTCCTCAACGGCCGGGGGATCCCTGCGCAGGGCCCGATTCCGCCCGGGCTGTTCGGCTACGTCGAGGGCGTGGACGGGCTCAATCCCTACGTGTACGAGAACCGCGGCGGGCAGGTCCAGCGGCGTTCGATCGAGACCGCGAGGAAGCTGCTGGCCGAGGCGGGCTACCCGAACGGACGCAACGCGAAGACGGGCGAACCGCTGGTGCTGTACTTCGACACCATGGCGAGCGGGCCCGACGCCAAGTCGCGGCTCGACTGGATGAAGAAGCAGCTCGACAAGCTCAACGTGCAGCTGGTCGTGCGCGGCACCGACTACAACCGCTTTCAGGACAAGATCCGCAAGGGCAACGCGCAGCTGTTCGAGTGGGGCTGGAATGCCGACTACCCCGATCCGGAGAACTTCCTGTTCCTGCTGTACGGCCCGCACAAGAAGGTCGGCACGGGCGGCGAGAATGCGGCGAACTACGACAATCCCGAATTCAACCGCCTGTTCGAGCGCATGAAGGACATGGACAACGGCCCCGAGCGCCAGCAGGTGATCGACCGCATGCTCGAGATCGTGCGCCGTGACGCGCCGTGGATCTTCGCCTATTACCCGAAGTCCTTCGGCCTGCGCCACGGCTGGGTGATGAACGTGAAGCCCAACCTGATGGCGAACAACACGCTCAAGTATCGCCGCATCGACCCCGAACTGCGCCAGGCGCGGCGCCATGCATGGAACCAGCCGGTGCTATGGCCGATCGGCCTGCTGCTCGCTGCGCTGGCCCTCGTCATCGCGCCGGCGGTGATCGCGTGGCGCCGTCACGAGAGGAAGCTGGCCTGATGCTCGCCTACGTCCTGCGCCGCCTGCTCTACGCGGTCCCGATCCTGATCGGCGTCAACCTGCTGACCTTCGCGCTCTTCTTCGTCGTCAACACGCCCGACGACATGGCGCGGCTGCAGCTCGGCGTGAAGCACGTGACGCCGGAGGCGATCGCGCGCTGGAAGGTCGAGCACGGCTACGACAAGCCGCTGCTGCTGAACGCCGAGGCGACCGGCACGGCGCAGTTCACCGACACGATCTTCTTCAAGCACTCGGCGGCGATGTTCGCCTTCGAGTTCGGCAAGGGCGACGACGGCCGCGACATCGGCAACGAGATCCGCACCCGCATGGGGCCGAGCCTCGCGATCGCACTGCCGGTGTTCGTCATCGGGCTGATGGTCAACATCACCTTCGCGCTCTTGATGGTCTTCTTCCGCGCCAGCTATCTCGACCTCGGCGGCGTGGTGCTGTGCGTGGTGCTGATGTCGATCTCGGGCCTCTTCTACATCATCGCGGGCCAGTACTTCATCGCCAAGCTGTGGAACCTGCTGCCGATCTCCGGCTTCGCCGGCGGCATTGACGGCCTCAGGTTCATTCTGCTGCCGGTGATCGTCAGCGTGGTGGCGGGGCTCGGTAGCGGCGCGCGCTGGTACCGCACCATCTTCCTCGAGGAGATCGGCAAGGACTACGTGCGCACCGCGCGCGCCAAGGGACTCTCCGAAGTCCGCGTGCTGTTCCGCCACGTGCTGAAGAACGGCATGATCCCGATCCTCACCGGCGCCGTGGTGGTGCTGCCGCTGCTGTTCATGGGCAGCCTGATCACCGAGTCCTTCTTCGGCATCCCGGGGCTGGGCAGCTACACGATCGACGCGATCCAGGCGCAGGATTTCGCGGTGGTGCGCGCGATGGTGTTCCTCGGTTCCTTCCTCTACATCGTCGGCCTGATCCTCACCGACATCTCGTATTCGTGGGTCGATCCCCGGGTGAGGCTGCAATGAGCGTGCAACCGGTGGTCCTGTGGACCGACGCGCTGGTCTTCGTGCTGCTCGCGGCGGTGCTCGTCCTGGCCTGGGCGATCCGCCGCCAGGAGCACCTGCGCGCGCCGTGGGCGGCGGTGGCGCGGCGGCCGATGGCGATGGGCGCTGCGCTGGTGCTGGCCGTGTTCGTCGTCATCGGGCTGCTCGACTCGCTGCACTATCGCGAGCGGCTGCCCGGCAGCCCGGCCGATGCGCCGCAGTATTCGGTCGAAGTGCTGTCGGTGTTCGACGCGCTGGTCGGCACACTGCGCACGCAGCACGAGAAGACGTATTCGGCGCCGCTGGCGATGCAGCTCTACGCCAAGGAGTTCGTCGAGCGCGACGGCGAGACGGTGCGCGATTATCCGCGCCTCAGGTACGGCGGAGCACACCTCGCGCACGCCGGCGAGCGCCGCCCCGACATCGCCTGGCGCAGCGTCACCGGCCTCGTGCAGGGCCTCGTCGCGGGCGTGCTGCTGTTCGGCCTGCTCGCCGCCTGGCAGGTCCGGCGCACGCGGACCTCGCTCGACGCGTGGCTGTCGGACTGGGGGGCGGGCCGCCTCGGATGGCCGGCGCGCACGGTCGTCGTGGTGGTGTCACTGCTGCTGGTCGTCGGCGGCGTGATCGCGCAGCTGGCGGCGGGTTATCACGTCCTCGGCACCGACAAGGTCGGCCAGGACGTGCTCTACATCAGCCTGAAGAGCATCCGCACCGGCCTGGTGATCGGCACGCTGACGACGCTGGTGACGCTGCCGCTGGCGATCGGCCTCGGCATCGCCGCGGGCTACTTCCGTGGCTGGGTCGATGACGTCATCCAGTACGTGTACACGGTGCTCAATTCCATTCCCGGCGTGCTGCTGATCGCGGCGGCGGTGCTGATCGTGCAGGTGTACATCGAGTCGAATCCGGAGCTGTTCGACACCGCCGCGGCACGCGCCGACATCCGCCTGCTCGCGCTGTGCGTCATCATGGGCGTGACCAGCTGGACCGGACTCGCACGCCTGCTGCGCGGCGAATCGCTCAAGCTGCGCACGCTCGACTACGTCGAGGCGGCGCGCGCGTTCGGCGTGTCGCACGCCCGCATCATCGGCCGCCACATCTTCCCCAACGTGTTCCACCTGGTGCTGATCGCGATCGTGCTCGACTTCTCCGGCCTGGTGCTCGCCGAGGCCGTGCTGTCCTACGTCGGCGTAGGCGTCGATCCCAGCATGTACAGCTGGGGCAACATGATCAACGGCGCGCGCCTCGAGCTGGCGCGCGAGCCGGTGGTGTGGTGGCAGCTCGGCGCGGCGTTCGCGTTCATGTTCGCGCTGGTGCTGGCGGCCAACCTGTTCGCCGACGGCGTGCGCGACGCCTTCGACCCGCGCCAGGGAGCCCGGCGGTGAGCGCGCTGCTCGAGGTTCGCGGTCTCGTCACCGACATCGGCGCGGCGCGCGTCGTCGACGGCGTGTCGTTCGACGTCGCCGCGGGCGAGACCTACGCGCTGCTCGGCGAGTCGGGCTGCGGCAAGTCGATGACGGCGCTGTCGCTGATGCGCCTGCTGCCCGACGGCGGCCGCGTGACCTCGGGCACGGTCGGGCTCGACGGCGAGAACCTGCTCGCGCTGCCCGAGCGCGCGATGCGCACGGTGCGCGGCGGGCGCATGGCGATGATCTTCCAGGAGCCGATGCTGGCGCTCAATCCGGTCATCAAGGTCGGCGAGCAGATCGGCGAGGCGCTGGCGCTGCACCAGTCCCTGTCCGGCGCGGCGGCGCGCGATGCCGCCCGCGCGCTGCTCGACGCCGTCGGCGTGCCCGACGCGGCCCGCCGGCTCGACGCCTATCCGTTCGAGCTGTCGGGCGGCCTGCGCCAGCGGGCGATGATCGCGATCGCGCTGGCCGGCAAGCCGCAGCTGCTGATCGCGGACGAGCCGACCACCGCACTCGATGTCACCATCCAGGCGCAGGTGCTCGAGGTGCTGCGCAACCTCAAGGCCGAGCGGCGCATGGGCATGCTGCTCATCACGCACGACCTCGGCGTGGTCGCCGAGAACGCCGACCGAGTCGGCGTGATGTACGCCGGCGAACTGCTGGAGGAGGGCACGCGCGAGGCCTTCTTCGCCGCCCCGCAGCATCCTTACAGCCGCATGCTGTTCGACGCGCTGCCGCGCCCGGGCGACGGCGGCAGGCTGACGACGATTCCCGGACAGGTACCGCAACTCGACGGCGCGCTTGCCGGCTGCCGCTTCGAACCGCGCTGTCCCCATGCGGTGGCGCGCTGCCGCGTGGAGTCGCCGGACTGGCAGACGCTGGGTGGCCAGCGTGTGCGCTGCCATCTGGCGGGGCAGCTGCCGGCGCAGCCGTCGCGTGCCGCGGCTGCGCGCGCGATGGCCACGCAGGCCGCGCAGCCGCTGCTGCAGGTCGACGGCCTCAAGGTGCACTTCCCGGTCCGCCGCGGCCTGCTGCAGCGCACCGTCGGCCACGTGCGCGCGGTCGACGATGTTTCGCTCGCCATCGAGGCGGGCCGCACGCTCGCGCTGGTGGGCGAGTCGGGCTGCGGCAAGACCACGGTCGGCAAGGCGCTGCTGCGGCTGACCGAGCCGACCGCCGGCAGCGTCGTGCTGGACGGCGAGGCCGTCACCGCGCGCAACCTCGCGGCGCTGCGCCGGCAGCTGCAGATGGTGTTCCAGGACCCGTTCAGCTCGCTCAACCCGCGCATGCGGGTCGCCGACATCCTGCTCGAGGGCATGGATGCGCTGGGAGTCGGTGCCGCCGGCCAGCGCCGCGCCGCGGTGGCGCGGCTGCTGCAGCAGGTCGGGCTGCCGGACGACGCCGGCGGCCGCTATCCGCACGCCTTTTCCGGCGGGCAGCGCCAGCGCATCGCGATCGCGCGAGCGCTGGCGGTGTCGCCGCGGCTGGTGATCTGCGACGAGCCGACCAGCGCGCTCGACGTCTCGGTGCAGGCGCAGATCCTCAACCTGCTCAAGGACCTGCAGGATGCGCTCGGCCTCGCCTACCTCTTCATCACGCACAATCTCGCGGTCGTCGAGTACCTGGCGCACCAGCTCGCGGTGATGTACCTGGGACGCATCGTCGAGCATGGTCCTGCCGCCGAGGTGCTGCGCGCGCCACGCCACCCGTACACGCAGGCGCTGGTGAGCGCGGTGCCCCGCATCGAGCCGCACGCGGGCGGCACCGTCATCCGCCTGGCGGGCGACCAGCCGTCGCCGCTGAATCCGCCTGACGGCTGCCATTTCCATCCGCGCTGTCCGCACGCCGGCGAGATCTGCCGGCGAACCTACCCCGACCGCACCGAGCTGGGCGACGGGCACTGGGTGCGCTGCCACTGGGTGGCGGGACAGGTTTGAACATTCCAGCGACGGAGACGCAATTGAATACCGGTAAACACAAGCGCAATTTCTGGATCGGCAACGGCATCCTCGCCGTGGCGATGCTGACCCTGCTTTTCATGGGGCCGCTGTCGGAGGCGCTGGGCATCTGGGCGGCGCTGCTGTGGATGGTGCTCGCCGCTGTGGGGATGGTGCTGGTGATGTCGGACAAGACGGAGGAGCCGCCCTCGCCCGACTGAGGGGAGGGCCGGCTTACGGCTTCCTGACGACCAGCGTCTGCCCGGTGCGGACGGTGCTGGTTTTCCTGAACACCGGATTGAGCGCCCGGATTTCCGCCAGGCTGAGATCGAAGCGCCTCGCGATGGCGCTCAGGTTGTCGCCCTGCTTCACCGTGTAGCGCAGCGGCGGGGCCGCCTTGCGGCCGGCCTCCCTGGCGCGTGCGGGTTCGGCCGCATCGGCTTTGGCGGCTGACGCGTCGGACGGCAGGCGGACCACCTCGCCGACCTTGAGATAGGTGCCGAGTTTCGGATTGGCCGCGCTCAGCTGCGACACGCTCACGCCGTAGCGCATGGCGAGGCCGAACAGCGTGTCGCCGCGCTGCACGACGTGGCGGGTGGCGGGCGATGTCGGCCTCTCCGCCGTCGCGCCGCGCCCCTTCACCGGGACGAGGATGGTCTGGTTGCGGGCGAACTTGCCGCGCCTGAGCTGGAACTGGTTGTGTTCCGCGAGGCGGGCGGGGCTGACCCCGAGGCGCTTCGCGATCGCGGTGGGATGCTCGCCCTTTTTTGCGACGTAGGGCTTCCAGGTTTCCCAGACGCCGTCGCTGAGGTTGCGCTGGAAGGTGTCCACCTTGTCGACCGGGAGCAGCAGGCTGACCGGGGTGTCGCAGTAGATGAGCTTGCGCGGGAACGCTGCGTTGAGCGCGATGAACTCGTCGCTGCTCATGTCCGCGAGCCGTGCGGCGGAATGGACGTCCATGCTGCTGTGGAGCGTCACGCGGTCGAAATAGGGCTGGTTGGGCAGCGCCTCGAATTCGAGGCCATAGTCCTCGGGGGCGTGGATCAGCTTCTTCAGCGCGAGCAGCCGGGGGACGTAATGCCGGGTCTCGTTGGGGAGCTGCAGGCTGGCGTAGTCGGTCGGCAGGCCCTCCTCGGCATTTCTGCGGATTGCGCGGCCGACGCAGCCTTCGCCGCAGTTGTAGGCCGCCAGCGCCAGCTGCCAGTCGCCGAAGTCGAGATAGAGCTTGTTGAGGTAATCGAGCGCGGCCTGGGTCGCGGCGGCGAAATCGCGGCGTCCGTCGTACCAGTTGTCCTGCCGGAGCCCGTAGTGGCGTCCCGTGGCGGGCATGAACTGCCAGATGCCGGAGGCAGAGGCGGGCGACAGCGCCGTCGGGTTGAACGCACTCTCGATCATCGGCAGCAGCGCGATTTCCATCGGCATCGCGCGCCTGTCGAGCTCCTCGACGATGTGGAAGAGGTAGGGGCGGGAGCGCTCGACGAGCCGCAGCACGTTTTCCGGTCGGTCGGCGAACCACGATTCGTGCACGCCGACCAGCGGGTTGCGCAAGGCGGTTTCGTCGATCGCGAAGCCGTTGCGGATGCGCTGCCAGACGTCGTCGGTGGCGGCCGCGTCGGCGCTGTCCCGCCCGAAGCCGCTGCGCAGGCGCTGCCAGATGCCGTCTTCGCCGGCTTCGGTGATGGTTTCGGGAGCGGAGGCGCCGGCCGTCTCGGCCGTGGCCGCCACCGGGGGGGCAGGTTCGGCCACGGCCGGACCGCTTTCTGCGGCGGCTTCGTTGGCTGCCGGGGCCAGGTCGGGAGCGGGGGCCGGAGCGGCCTTGGGGGCAGCCGGGCGCTGCTCGAAGTCCGCCCGCCACTCCAGCGACCAGGCATTGGCGAAAGGCTCGTCGGCCGCGACAGGATGGCTGGCCAGCAGCGCCGCCAGTGCCAGACTGAGCCGTTTCAGGTTTGGGCCGGCCATTTTGATTCCGGGCAAGTCGGTCTCCCGTACTCAATTCAGGCGCAACCTTAGTGGCTCGGGCCGGATTGGTCAACCGTCCCAGGCGTCCTTGGCGGCGCGGATCGCCCCGAAAACCTCGGCCGGGCCGGGGGCAGGCCGCTTCAGCCAGCGGGCGGCGAAGGCCGCCATGTCGG
>DHHQ01000003.1:157551-175995 GCA_002403375.1 Thiobacillus denitrificans | reverse complement strand
CCGCGGGCGCGCGACGCCCGGTCGGCGCGCTCGCGCGCGATCAGCGCCGGGTTGCCGGCGTCGATCGTCCTGGCGAAGTCGATGTTGCTGAGGGTGTATTCGTGCGCACAACAGAGGCGGGTATCGTCCGGCAGCGCTAGAATAGCGTCCAGGCTCGTTGCCATCATGGCCGGGTCGCCTTCGAACAGTTTGCCGCAGCCGCAGCCGAACACGGTGTCGCCGCAGAACAGACAGCCCTGACCGACGTAGCTGAGGTGGTCGAGCGTGTGGCCCGGCGTCGCCAGCACGTCGAAGCGCACGCGCGGCGCTGCGAGCTCGACCGAATCGCCGCCGCGCACCGGATGGCTGATCGCGGGAATCCGCGGGCCGGCGGGGCCGTAGATGGGACAGTTGTAGCGTTGACGCAACAGCGCGGTGCCGCCAGTATGGTCGCGGTGGTGGTGCGTGACGAGCACGGCGGCGAGCGCGAGCCCGTTGGCGTCGAGATACGCGACCAGCGGCGCCGCGTCGCCGGGGTCGACCGCGACGGCGTGGTGCCCGTCGTGCAGCACCCAGATGTAGTTGTCTTCGAACGCGGGCAGCGGAATCAGCGTCAGCATGGCTTGCGGCAACGGAACAGGAGAAGGGCTATGTTATCCAAGCTCGATGCAGGATGGTTCGAGACGCCGCTCGGGCAGCACCTGCTGTTTCGCGAGCAGCGCTATTTCGACAATGCGGTGTCGGACGTGTTCGGCTTCCACGCGGTCCAGGTCGGCCTGCCGCAGCTCGACTTCCTGCGCAACAGCCGCATTCCGCTGCGGGTGACCTGCGCGGTGGAGCCGCTGGCGGATGTCCGGGCCGACCCCATGTTCCTGCCGTTCGAGAGCCAGTCGCTCGACCTCTTGCTGCTGCCGCACGTGCTGGAATTCAGTTCCAACCCGCACCAGGTGCTGCGCGAGGCCGAGCGCGTGCTGCGCCCCGAAGGCCGCCTGGTGCTTGCCGGATTCAACCCGCGCAGCCTGTGGGGGCTGGCGCGCCACCTGCAGGGAGGCGAGCGCGGCTACCCGTGGAACGGCAGCTTCCTCAACATTTCGCGGGTGAAGGACTGGATGGCGCTGCTGGGCCTCGAGGTGGCGGCCGGCAGCATGTGCTGCTACCGGCCGCCGGTCAACCGCCAGAAGTGGCTGCGCCGGCTGCGCTTCATGGAGCCGGCGGGCGACCGCTGGTGGGCGATGGGCGGCGGCGTGTATTTCCTGCAGGCGGTCAAGCGGGTGCCGGGGATGCACGTGATCCTGCCGCAGTGGCGGGCGCCGGTGGCGGCACGCCTGCTGTCGCCCGCGGCCAAGGTGATCAATCTGAAACAGTATCGGGTACGTCGTGAACGCTGACACCAACACCATTTATATCTACAGCGATGGCGCCTGCAAGGGCAATCCGGGCGCCGGCGGCTGGGGCGCCCTGCTGGTGGCCGGCGGGCACCGCAAGGAAATCAGCGGGGGCGAACCCGACACCACCAACAACCGCATGGAGATGACCGCGGTGATCCGCGCGCTCGAGCTCCTGAAGAAGCCGTCGACGGTGGAGGTGCACACCGACTCGCAGTACGTGCAGAAGGGCATCAGCGAATGGCTGCCCGGCTGGAAGAAGCGCAACTGGCGCACGGCCGACGGCAAGCCGGTGAAGAACCAGGACCTGTGGCAGCGCCTGGATGCGCTCGCCCAGCAGCACCGCATCGAATGGTTCTGGGTGCGCGGCCACAACGGCCATCCGGAGAACGAACGCGCCGACCAGCTGGCCAACCAGGGCGTCCTGCAGGCGCAACAACGCTGAGCCCCGGAGTTTCCCCGGACAGATAACAAGAAAGCGAACCCATGCGTCAAATCATCCTCGACACCGAAACCACCGGCCTCGACCCCAATCAGGGGCATCGCATCATCGAGGTCGCGGCGGTGGAAATGGTCAACCGCCGGCTCACCGGCAACCACCTTCACCGTTACGTCAACCCCGACCGCGACATCGACGTCGGGGCCATGCAGGTGCACGGCATCACCCCGGAATTCCTGCAGGACAAGCCGCGATTCGTCGACATCGCGCAGGAGTTCGTCGATTTCATCCAGGGCGCCGAGCTGATCATCCACAACGCGCCGTTCGACGTCGGCTTCCTCAACATGGAACTGCGCCTGCTCGAAATGGCACCGCTGACGAACTGGTGCGATGGCGTGACCGACACCCTGGCGATGGCCAAGGCGCTGCATCCCGGCCAGCGCAACAACCTCGATGCGCTGTGCAAACGCTACGGCGTCGACAACGCGGCGCGCACGCTGCACGGCGCCCTGCTCGACTGCGAACTGCTGGCGGCGGTGTACCTCGCGCTGACGCGCGGCCAGGAAAGCCTGTCGATCGGGCTCGAGGTGCGCAGCGAAGCGGCGCGCCAGGCCGCCGGGCGCGCGCGCCCGAAGCCCGTGCTGCTGGCTGCGACGAGCGAGGAACTGGCCGCGCACGCCAGCCTGCTCGAGGCGATCGCCAAGGAGAGCAAGGGCGCCTGCCTGTGGGGCGCGGAGCAGGGGGCGGCTTGACGCGTCGGCCGCCGCGCGATTCGACGGCGTTCCGGCGCATCGCCTGGTTGTTCCTGGCGGCGGCCTGGCTCGTCCTCGGGGCATCGCCGGCGGCCGCCGCAAGGGTGGTGGTGGTGCTGAGCGACGACTCCGCGCCGTACCAGGAGGTCTATCAGGCCCTGCGGGCGCGTCTCGAAGGCAGTCCCCACGAGGTCGGCCGCGTGTACGCCGACGCCGCGTCTGCCGCCTCGCTCGGCGAGGCGCGGCTGGCGGTCGCCGTGGGCGTGCGTGCCGCCGAGGCGCTGGCGTCGCTGGCGGGACGGCCGCCCGTGCTGGCGGTGCTGGTGCCGCGCGCGTGGTACCAGAAGACCGGCCGTGTGCGCCTCGCCGAGGGCGGCCATGCGGCGTCGGCGATCTATCTCGACCAGCCGTTCGAGCGGCAGGTGCGGCTGATCCGCCTGGCGCTGCCCGAAGCGCGCCGCGTCGGCGTGCTGCTGGGGGCGGAGCAGGCCGGGCTGGCGAGCGAACTGGGCGAGGCCGCGCGCGCGCAGGGGCTGACCCTGGTGGCGCAGACGCTGGCGGCGGACGAGCGCCTGGTGAGACCGCTCGAAAGCGTGCTGTCCGGCGCCGACGTGCTGCTGGCCGTTCCCGACCCTGCGGTGTTCAACCGCAATACCGCGCAAAGCCTCTTCCTCACGTCCTACCGCTACCGCGTCCCGGTGCTCGGCTATTCGTATTCGCTGACGCGGGCCGGGGCCCTGCTGTCGCTGCATTCGAGCCCGGCCGAGATCGGACGGCAGGCCGCCGAAGCGGTCGACAGCGCGCTGCAGGGGCCGACGGTGCGTCTGCCTGCCCCGGCATATCCCGCCTATTCCGGCGTCTCGGTCAACGAACAGGTGGCACGTTCGCTCGGTGTCGGCCTGCCGTCCGCCGGTGAACTCGAAAGAAATCTGGGAGGGCAGCGCTGATGGCAGCTTCGCTCGGAATCCGGGGGCGGGTGATCGTGCTGGCGCTGGTGCCGGCGGCGATCATCGGCGTCCTGCTGCTGTTCCAGCTGATCACCGCCAAGATCGACGACCTCGACCAGTCGCTGCGCACCCGCGCCGCGGCGATCGTCCGCCAGCTCGCGCCTGCCGCCGAATACGGCGTCGCGTCGGGCAATCTCGAGGTGCTGCAGACGCTGCTGGAAAAGGCGGCGATCGAGCCCGACATCCGCGGCGTCGCGGTATTCGCCGAAGACGGCCTGCGGCTCGCGCAGGTCGGCCAGGGAACGTGGCGCGACCCGCTGCTGGCGAGGCCCCCGGCCGACCGCATCCAGCAGGCCGAGTACCGCGATCGCCTGGTGTACTTCGCACCGATCACCCGGACCGAGGTGGCGGTCGACGATTTCGAGCTGTTCGACGGCGGCGCGGCCCGGCCGAACGGCGCGACGCGACTCCTCGGCTGGGTCGCGCTCGAGGTCTCGCGCAACGCGACGATCCGCAGCCAGCGCGACGCCATCGTGCGCAGCCTCGCCATCCTGCTGGCGGGGCTGGGGGTGAGCCTCTACCTCGCCTGGCGCATCGGACGCCAGATCACGCGCCCGATCCTCGCGCTGACCCATACCGTCAGCCGCATCGGCGAGGGGCATTTCGGCGAGCGGGTCCCGCAGAGCGGGCAGGCCGAGCTCGGCCGGCTGCAGCACGGCGTCAACCGCATGGCCGCCCACCTGCAGGCGATGCAGGACCAGATGCAGGAGCGGATCGACCAGGCCACCGCGCGGCTGATCTACCAGGCCAGCCATGACGCGCTGACCGGGCTGATCAACCGGCGCGAGTTCGAACAGCGGCTGGAGCGCGCGCTGCTGTCGGCGCAGCAGCAGGGGCGGGAGCACGTGCTGTGCTACATGGATCTCGACCAGTTCAAGGTGATCAACGACACCTGCGGCCACGCCGCGGGCGACGAACTGTTGCGCCAGCTCGCACTGCTGCTCAGGGACAACCTGCGGGAGCGGGACACGCTGGCGCGCCTGGGCGGCGACGAGTTCGCGCTGCTGCTGGAAAACTGCAGCATCGCCGACGCGCTCGAGGTCGCCGACACCTTCCGCGCCGACGTGCAGCGCTACCGCTTCAAGTGGGAAGACCGCATCTTCTCCGTCGGCATGAGTGTCGGCGTGGTGGCGATCACCCGCGACAGCGGCACCACCGCGAGCCTGATGTCGGCGGCGGACGCCGCCTGCTACGTGGCGAAGGGACGCGGCCGCAACCAGATCCACCTCTACGAGAGCCGCGACCACGAACTGGCGCGCCACCGCGGCGAGATGCAATGGGTGACGCGGATCCAGCGGGCGCTCGAGGAGCGCCGGCTGAGGCTCTCCTGGCAGGAGATCCGGCGGACGGACGGCACCCCCGAAGCCAGTCGCCACGTCGAACTGCTGTTGCGCATGGTCGACGACGACGGCAGCGAGATCCTGCCGATGGCCTTCATCCCGGCCGCCGAGCGCTATTCGATCATGCCCGCGCTCGACCGCTGGGTGATCGAGGAGACGCTGCGGGTGTGCAACCGGTATCTGGCGGCCCGGCGCGAAATCCGCTGCCTGTTCGCGATCAACCTGTCAGGCGCCTCGCTCAAGGATCCCGAGTTCCGTCGCATGCTGCTGACGTGCCTGGAGGACAACCCGGTGCTGGGGCCGCACCTGTGCTTCGAGATCACGGAGACGGCGGCGATCGGCAACCTGTCGGTGGTCAACGACTTCATCGACGCGATGCGCGGCTTCGGCTGCAGCTTCGCGCTCGACGATTTTGGCAGCGGGCTGTCGTCGTTCACCTACCTGAAGAACCTGAAGGTGGACTACCTCAAGATAGACGGGGCGTTCGTGCGCGACATCACGAGCAATCCGATCGACCGCTCGATGGTCGAGGCGATTCACCACATCGGCAAGCAGATGGGGCTGAAGACCGTCGCGGAATACGTCGAAACGCCGCAGACGCTGGCGCTGCTGCGGGAGATCGGTGTGGATTACGTCCAGGGCAACGGCGTCCATCCGCCGGAGCCGCTGGAAGTGCTCTGCGGCAAGGACTGAGCGCGCAGGGCGGGGGTCAGCCGTCGACGCCGAATCCGGCGTCGACGACGGCCTGCACTAGCGTGGCACGGTCGACCCTGGCATCGTCGACCACCACGCGGGCCCGGCCGGGGGTGAGGGTGACCTCGACGCTCTGCACGCCGGGCACGGCCGACAGCACCTTCTGCACGCTGTTGACGCAGCCGCCGCAGGTCATGCCGGTGACGGAAAGGACGATTTCACTCATGTGGAACTCCGGACGAAACGGGCCGGGCTGACCCTACTTCTTGCGCGGACGCTTGCGCAGCGTTTCCTTGGTGTGGTCGATCAGGCGGTCCGCCACCACCTCGGCGTCGACGGCGAAGGTGCCGTTGGCGAGTGCCGCCTTGACCGCTTCGATCTTGCCGGTGTTCGCCACGTCGACCGACGCGAGCTGGGTCTCCAGTTCGCGCAGGCGGCTGCTGTTCTCGGTCAGCGTCAGCGAATCGCCGCCGCCGGCAGCCGGGGCGGGGGCTTTTTTCGCCTCCTTGGCCTTGGAGGCGGACACTTTGGCTGCGGCGGGCGGAGTGATGCGCTTGTCGATTTTCACGGAAGGTCCTGGTCGCTGGAATTCGATCTTATGACTATATAGACACTCATTGGTTTAACGGCGGCCGCCCGGGATTCTTTAACCGCGGCGGCCCGGCTCAGCCGAGCAGGGGAATGACCCCGTCCAGCCCCACCTGGTTCAGCGCGTAGCTGGCCTTTTCGCGCACCACCGGCTTGGCGCGGTAGGCGATGCTGACCCCGGCCTCGGCCATCATCCTCAGGTCGTTGGCGCCGTCGCCCATCGCGATCACCTGTTCGCGCGTCAGCCCCAGTTCGGCGCGCACCCGGTTGAGCCAGTCGGCCTTGCCCTGGGCGTCGACGATGTCGCCGCGGAGGCGGCCGGTGAGCTTGCCGCCCGTCGCCTCCAGCGTGTTGGCGGCGGTGTAGTCGAGCGCGAGCCGCGGCTTGAGGCGCTCGGTGAAGAAGGTGAAGCCGCCCGACACCAGCAGGGTGCGGATTCCGGCGGCGCGCGCCGCCGCCAGCAGCGTCTCGGCGCCGGGCGACAGTTGCAGGCGTTCGTCGTAGACGCGCTGCAGGGCGGACTCGTCGAGGCCCTCGAGCAGCGAGACCCGGCGGCGCAGGCTTTCGGCGAAGTCGATCTCGCCGCGCATCGCCGCCTCGGTGATCGCCGAAACCTCGGGCTTCAGTCCCTGCATGTCGGCGATCTCGTCGATGCACTCGATGGTGATCAGCGTCGAGTCCATGTCCATCACCAGCAGGCCGAAGTCGGTGATGCGGCGCGTCGCCGGCACCCAGCCGTGATCGAGCGCGTTCGCCTCGCAGAAGGCGGCGACCTCGGCGCGCGGGCCGCCGTCGGCCGCGACCAGGCGGAAGGCGGTCGGCGACACCGCCTCGATGGCCCGTGCGGCGGTCAGCCTGGCGAGCTGCTTCAGATGGGGCGTGGGAATGTCACGTCCCTGGACGATCAGATTCATGGTCTCGGTTTTCAAGGCTGTTTGAGCAGGTTGAAGAAGGTGACGACGTTGGCGGCGCGCGCCTCCGCCGGCGACGACGCGTGCCAGCGCAGGCGGTTTTCGCCCGCCAGCTTGATGTCGCGCCGGGTCTGGATGAGCTGGATGATGCGCCCCGGGTCGATCGGCGGCTTGGGCACGAACTGCAGCAGGATGCCGTCGGCGCTCGCGTCGACCTTGAGGATGCCGAGCGGCTTGGCGGCCAGGCGCAGCCGGTGGGTGTCGAGCAGCGCGCGCGCCGGGTCGGGGAGCGGGCCGAAGCGGTCGATCAGTTCCTCCTGCAGCAGCGTGAGGTCCTCGGCGTCGTGCACGCTGGCGAGCCGCTTGTACAGCACCAGCCGCTCGTGGACGTCGGGGCAGTAGTCGGTCGGCAGGAGCGCCGGCAGGTGGAGGTTGATCTCCGAGACCACGCCGAGCGGCTGGCTCATGTCGGGCTCGCGGCCGGCCTTCAGGCTCGCCACCGCGTCGGCCAGCATGTCGTTGTAGAGCGAGAAGCCGACCTCGAGGATCTCGCCGCTCTGCTTCTCGCCGAGCACCTCGCCGGCGCCGCGGATCTCCAGGTCCTGACGCGCGAGGTGGAAGCCCGAGCCGAGCTCCTCCATCAGCTGGATCGCCTCGAGCCGCTTCTTGGCCTGCGGCGTCAGGGAACGGTCCTCGTCGACCAGCAGGTAGGCGAAGGCCTGGTGGTGCGAGCGGCCGACGCGGCCGCGCAGCTGGTGCAGCTGGGCGAGGCCGAACTTGTCGGCGCGGTTGATCAGGATCGTGTTGGCGGTCGGGATGTCGATGCCGGTCTCGATGATGGTGGTGCACAGGAGGATGTCGTAACGCTGCTGGTAGAAGTCGCGGATCACCTGCTCGAGCTCGCGCTCGCCCATCTGGCCGTGGCCGACGCGGATGCGCGCCTCGGGCAGCAGCTTCTCGAGGCGCTCGCGCATGTTCTCGATGGTGCTGACTTCGTTGTGCAGGAAGTACACCTGGCCGCCGCGCTTGAGCTCGCGCAGCACCGCTTCGCGGATCAGCCCGCCCGAGAAGGGCTGGACGAAGGTCTTGATCGCCAGCCGCTTCTGCGGCGCCGTGGCGATCACCGAGAAGTCGCGGATGCCCTCGAGCGACATCGCCAGCGTGCGCGGGATCGGCGTGGCGGTCAAAGCAAGAACATCCACCTCGGCACGCAGGGCCTTCAATTGTTCCTTCTGCCGGACCCCGAAGCGGTGCTCCTCGTCCATGATGACCAGCCCGAGGCGGGCGAACTTGACGTCCTTCTGGATCAGCCGGTGGGTGCCGATGACGATGTCGAGCTTGCCGTCCGCAAGGGCCTCGAGCGCCGCCGTCTGCTCCCTGGGGCTGCGGAAGCGCGAGAGCTCGGCGAGCTTCACCGGCCACTGCGAGAAGCGGTCGGAGAAATTGTTGAAATGCTGCTCGGCCAAGAGCGTCGTTGGAACCAGCACCGCCACCTGGTAGCCGCCCATCACCGCCATGAAGGCGGCGCGCAGCGCGACCTCGGTCTTGCCGAAGCCGACGTCGCCGCACACCAGGCGGTCCATCGGCTTGCCCGACTGCATGTCGGCCATCACCGCGGCGATCGCGGCGGCCTGGTCGGGCGTCTCCTCGTAGCCGAAGCCCTCGGCGAAGGCTTCGTAGTCGTGCACCGAGAACGTGAACGCGTGGCCCTCGCGCGCGGCGCGCAGCGCATAGAGGTTGAGCAGCTCGGCGGCGGTGTCGCGCGCCGCCTGCATGGCGCGGCGGCGCGCCTTCTCCCACTGGTCGGTGCCCAGCTTGTGCAGCGGCACCTCGCCCTCGCCGGCGCCGGAATAGCGCGAGATCAGGTGCAGGTTGGCGACCGGCACGTAGAGCTTGTCGCCCTTGGCGTATTCGAGCTGCAGGAATTCGGTGTCGCCGTCGCCGAGGTCCATGTTGACGAGGCCGAGGTATTCGCCGATGCCGTACTGCGCGTGCACCACCGGGTCGCCGGGCTTGAGCTCGGAGAGGTCGCGCAACAGGCTGTCGATCTGCGTCGCGCGGGCCTCGCGCGCGCGCCGCGTCTTGGGCGGGATCGCGTAGAGCTCGGTTTCGGTGACGACGGCGAGCGTGCCGTCGGCGGTGACGAAGCCTTCGGCGAGCGGGCCGTGCGTGAGCAGGACGCGAGCGTCGCTCGGCAGCGCCTCGGCCCAGCTGTCGACCAGTTTCGCGTCGAGCCCGTGCTCGGCGAGGTATTCGTGCAGCGTCTCGCGGCGTCCGGCCGACGGTGCGACGATCAGCACCCTGCCGGCGAAGCCGTCGATGAAGGCTTGCAGCTTGGCGACCGGATGCGCCTCGCGGCGGTCGACCGCGATCGGCGGCACCGGACGGGCGAGCCCTTCGCCGCCCTGCTCGACGTCGAGCCGGTCGTAAGCCTTGGCCAGGCCGAAGAAGGCGTCGGTCGCGAGGAACAGCTCGGCGGGCGGCAGGAGCGGCCGGTCCTTGTCGCCGCCCAGCAGTCGGAACCGGCCCTGCGCGTCGGCCCAGAACGCCTGGCCGGCGGGGTCGAGCGCGCCGTGGAACACCAGGCGGGCGGATTTCGGCAGGTAGTCGAACAGCGTCGCCGTCTCGTCGAAGAACAGTGGCAGGTAGTACTCGATGCCGGCCGGGGCGAGGCCGTTGCTGACGTCCTTGTAGAGCTTGGACTTGGACGGGTCGCCCTCGAAGCGCTCGCGGAAAGCCTGCCGGAAGTGGGTGATGCCCGCCTCGTCGAGCGGGAATTCGCGCGCCGGCAGCAGGCGCACCTCGTTCACCGGATAGATGCTGCGCTGGGTGTCGACGTCGAAGGCGCGGATCGTCTCGATCTCGTTGTCGAACAGGTCGATCCGGTAGGGCACCGCGCTGCCCATCGGGAACAGGTCGATCAGCCCGCCGCGGAAGCTGAATTCACCGGGCGCGTAGACCTGGTTGACGTGGCTGTAGCCGCCGAGCGCCATCTGCGCGCGGAAGGCGGCCTCGTCGAGCAGGTCCTTCTGCTTGAGGAAGAAGGTGTGGGCGGCGAGGAAGGCCGGCGGCGCCAGCCGGTAAAGCGCGGTCGACAGCGCGACCACCGCGATGTCGAACTCGCCGCGCGAGATCTGGTACAGCGTCGCCAGCCGCTCGGAAATCAGGTCGGGATGCGGCGAGAAGGCGTCGTAGGGCAGCGTCTCCCAGTCGGGAAAGGCGCACACCCGCAATTCAGGATCGAACCAGCGCAGTTCCTCCGCCAGGCGGTTGGCGTCCCACGCGCTCGCGCACACGACGGCCAGCGGCGCGGCCGCGCGGCGTGCGAGTTCGGCCAGGTAGAGCGCGTCGGCGGCGCCGGCGAGGCCGGGCTGGCGATGGCCGGGAGAGGGGGTGGCGGGGGAGAACTGCATGCAAAAAGTCGGATTATCCTAGAAACGGCAGCCCCGCGCATCCGCAAGCACGAAGCGGCGGACGGGACGGGTATAATGCCGGGCTTTCCCGTTTCTACCCCGAACATCATGAGCCTCGACCGCGTCAGCTCCGGCCGCAACCTGCCGGACGATTTCAACGTCATCATCGAAATCCCCGCCCACGGCGAACCCATCAAGTACGAAGTCGACAAGGAGTCTGGCGCCATGTTCGTCGACCGCTTCATGTCGACCGCGATGCACTACCCGTGCAACTACGGCTACATCCCGCACACCCTGTCCGAAGACGGCGACCCGGTCGACGTGCTGGTGATCACCCCGATCCCGCTGATCACCGGCGTCGTCGTGCGCTGCCGCCCGATCGGCATGCTGAAGATGACCGACGAAGCGGGCGTCGACGCCAAGCTGCTGGCGGTGCCGGTCGACAAGCTGTGCGGTCTCTACAAGGGCGTCAACAAGCCTGAGGACCTGCAGCCGCTGCTGCTGGCGCAGATCGCCCACTTCTTCGAGCACTACAAGGACCTCGAGCAGGGCAAGTGGGTCAAGGTCGAGGGCTGGGTCGGCATCGACGACGCGCGCGCCGAGATCCTGGCGGGCGTCGAGCGCTACCGCAACGCCAAGGACAAGCCGGCGTTCTGACGGCAGGATTCAGGGGGCAGGATTCAGGATTCAGGGAATGAGCGGCCGGCGGCCGCGATATTTCCCCTGACCCCTGACCCCTGACCCCTGACCCCTGACCCCTATGAAGGTCTGCATCCTCTCCGACTCGCACGACAACCGCCGCCTGCTCGGCGCGGCGGTCGAGCACGCCAGGGCGAACGGGGCGGAGGCGGTGCTGCACTGCGGCGACGTGGTCGCGCCGACTACGCTGCGGGTGCTGCAGAAATACGAGCTGCCGGTGCACGTCATCCACGGCAACAACACCGGCGACCTCTACAACATGAGCAAGCTCGCCGCCGAGCCCAACAGCGTGATCCGCTACCACGGCCAGGACGCGGCGTTCACGCTGGCCGACCGCAATCTCTTCCTGGTCCACTATCCGCACTACGCGCATGCGCTCGCCTGCACCGGGGACTACGACCTGGTGTGCTGCGGCCACGACCACAAGTCGAGCATCTCGCAGGTCGCCAACGTCCGCGGCGGCCACACCTGGCTGGTCAATCCCGGCACCGTCGGCGGGGTCGGGAACCCGCCGACCTACGTCATGGCCGACCTCGCGACGATGCAGTTCGAGATCGTCGCGATCGAGGCCGAGCCGGCGTCGGTTCTGCCACCCGTCACGCCGCATGTCTGATCCTCTGATCGGGCACCCATAAAAAAACGGGGCACATGCCCCGTTTTTTTGTTTCACGCGTGCCGCCGCCTCATTTCACCGGCTTGACGGTGGTCAGTCCCAGCGCTTCCCAGTCCTGCATGCCGCCGCGATACCACTTGATCTTGCTGGCAGGGTAGCCGATCTTCAGCAGGCCCCTGATGTTGGTCGGCGACTGCCCGCACCACGGGCCGTTGCAGAACATGACGACGGTCTTGGCCTGGTCGAACAGGTAGAAGCCGTCCTGGTTCCTGACGCCGAACTGGTTCTCCAGGATGTCCTGCACGGTGATCGGATCCGAGTGGCCGATGTTGAGCTGGTCCCACGGGACGTTGACCGAGCCGGGGATCGTGCCTTTGGCGACCCAGTCGGGGGTGCGCGAATCGACCACGATGATGGATTCGTCGCCGTCGCTGCGCTTCTTCAAGTACTGAAGGATCTCCAGTTCCCCGATGGTGTCCACGCCGACGGCGACCTCGCCCGGCTGGATGCAGAACGGCGGGCACTTGCGCGAGGTCATGGCGAAGTCAGCGCTGATCGTGTTTCCCGGGTCCTGGTTGCGCATGATCGTCACCTTCTTGCCGCCGTGCATGACGTCGACCGACGGCAGCTCGGGCGTGAGGTTGACCTCGAGCGCGCTCGCCGCCATCGGCAGGGCGAGGGTCGTGAACATGGCGGATGCGGCAAACAGGGTGCGTAGCTTCATGGGGTCTCCTTGGAATGGGGGGCACGGTCGGGGTGCGTGCCAGGCTGTTGCGGGGGCAGGGCGCCCCGTCGAAAGTATAGCCCGGTCACCCGCGCGACCTCCACCCCGGAAGTGCGCCGCCGCACGGCGAAAAAAAATCACGAACGACTCAAGAAGCCAAATCGGCCGCCGTTAGCAATTCGACACTAGTGATATCAATTCGACACGGATGCGTTCTGCGGAGACTGAAGGTTTCCGGATGCGCGCCTCGCGGGTTGATTCCAGAAGTCGTGGCTTGTCTGTCATCAGGTGGTTGATATGAAAAAATTCATGAGCGTCGCATCCCTTGCTCTGCTGGTGTCCGTGGCATCGGGCGCCTGCATGGCCGAAGGGGTGTCCAGGGAGCAGATCAAGGGGCTCGACGAGCAGATCCAGGACATCAAGACCGACGTCCTGGCGATTTCGACCGACCTCGTCCAGCTCGAGGAAAAGCTGCTCTACCCGTCGAACACCCAGGTCTCGCTGTTCGTGTCGCTGGCGCAGGGCGAGAAATTCCGCCTCGATGCGATGGAGGTCAAGATCGACGGCAAGGACGCGGCGCACCACCTCTACACCTTCAAGGAACTCGAGGCCCTGCAGAAGGGCGGCGTGCAGCGCATCTACACCGGCAACATCCGCTCGGGCGAACACACCCTCGACGTCACGCTGATCGGCAAGACGGCGGGCAACAGCGACTTCCGCCACAGCGCGAGCTACACGTTCACCAAGGATGTCGCGCCGCGGCTGGTCGAAATCAGGCTGGCCGGCCCCGGCGGCGGCAAGGACATCGAGTTCAAAGACCGGTAATCCATGCTGCGTACATCGCTCTGCCTGCTCGGACTGTGCGTCGCCACACAGGCGTTCGCGGCCGACTCCGCCTCCAAGTCCGCGCCCCGGGACCTCTACCTGGGCGAGGCGTTCTATTACGCCCAGCAGGGCGAGTACTTCGACGCGATCTCGCGGCTCGATACCGAGCTCGGTCAGTTCTACCGGCTCGACGAGCGCAACCTCGACCCCTTCCACCTGCAGTCGAACTTCGCCGAATTCTCGGTCGGCGACTTCGAGCTGTCGTACCGCATGCACCAGCGCGCCGGACGCGCGATCAAGGCGGTGCTCGAGGGCAACGTCGGTCAGGACATCAAGAACGAGGCGGCGTTCCGGCTGGCCCGCATCTATTACCAGAAGAGCGATCCGCTCAACGCACTGCACGCCATCGAGCGCATCCACGGCAAGATTCCCGAGCGCATCCGTGACGACGAGCAGTACCTGCGTGCGCAGATCAACATGGTCAACGGCCGCTTTCCCGAGGCCATCGCCATTCTCGAGGGCATGAAGGGCGCCCGGGCCTACGAGGGCTTCGTCGGCTACAACCTCGGCATCGCACTGATCCAGAACGGACAGGAGAAGGAAGGCCTGGCGCAGCTCGAAAAGACCGGCCAGCTGAGCAGCGCCGACGAGGGCGCGCTGTCGATCCGCGACAAGGCGAACCTGGTACTCGGCTACCGGCTGCTCGAATCGAAGCAGCCGGGCGAGGCGAGCCAGTATCTCGACCGCGTGCGCCTGGTCGGGCCGTTCTCGGAGAAGGCGCTGCTCGGCTCGGGCTGGTCTTCGGTCGCCGGCGGCCGCTTCGACCGCGCGCTGGTGCCCTGGAAGATCCTCGCCGAGCGCAACTCCACCGGCAAGGCGGTGCAGGAAAGCCTGCTGGGCGTTCCCTACGCCTACGCAAAGCTCGAGCTGCACGGCAAGGCGGCGCTGCTGTATGGCGGCGCGCTCGAAGCCTTCGGGCAGGAACTCGACAAGCTCGACGCGTCGATCGCCACCATCCACAAGGGCAGCTTCCTCAAGGCGCTGGTGCGCGAGGAGCTGAAGCAGGACCCGAACTGGGTGATCCGCCTGCGCGAGCTGCCGGAGACGCCGGAGACCTACTACCTGAAGGACCTGATGGCCTCCAACGACTTCCAGTCCTCGCTGCAGAACTACTTCGACCTCGAAGACCTGCGCAAGCGCCTGCTCGCATGGGACGACTACCTCGATTCCTGGGAGGAGATCATCGACCTGCGCCGCCGCTACTACGAGCCGCTGCTGCCCGAGATCGACAAGAAATTCCGCGTCCTCGACTCGCAGATGCGGCTGCGTCTCGAGCAGCGCCAGCGCCTCGAGGACCGCCTGCAGCACATGCTGATCGCGCCGCGCCCCGACTTCCTGAAGACCGCCGACGAGCGCATCCTGCAGCAGCAGCTCGCCGCGCTCGCGACGCAGTACGCGAACGACGACGGCCCCGGCGCGGAGGATTCCCGTCGCCGCGTCGCGCGGCTGCAGGGACGCCTCGATTTCGACATCCACACCACCTACGACCACCGGCTCACCGAGGCCTTCAAGCACCTGCGCGCGCTCGACGCCGACGTCGCGCGGCTGCGGGACATCTATGCCTCGTTCGTCAGGACGCGGCAGGCGGCGACGCAGAGCTACCAGGGCTACGACGACCAGATCCGCGACGCGCGCAACCGCTCGCGCGACGCCAAGGAGAAAGTCGCCACCCTGATGGCCCGCCAGGGACACATGATCGAGATGATGGCGGTCAACGAGCTCGAGCAGCGGCGCCAGCGCCTCGACGAATACCAGATCCAGGCACGCTTCGCCATGGCCGAGAGCTACGACCGCGCCGTCAAGGCGCAGCAGCAGGCGGCGGGAGTGAAGACGCAATGAGCCAGCTGCGACTGACGATCCTGGCGTCCTCGCTGCTGCTGGCCGCGTGCAGCACGCCCATGGAGCAGGGCACGATCGGCGAGCTCAGGCACGTCAAGCTCGACCTCAAGGACGTGCACATCGAGGGCGGCATCGAAAAGGCGATGCAGGGCTACCAGAAATTCCTCGACGAGACGCCCGAGACCGCGATGACGCCCGAGGCGATCCGCCGCCTGGCCGACCTCAAGATCGAGAAGGATTACGGCACGGCGGAAACCCCCAGCCGGGCAGCGGAAGTTCGCCAGACCCGGGGGATGGAACGCCCCGCAGGCTTCGACGCCGGCCGCCAGGCGGCGGCAGGCGACAGCGCGGCGAGCGCGGCCCAGTCGGCTGCCATCGCCAAGCTCGGCGGCGAGTCGACCGCGGCCTTCGAGCAGCGCGCGGGTGCCGCGGGCGAGATCAAGTCGGCGATCGCCGCCGAGGCGCTCAGCACGCCGGAGGGCGCGGCCGACCTGCAGAACGCCAACGCCGCGGAAGCCATCGCCCTCTACAAGAAGCTGCTCGAGAAGTATCCGCTCTACCCCCGCAACGACCAGGTGCTGTACCAGATGTCGCGCGCCTACGAGGAGCTCGGCGAGGTCGACGAGGCGATGAACGTGATGAACCGGATGGTCGCCCAGTATCCGAACTCACGCTACACCGACGAGATCCAGTTCCGCCGCGGCGAGTACTACTTCATGCGCAAGAAGTACCGCGACGCCGAGGATGCCTACAAGACCATCGTCGCGATGGGCGCGCATTCGTTCTACTACGAGCTCGCGCTCTACAAGCTCGGCTGGTCGTTCTACAAGCAGGAGCTGTACGAGGACGGCCTGCACAACTTCGTCGCGCTGCTCGACCACAAGGTGAAGACCGGCTACGACTTCGAGAACCCGAAGGACGAGTTCGAGCAGAAGCGCATCGAGGACACCTACCGCGTCATCAGCCTGAGCTTCTCCTACCTCGGCGGCCCCGACGCCGTGAAGGAGTATTTCGCCCAGTACGGCAAGCGCAGCTACGAGGTGAGCATCTACTCGAACCTCGGCGAGTACTACCTCGACAAGCGCCGCTACGCCGACGCCGCGAAGTCGTACAAGACCTTCGTCGAGCTCAATCCTTACGACAAGGTGGCGCCGCATTTCGACATGCGCGTCATCGACATCTACAAGCAGGGCGGCTTCCCCAAGCTGGTCGTCGAGGCCAACAAGGAGTTCGCCACCGACTACGGCCTCAAGTCGGCGTACTGGAAGCACTACGACGTCAACGCCTATCCGGACGTGCTCGGCTACCTGAAGGCCACCCTCAAGGAACTGGCCAACCACTACCACGCGCTCTACCAGGACAAGCAGCACGCCAAGGAGCGGATCCAGAACTTCCTCGAGGCGCGCCGCTGGTATGGCGATTACCTCGAGTCGTTCCCGCAGGACGGCGAGTCGCCGGCGATGAACTACCAGCTGGCCGACCTGCTGCTGGAGCACAAGGCCTACGGCGAGGCGGCGGCCGAGTACGAGCGCACCGCATACGGCTATCCGGCGCACGAGAAGGCGGCGGCCGCCGGCTACGCAGCGGTCTACGCGCACCGCGAAAACCTCGCGGTGGCCGGCGAGTCGCAACGCAACGTGGCCAAGCGCGAGGTCATCCGCAGCTCGCTGAAGTTCGCCGACACCTTCCCGCAGCATGACAAGGCCGCGCTGGTGATGGGCGCGGCGCTGGAAGACATCTACGTGATGAAGGACTACGCGTTCGCCGTCACCACCGGACGCAAGATGATCGCCGCGTTCCCGAACGCCGAGCAGCCGCTGCGGCGCTCGGCCTGGCTGGTGGTGGCGCACGCGTCGTACGAGCTGAACCAGTTCAAGGACGCCGAGGACGGCTACGTGAACGTGCTGCAGCTGACCGCGGCAAACGACGCCTCGCGCGAGGGGCTGGTGGAGAACCTCGCCGCGTCGATCTACAAGCAGGGCGAGCAGGCGAACGAGGCCAAGGACTACCGGACCGCCGCGACCCACTTCCTGCGCGTCGGCCAGGCGGCGCCGACCTCGAAGATCCGCCCGGCCGCGGACTACGACGGCGCCACCGCGCTGATCCTGCTGCAGGACTGGGACCGAGCCGCGGAGGTGCTGCTGGCCTTCCGCAAGAACTACCCCGGCCACGCGCTGCAGCCCGAGGTCACCAAGAAGGTCGCGCACGTCTACCAGGAGGCCGGCAAGCTCGCGCTGGCGGCGGCCGAATACGAGCGCATCGAGACCGAGACCAAGGACGAGGCGATCCGTCGCGAGGCGCTGCAGCTCGCCGCCGAGCTCTACACCCGCGCCAACGAAACCGACCGCGCACTGCAGGTGTATCGCCGCTACGTGGGCTACTTCCCGCACCCGGTCGAGATGGCGGTGGAGACCCGCCACAAGATCGCCGAGGTGCTGAAGGCGCGCAACGACCAGGCCGGCTACCTCGCCGAGCTGAAGCAGATCGTCGACGCCGACGCCGGCGCCGGCGCCGAGCGCACCGACCGCACCCGCTACCTGGGCGCCACCTCGGCGCTGGTCCTCACCGAGCCGGTGTTCGCCCAGTTCGCCGAGATCAGGCTGGTGCAGCCGTTCGACAAGAGCCTGCAGAAGAAGAAGGCGGCGATGAAGACGGCCAACGAGGCCTTCGGCAAGCTGGTCAGGTACGAAGTCGGCGACGTGACGGCCGCCGCGACCTACTACATCGCCGAGCTGTACTTCAACTTCAGCGACGCGCTGAAGAAGTCGGAGCGCCCGACCAACCTCAGCAAGCTGGAAATGGAGCAGTACGAGGAGGCGATCGACGAGCAGTCCTATCCCTTCGAGGAGAAGGCGATCGAGATCCACGAGAAGAACCTCGACCTCCTGAAGCTGGGCATCTACAACGGCTGGCTCGACAAGAGCTTCGCGCGGCTGGCCACCCTG
Source organism: Thiobacillus denitrificans (assembly GCA_002403375.1). GTDB lineage: Bacteria > Pseudomonadota > Gammaproteobacteria > Burkholderiales > Thiobacillaceae > Thiobacillus > Thiobacillus denitrificans_E. The sequence continues at coordinate 157,783 of DHHQ01000003.1, read as the reverse complement.
ATGCCGGGTCGCTACGCCAAGTTCGAGGAAAGCAGCGGCTTCATCGCAGCGGTCGACACCGTCAGCTACGCGGCGCTGACCGACGCGCCGTTGCCGCCCGCGCCGGTCGCGGCGCCTGCCGATGCCGCCAAGCCGGCCGACAAGGCAGCACCTGCGGAAGCGTCCCCGTCCGCTGCGGCGAGCGTTCCCGCTGCGGCCGGTGTTCCGGCCGAAGCCAGTGTCCCCGCCGCCG
>DHHQ01000003.1:148711-157535 GCA_002403375.1 Thiobacillus denitrificans | reverse complement strand
CGCCGGTCCCGGCCGGCCAGGCGACGCCGAGCGGTCGGGCAGGAGACGATGCAGCCGCCGACGCCGCCGCCGCCACGGCGCCGGCGGCGGAAGGAGGAAACGAATGATGCAACTGCGACCCGCCCCCCACCGCTTCGCCGCGCTGCTCGCGCGCGCGGCCGCTCCCGTCGCGGCGCTCGCGCTGCTGGCCGGCTGCGCCGCCCAGGCGCCGAAGCCGGCGGCGCAGCCCGCGGCGGCGGCCGTGAAGCCGGCGCTGGCGGTGTCGCCCGAGGTGCGAGCCGACTTCGACGCCGCGATGGCGCGCATGCACGCCGGCGACTACCCCCAGGGCATCGAGCTGATGGGCAGGGTGATCGCCCGCATGCCCGACAATCCGGTCCCCTACGTCAACCGCGCGATGGCCTACACCCGGCTCGGCAAGCTCGAGCCGGCCGAGGCGGACCTCAAGCGCGCGCTGGAACTGGAGCCGGGCCATCCGGTGGCGAACAACGAATACGCGCTGCTCTACCGCAAGACCGGGCGCTTCGCCGAGGCCCGCGCGCTGTACGAGCGCCTGCTCGCGAAGTACCCGTACTACCCGCTGGTCCACAAGAACCTCGGCATCCTGTGCGACCTCTACCTGCGCGACTACGCCTGCGCGCTGCGCGAGTACGAGACGTACAGCAGCGCGATGCCCGAGGACAAGACCGTCAAGATCTGGATCAGCGATGTCCAGCAAAGGCTTGGCAGATAGGAGGCCCCATGATGAACCGACGCAGTCATCTCTTGATCCTGCTGGCACTGTTGCCGCCGGCCGCGCTGGCGGCAGAGGCGGGCGGCGGCGACGAGCCGCACGTCGTCTCCGGCATGTCGATCACCGGCAACAACGAGGCGCCGAAGTCGCTCTACATCGTGCCGTGGAAGACCTCGGAGATCGGCCTCGAGACCGAGCTGACCTCCAGCCTGCTGAACGAGGACATGGCCCCGGTCGACAAAACCGTTTTCATGCGCGAGCTGGATTTCTACAAGCTCAGCAACCCCCAGTGACGAAACTTCAACCTGTTTTAAAAGTGAGGAAAAGCAAGTGAACATCATCAACAGCATCATCAGGTTCTTTGCCGAAGGCGGGTTCTGGATGTACCCGATTCTCGTCGTTGGCGCCATCGGACTCGCCATCACCGCCGAGCGCTTCATCAAGCTCAGTCTCGTCGAGCGGGCCAACCGCAAGACATGGGACGAGCTGCATCCGGTGATGGCAGAAGGCAATTTCTCCCAGGCACGCGAGATGGCCGCCGAGCACAAGTCCTCGGTCGGCGACCTGGTGTCGATGGGGCTGGATCGTCAGGGTGTGGTGCGCCGCGCCGACGACATCGAGATCGCGATGGAAGAGGCGCTGATGGAGATCGTGCCGCAGCTCGAGACGCGCACCCCCTACATCGCGCTGTTCGCCAACCTCGCGACGCTGCTGGGCCTGCTCGGCACTATCATCGGCCTGATCGCGGCGTTCGACGCCGTGGCCAACGCCAACCCGGCCGACAAGGCCGACCTGCTCTCGGCCTCGATCTCGATCGCCATGAACACCACGGCGTTCGGCCTGATGGTCGCGATTCCGCTCCTCATCTGCCACTCGTTCATCAACTCCAAGGCCGGCGCGATCGTCACCAGCCTGGAGATGGTTTCCGTCAAGACCCTGAACATGATCGCGGGTAAGGCCAAGCGTCAACACCAGGCGGGCTGAACATGTCCAGAAGAAGTCGTCACTACAGGAAAAAGAGCGAGACGCCGGATCTGGACGTCACCACCTTCCTCAACCTGATGGTGGTGCTGATCCCGTTCCTCCTCGTCACGGCGGTCTTTTCGAAGATCACCATCCAGGAGCTCAACCTGCCCGCCCAGGCGGCCGGCGGCGCGACGCCCGACAAGCCGCTGGTGACCATCGAGGTCATGGTGCGCAAGAAGGGCCTCGAGATCGGCGACGGCAAGGTCATCCACACGATGATCCCCAAGAAGCAGGACGCGTACGACCTCGCCCGGCTGTCGGAGGAACTGGAGGAGCTCAAGGCCCGGTATCCGGACAAGGAGGACGTCTTCGTCCTGCTCGAACAGGACATCGAGTACAACGACATGATCGGCGTGATGGACGCGGTGAAGATGAAGGCGCCGCCGGAAGGCCAGCAGCTCGCGCAGGCCATGATCCTGTTCCCCGAGATTTCGATAGGTGACGCGCCATGAAGGACACCCGACGCATGAAGCGGATGGCGAAGGCGGGCCGCACCGCGACCGCCGCCCTCAGCCTGACCTCGCTGATGGACGTCTTCACCATCCTGGTGCTGTACCTGCTGGTCAACCAGTCCAGCGGAACCGTGCTCGACCCGCCCAAGGACGTCACGCTGCCTGACTCGATCGTCGAGACGCAGCCGCGTGAGACGCTGCTGATTTCGGTGAGCAACGACCTCGTGGTGGTGCAGGGCGAGCCGGTCGCGACCGTGCAGGACATCCTCGACGCCGAGGGCGACCTGATCGAGCCCATCCGTGACCGCATGGCCCAGCTCAAGGCGAACCGCATCGGCGCCAGCGCGGAGGCAGGGGACACGAGTACCGAGGTGACCGTCATGGGCAACAAGACCGTCCACTTCAAGGTCCTGAAACGGGTGATGAGCTCGTGCACGGCGGCCGGGTTCACCAAGATCTCCCTGGCGGTCAACCAGAAATAATTTTCAGCAAAGCGTGGCTTCGTGAATACATCTTTTGCACAACGACAGCAGGATCTGCTCGAGCAGATCGCCCAGGTCCGCGGGAAGATCGACGGCCTCGAGGCGGACCTGCGCGAGATAGACAACGAGCTCGGCGGCCTGTCTGAGCAGCGCCAGCAATTCCAGTTGCTCGGCGACGCCTGCGACGCGCTCAACAAGCTGGACGAGATCGGCGCGGCGTCCCTGTTCTGGGGCGATCAGCTGAACGGCTTCGACCCCGCCCAGCGGCTCGGCCAGGTCAGCGCCTCGGTCGCCGATTTCCGCGACAGGCTCGCGGCCGTCGAGCAGGGACGGCAGCGTGTGCTGGCCGACCTCGACGCCCGGCGCGACGAGCTCGACGATCTCGACTTCGCCCTCGACGAAGTGCGCGAGGCGGAAGAGAGCGCCAAGTACGACTTCGTCATCGAGCGCGACGAGACACCGCGGCCGTTCCGCGCGATGGTCATGCCATGGACCGGACAGGACGAGGACCGTCGCCGCCTGCGCAAGTCGCTCGCGGTCGCGATGCTGCTGATGCTCGTCATCGGCGGCGTTCCGCTGGTCTGGACGCTGCCCAAGGTCGACAAGGCGCACGTCGAGGTGCCCGAGCGCCTCGCCAAGATGGTCGAGAAGAAGGTCCCGCCGAAGCCGGTGGAGCAGGTCAAGCAGGCCAAGAAGGAGGACGTCAAGAAGGACGAGCCGAAGAAGGAGGAGCCGAAGAAGCCGAAGGAGGACACGACCAAGCCGAACCCGACGCCGACGCCGACCGAGGTCAAGCAGGCGCGCGCGAAGGCGGAGACGACCGGCGTGCTCGCCTTCAAGGACAGCTTCAAGGACCTGATGGAAGACATGCCTTCCGAGCTCGGCGCCGATGCACGCATCCAGAATGTCGCCCAGCAGAACGCCGGCGGCGCGCCGGGCACCCGCTCGCTCATCGTCGCCCAGGCGACCGGTGGCAGCGGCGGCATCGTCAGCGGTGCCGTGAGCCGTGGCGGCTTCGGTGCGGGTGGAGCAGGCGGCAGCGGCGCCGCGATCGCCAGCGCCGGCCACGGCGTCGGCAAGGCGACCAGCGGCATCGCAGCCATCGCCGGCGACGCCGACCGTCCGCTCTCCAAGGGCGTCGGCCCGGCGCGGACCGACGAGGAGATCCAGATCGTCTTTGACCGCTACAAGGCCGCGCTGTATCGCATCTACAACCGCGAACTGCGCATCGACCCGAGCCTGCGCGGCAAGATGGTGCTCGCCCTCACCATCGAGCCCGACGGCCGCGTCTCCGCCTGTCGGGTGCAGTCGACCGACATGAACTCGGACGCCCTGTCGAAGGACATCGTCGAGCGGGTCTTCAAGTTCAACTTCGGCGAGAAGGAAGGCGTGCCGACGACCAAGATCCTCTATCCGATCGACTTCCTGCCGGCCGGATAAGGAGAACGCACGGCGGCGCGATGTCGCCACGCCAGCCGTGTTGCGGCGCCCTGCGGGGCGCCGTTTTTCTTGCGCGGGCGGGCGGGGCGAGCCGACCAGCGGTCGCAAAAAAGTTGACGCCATGCCTCAAGAAGGCGTTTCGCAATCCGTTAGCTATTCGACACAACCGATAGCAATTCGACATCACCCTTGCCCGCCTCCAAGAAGAACCCTCGCGAGTTTGTGAGTTACATGCCCAGGCTGATGCCCTCCCTGTTCCGTAGACCGGCCGCTGTGCTGAAGAACTTTCTGCTGAAGACGCTGCGGCCTCTGCAGGGGCGGCCGTCCGTCACGCCCGATTCACGCGTGGGCGCGGCGCGGGCATTCGGTCGGGACGCGGGCCGCACCGTGCTGTCGGGTGAGCGAGATCGATCGACTGCGCGCGGCTCGAAGCTCGGCTTCTCGCTGCTGGTGCTCTTCGGCCTGCTGTTCGGCGCGGCCGGCTCGGCGCAGGCAGGCACCCTGTCCTGCGGCGTCGATTTCGGCGGCGTGATCGACGGCTTCGACTCGGCGACCTACAGCAGGATCACTTCCGACAACAACCTCACGCTGCAGATCGACTCGAGCTGCCTGATCAAGAACTGGCCGGTCGACAACGGCCTCACGGGTCTCCCCGGCACCAACATCAACTTCTATTTCCCGACCGGCGCCGACTACTACATCGTCTTCGACAACGTCCATTACGAAGGCAACATGTCGTGCAACAACCCGCAGAATTCCAATTTCTGGATCTACTGGGCGCCGGGCAGCTTCAACAACATCTCCGAGAAATGCCGGGAATTCATGGTGCCGGTGGAAATGGTCGTCAAGACCAATCCCGTTGGACAGAGCACGGCCACCATCGGCGTTCCCTTCACCTACACGATGACGGCGCCGAAGCTCGGCGTGTGGTCCATCGACAAGCAGGGCAACGGCACGTTCAACGAGGTCGCCTCGTCGAGCAACGCGGACATCAGCAATGTCGTGATCGTCGACGACCTCAGCCTGTCGGGCGCTGCGCTCAGCTACGTGACCAACAAGGCGTATCTGGTCAACGCCAGCACCGGAGCCCGGACGCTCCTCAACGGCGGAAACCCGCTCATCCCCGGCGCGAGCGCGTCCTGGCTGTCCAGCCATCCCGGCGTGCCGGCGGATGCCATCGTCTTCTCGCACGAGTACAACGCCGACCTGAAGAGCATCCCGCAAGGCTACCGCGTCGACATCGAGCTGACGGTCGTTCTGGATGACGACGTCAACGTCAATTACGCCGGCAGGCAGTTCACCAACACTGCCGAGATGTGGTTCGACAAGACCATTACGTACACAAGGTCGGACAAAACAACGGGCACGACGGCCATGGTCGACCTGCATTCGTGGCGCGGCACCACCCTGCCGATGACGATCGTCGCGCCCGACCTCGTGGTCGACAAGTCGAGCACCGTCACCAACCTGAACCTGGAAGGCGCGGCCCCCTTCGAGATCGACGTGCAGAACATCGGCGGGCACGACGCGTGGAACGTGACGGTCACCGATATCCTGCCGACCGGCATGTGCGGCACGTCGCCTCTGCCGACGCTCGCCGCACGGGTCTTCGCGGCCGACGGCATCACGCCGGTTTCCCCCGTGCTGGTCGCCGGCGCCGACTATACCGCGACCTATCCGACCCCCGGTACGCCGCTTCCCGAATGCACGCTCACGCTCACGCTTGGCGATGGCGTGAGGATCGCGCCCGGCCAGCGCCTCATCGTCACCTACGAAGCGAGGTTCGACACCAGTTCGACACCGAACGGCGTCTACACCAACGTCGCCGGGGCGACGCAGTGGTACAACGACGTCAGCGGCAATCCGCGCAAGACCTGGGGCCCGTTTGCGCTCAGCGACGGCACGCCGGGAACGCTCGATTACCAGGACGCCTACAGCATCAACGCCGCAGTCGCCGGCTACTATTTCCTGAAGTCGGTCGAGAACCTGACCGACGGCACCGCCCCGGCAACGGCCGCGCTGCCCGGCGACCGCCTGCGCTACACGGTGCAGATCCAGAACTTCACGCTGCCGACGCTCGAGGTCAGCGCGATCACCGACACGATCGACGCGGCCTTCGACCCCGCCTCGCTCGCCATCCATGTCGCCGGTACCACGCTGCCGGTCACGCCGGCGGTCAGCGGCGGCACGATCACCGTTCCCGCGTTCCAACTCGGCGACAACGACCAGTATCAGCTCCAGTTCGACGTCACGCTGGTGTCGCCGCTCGCCGCGGGCACGGTCGTTCCGAACCAGGCGTTCATCACGGGCACCTACCCCTACGGCGCGGAGACGCGCACGCTGGCGAACGCGCCGAGCGACGACCCCTACACCGACGGCCCGGCGCAGTTGCTGACCGACACCGGCGAGCCGGCGATGTCGGGCGATCCGACCGAGGTCACCATCGTGGCCGCCAGCACGCTGACCAAGGCGAACCCCGCCAGCAAGACGACCTGGACGATCGGCGAGCAGTTCGCCTATACGGTGACCGTGACGGCGCCCGCCGGCGTGCCGCTCTACGACGTGCGCATCGTCGACACGCTGCCGTCTGGGGTCGACCTGCGCGTCGTCAGCGCGCGTCTCGTATCCGATGGCAGGTTGCTCAGCCATAGCGTCAGCGGCGACACGCTCGTCGTGGAAGACGCGATCACCGGCATCGACATCCCGGCCGGCGGCCAGGCCGTCGTCGAGATCACGGTCGAACTGCAGAACACGCTCGGCAACAACGCCGGCGAGACCTTCAGCAACAGCGCGACCTACACCTACAACCGCACGAACGGCGACGACGCGACCGAACGGACCGGAAGCGGCGCGACCACGACCGAGATGACGGTCGTCGAGCCGACGCTCACCGCCGCCAAGGGCGTGAGCTTCTTCGCCCCGACCGGCAAGACCGGCGCAGCGACCGTCGGCGACGTACTCGAGTACACGGTCACCATGCCCAACACCGGCACCTCCACCGCGTTCGACGCCAGCGTCGTCGACACGCTGCCGGTCGAGCTCGAGCTCGTGGCCGGCTCCGCGACCGCTTCCATCGATGGTGGCGCGGTCGCCGGCTTCGTCGCGGCGCCGACGACGCTGCCCGACGGGTCGCTCGCCTGGGGCGCCGCGAACGGAGACGACAGCCTCGACATCGAACCCGGCCAGACGCTGACGCTGACCTACCGCGCGACGGTCGTCTCGGTCACCGGCGCGGAGATCGTCAACGGTGCCCACGTCGACTGGACCTCGCTGCAGGGCGGGCAGGGCGGCGAGCGCACCGGCGAAGGCTGCCCCAGCTTCACCGCGCCCGACGACTACTGCGCCGTCGCACCGCCGGTTTCGGTGAGCACGGTCGACAACACCTCGCTCGCCAAGGCGGTGGTCGCCGACGACTACGCCGAGGTGCCGGCGAGCACGACCGACCCCGTCGTCCGCGTCGGCGACACCGTCACCTACGAACTCACGCTGAACCTGCAGGAATACACGACGCGCAACGTCGTCGTCACCGACGTTCTGCCTGCGGGCCTGGCGCTGGAGAGCTTCGAGATCGTCCCCGGCGCGAGCGGCGCGTTCAGCTACACCCTTTCGGCGCAGCCTGCCGCGGGCGCGACCGGCACGCTGACGTGGAACTTCGGCGACATCGTCAACGCCCCCAACGGCAGCCCGGTCGACCAGCTGGTCATCCGCTACGTCGCGCGCGTCGTCACCGCCGCGCCGCCGACGGGCGTCGACTACGCCACCTCGATCCTGCGCGAGAACACCGCCCAGCTTTCCTACACCGGCGGCGACCCCGCGACCTATCCCGACCGCCTGACCGCGGCCGAGACGATCGACGTCCGGCAGCCGCAGATGCGCGCGATCACCAAGGTCGACCTCGCCGGCGGCCGCGTCGGCAGCGGCACCGCGGCCGACCCCTACCAGGTCAACATCGCCACCGACGTCATGAACTTCCGCCTGTCGTCGTGCAACGACGGCCTGGCGCCCGCGTACAACGTCTTCCTCACCGACACGCTGGCGAGCCAGTTCGACCTCGCGAGCCTCGCCGGGATCACCGTCAGCGCCAACGGCACCACGCTTGCCGCCGCCGACTACAGCTACACCCTGAGCGGCAGCGAAATGCGCTTCACGCTCGGCGTCGCCGTCAACCCCGGCCAGTGCGCCACCGTCGACTACAGCGTCGGCTTCCGCACCGACGTCGCCGCGAACCAGACCTGGTCCAACCAGGCGCAGCTGCAGGAATACGCCTCGCTGCCGGCCGACGGCCGCGTCTACACCGCCGTCGACACCGCACAGGTGTGGATGACCAACCTCGTCACCGTCGCGCCGCTGTCGAAGACCCTGAGCTCGGCGACCGAAGCGACCGTCGGCCAGGACGTCGTCTACCAGATCACCGTTCCCGGCACCCCGATGAACGCCGCGCTCGCCGGCATCGTCGTCACCGACACCCTGCACGGCGCCCTCGAATACGTGAGCGCCACCGCGACCGTCAACGGCTCGCCGCGCGCCGTCGGCGTCACCCAGAACGGCCAGGACCTCAGCCTCGCCCTCGGCGACCTCGCCGCCGGCGAGCAGGCCATCGTCACCCTGACCGCGCGCGTCGCCAACAACGACCAGGCCAACGCCGGCACGGCCGTCGCCAACACCGCGTCCTACAGCTACACCGGCATGCC
>DHHQ01000003.1:0-148486 GCA_002403375.1 Thiobacillus denitrificans | reverse complement strand
GTCGTCGACCTCGACCTTGCCGAAGGCGCCACCGCGACCGTCACCTACCAGGTTCGGGTCCTCGGCAGCGTCGTTCCCGGCCAGTCGCTGACCAACAGCGTGGTCGCACGCTGGACCGGCCTCGACGGCGACCAGAGCGCAATCGAACGCACCGGCAGCGGCACCCCCGCCGTCAACGACTACTTCACCCAGCCGGCGACCACGACGCTGACGGTCCCGCTCGCGGTCACGGTCGTGAAGTCGGTCGTCAACCAGACGACCGGCCAGACCCCCGGCGCCAACGCCAGCCCCGGCGACACCCTGCGTTACACGCTGGTGCTGACCAACGAGAGCGTCGTCCCGCTGACCAACGGCGCGCTGGTCGACGTGCTGGCCGCGCAGTTCGTGCCCGGCAGCCTGCAGATCCTGAGCGTCTCGGACGCGAGCGCAGACAGCTCGAACAGCAATGCGGCGGGCGGCGCCAACGGCACCGGCATCGTCGACATCCGCAACCTGACGCTCGCCGCGCAGGGCGAGCCCGGGGCGTCGGTGACCGTCGAGTTCCAGGCGACGCTGGCCGCGGTGATCCCGAGCGGAACTGCCGTCCTCAACCAGGCCCAGTTCAGCGGGGACAACCTGCCGGCGGTCGCGAGCAACGAGACGTCGACGCTGATCGCCTCGGCGCCGCAGCTGGTGGTCGAGAAGATTTCGCAGGACGTGACCGGCGACGCCAACGTGCTGGCGGCCGGCGACACGCTGCGCTACACCATCACGGCGAAGAACCTCGGCAACGAGAACGCCACCGGCGTGTCGCTCTCCGACATGATCCCGTCGCACACCACCTATGTGGCCGGCACGACGCGGCTGAACGGCGTGCTGCTCGCCGATCCCGCCGCCGGGGTTTCCGCGCTGCAGGCCGGCCTCCTGATCAACGCGCCCGGCGATGCGGCGGGCCTGATGCGCGCCGACGCGAGTGGCGCCGCGGTCGCCACGGTGACCTTCAACGTGGTGGTCAACAGCAGCGTCGTCGAGGGCACCCTGATCGCCAACCAGGGCTTCGTGACCGGAACGGGCGAGGGCAGCGGTCCGTTCATCGAGCGCCCCTCGGACGACCCGGCGACGCCCGTGGCCGACGACCCGACGCTCGACATCGTCGGCAACCTGCCGCTGGTCGATGCGCACAAGGTCGTGTCGATCGTGGCCGACAACAACGGCAACGGCGCCGCCGATCCGGGCGACCGCCTGCGCTACACGATCGTCGTCGGCAACTTCGCCGCGGTTCAGGCCAACGGGGTCGTCCTGACCGACGCTGTCCCGCAGTACACCACCTACGTGGCGAACTCGGTCATGCTCAACGGCGCGCCCGTGGCAGATCCGGCGGCCGGCGTCTCGCCGCTGATCGCCGGCGTGCCGCTCAACTCTGCCGGCCAGGCCAGCGGCATCATCGCCGCCGGCGCGAGCGCGGTCGTCACGTTCGAGGTGACGGTCGACGCCGGCGTGGGGGCGGGCACCGTCATCAGCAACCAGGGCTACGTCGCCACCACCGGCCTGCCGACCGAGCCGACCGACGCGGACGGCATCGACACCAACGGCGACCAGCCGACCACCATCGTGGTGGGCTACGCGCAGCAGCTGCTGATCACCAAGGAGGTGTTCGTCGTCGGCGGCGGTGCGGCACTGGCCGGCAGCCAGCTCGAATACGTGGTGCGTGTCACCAACAACGGCGCCACGCCGGCCACCCAGGTGGCTGTCACCGACGATCTCGCCGCACTCGCCGGCCTGGCGAGCTACGTCACCGGCTCGGCCACGCTCAACGGTTCGACCGCCGGCGTGAGCTACGCCGGGACGCTGCTGACCGCGAACTACGCGGCGACCTACGGCGACCTGGCAGCGGGCGCCACGGCGACGCTGCGCTTCCGCGTCCTGGTAGCCAGCGGGGTCGCCGCCGGCACCACGCTCACCAACACCGCCGAGGTCGCCTGGAACACGCCGACCCTGACCGCACAGGCCAGTGTCGCGCTCGCCATCGGCGGCCTGCCGGGCAGCGCCGCGCTCAACGGCAAGGTCTGGCACGACCCCGATTTCGACAACGTCCACGGCAGCGGCGAGGCGGCCCTTGCCGGCTGGACCGTCGCGCTCTACCGCAACGACATGCTGCTCGGCAGCGTCACCACCGACGCCGGCGGCGTCTACCGCTTCAGCGGGCTTGCGCCGACCGTCACGGCGGCCGATCAGTACGAGCTGCGCTTCACCGCGCCGGGGGCGACCGCCACCACGGCCAAGCTCGGCCTCGCCGACTCGGTCTTCACCAACGGCCCGCAGCAGATCAGTGGCATCGCGGCCGCGTCCGGCGCAAGCCTGCAGGGCCTCAACCTGCCGATCGACCCGAACGGCGTGGTGTTCGACTCGATCACCCGCGCACCGGTCGCCGGCGCCACGCTCGTGCTGACGCGTGCCGGCAGCACCGTCGCGCTGCCGGCGAGCTGCTTCGACGATCCGGCGCAGCAGGGACAGGTGACGCTGGCTTCGGGCTTCTACAAGTTCGACCTCAACTACAGCGACGCAGCCTGCCCGGTCGGCGCAGACTACGTGGTCCGCGTCACCCCGCCGGGAGCCGGCTACAACGCCGGGCCGTCGCAGGTGATCCCGCCGGTCACCCACGAGGGTACGGCTGCGTACTCGGTCGCGACCTGTTCGGCCGACGCGGTGGCGACGCCCGCCGGCTACTGCGAGGCGCAGGTCTCCGCCTACGCCCCCGGCCTGGCCGTGCAGCCGGCGCAGATCAACCACTATCTGCACCTGACGCTGAGCAACCCGGTGCCGAACGACAGCCAGCTGTTCAACAACCACATCGCGATCGACCGGGTGCTGGAGAACACGCTGACGATCAGCAAGACCGCCGGGCTGGTGAACGTCAGCCGCGGCCAGCTGGTGCCGTACACGATCACCGTGAACAACACCCTGGGCGTCAACCTGACCGACATGCGCATCGTCGACACCTTCCCGCCCGGCTTCAAGTACGTGGCAGGGTCGGCGCGCGTCAACGGCGTCGCGGCGGAGCCGGTCTTCACCAATCGCAACCTGACGTGGAACGGCCTGAACGTCGCCGACGGCACGCCGCTCACCATCAAGCTGCTGTTCATCGTCGGCTCGGGCGTGGGCGAGGGCGAGTACGTCAACCGCGCCCAGGCGTTCCACAGCGTGCTCGGCGCCGCCTCGGGCGAAGCCACCGCCACCGTGCGCGTGGTGCCCGACCCGACCTTCGACTGCACCGACATCATCGGCAAGGTGTTCGACGACGCCAACCGCAACGGCTACCAGGATCCGGGCGAGAAGGGCCTGCCGGGCGTGCGCGTCGCGACCGCGCGCGGGCTGCTGGTGACCACCGACCCGCACGGCCGCTTCCATATCAGCTGCGCGGCGGTGCCGGACGAGGACCGCGGCTCGAACTTCATCCTCAAGGTCGACGACCGCACGCTGCCGACGGGCTACCGCATCACCACGGAAAACCCGCGGGTGCAGCGCATCACGCGAGGCAAGATGGCGAAGTTCAACTTCGGTGCCGCGATCCACAAGGTGGTGCGCATCGACGTCGCCAACGGCGTGTTCGAGCCCGACACCACCGAGATGCGGATCCAGTGGAAGCCGCGCCTGGAGCTGCTGATGGGCGAGCTGACCAAGGCCCCGTCGATGCTGCGGCTGGCCTACATGGCCGAGATCGAGGACGAGAAGCTGGTCGAGGCGCGCCTCAAGGCGCTGAAGCAGGAGATCAAGCGCCTGTGGGCAGCGCAGAACGGCCCCTACGAGCTCGTCGTCGAGACCGAGGTGTTCTGGCGAACCGGCGCGCCCCCCGCCAGGAGCGCACGCAAATGACCCACCGCCTGCACGCGCTGTTTACGCAAATGTGGCCGGGCGACGCGCGGCCATCCCCTGCAATGCCCCGGCTGTCCGAACGGCCGCTGAACGTAATGCTGAAATCGATATCGCTCGCCGTCACCCTCTGCCTCGCATCGTCCGCTTCGCTCGTGGTGGCCGCGGCTGACAAGCCCGCCGGCGTCCGCGAGTCGGCGCCGCTCGGCGAGACGGTCGAAAAGCAGCTCGACCCCTACGCACCGCTCAAGCTGTGGAGCCAGGACGACAGCATCTATCAGCAGAACCGCGGCGACCGCATCGAGACCCGGCAGGTCACCGAGCGGGTGGCGAAGACGATCAAGCTGCACAACGTGGTGCCGCCGATCCGCTACGCCTCCGGCGACTACGAGATTCCCGAAAGCTACGTCGGCAAGCTGCGCGAGATCCTCGACAGCATGAAGGACCGCCTCAACGTCCGCCTGCACTTCGTCGGCCACTCCGACGACGTGCGGCTGATCGGCGCGCTCAAGGAGCGCCTCGGCGACAACGTCGGGCTGTCGCGCGAGCGCGCCGGCACCGCGGCGGAGTTCTTCCAGCGTGCGCTCGACCTGCCGCCGGAGTCGATTTCCTACGAGGGCCTGGGGGAGGGCCATCCGGTGGCGAGCAACGCCACCGCCGAAGGCAAGGCGCAGAACCGCCGCGTCGAGGTCGAAGTCTGGTACGACGAGCTCGAGGACCAGCAGGTCGAGAAGCAGGTCGTCGTCACCGAGAAGCTCAACCGCATCAAGGTGTGCCGGGTCGAGACCGTCTGCAAGCTCACCTACAAGGAAGGCCACTCGCGCCGTACCCGGGTGAAGAACCTGGTGCCGCCGCTGCACTTCGCCGAGGACACGACCGAGCTGCCGGAGGGGTTCAGGAACCACATCCTGCAGGCGATGAACAACCTCGCCAACAAGCAGAACGTCGTCGTCAAGCTGATCGCCTACACCGACGACGCGCCGCTCGCCGAGCGCGACGCGCGCATCTACGGCGACCACGTCGGCCTGTCGAGGGCGCGCGCGCGCCGTGCAGCGCTGGCGCTGCAGGACGCGCTCAAGCTGCCGAGCGCGGCGATCGAAACCGACGGCCGCGGCGCCGCGACCCCGGTCGCGTCCAACGACACCGAATCCGGCCGCGGCCTCAACCGCCGCGTCGAGGTCGAGTTCTGGTACGACGACATGCTGGCCGAGCTGCCCGACGAGCCGCAGCTGTGCCCGGAGGACGCGGCCGCCGAGACGGTGACGCGCGTCTACCAGTCGCCGAGCGGCCCGATCCCGCCGGTCTACTACGAGAACGGCGCCCCGGTCATTTCCGACGCCTACCTCGGGCGCCTGCGTTCGGTGCTCGGCGAGGTCACGGACAAGTCCAACGTGCGCCTGCGCTTCACCGGCTACACCAACAACGAGCGCCTCGACCGCCGCACCGCGATGGTCTACGGCGACGACGTCGGCCTGTCGATCGCCCGCGCCCGCCGCGCGATGGAATACGTCAAGCCGCGGCTGGCGCTGAACGACAAGCAGGCCGAGTTCGACGGCCGCGGCTACGTGCAGACCGACGACGTGGTCAACGCCGGCTTCATCGAGGCCGACGTCTCGCGGGTCGAGGTCGAGGTGCTCTACGACGAGCTCGCCGTGCTCGACGAACTCGAGGGCGTCGACATCCAGCGCATGACGCGCGAGGTCAGCACCGCCAACCCCTACGCGCTCAACTACATGCGCATCACCGTCGACGGCAAGCCGATCGACGACCCCAACAAGGGCATTCCCGACGTCCAGCGCTGCACCGACGTCGCCCTCGACCGCGCCGACGTGCAGTTCAAGTTCGACAACCTCGACCTGAAGCCGCGCCTCAACGCGACCGCGTGGCCCAATTCGGTGCGCTACCAGGACGACCCGGCCACCGAGTTCGCCGACAACCGGGTGCAGTTCCGCACCTACAGCAACTACCCCGGCCTCATCGCGCGGGCGGAGATCCGCGTGTTCGACAAGGAGACCTCGCTGCGCGACAAGCCGATGGCGATCGTCGAGGTCGACCAGAACGGCCGCGCCGAATGGCTGGCGCAGTTCGACGCCTACCAGGCGCCCGGCCGCGAGCTGAAATACGTGCTGCGCGTCCACGACGCCGCCGGCAACTACGACGAGACCGCGGCGCAGCCGCTGTGGATCGTCGACCGCGTCGACGAGAAGGTGCAGGCGCAGGACGCCGAGAAGGAGCTGCTGGTCGGCTACGGCGAGAACCGGCTGGTGCAGAACAACATCGCGGTGAAGGGCGGCACCATCAAGGTGTACGGCTCGGCGATCCCCGCCGGCCGCAAGGTGTACGTCGCCGGCCGCGCGGTGCCGGTGGCCGACAACGGCGAGTTCGCCGTCGAGGAGATCCTGCCGCCCGGCCTGCACACCGTCGAGGTTGCGGTGCTCGACGACGCCGGCAACGGCGAGCTGTTCCTGCGCGACCTCGAGCTGAAGAAGAGCGACTGGTTCTACGTCGCGATGGCCGACCTCACGCTGGCGCAGCAGAACACCAACGGCCCCGCCGAGCTGGTGACCAACGAGAGCGGCCGCTACGACAACGACCTGTCGATCAACGGCCGCCTGGCGTTCTTCACCCAGGGCAAGTTCGGCGAGAACTGGTCGCTCACCGCCAGCGCCGACACGCTCGAAGGCCCGGTCGAGGACATCTTCGGCACCTTCATGGACAAGACGCCCGATGCCATGTTCCGCCGCATCGACCCCGACTACTACTACCCGACCTACGGCGATGACAGCACCGTCGAGGAAACCGCGCCCACGCTCGGCAAGTTCTACGTCAAGCTGAAGAAGGACGACAACCACGCGATGTGGGGCAACTTCAAGATCGGCTACACCGACAACACGCTCGCCCACGTCGACCGCAGCCTCTACGGCGCCAACGCGCACTACCAGTCGCGCGCGGTCACCGGCTTCGGCGAGAAGCGCTACATGATCGACGGCTTCGCCGCGGAAGCGGGCACCGTCGCCGGCCGCGACGAGTACCGCGGCACCGGCGGCTCGCTCTACTACCTGCGCCACCAGGACGTGCTGACCGGCTCCGAGCGCGTGCGCATCGAGATCCGTGACAAGGTGTCGGGCATGGTGCTGGCGGTCAAGAACCTCACCCCGGCGCTCGACTACGACATCGACTACCTGCAGGGCCGGGTCATGCTCGCCGAGCCGCTGTCGGCCACCAGCGCCGACGGGCTGCTCGTCTCCGCCGACGCCGGCGGCGGCAACGAGGTCTACCTGGTGGTCCGCTACGAGTACTCGACCGGGTTCGACGAGGTCGACAACCTGTCGAACGGCCTGCGCGCCCACTACTGGCTCGGCGACACCCTGAAGATCGGGGTCACCACCCACAACAGCGACGAGGCCGGCAACGAGAGCAGCCTCAACGCGGTCGACCTCACCCTGCGCAAGAGCGCGCAGACCTGGTTGAAGCTCGAGAAGTCCGACAGCGAGGGGATCGGCTCGACCGAGTTCGTCTCCAACGACGGCGGCTACAGCTTCGGCTCGACCACCGATCCCGCGCTGCTCGACAGCAACGTCCAGGCGGGCGCCACGCGCGTCGACGGCAGCGTCGCGCTGTCCGACCTCTACGGCAAGCTCGACGGCACCGTCACCGCCTACCGCCAGACGGTCGACGCCGGCTACTCGGCGCCGGGCCTCATCACCTGGAAGGACACCGAGCAGCGGGGCGGCACCGTCAGGCTGCCGGTGACCGAGCGCCTCGTGGTGCGCGGCAAGGCCGACGAGAAGATCCAGACGCAGGGCCTCGAGACGTCCGCCTACGAGCTCGACGTCGACTACCAGATGACCGAGCACTGGCAGGTCAGCGGCGGCGTGCGCACCGACAGCCGCACCGACAACTCGCCGGTGGTGCCGCTGACCCAGATCGAGGGCGACCGCACCGACGCCGTCGCGCGCGTCGGCTACGACTCCAAGGGCAGGTGGGCCGCCTACGGCTACGTCCAGCAGACCGTCGAGACCACCGGCAACCAGGAGGACAACGGCCGCTTCGGCGCCGGCGGTTCCTACCGCATCACCGACCGCTTCAAGGCGAGCGGCGAGCTCTCCACCGGCGACCTCGGCGAGGCGGCCAAGCTGGGCACCGAGTACCTGTACTCCGACCGCACCAGCCTCTACCTCAACTACGCGCTGGAGAACGAGCGCACCGACAACGGCGTGCGCGCCCAGCGCGGGAACATGAGCTCGGGCTTCAAGACCCGCTACTCGGATACCACCAGCATCTACCTGGAGGAGAAGTACACCCACGGCGACGTGCCGACCGGCCTGACCCACTCGACCGGCGTCGACCTGGCGCCGAACGACCGCTGGAACTACGGCGCCAACCTCGACTACGGCACGCTCACCGACAACCTCACCGGCGCCTCGCTCGAGCGCACCGCGATCGGCATGCGGGTGGGCTACGCGTTCGAGTCGATGAAGTTCGCCAGCGCCTTCGAGTACCGCGTCGACAACCAGGAGAACACCGACCTCAGCATCACCGAGCGCACCACCTGGCTGACCAAGAACAGCCTGAAGTACCAGATCAATCCCGACTGGCGCTTCGTCGGCAAGTTCAACTACTCGGAGAGCACCAGCTCGCAGGGCGAGTTCTACGACGGCAGCTACACCGAGGCGGTGGCGGGCTACGCCTACCGTCCGGTCGCCAACGACCGCCTGAACACGCTGATGAAGTACACCTACTTCTACAACATGCCGTCGGCCGGGCAGGTGACGATCGCCAACACCGCGGTCGAGTTCATCCAGAAGAGCCACATCTTCTCGCTCGACATGATCTACGACCTCACGCCGCGCTGGACGATCGGCGGCAAGTACGCCTACCGCCTCGGCCAGGTCGCGCAGGACCGGGTCAACCCCGAGTTCTTCGACAGCCGCGCCAGCCTCTACATCGGGCGCATCGACTGGCACGTGGTGCGCCACTGGGACGCGGTCGCCGAGGCCCGCCTGCTCGACCTGCCGGACGCCGGCGACAGCAGGAGCGGTGCGCTGCTCGGCGTCTACAAGCATCTCAACGACCACGTCAAGGTCGGCGGCGGCTACAACTTCGCAGACTTCTCCGACGACCTGACCGACCTCAGCTACGACAACCAGGGCTTCTTCCTCAACCTGGTCGCCAAGATGTAAGACGCGGCGGGGCCGTCGCGTTGCGCCGGCTTCGCCGATTCCCGGAGCAGACATGACCCTACGCACCACCGCACTCATCCTCGGGCTGGCCGCGCTGGCCGGCGGCTGCACCGTCGCCCCGCGCCACGACGTCCGGGTCTATCCGCGCGACCAGCACGTCGTCGTCCACGAGCACGACGCCTACGAGGGCTATTACTACGTCCGCATCGTCTACCTCGGCGGCGTCCCGTGGTACGTCGACGACGACCTGCGTGCGCGCCCGCTTCCCCCGCACCTGCGCAGCCACTTCCGCTACGGGACGTGGGCGCGCTCGCTGCCGCCGAGCTTCGGCCGCGACGCAGGCGTGCGCGACGGCTACCGCCTGTCGCGCATCGTCTACGTCGACGGCGTGCCGCACCACGTCGACGAGGGCCGCCACGCGCGGCCGATTCCGTCGCGCCTGCGCAGCCGCTTCGCCTACGATTCGGTCGCCCGGCACGACGAACGGCCGCGCGGCCCGGCCGGGCGCATGGCACCGCCGTTCGCCCATGGCGGCGGCGAGGCGCGTCCGCCGGCATACGGCCGTGCGAACGAGGCGTCGCCCGTCTACCGGGTCGAGCGCGCTCCGGTCGGGAGCATGCCGCCGGGCCCAATGCGCGAGGCCGAGCGCCCGGGCCTGCCTGCGAACGAGCAGGCGCGCGCGCAACCCGCCCCGGGCGGCGGCGCGCTTGGCCGGGCGGCGGAACGTGCGCGCGAGGCGGCCCGCGAGCAGCCCCCGGCGAACGCACGTGCCGCCCGACCGGCGGTCCACGAGGCAGCCAACGCGCCGCGCGGCGGGATGCCGTCCGACCCCCAGCGCGCCGTTCCCGCGGACCGCACGGTGCCGCAGCGCCAGGCCGAACCTGCCGTTCGGTCGCCCGGTCGCGATGCCCCGCAAGCGACGGCCCCGCGCGACCGCGGGCAGCCCGCGGCCACCGCGCGCCCGCCAGCAAAGGTCGCCGCGGACAAGACGGCACGCAAGGCCGAGCCCGCGAAGTCGAACGGCAAGGGCAGGGGGCGTGCCGATGGCGACGAGGCGGATTCCGCCGATGAACGCGACGACGGCACCCCGGGCAGGAACCGGCGCGACAACTAGCGCGCGTTCCCGCGACGCTGCGGCAGAAGACGTCTGGCGGTCCTGCCGCTGATCCATTCACATTCAAGAAGACCGAAGGAGTCGATGCAATGATGGTTTCCCGAACGATGCTTGCCGGCGTGCTGTTGCTGGGCGGAACCGGCGCGCTGGCGCTCGATCTCGGCAACATGACGGCGGCCGTTTCCGCCGCCCGCTCGCCGCTGCAGTCGGTGAACAAGTCGCTGGCCGACCAGCAGGTGAGGGACGGGCAGTTCGAGTTCAAGGTCGGCAAGGCGGAGTTCGCGCCGGGCAACGAGAAGCGCATCAAGGGCCTGCTCAAGGTGCTGACCGATCATTCGAACGCGCTGAAGGTGGCCTTTCCCAAGTACCACGTCACCGCGATCGGCCACACCGACGCCGACGGCACCGCAGCCGCCAACCAGAAGCTCTCGCTGGCGCGCGCGACCAAGGTGTGCAGCGAGCTCAAGGCCAAGGGCCTGACGGTGCCGTGCAAGCCGGTCGGCGTCGGCGCCTCGCAGCCGCTCGTCGCGCCGGAGAAGAGCGCCGCCGACAAGCAGCGCAACCGCCGCGTGCTGGTTCAGGTGGCCAGGTAAGCCCCGCCCGCGAAGACAAAAATTCTGACAGGAGGAAACGACATGAATGCAGCCACGATCGCAGGCGTCGCGCTGATCGTCGCCGGCACGCTGGGGCTCGTGTACGGCAGCTTCAGCTACACGAAGGAATCCCACGAGGCGAAGCTGGGCCCCATCGAGTTCACCCTCGAGGACAAGGAGACCGTCGAGGTCCCGCAATGGGCGGCGGTCGGCGCGATCGCCGTCGGCGGCGTGCTGCTGCTCGTCGGCGGCCGCAGGCGCTGAGCGGCGGCTACTTCCTGAAGACGCCGAGCTTCTGCAGGATGAAGATCAGCAGCACCGCGCCGCCGAGGGCGACCAGGAAGCGGCCGATGCCGCCGGTCGCCGCGAGGCCGAGCAGCCCGGCGATCCAGTAGCCGAGCATCGACCCCACCACGCCGACGGCGACGTTGGCGATCCAGCCCATCTGGGCGTTGGTCTTCATGACGATGCTGGCGAGCCAGCCGACGATGCCGCCGATGACGAGCGAGATGATCAGTCCCATTGCTTTTCTCTCCGTGGATTGAATGGTTTCGTGTGCGCGTTCAGCGCCCCGCCTTGCCGACCATGCGCAGGATGTCGTCGAGCGGATTGCCGTTGCCGTCGAGGTCGAGCATCGAGGCGAACCCGGCGGAGGTGCCCCGCGGTGCCGTCTGGCCGCCGCCGAGCAGGCCGCCCAGCAGGGCGCCGAGTCCGCCGCCCGCCGGGGCGGACTGTGCCGCCGCGCCGGTGGCTTTCTGCTTCGCCATGTAGCCGGCGACCAGCATCGCCAGCATCGGCAGCATCTTCTTCAGGATCGCGGGGTCGAGGCCCGACTGCGACGCCGCATTCTGCGCGACCGCGCGACTCACGTCCTTGGAGCCGAAGATCCGGCCGAGCACGTCGTTGCCGTGGCTCACGTCGGTCGGCTGCGGCGCCAGCACCTCGTCGAGCAGGCCGCCGCCGCCGAGTTGCGACAGCAGGCCGCCGAGCCCTTCGAGGCCGGCGGGCTGCCCCTGCGCCTGTTTCTTGAATCCGCCGAGGATGGCCGGGAGGAGCGCGTCGGCGCCGCTCGCCGCCTGGGGCTCGCTGACCCCCAGCTCGCGCGCCATCGACTGGAGGCCGCCCATCTGGGCGAGGAGGTCGGTGATCTGCATGTCTCTGTTTCCGTTGGGAATCGTCCTGCTTGCCAGCCTCAACCATAGCCCACATTCCGCAGGACGCCGGGCGCAGGCTGGCGCGTGCCTCAGGCGTAGAACAGGCCCAGCATCAGCATCATCACGACGATGAACAGCACGGTCATGATCCCGCCGGCGCGGATGAAGTCTGCCACCCGGTAGCCGGCCGGCCCCATGATCAGGGCGTTGACCTGGTGGGTGGGGAGGATGAAGGCGTTGGAGGTGGCGAGCGCCACCGTCAGCGCGAACACGGCCGGATTGGCGCCGGCGCCGAGGGCGATGTTCACCGCCAGCGGCACCAGCAGCACGGTGGCGCCGACGTTCGACATCACCAGCGAGAAGAAGGTCGCCAGCAGGGCGACGGCGAGCATCAGCACCCACGACGGCAGGTCGCCCAGCATGGCCAGGATGTGCGCGGCGATCCACGCGGCGGTGCCGCTGGCCTCGACCGCCAGCCCCAGGGGGATCAGGCTTGCCAGCAGGAACACGGTCTTCCAGCTCACCGCCTGGTAGGCCTCGTCGATGCGCAGCACCCCCGCCAGCACCATGCCGATGGCGCCCGCCATCAGCGCCAGCGACAGGCGCAGGTCGGTGAAGATCAGCAGGAACAGGGCGACCCCGAAGAAGAACAGCGCGGACTTCTCCTTGTGCGGGCGCAACTCCTCGTGGGGGTAGTCGCTGGTGACGACGACGAAGTTGCTGTCCTTCTCCAGCCGGGCGAGCGCTTCCCACGCGGTATGCACCACCAGGGCGTCGCCGCCCTGCAGCGGGATGTCGCGGATGTCGTCGTCTTCCAGCAGGGTCTTGCCGCCGCGATGCAGCGCCAGCATGGCGATGCCGTAGGTCTTGCGCATCCAGATTTCGCGCGCGCTCTTGCCGACCAGGCGCGAGCCGGGCGGAATCACCACCTCGGCGATGCCGGCCCGCGCCGGCGACAGGATGTCCGCGAAGGTCCTGAGGTCTGCGCGGAGCTCGAGGCCGTTGCGGTCGACGAACACGCGGAGCCGCTGCGGCGACGCCAATACGCCGAGCACGGCGCCGGCGCCGATCGGCAGGTCCCGCTCCAGCCCGCTCGGTCCGACGCTCATCTCGTCACCGGGCAGCAGGGCCACGACCACCCGGACATGGGTCTCGCGCTCCACCTCGTCGAGCAGCCTGCCGACCAGCGGGCTTCCGGCGGGCACCGCAACCTCGAAGACGCTGTCTTCGAGCCCGTAGAGCTCCTGGAAATAGCGCATGGTATGGGTCGCCCGCGCGTGCTCCTGGCCCGCGGTCTTGCCGGCGGGAAGCACGTAGCGGCCGGCGAGTACGAAGTAGCCGATCCCGGCCGCGAGCAGGGCGAGGCCGATCGGAGTTACCGAGAACATCGACCAGGTCGCGATCTGCTGGTCGGGCGGCAGCGCCTTGTTGGAGGTCAGCAAGAGGTCGTTCAGCAGGATCAGCGGACTCGAGCCGACCATGGTGAGCGTGCCGCCGAGAATGGCGCTGAAACCCATCGGCATCATCAGCCTCGACATCGGCAGCCCGGTGCGCGCCGCGATGCGCCCCACCACCGGCAGGAACAGCGCGGCGGCACCGACGTTCTGCATGAAGCCGGAGATCAGGCCGGCCGACCCGGAGACCGCGGGAACGATGCGCCGCTCGGAGTGGCCCGCCCGCTTCAGGATTTCCGCCGCCACCCGGTTCATGATCCCGGTCTTGTCGAGGCCGGCGCCGATGATCATCACCGCGATGATCGAGATGACCGCGTTGCTGGAAAATCCGCCGAACAGCTCTGCGGCGGGAACCAGCGGCTTCATCAGGCCGAACGCGTCGCTCGCCGCGCTGATCAGGCCGATCAGCACCATGATGCTGATCGCGGCCACGTCCACCTCGACGACCTCGAACACGAACAGGAAGACCGTCAGCGTCAGCAGCAGGAGCACCACCAGGATTTCCGTCGTGGGCGCCACCGCGGCCGCCCCCGCGCCGAGCAGCAGAAAGGCCGGCGCCGCGATCAGCAGCAGCCGTGCGGCGCGGGCTTTCTCGGGCGCCTGGCTCATGCGGAGGGGAGCATCGATGCGCTGCGCACTCGCCTCAGCCCAGGCGATAGCGCTTGCGCAGCGGCTCGACGATCTTCCAGGTGCACGCCATTCCCGCAGGGAAGGTCACCAGATCGCCGGCGGCGATCTCGACCGGTGCGCCGCCCGCCGGCGTCACGATCACTCGCCCCGCGAGCAGGTAGCTGGTTTCCTCCGTGTCGTACGTCCACGGGAATTCGGACACTTCCTTTTCCCACACCGGCCAGCGGTCGACGCCCAGGCGGGCGAGGTGGGTGGCATCGGCATCGGCTTCGATCATGATTTCCGGCATGGCGGCCTCCTTCGGGCGAGCGCATCGAAACGCGATTCTAGGCCGCACCGTCGTAGGCCTGGCGGATTTTCGCGAGGTCGATCTTCTTCATCTGCAGCATCGCCCGCATGGCGCGCGCGGCGTTCGGCGAGGCGGGGTCACCCACCAGCTCGGCGAGCGCGCGCGGGATCACCTGCCACGACAGGCCGAAGCGGTCCTTGAGCCAGCCGCACTGCTGCGCCTGCGGGTCGCCGCCGGCGCCGAGCCGGTCCCAGAAATAGTCGACCTCGGCCTGGTCGTCGCACAGCACCTGGAACGAGACCGCCTCGTTGAAGCGGAACGCCGGACCGCCGTCGAGCGCGACGAAGCGCTGGCCGTCGAGTTCGAATTCGACCGTCATCACCGAGCCTTCCGGCCGGCCGTGGATGTCGAAGCCTTCCTGGCCGAAGCGGGTGACCCGGCCGATGCGCGCGTTCCTGAAGATTCCCGTGTAGAACGCCGCCGCCTGTTCGGCCTGGCCGTCGAACCACAGGCAGGGGAGGATTCTGGGCGTGAGCTGCATGGGGCCCTCCTTTCTGCTGCATGCGGCGCGCCGGCCCCGGCGCGCCCTTCACCCAGCTTAGGCCGGACCGGCCGGGTGTAAAGCGCGGCCGGGGTCGACCGTCGTCCAGCGGCGTGCGCCGCGATCCACTATGCTGAATGTTTCAACCGGTCTTGCGGAGGTCGCTCATGAAACATCCCTGGTGCAGACGGTCGCGCAGCGCCGACCAGCAGGGCAGGCGGCCGAAGCCGGGCCACCCGAGCGAGGCCGAGCTCGCGCCCGCCAAGGAGGCGGTCGCCACCCTGCTCGAAAGCCTGGGGCTGACCGCCCATCTCTACGCGGTCGAGCCCAGGGAAGGGCGCTGGGCGGTGATCGTCGAATGCGCGACCGAGTCCGGCTGGCAGCGTGCGGAGCTGCGCGCGGGGCAGGAACTGCTTGCCGCGATCCGTGGCGACGAGGACGCCAGGGAGATCCTGCTCGCCGACTGGCGCGCGCATCTGGGCGACTGCCTGAGGGGCTGACGCCGGTGGCTCGGGAGCGGCGAGGCCGGCTTCGCCCGCTGCGGATCCGGGTGCCGTCGCGATGACGCAGGCCGGCGCGCCTCCCGCGGCCTTCTCCGCCGGCGTCGTCGTGGTCCGCCGCGACGCCGGCGGCTGGCGCCTGCTGGTGCTGCGCGCCTACCGCAACTGGGACTTCCCCAAGGGGCTGGTCGAACCCGGCGAGGCGCCGCTCGACGCGGCGATCCGCGAGACGGCGGAGGAGGCCGCGATCACCGACCTCGCCTTCCGCTGGGGCGAGGCGTACCGCGAGACCGCCCCCTACCGCGGCGGCAAGGTGGCGCGCTACTACCTGGCGGAGACCGCCCAGGCGGCGGTCACGCTTCCGCTGTCGCCCGAGCTTGGTCGCCCCGAGCACGACGAATGGCGCTGGGTCGACTTCGACGCGGCCCGGCGCCTGCTGCCGCCGCGGCTGCAGCCCATCCTCGCGTGGGCGCGGGCGCGCCTCGGGGAAAGCCCGGCAGCGCGCTCATAGCGCCAGCTTCAGCTTGCGTCCGCCGGTGAACGCGAAGCCTTCGCGGGTGTTGAAGGCGAGCGTGCGCTCGAACTCGGGCAGCGGCGGCAGTCGCCCGCCGGACCGTGATGCCAGGATTCAACGCGTCTGCTCGCCGGAGGACGAGTGGGCGCAGGCGCGGTCGACCTTCGCGACCCGGAGCGCGTAGTGCGCGTACCAGGTGCGCCTGCCGAGTTGCTGGGCGGCGCGGTGCTCGGCGTGAGCCTTCCAGTTCGCGATGGCTTCCTCCGACGCCCAGTACGAGACCGTGATCCCGAAGCCGTCGGCGCCGCGGGCACTCTCCATGCCCAGAAAGCCGGGCTGGGACGCTGCGAGCTCGACCATGCGCTCGGCCATGCGGCCGTAGCCGTGGTCGCCGTCGCTGCGCTGGGTGCTGAAGATCACCGCGTAGTACGGCGGCTCGGGGGTCGGGGCGAACGTGGGCGGGAGACTCATGCGGCTGGGCTCATGCGGGCGGTGCTCCGCATCGAATCACGCCGCCAGCGAATCGGCAAGTGCCCGCAGCAGGGCGGCGCCGTCGCCACGCCAGGCGCTGCCGTGCATGCAGGCGAGCGTCGACGGACCCGACGCGGCCAGCTTCTCGAGCAGCGCCCGCGCGTGCCGGGTGTGCGAGAAATAATCCATCCCGCCGCGGAAGGCCTCGCTCGGGGCGAGGATGTCCGATTCGGTGAGCGCGGGCAGGCCGTCGCCACCCTGGGTGAAGAGGTCGCCGCACAGCAGTGTCGCCGTGCTGTCCTCGGCCAGGAAGCCGCAGTCCCAGCCGTGCGGCAGATGCGGCGCGTCGAACCAGCGCACGGTGTGCCGGCCGAGCGCAAGCGTCTCGCCGTCGGCGAGCGCACGCGGCGGCCGGTCGGCGAGGTCGGCGATCGAGACCATCGCGGCGATCGTGCCGCACAGCGGCGCCGCCTGCGGCGCGACCGCGAGCCATTCGTTGAGCGCGCCGCACTCGTCGGCCTCGACGTGGGAGAACGCGACGTGGCGCAGCGTCCCGACCGGCAGCACGCTCGCCACCGCCTCGCGCACCAGCGGGAACATCCGGCGCGGGCCGGTGTGGAAGAGCAGCGGCTCGTCGTCGGCGACGAGGTACTGGTTGAACGAGAAGCTGCCCGCCCCGTCGATCGCGACCGGCGTGCTGATGCGGTAGATGCCGTCGGCGATCTCGTGGACGTTGGTCCCGGATTGCGTGTTCGTGGTGCCCATGGGGTGCTCCTTTCTCTCGAAGCGGTGCGGTCCTGCCTACGCCAGGTCGGGGCGGCCGCTCACCGAAACCAGGTTCCAGACGTCGTCCTCCTTCAGATACACCTCGCTCCAGCGCCCGGTGACGCTGGCGGGCGGCTCGCCGTCGACGCCGACCGTCGCGGCGTAGGTGTAGTGGACGACGCCGACCCGCGCGTCGTAGACCTCGACGCTCAGCGGGCGCAGCGCGTAAGCGCGCAGCGCCGGCGCGTCGCTCGAGACCGAGCGGATCGCGTCGTCGCGGTCGTGCGGCAGCGGGGCGTTCAGGTCCCATCCCACGTAGCGGGGATGGAGCGCGGCGCGGATCCGCTCCGTATCGCCGTCCCGCGACCACGCCCAGAGCGCGTCGACCCTCGCCCACAGCTCGCGCTGTTCCGGGGAGAAGTCGGCGATCGGCAGCTGGATGGTCATGCGCGCACCTGCAAGGCGGCAGGAAGCAAGCGGATCGGGCCGAAGCGCCCGTCCTTGGTCCATCTTAGGACGCCGGGCGCGGGTGTAAAGCGCTGTTTCGGGCGAGCTAGGCGCCGGCGCGCCGTGCGGTCAGCAGGAATACCGGGTAGTCGCGCGTGCTGTCCCCCTGCTGCTTGGCGATGCTGAACACCGTCTGGAAGCCGATCCCGGAAAACCCGGCCTGCTCCGCGCGGCGGCCGAGGTCGCCGCGGTCGAAGCCGTGGTGCACGTCGACCTCGATGCCGTGGAAGGAGCCGTCCTCCTGGTCGAGGTCGGCGATGCACAGGTAGCCGCCGGGATTCAGCAGGTCGCGGAAGACGGCGAGGATTGCGTCGGTGTCCGGCACGTGGTGCAGCGTCATCGCGGTGACGATGAGGTCGAAGCGCTGCGCGGGCAGCGGGTCGGCGAGCAGGTCGAGCCTCATCGGCGTCATGTTGCGCACGCCCTGCGCGGCGATCTTCTCGGCGACCACCTCGAGCATGCCGGCCGAGCTGTCCGCCATCACGATGCTTCCGAGTTCGTCCCTGAGCGGGAAGGACAGCAGGCCGGTGCCGCAGCCGTAGTCGAGCGCGCTCATCGTCCGATCGAGCGGGACGGCGCGGCGCACGGCGTCGGCGATCTTTAGCCCGCGTTCCTTGAAGACGGGATTGTCGTCCCACTGGCGGGCCTTGCTGTCGAAGTGGGCGGCGTCGAGTTTGGTGGTCGGATTGCGAGTCATGCGCGTGCGAAGGTTGCCCGACGGCCGGGCATCACGGAAATGGCGGACGAAGGCGCTATTTTATGCGTGCTTTCGCCGACGCGTCGCGCCGAGCCGCTCGAGGTGTCTCAGCCCCCCGCCTCCGGCAGGGCGTGACCGCAGCGGCGGCAATGTCCGGCGTCGGGCTCGTGGCCGACGAGGCCGCAGGCCTCGCAGGTTCGCGCGTCGCGCCGGGTGCGCAGCGAGGTGGCGAGCTCGGCGGTGTAGATGCCGGTGGGGACGGCGATGATGCCGTAGCCGATGAGGATCAGCACCGACGCCACCATCCGCCCCAGCGGCGTGGCCGGGGCCAGGTCGCCGAAGCCGACCGTCGACACGCTCACCAGTGCCCAGTACATCGACAGCGGGATGCTGGTGAAGCCGTTCTCGGGGCCTTCGACGAGGAAAATGACGGCGCCGAAAATGGTGACGATGGCGAGCATCGCGAGCAGGAACACGAGGATCTTGCGCCAGCTGTTCTGCAGCGAATCGAGCAGGATGCTGGTCGCGCGCGTATAGCGCCGCAGGTGCAGCACCTCGAAGATGCGCAGGATGCGCAGCACGCGCAGCACCGCGAGATAGTGCGCGCCGGGGACGAGCAGCGACAGGTAGGTCGGCAGCAGCGCCAGCAGGTCGATGACGCCGTAGAAGCTGCGCGCGTAACGGACGGGATGCCTGACGATCATCAGCCGGAACAGGTACTCGGCGGTGAACATCAGCGTGAACCCCCACTCGAGGGCGTAGAAGAGCCTGCCGTAGCGCGCGTGCACGGGGGCGATCGAATCGGCCAGCGCGACGGCGACGCTCGCCATGATCGCCACGATCAGGCCGACGTCGAAGGCGCGCCCGGCGAAAGTGTGGTGGCCGAAGACGACGACGAAGCTGCGATTGCGCCAGCCGCGGCTGTCGAAGGGATCGGGGGCGTGGAAGCGCGTCATGGCGTCGTCAGGCAGAGCCGGCGGCGGCTGCCGCGAGCTGTCTCGCGTCCGTCGCGCCGCCCCTGCCGTGCTGCGCGTTCAGCGCATCGCATGTCTGTTCCATCGGCGTCCTGTCCTGGTCGGGAAATGGGGGAAGGGCCCGCGGCGCTGCGCCGTCGAGCGCTTGCTCTGCTTTAATGCAGCGTACAAGCACGTGTGGTTTCTGACAATTGACTGGAACGGGAGCATCGCGATGCAACACACCCTGGACGACATCGGCAAGCTGGTGCTGCGCCTCGCGCTCGGCATCCTCATCCTGCTGCACGGCATCGCCAAGCTCGTGAACGGCATCGCCCCGATCGAGGGCATGGTGACCGCCATGGGCCTGCCCGGCTTCGTCGCCTACGGCGTGTATGCGGGCGAGGTGCTGGGGCCGCTGCTGCTCATCGTCGGCTTCCATGCTCGCATCGGCGCCGCGCTGATCGCGGTCAACATGCTCTTCGCCTTGGCGCTCGCCCACACGCACGAGCTCGCGAGCCTCACCGGCAGCGGCGGCTGGGCGCTGGAACTGCAGGGCATGTTCCTGTTCGGCGCGATCGCGCTGGCGCTCATGGGCCCGGGGCGGATCAGCGTCAACCGGCGCTGAGCCGGACGCCGGCGTCGGCTAGCACGCGGCCCGGTCGCGGACCACCGACCAGCGCGCGAGCTTGTCTTCGAACGACATCGACGCGTGCGCCGGGCTCGTCGACGGCAGCGTCTCGCAGTCGATCGCCTGCGCCGTTGCTGGCAGCGCGGGCAGCACGAGGCGGCGATAGAGCTCGGCCGCCTTCGCGCCGTTGAAGCAGATGAGGCGAATGCGCGGGTGGGATGCGAGGAAGGCCGCGAACGCGTTCGGCACCACGCTCGCATGCACGATCGATGCGTCGAGGCTGCCGGGGCGTTGCGCCGCCGCGCACACGTCCCACAGCGCGATGCCTTGTGCGATGAGGCGTCGCGCGCGCGCGTCGTAGGGCAGTTCCGGCCCCGCATCGAAGAGCCGGCCCATGATCTTCCAGAACGCATTCTGCGGCTGCGCGTAGTACTGCTGCCGCCGCAGCGAGGCCTGCCCGGGCAGGCTGCCGAGGATCAGGACCCGCGCCTGCGCGTCGGCGATCGGCGGGAAGCCCTGGTCATGCGCCGGCCCGCGCGCGGGGGAAGCGGCTGCCCCGCCGACGCGCGCTCCGCTCATCCGGCAGCCAGCATCGAGCGCAGCGCCTCGCCGGAATCCGAGAGAAGCCAAGCGAGAGCGCAGCAATTGAGTACGACCGTCGCCCAGAACGCGACCTGAAACGACGGCTTCCTCGACTTGTGGCGAAGCAGGCGTTGCGCGGCCAGGGCGCCCGGCCAGCCGCCTGCCAGACCGATCAGGTGCAGGGTGCTTTCCCTGCTCCGCCACCGGCCATTCCGCGCGGCAGACTTGTCGAGCGCGTAGGCGACGAAGGCCGCCGCGCTCGCCGCCAGATAGAACCAGGCCACCACGACAGGCAATTTGCCGGTGAAGGCCGCGCCGGCGACGACCGCGAGAAACGCAGCCGTCAACATCGGTGCGACGTTGCCCGGGCCGGAGGGTGCGGCCGGCGCGGCGCGCGTGCCGGCGAAAGCGACCTCGGCGGCTTGCGGGCGCCCCCTGGCATCCTGCGTGAGCACGTAGGTCACGCGTTCATTCCCTGCAGGCCGTCGCTGCCGGTTCGAAAACGACCTGATGTGGACGAACACGCGCGGCCCGCCGCCGTTCGGCGTGATGAAGCCGAAGCCCTGGTCGTCCTTCCAGTCGGTGAGTTTCCCTTGATAGCGCACGACGATCGGTCCTGGGTGTGAATGGAGTGGGGCAGGCCCGATGCGTTACAGGTCCAGTTCCGCGTCGGTCGCGCTGTGCTCGTACTTGTCGCGCGGCGGCCACGGGCGGCTTCGCCAGTCGGGCTCGAGCGCCATCGACGACCGGCTGCGCCCGGGCGGCAGCGCGCCGTTGCCCACGCCTCTCGAGTAGTCGTAATAGAGCTTGACCACTTCCTCCTTGCTCGTCTGCTGGGCGGCCGGATGCGCGAGGCAGGCGTCGATCCATTCGCGCACGCGCGCAAAGCGCGCCTCGTCCGGCAGCGCGAAGTCCTCGTAGTACTCGAGAAACCAGAAGCGCTGGAAGAAGGGCGTGAAAACCGTCTCCGCCCAGCCGAAATCCTCGAACAGGAACGGGCCGGAAGGCGCGTGCGCGACCAGGAAATCGTTCAGCTGCGCGTACTGCTGCAGCATGGCGTCGCGCAGCGCGTCGCGGCGGGCGGGCTCCTGGTTCATCAGCCACGTGTAGCCCGCGCTGAAGAAGTCGCCGTCCATCCGCGTCAGCATGCCCTCCACCGCGCGCCGCCAGGGGTCGCGCTGCGCCACCGCGGGCTCGGGGTAGATGTCCTCGAGGTACTGCAGGATGACCAGGCTTTCCTTGATGATGTGGCCGTCGGCCGTCTCCAGCACCGGCAGCGCCGTGGTGCCGCGGGTCTTCTGCAGCAGCCAGTCGGGTCGCGGTTGCGTGATGTCGATGACCTGGAACGCGACGTCGTCGCGCCGCCCCTTGAGCGTGAGCAGGATGTCGAGGCGCTGGCAGAAGGGGCAGACGGGGATGTGGTAGATGGTTGGGTGCATGGGGTTTGCAGCGGGGCGCTTGGGATCGTGAGTGCAGACGATAGCGCAAAGGGATGGCCCTCCGCATGTCCGCGACGATGAATCTCGCCGCGCGCCTGTCTATTCGCGTTGGAAGCCCGTCAGCCGCACTTCCACGCCGAGCGACAGCGCCGTCAGCGCAGCGGCGCGTGCGCGCCCCTCGGCGGTGGCGCGGTGGAGATGCGGCGTCATCGCCAGCAGGTCGGCGATCTGCTCGGCATTGGTCAATTCGATCGGGAAGCGCAGCGCTTCCGTCGGCAGGCGGCGGAAGCCTGCCGGCGTTTGCAGGTCGGCCGGGCGTTCCGGCTTCAGGCTGGGGTAGATGATCTCGCGCAGTTCGCGCAGATGATCGGGGCCGGCGTCGACCTGCACCAGCAGCCCGCCCGGCTTGAGTACCCGGGCGAACTCGGCATACACGGGGAAGCCGAACATGCACAGCACGCGATCGAGCGTGCCCGGCAGCACCGGCACGTTGGCGTTGCTGCCGACCACCCAGGTCGGGCGCCGGTCCTGCTTCGCCGCCGCCAGCACGGCCCACTTGGAAATGTCGAGCCCCAGCAGCGCCAGTGTCTGATCTTCCGGCACCGCCGCGGCGAGCTCGCGCAGGTAGTAGCCCTCGCCGCAGCCGGCGTCGAGGCAGCTTATCGAAGCGTCGGCGGGAACGCCGGCCAGCACCGCCCGGCTCACCGCAGCGGCGATCGGCTGGTAGAAGCCCGCCGCGAGAAAGCGCTGGCGCGCCGCGACCATCTCCTTGCTGTCGCCCGGATCGCGCGAGCGCTTGTGCTGCACCGGCAACAGGTTCGTGTAGCCCTGGCTGGCGACGTCGAAGCTGTGGCCGGATGCGCAGGCCCAGGCGGAACCGGTGCAATGCAGGGGCAGGCCGTCGAGCGGACAGGCGAGCGCGTCGAAGGAAACGACGCTCACTGCAGCGCGGCCTCCATCGCCTGCTCCGACACCGGGTAGGCCAGCACGGCATGGACCGGGAAGAGCTCGAGCAGCTTGCCGATGTGGTCCGCCTCGCGAGGATGCATGAACACGATCACCTTCGCCTGCGGCGCGAAGCGCTGCAGCGTCCGGATCGTTACGTCGAGATTCGAGACGTTGGCGCCGGCGTAGTTGTTGCCCCAGCCGTAGACGAACTCGCCGACGAAGAAGTCCGGCGGCTGCTTCTGTAGCGCGCGGTGCAGGTTGCGCGCCGAGTCGAAGCGCTGCGCCTCGATGCCGAGCCTGCGGTAGAGGGTGCTGAAATCGGGCGGGAAGGGGGATTCGATCAGGGAAAAGAGCGTTGCCATGCGGGGGATGCTCATGCCGGTTCGACAGCCAGCGCCCGGAATCCTTCGCGCACCCCGTCCGCCCAGTCCGCGACAAAGCCGTGGATCGACTCGGCGAATTCCGGATCCGGCTGCGTCTTGTCGATCGTGCAGTGGATAGTCACGTGCTCCCGCGCCTCGTCAAGCGTCACCGTCCAGGCCAGCGCGTGGGGACACTCGACCAGCGCGTAGCGCACGCCATTGCGGATCTCGTCGCGACGGACGTTGAACGATCCCCACAGGCAGTAGAGCTCGCCTTCGTTATCCGTGCGCGGCGATGCCGTGCTGATCGAGGCGCACAGGTTCGGCAGGTTCTCGATCGTCAGTGATTGCTTGAGGCGGGAAATGGCGAGGCCGGGATGGTGGACTTCCTGAAGAAACTCCATGCTGTGTTGTCCTGTCGCGTGCTTGATT
Organism: Thiobacillus denitrificans; assembly: GCA_002403375.1. Lineage (GTDB taxonomy): Bacteria > Pseudomonadota > Gammaproteobacteria > Burkholderiales > Thiobacillaceae > Thiobacillus > Thiobacillus denitrificans_E. The sequence continues at coordinate 124,878 of DHHQ01000003.1, read as the reverse complement.
GATCGGTTCCAGATACCTGCCTGGGTCGGCGGGCTTCTGCCGGCCGATTGTACGGGCAGGGCGCGGAACGATACACCGCCGTCTGCCGTTCCATCATCGAGGCCGGGTGCTTTAATGCAAGGTAACAGGACGCGTCCGCCGTTCTCCACCGCGATCGCACTGCCGCCCGCGGAGCGTGGCGCATGGCCGGGGTGCCGCGTCCCGTCCCGCCCCGTTTTTTTCCCGGAGGTTGAAATGGCCGACATCACACATCGCATCGGGATCCGGTCCCCTGCAACGCAGGTCTACGCAGCCCTGACAACGCTGGAAGGTCTCGCCCGATGGTGGACCGAGGACGTTCGGGGGGATGACAGGCTGGGCGGGAGGATCGAATTCCTTTTCCGGTCGGAGACCGGTGAACTCAAAGGCAAGATCGTGATGGAGGTGCATGCGCTCGACGCACCGAAAGAAGTTCGATGGCGCTGCGTCGAGGGACCCGCCGAATGGGTCGGAACCGAGATCACCTTCCAGCTATCCGAGCAGGACAGCCAGACCATCGTCCTGTTCGGTCACAGAAACTGGCGCGAGGCCGTCGAGTTCATGTCGCACTGCAGCATGAAGTGGGCGACGTTTCTCCTGAGCCTTCGCGGCTATGTGGAAACGGGAAGCGGAAAGCCCTCGCCGCGGGACCTCAAAATCGACAACTGGAATTGAATCCTCCCGAAGCATGGCGCCAACTGCTGCGGCCCGGAAAGCGCAATGGGAAGTGGTAATGGTGTCTGACCCCATTTACCCCATGTGACCCCATTTACCCCATGACCCCATTTACCCCAAGGCAAAGGGGTTGGTCGTACCATCGAAGAACAATGGAAACAGCCTGAGGGAACACCATGAAGAAAACGCTGCTTTGGCTAATGGCGGGCCTTGTCTGCCTCTCGGGGGGCGCCAACGCTGCCGATTGGATGCTCGTTGCCACTGACTTTGATCAGGAGATCGCAATTGATAGGCAGAGTATCAGGGGTGACAGGGCTGGTGCATGGTTCAAGAGCACTTACACGCCACCCAAAGAAAAAGAATGTGAGCGGATGGGTGAAAAAATTGAGTACGAATTAATGTTCATCGAAGTTGACTGCAAGCAGACCACATTGCGTATTAAGAAAAACATTGCTTACTCGGAAAGCCGCTCGGTACTAAATGCATGCAGTTATGATAGTCCAAGCGCAGCGTTTAGCGAAGTCGCTCCAAACACACTTGGTGAGGCTTTATTTAAAGTGCTGTGTGTGCCGGAGATAATTCCAAAATATCACGAAATTGCGGCCAGAATGAGCAGCCTAAAAATTGAGTGGAGGGCGGATGAGGCAAGGCAAAATTACAAAAGTGCACGTGAGGAGAAATATGCGCAGTGCATGGACGAAGCAGCGAATAGGCCTAAAATACCCAGCTCATTAGATATATCTGCATTAGAATGTTACGAAGATTGATTAGATGTAATACATTATTATTTTATTCTTGATTTCAGGGCCACAAGAAATTTAAGAAATTGCAAGAAATTGGGGTCAGATACCGTCTTGAATTGCAACCCCGTTCATAGCGAAATTTGCATCAAACGGTTTTCCTGATTTCACTACGCCGTAGATCAGATGGGCGAGCTTGCGCATCGTTGCGCCCACCACAGCCTTCGGTGCCAAGCCATTCGCTTTCATCCTTGCACCAAATGCCTTCAGGATCGGGTTGTGACGCAGCGCCACCAATCCTGGCATGTATAAGGCTTTGCGCAAGTCCGCATGGCCGGTTCGAGAGATCATTGTGCGCCCTTTAACCGAGCAGCCTGACTGCCGCTGACGCGGACATATTCCGATGAAGGCGGCCAACGCTTTAGCGCTGGCAAAGCGACGAACGTCACCCGCATAAGCCAACACCTTCGCCACTGTGGCCTCGCCAATGCCGGGAATGCTGGCGATCAGGTCGGCGTCCTGTTTTAGTTCCGGGTGGCCGTCGATGTGGTCGTTGATTTCGCGTTGCAGTTCGGCGATCCGCTCGTCGAGCCAGACGATGTGGATTTTTACGTTGGCCAGAACGGTGGTCTCGCCGCTGGCGTGATGCGCTTCCATACGGTTGACTTCCTGTTGATGCATGTCCTTCAGGGCTTGCAGCCGTTCGACCATGGCGCGCAGTTGCCGATAGGCGGGGCTCGGCGGCGTCCACACGCTGGGGCGCATGGCGGCACAGAAGCGCGCCAGCAAGGCCGCATCTGCCCGGTCGGTCTTGTTGCGCGCCAGCTCGCTTTGGGCGAAACCCTTGATGCGGGCAGGATTGACGACGCTGACCATCCAGCCGAAATCAACCAGCGCCAGAGCGACTTGCTCGCTGTATGGGCCGGTGGCTTCCAGACACAGATGCGTGCTGTCAGTGACGGCGCCTCGTTCTTGCAGCCAGGCGTTCAGCTGCGCAAAACCAGGTCGATCGTTATTCACAACTTTGGATTTGATCTTGCCATTCAGCAGGATGGCGCAATCCAGTTTGCGTTTTGAAACATCAATGCCGACATGTGCCCATGTGTCGTGCGCGGCTCCGTTCATCGTTTTAACCTTCCTCGTATGCAGGCTCTGGTGCGAGGTCGCACTGGCCCAAGTTACCGTTCGGTTTTGAGAAACGAGAAATGAGCCGGGGCACCTATCTGACCCACAGGCTTGCCCACGAAAGGCGGCCTTAAGTCTTGCCGATGTCTCCCGACTCAGCCTGCTCGATCACGCGAGATAGTTTATCCTCAGGGCTTTCAAGGTCGGCAGAAGAAAGATACGAGGTTTTGCAATGCAATACGTCAATGTAAGACCTAACCCATCGCCGAACGTTGCTGCGCGAAAACCGTGGTCTGGCCCCGATTATCCACTGCTGCTGATTACGCCATCGCCTTGTTTATTAGCTTTGCGAGCTTGTAAAACTCACTATAGAACTCGGTGCCAGGAGTAGCCTTATTCTTAAACTCTTCTAGGAGAAATTTCTTTAGTTTTTGTTTTGCAGACTTCGACTCTTCGCCTGCTCCAGCGAGAGCTTGTTGCACCAAGGCTCCATGCTTGCCATAAACAGCCCCTTTTACCGAATCCGGCAAGAGCCCTTCGATCTTTTCACGTCCTCCACCGTTGACGCCGACAGCGGAAAAATGTTTTCCCTTCTCCATGCCTAGGCTTTGTAGAAGCTTTGCAAGCTGAGCTTCAGCGTCGAGATCAAAAGTCACGAAGAAGCGATGGTATCTGCCTTTGATAAATCGCAATAGGACACCGTTTTGTAGTGTGCCAGTGCCTCCATATCCATAAATTTCGCCATCGAAACATAGTCTGTTGGCGCCATGCGCTTCATCCCGCAGCAACTCGAAATACTCTTTGTCAATTTCGCCTTCTACGAGCAGTATCTTGTTGGTCTTGGAAAAGAAAATTGGCTTCCAAGGCTCAAATTCAGGGTTTGATAGTCCAAGATTAAGGGCGAATGGCTCCATCCAGTTTTCTGATTGAATTTGTATTTGCTCCGTTGCACGAAGTTGCCCTGTCTCAAGCTTTCGACTCAACAGGACGTTGCTCTCTGGGCGTTGTTGGCTAAGAAAATATGGGCTGTGGGTCGCAACGATGACTTGAACCTTAAACTCTTCGCTTAGATCTTGAATTATCCGGCCGAACTCAGCTTGCGCTGACGGGTGCAAGAAGCTTTCGGGTTCTTCTATTATTAGCACCGGAGAAATTTTGGTGTCGTCGTCCAAAGACTCGGCGAACTTTTTCGCCTTGAACAACGCGAGAAGAATATGAGTCCGGTTTTTCGTTCCACTACCCCACTCATCTAACGACACTTCAAATCGTTTATCTCCAAGCGTGATGTTTATGGGCAAGAAATCCAAGTTCAATTTGGGAACCGAGAGGCTTACGGAATATTTTTCTTCTAAACGCCCGAGGAGATCTGAAACATCTTTTTGATGCTTTTTTGCAACTCCTGAAACGGTCTTTGAAAGCCGGTCTCTCTCTTTCGTGATTTGCTCTCTGTCGGCCTTTGATAACTCGCCAATAAGATCACCCAAGTGGTTTCTCGAATCAAATGGATGATTGGGCTCGGTTGAATTGTGAAACTGGAAAGCTCCCGAAGTCTTAATTGTCGTAAAAATCGTCTTGGACTTATACGAATCAAGGGTCTCGTCACCCAGTCTGACGATATATTCAGGTTGGTCTTTGTCCTTTTGATACTCAGCCGACAGGATTAAATCCAACTCCTTTACGTCGTCCGAGAATTTGAAAAACTCTTCAACGAGTTTGAAAACACTCGCGTCTTCAGTCCGTGCGATTTTTAGTGTCGCCGAAATTTTGATGTTCTCAGGCGATTCCTTTTTCTTCCACAGAGGGAAGTGTTGAGAGTGCTTGATTTCTTCATCGTTGAATCGGAAACGCTGTTCCGGCTCAAATAAAAGTTTTAGAGGACGCAGTAAATTAGATTTACCTGAATTGTTCTTTCCGCTAATGGCGGTGTAGTGCCCGGGGAGATCGACGCTTAAGTTCTCGATGCTCCGGAAATTCTGAATGGTGATGTTTGAAAGTCTCATTCTTTTGACTCTTGTCCTTGTTTCTAGGCACCCGAAACTTGGGCCTGTCTCCCTTTTCCAGCTGTTGGCAACGTGGTCGATGCGAAGGATTACAGCATCTGGTTGCTAGCGCAACGTCTAAGGCAAATAAAAAAGCGCGACTAATCGCTTAGTCGCGCCGGATACAACACATTGAGGCCGCTCGTGTTTCTCGCGCGCGGCTAGTTCCTCAACCCGGCAGCATCGCCAGCAACCCATTCAACCGCCGCACAAAGCTCGCCGGATCATCGAGCTGTCCGCCCTCCGCCAGCAGGGCCTGCTCGAACAGCAGGTTGGCCCAGTCGGCGAAACGGTCTTCGTCGGATTCGCTGTCGAGCCGCGTGACGAGCGCATGCGTCGGGTTGATCTCCAGCGTGGGCTTCACAGTGGGTGCGGCCTGGCCGGCGGCCTTGAGCAGGCGCTCGAGGTTGGCGCTCATGTCGCCTTCGCCGGTGACGAGGCAGGCGGGCGAGTCGGTCAGCCGATGCGTGACGCGGACGTCCTTCACGCGTTCGCCGAGCGTGGTCTTGATGCGCTCGACCAGCGGCTTCATGGCGTCCTCGGCTTCCTTCTGCGCGGTCTTCTCGGCTTCGTCTTCCAGCGCGCCGAGGTCCAGCCCCCCCTTGGCGACGGACTTGAGCGGCTTGCCGTCGAACTCGGTGAGGTTGCTCATCAGCCATTCGTCGACGCGGTCGGACAGCAGCAGGACTTCGATGCCTTTCTTGCGGAAGATCTCGAGGTGCGGGCTGTGCTGGGCGGCGGCGAAGCTGTCGGCGGTGATGTAGTAGATCGCGGTCTGGCCTTCCTTCATGCGGCGGATGTAGTCCTTGAGCGAGACGACCTGCGCGTCGCTGTCGGTGTGGGTGGAGGCGAAACGGAGCAGGGCGGCGATCTTTTCCTTGTTGGCGAAGTCCTCGCCCGGGCCTTCCTTCAGCACCCGGCCGAACTGCTTCCAGAATTCGACGTATTTCTCGGGCTGGTTCTCGGCCAGGTCTTCCAGCAGGCCCAGCACCTTCTTCACCGAGCCATTCTTGATCGCGTCGATGTCGCGGCTCGACTGCAGGATTTCGCGCGAGACGTTCAAGGGCAGGTCGGCCGAGTCGATGACGCCGCGGACGAAGCGCAGGTACGCCGGCATCAGCTGCTCGGCGTCGTCCATGATGAAGACGCGGCGCACGTAGAGCTTGATGCCGTGGCGGCGCTCGCGGTCGTAGAGGTCGAACGGCGCATGCGAGGGGACGTAGAGCAGCGAGATGTATTCCTGCTTGCCCTCGACGCGGCTGTGCGACCACGCGAGTGGCGGCTCGAAGTCGTGGGCGACGTGCTTGTAGAACTCCTGGTACTCGTCGTCGCTGACGTCCTTCTTCGGGCGTGCCCACAGCGCGGAAGCCTTGTTGACGGTTTCGTCCTCATCGGTGGGCGTTTCGACGCCGTCCTTCCATTCCGTCTTCTTCATCACGATGGGCAGCGTGATGTGGTCGGAATAGGTGCGGATGACCGACTTGATCTTCCAGTCGGAGAGGAACTCGTCCTCGCCTTCGCGCAGATGCAGCACGATCTCGGTGCCGCGGCCGGGCTTGTCGACGGTTTCCAGCGTGTAGTCGCCGGCGCCCTCGGATTCCCAGCGCACGCCGTGCTCCGACGTGAGGCCGGCGCGGCGGGTGGTGAGCGTGACGCGGTCGGCGACGATGAAGGCGGAGTAGAAGCCGACGCCGAACTGGCCGATCAGCGCGGCGTCCTTTTTCTGGTCGCCGGAGAGCTGGCTGAAGAACTCGCGGGTGCCGGATTTGGCGATGGTGCCGATGTGGTCGATGACTTCCTGCCGGCTCATGCCGATGCCGTTGTCGCTGATGGTCAGCGTGCGGGCGTCGCGGTCGAAGGCGACGCGGATCTTCAGGTCGGGGTCGTTCTCGAACAGCGCGGGATCGGACAGCCCCTCGAAGCGCAGCTTGTCGGCGGCGTCGGAGGCGTTGGAGATGAGTTCGCGCAGGAAGATGTCCTTGTTGGAATACAAGGAATGGATCATCAGCTGTAGCAGCTGCTTGACTTCGGCCTGGAAGCCCAGGGTTTCTTTGGTGGCGGACATGCCTTTGTCTCCCGTTACGTACAAACAAGGTGGAACGGGAAATGGGGGCGGGGGCGGCGGGTTTCAAGCCCTGCGGTGGAGGATCGAGTCCGGCGCGAGATGGCGATTCCACGTGCCGCATGGTCTATAAATAAACGCCCTGTCTTGCGTATCCGGACGTGCCGGAATGAAGGGGGAAGGAGGTTCAACATGGCACGCAAATTCATCGATTGCCGTGAATACCCGAGCGAAATGAACTGCACGGTGTTCATGTCTGCGGACAGCGAAGACGAACTGCTGGAGGCGGCAGTGCAGCACGCCATATCGGTTCACGGCCACACGGACACCCCTGAACTGCGCGAAACGCTGCGCTCGATGTTCAAGGAGGAAGCGAAACTGGCGGCCTGACCTAACCCGATGGTCTGCGGCCCGCCCCGGCATGGCGGGGCGGCAAGCCTCGACGGGTCAGGCCTGCTTCTACTTTGAAAGCAGCGCCAGCAGTTCGGTCTGCGCGCAATACGGCCTGGCGCGGCGGCTGCCACGGCGGCGGTAGCTGCCGTCGGACTGCATCTCCCAGGCCTGCACGTTGTCGCGCAGGTAGGGCTTGAGGCCCTCGTTGATGACGCGCTTCTTCAGCTTGGGGTTGAGGACGGGAAAGCCGGTCTCGATGCGGCGGAAGAAGTTGCGGTCCATCCAGTCGGCCGAGGAGAGATATACGCGCTCGTCGCCGTCGTTCTTGAAATAGAAGATGCGCGTGTGCTCGAGGAAGCGGCCGACGATCGAGCGCACCCGGATGTTGTCCGACAGCCCGGGAATGCCGGGCTTGAGCGCGCATACGCCGCGCACGATGAGGTCGATCTTCACTCCGGCCTGGCTCGCGGCGTAGAGCGCGGCGATGACTTGCGGCTCGAGCAGCGCGTTCATCTTGGCGACGATCATGCCAGCCTTGCCGGCCGCGGCGAGCGCGGCTTCGTGCTCGATCGCGGCGACGACCTCGCTGTGCAGGGTGAACGGCGACTGCCACAGGCGCTTCAGTTTGCCGGCCTTGCCGAGGCCGGTGATCTGGGTGAACAGGCTGGCGACGTCGGCGGTCATCGCCTCGTCGCAGGTCATGAGGCCGAAGTCGGTGTACAGCCGCGCGGTGCGGGCGTGGTAGTTGCCGGTGCCCAGGTGCGCGTAGCGGCGCAGGCCGCCTTCCTCGCGGCGGATGACTAGCGCCAGTTTGGCGTGCGTCTTGTGGCCGACCACGCCGTAGATCACGTGGGCGCCGACTTCCTCGAGCTTGGCGGCCCAGTTGATGTTGGCTTCCTCGTCGAAGCGCGCCAGCAGTTCGACCACCGCGGTGACCTCCTTCCCGGACTGCGCGGCGCGGATCAGCGCCTGCATCAGCTGCGAGTCGGTGCCGGTGCGGTAGACGGTCTGGCGGATCGCCACGACCTGCGGGTCGGCGGCGGCCTGCTCGATGAAGTGAATCACCGGCTGGAAGGATTCGAAGGGGTGGTGCAGCAGGATGTCGCCCTTCCTGATCTGCGCGAAGATGTCCTCGTCCTTGGCGAGCCGCGCCGGCAGGGCGGGGACGAAGGGCGGAAACTTGAGGTCGGGACGGTCGATCCAGTCGGGCACCTGCATCAGGCGCACCAGGTTGACCGGGCCGTTCTCCTGGTAGAGGTCGTCGGGGCCGAGCTCGAACTGCTCGAGCAGAAAGGCCGCCATCGTCGGCGAGCAGTTGTCGGCGACCTCGAGCCGCACCGCGGCGCCGTAGTTGCGCTGCGGCAATTCGCCCTGCAGCGCCTGGCGCAGGTTCTTGGTTTCCTCCTCGTCGACGAAGAGGTCGGAGTTGCGGGTGACGCGGAACTGGTAGCAACCCTGCACCGTCATGCCGGCGAACAGTTCGCCGACGTGGGCGTGCAGGATCGACGACAGGAAGACGAAGCCGTATTCGCAGCCGGCGATTTCCTCCGGCATGCGGATCACGCGCGGCAGCGAGCGCGGCGCCTGTACGACGGCGGCACCCGAGTTGCGGCCGAAGGCGTCGCGGCCGGACAGTTCGACCGCGAAGTTGAGGCTCTTGTTGAGCACGCGCGGGAAGGGGTGCGAGGGGTCGAGCCCGACCGGGGTCAGCACCGGCATCAGCTCGCGGAAGAAGTAGTCGCGGATCCACGCCGCCTGGGCTTCGTTCCAGTGCGTGCGGCGGATGAAATGGATGCCGTGCTCGGCGAGTCCGGGGACGACGGCCTTGTTGAAGAGTTCGTACTGCCGGGCGACCAGCGCGTGTGCCGTCTCCGACACCGCGCGGTACTGCTGGCGCGCGGTGAGGCCGTCGGCCGAGCGCTGGTTCGAGTTGGCGAGGATCTGCTCCTTGAGGCCGGCGACGCGCACCTCGAAGAACTCGTCCATGTTGCTGGCGAAGATGCACAGGAACTTCAGCCGTTCGAGCAGCGGGATGCCCGGGTCGTCGGCCTGCGCCAGCACCCGGCGCTGGAATTCGAGGATGCCGAGTTCGCGGTTGATCAGAGTGTCGGGACTGGGCTGTGTCATCGTTCTACTATCCTTGTCGTGCTTGAATGATAAGTGGCCGCCCTGTTTCCAATATGACAGTTAAATGACAACTCCGCATCCGCAGGAAATCGAGCTCAAGCTGACGCTCCCGCCGGGCGAGGTTCCGGCCTTCCTCCGGCGCATGGCGCGGCGGCGCACGGCGCCGGTCGAGCAGGAGCTCGTCACGCGCTATTTCGATACCCCGGACTTCGCCCTGAGCGGGCAGGGTGTCGCGCTCAGGGTGCGCCGTACCCTGAAGGGCACAAGTTCGGGGCGACGCTGGCTGCAGACGCTGAAGACCGAGGGCGAGCGGGGCGGCGGGCTGTCGCGCCGGGTCGAGTTCGAAATGCCGGTCAGGGGCGGCGCGCCGGACTGGTCGCGGTTCCCGCCCGAGGCGCTCGCCTTTGTGCCCGACACGCTGCGCGGGCAGATCGTTCCGGTGTTCGAGACGCGCTTCCACCGCACCGCCTGGCTGCTCAAGGGCCGGGGCGGCGCGCAGATCGAGGTCGCGCTCGACGTCGGCGAGGTGGTCGCCCCCACCGTGGGTACAGGCGCCGGCGCACGCAGCCAGCCGATCTGCGAGGTCGAGCTCGAGCTCAAGGCCGGGCAGCCGGACGCGCTCTTCGCGCTGGCGCTCGACTGGGCCGGTGATTTCGGCTGCCTGCCGTTCGACGTCAGCAAGGCCGAGCGCGGCGTGAAGCTCGCGCACGGGATCGAGGCGGCGCCGGTCAAGGCGATCGCGCTGACGCTGGCGGCCGGCATGAGCGTCGAGGAGGGCTTCGCCGCGATCGTGCAGGCGTGCCTCGCGCAGTTCCAGGCGAACCTGCCGGGGGTGCTGCGCCCGCTCTCGGTTGCGGGAGAGCGCCCGGACGGGCATGCAGGCGAGGACGCCGGCCCCAGGCCGACTGACGACGACATCGAGTACGTGCACCAGGCCCGTGTCGCGTTGCGGCGGCTGCGTGCGGCGCTGCGGCTGTTCCGCCGCGTGTGCGTGCCGCCGGACGAACTGATGGACGGCCTGCGCGCGCTCGCCGCGGCGCTGGGTCCGGCGCGCGACTGGGACGTGCTGTGCAGCGAGACGCTGCCTGCGATAGCGCCGCATTATCCCGATCCCGCACGCTGGCAGGCCGGGGCCGACGTCCTGCAGGCACACCGTCAGGACGTGCGTGCGGCGATGCGCGCGGCGCTCGCCGAGGCGCGTCCCGGGCAGTGGCTGCTGGCGATGCAGCGCTGGCTGCTGGATCAGGGCTGGCGCCGCGCGGCAGGCGGCGAGACGGCGCCAGAGGCGCAGCGCTTCACGCAACTGGCGCCGCTCGAGGACTGGGCGCGCGCGGCGCTGAAGCGGGGCCACCGCCGCGTTGCGCGCGGCGCACGGCACTTCGCCGACCTGCAGCCGGCCGAGCGCCACGCGTTGCGCATCGCGATCAAGCGCCAGCGCTACGCGGCCGAGTTCTTCCAGACGCTGTTCGCCGGGCTGCCCCACGGACACCGGCGCCGCCAGGCGAAATACCTGGCGCGCTTGCGCGACGCGCAGGACAGCCTGGGACGCGCCAACGACGCGCGCATCGCGGCCGAGCTGATGGCCGCGGCGCCGCCGCAGGCCGGGGCGATGGCCGACTTCGTGCGCGGCTGGCTGGCGGCCGGGCTGGCGGACACGGACGACCGCGACAGCGCGCGGCTGATGCAGGACCTCCTCGACGCGCCGACCTGGTGGTAGGGCCGCGCACGGAATTCAATTTTTTTCGAAAGGCAGACGATGGAACTCATTCTGTGGCGGCACGCCGAGGCGGAGGACGGGGTGCCCGACCTTTCCCGCGAACTCACCGACAAGGGCCGCAAGCAGGCGTCGCGCATGGCCGACTGGCTCAACCCGCGGCTGCCGCAGGACGTCCGCATCCTGGTGAGCCCGGCGGCCCGCACGCTGCAGACCGCGAAGGCGCTCGGCCGCGGCTACAAGCGGGTGCCGGCGCTGGCCCCGGGGGCGACCGCCGCCGAGGTGCTGGCCGCCGCCGGCTGGCCCGACGCGTCGTACCCGGTGCTGATCGTCGGCCACCAGCCGACGCTGGGCCAGGTGGCGATGCAGCTGCTGGCCGGCCAGGCGGGCGATGTCACGATCAGGAAGGGAGCGGTCTGGTGGTTCCTGGGCCGCGAGCGCGCGGGGGAACACCAGGTGGTGCTGCGCGCTGTAGCCTCGCCCGACTGGTTATAATCGCCGCGTGATGACCACAACAATCAAGCATCGGGCGGCCGCGGCGCCGCGAGGGAGAAGCGGACCGTGCCGGTTTGGCTGAGCGGCCTGCGCGACCTGATCGCGGAAGCGAGCCCGCTGCGCCGCTTCATGCTGGCCCTGCTGGTGCTGTTGCCGCTCGCCGCGCTGGCTGCGGCCTACGTGTGGTTCAACCCGCCCGCCTACCGCGTCCTCTATAGCCAGCTGTCCGACCGCGCGGGCGGCGAGGTCCTCGGCGCGCTCGAGCGGCTCGACATTCCCTATCGCCTGTCCGCTGCCGACGGCACCATCGAGGTGCCTGCCACGCAGCTGCACGAGGCGCGCTATCGCCTGGCGGCGCAGGGCCTGCCGCGGTCCGACGAGGACGTCCAGGACCAGGCCGAGCGGGCACCCCGCTTCGGCGCCAGTTCGCTCGAGGAGCAGCAGCGCTACCAGCGCGCGCTCGAGACCGACCTGGCGCGCTCGATCCAGGCGCTCGACGCGGTCGAGCTCGCGCGCGTCCACCTCGCGCTGCCCAAGGTTTCGCCCTTCCTGCGCGAAGCGCCCGCGACCACCGCCGCGGTGCTGGTGCGGCTGCGCCCGGGCGCAGCGCTCGACCCGGGACAGATCGCGACGATCCAGACCCTGGTGGCCGCCAGCGTGCCGCGCATGAAGCGTGCCGACGTTCAGGTGCTCGACCCGCGCGGCGTGCTGCTCGGCGGCGCGGCGCCGGAGGCCGAGCAGTCGCAGCGCCTCGCGCTCGAGCAGGACCTGGCGCGGCGTGCGCTGGCGGTGCTGGCGCCCTGGCTCGGCGCCGACCGCGTCAGCGTGCAGGTCACCGCCACCCTCGAAGACAGCGAGACCAGGCAGACGGTCGAACATGTGCGCAACGTCGTGGTAGCCGGGCAGGCGCATCCGCTGGAAAAGACCGTGCGCACCACGCGCGTTCCCGAGGGCCGCATCCAGCGCCTCGACGCCATCGTCATCCTCGGCTTCGATGCCAGTGCCGACGAGCTGCAGCGTGCCGGGCAACTGGCGCGGCGCGCGCTCGGCCTGGCGGACGCGCGCGGCGACAGCCTGAGCGTGTACGCGCTGCCGGCGGCGGCGCAGCCCGCAGCGCCCGCTGCAGTGCCGGCGCCGAAGCCGCCGGTTGCCGCGGTGCAGGCAGCGACCGCGGCCCCGCCCGCGCGAGCCGGCGCTGCCTTCGATCTCTCGTTCTGGCTGCTGGCGGCGGCCGCGATCCTCCTTGTGCTGGTGCGCCTGCGGCGCCGGCCTGAGCCCATGCTCGCCACCGAGCCGCTCGCCGACGATTTCGACGCCATGCTCGACGCCGCCCGCAGCCGGGCGCTGCACGACCCGCGGGTGACCGCGGACGTCATCAAGCTGTGGATGCGCACATGAGCCAGGCCGGGATCGAAAAGTCGGCTGCGCTGCTGCTCGCCCTCGGCGAGGAGGCCACGGCCGCCGTGTTCCGCTACCTCAGCCCGCTCGAAGTCAGCCGGCTGGGCCGCGCGATGCGCGAGCTCGGGGTGCTGCCGCGCGAGCGCGTGCGCGCTATCCTGCGCGACTACGCGGCCGAGGCGGCCGAGCAGACCGGGTTCGCCGCCGACGCCACGCGCTTCCTCGACGAAACGCTCAAGCTCGCGCTGAGCCCGGAACGGGCGCGCGCGATGCTGCAGCGCCTCGGCGCGGCGGGCTCGCAGGCGACCGAAAAGCTGGCGTGGCGCGAGCCGGCGGAGATCGCCGGGCTGCTGGAGGGCCAGCCGCCGCAGTTGATCGCCGCGGTCGTCACGCAGTTGCCGCGCGACATCGCCGCCGCGGTGCTCGAGATCCTGCCGCCCGCGGTGCGCGCCGAAACCTTGCAGGGCCTGGCGCAGAGCGACGCGCCGAGCCCGGAGATGTTGCATGAACTCGACGACTGGCTCGCCAGCCTCGACGCCGCCGACACGCCCGAGGGCGAGGCCGCGGCGGCCAGCCTGCTCGGGCAGATGAGCGAGGGCAGCGCCGCCGCGGCGCTGAGCCAGCTCGATCACGCCGACGCCGGTCTTGCCGCGCGGCTGCGCGTGCGCAAGCTCGAATTCGAGGATCTCGCGCGTCTGCCCGACGCGGGCCGCAAGGCTTTCCTGCGCAACGTCGGCGCGCGCACGCTGCTGCACGCGCTGAAGGGCAGCGACGGCGCGGTGGTCGCGGCGCTCACCGCGGTGATGAGTCCGACCGCCGCGCAGCGCATGCGCGATGATCTGGATACGCTCGGCGCACTGCCGGTGGCGGCGATCGAGACGGCGCAGGACGAGGCCGGCGCGGTGCTGCGGCGGCTGGCGGCGGAGGGGGCGATCCGGTTCCCGGAAGAGGAGGAGGCGGCATGAGCACGCGCGAGGACCCCACGGCCTTCGAACAGTGGGAAGTGGTCGAGCTGGCGGCGTCGACGCCGCAGCCGGCCGAGGACGCCGCGGCCGAACTCGCCCGGCTGCGCGAAGCGGCGCGCGCCGAGGGCTACGCCGAAGGATTCGCCGCGGCCCGCGCGGAAGGCGAGCAGGCCTGCGCGGGCATGCGCCAGTTGGCGGAGAGCTTTTCCACGACGCTCGACAACTTCGATTTCCGCCTCGCCGACATGGTGCTCGAGCTCGCGCTCGACGTCGCGCGCCAGGTGATCGCCGGCGAACTCGCGGCGCGCCCCGAACGCATTCTGGACGTGGTCAACCTGGCGCTCAAGCAGATGGCCGAGACCAACCGCGAGGCTCGCCTGCTGCTGAACCCGGACGACGCCGCGCTGGTGCGCCCGCACCTCGACCAGGTGCTCGACAAGAACCGCCTGCGCATCGTCGAGGACGCGCGCATCGTGCGCGGGGGCTGCCTGATCGAGACCGGGCAGGGCGACCTCGACGCCACGCTGCCCGCGCGCTGGCGCCAGGTGGTGCAGGTGCTCGGCAGCAACAAGAACTGGATCGACTAAATCCCGGGAACCTCAGTTGACCGCTCTCGCTCCCGCTTCATTGTTCTCTTTGCCCATAGCCCCCGGCCAGGTCGTTTCATTGCCTGGCAAGGGCGCTACGCACTCGATTGCACGACTGCCGAGCCGCCTGGCGGCGTTGCTCCTCGTTGCATGGAATGACCATGCCGCCTCGNNTCGCGCCTTGCCGGCCGGCTCGACAGCCGCGCACTCGAACGCGTCCAACCGAGGTTCCCGGGATAATGGACCGCATCGTCCGCCTGCGCGAATACCTGGCCGATTGCCGGCGCGCGGTGGGCTGGGCGACGCCGATCGCCGCCAGCGGGCGGCTGACCCGGGTGTCGGGCCTGGTGATGGAGGCGGTCGGGCTGCGGCTGCCGGTCGGCAGCCAGTGCCAGGTGCAGATCCCCGGCGGGCAGAGCATCGACGCCGAGGTCGCGGGCTTCTCCGGCGACCGCCTGTTCATCGTCCCGGCGACAGACGTCTACGGCGTGATGCCGGGCGCGCGCGTGATCCCCGACAACCCGATGGCGGCGCAGCCGCCGCGCCTGGGGATGCGCTACTTTCCGCGCCGCCGCGCGCAGGACCGGGTGCGCCAGGTGCCGGTCGGCGAGGGCCTGCTGGGGCGCGTCCTCGACGGCGCCGGGCGGCCGCTCGACGGGCTCGGTCCGCTGCAGCTGGAGCTGCGCGTGCCGCTGTCGAGCCGGCCGATCAACCCGCTCGAGCGCGCGCCGATCCGCCAGACGCTCGACGTCGGCGTGCGCGCGATCAACGGCCTCCTGACGGTGGGGCGCGGGCAGCGGCTCGGCCTGTTCGCCGGCAGCGGCGTGGGAAAAAGCGTGCTGCTCGGCATGATGGCACGGTTCACCGAGGCCGACGTGGTGGTGGTCGGGCTGATCGGCGAGCGCGGCCGCGAAGTCAAGGAGTTCATCGACAACATCCTCGGCGCCGAGGGCATGGCGCGCGCCGTCGTCGTCGCCTCGCCGGCCGACCACCCGCCGCTGATGCGGGCCAACGGCGCCGCGTATGCGATGGCGATCGCCGAGTATTTCCGCGACCAGGGCAAGCACGTGCTCTTGATCATGGACTCGTTGACGAGATATGCGATGGCGCAGCGCGAGGTCGCGCTGGCGATCGGCGAGCCGCCCGCGACCAAGGGCTATCCGCCGTCGGTGTTCGCCAAGCTGCCGCAGCTGGCCGAGCGCGCCGGCAACGGCCGCAGCGGCAGCGGCTCGATCACGGCGTTCTTCACCGTGCTGATGGAGGGCGACGACCAGCAGGACCCGATCGCCGACGCCGCGCGCGCGATCCTCGACGGCCACATCGTGCTCTCGCGCGATCTCGCCGATTCCGGGCATTACCCGGCGATCGACATCGAGGCGTCGATCAGCCGGGCGCAGCCCGACCTGCTGAACGAGGACCAGCTGGAGCGCGTCCGCCGCTTCAAATATCTGTATTCGCGCTACATGCGCAGCCGCGACCTGCTCGCGGTCGGCGCCTACGTGCCCGGTGCCGACCTCGTGCTCGACCAGGGCGTGCGGCTGTATCCGCGGATGCAGGGCTACCTGATGCAGGGCATGCGCGAGCGCGCGCCGCTCGACGCCGCCCGCGCCGACCTCGACGAGGTGCTCGAATGAGGCCGTTCGCGCTGGGAAGCCTGCTGGAGCTGACCGAGCGCCACGCCGAGGCCCGCTCGCGCGCGGTCAAGCTCGCGCACGGCGTGTGGCTGCGCGCACGCGGCAGGCAGGTTCAGCTGGCGACCCTGCGCGACGCCCACGTGAAGGAACTCGCCGGCCGCCTGCGCGGCGGCGTGGCCGCGGCGCAGCTGCAGGAAATGAACCGGCTGCAGCACGCGCAGGCCGCCGAGATGCACGCGGCGCAGGCGGCCATCGACGCCGCCCACCGCGACTGGCAGGCGCGTCTCGCCGAGTGGCTCGAGGTCGAACAGCGGCTCAAGGCGCTGCGTCTCCTGCAGCAGCGTCATCTGGCGCAGCTTGCGGTCCAGCAGAAGCGCGTCGAGCAGCGCCAGCACGACGAGCTCGTCGAACTCGCGCATCGTCGCGACGCCGGACGGTGGGGACGCTGATGCCGCTGCGCGCGCTCACCCCCGCCGAACTGGCCTTCCTGGCCGCGCCGGTGGCCGCCCCCGACGACCTTGCAGCACGGCTCACCCGCAGGCTGGCGGCGACGCTGACCGCGCGCCTGCGCCTGCCGGTCAGC
Source organism: Thiobacillus denitrificans (assembly GCA_002403375.1). Classification (GTDB taxonomy): domain Bacteria; phylum Pseudomonadota; class Gammaproteobacteria; order Burkholderiales; family Thiobacillaceae; genus Thiobacillus; species Thiobacillus denitrificans_E. The sequence continues at coordinate 108,323 of DHHQ01000003.1, read as the reverse complement.
CTCGACCTGCAGACGGACTGCTCACCGGCCGCTGCGCCGCAGGCTTCCGCCTGGCACGCGGACGCCGCGCTGGCGACCCTGTGGCTCACGCGGCGGCTCGGCGGGCGGCACGTCGCCGGCGTTGCCGCCTTCGTTCCGCGCAGCCTGATCGACACCCTGGACACCGCGCTCGCCGAGGCCTGGCTCGACGTCTCGCGGCAGGCTGCGCTGCCCGCCGCGCTGGCGTGGCGGCTGCAGGCGGATCGCACGCAGGCGACGCTCGCGCTGCGCCTGCCGGCTTCCCCGACCGAGATGACGCGCTGGGCGCGAGGAGTGATACGGCATGGCTAAACGCATCGCTGCGGCCGCGTGGCTGCTGCTTCCGTCGTGGGCGCACGCCGCGGCGCCCGACGCCGCAGGCAGCATGCTCACCGTACTGTTGAGTCTGGTGCTGATCCTCGGCGGGTTCGTCGCGGTGGCGTGGGCGGCCCGTCGCTTCCTGCCGGGAATGGGTGCGCAGGGCGCGGTGAAAGTGGTGGGAACCACGCTGGTGGGCCCGCGCGAGCGCGTGGTGCTGGTCGAGGTCGACGGGACCAGGCTGCTGCTCGGGGTCGGCGGCGGCAACGTGCGGCTGCTGCACACGCAGCCCAGGCCGGCGGGCGAGACGCAGGCGGGGCAGGCATGACGAGGCAGCTGTTCGCGCTGGCAGCGCTGGTCGCCAGTGCGCCGGCACTCGGCGCCGACAGCAGCGTGCCGCTCCTCAGCGTGACGCCCGGCGCCGGCGGGCAGGTGATCGGGGTGCCGGGCGCGAGCCTGCCGTGGCTGTTGCTGTTCCCCTTTCTCCCCGCGTTGCTGCTGGCGTTCACCGCGTTCACCCGCATCGCGGTGGTGCTGTTCCTGCTGCGTCAGGGGCTGGGCAGCCACACCACGCCGCCCAATCTCGTGCTGACCGGGCTGGCGGTGCTGCTGACGATCTTCGTGATGTCGCCTGCGCTGAAGACCATCGACCGCGAGGCCTACCAGCCCTATCTCGCGGGCGCGCTGGAATTCAACGCGGCGGCGGAAGCGGCCGCGCAGCCGCTGAAGGCTTTCATGCTGCGGCAGACCCGCGCCGAGGACCTCGACCTCTTCACCGCGGACGACAAGACCATCGACCCCGGCGACGTCGAGAGCGTGCCGCTCGCCGCGCTGGCGCCGGCCTTCCTCACCAGCGAGCTGAAGACCGCCTTCCAGATCGGCTTCATGGTCGTGCTGCCCTTCCTCGTGATCGATCTCGTGGTCGCCGCGGTGCTGACGGCGCTCGGGATGATCATGCTGCCGCCGCAGCTGGTGTCGCTGCCGCTCAAGCTGCTCCTCTTCGTCTCGGTCGACGGCTGGCACCTGCTGGTCGGCTCGCTGATCGGGTCGTTCTGATGGGAGGCGGCGTCCTTTAATGGAAGGCATTGCGCGCGACGCGCTCTGGCTGGCGATGCTGATCGCGGCGCCGCTGCTGCTGGCGGGCCTGTTGACCGCATTCGTCATCAGCCTGTTCCAGGCGGCGACGCAGATTCTCGAGCCCACGCTGTCCTTCGTTCCCAAGCTCGTGGTGATCGCGATCGTGCTGGCGCTGCTGGGAAGCTGGATGGGCGGGCAGCTGGTCGAGTTCACCCGCATGCTGCTGACCGATTTCCCGGGCCTCGTCGAGTGAGGGGGCGATGCCGCTGAGCGAGGCGAGCCTGGCGGCCTGGCTCGTCGCCTTCGCCCGCGTCGCCGGCTGGGCCGTGTTCGATCCGCTGACCGGCCGCCTGCCGCTGCTGCTGCGGCTCGGGCTGGCGGCCGTCCTTGCCGCCGCGCTCGCCCCGGGGCTGGCGGGCCAGCTCATCTTTCCCTTCACTCTTCAGGGCGTGCTCGCGCTGGGCCTGGAGGCGCTGTGGGGCGCTGCGCTGGCGCTCTGCGTCTGGCTGGTGTTCGCCGCGGCGACGGCGGCGCTGGCGTGGACCGGTCACACCGCCACCGGCGGCCTGCTGACGCTGACCGGCGAGCAGGCCGGGCCGGCCGATGCGGCGTGGCGCGCGCTCGCGGGGTGGGTGGCGGCGCTGGCGTTTCTCGGCGCGGGCGGCCACCTGCTGGTGGTCGACGCCCTGCGCGACAGCTTTTCCGCGATGCCGGCGGCCGCGCTGCCGGCCGCCACCGACCTGCGCGCGCTGGCCGAGGCGGCAGGCTGGCTGTTCGCGACCGGCGTGCAGCTCGCGCTGCCGCTGCTCGCGCTGGCGCTGCTGGTCCAGTTGGCATTCGGCATCGTCGCCCGCACCACGCCCGGGCTCGACATGTTCTCGGCCGGACTCGGGATCGCGGCGCTGGGACTGATGGTCGCCTGGGTGTGGGCGGTGCCGGTCGTTGCCCACGGACTCGGGCTGGGCATCGAGCAGCTCGGCGGCTGGCTCGGGCGGCTCGCGCCGCGATAAAGCCAGGCATGGCCAGATGGATTAGAATGCTTTGCTTTATCGTACGCCCGCCGGCACGACGGCGCGGCCCCGAAACAACAGCGGCGGAAACAACATGGCAGAAATGAACACGGCCAGAGGCAGTCTGGTGGCGATCGTCACCCCGATGACGGACGACGGCGCGCTCGACCTCGACGCACTGCGCCGGCTGGTCGACTGGCACATCGCGCAGGGGACGGACGGCATCGTCATCGTCGGCACCACCGGCGAGTCGCCGACCGTGAGCTACGACGAGCACTGCACGCTGATCCGCGTGGCGGTCGAGCAGGCCGCCGGGCGCGTGCCGGTGATCGCCGGGACCGGCGCCAATTCGACCGCCGAGGCGATCGAACTCACCGAATGCGCGAAGCGCGCCGGTGCCCAGGCCGGGCTGTCGGTGGTGCCGTACTACAACAAACCGACGCAGGAAGGCCTGTACCAGCACTATCGGACGATCGCCGAGGCGGTCGATCTGCCGCTGATCCTCTACAACGTGCCGGGACGCACCGTCGCCGACCTCGCCAACGACACCGCGCTGCGCCTCGCCGCAGTGCCCGGCATCGTCGGCATCAAGGACGCCACCGGCAGCATGGAGCGCGCGGGCGACCTGCTGCGCCGCGCCCCGCAGGACTTCGCGATCTACAGCGGCGACGACGCCTCGGCGATGCCCTTCATGCTGCTCGGCGGCCATGGCGTCATTTCGGTCACCGCGAACGTGGCGCCGAAGCTGATGCACGAGATGTGCGTGGCGGCGTTCGAGGGGAACCTGCCGCGCGCGCGCGAACTCAACAACATGCTGCTGCCGCTGCACAGCAAGCTGTTCGTCGAAGCCAACCCGATTCCCGTGAAGTGGGCGTGCACCGAGCTGGGGCTGATCCCCTCCGGCCTGCGCCTGCCGCTGACGCCGCTGTCGGCCGGGCTGCACGAGACCGTGCGCGATGCATTGCGCCACGCCAACCTGATCTAGCGTGACGCATTCGTCGCGCGTTTGATAGAAGCCTTCGCCAGGACCCCCTAGATGCGTTCACTGCCCCTGTTTCTCATGCTCACCCTCGCCGTGTCGGGCTGCGGCATCACCGAGACGAAGAAGATCGACTACAAGTCCGCCGGCAAGCTGCCGACGCTGGAAGTGCCGCCCGACCTGGTCGCGCCGTCGACCGACGACCGCTACGCGATTCCCGAGACCGGGGGGAGCGGCGCGGCGACCCTGTCGACCTATACGCAGGAACGCCGCGCCGAGCCGAGCGGCCCGCAGACGCTGCTGCCGGCGCAGGAGAAGGCCCGCATCGAGCGCGCCGGCACCCAGCGCTGGCTGGTGGTGCAGGCGACGCCGCAGCAGGTGTGGCCGGTGATCAAGGATTTCTGGCAGGAGACCGGCTTCCTCATCAACCTGGAGTCGCCCGAGACCGGCGTGATGGAAACCGACTGGGCGGAGAACCGCGCCAACATCCCGCAGGACGTGATCCGGCGCACGCTGGGCAAGGTGATCGACGGCCTCTACTCGACCGCCGAGCGCGACAAGTTCCGCACCCGCATCGAGGCGGGCCAGGAAGGGACCGAGATCTACGTCAGCCACCGCGGCATGATGGAGGTCTACACCACCGAGGGCCGCGACAAGACCGTATGGCAGCCGCGCCCGGCCGACCCCGAACTCGAGGCCGAAATGCTGCGTCGCCTGATGCTGCGTTTCGGCGTCGAGGAGAGCCGCGCCGAGGCACTGCTGGCGAAACAGCAGACGCCGGAGCAGGCGCGCATCGTCAGGCAGGCGGATGGCCAGGCGCTGGAAATGGACGAGAACTTCGACCGCGCCTGGCGCCGCGTCGGCCTCGCGCTCGACCGCATCGGCTTCGCCGTGGAAGACCGTGACCGCTCGAAGGGTGTCTACTTCGTGCGCTACATCGACCCCGAGATCGACAACGCCAGCAAGCGCGACGACGGCATCCTGTCCGGCCTCGCGTTCTGGCGCAGCAAGAAGGACCAGGCGTCGCCGCAACTGCAGATCGTGGTCGGCGAGGCGGGCGAGAAGAGCCGCGTGACCGTCAGCGGTGCCGACGGTGCGCCGGCCGATCCCCAGGCGCAGACCCGCATCCTGAATCTGCTGCACAAAGAACTGAAGTGACGCGGAGCCGCGGATGATGCGCTTCGCGTGTCTGGGCAGCGGCAGCGAAGGCAACGGCCTGGTGGTCGAGGCCGGCGGCACCCGGGTGCTGATGGACTGCGGGTTCGGGCTCGCCGACAGCGTCGCAAGGCTGGCGCGGCTGGGGCTGCAGCCGGGCGACCTCGCCGGAATCGTGGTCACCCACGAGCACGGCGACCATATCGGCGGGGTGGGGCGGCTGGCGCGCAAGCACAAGCTGCCGGTGTGGCTGACCGCGGGGACGCTGGCGATGGCCCAGGATCTCGGCGGCGTCGCGGTGCAGGTGATCGACAGCCACGCGGCGTTCGCGCTGGACGGCCTCGAGATCCAGCCGTATCCGGTGCCGCACGACGCGCGCGAGCCGGTGCAGTACGTGTTCGGCGACGGCGACCGCCGGCTCGGGGTGCTGACCGACACCGGCTGCGGCACGCCGCACATCGAGACCATGCTGGCGGGCGTCGACGCGCTGGTGCTGGAGTGCAACCACGACGCGGCGATGCTGGAGAACGGGCCGTACCCGGTTAGCCTCAAGCGGCGCGTCGGCGGGCGCTTCGGCCATCTCGAGAACGGCCAGTCGGCGGCGCTGCTGGAGCGGCTGAAGCACGACCGGCTGCAGTGCGTGGTCGCGGCGCACGTGTCGAAGAGGAACAACACGGCCGCGCTGGCGCAGCGCGCGCTGGCGCAGGCGCTGGACTGCACCGACGACGAGGTGCGCGTGGCCTGCCAGACGGCAGGATTCGACTGGATCCGGATTGGACCGGCGGCGAATTGAATCGAACCGAGAGTTAAAGAGCTAACTGGACAGACCTTGACGACTTTTGCTGAACTCGGGCTCGCGCCCGACATCCTGCGGGCCCTCGACGAGATGGGCTATGTTTCGCCGACGCCGATCCAGGAACAGGTGATTCCGCTGGCGCTCAAGGGCGGCGACATCCTCGGCGCGGCGCAGACCGGCACCGGCAAGACCGCGGCGTTCGCGCTGCCGCTGCTCCAGCGCCTGCTGCCGTTCGCCAACACCAGCACCTCGCCGGCCAAGCATCCGATCCGTGCGCTGATCCTCACCCCGACGCGCGAACTCGCGATCCAGGTCGAGGAGGCGATCCAGGCCTACACCAAGCACGTGCCGCTGCGCTCGCTGGTGGTCTACGGCGGCGTCAACATCAACACCCAGATCCCGATCCTGAAGACCGGCGTCGAGATCCTCGTCGCGACGCCCGGTCGCCTGCTCGACCACGTGCAGAACAAGACGCTGATGCTGAACCAGGTCAACACGCTGGTGCTCGACGAGGCCGACCGCATGCTCGACATGGGCTTCATGCCCGACTTGAAGCGCATCGTCGCACTGCTGCCGCAGCAGCGGGTGAACATGATGTTCTCGGCGACCTTCCCGGAGGAGATCCGCAAGCTGGCCGACAGCATCCTCGACAACCCGACCTTCATCGAGGTGGCGCGCAACGTGACGGCGGTGACGGTCACCCAGGTCGTGCACCCGGTGCACCACGAGCGCAAGCGGCAGCTGCTGGGACACCTGATCAAGAGCCGCGATCTGCGGCAGGTGCTGGTGTTCACCGGGACCAAGCTCGGCTGCAACCGGCTCGCCAACGAACTCAACAAGGCCGGCATCCATGCCGACGCGATCCACGGCGACAAGACGCAGCAGGAGCGGATCAAGGCGCTCGACGCGTTCAAGGCAGGCACCATGCGCGTGCTGGTCGCCACCGACGTCGCCGCGCGCGGCATCGACATCGAGGCGCTGCCCTACGTCGTCAACTACGACCTGCCGCACAACCCCGAGGACTACGTCCACCGCATCGGCCGAACCGGCCGCGCCGGCGCCAGCGGCGAGGCGATCTCGCTGGTGAGCGAGGCGGAGACGCGCTACCTCAAGGACATCGAGAAGCTGATCGGCAACCCGATCGAAGCGGTGATCGTGCCGGGCTTCGAGCCCGGGGCGGCGGACGTTTCGGCCTACGAGTCACGCCCGCCGCGGCATGCGGAGCGTCCCGAACGGCGCGCGCCGCGCGCGAAGCCGGCGACTGCGCGCGACGCCCTGTTCGATTCGCCCTATGAGCCGGGCGAGTCGAGGCGCACCGAAAGCACGCCCGCGCTGGTGCGCCCGGCGCCGAAAAAGCAGGTGGCGGCGCTGTTCAGGAGCCCCGTCAAGCCCGACTCCGACGACCGGTGAGCTGGGAAATCCTGCTGCTGGGGGTGTTCGCCGCCGTCGGCTGGTACTGGTACGCCGGCATGCAGGCGCGCGAGCAGGCGGTGGCGGTCGGCCGCCGCGCGTGTCGCGATGCGGGGGTGCAGTTTCTCGACGAGTCCGTCGCCGTGCGCAGGATCCGCCTGGCGCGCAACGGCCAGGGCCAGCTGCAGTTCCAGCGCGACTACCATTTCGAGTTCTCCGACACCGGCGACAACCGCCGCCCCGGCTTCGTGCGCATGCTCGGCGAGCGCGTCGAATGGATCAGCCTCGACGGCGAGTGGCAGCCGGGCCAGGTCGCCAGCGTCAGCCGCCTGCGCGACTGATCACAGCCTGCGGCCGCAGCGGAGGCCGCGGCCGCGCAGTCCTTACTCCTGCTCGACTTCGAGGATCGCCAGGCTGATCATCGGGCCGAGGTTGGTTTCCCACTCCGCCCAGCCTTCGAAAGCCTTGAGCTTTTCGGCGAGCACCGGCTTCATTTCGTAGTCGCTCATCCCCTCGTCGTACATGCGGCGCACTTCGGGCATCAGGATGTCGAACCAGGCCTTCTGCTCCTCGACCAGCGTGCGGTCGCCGCTCTTGCCGTGGCCGGGAATGTAGAGCCTGGCGTCGAGCGCGAGCGCGCGTTCGGTTTCCTGCATCACGCCCTTGAAGCTGCCGTCCCTGAGGTTCATCACCTGGCGGGCGAGCACGTTGTCGCCGGTGAACAGGATGCGGTCCTCGACCATCTCGATCATGAGGTCGGTCTTGCTGTGCCCGTGGGTCGACGAGTGGATGCGGAAGGTCTTGCCGCCGATCCTGAATTCCTGGCCGTCGGCCGCCTCGACGGTGGGAATCTCGGCGCGGGTGCCGTCGGTGAACCCCTGCGTCATGTCCGACATCAGCTTGATCCAGAAGGCGCCGGCGCCGTCCTTCGCCTGCCTGATCATGTCGGGGTGGCCGATGATCGTCGCCTTCGGCCACACCTCGAGCACGGCCTGGTTGCCCAGCCAGTGGTCGCCGTGGACGTGGGTGTTGAACACGTGGGTGACCGGCTTGTCGGTGGTCTTCTTCAGCTGGGCCATCACCATGCGGCCGGCCTGCACGCTCGAACCGGGATCGGTCACCACGACGCCGTCGGCGGTGACGATCCACGCCGGGTTGTTCATGAAGCTCTGGTTCTCGACCGAGGGGACGCCCTGCGGGCCGTGGATGACGTAGAGGTTGTCGTGGACCTTCTGCGCAGGGTAGCTGCGGACGACGTCGTCGGGGCCGGCCAGCACGGTGCCGGAAAAGGCGAGGGCGGCGAGCAGGGGGATGAGGCGCATGGGGAGTCTCCGTTCAGGTTGAGGCGTAAACATACACAGGCCCGCGGTTTTGCTTAATGGTCGAATCGGCCTACCACCACTTCTCGAAGATGATGCGGCTCATCGGCACGCCGAGGTCGTGCAGCAGGGTGCTGATGTCCTCGACCATGCCCTTGGGGCCGCACAGGTAGTACAGCGTGTCGTCGGGAACGTCGAGCGCGTGCAGCTTGACCGGGTCGATGCGGCCGGTCAGGCCGTGCCAGCGCGGGTCGGGCTGGGTGACGGTGATGCTGACGTGCAGGTTGTCGTGGCTGCGCGCGGCGCTCTCGAGTTCGTCGCGGAACAGGATCTCGCTGCTGTCGGACACGCTGTAGACAAGGTGGACGCCGGTCGGCAGCCCGGCGTCGCGCACGTGGCGGAAGATGGACAGCAGCGGGGTGACGCCGACGCCGCCGCCGATCAGCACCGCGTTGTCGCTCATCTCCGGCAGGTAGACGAAGGGCCCCTGTCCCTGGCTCACCCGCACCCGGTCGCCCACCGTCGCGCGTTCGTGCACCCAGCGCGCGACCGGGTGCCGCGCGCTCGCCTTGACCGCGAGTTCGATCGTTCCGGGGTGGAGCGGCGAGGTGGTGATGGAATAGCCCGCGGTGTGCGCCGTGCCGTCGATGTCGACGCCGAGGTCGACCCACTGGCCCGGCAGGAAGCGGAACGCGGGGTCGGCAATGGCAAGGCGTACAACGCGAATGCTGGGCGTCGCGGCGACGATCGCCGCGATCTGCGCATCGAATATGTGCAAGGTTCAGTCCTGTTTCTTCTTGAAGGCCAGCGAGGCCGAGTTGATGCAGTAGCGCAGGCCGGTCGGTGCGGGGCCGTCGGGGAAGACGTGGCCCAGATGCGAGCCGCAGCGCCGGCACAGCGCTTCGGTGCGCACCATGCCGTGGCTGCTGTCGCTGCGTTCCGCGACCGCATCGTCGTTGAGCGGTTCGTAGAAGCTCGGCCAGCCGCTGCCCGAGTCGTACTTGGCAGCCGAGGAAAACAGCGGCGCCCCGCAGGCGGCGCAGTGGTATTCGCCGGTCTCGTGGTGGTTCCAGTATTGTCCGGTGAACGCCCGCTCGGTGCCTTGCTCGCGCAGGATGCGGTATTGCTCCGGGCTCAGTTCGGCGCGCCATTCGGCGTCTGTTTTGGGTTTTTCAGTGCTCATCGCAGCTCTCCGTCGTCGGAACAGTGTACCCGCAAGCTGCCGGGCGTGGCTGCAAGCGGGGCGGCCGGAATGCCCCTGTGCAGGACCGGGGAATCGCCGCGCACGGGCGAGGTTGACAGCGTCATCGCAGCCGGTTTAATCTTCGTTCAGTTATTAGACTTAGTCTAAAAACCGGATTTCATCCAGGCAGCAGGCTGCTATACCTTTAGCAGCAGGGCAAGAGCAGGGATGATTGTCTGTGCTGAAAAGCATGTCTACGTAAACCAAGGAGATAAGGTTATGGAACTCAAAGGCTCGAAAACCGAACAACATCTGAAGGACGCCTTCGCTGGCGAATCGCAGGCCAACCGTCGCTATCTTTACTTCGCAGCCAAGGCTGACGTGGAAGGCTACAACGACGTCGCTGCCGTGTTCCGCTCGACCGCCGAAGGCGAAACCGGCCACGCCCACGGCCACCTCGAATACCTGGAAAAGTGCGGCGACCCCGCCACCGGCATGACCTTCGGCCCGACCGCCGACAACCTGAAGACCGCGATCGCCGGCGAAACCCACGAGTACACCGACATGTACCCGGGCATGGCCAAGGACGCGCGTTCCGAAGGCTTCGACGAGATCGCCGACTGGTTCGAGACCCTGGCCAAGGCCGAGCGCTCGCACGCCAACAAGTTCCAGAAGACCCTGGACAGCCTGGGCGCCTGATCGCCCTCGCAGGGGCGGGCCCGCGCCCGCCCTTTTTCAAAGTTTCATCCGCGAAGGGCATGAAGGGACGCCTCCTTTCGCGCCCTTCGCGGATGAATTTTTTTCGGTTTTCATACAACAAGGATCGCCATGAGCACCCGTGAAGGCAGCCTCGAAGCCCCGACCCGCCACCCGCTCGACTGGAAAAACCCGGATTTCTACAACGAGGACAAGCTCAACCACGAGCTCGAGCGCATTTTCGACATCTGCCACGGCTGCCGCCGCTGCGTGTCGCTGTGCACCGCGTTTCCCACCCTGTTCGACCTGGTCGACGAGTCGTCGACGATGGAGGTGGACGGTGTCGCCAAGTCCGACTACTGGAAGGTGGTCGACGAGTGCTACCTGTGCGACCTCTGCTACATGACCAAGTGCCCCTACGTGCCGCCGCATCCGTGGAACCTCGACTTCCCGCACACCATGCTGCGCGCCAAGGCGATCAAGTTCAAGAAGGGCGGGACGAGCTTCCGCGACAAGCTGCTCTCCAGCACCGACGCGATGGGCAAGCTCGCCTCGATCCCGGTCGTCGTGCAGGCGGTCAACGCCAGCCTGAAGAGCAAGCCGATCCGCAAGATGGTCGACGGCGTGCTGAAGATCCACCCCGACCGCAAGCTGCCCGAATACGACAGCGCGAAATTCCGCGCCACGGCGAAGCCGCGCAGCGATTTCGCGGTGAAGGACGGCGACAAGACGCCCGGCAAGGTGGCGATCTACTCGACCTGCTACGTCAACTACAACGAGCCCGGGATCGGCCACGACCTGCTGAAGCTGCTGGCGCACAACGAGATCCCGTCCGTGCTGGTGGAGAAGGAGGCGTGCTGCGGCATGCCCAAGCTGGAGCTCGGCGACCTCGACGCGGTGCAGAAGCTCAAGGAGACCAACATCCCGCACCTGGCCAAGCTTGCCCGCGAAGGCTACGCGATCCTCACCCCGGTGCCTTCGTGCACGCTGATGTACAAGCAGGAGCTGCCGCTGATGTTCCCCGACGACGCCGACGTGCAGGCGGTGAAGGAGGCGATGTGGGATCCGTTCGAATACCTGATGGCGCGCAATGTCGACGGCCTCCTGAAGACCGATTTCAACAGCCCGCTCGGCAAGGTTGCCTATCACGTGCCGTGCCACCAGCGCGTGCAGAACATCGGCAACAAGACGCGCGACGCGCTGCAGCTGGCCGGCGCCGAGGTGACGATGGTCGAGCGCTGCTCCGGCCACGACGGCACCTGGGGCGTGAAGAGCGAGTACTTCGACAAGTCGATGAAGATCGGCAAGCCGGTGTTCCGCCAGATGGCCGAGCCGCAGCCGGATTACGTGAGTTCCGACTGTGCCATCGCCGCGCGCCACATCCTGCAGGGCATGGGCGAAGCCGCCACCGCGCAGAAGCAGCATCCGATCACGCTGCTGCGCATCGCCTACGGCCTGGAATGAAACATCGCTAGCAAGGAGAACCACATGCCGCACATCACCCGTGACAGCCTGCTGACCCTCGAGGGCTACGCCAAGGTGCGTCCGCAGATGCGCGCCGAGATCATGGCGCACAAGAAGAACCGCATGGTCGAACTGGGCGACCACGTCACACTCATTTTCGAGGACGAGAAGACGATGCGCTACCAGATCCAGGAGATGCTGCGCGCCGAGCGCACCTTCGAGGAATCGGGCATCCAGGACGAACTCGACGCCTACAATCCGCTGGTTCCGGACGGCACCAACTGGAAGGCGACGATGATGATCCAGTATTCCGATCCGGACGAGCGCAAGGTGGCGCTGGCGAAGCTGAAGGGCATCGAGGACCGCATCTGGGTGCAGGTCGCCGACCAGCCCAAGGTGTACGCCATCGCCGACGAGGACCTCGAGCGCGAGACCGAGGAGAAGACCTCGTCGGTGCACTTCCTGCGCTTCGAGCTCGATGCGACCTCGATCGCCGCGGCCAAGGGCGGCAGCCCGATCCGCATGGGGATCGATCTCGATGCGTACAAGGTGGACGCGATGACGCTGGCGGAAAACACCCGCGCTTCACTGGTGGGGGATTTGGTCTAAAGTTTCACTCAGTTCGTTCGGGCGGCAAGCCACTCCAACAAGACGCCGCCTTTGCCCGGAGGAGGATGTGATGCTGGATCAGCTGTTGGTTCACCAGGTGCGGCGTCGGGTGGAGTCTTCCGGCCTGCCGTTCGTCGTCGAATTGTGGAATGGCGAGCAGGTCGGCGCCGTCGCCGATGCCGCGGTGCGGGTGAAACTGCACCAGGCAGCCAGCCTCAAGGCGATTGCCGACCCCAGCCTGGGCTCGCTGGCCCGCGCGTATGTCGAGGGCGCTCTCGACCTCGAAGGCGACGTCCGCGACATCCTCGCGCTGGGCGACCGCCTGTGCAACGCAAGCAGCTGCACGCCCCGCACCGGCTCGGAAGGCTGGAAGTGGTGGCGCCACACCCGCAGCAAGGACCGCAGGAACATCCAGTACCACTACGACGTCTCCAACGACTTCTACGGGCTGTGGCTCGACAAGCGGCGCGTCTATTCCTGCGCCTATTTCAGGTCGCCCGACATGAGCCTCGACGACGCGCAGGTGGCGAAGCTCGACCACATCTGCCGCAAGCTCGACCTCGGGCCGGGCGAGCGCTTCCTCGACATCGGCTGCGGCTGGGGCGGGCTGATCCTCCACGCGGCGGAAGACTATGGTGTCGACGCAGTCGGCATCACCCTGTCGGACGAGCAGCACGCGTACGTCGGCGAGCAGATCGCGGCGCGCGGCCTGACGGGTCGGGTCGAGGTGCGGCGGATGGACTACCGCGACGTCCCCGAGCACGGCGGCTTCGACAAGATCGCCAGCGTCGGCATGTTCGAGCACGTCGGCCGCGGCAATCTTTCCACCTACTTCGACAAGATCAACGCGCTCCTCAAGCCGGGCGGGCTGGTGCTCAACCACGGCATCACCTCGTCGGTGCCCGAATCGCGCGGACTCGGCGGTGGCATCGCCGAGTTCGTCGAGGACTACGTGTTTCCCGGCGGAGAACTGGTGCACGCCTCGGAGGTGCTGCGCGCAGCCGCCGCCAGCGGCCTCGAGTGCCTCGACGCCGAGAACCTGCGTCCCCACTACGGTCGCACGCTGTGGCACTGGGTGACCCGGCTCGAGCGCCACGCCGACGAGGCACGCCGCCTGATCGGCGAGCAGAAGTACCGCATCTGGCGCATCTACATGGCGGGCTCCGCCCACGCCTTCGACCATGGCTGGATGGAGCTGTGGCAGGTGCTGGCGGGCAAGGGCGTCGACGGCAAACAGCCGAACTATCCGTTCAGCCGCGACCACATCTATAGCGGCGCCTAGCCTGGCCGGGCGCGCCGACGATGGCGCTCTTCCTCGCCGATGTGCTCGTGGTCGCGCACCTCGTCTTCGTGGCGTTCGTCATGCTCGGCGGCTTCCTGCTGCCGCGCTGGCCGAAGCTCGCCTTCCTGCATCTGCCCGCCGCCGCCTGGGGCGCCTACATCGAATTCAGCGGCGGCATCTGCCCGCTGACGCCGCTGGAAAACCGGCTGCGTGCGCTCGGCGGCGGCGCCGCATACAGCGGCGGCTTCGTCGAGCACTATCTGCTGCCGGTGCTGTATCCCGCGCAGCTGAGCCTCGCCCTGCAGCAGATCCTCGGCGGGGTCGTCGTCGCCGTGAATGTCGTGGCGTACGCGCTCGCCTGGCGGATCCTCCGGCGCAGGCGGGCGGCGCGGAGGCAGGCCTGACCGGGCTCAGTCCGCGGGGCGGTCGAGATCCTGGTCGGCGTGCGAGCGCGGATCCTCCAGCGGCTCGAGGTGGGTGGTGAAGTGGGCGTGGGGCAGGGCGCGGCGCAGGTCGGCCTCGATGCGCTCGGACCAGTCGTGGCCCTGCTGGACGGTCCAGGCGCCAGGCACCAGGACGTGCATGGAGACGAACGCGCGCGCGCCGGCCTGGCGCGTGCGCACGGCGTGAAAGTCGAGCCCCTGGCGGCGGTAATCTGCGAGTACCGCTTCGATCGCGTCAATTTCCTCGGCCGGCAGCGAGACGTCCATCAGGCCGGCGGCCGAACGGTGCAGCAGCCGCCATCCCGTCCACACGATGTTGGCCGCCACCGCCAGCGCGATCATCGGGTCGAGCCACAGCCAGCCGGTCGCCCAGACCAGGCCGACCGCCACGATGACGCCGGCCGAGGTCCAGACGTCGGTCATCAGGTGGTGCGCGTCGGCCTCCAGCGTGACCGACCTGTACCTGCGGCCCACGCCCATGAGGATGCGCGAGGTCACCAGATTGATGATCGATGCCACCACCGAGACCGCGAGGCCGATGCCGACCGCCTCCAGCGGCTGCGGATTGAGCAGGCGCTCGATGGCGGCATACGCGATGCTGGCCGCGGCGACAAGGATGAGGAAGCCCTCGAACGCGCTCGAGAAGTACTCGGCCTTGCCGTGTCCGTGCGCGTGGTTCTCGTCGGCCGGCATCGCGGCCAGCGTCAGCATCGCCAGCGCCATCATTGCGCCTGCGAGGTTGACGAAGGATTCGAGCGCGTCCGACAGCAGGCCGACCGAGCCGGTCAGCCACCACGCCCAGCCCTTGAGCAGGATGGTCGCGATCGCCGCGGCGATCGAGAGCCAGGCGTAGCGTTTGAGGGAGGCTGGCGGCATGCGTGGTCCGGGCGCGGGGATGACCCGGACATTCTAGCCTGCGGCCCGATTGCGGCGGGATGCCGCCGGCAGTGTTTCTTGCGATACTGCGGTGTCGCCCGCGGGGGCATGCAACGAGACGCGATGGACAATCTACTCTACTGGGCCGGGCTGTCGGCCGTCGCCGTGAACGCGCTGACCGGGGTGCTCGACGCGGGCCGCAAGCAGATGGACCTGATCGGCGTGGTCATGGTCGGTGCCGCGACCGCGCTCGGCGGCGGCACCGTGCGCGACGTGCTGCTGGGGCGCCCGGTGTTCTGGATCGCCGACCAGCTCTACCTGATCGTCGCGCTCGCCGCGACGCTCGCGGTCTTCTTCGCCGTGCGCAATCTGCGACTGCCGCCGCGGCTGTTCCTGCTTCCCGATGCCTTCGGTCTCGCCCTGTTCACCATCGTCGGCACCCAGATCGCGCTCGAATGGCAGGCGCCGTGGCTGGTCGCGAGCCTGCTGGGCATGATCACCGGCGTCGTCGGCGGCGTGCTGCGCGACGTGCTGTGCAACGAGGTTCCGCTGGTCTTCGTGCGCGGCGAGCTGTATGCCTCGGCGGCGTGGGCCGGCGCCCTGCTGCTGGTCGGTCTGCAGGCGCTGTCGGTGTCGCCGGTTCTCGCGGCGTGGGCGGGGATGGCGACGGTGCTCGGCGTCCGCCTGGCCGCGATGGCGTTCCGCATCACGCTGCCGACCTATTCTGAACGCAGGTAGACCGTGCGAGGGTCGACGTTGAAGGAGGACATGCCATGCCAGGCCAATTGCTCGATGCGATCCGGCAGCGCTACGCGTGCCGCGAGTTCGAGGCGGACAAGCCGCTGACGGCCGACGAACAGACCCTGCTGCTCGAGGCGGGGCGGCTGGCGCCATCGGCGTTCGGGCTGGAGCCGTGGCGGTTCATCAGCGTGACCGATGCGCAGGCTCGGGCGCGGGTCGCGCGTGCCTGCTACGACCAGCCGGCGGCTGCCACCGCCGCGGCGCTGATCGTGATCGTCGCGCTGGTCGACGCGCTCGAGCCCGATTCGGCCTACGTCCGTGCGCGCTTCGAGGCGGAGGCGCGCGGCGGGGATGTCGCGCCGATTCACGAGGCCTATCGCGCGCTCCACCAGGCGGGAGCGATCACGCCGTGGGCGCAGGGGCAGTGCCATTTCGCCGCGGCCCACATGCTGCTGCAGGCGGCATCCCTGGGGCTCGGGAGCTGTCCGGTCGGCGGCTTCGACGCCGACGCGCTGGCCGAGGCGGTCGCGCTGCCGGCGGGCGAGGTGCCGGCGCTGGTGATCGCCGTCGGCCATTGCGCCTATCCGGCCCCCGAACGCCTGCGCAAGCCGCTCGGCTGAACCGGGCGGCCTCAGCGGTCCCAGTGGGGGTCGCCCGCCAGACGCTCCGCCAGGAAATCGACGAAGGCGCGCGCCCGGGTCGACAGGTGGCGGGTGGGGGGGTAGACCGCGTAGGCGGCGAGTTCCGGCCAGCGGTGGTCCGCCAGCAGCGGAACCAGCTGCCCCGAGCGGAAGGCGTCGTGCACGTAGAACGTCGGCAGCATGACCAGGCCTTCGCCGGCGATCGCCGCCAGCATGAGGAATTCCCCGCTGCTGGCCGCCAGCCGCACCGGCACCCGCACCTGCCCGGGCTGGCCGTCCGGACCGCGGAAGCGCCACAGTCCCGGATCGCTCACGTTGCTGTAGGCGAGGCAGTCGTGCCGCGCGAGTTCGGCGGCGGCGCGCGGCGTGCCGTGCCGCGCGAGGTAGGCGGGGCTGGCGGCCACGACGTGGCGGATCGGTGCGAGCCGGCGGGCGATCAGGCTGGAGTCGGCCAGCGTTGCGATGCGGACGGCGAGATCGAAGCCTTCCTGCATCAGGTCGATCTGGCGGTCGTTGAAGTCGAGTTCGAAGCGGATGTCCGGGTGCTGCGTCATGAAGGCCTGGATCAGCGGCGCCAGATGCAGCAGGCCGAAAGCCAGCGGCAGCGCGACCTTGAGATGGCCCTTGAGCGCGGCGTGCGACTGCGACACGGCGGACTCGGCCTCGGCGACGTCGGCGAGGATGCCGAGGCAGCGCTCGTAGTACCCCCGCCCGCTGTCGGTGAGGTTGAGCCGGCGCGTGGTGCGCTGGATCAGCGCGACGCCGAGATGCGCCTCGAGTTCCGCGAGGCCGCGGCTGACGGCGGACTTGGCGAGGTTCAGCCGTTCGGCGGCGGCGGTGATGCTGCCGGCCTCGACGATGCTGACGAAGATTCGCATCCCGGTAAATCGGTCCATTGTTCAGAAAAACGGAAAAGTTAATTCAGTAACTCTATCTTTATTCCTGATTTGGCAAAACTGATAATGACCTCATCCCGGCGCAAGGGCGCGCCGTCTATACAAGGAGAGATGTCATGAAAGCCAGCCAGAACCGTTCCGGCCCATTCCCGTTGCGCGTCCTGCGCGTCGACGCCAGCGCGCGCGTGGAGGGGTCGGTCACCCGCCAGCTCGCCGACCGGCTGATTGCCGGCCTGGCCGCACGGGCGGGCGAGGTGGCGGTGACCCGCCGCGACGTCGCGCAGGGCCTGCCCTTCGTCGACGCCGACTGGGTCGCCGCCAACCTGGCCGACCCCGACGCGCGCGACGCGGCGCAACGGCAGGCCCTGGCCGGATCCGACGCGCTGGTCGACGAGGTCAGGCGCGCCGACGTCTGGGTGATCGCCACGCCTATCTACAACTTCGGCGTGCCGGCCAGCCTCAAGGCATGGATCGACCAGATCGCGCGGGCGCGCCTGACGTTCCGCTACACCGCGCAGGGCCCGGAGGGACTGCTCGCGGGCAAGAAGGTCTATGTCCTCGTCGCGACCGGCGGCACCGAGGTCGGCAGCGCGATCGACTTCGCGACGCCGTGGCTGCGGTTCGTCCTGGGCTTCCTCGGCGTCAAGGACGTCGAGGTGATCGCCGCCGACCGCGGCATGGCGCGCGGCGCCGCTGCCTGCGACGCGGCGGCGGCGGACATCGACGCGCTCCTCGAACGCGACTGGCCGCAGCGTGTCGCGGCCTGAGCGTTCCCCCCCGTTGAAGAAAGGAGACCCACCATGAACCTGCGCACCATCCGCCAGCGTGTTCCCGCCTTCGAGGTGACCGAGGGGGCGGGCGTCACGGTCCATCGCAGCATCGGCACGCCGGCGCTGAAGCACCTCGACCCCTTCCTGATGCTCGACCATTTCGGCAGCGACAACCCGGACGAATACATCGCCGGCTTTCCCGAACATCCGCACCGCGGCTTCATCACCTTCACCTACATGCTCGACGGCCACATGGAGCACCGCGACAGCATGGGCAACCGCGGCGACCTGCAGGCCGGCGGGGCGCAATGGATGAAGGCGGCGAGCGGCGTCATCCATTCCGAGATGCCGAAGCAGACCGATGGGCTGATGCGCGGCTTCCAGCTGTGGATCAACCTGCCGGCGCGCGACAAGCTGTCCGATCCCGCGTACCAGGAATTCTCGGCCGCCGCGATTCCCGAGGTCGCGCACGAAGGCGCGCGGGTGCGCGTGCTGGCCGGCGCGTTCGCCGGCGTGCGCGGCGCGATCGAAGACCCGGCGACCGACGTGCTGTATCTCGACGTCGCGCTTGCGCCCGGCGGACGATTCGACGCGCCGCTTGCCGACGAGCGCAATGCCTTCGTCTATGTCTTCGAGGGCAGCGCCCGTCTCGCCGGCGAGACGCTGCCGCGCCATACGCTGGCGGTGCTGGGGGAGGGCGACGAGGTGCAGATCGAGGCCGGTGGCGACGGTGCGCGCCTGATCCTGGTCGCCGGCCGGCCGATCGGCGAGCCGGTGGTGCAGCACGGCCCCTTCGTGATGAACACCCGCGAGGAGATCGAGCAGGCCTTTGCCGACTACCGCGACGGCCGGCTGGTGCGGACGCGGGCGGCGATGACCGGCCATTGAAGGCGGGGCGCCACATGCGGCCATCTTTCTGCAGACAGCGCACAGCCGAATCAATAGAATGCCGGGCATGAAAATCCTGCCCGCCCTGCTGCTCTGTCTGCCCCTCGCCGCCCAGGCGGAGTGGGGCGCGTTCGACCACGAGTTCGAAAACGAGAAGCCGTGGAAGGAGCTCTCGGCGCAGCTGCCGCCGTATCCGCAGGCGGAGAACCTGGTCGAGTTCGACGTCTCGTCGGCCACCCGCAACCGGCATTTCGTCGACATCGCGTCGATCAGCGTCGGCGAGGACAAGGTGGTCCGCTACACCGTGGTGGTCGAGGCGGCCGGCGGCGCGAGGAACGTCTCGTTCGAGGGGATGCGCTGCGAGACCGGCGAACGCCGCCTGTACGCCTACGGACAGCCTGACGGGAGCTGGTCGAAGGCGCGCGGCGCGGGCTGGGACCCGATCAGGTTCCGCTCCCTGCTGTCGTACCACAAGGCCCTGTACGAGGACCATTTCTGCCCCGGCGGCATCAACATCCAGCACCCGCGGGAAGCCGTGCGCAGCCTGCGGCAGGGAGCGCGCTGATGCATTCCGTGGTCCGGCACGCGCACCGCATCGTCGTCAAGGTCGGCTCCAGCCTGGTCACCGCCGAGGGACGCGGACTCGACCATGCCGCGCTGTCGCGCTGGGCCGGGCAGATCGCCGCGCTCACCGCGCAGGGCAAGGAAGTGGTCCTGGTGTCGTCGGGCGCGATCGCCGAGGGCATCGCGCGGCTCGGCTGGAAGAAGCGGCCGAAGGCGGTCAACGAGCTGCAGGCCGCCGCCGCCGTCGGCCAGATGGGCCTGGTGCAGGCGTACGAGTCGATCTTCCGCACCCACGGCCTGCATGCCGCGCAGGTGCTGCTGACGCATGAAGACCTCGCCGACCGCACCCGCTACCTCAACGCGCGGACCACGCTGCGCACGCTGCTCGAACTGCGCGTGGTGCCGATCATCAACGAGAACGACACCGTCGCCACCGACGAGATCCGCCTCGGCGACAACGACACGCTGGGCGCGCTGGTGACCAACCTGATCGAGGCCGACTGCCTGATCATCCTGACCGACCAGCCCGGCCTCTATACCGCCGACCCGAGGAAGCGCCCCGACGCCACGCTGGTGATGGACGCCCACGCCGGCGACCCCGAGCTCGAGCGCATGGCGGGCGGGGCGGGCAGCAGCGTCGGCACCGGCGGCATGCTGACCAAGATTCTCGCCGCGCGACGCGCCGCGCGGAGCGGCGCGCACACCGTGATCTGCAGCGGGCGCGAGGAGAACGTGCTGCTGCGGCTCGCCGCCGGCGAGGCGATCGGCAGCCAGCTGGTGGCGCGCCAGGCGCCGCTCGCCGCGCGCCGGCAGTGGCTGGCCGACCACCTGCAGCTGCGCGGCGGCGTCGTGCTCGACGACGGCGCGGTGCGCGCCCTGACCGAGGACGGCAAGAGCCTCCTGCCGGTCGGCGTGAAGGGCGTCACCGGCGAATTCGAGCGCGGCGAGGTCGTCGCGGTGGTCGATACCGCAGGGCGCGAGGTCGCACGCGGCCTCGTCAACTACAGCGCCAGCGAGGCGCGCCGCATCGCCGGCAGGCCCTCCTCGGCGATCGAGGCCGAGCTCGGCTACATGGACGAGCCGGAGCTGATCCACCGCGACAACCTGGTGGTGCTCGCGTGACCACCACGCTCGACCTGATGCGCCACGGCGAGCCGGTCGGCGGCCGCAAGTATCGCGGCCAGATCGACGACCCGCTGTCGGAGAAGGGCTGGGCGCAGATGCACGCCGCGGTCGGCGAGGCGCCGCCGTGGACACACATCGTCTCGTCGCCGCTCGCGCGCTGCAGTGCCTTCGCCGAAACGCTCGCTGCGCGTCATGGCCTGCCGCTGGCGTTCGACGACCGCCTGATGGAGGTCGGCTTTGGCAGCTGGGAGGGCAGGACCGCCGCAGAGATCGAGGCGGACGCCCCGGGAACGCTGGCGCGCTTCAAGGCCGATCCGGTGAACGTGCGTCCGGCCGGGGCGGAACCGCTCGCCGAATTCCACGCACGGGTGGCGGCCGCGCTCGACGACCTGCTCGCGCGGCATGCCGACCGGCACGTTCTGCTGGTCGGGCACGCCGGGGTCATGCGGATGGCGCTCGCCTGGGCGCTGCACATTCCGCTGGAGCATGCCTACCGCATCGAGGTGGCGACGGCCTCGATCACGCGCCTGCGCTTCGACGCCGGGCGCGCCAGCCTGATCTTCCACGGCGGCAGCCTGCACGGGCGGTGATCCGCGCCGCGCTGCTCTGGCTGTGCCTGCTGGCGGCGGCGCCGGGGCAGGCGGCGGCCATCCGGGTGGTCGACGACGCCGGCGTGACGCTTGAGCTGGCGAAGCCGCCGCAACGCATCGTCTCGCTGACCCCGCATCTGACCGAGATGCTGTATGCGGTCGGCGCGGGCGCACAGCTCGCAGGGGCGGACAGCGCCAGCGATCACCCCGTGGCGGCCCGCGCGCTGCCGCGGGTGGGCGACTACAGCCGCGTGAATCTGGAACGGGTGCTGGCGCTGAAGCCGGACCTGGTCGTCGCCTGGGTCGGCGGCAACCGGCCGGCCGACATCCACGCCCTGACGGCGCTCGGGGTGCCGGTACTGCACACCCGCGCGGCCCGCCTCGACGACGTGGCGCGCCTGCTTCGGCTGATCGGCCGGGTAAGCGGCCATGACGCGGCGGGCGATGCGGCGGCGACCGAGTTCGCGGCGCGGCTCGCGGCACTCGGGCGGCGCTACGCGCGGGGCAACGAGGTTCGGGTTTTCTACCAGGTGTGGGATCGGCCGCTGATGACCGTGGGCGGCCGCCACTGGATCAGCGATGCCCTGGCGCTGTGCGGGGCACGCAACGTGTTCGCCGACCTCGACGCGGCGTCGCCGGTGGTGTCGCGCGAGGCGGTGCTGAAGCGCGCGCCGCAAGTGATCGTGAGCGGCAGCGACGCGCCCGATGTGCGTGGGTTCTGGCAGCCGTTCGCGACGCTGCCTGCGGTGAAGCGCCGGGCGTTCGTGCGGGTCGACGCGGATCGCCTGCATCGTCCCGCGCCGCGGCTGGCGGAGGGGGTCGCCGAGTTGTGTGCGGCGCTGGCCCCCTATCGCTGACGGGCGTCGCCGGGCTTGCGGTTGGGGCAGTTTTCCTTGATGCAGTCGGCGTAGATCTGCAGCGAGTGGTCGTGGATCGCGAAGCCGCGCTCCTTGGCGATGCGGGCCTGGCGCTTTTCGATTTCGGCGTCGAAGAACTCCTCGACCTTGCCGCATTGCAGGCAGACCAGATGGTCGTGGTGCTCGCCCTGGTTGAGTTCGAACACCGCCTTGTCGCTGTCGAAGTGGTGGCGCATCAGCAGGCCCGCCTGCTCGAACTGGGTGAGGACACGGTAGACGGTGGCCAGCCCGATGTCCTGGCCTTCGTCGGAAAGCAGGCGGTAGACCTCCTCCGCCGTCATGTGGCGCTTGTCGCTCTGTTCGAACAGGTCGAGGATCTTCAGGCGCGGCAGCGTGGCTTTGAGACCGATGCTCTTGAGATCGGACGGATTGCTCAATGGGGTCTCCAGAACGAGAACGCGAATACGTTATGATACGTTTTTTTCATCAGCCCCGACCCTGACGGTTCCCCGGACATGCGGCATTTCCTGATCACAGCGCTGTTTCTGAGCCTGGCTGCCGGCTGTGCCGGCGGCAAAATCAGTCCCTACCGCATCGACGTGCAGCAGGGCAACGCGCTCGACGAGGAGAGCGTCGCCCGCCTGAAGCCGGGGCTGAGCCGTTCCCAGGTGCGTTTCCTGCTGGGAACGCCGCTGGTGGTCGATCCGTTTCACGCCGACCGCTGGGACTACGTCTACCTCTACCACAAGGCGGGCAGGCTGACCGAGCAGAAGCGGGTGACGCTGTATTTCGAGGGCGATACGCTCGCGCGCATCGAGGGCGACGTGCCGGCAGCGCCGGACGCTGCGCCCGTCCCGCAAAGTGCGCCTGCGACGCCGGTGGAGCCGGCAATGCCGCAAGAACAAGGAGCGACGCCATGAGCGTCAAGGTTGCGATCGCCGGTGTGTCCGGCCGCATGGGGCGCGCGCTGCTCGAGGCCGTCGCGGCCGACACCGACTGCGAACTGTCGGCGGCGCTCGATCGCCCGGGCAGCCCGCTCGCCGGCCAGGACGCCGGCGCCGCCTGGGGCGTCGCCAGCGGGGTGAGCGTGACCGACGAGCCTGCCGTCGCCGTGCAGGGCGCGCAGGCGCTGATCGACTTCACCCGGCCGGAGGCGACGTTCGGCTACCTCGACGCCTGTGCCGCCGCCGGAGTCCCGCTGGTCATCGGTACCACCGGTTTCGACGACGCCGGCCGTGCGCGCATCGAGGCCGCCGCGCAGCGGATTCCGGTCGTTTTTGCGCCCAACATGAGCGTCGGCGTGAACCTGCTGATGAAGCTGGCCGAGCTCGCCGCGCAGGTGCTGGACGAGGGCTACGATATCGAGATCATCGAGGCGCACCACCGCCACAAGGTCGATGCCCCGTCCGGCACCGCGCTCGGCCTGGGGCGTGCCGTCGCGCGCGCCGTCAACCGGGATCTCGCCAGCTGTGCCGTCTACGGCCGCGAGGGGGTGACCGGCGAGCGCGACCCGAAGACCATCGGCTTCGCCACGGTTCGCGGCGGCGATATCGTCGGCGACCACACGCTGCTGTTCGCGGGCATCGGCGAGCGCGTCGAGCTCACCCACAAGGCGAGCAGCCGCGCCACCTTCGCCCAGGGCGCGCTGCGCGCCGCCAAGTGGCTGCAGGGCCGCGCGCCCGGGCTGTACGACATGCGCGACGTACTCAATCTGAACTGATCGTCCAACCAGGAAGAACCCACCATGAACGCCGTCAAGGTCTACAGCACCGGCACCTGTCCCATCTGCGTCAAGGCGAAGGCCTTTCTCGACAAGCGCGGGATCGGCTACGACGAGGTCCGCATCGACCTCGACCGCGAGGCGATGAAGGAATTCGCCGTCGTCACCAACGGCGCCCGCACGGTGCCGCAGATCGTCGTCGAAGGCGCTTGCATCGGCGGTTTCACCGAGTTGACCGAGCTCGACATGGACGGCGGGCTGGAGCACCTCCAGCGCTGAGCCATCCGGCCGGCGGAGCCGCCGGCGCGCGGGGTGAAGCGTTGAAGAGGGAAGCCGGTTCGGCTACAATTACGCAATTCAAGTTCAGGCGGGTTCGCGCAAGCGGCTCGCCTGAATTTTGTCACCTGCNNCGGAGTCCTCCTTGTCACGCGCCCAGCCCGCCATTCTTGTTCTAGCTGACGGTTCGGTGTTTCGCGGCCGGTCCATCGGCGCCGACGGCATCACTACCGGAGAGGTCGTGTTCAACACCTCGTTGACCGGTTATCAGGAAATCCTCACGGACCCTTCCTACTCGCGTCAGATCGTGACGCTGACCTACCCCCACATCGGCAATACCGGCGTCAACGCCGAGGACGTCGAGGCCGGGCGCATCCATGCCGCCGGCCTCGTGGTGCGCGACGTGCCGCGGCTGTACTCCAACTTCCGCGCCGGCCAGTCGCTGCCCGACTACCTCAAGAGCCAGAACGTCGTCGCCATCGCCGACATCGACACCCGGCGGCTGACCCGCATCCTGCGCGAGAAGGGTGCCCAGGCCGGCTGCATCATGGCCGGCGCGGTCGACGAGGCGAAGGCGCTCGAGGCCGCGCACGCCTTCCCGGGCCTTGCCGGCATGGACCTCGCCAAGGTGGTGAGCGCGCCCGAGGCCTACGAGTGGGACGAGACCGAATGGAAGCTCGGCCGTGGCTACGGCAGGCAGGAGGCGCCGCGCTTCCACGTCGTCGCCTTCGACTACGGCGTCAAGCGCAACATCCTGCGCATGCTGGCCGAGCGCGGCTGCCGCCTGACCGTGCTGCCCGCCACCGCCACCGCCGAACAGGCGCTGGCGCTCAAGCCGGATGGAATCTTCCTTTCCAACGGCCCTGGCGACCCGGAGCCATGCGATTACGCGATTCGTGCGATCGAGAACCTGGTCGCCGCGCAGATTCCCACCTTCGGTATCTGCCTCGGTCACCAGTTGCTCGCGCTCGCTTCGGGCGCCCGGACCGTCAAGATGAAGTTCGGCCACCACGGTGCGAACCACCCGGTGAAGGATCTCGAGAGCGGGCGCGTCGCCATTACCAGCCAGAACCACGGCTTCGCGGTCGACGCGGCGACCCTGCCCGCCAATCTCCGTTCCACCCACGTTTCTCTGTTCGACGGCTCGCTGCAGGGCATCGCGCGTACCGACGCCCCGGCGTTCAGCTTCCAGGGTCACCCCGAGGCCAGTCCGGGTCCGCACGACGTGAGTTATCTGTTCGACCGATTTATCCAGCTGATGGCCGACCATGCCCAAGCGCACTGACCTACAAAGCATTCTCATCATCGGCGCCGGCCCCATCGTCATCGGGCAGGCGTGCGAGTTCGACTATTCCGGCGCGCAGGCCTGCAAGGCGCTGCGCGAGGAGGGCTACAAGGTCATCCTCGTCAACAGCAACCCGGCGACGATCATGACCGACCCGGACATGGCCGACGTCACCTACATCGAGCCGATCTCCTGGCAGGTGGTCGAGAAGATCATCGAGAAGGAGCGCCCCGACGCGCTGCTGCCGACCATGGGCGGGCAGACCGCGCTCAACTGCGCGCTCGACCTCGCCAAGCACGGCGTCCTCGAGAAGTACGGCGTCGAGATGATCGGCGCGTCGAAGGAGGCGATCGACAAGGCCGAGGACCGCGAGAAGTTCAAGGCGGCGATGACCAAGCTGGGCCTCGGCTCGGCGCGCTCGTCGATCGCCCACAGCATGGAAGAGGCGCTGCAGGTGCAGGCCGCGCTCGGCTTCCCGACCATCATCCGGCCGTCGTTCACCATGGGCGGTTCGGGCGGCGGCATCGCCTACAACAAGGACGAGTTCGTCGCCATCTGCGAGCGTGGCCTCGAGGCTTCGCCGACGCACGAGCTGCTGATCGAGGAGTCGCTGCTCGGCTGGAAAGAGTACGAGATGGAGGTGGTGCGCGACCGCAAGGACAACTGCATCATCATCTGCTCGATCGAGAACTTCGACCCGATGGGCGTGCACACCGGCGACTCGATCACCGTCGCCCCGGCGCAGACGCTGACCGACAAGGAATACCAGATCATGCGCAACGCCAGCCTCGCGGTGCTGCGCGAGATCGGCGTCGACACCGGTGGCTCCAACGTGCAGTTCTCGATCAATCCGGCCGACGGCCGCATGGTCGTGATCGAGATGAACCCGCGGGTGTCGCGCTCGTCGGCGCTGGCGTCGAAGGCGACCGGCTTCCCGATCGCCAAGGTCGCGGCGAAGCTGGCGGTCGGCTACACCCTCGACGAACTGCAGAACGACATCACCGGCGGCGCGACCCCGGCGTCGTTCGAGCCGTCGATCGACTACGTGGTGACCAAGATCCCGCGCTTCGCCTTCGAGAAATTCCCGCAGGCCGACGACCGCCTGACCACCCAGATGAAGTCGGTGGGCGAGGTGATGGCGATGGGCCGCAGCTTCCAGGAATCGCTGCAGAAGGCGCTACGCGGCCTCGAGGTGGGGGCGGATGGCCTCGACCCGAAGACGACCGACCGCGAGGAGATCGAGGCCGAGCTGATGTCGCCCGGCCCCGAGCGCATCTGGTACGTGGGCGATGCGTTCCGTGTCGGCATGAGCCTCGAGGAAATCCACGCGGTATCGAAGATCGACCCGTGGTTCCTCGACCAGATCCAGGGCCTGATGGAGCTGGAAGGCTCGCTCGCCGGCCGTGCGCTGGTCGACCTCGGCCGCGACGAACTGCGCGAGCTCAAGCGCGCCGGATTTTCCGACCGCCGCCTCGCCAAGCTCCTCAACACCGACCAGCACGCGGTGCGCGCGCGCCGCAACGAGCTCGCGCTGCACCCCGTCTACAAGCGGGTCGACACCTGTGCGGCCGAGTTCGCCACGCAGACCGCCTACATGTACTCGACCTACGAGGAAGAGTGCGAGGCGCACCCCTCCGACGCGAAGAAAATCATGGTGCTGGGCGGCGGGCCGAACCGCATCGGCCAGGGCATCGAGTTCGACTACTGCTGCGTGCACGCCGCGCTGGCGCTGCGTGAAAACGGCTTCGAGACCATCATGGTCAACTGCAACCCGGAGACCGTGTCGACCGACTACGATACCTCCGACCGCCTGTACTTCGAGCCGCTGACGCTGGAAGACGTGCTCGAGATCGTCCGCATCGAGAAGCCGTTCGGCGTGATCGTGCAGTACGGCGGCCAGACGCCGCTCAAGCTCGCGCGCGACCTCGAGCGCAACGGCGTGCCGATCATCGGCACCAGCCCGGACATGATCGACGCCGCCGAGGACCGCGAGCGCTTCCAGCAGATGCTGCACGACCTCGGCCTCAAGCAGCCGCCCAACCGCACGGCACGCACGCCCGAGAGCGCGCTGCGCATGGCGTCCGAGATCGGCTACCCGCTGGTGGTGCGCCCGAGCTACGTGCTGGGCGGGCGGGCGATGGAAATCGTGCGCGAGGAAGCCGACCTGATCCGCTACATGACCGAGGCCGTGAAGGTTTCCAACAAGTCGCCGGTACTGCTCGATCGCTTCCTCAACGACGCGATCGAGGTGGACGTCGACGCGCTGTCCGACGGCGAGCAGGTCGTGATCGGCGGCATCATGCAGCACATTGAGCAGGCCGGCGTGCACTCGGGAGATTCGGCGTGCTCGCTGCCGCCCTACAGCCTGTCGGACGCACTGCAGGACGAACTGCGGCGCCAGACCGTCGCGATGGCGAAGGCGCTCAAGGTCGTCGGCCTGATGAACGTGCAGTTCGCGATCCAGGGTGAGACCGTCTACGTGCTCGAGGTGAACCCGCGTGCCTCGCGCACGGTTCCCTACGTGTCCAAGGCGATCGGCGCGCCGCTGGCGAAAATCGCCGCGCGCGCGATGGCGGGCATCTCGCTCAAGGCGCAGGCGTTCGAGAAGGAGATCGTTCCGCCGTATTTTTCGGTGAAGGAAGCGGTGTTCCCGTTCCGCAAGTTCCCGGGCGTCGACACCATCCTCGGGCCCGAGATGAAATCGACCGGCGAGGTCATGGGAGTCGGCGACAACTTCGGCGAGGCCTTCGTCAAGTCGCAGCTGGCATCCAGCTCCGAACTGCCGAAGCCGGGCGGCCGTGCCTTCGTCAGCGTGCGGTCGGGTGACCGCGACGCCGTCGCGGAGGTGGCGCAGATGCTGCACGAACTCGGCTTCAGCGTGGTCGCCACCCGTGGCACCGCGCAGACGATCGAGTCGGCCGGCATCCCGGTGGCCATCGTCAACAAGGTCAAGGAAGGCCGGCCGCACATCGTCGACATGATCAAGAACGGCGACATCGACTTCATCGTCAACGTCGTCGAGGACAAGAAGGCGGTCAAGGACTCCTATGCGATCCGTGCCGAAGCGCTGGCGCGCCGGGTCGTCTACTTCACCACCCTGGCGGGCGCCCGCGCGGCGTGCATGGGCATGCGGCACGGCGACGCGCTGAAAGTGTATTCCTTGCAGGAACTGCATCAGCGCCTGCACTGAACTGAAAAGGCAAGGTTTTGAACAAGATCCCCCTCACCGTCGTGGGCGCAGAAAAGCTGCGCGCCGAACTGCAACATCTGAAATCCGTCGAGCGTCCCGCCGTGATCCAGGCGATCGCCGAGGCGCGCGCGCAGGGCGACCTGTCGGAGAACGCCGAATACGACGCCGCCAAGGAAAAACAGGGCTTCATCGAGGGGCGCATCGCCGAGCTCGAGAGCAAGCTGTCGAACGCGCAGATCATCGATCCGACGACGCTCGACGCCGACGGCCGCATCGTGTTTGCCGCGACGGTCGAACTCGAGGACGCCGACTCCGGTGAAGCCGTCACCTACCAGATCGTCGGTGACGACGAGGCGGACATCAAGCAGGGCAAGATCTCGGTCTCGTCGCCGATCGCGCGCGCCCTGATCGGCAAGTACGCCGGCGACAGCGTCGAGGTGCAGGCGCCTGGCGGCGCGCGTCACTACGAAGTGCTCGACGTTCAGTACATCTGACGATGCGCCGCTTCTGGGACGGACTCGCCGCCACGCTCCTGGTGCTGTGGGTCGGCGGCCTGTGGGCGATCGGCTACGTCGCCGCGCCGGTCCTGTTCTCGAGCCTGGGCGACAAGCAGCTGGCCGGCATGCTCGCTGGCAATCTGTTCGAGATGATGGCGTGGATCGGCATCGCTGCCGGCAGCTACCTGCTGGTCCACCGCATCGCCACCGACGGCGGTGCAGCGCTGAAGAGCCTGTTTTTCTGGGTCGTCGTGCTGATGCTGCTGCTCACGCTCGCCGGGCACTTCGGCGTCCAGCCGATTCTGCAGGGCCTGAAGGACCAGGCGATGCCGCACGCGGTGATGCAGAGCGTGTTCGCCGACCGGTTCGCACGCTGGCACGGCATCTCCAGCATCCTCTACCTGATCCAGAGCGCGCTCGGCCTGCTGCTGGTCTGGCGTGCGGGGCCGGCGCGATAAACCCCGCAGGGGCGCGATCAGCGCGGCAGCGCGATGACCGGCTTCGCCGCAGGGCGGTAAATCACCAGCACCTTGCCGATTTGCTGGACCGGCGCGGCCCCGGTGGCGGCGCAGATTTCCGCCAGCCAGGCGC
This sequence comes from Thiobacillus denitrificans, assembly GCA_002403375.1. Lineage (GTDB taxonomy): Bacteria > Pseudomonadota > Gammaproteobacteria > Burkholderiales > Thiobacillaceae > Thiobacillus > Thiobacillus denitrificans_E. The sequence goes on along the minus strand of DHHQ01000003.1, from coordinate 79,057 downwards.
GGCGGGTGTCTGCTTCGTCGCTGGCGGCCTTGATCTTGATCAGCTCGTGCGCGTTCAGCGCTTGCTCCACTTCCTTCAGGACGGCAGCGGTCAGGCCCTGGCTGCCGATCATGACCACCGGGTGACGGGCGTGGGCGAGTCCCTTCAGGAATTGCCGCTGCGCGGGCGTGAGAGGTTTCATGCTTCTTCCTTAAATCTGAGCGCGGATTGTAGCCGATAGACATGGCCCATAAACCCAAGCGAACCAAATCGGGCAGTGCCTGGATGCACGAGCACGTGACCGATCCCTATGTCCGCAAGGCGCAGCAGGATGGCTACCGCTCGCGCGCCGCCTACAAATTGCTGGAAATCGACAAGCGCGATCACCTGCTGCGGCCCGGCATGACGGTGGTCGATCTCGGCGCGGCACCCGGCAGTTGGTGCCAGGTTGCGGTTCAGCGGATGAAGAAGCAGGGCAGGGTGCTGGCGATCGACCTGCTGCCGGTGGCGCCGATGCCGGGCGTCGAGAGCCTGGAAGGGGACTTCACCGACCCGGCGGCCCTGACGTGGCTGGAGGGGAAGCTGCAATCCGGCGGGGTCGACCTTGTATTGAGCGATATGGCGCCCAATATCAGTGGAGTGATGCTCAGGGACCAGGCGCGGCATTACGAACTGTGCGAACTGGCGCTCGATTTTGCTGTGAACTGGCTGAAACCCGACGGCGCTTTTCTCGTCAAAGTGTTTCAGGGGGTCGGCTTCGAGGATTTCCGCAGGCAGATGCGTGACGCCTTCGAGGAGGTCCTGATCCGCAAGCCGGAGGCCTCGCGCGACCGCAGTACCGAGGTCTATCTGCTGGGCCGCCGTCCGGTGGCGGGACAGGCGTCTGCCGTGACAAGCCGGCAGAACTAGGCTTAGAATGAGTCTAAACGCGCTGCGTCAAATTAACGTGCCGTAGCTGGCACCGAGGAGTAAACGTGAACAATTTGTCCAAGAACATCGCCATCTGGCTGATCGTCGCCGTCGTGCTGATGACGGTGTTCAACCAGTTCGGCGCGCAGCGCACCGCGCAGACGCAGATGCCGTACTCGCAGTTCATCGAGGAGGTGCGCCAGCAGCAGATCTCCAAGGTGGTGATCGAGGGCAACGTGCTGAAGGGCGAGCGCAGCGACGGCCAGCGCTTCACCAGCTACGCGCCGAGCGACCCCTGGATGGTTTCCGACCTGCTGAAGAACGGCGTGTCGGTCGAGGCCAAGCCGGAGGAGCAACCGTCCTTCCTGATGAGCCTGTTCATTTCCTGGTTCCCCATGCTGCTGCTGATCGGCGTGTGGATCTTCTTCATGCGCCAGATGCAGGGCGGCGGCCGGGGCGGGGCGTTCTCGTTCGGCAAGAGCCGCGCGCGCCTGCTGGATGAAAACGCCAACCCGGTGACCTTCGCCGACGTCGCGGGCTGCGACGAGGCCAAGGAAGACGTCGCCGAGCTGGTCGACTTCCTGAAGGATCCCTCCAAGTTCCAGAAGCTGGGCGGCCACATTCCCCGGGGCGTGCTGATGGTGGGGCCGCCCGGCACGGGCAAGACCCTGCTGGCGCGCTCGATCGCGGGCGAAGCCAAGGTGCCGTTCTTCAGCATCTCGGGCTCGGACTTCGTCGAGATGTTCGTCGGCGTCGGTGCCGCGCGCGTACGCGACATGTTCGAGCAGGCGAAGAAGAATTCGCCGTGCATCATCTTCATCGACGAGATCGACGCCGTCGGCCGCCAGCGTGGCGCGGGCCTCGGCGGCGGCAACGACGAGCGCGAGCAGACGCTCAACCAGCTGCTGGTCGAAATGGACGGCTTCGAGGCGACCACTGGTGTCATCGTCATCGCCGCGACCAACCGTCCCGACGTGCTCGATCCCGCGCTGCTGCGTCCGGGCCGCTTCGACCGCCAGGTGGTGGTCGGCCTGCCCGACATCCGGGGTCGCGAGCAGATCCTGCTGGTGCACATGCGCAAGGTTCCGGTCGCTCCTGACGTGCGTGCCGACATCCTTGCGCGCGGCACGCCCGGCATGTCCGGCGCGGACCTCGCCAACCTCGTCAACGAGGCTGCGCTGTTCGCCGCGCGCGGCAACAAGCGGCTGGTCGACATGGACGACTTCGAGAAGGCGAAGGACAAGATCCTCATGGGGGCCGAGCGCAAGTCCATGGTGATCACGCCCGAGGACAAGAAGAAAACCGCCTACCACGAGTCCGGCCATGCGGTGATCGGCATGTCCCTGAAGGGCTGCGACCCGGTGCACAAGGTGACCGTGATCCCGCGCGGCCGCGCGCTGGGCGTCACCATGTCGCTGCCCGAGCAGGATCGCTTCAGCCTCTACAAGGACCAGATGCTCGACCAGATCAGCATGCTGTTCGGCGGCCGGGTGGCCGAGGAGATCTTCGTTGGAAGCATCTCGACGGGTGCCTCCAACGACTTCGAACGCGCCACCAGCATCGCACGCGACATGGTGACCCGCTACGGCATGTCCGAGGCGCTGGGTCCGATGGTATACGGCGAGAACGAGGGCGAGGTCTTCCTCGGCCGCTCGGTGACCACGCACAAGAACATGAGCGAGGCCACCATGCAGAAGGTCGACGCCGAGATTCGCCGCATTCTCGACGAGCAGTACGCGCTCGCGAAGCAGATCCTCACCGACAGTCGCGACAAGGTCGAGGCGATGACGGCGGCGCTGCTGGAGTACGAGACCATCGACGCCGAGCAGATCGAGGACATCATGGCGGGTCGTCCGGTGCGCCCGCCCAAGCCGGCCGCCGCGCCGCAGCCGCCGTCGAGCGGCGGCGACAAGCCGAGTGCGCCGGCGCCGACGGCACGGCCGGCTCAGGAAACCTGAGCGCCGTCTCGGCAACCCACCCGTTACAATAGAGGGGCCTCGGCCCCTCTTTTTTCATGTCTCTCCTTCACGCCGGTATCCACCGCCTTCCGCTTGCACGCCCGCTGGTCATGGGCATCGTCAACGTGACCCCCGACTCGTTTTCGGACGGTGGCCGGCTGAGCGATGCGCGGGCGGCGATCGATCACGCGCTCAAGCTGCGGGAGGAGGGCGCCGATATCCTCGACGTGGGCGGCGAATCGACGCGCCCGGGCGCGGCGCCGGTGCCGGAGGACGAGGAAATCCGGCGCGTGCTGCCCGTGATCGAGGGGCTCGCCCGCCGGGGCTGCGTCGTGTCGATCGACACCAAGAAACCCGAGGTGATGCGCGCCGCGCTGGCCGCGGGCGCGGCGATGGTGAACGACGTCATGGCCCTGCGTGCCCCGGGCGCGCTGGAAGCAGTCGCCGGGAGCGACGCGGCGGTGTGCCTCATGCACATGCAGGGCGACCCGCAGACCATGCAGCAGGCGCCCGTCTACTCCGACGTGGTCGGCGAGGTCGAGCAGTTTCTTGCCAATCGGGTGGAAGCCTGCATGGTTGCGGGCATCCGCCGCGAGCGGCTGGTCATCGATCCCGGCTTCGGCTTCGGCAAGGCGCTCGAACACAATCTGGCGCTGCTGGCGCACCTCGATCGTCTGGCCGAATCGGGACTGCCCGTGCTGGCAGGCTTGTCGCGCAAGTCGATGCTGGGCGCCCTTACCGGGCGGCCGGTGGACCAGCGGGAGTTCGCCGGGGTCGCAGCGCACCTGGCGGCGGTGGCGCGCGGTGCGCGGCTGCTTCGGGTACATAACGTGGCGGCCATGCGCGATGCGCTGGCCGTCTGGAATGCAGTGGAGGAACAAAGGGATGGGACGTAAGTATTTCGGCACCGACGGCGTGCGGGGCAGGGTGGGCGAATCGCCGATCACCCCGGAATTCGTGATGCACCTCGGCTACGCCGCCGGCCAGGTGCTGGTCGCGGACCGGGGCAGCCTGCCGCCCAACCAGCACCCCACCGTTCTGATCGGCAAGGACACCCGAATCTCGGGCTACATGCTGGAAGCCGCGCTGGAGGCGGGCTTCACCGCCGCCGGGGTGAACGTCCTGATGACCGGGCCGATGCCGACGCCAGCGGTGGCCTATCTGACGCGTGCGCTTCGCCTGCAGGCGGGGGTGGTGATCTCGGCTTCGCACAATCCCTTCGAGGACAACGGCATCAAGTTCTTTTCCGAAAGCGGCCAGAAACTGCCCGACGCCGTCGAACTGGCGATCGAGGCGCGCCTCGCGCACCCGATCGTGACGGTGGGCGCGCGCCAGCTGGGCCGGGCCCGGCGGATCGAGGACGCGGCGGCGCGCTACATCGAGTTCTGCAAGAGTACCTTCCCCAACAATCTCGATCTGCGCGGCCTGCGCATCGTCGTCGACTGCGCCAACGGAGCGACCTACCACATCGCGCCGCACGTCCTGCACGAACTCGGTGCCGAGGTGGTGGCGGTCGGCAACGCGCCGGACGGCTTCAACATCAACGAGGCCTGCGGCGCGACCCATACCCAGACCTTGTCCGAGGCGGTGCGCGCGCACGGCGCCGACATCGGCATCGCGCTCGACGGCGACGGCGACCGCCTGATGATGGCGGACGCCAAGGGGCGCATCTACGACGGCGACCAGCTGGTCTACGTCATCGCCCGCCACCGCATCCAGACGGGCGGCATGAAGGGCGGAGTGGTCGGCACGCTGATGACCAATCTGGGTACCGAGCACGCGCTCGCGCGGATCGAGGTTCCGTTCGAGCGGGCCAAGGTCGGCGACCGCTACGTGCTCGAGCGCCTGCATGCGAACGGCTGGACGCTGGGGGGCGAGACCTCCGGCCATATCCTGTGCCTCGACAAGCACACCACGGGGGACGGCATCGTTTCGGCGCTGCAGGTGCTGCGCGCGTTGCGCGAAACCGGCGAGACGCTGGAATCGTTCACTGCCGATCTGGAGACCTATCCCCAGGTGATGATCAACGTCCCGGTCGCCAGGGGCTTCAGGCTCGATGGCGCCCCCGGGGTCGGCGCCTCGGTCACCGCGGCTGAAGCGACTCTTGATGGAAGCGGGCGGGTCGTCCTGCGCGCGTCAGGCACCGAGCCGCTGATTCGCGTCATGGTCGAAGGTCGGGATGCCGCGCTGGTCAGACACACGGCTGAAACGATTGCGGAGGCAGTGAGGGCCGCGGCAGCAGCTACCTGATTTCTTGGTCGGAAATATATCTGTAATAATCTGTCGCTAGTATGCGGACGTCGCCCTTGCGGCAACGTCCATTACTACCGGAGATATTACATGCGTACATTCAACAAACTGGCTCAAGGCACTCTGGCCGCCGCCATGGGGCTGGCTTTCTCGGTTGGCGCTCTTGCCGCTGACATCACGGGCGCAGGCGCGACCTTCCCCTACGCCGTCTACACCAAGTGGGCGGAAGCCTACCAGGCCGCCACCGGCAACAAGGTGAATTACCAGGGCATCGGCTCCTCTGGCGGTGTCAAGCAGATCAAGGCCAAGACCGTGGACTTCGGCGGCACCGACGCGCCGGTCAAGGACGCGGACCTGGACGCCGCCAAGCTGGTTCAGGTGCCGGCCGTCATGGGTGGCGTGACCATCGTGACGAACATCCCCGGCGTCGAGTCGGGCAAGCTGAAGCTGGACGGCACCACCGCCGCCGACATTTTCCGCGGCGCCATCACCAAGTGGAACGACCCCGCCATCGCCAAGCTGAACCCCGGCGTGGCGCTGCCTGACCTGGCGATCACCGTGTCGCACCGTTCCGACGGTTCGGGCACCACCTACGCCTTCACCAACTACCTCGCCAAGCAGTCGATTGCCTTCAGGCGTGACGTCGGCGCCGGCAACACCGTGAACTGGCCGTCGAACGCCGTGGGCGGCAAGGGCAACCCGGGTGTAGCCGCCAACGTGCAGAAGATCAAGGGCGCGATCGGCTATGTCGATATCGCCGACGCGATGAGGAACAACATGAACTTCGTCGCGCTGAAGAACAAGGCCGGCAATTACATCGTGCCGAGCCAGCAGTCCGTGGCCGACGCCGCCGCCGGCGCCGACTTCAAGGTCAAGGGCATGGCGCCCGACCTGCTCGACCAGACCCACAAGAACGCCTGGCCCATCACCTCGGCGACCTACGTGCTGGCCTATGAAAAAGGCTCGGATGCCGCGAAGCAGAAGGGCGTGGTCGACTTCTTCACCTGGTCGCTGAACAACGGTCAGCAGATGGCCGCCGACCTCGGCTTCGTCGCCTTGCCGCCGAACGTCGTGAAGATGGTCGAAGCTGAGATGCGGAAGATCAAGTGAGGTCTGCGGACTGAACTGAACTGATGCCAGCTGGGGCGGCGTGCCGCCCCGGCGCTCTGTGAAAGCGGCTGCCGGCTCGGCGGCTGTTTTCGCAGATAACAAACCGAATCGATAGGCACCCCACCGTGAGCGAGCCCAGCGCATCCGCCGGAATCGACCTGCATGCCCAGCAGGTCCGCAAATTCCACCTGCAGGACAAGTTGTTCCATTACTCCACCCTGCTATTTGCAGTGGTCGTCCTCGCTGCGCTCGTGGGCATCCTGATTTCGCTGGCGATCGAGGCCATGCCAAGTCTCCAGGCGTTCGGCCCCGGCTTCCTGTGGACCAATGTCTGGAGCGTGCCGGACGACGAGTACGGCGCGCTGGCGGCGATCTATGGCACGGTGGTGACGTCCGTGCTGGCACTGCTCATCGCGGTGCCGATCAGTTTCGGCATCGCGCTTTTCCTGACCGAGACCTGTCCGGTATGGCTGCGCCGTCCGCTCGGCACCGCCATCGAGTTGCTGGCGGGAATTCCTTCCATCGTCTACGGCATCTGGGGCCTGTTCGTTTTTGCCCCGTTGTTCGCGGAATACATCCAGCCGCCACTGCAGGGATTGCTGGGCGACGTGCCGGTGATCGGCGGCTGGTTCTCGGGCCCGCCCATCGGGGTGGGCATCCTGGCTGCAAGCATCGTGCTGGCGCTGATGGTGATTCCTTTCATCGCTTCGGTGATGCGCGACGTGTTCGAGACCGTTCCCCATGTGCTGAAGGAGTCGGCCTACGGCGTCGGCTGCACCACCTGGGAAGTGGTGCGCAATGTCGTGCTGCCGTATACCCGCGTCGGCGTGATCGGCGGCATCATGCTGGGCCTGGGCCGCGCGCTCGGCGAGACGATGGCCGTCACCTTCGTCATCGGCAACGCCAACCGGATCAACGGCAGCCTGTTCGCACCCGGCACCTCCATCGCGTCGACCCTGGCCAACGAATTCGGCGAGGCGGATCCTGGGCTGCACATCGCCTCGCTGTTCGCGCTCGGTCTGGTGCTGTTCATTCTCACTTTCATCGTGCTTGCGATTTCGCGTTGGCTGATCAGCCGCAGCATGGGCTCCGAAGGGCTGTAAGGAACACCAATGAACCTGTATACCCGTCGTCTGTGGGTCAACCGCATCGGTATCAGCCTGTCGATGGTCGCGATGAGCCTGGGGCTGGTCGCGCTGCTGTGGATCCTGTGGACCCTGTTTTCCAAGGGCTTCGCCTCGTTGAGCCTGGACCTGTTCACCCAGGACACCCCGGCTCCCGGCTCGGAAGGCGGCGGTCTGCGCAACGCCATCGTCGGCAGCGGTCTCATTCTGCTGTTCTCCATGCTGATCTCGACGCCGATCGGCATTCTGGCGGGCATCTATCTGGCGGAGTTCGGGCGGGTTTCGAAGTTCGCGTCGTTCACCCGCTTCATGACCGACATCATGCTGTCCGCGCCGTCGATCGTCATCGGTCTCTTCGTCTACGCGCTGTTCGTGGCGACCACCGGCGGCTTCTCGGGCTGGGCCGGCTCGCTGGCGCTCGCGCTGATCGCGATTCCGGTGGTCGTGCGCACCACCGAGAACATGCTCAAGCTGGTGCCTACCAGCCTGCGCGAGGCGGCCTTCGCGGTGGGTGCGCCGCGCTGGCAGGTTTCGCTCAGGGTGACGCTGCGTGCCGTCAAGTCGGGCGTGGTGACCGGCGTGCTGCTGGCGATGGCGCGCATCACCGGAGAGACCGCGCCCCTGCTGTTCACCGCGCTGAATAACCAGTTCTACAGCACCAACATGGCGGAACCGATGGGCAACCTGCCGGTGGTGATCTTCCAGTTCGCGCTCAGCCCCTACGACAACTGGGTCAACCTCGCCTGGGCGGGGGCCCTGCTGATCGCCTTCCTGGTGCTGGCGGTCAACATCGGCGTGCGCGTGGTGTTCCGCAACAAAGACAAACGTTAATTTCTCCGGAGCTTCCTGATGCCCGATCAAGCCATGCCGGCAGGCGAAAACGCAGCCTTGCAGGTTCGCAATCTGAATTTCTTCTACGGGGATTTCAAAGGCCTCAACAACGTCAATCTGGATGTCGCGCAGGGCAAGGTCACGGCCTTCATCGGCCCGTCCGGCTGCGGCAAGTCGACGCTGCTGCGCACGTTCAACCGCATGTACGACCTCTACCCGGGGCAGCGGGCGGAAGGCCAGATCCTCTTCCACGGCAAGAACCTGCTGGACAAGGGCCAGGACGTGAACCTGGTGCGCGCCAAGATCGGCATGGTGTTCCAGAAGCCTACGCCGTTCCCGATGACGATCTATGAAAACATCGCATTCGGCGTGCGCTTGTACGAGCGCATGTCCAGGAGCGCGATGGACGACCGCGTCGAATGGGCGCTGAACAAGGCAGCCCTGTGGGGCGAGGTGAAGGACAAGCTGCAGCAGAGCGGGCTTTCGCTTTCCGGCGGCCAGCAGCAGCGCCTGTGCATTGCGCGCGCCGTGGCGGTCAAGCCCGAGATCGTCCTGCTCGACGAGCCGACGTCCGCGCTCGACCCCATCTCCACGGCCAAGATCGAGGAACTGATCGCCGAGCTGAAGTCGGAATACACCATCGCGATCGTGACGCACAACATGCAGCAGGCCGCGCGCATTTCCGACTACACGGCGTTCATGTACCTCGGCGAACTCGTCGAGTTCAACGAGACGGCGACCATCTTCATGCGGCCGGAAAAGAAGCAGACCGAGGACTATATTACTGGCCGGTTTGGTTAACAGGCGAGTTGGCGGAGGCTGAAGTGAGCGCCGCGAACGTCGAGGCCAATGCCGGCCGGAACCACGCCCTTGCGGGCCGTTCAGGCTGATTTGCCCGCCCGGGGGTCGCCCTGCGGTTGACCGTGCGGCGCGTTGCGCTTACCATCGCGCACTTTTGTTTGGCGGACTTTTCCATGCGCAAGAAGCTCGTAGCCGGAAACTGGAAGATGCACGGCAGCCTGGCCGAGAACGCCGCACTGCTGGCTGCAATCAAACCCGCTCTGGCCGGAATCGAAGCGGCCGTGTGCGTGCCTTTTCCCTATCTGGCCCAAGTGCAGGCTGCGCTGGCAGGATCCTCGATCGCTTGGGGGGCGCAAAACGTCTCCGAGCAGGCCAAAGGCGCGTTCACCGGCGAGGTGTCGGCGTCCATGCTGCTCGATTTCGGCTGCACGTACGTGATCGTCGGCCATTCGGAGCGCCGCAGCCTGTACGGGGAATCCGACGAGCTGGTTGCAAAGAAGTACATGGCGGCGCAGGCTGCCGGCCTGATCCCCATTCTCTGTGTCGGCGAATCGCTGGCCGAGCGCGAGTCGGGCGTCACCGAGGCGGTGGTCGCGCGTCAACTCGACGCGGTGATCCAGGCCGCGGGCGTCGGCTCCCTGGCGAAAGCCGTTGTGGCGTACGAGCCGGTGTGGGCCATCGGCACCGGCAAGACGGCCAGCCCGGAGCAGGCACAGGCGGTGCACGCGTTCATTCGCGGCAAGATCGCTGCCCTCGACGCGGCCGTCGCGGACGGTCTCGTCATTCAATACGGGGGTAGCGTAAAAGCTGCAAATGCGGCAGAATTGATGGCTCAGCCCGATATCGACGGCGGCCTGATTGGCGGGGCCTCCCTGGTCGCCGATGAGTTCATCGCGATCTGCCGGGCGGCAGCCAAGTAAGAGCAAAAAATGGAAACACTGGTCTGGGTCGTTCACATTATCGTTGCCATCGCCGTGATCGCGCTGGTGCTGTTGCAGCATGGCAAGGGTGCGGACATGGGCGCGGCCTTCGGCAGCGGTTCGTCGGGCAGCCTGTTCGGTGCCACCGGCTCGGCCAATTTCCTGAGCCGCAGCACGGCGATCCTGGCGACGCTGTTTTTCCTGACCAGCCTGGGTCTGGCGTATTTCGGGCTGCAGCAGCACAAGCCGGCCAGCGTGCTCGATCGCACGTCGGTGCCGGCGAAGCCCGCAGAGCCGGCGGCGCCCGCGCCGCTTCCTGCAGGCAGCGGTGGTTCGAAGGCGGGTGACATCCCGCAGTAACAAGCAGTATCCGATCGGGCGCGAGCCCATTGGCCGACGTGGTGGAATTGGTAGACACGCTATCTTGAGGGGGTAGTGACGCAAGTCGTGCGAGTTCGAGTCTCGCCGTCGGCACCATCAAATTTCCTGATTGATTCATTAGCTGGTGCTATTGAATAAATTATTGATTTTCAAGCAAAAAGCGTGATTTTTCAGGCTTGACAGCCAGCGCTCCGCGGCAATACACTCCGAGCATAACTACTCAACAGCCTGACACGGGCATCGTCGGAGGAACCCGGTGCTGGAGAATTACCTCCCCATTCTGTTGTTCATCGCGGTCGGACTGGCTTTCGGCATCGGTCCGATCATAGCGGGCAGGCTGGTGGCACCGCACCGCCCCGACAGCGAGAAACTCTCCCCCTACGAATGCGGCTTCGAGGCCTTCGAGGACGCGCGCATGAAGTTCGACGTGCGCTACTACCTCGTCGCCATCCTGTTCATACTCTTCGACCTGGAAATCGCCTTCCTTTTTCCCTGGGCGATCGTGCTCGAGGAGATCGGGATGGCGGGTTTCGTGGCGATGATGGTGTTCCTCGGCATCCTGGTCGTGGGTTTCATCTACGAATGGATGAAGGGAGCGCTCGAGTGGGAGTAAGGCTTTTGGGGCTCTGGGCGAGGGGTCCTGCATTGGCGGGGATCGACCCGGCAAGACGGCCTGCCCGCTGCGCACGGCGGGTCAGCCTGGCGCCGACGCCGGCAGAGCGGTCGTGCTGGTGCGGCTTCAGGGAGAGCGCATGAGCATCGAAGGCGTTCTCGAGCAGGGCTTCGTCACCACCAAGGCCGACCAGCTCATCAACTACATGCGCACCGGTTCGATGTGGCCGATGACTTTCGGTCTGGCCTGCTGTGCGGTGGAAATGATGCAGGCCGGCGCGGCACGCTACGACCTCGACCGCTTCGGCATCGTGTTCCGTCCGAGCCCTCGGCAATCCGACGTGATGATCGTCGCCGGCACGCTCTGCAACAAGATGGCACCGGCGCTGCGCAAGGTCTACGACCAGATGGCCGAGCCGCGCTGGGTGATTTCCATGGGGTCCTGCGCCAACGGCGGCGGCTATTACCATTATTCCTACTCGGTGGTGCGCGGCTGCGATCGCATCGTGCCCGTCGATATCTACGTCCCGGGGTGCCCGCCGACAGCCGAGGCATTGCTGTTCGGCATCCTCCAGCTGCAGAACAAGATCCGGCGGACCAACACCATCGCCCGCTGACCTCATGCCCAGGACCATGGAAACCCTCTCGTCGTCTCTGCAGAATGCGCTCGGCGATGCGCTGGCGGAGTCGTTCGTTCGCCTGGGCGAGCTGACGCTTGTGCTCAAGCCGCAGCACTACGCGGCGGCGATGCGCACGCTGCGCGATCATCCTGATCTGCGCTTCGAACAGCTCATCGACCTGTGCGGCATCGATTACGCGAACTATGGGGACGGTGCCTGGGAGGGTGCACGCTTCGCGGTGGTCGTGCAGCTGCTGTCGTTGACGCACAACCAGCGCGTGCGCGTGCGAGTCTTCTGTCCCGACGACGATCTGCCGGTGGTGAGCTCGGTCGTCGATCTCTGGCCGTCGGCCAACTGGTTCGAACGCGAGGCCTTCGATCTGTTCGGGATCGTGTTCGAGGGGCATCCCGATCTGCGCCGCATCCTCACCGATTACGGATTCATCGGCCATCCGTTCCGCAAGGATTTCCCGCTTTCGGGCAACGTCGAAATGCGCTACGACCCGAGCCAGCAGCGGGTGATCTATCAGCCCGTCTCGATCGAGCCGCGCGAGATCACTCCGCGCATCGTGCGCGACGAAAGCTACGGGGAGGGACGCTAATGGCCGAGATCCACACCTACGCTGGATTAATGGGTGTTGTCCCGGAGTGTTCAAATGGCTGAAATCCGGAACTACACCATGAACTTCGGTCCGCAGCACCCGGCGGCGCACGGCGTGCTGCGCCTGGTGCTGGAGCTCGACGGCGAGGTGATCCAGCGCGCCGACCCGCACATTGGGCTGTTGCATCGTGCGACGGAGAAGCTCGCCGAACACAAGACCTTCATTCAGTCGGTGCCCTACATGGACCGCCTCGACTACGTGTCGATGATGGTCAACGAGCACGCCTACGTGATGGCGATCGAGAAGCTGCTCGGGATCGAGGTGCCGGAGCGCGCGCAGTACATCCGCGTGATGTTCGACGAGATCACTCGCATCCTCAACCACCTGTTGTGGCTGGGCGCACATGCGCTCGACGTCGGTGCGATGACGGTGTTCCTCTACGCCTTCCGCGAGCGCGAGGATCTCATGGACTGCTACGAGGCGGTGTCCGGTGCGCGCATGCACGCGGCCTACTATCGCCCCGGCGGCGTCTATCGCGACCTGCCCGACACGATGCCGCAGTATCAGGCGCAACATACCCGCAACGAGCGGACGATGAAATCGATGAACGCCAACCGCCAGGGTTCGCTGCTCGACTTCATCGAGGACTTCACCAATCGCTTTCCGACCTACGTCGACGAATACGAGACACTGCTCACCGACAACCGCATATGGAAGCAGCGTACGGTCGGCATCGGTGTCGTCTCGCCCGAGCGTGCGAAGGCGCTCGGCTTCACGGGGCCGATGCTGCGCGGGTCGGGCATCGAGTGGGACCTGCGCAAGAAGCAGCCCTACGAGGTCTACGACCGCATGGACTTCGACATCCCGGTCGGCACCAACGGCGACTGCTACGACCGCTATCTCGTGCGCGTCGAGGAAATGCGCCAGTCGAACCGCATCATCAGGCAGTGCATCGAGTGGCTGCGCAGGAACCCGGGGCCGGTGATCATCGACAACCACAAGGTGGCGCCGCCAGACCGCCTGTCGATGAAGCAGAACATGGAAGAGCTGATCCATCACTTCAAGCTCTTCACCGAGGGCATGCACGTGCCGGCCGGCGAGGCCTACGCCGCGGTCGAGCATCCCAAGGGAGAATTCGGCATCTATCTGGTGTCGGACGGCGCCAACAAGCCCTATCGTCTGAAGATCCGTGCGCCGGGCTTCGCGCACCTGGCGGCGCTCGACGAGATGAGCCGCGGCCACATGATCGCCGACGTGGTGGCCATCATCGGCACGCAGGATATCGTTTTCGGGGAGATCGACCGCTGATGCTGTCCAAAGAATCCTTGGCGCTGATCGACGCCGAAATCGCCAAGTACCCGGCCGAGCAGAAGCAGTCGGCGGTGATGGGCGCGCTGCGCATCGCCCAGACCGAGCAGGGCTGGCTGAAGCCCGAGTTGATCGAGTTCGTCGCTGCCTATCTCGAAATGCCTGCGATCGCGGCCTACGAGGTCGCCACGTTCTACAACATGTACGACACCCAGCCGGTGGGGCGCCACAAGATCACCGTGTGCACCAACCTGCCGTGTGCGTTGATGGGCGCGAACGAGATCGCCGAGCACTTGAAGCAAAAGCTCGGCATCGGCTTCGGCGAAACCACCGAGGACGGCCGTTTCACGCTGAAGGAGGGCGAGTGCATGGGCGCCTGCGGCGACGCGCCGATGTGCCTGCACAACAACCACAAGATGCACACGCGCCTGACGCCCGAGAAGTTGGACGAGCTGCTGGACGGCCTGGAATGAGCCTGCTCACGCCCACCCCCCAGGTCTGCAGCTGGACCCAGGCGCTCGACAAGCCGGCGTCGCTGGAAACCTATGTCGCCAACGGCGGCTATCAGGCGCTGCGCCGCATCGTCACCGAAAAGGTGCCGGGCGACGACATCATCGCCGAACTGAAGACCAGCGCCCTGCGCGGGCGTGGCGGCGCGGGCTTCCCGACCGGTCTCAAGTGGAGCTTCATGCCGCGCGCGTTCCCGGGCGACAAGTACATCGTCTGCAACAGCGACGAGGGCGAGCCGGGCACCTTCAAGGACCGCGACATCCTGCGCTACAACCCGCACCAGCTGATCGAGGGCATGGCGATCGCCGGTTACGTGCTGGGTGCACGCGTGGGCTACAACTACATCCACGGCGAGATCTTCGAAGTCTACGAAAGCTTCGAACGGGCGCTGCAGGAAGCACGTGCGGCCGGCTTCCTCGGCGACGAGCTCTTCGGTACGGACTTCTCGTTCCAGCTGCACGCGCACCACGGCTACGGCGCCTACATCTGCGGCGAGGAAACGGCGCTGCTGGAATCGATCGAGGGCAAGAAGGGGCAGCCGCGCTTCAAGCCGCCGTTCCCGGCGAGCTTCGGCCTCTACGGCAAGCCGACGACCATCAACAACACCGAGACGCTGGCGTCGGTGCCGTGGATCGTCCAGCACGGCGGGCAGGCCTTCCTCGAGCTCGGCAAGCCCAACAACGGCGGTTCCAAGCTGTTCTCGGTGTCCGGCCACGTCAACAGGCCGGGCAACTACGAAGTGCCGCTGGGCACGCCGTTTTCCGAGCTGCTCGAGATGGCAGGAGGCGTGCGTAATGGCCACAAGCTGAAGGCGGTGATTCCTGGCGGCTCCAGCGCACCGGTACTGCCGGGCGAGATCATGATGGACTGCACCATGGATTTCGATTCGATCGCCAGGGCGGGCTCGATGCTCGGTTCGGGCGCGCTCATCGTGATGGACGAGACAGTCTGCATGGTGCGCGCGCTCGAGCGCCTGTCCTACTTCTACCACGAGGAGTCGTGTGGCCAGTGCACGCCGTGCCGCGAAGGTACCGGCTGGATGTACCGCATCATCCATCGCATCGAGCATGGGCAGGGCAGGGCGGAGGACCTCGAGCTGCTGAACAGCGTGGCGGGCAACATCGGCGGCCACACCATCTGCGCGCTCGGCGACGCGGCGGCGATGCCGGTGCAGAGCTTCCTCAAACATTTCGGCGGCGAGTTCGCGTACCACGTCGAACACAAGCGCTGCATGGTGTAACGGATGGCCACGCTGAACATCGAAATCGACGGCAAGGCGCTCACGGTGGCGAGCGGCAAGACCATCATGGATGCCGCCAACCAGGCCGGTATCACGATTCCGCATTTCTGCTACCACAAGAAGCTTTCGATCGCCGCCAACTGCCGCATGTGCCTGGTGCAGGTCGAGAAGGCGCCGAAGCCGCTGCCCGCCTGCGCGACGCCGGTGACCGACGGCATGAAGGTGCATACCCGCTCCGAATACGCGATCAACGCGCAGAAGGCGGTGATGGAGTTCCTGCTCATCAACCATCCCCTCGACTGCCCGATCTGCGACCAGGGCGGCGAATGCACGCTGCAGGACCTGGCGGTGGGCTACGGCGGTTCGGCCTCGCGCTATCAGGAAATCAAGCGCGTGGTGCCTGACAAGAACCTCGGCCCGCTGATCGCGACCGACATGACGCGCTGCATCCACTGCAGCCGCTGCGTGCGCTTCGGCCAGGAAATCGCCGGCATCATGGAGCTCGGCATGGCCGGGCGCGGCGAGCACACCGAGGTGATGCCCTTCCTCGAAACCCAGGTGGCGTCCGAGCTGTCGGGCAACGTGATCGACCTGTGCCCGGTCGGCGCGCTCACCAGCAAGCCCTTCCGCTACACCGCGCGCAGCTGGGAGCTTTCGCGCCGGCCGTCGATCAGCCCGCACGACAGCCTCGGCTCGAACCTCGAGGTTCACGTCAAGGACAACCGGGTGATGCGCGTCGTGCCGCGCGAGAACGAGGACGTCAACGAGTGCTGGCTCGCCGACCGCGACCGCTTCTCGTACGAAGGCCTCAACACGGCCGAACGCCTGACCCAGCCGATGATCAAGCAGGACGGGCAGTGGGTCGAGACCACGTGGCAGCAGGCGCTCGAGCATGTCGCCGACCGGCTGAAGACATTCGAGCCTGCCGCGATCGGCGCGCTGTCGACGCCTTACCGCCCGGCCGAGGAACTGTTCCTGCTGCAGAAGCTGATGCGCGGCATGGGCAGCGGTAACGTCGACCACCGGCTGCGCCAGTCGGACTTCTCGCTCGACGACAAGGCGCACGGCGGATTCTGGCTGGGGATGCCGGTGACCTACATGTCGCGCCTCAACCGCATCCTGGTCGTGGGCTCTAACCTCCGCAAGGACCATCCGCTGATGGCGCATCGCATCCGCGAGTCGGTGCGCTGGTACGGGGAGCTCAACCTCATCAACGCCGCAGACGATGCATTTCTCGGCAAGGTGCATGCCAAGCGCATCGTCGCGCCGTCGCAACTCGCCGCGGCGCTCGCCGGCGTGTGCCGCGCGCTTGCGGAAGCGAAGGGGCAGCCGGCTCCGGCGATCGCCGCCCACGGCGTGGCCGACGACATCGCCAGGAAGATGGCCGAAAGCATCGTGGGCGGCGAGACACGTGCGGTCTTCCTCGGCAACATGGCGCAGCATCACCCGACGTATTCGCAGATCCATGCCCTGGCGCAGGAAATCGCGAGGCTGGCCGGCGCGAGCTTCGGCGTGCTCGGCGAGGCCGCGAACAGCGTCGGCGCGGTGGCGGTCGGCGCCATCCCCGGGCGCGGGCCGCTCGGGCAACCGGCCGTCACGGGGCTGAATGCCCGGCAGATGCTGGAAAAGCCGCTTTCCGCCTATCTTCTGCTGGGTGTCGAGGCCGAACTCGATACCCATGATCCGGTGACTGCGCTGGCCAGCATCCAGGCCGCCGACTTCGTCGTCGTGATGTCGCCCTACAAGGGCAAGTCGCTCGACTACGCCGACGTGCTGTTGCCGATCGCGCCGTGGACCGAGACCTCGGGCACCTTCGTCAACACCGAAGGCCGCGTGCAGAGTTTCGCCGCCGTGGTGAAGCCGCTCGGCGAAACGCGCCCGGCGTGGAAAGTGCTGCGCGTGCTGGGGAATTACCTTGGGCTCGCCGGCTTCGACTACAACGATTCGCGGGAAGTGCTGCGTGACGCGCTCGGCGAAACGCCGACCGGAAACGTGCAGGCTTTTCTCAGCAACGAGGTCACGGGTGTCGCGGTGACCGCACCGCAGCCGACCGGCGGCCTCGAGCGGGTGGCCGAGGTGCCGATCTACCAGACCGATGCTGTGGTGCGCCGTGCGCCGTCCCTGCAGCGGACGCCGGACGCAGCGCTGCCGGTGGCGCGCATGCACAGCCGCCTGATCGCGAAACTCGGGCTCGCCGAGAACGGGCGCGTGTCGGTGCGCCAGACGGCGCATGCGCTCACGCTGAAGGTGCAGCGTGACGACCTTCTGCCCGAGAACTGCGTGCGGGTGCCGGCGGGCCATTCGCTCACCGCGGATCTGGGGCCGATGTTCGGCGCAATCACGGCGGAGCCGGTGTGATGGGGACCTTCTACGTGGACTGGGCTGCCGTGCAAACCGTCCTCTGGACGCTGCTGAAGATCATGGCGGTGGTCGTGCCGCTGATGCTCGGCGTCGCCTACCTCACCTACGCCGAACGCAAGGTCATCGGCTGGATGCAGGTGCGCATCGGCCCCAACCGGGTCGGCTTCCAGGGCCTGCTGCAGCCGATCGCGGACGGCCTGAAGCTGCTGATGAAGGAGATCATCATCCCTTCCGGCGCCAACCGCAGCCTGTTCCTGCTCGGCCCCGTTCTCGCCATCGCGCCTGCGCTGGCCGCCTGGGCGGTGATTCCCTTCACCGACACCCTGGTGCTCGCCAACATCAACGCCGGCCTGCTTTACGTCATGGCGATCACCTCGATGGGCGTCTACGGCGTGATCATCGCGGGCTGGGCGTCCAACTCCAAGTACGCCTTTCTCGGCGCGATGCGCTCGGCGGCGCAGATCGTCTCGTACGAGATCGCGATGGGCTTCGCGCTGGTCGGCGTGCTGATGGCGGCGCAGTCGCTCAACCTCATCGACATCGTGCAGGGGCAGGCGGGCGGCTGGAATCAGTGGTACGTCTGGCCGCTGCTTCCGCTCTTCGTCGTGTATCTGATCGCCGGCGTGGCGGAGACCAACCGCGCCCCCTTCGACGTGGCGGAGGGCGAGTCCGAGATCGTCGCGGGTTTCCACGTCGAGTACTCCGGCATGGCGTTCGCCGTGTTCTTCCTCGCCGAGTACGCCAACATGATCCTGGTCGCCGCGCTGACCACGCTGATGTTCCTCGGCGGGTGGCTTTCACCGGTGGCCTTCCTGCCGGACGGCATCGTCTGGTGGCTGCTCAAGACCGGCTTCGTGCTCTTCCTGTTCCTGTGGTTCCGTGCGACCTTCCCGCGCTACCGCTACGACCAGATCATGCGCCTGGGCTGGAAGGTGTTCATTCCGGTCACCCTCGTCTGGATCGTCTTCGTCGGCGGCATGATGCAGACGCCGTACGGCCATCTTTTCCATTGAGCGCGCGATGAGACGGATCTTCCATTTCTTCGGCAGCCTGTTCCTGGTCGAGCTCCTGCGCGGCATGATGCTCACCGGGCGTCACCTGTTCGCGCGCAAGATCACCGTGCAGTACCCGGAGGAGAAGACGCCGCAGAGTCCCCGCTTCAGGGGATTGCACGCGCTGCGCCGCTACCCGAACGGCGAGGAGCGCTGCATCGCCTGCAAGCTCTGCGAGGCGGTCTGCCCTGCGCTCGCCATCACCATCGAGTCGGAAAAGCGCCTCGACGGCACGCGCCGCACCACGCGCTATGACATCGACCTCACGAAGTGCATCTTCTGCGGCTTCTGCGAGGAGTCCTGTCCGGTCGATTCCATCGTCGAAACGCGCATCCTCGAATACCACGGTGAACAGCGGGGCGACCTCGTCTACACCAAGCCGATGCTGCTTGCGGTCGGTGACCAGTACGAGGAACAGATCGCAAAGGACCGGGCGGCGGATGCGAAGTATCGCTGATGGCTGTTAGGGGCTAGGGGTGGTGTGCTGGGCGCGCTGATTTTGAACAACACGACGTACGAACGAAACGGGAGGCAGGCAAACGGAAATCTGGTATCGGGCATAAGCGGTGAACCTTCATCCCTGGCCCCTGAATCCTAGCTCCTGGCCCCTAAAAATGACCTACACAGCTGCCATCTTCTATTTCTTCGCCGCCATCCTGGTGTTCGCCGGGCTGCGCGTGATCACCGCGCGCAACCCGGTGCACGCCGCGCTCTATCTCGTGCTGGCCTTCTTCACTGCGGCCGGCCTGTGGATGCTGCTGGAGGCCGAGTTCCTCGCGATCACCCTGGTGCTCGTGTACGTCGGTGCGGTGATGGTGCTGTTCCTGTTCGTGGTGATGATGCTCGACATCAACCTCGACAGGCTGCGCGAGGGTTTCTGGGACTACCTGCCGCTCGCCGGCTTCGTCGCCGTGCTGCTGATGATCGAGATGGCGCTGATTCTCGGCAGCAGGCATTTCGGCCTCGACGTCACCGGCACCCCAGCGTCGCGTTCTGCCGACTACAGCAACACCCGCGAACTCGGGCGCCTGCTCTACACCGACTACGTCTATGCGTTCGAACTCGCGGCGGTGATCCTGCTGGTGGCGATCGTCGCGGCGATCGCGCTGACCCTGCGCCGCCGCAAGGACAGCAAGTACATCAATCCGGCCGAGCAGGTGCGGGTCCGCCGCAGCGACCGCCTGCGCATCGTGAAGATGCAGGCGGAAAAGCGGCCAGGGGCCAGGATTCAGGATTCAGGGGAGGGGGGCGCATGATTTCCCTGTCGCATTACCTGGTGCTGGGCGGCATCCTGTTCGCCATCAGCGTGCTGGGCATCTTCCTCAACCGCAAGAACGTCATCGTGCTGCTGATGGCGATCGAGCTGATGCTGCTCGCGGTGAACATGAACTTCATCGCGTTCTCGCATTTCCTCGGCGACATCCACGGCCAGATTTTCGTCTTCTTCATCCTTACCGTCGCCGCGGCGGAATCGGCGATCGGCCTCGCGATCCTGGTGGTGCTGTTCCGCAGCCTGCACACGATCAACGTCGATGACCTCGACCACCTGAAAGGCTGACGCATGGACATGCAGGCGCTCTACCTGATCGTGCCGCTGGCTCCCCTGTTCGGGGCGATCGTCGCGGGTCTGTTCGGCAAGCTCGTCGGGCGGACCGCCACGCATGTCGTCACGGTCGCCGGGGTGGCGGTCTCCTTCCTGGCGTCCTGGGCGGTGTTCCAGGACGTGCTCATCGGCAACACGTTCAACGGCACGGTCTACACCTGGATGGCGCTGGGCAACCTGCGCTTCGAAGTCGGGTTCCTGATCGATTCGCTGTCGGCGATGATGATGCTCGTCGTGACCTTCGTCTCGCTGATGGTGCACATCTACACCATCGGCTACATGCACGACGACCCGGGCTACCAGCGCTTCTTCAGCTACATCTCGCTGTTCACCTTCTCGATGCTGATGCTGGTGATGAGCAACAACTTCCTGCAGCTGTTCTTCGGCTGGGAAGCGGTGGGACTCGTCTCCTATCTGCTCATCGGCTTCTGGTACACCAAGGAGACGGCGATCCACGCCAACCTCAAGGCCTTCCTGGTCAACCGCGTGGGCGACTTCGGCTTCATCCTCGGCATCGGCCTGGTGCTGGCGTACTTCGGCACGCTCGATTACGCGACCGTGTTCGCCAAGGCGCCCGCCTTTGCCCAGCGGACGATCACCCTCTGGCCCGACGCGCCGTGGAGCCTGATGACCGTCATCGGCATCCTGCTGTTCATCGGCGCGATGGGCAAGTCGGCGCAATTCCCGCTGCACGTCTGGCTGCCCGACTCGATGGAAGGCCCGACCCCGATTTCGGCGCTGATCCACGCCGCGACCATGGTGACCGCCGGCATCTTCATGGTCGCGCGCATGTCGCCGCTGTACGAACTGTCGGACGTGGCGCTCTCCTTCATCATGGTGATCGGGGCGATCACCGCGCTGTTCATGGGCTTTCTCGGCATCGTGCAGAACGACATCAAGCGGGTGGTGGCGTATTCGACGCTGTCGCAGCTCGGCTACATGACGGTCGCGCTCGGCGCCTCGGCCTACTCGGTCGCGGTGTTCCACCTGATGACGCACGCCTTCTTCAAGGCACTGCTGTTCCTCGCCGCGGGCAGCGTGATCATCGCCATGCACCACAACCAGGACATCCGCTACATGGGCGGCCTGAGAAAATACATGCCGATCACCTGGGTCACGTCGCTGATCGGCTCGCTGGCGCTTATCGGCACGCCCTTCCTGTCGGGGTTCTACTCCAAGGAAAGCATCATCGAGGCGGTCAGGCTGTCGAACCTGCCGGTGGCCGAGCTCGCCTACTGGGCCGTGCTGGCCGGCGTGTTCGTCACCGCGTTCTATTCGTTCCGCATGTACTTCCTGGTGTTCCACGGTAAGGAGCGCTTCCGCCAGGGCCACGGCCACGGCAACGAACCCGATCCGCACCACGCCGGTGATCCCCACCACGGCGGGGGCACCCCGCACGAGACCCCCTGGGTCATCACCGGCCCGCTGCTGGCGCTGGCGCTGCCCTCGCTGGCGATCGGCTACATGACCATCGAGCCCATGCTGTTCGGCGACTACTTCGGCAACGCGATCTACGTCGCCGACCGCCATCCGGTGATGGTCGAGCTCAACCAGCATTTCCATGGCGCGGCGGCGATGGGCCTGCACGCCGTGGCGACGCTGCCGTTCTGGCTGGCCGCGGCCGGGGTGGGGCTGGCGGCGCTGTTCTATCTGAGGTTCCCGGCGGTTCCGGCGGCGATCGCCCGGCGATTCGGCTTCGTGTACCGGATGCTGGTGAACAAGTACTGGTTCGACGAGCTCTACAGCTGGATCTTCGCCAAGGGGGCGCGCGTGCTGGGCGGCGCGCTGTGGCGGCGGGGTGACCAGAACGTGATTGACGGTTTCTTCGTCAACGGCACGGCGCACCTGGTCGAACGTTTCTCGCGCGTGGTCAAGGCATTCCAGTCCGGCTACATCTACCACTACGCCTTCGCCATGCTGATCGGGGTGTTCGCCCTCGTGACCTGGTTCGCGCGACTCTACTAATCAAGACATGATCGGACAGGCCATACTCTCTCTCGTCATCTGGGTGCCGATCCTCGCCGGCGTGCTGGTGCTCGCCACCGGCTCCGACCGCAACGCGGGGGTGGCGCGCTGGCTTGCGCTGGCCGGGGCGCTGCTCGGCTTCGCCGTCGCGATCCCGCTCGTCACCGGCTTCGACACCGGCACGCCTGCGATGCAGTTCGTCGAGAAGCGCGACTGGATCCCCGCCTTCAACGTCTTCTACCACCTCGGCGTCGACGGCATCTCGATGCCGCTCGTGCTGCTGAACAGCTTCGTCACCGTGCTGGTCGTGATCGCGGGCTGGCAGGTGATCCAGGACAAGGTCGCGCAGTACATGGCGGCCTTCCTGATCATGTCGGGCCTCATCAACGGCGCGTTCGCCGCGCTCGACGGCATCCTGTTCTACGTCTTCTTCGAGGGCATGCTGATCCCGCTCTACCTCATCGTCGGCGTGTGGGGCGGGCCGAACCGGGTCTACGCGGCGTTCAAGTTCTTCCTCTACACGCTGCTCGGCTCGCTGCTGATGCTGGTGTCCTTTCTCTACCTCTATTTCCAGTCGGGCGGCAGCTTCGACATCCAGACCTGGCATGCCACGCCGCTCGGGATGACGGCGCAGACGCTGATGTTCCTCGCCTTCCTGCTGGCCTTCGGCGTCAAGGTGCCGATGTGGCCGGTGCACACCTGGCTGCCAGACGCCCACGTCGAGGCGCCCACCGGCGGCTCGGTGGTGCTGGCGGCGATCACGCTGAAGGTCGGCGCCTACGGCTTCCTGCGCTTCATCCTGCCGATCGTCCCGGACGCCGCCCACGAACTCGCCTGGCTCGTTATCACGCTGTCGCTGATCGCGGTCGCGTACATCGGCCTGGTCGCGCTGGTGCAGGCCGACATGAAGAAGCTCATCGCCTACTCGTCGATCGCGCACATGGGCTTCGTCACCCTCGGCTTCTTCATGTTCAGCCCGCTCGGCGTCGAGGGCGGACTGGTGCAGATGGTCTCGCACGGCTTCGTCTCGGCGGCGCTTTTCCTCTGCATCGGGGTGATGTACGACCGCCTGCATTCTCGCCAGATCAAGGATTACGGCGGACTGGTCAACAGGATGCCGGTGTTCGCCGCCTTCTTCATGCTGTTCGCCATGGCCAACGCCGGCCTGCCCGCGACCAGCGGCTTCGTCGGCGAGTTCATGGTCATCATGGCGGCCGTCAAGGTCAATTTCTGGTTCGCCTTCGTCGCCGCCACCACCCTGATTTTCGGTGCCGCATACACGCTGTGGATGTACAAGCGGGTCGTGTTCGGCAGCGTCACCAACCCGCACGTCGAAACAATGCAGGACATCAATGCGCGCGAGATCGTTCTGCTCGGCGTGCTCGCCGTCTGCGTGCTCGCCATGGGCCTGTACCCGAAGCCGTTCACCGACGTGATGCACGTATCGGTGGTCGAACTGCTTGCGCACGTCGCCCAGAGCAAACTGCCCTAAGGTCACGAGATGAGCGACTTCCTCAATCAATTCGCACCCGCCCTGCCCGAGATCTTCGTGCTGGCGATGGTTTCGCTGATCCTGGTCACCGACGCCGCGCTCGGCGAGGGCAGGCGCTATGTCGCCTATGCACTCTCGCTCGTGACGCTCGCCGGGGCGGCCTTCCTGACCCTGCGCGATTTTTCCGGCATGCCTGAGCTCGCCCTCGGTGGACTCTTCATCGACGACCCGCTGTCGGACGCGCTCAAGCTCTTCCTCTATCTCACCGTCGCGGTCGGCCTGGTCTATTCGCGTGACTACCTGCAGGCGCGCGGGCTCTACAAGGGCGAGTTCTTCGTGCTGGCGCTGTTCGCGCTGCTCGGCATGATGGTGATGGTGTCGGCCAGCCATTTCCTCACGCTCTACCTGGGCCTCGAGTTGCTGTCGCTTTCCCTCTACGCCATGGTCGCGCTGCAGCGCGACTCCAGCGTGGCGACCGAGGCGGCGATGAAGTACTTCGTGCTCGGCGCGCTGGCCTCGGGCATGCTGTTGTACGGCATGTCGATGATCTACGGCGTGACCGGCTCGCTGGCGCTGGCCGATATGTCGCATGCGCTGGCGGATGGCACCGATCTGCGCATCCCGCTGGTGTTCGGCATCGTCTTCATCGTCGCCGGCCTGGCGTTCAAGCTCGGCGCGGTGCCGTTCCACATGTGGGTGCCCGACGTCTACCACGGCGCGCCGACCGCGGTGACGCTTTTCATCGGCTCGGCGCCCAAGATCGCGGCGTTCGTCTTCGTCGTGCGCATCCTCGGGCAGGGGCTGGAATCGCAGGTGGCCGAATGGCGCGACATGCTGGTGATCCTGGCGGTCCTGTCGATGGCGCTCGGCAACATCGCGGCGATCGCGCAGTCCAACCTGAAGCGGATGCTGGCGTATTCGACCATCTCGCACATGGGCTTCATGCTGCTCGGCATCCTCGCCGGCTCGCAGAGCGGCTACGGCAGCGCCATGTTCTACGTGCTGGTGTACGCGCTGATGAGCCTGGGCGGCTTCGGCATGATCCTGCTGCTGTCGCGCGCCGGCTTCGAGGCCGACCAGCTCGACGACTTCAAGGGGCTGAACCGCCGCAGCCCGTGGCTCGCCTTCCTGATGCTGCTCTTGATGTTCTCGATGGCGGGCATCCCGCCGACCGTCGGCTTCTATGCCAAGCTGGCTGTGCTGCAGGCCGTGGTCGAGATCGGCTACGTGTGGCTGGCGGTCGCAGCGGTGCTGTTCTCGCTGATCGGGGCCTTCTACTACCTGCGCATCGTCAAGCTGATGTACTTCGACGCGCCCCACGACACCAGCCCGATCGCCGCGAGCCCCGACGTCCGTGTCATCATGTCGGCCAACGGACTCGCGGTGCTCGCGCTCGGCATCCTGCCGCAGCCGCTGATGGCCGTGTGCATGCACGCCATCGGATCGTCGTTTTGAACCCGCAGTCGTGAACCAACCCTGGCCGGAGCGGGTCTGCTCCGGCGTCGCCTAGCTTTGGAATCCCCGTGAACTTCTCCACCACCCTGTTGCTGATTCTGGCCTTCGTCGCCGCCAACCTCCCGTTCCTCGTCGAGCGCATCTTCTTCGTCGTCAAACCCAAGGCCGGCAGCAAGACCTTCGCCTGGCGCCTGCTGGAGCTTGCGGTGCTGTTCTTCGTGGTCGGCGGCATCGCATGGCTGCTGGAGGGCAAGCTCGGCGCCGTCCACAGGCAGAACTGGGAGTTCTACGCGGTCAACGCGTCGCTGTTCGTGGTGTTCGCCTACCCGGGCTTCGTCTACCGCTACCTGTGGCGCCGCCGCGGCGCCTGAGCCCATGGAAACCCTCGAATTCACTTTGCGCGGCGAGCACGTCGCGTTGTGCGACCTGCTCAAGCTCGCCGGCATCGCCGACAGCGGGGGGCAGGGCAAGCTGCTGATCGCCAGCGGCGAGGCCAGCGTCGACGGCCGGCCGGAGAGCCGCAAGACGGCGAAGATCCGCGCAGGCCAGACGGTGACGTGCCTGGGCCGGACGGTGCGGGTCGTGGCGGGGGCCTAGAGAAAGCAGAAAGTGAAGCGGCCGGCCTCGAATTCCACCGCCAGCCGCGCGCCGCGGTTCAGCGCATAGTCCCACGACCCCTTGGTCGCGCAGCCTTCGTGGCATTCGGAGACGCCCGCCGGTGACTCCAGACCGCGTTCGCGGTCGTACCAGCTCAACAGCATCGTGTCGTCGCCCAACTGCTGCGCGGCGATGGCCGCCGCCAGTTTCAGCGCGGCGTCGAAGTCGAGGCCGAGCGCCGCGGCGTCCACGCGCAAGGTCTTCATGGTCTTCGGGTGCTCACGCCGCGGTATCCGTCAGCGCCTTCAACGCGTAGAGCATGTCCAGCGCCGCCTTCGGCGTGAGCGTGTCGGGATCGAGCTCGCGCAGCTGGTCGAGCGCGGGGTGCGGCGGCGGTTCGTCGTTGGGCAGGTGCGCGGCGAACAGGTCGCCCTGCGGGCCGGGCTGCAGCTGCGCGTCCTCGAGTTCGCGCAGGTGGCGCCGCGCCGCGTGGATGACCGGGCTCGGCACGCCGGCCAGCCGGGCGACCTGGATGCCGTAGCTCTGCGAGGCCGGGCCTTCCTCGACTGCGTGCAGGAACACCAGGTCGGTGCCGTGCTCCTTGGCGTCCAGATGCACGTTGGCGAGCTGGCGGAACTCCTGCGCGAGCTGCGTCAGCTCGAAATAGTGGGTGGCGAACAGGGTGAACGCGCGCGTCGCGGTGACCAGGTGGCGCGCCACCGCCCACGCTAGCGCGAGGCCGTCGAAGGTCGAGGTGCCGCGGCCGATTTCGTCGAGCAAGACCAGGCTGTTGGCGCTGGCGTTGTGCAGGATGTGCGCGGTCTCGGTCATCTCGACCATGAAGGTCGACCGCCCGCCGGCGAGGTCGTCCGACGCGCCGATGCGGGTGAAGATCTGGTCCACCTCGCCGAGCCGCGCGGAACTGGCCGGCACCCACAGGCCGCAACACCCCATCAGCGTGATCAGCGCGACTTGCCGCATGTAGGTCGACTTGCCGCCCATGTTGGGGCCGGTGATCAGCAGCATCTGCCGCGTGCGGTTGAGCGTGACGTCGTTGGGGATGAAATGGTCGACCTGCGCCTCGACCACCGGGTGGCGGCCGCCGCGGACGACGATGCCGGGTTCGCTGGTGTACTCGGCCGGGCACAGCTTCAGCGTGCCCGCGCGCTCGGCCTGGCTCGCCAGCACGTCGATCTCGGCGAGCGCCGCAGCGATGGCCAGCAGGGCGGGCACGTGCGGCGTGAGGGTGTCGAGCAGTGCGTCGAACAGCGCCTTCTCGCGCGCCAGCGCACGTTCCTGCGCCGACAGGGCCTTGTCCTCGAAGGCCTTGAGCTCGGGCGTGATGTAGCGCTCGGCGTTCTTCAGCGTCTGCCGGCGGCGGTAGTCGTCGGGCACCGCCACCTTGTCCGCCTGCGCCCGGCTCACCTCGATGTAGAAGCCGTGCACCTTGTTGTATTCCACTTTCAAAGTGGCGATGCCGGTGCGCGTGCGCTCGCGCGTCTCGAGCTCCAGCAGGAAGGCGCCGGCATCGCGCGTCAGCGCCCGCAATTCGTCGAGTTCGGCGTCGTAGCCGTCGGCGATCACGCCGCCTTCGCGCAGCACGCTGGCCGGTTCGGGCTGGACCGCTCGGGCGAGCAGGGCATGCAGGTCCGGGCGCGCGGCGAGCGAAACCTTGAGCGCCGACAGCCGCCCGTGGTCGTCGGGCAGCGCGCCCGCCAGGTCGGGCAGCAGCGCGAGGGTGTCGCGCAGTCCGGAGAGGTCGCGCGGTCGGGTGTTCTTCAGCGCGATCCGGCCGCTGATCCGCTCGACGTCGGCGCAGCTTCTGAGCACGCGGGCGAGGGCAGTGGCCGTGTCCGGCGCCTCGGCGAGCACGCCGATGGCGTCGCGCCGCCGGGTCAGGATTTCTCGGTCGCGCAGCGGATGGTGCAGCCAGTGCCTGAGCAGGCGCGTGCCCATGCCGGTGGCGGTGGTGTCGAGCACCGACAACAGCGTCGGCGCCGCCTCGCCGCGCAGCGTTTCGGTGAGTTCCAGGTTCCGCCGGGTGGCCGCGTCGAGCTGGACGAAGTCGCTGTCCCGCTCGGCGTGGATCGCCTGCAGGTGCGGTAGCGCGGTGCGCTGCGTGGCCTGGATGTAGTCGAGCAGCGCGCCCGCCGCCGCGATCGCGAGCGGCAGGTCGGCGACGCCGAAGCCCGCGAGGTCACGGCTGCCGAACTGCTGCGCGAGCCGCGCCTCGGCACTGTCCGAATCGAACTGCCACGGCGCAAGGCGACGGACCGCGCAGGGGGCGTCGAGCGCGAAATCGTCCGGCGCGAGGATCTCCGCGGGGCGGATGCGCGCGAGCAGGGCGGGCAGGGCGGAGGCCTGGCATTCGCTGACCTGGAAGCGCCCGGCGGCGAGGTTGAGCCAGGCGATGCCGAGCGTGGCAGCGGTTGCCGGGTTGGCCGGGCCCGGGGCGATCGCGAGGATCAGGGTGTCGCGCGTCTCGTCCAGAAGCCCCGAATCAGTCAGCGTGCCGGGGGTGACGATGCGCGTGACCTGGCGCTCCACCGGGCCCTTCGACGTCGCCGGGTCGCCGACCTGCTCGGCGATCACCACCGATTCGCCGAGCTTCAAGAGGCGCGCGAGGTACTGCTCGGCGCTGTGGTAGGGCACGCCCGCCATTCTGATCGGGGTGCCGGCCGACGCGCCGCGGGTGGTGAGGGTGATGTTGAGCAGCCGCGCCGCCTTCTCGGCGTCGTCGAAGAACAGCTCGTAGAAGTCGCCCATGCGGTAGAACAGCAGCATGTCGGGATGCTGCGCCTTGATGCCGAGGTACTGCTGCATCATCGGCGTGTGGGCGGCGGGCTCCCTGGCGACGGTCATGAAGCAGGCGCCTGGATCAGACCTTCAGTTCGGGCGGCAGGTGCGGCGCGATGATCTGCAGCATCTGCGCGAACACCTTGGGGTTGCCGGCGACGATGTTGCCGGACTCGAGGAAGCCCTCGTCGCCCATGAAATTGCCGACCAGCGCGCCGGACTCCTGGGCGATCAGGCTGCCGGCGGCGAGATCCCAGGGCTTCAGGTGCATTTCCCAGAAGCCGTCGTAGCGTCCGCAGGCGACCCAGGCGAGGTCGAGCGCGGCCGAACCGGGACGACGCAGGCCCGAGGTGGCCTTCATCATGTCGCGGAACATGTTGAGGTAGGCCTCGGCGAAGCTGAAGTCGCGGAACGGGAAGCCGGTGCCGATCAGGCACTCCGACAGCTTGCTGCGCTTGCTGGTGCGGATACGGCGGTCGTTGAGCGTGGCGCCGCGGCCGCGGCTGGCGGTGAAGAGTTCGTTGCGCGCCGGGTCGAACACCACGGCCTGGGTGATCTGGCCCTTGTGCTTGAGCGCGATGGAGACCGAGTACTGCGGCAGGCCGTGGAGGAAGTTGGTGGTGCCGTCGAGCGGGTCGATGATCCAGACGAAGTCCTCGCCGTTCTTGGCGTCGGCGGCGCCGGACTCCTCTGCTAGAATCCCGTGGTTTGGATAGGCGTCGAGCAGGGTTTCGATGATGGCGCGCTCGGCCATCTGGTCGACTTCGCTGACGTAATCGCGATCCTGTTTGCTCCGCACGGTGAGCTGGTCGAGGTCGAGCGAGGCGCGATTGATGATCGCCCCCGCCTTGCGAGCGGCCTTCACCGCCGTGTTGAGCATGGGATGCATGATGTCTGGCAAACGATTCAAAGAACGAGCCCGCTATTTTACTTGATGACCCCGTCAGACCCGAAACTTCTCGCCAACATCCGCATCGTGCTGGCGCGCACCAGCCATCCCGGAAATATCGGCGCCGCGGCACGGGCGATGAAGACGATGGGGCTGTCGCATCTGACCCTCGTCGACCCCGCGGTTTTCCCCAACAGCCAGGCGGACGCCATGGCCTCGGGCGCGGCCGACGTACTGGAAAACGCGACGGTGTGCACGACGCTCGCCGAGGCGCTCGCCGGCACCACCCTGGCGCTCGGCGTTTCGGCGCGTCGGCGCGACATCGTGGCCGAGGTGCTGACGCCGCCCGAGGCGGCCGCCCGCCTGCTCGGCGAGGCGCAGGCCGCACCGGTGGCGCTGGTGTTCGGCAACGAGACCAGCGGGCTGTCCAACGAGGAGCTGAGCCTGTGCCAGGGGCTGGTGACGATCCCCGCCAACCCCGACTACAGCTCGCTCAACCTCGCCGCGGCCGTGCAGGTGCT
Source organism: Thiobacillus denitrificans (assembly GCA_002403375.1). Taxonomy (GTDB): domain Bacteria; phylum Pseudomonadota; class Gammaproteobacteria; order Burkholderiales; family Thiobacillaceae; genus Thiobacillus; species Thiobacillus denitrificans_E. Next base: position 49,172 of record DHHQ01000003.1, on the reverse strand, counting down.
GAGCTACGAGCTCCGGCAGGCCTGGCTCGGACGTGCCGCCTGGCCGCAACCCGAAATCGACGCGGCGAGCGGCGACGAGATGGAAAAGTTCTACGTCCACCTGGAAACCGCGCTCGGCGAACTCGAGTTCCTCAATCCCGGTTCGCCCGGCAAGCTGATGCTCAAGCTGCGCCGGCTGTTCTCGCGCACGCGGCTGGCGAAGGAGGAGGTGAACATCCTGCGCGGCATCCTTACGGCCGCGCAGGAAGCCAAGGCGGCGCCCCGGAACCGAAACCCGCAATAGTTGACTAAATTACTCGGAAAAAGCATTCTCCGCGCATGAGCCTCATCAGCCAACTCAAGGAAGACGTCGCCGTCGTGTTCGACCGCGACCCGGCGGCGCGTTCGACCTTCGAGGTCGTCACCACCTACCCGGGCTTCCACGCCATGGTCGTGCACCGTCTGGCGAACACGCTGTGGCGCATGGGCTGGAAGTGGCTGGCGCGCTTCATTTCGCACCTTGGCCGCTGGCTCACCGGCATCGAGATCCACCCGGGCGCCACCATCGGCCGCCGCGTCTTCATCGACCACGGCATGGGGGTGGTGGTGGGCGAGACCGCCGAAATCGGCGACGACTGCACGCTGTACCACGGCGTCACGCTCGGCGGCACCTCGTGGAACAAGGGCAAGCGCCATCCCACGCTGATGAACGGCGTGGTGGTGGGGGCGGGCGCCAAGATCCTCGGCCCGATCACCATCGGGGCCAACGCGCGCATCGGCTCCAACGCCGTGGTGGTCAAGGACGTGCCGGACGACGCCACCGCGGTCGGCATCCCGGCGCGCATCCTCGACCGCGCGGTCGAGAAGCAGCGCAGCGAGCAGGCGGAGAAGCTCGGCTTCTCCGCCTATGCGATCTCGGCCGACATGAACGACCCGATGGTCAAGGCGATCCATGGGCTGATCGACCATTCGGCCCACATCGACCACCGGCTCGACCTGGTCCTGGCGCAACTGGAAAAGCTGGGGGCGGGCCTGCCCGCCGGGCAGGACAAGCCCGACGATTTCGACCCGAACTATCTGAACAAAATAGTTGACTGAATTACTTGGGTAAGTAGTTGACTGAAATGCTCGGGTATTTTATAGTTCGAGTGAAATTTCAGGAGAACCGTCATGAGACTGACCACCAAGGGGCGCTTTGCCGTCACCGCCATGCTGGACCTGGCGTTGCGCGGGGGCAAGAATCCGGTGACGCTGGCCGGAATCAGCGAGCGCCAGGACATATCCCTGTCGTATCTGGAGCAGCTGTTCAGCCGTCTGCGCCGGCACGAGCTGGTCGAAAGCGTGCGCGGGCCGGGCGGCGGTTATTATCTCGCCCGCGCGCTCGACGACGTCACCGTGGCCGACATCATCCGCGCGGTCGACGAGCCCATCGACGCGACCCAGTGCGGCGGCAAGGAGAACTGCCATGACGAGCACCGGTGCCTGACGCACGACCTGTGGGTCGGCCTCAACGCGCACATCTACGATTACCTCGACAACGTCACGCTGGCCTCGCTGGTGGCCAAGCAGGACGAATGCAAGGAAAAGGTCCTGCAGGACCGCCGCGCGCCGAAACTGACGGCGGCTGTTTGAGCGATTCAACCAAGGCAAAACGATGAAGACAATCTATTTCGACTATTCCGCCACCACCCCGGTCGACCCCCGCGTGGCCGAAAAGATGATTCCCTACCTGACCGAGCATTTCGGCAATCCGGCGTCGCGCTCGCATCCCTATGGCTGGGAGGCCGAGAAGGCGGTCGAGGAGGCACGCGGCCACATCGCCGCCCTGGTCGGTGCGGACCCGAAAGAGATCGTGTTCACCTCGGGCGCCACCGAGTCGAACAACCTCGCCATCAAGGGTGCCGGCCATTTCTACTCCGGCACCAAGGGCAAGCACATCATCACCGTGCGCACCGAGCACAAGGCCGTGCTCGACACCGTCCGCGAGATGGAGCGCCAGGGCTTCGAGGCGACCTATCTGAACGTCAAGGAAAACGGCCTGCTGGATCTGGACGAGTTCCGCGCCGCGATCCGCCCCGACACCGTGCTGGCTTCGGTGATGGCGGTCAACAACGAGATCGGCGTGATCCAGGACATCGACGCCCTCGGCAAGATCTGCCGCGAGAAGGGCGTGATCTTCCACGTCGACGCCGCGCAGGCCACCGGCAAGATGCCGATCGACCTGTCCAAGCTGCCGGTCGACCTGATGTCGTTCTCGGCGCACAAGACCTACGGCCCGAAGGGCGTCGGCGCGCTGTACGTGCGCCGCAAGCCGCGCATCCGCCTCGAGGCGCAGATGCACGGTGGCGGCCATGAGCGCGGCATGCGTTCCGGCACCCTGGCGACACACCAGATCGTCGGCATGGGCGAGGCGTTCCGCATCGCGAAAGAGGAAATGGCTGCGGAGAACGAGCGCATCCGCATGCTGCGCGACCGCCTTTATGCCGGCCTCAAGGACATCGAGGAAGTGCACCTCAACGGCGACATGGACCAGCGCGTGCCGCACAACCTCAACGTCAGCTTCAACTTCGTCGAGGGCGAGTCGCTGATCATGGCGATCAAGGACCTGGCCGTGTCGTCGGGCTCGGCGTGCACCTCCGCCAGCCTCGAGCCGTCCTACGTGCTGCGCGCGCTCGGCCGCAGCGACGAACTGGCGCACAGCTCGATCCGCTTTTCGATCGGCCGTTTCACCACCGAGGAAGAAGTCGACTACGCCATCAAGCTGCTGCACGAGAAGATCGGCAAGCTGCGCGAGCTTTCCCCGCTGTGGGAGATGTTCAAGGAAGGCATCGACCTGAATACCGTGCAGTGGGCTGCACACTGAACTGCAGGGGCNNCCGAATTGAAAGGCGGTGCACGCACCGCAACAGTCCCTGGCCCCTGGATCCTGGCCCCCAACCCCTACCTAGCGACTAAAAGGAGCGAAACATGTCTTACAGCGATAAAGTACTCGACCATTACGAAAACCCCCGCAACGTCGGCTCCTTCGGCAAGGAAGACGAGGACGTCGGCACCGGCATGGTCGGGGCGCCCGCCTGCGGCGACGTGATGAAGCTGCAGATCAAGGTCGGCAAGGACGGCTTGATCGAGGATGCCAAGTTCAAGACCTACGGCTGCGGTTCGGCGATCGCCTCGTCCTCGCTGGTCACCGAATGGGTCAAGGGCAAGACCCTCGATCAGGCGATGGAGATCAAGAACACCGCCATTGCCGAGGAGCTCGCGCTGCCGCCGGTGAAGATCCACTGCTCGATCCTCGCCGAGGACGCGATCAAGGCCGCAGTCGCCGACTACAAGCAGAAGCACAGTCAGGAGTAAATCATGGCGGTCACGCTTTCCGAACGCGCAGCGCAGCACGTCACGAACTTCCTCGCCAAGCGCGGCAAGGGCGTCGGCATCCGCCTCGGCGTGCGCACCACCGGCTGCTCGGGGATGGCCTACAAGCTCGAGTTCGCCGACGAGGTGCCCGAGGGCGACGAGGTGTTCGTGAGCCATGGCGTCACGGTCTTCGTCGATCCCAAGAGCCTGGCCTACATCGACGGCACCGAGCTCGACTATGCCCGCGAAGGCCTGAACGAGGGCTTCAAGTTCAACAACCCGAACGTGAAGAACGAGTGCGGCTGCGGCGAGTCGTTCAACGTTTAAGGGGGCAGGGGGCGGGATTCAGGGGTCAGGGCTCTTGTGCGGCCCCCGGCGGCGTTGCAGAAACAGCGCGCAGCACGAAGCCCCCTGAATCCTGACCCCTGATTCCTGATCCCTGATAATGGATTTAACTCGCAACCACTTCGAACTGTTCGGACTCCCCGCCGCGTATGCGCTGGATCGGGACAGGCTCGACACCGCCTACCGGGAATTGCAGGCGGCCGTCCATCCGGACCGTTTCGCGGCGAAGCCCGAGAGCGAGCAGCGGGTGGCGATGCAATGGGCGACCCAGGTGAACGAGGCCTACCAGACGCTCAGGCATCCGGTGAACCGCGGCGTCTATCTGCTGAGCCTGCAGGGCATCGACGCGCTGCACGCCGGCAACACGCGGATGGCGCCGGCCTTCCTGATGCAGCAGATGGAGTGGCGCGAGGCGATCGACGAGGCGCGCGCCGGCAAGAGCGTGGCTGCGCTCGACGCGCTGACCGACGACCTGCGCGCGACGCACCGCCGCATCGAAGCGCAGCTCGGTGACCTGATCGACCGGGCCCACGACTTCGAAGCCGCCACCGAAGCCGTGCGCCAGCTGCGCTTCATGGACAAACTCATCGCCGAAGTCGGCGACGTATACGAAGAACTCGAGAGCTAAGACATGGCCCTGCTGCAGATTTCCGAACCCGGCCTGTCGACCGCCCCGCACCAGCATCGGCTGGCGGTCGGCATCGATCTGGGGACGACCAATTCCCTGGTGGCAACGGTGCGCTCGGGCCTCGCCGTCGTGCTCGACGACGAGGCGGGGCGGTCGCTGCTGCCCTCGGTGGTGCGCTACCACCCCGACGGCAAGGTCGATGTCGGCTACACGGCGCAGTCCGCGCAGAATGCCGACCCCCACAACACCGTCGTGTCGGTCAAGCGCTTCATGGGGCGCGGCATCGCCGACATCGACGACATCGCCAGCCTGCCTTACCGCTTCGTCGACGCGCCCGGCATGGTGCAGTTGAAGACCGCGGCGGGCGTGAAGAGCCCGGTCGAAGTGTCGGCCGAGATCCTCAGGGTGCTGCGCCAACGTGCCGAAGCGGCGATGGGCGGCGAACTCGTCGGCGCGGTGATCACGGTGCCGGCCTACTTCGACGACGCCCAGCGCCAGGCGACCAAGGACGCGGCGCAGCTCGCCGGCCTCAACGTGCTGCGCCTGCTGAACGAGCCGACCGCGGCGGCGATCGCCTACGGCCTCGACAACGGCTCCGAGGGCGTCTACGCCGTCTACGACCTCGGCGGCGGCACCTTCGACATATCCATCCTCAAGCTCTCCAAGGGCGTGTTCGAGGTGCTCGCCACCAACGGCGACTCGGCGCTCGGCGGCGACGATTTCGACCAGCGCATCTTCTGCTGGATGCTCGAGCAGGGGCGCTTCGCGCCGCTGTCGGCGGGCGACGCGCGGCTGCTGCTGACCAAGGCGCGCGACGCCAAGGAGGCGCTGACCGAGCACACCGAGGTGCGGGTCACCGCCGTGCTGTCGACCGGCGAGATGATGGATGCGACGCTGACCCAGGCCGAGTTCAACAAGATGACCGCGAGCCTCGTCAGCAAGACGCTGGCGCCGACGCGCAAGGCGCTGCGCGACGCCGGCCTGTCGGCCGACGAGGTGAAGGGCGTGGTGATGGTCGGCGGCTCGACCCGCATGCCGTGCATCCGCCAGGCCGTGGCCGATTTCTTCAAGCAGACCCCGCTCACCAACCTCGATCCCGACAAGGTGGTCGCGCTCGGCGCAGCCACCCAGGCCGACGTGCTGGCGGGAAACCGTGGCGGCGAAGACTGGCTGCTGCTCGACGTCATTCCCCTGTCGCTCGGCCTCGAGACCATGGGCGGCCTGACCGAGAAGGTCATCCCGCGCAACACCACGATTCCGACCGCGCGGGCGCAGGATTTCACCACCTTCAAGGACGGCCAGACCGCGATGAGCGTCCACGTGCTGCAGGGCGAGCGCGAGCTCGCCGCCGACTGCCGCTCGCTGGCGCGCTTCGAGCTGCGCGGCATCCCGCCGATGGTGGCGGGCGCGGCGCGCATCCGCGTCACCTTCCAGGTCGACGCCGACGGCCTCTTGTCGGTGTCGGCACGCGAGCAGAGCAGCGGCGTCGAGGCGAGCGTGCAGGTCAAGCCGTCGTACGGCCTCGGCGACGAGGAGATCACGCGCATGCTGAAGGATGCCTTCACCCATGCCAAGGGCGACATGTACGCGCGTGCGCTCAACGAGCAGATCGTCGACGCGCAGGGGCTGATCGCGGCCACCCGTGCGGCGCTCGCGGAGGACGGCGCGCTCCTGAATGCGGAAGAGACCGCCGCGATCGAGGCGAGCATCGCCGACCTTGAAAAACTGCTTGCCGGCACCGATCATCAGGCCATCAAGCGCGGCGTCGAGGCGCTGAACGCCGCCACGACCGAATTCGCCCAGCGCCGCATGGACCAGAACGTGCGCCGCGCCATGGCCGGGCAGAAACTGGAAACCTTTGGCTGAGCAGGCTACCTTCATGCTGAACGACGATTTCATCGAATCCCTGCGGGTGAAGCTCGAAGCCCACCCGATCTACGCCGCCGTCGCGTCGCTCGACGACCTGCGCGTGTTCATGCAGCACCACGTCTATTCGGTGTGGGACTTCATGTCGCTGATCAAGTACCTGCAGCATCAGGTCGCGCCGGCGCGCTGGCCGTGGACGCCTGGCAAGGACGCTTCGGTCCAGCGCTTCATCAACGAGCTGGTGCTGGAGGAGGAAACCGACGTCGGCCTGCCGGGGCAGGAAGGTTTCACCAGCCACTTCATGCTGTATCTCGCGGCGATGCGCGAGGTCGGTGCCGACGCCGACGTGCCGGCGCGCTTCGTGGAGCTGGCGGGCGAGCAGGGCATCGACGCCGCGCTCGCCTCGGGGCTCGCACCGGCGCCGGCCGCCACGTTCACCCGCACCACCTTCGGCTTCATCGACAGCGGCAGGCCGCACGCCGTCGCAGCCGCGCTGGCGCTCGGACGCGAGCATGTCATCCCGTCGATGTTCCGCGCCTTCCTCGCACGCATGGCGGTGACCGAGGCGCAGGCTCCGAGCTTCCACTACTACCTCAACCGCCACGTCCACCTGGATGAGGACTTCCACGCGCCCCTGTCGCTGCGGCTCCTCGGTGCGCTGTGCGGCGGTGACGCGGCGAAGTGGCGCGAGGCCGAGGCGGCGGCCGAGGCTGCGGTCGACGCCCGCATGCAATTCTGGGACGGCGTGCTGCAGGCGCTGCCCAGCCGACAATCCAAAGCGGCCTGACCCGGCCGGAACACCATGCCCCAACTCATCGTACTGCCCCACGTCGAACTCTGTCCCGAAGGTGCCGTCATCGACGCCAGGCCCGGCGACACCATCTGCGACACCCTGCTCGCCAACGGCGTCGAGATCGAGCATGCCTGCGAGAAATCCTGCGCCTGCACCACCTGCCACGTCATCGTGCGCGAGGGCTTCGACTCGCTCGAGGCCTCCACCGAGGACGAGGACGACCTGCTCGACAAGGCCTGGGGGCTCGAGCCGCAGTCGCGGCTGTCCTGCCAGGCGCGCGTGAACAGCAGCGACCTGGTGATCGAAATCCCCAAGTACACCATCAACATGGTCAAGGAAGGTCATTGATATGAAGTGGACGGATTCCCTCGATATCGCCATCGAACTCGCCGAAGCGCACCCTGAAATCGACCCGCGCACCATCCGCTTCACCGACCTGCATAACTGGGTGATGGAACTGCCAGACTTCGACGACGACCCCAACCACTCGGGCGAGAAGATCCTCGAAGCGATCCAGATGGCGTGGATCGACGAGGTCAGCTGATCCGTATCGGGCCGACCTGATCGGCGGCTTCCTGCAACGCTCCCGAGGCGGGCGGCTCCGGTGAGCGTCCGCCCATCATCTCCTGTTTGCTGCAGTCCGCGTCGTCCTGCAGCGAACCGTCGACGCCGCACGCCGTGACGGGCGCCAAGGGTGCGTGACTCAGCAGGCGACCGCGCCCCTCGGCGCTGCCGTGGAAAAGCCGCCCCCGCCTCGTGCTAGACTCCTCCAAAACTTGAGGCAAGCATGGCCGAGGAGCCCGATCTTTCCCGTACCGAACCGGCGAGTCCGAAGCGCCTGCAGGAAGCGCGACGCGCGGGCGACGTCCCCCGTTCCCGCGAGCTCACGGCATGGCTGGTCCTCCTCGCATCGCTCGGCGTGCTCGGCTGGCAGGCGCCGCGCCTGCTGATCGCGCTGCAGGACCTGATCCCGGCGGCGCTCGCTCAGCCCGCCCGGCCCTTGTCTCCGCTTTTCCTCGAGTCGGCGCAAGCCGTGCTGTGGGCGCTGCTGCCCGTGCTCGCCGCGGCTTTCGCCACCGGGCTGGTGGCGCCGATGCTGCTCTCCGGCTGGGTGTACGCACCTGCGGCCGCGCGCGCCGACCTCGGCCGTGCCCATCCCTTCAAGGCCTTCTCCCGTCTCCTGTCGGCCGACGCTTGGTTCGACGCGATGCTCGCGCTGCTGAAACTGCTGGTCGCGGGCGTCGTGGTGTGGTGGGCGCTGGCAAGCGGCTGGTCGGACCTGCCGGCGGAGCGCGGGCGCGCGGCGTTGCCCGATGCAGCCGCCTGGGTGGGCCGCGGCGTGCTGGCATTTGCGGGGGCGCTGGCGCTGGTGGCGGCGCTCGACGCCGGCTGGCGCTGGTGGCGCTACCTGCGGCGGCACGCGATGACCTGGCAGGAAGTCCTCGCCGAAGCACGCGAGGCCGAACTGCCGGCGGAAGTGCGCGCGCAGCTGCGCGCACGCCAGCAGCAGGCGGGGCAGGGGGCGAGCGCCCGGCCAAGGACGATTGACGAGGTGGCCGGATGAACGCGCAGGGCGTGATGGTGATGGGCATGCCGGTGAGCCGGCTTGCGGTGCCGGTGCTGGTGCTGCTGATCCTGGCGATGATGGTGCTGCCGCTGCCCACCCTCATGCTCGACGTGCTGTTCACGCTCAACATCGCGCTGGCGATGATCGTCATGCTGGTGAGCCTGAACGCGCGCCGCCCGCTCGACTTCTCGGTGTTTCCCACCGTCCTCCTGCTGACCACGCTGTTCCGCCTGTCGCTCAACGTCGCGTCGACCCGCATCATCCTGATGCAGGGCCACACCGGGCCGGACGCCGCGGGCAAGGTGATCGAGTCGTTCGGCAACTTCCTCGTCGGCGGCAACATCGCGGTAGGCTTCGTGGTCTTCCTCATCCTCGTCATCATCAACTTCGTCGTCATCACCAAGGGCGCCGGCCGCATCGCCGAGGTCGCGGCGCGCTTCACGCTCGACTCGATGCCGGGCAAGCAGCTCGCGGTGGATGCCGACCTCAACGCCGGCTTCATCAACGAGACCGAGGCGCGCGCGCGCCGCGCCGAGATCGGCCGCGAGTCGGACTTCTACGGCGCGATGGACGGCGCGTCGAAGTTCGTGCGCGGCGACGCCATCGCCGGCATCGTGATCCTGTTGGTCAACCTGGTCGGCGGGGTGGCGGTGGGCCTGCTGCAGCACGAGCTCGGCGTCGGCGAGGCGCTCGCGCGCTACGCGCTGCTGACCGTCGGCGACGGCTTGGTGACGCAGATCCCGGCGCTGGTCATTTCGACCGCGGCCGGCATCGTGGTCAGCCGCGCGTCGAGCGAACAGGATCTCAGCCGCGAGTTCTCCACGCAGATCTTCGGGCGCCCGCAGACGCTGTACGTGGCCGCTGCGGTGCTCGGCGCGCTGGGGGCCGTTCCGGGCACGCCGCATCTGGCCTTCCTGACCATCGCAGTGGTGCTGGGCGCGCTCGGCTTCTGGCTGATGCGCCGGCAGAACACGGTGTTCGAGGCCGAGCCGCCGGCGCTGGTCGACGAGGTGCCCGCGCCGGCCGACGTGACCTGGGACGACATCCCGCCGGTCGACGTACTGGCGCTCGAAGTCGGCTACCGGCTGATTCCGCTGGTCGACCGCACCCAGGGCGGCGCGGCGCTCAACCGGATCACCGAGGCGCGCCGCCGCTTCGCCAGCGACATGGGGCTGGTGGTGCCGCTCATCCGCGTGCGCGACAACCTCGAACTCAAGCCCAGCAGTTATCGCATCACGCTGAAAGGGATCGACGTCGCGCACGGCGAAATTCCGTCCGGCCAGGTGCTGGCGGTCGACATGGGCGACGTGCTGGGGCGCCTCGACGGGGAACCGGGCGTCGATCCCCTGACCGGCTGCGCCGGCGTCTGGATCGACGCCGGCCGCGTCGAGGAGGCCGAGCTGCGCGGCTTCGTGGTGCTGGAGCCGGCCGAACTGATCGCCCGCCGGGTCGAGGCCGTGTTCCGCCAGCACGCGCCCGAACTCCTGGGCCGAACCGAGGTGCAGCAGCTGCTCGACACCCTGTCGCGCAGCCATCCGGGCCTGGTCGAGGACGTGACGCCGCGCCACCTGCCGCTCACCAGCGTGCAGGCGGTGCTGCAGCAGCTGATCGCCGAGAACGTCTCGATCCGCGACACCCGCACCCTGTTCGAGACGCTGGCCGCGCGCGCGCCGACCAGCCAGGCGATCGACGACCTGGTCGAAACCGTGCGCGCCGCGCTCGGGCGCAGCATCGTCGACCGCCTGTTCGAAGGCGGCGACACGCTCGACGTGATCGGCCTCGCCGCGGCCACCGAGACGCGCCTGCTGAACGAGATGGGCGACGAGGGCGAGGCGCTGCTGTCGCCGGCGACGCTCGATGCGCTCAACGAGGCGGCCGAGCAGGCGCTCGCCGAGCAGGAGGAGGCGGGCCATCCGCCGGTGCTGCTGACCTCGCCCGGCCTGCGCGCGATCCTGTCGCGGCTGCTGCGGCGCAACCAGCCGCGGCTGGCGGTGATCGCCTACGCCGAGGTGCCGGCCGACAAGATGGTGCAGGTGACCACTGAACTGGCGATGCGGGAGGGCGCTTGAGCGTGCGGGTTTTCGTCGCCGCCAATGCGCGCGAAGCGCTGGCGCGCATCCGCCGGGAGCTTGGCGACGACGCGGTGGTGCTGTCCACCCGGGCCCATCCGCAGGGCGTCGAGATGCTCGCCAGCGCCTACGGCGAACTGGCGGTGCCGGCGCTCGGCGAAGCCGCCGCCGATCCTGCCGGCAGCTCGCGCATCCTGCAGGAACTCGCGCGCCTGCGCGGCCTGCTGCAGAACCAGCTGGCCGGTTTCGCCTGGGGCGCGACGCGGCGGCGCGACCCGGCGCGGGTGGCGCTGCTGCAGACGCTGTTCGCCGCCGGCTTCGGCAGTTCGCTCGCGCGCACCGTCGCCGCGCGGCTGCCGCGCGGGCTCGACGCCGACGCCGCGCAGCGCTGGCTGCGCCAGGTACTGATCCGCAACCTGCCGCTGCAGGCGGCTGAAACCGACCCGCTCGCCATCGGCGGCCGCTACGCCCTGGTCGGCTCGACCGGCTCGGGCAAGACCACGACGCTCGCCAAGCTCGCGGCGCGCGGGGTCGACGCGCACGGCGCCGCGCAGGTCGCGCTGGTCGCGGCCGACGCCTACCGCGTCGGCGCGTCGGCCCAGCTCGCCGTGTACGCCGACCTGCTCGGCGTATCGCTGCACGTCGCCGAAGACCAGGCGAAGCTGGCGCGGCTGCTGCCCGAACTCGCCGGCAGAAAGCTGGTCCTGATCGACACCGCCGGCCACGCGCCGGCCGACCCGCGCACCCGCGACGGCCAGGCGCTCGACGCGCTCGGCGTGCGCCGGCTGGCGGTGATCGCAGCGAGCCAGCAGGGCGCGGCGGTCGAGCAGGCGATGGCGCGCTTCGGCGAAGGCGCGGCTGCCTGCATCCTCACCAAGCTCGACGAGGCCCCGCTGCTCGGGGCGCCGCTCGACAGCCTGATCCGCCACCGCCTGCCGCTCGCCTACCTCAGCGGCGGCCAGCGCGTGCCGGAAGACCTGCACGCGCCCAACGCCGCCTATCTGGTCGACCGTGCGCTGAAGGGCGGCCAGCTGCCCACCCCGTACGCGCTGGAGGCGGAGGACTGGCCGCTGTTCGCCGGGGTCGAGGCCGAGCGGTCGGAGCGCAGGGGATGACTGCCCTGACGGGCACAAGCACCCTGACGGGCACAAGCACCCTGGCGGGCACAGGTGCAGGCTGACCAGGCCGAAGGGCTGCGGCGACGCGCCGCGCGGCGCCCGCTGCGTGCCATCCACTGTTTTTTCGATTCCCCACGATCGACCCAACGGCTCGCCGCGGCGCTGCAGCGGCAGGGCCGCAGGGTACTGTTGGTCGACGCGGGCGGGCGGGTGTTCGCCGAGTCGTCCGCGCGCAGCCTGTTCGACTGGCGCGCGCAGGTCGAACGCGGCTGCCTGCACACGCTGCCGCTGCCGCACGGCGACGGCTGGCATGCGCCGGGTCTGCAGGCCGACGCGCCGGCGCTGGCGCGGCTAGCCCTGGAATACGACTGCCTGCTGATCGACGCCGCCCCGGACACCGCGGCGTGGCGGCCGCTTCCGGGCGCGGCACAGGTCATCGTCCTCGAGGTGTCGGCGGGCGGGACTGCGCTGATGGAGCGCTATGCCTTCCTGAAGACCGTGTCTGCGCTCGGCACGCCAGCCGGCGTCGGCCTGCTCGGTGACGCCGCAACCTGTGCGCGCCTGCTGGCGGCGTGCAGGCAGTTCCTCGAGCCCGCGTTTGCTGCGTGCGTTTACAGCGTTTCGGCCGAGCTTGATGCATTTGCGGCGCTTGCCGTTAGAATGGCGAGCGAGGAGACGGGCCGGACGGCCCGCATATAACAGGAAACCCCTGATGGCTGGTAAACCCTCGTCGCAAGACGAACAGATCACCAAATATGCGCCGCTGGTCAAGCGCATCGCTTATCACATGATGGCGCGCCTGCCGGCCAGCGTCGAAGTCGACGACCTGATCCAGGTCGGCCTGATCGGACTGATGGATGCCGTGGCCCGCTTCGACGGCACCCAGGGCGCGCAGTTCGAATCCTATGCGACCCAGCGCATCCGCGGCTCGATGCTCGACGAGCTGCGCGAGGCGGACTGGTTGCCGCGCCACGTTCGGCAGAAGTCGCGGCAGATCGAGGCGGCCATCCACCGGCTCGAACAACGCAACGGCAAGGCGCCGACCGAGCAGGAGATCTCCGCCGAGCTCGGCATGCCGATCGACCAGTACCAGTCGATGCTCGGCGACGTGAAATGCTCGCAGCTGCTCTACTACGAGGATTTCTCCGACGAGGACAGCGCCAACTTCCTGGAGCGCTACCTCGCCGACGGGAGCAGCGATCCGCTGTCGGTGCTCGAGGACGAGGGCTTCCGCGCGAGCCTGGTCGCGGCGATCCACAACCTGCCCGAGCGCGAGCGCAGCATGATGGGCATGTACTACGAGCAGGACATGAACCTCAAGGAAATCGGCGCGGTGCTCGGCGTGTCCGAATCGCGCGTCTGCCAGTTGCATTCGCAGGCGGTCGCCCGGCTGCGCGCCCAGCTCAAGATCTGGAAGCGCTGAGCGGTTTCGCCGCGGTGGGCGGCAAAGGCGGATAAATCCGCGATAATGAGGGCTTGTCCATCAAGCCGTGCCCGCCGCCATGAGCAAAGCCGCCCTCAAGAAGAAAGCCCTCGACTACCACCGCCTGCCCAAGCCCGGCAAGCTTTCGGTCGAGTCGTCCAAGCCCTGTTCGACCCAGGAAGACCTCTCGCTCGCCTACACGCCCGGCGTCGCGCAGCCGGTGCTCGAGATCGCTAAGAACCCCGCCAGGGCCTACGACTACACGAACAAGGGCAACCTCGTCGCGGTGATCACCGACGGCACCGCGATCCTCGGCCTCGGCGACCGTGGCCCGCTCGCCGCCAAGCCGGTGATGGAAGGCAAGGGCGTGCTGTTCAAGCAGTTCGCCGGCATCGACGTCTACGACATCGAGGTAGACGCCAAGACGCCGCAGGACTTCATCAAGGTCGTCGAGGCGATCGCGCCGACGTTTGGCGGCATCAATCTCGAGGACATCGCCGCGCCGCACTGCTTCGAGATCGAGGCCGCGCTGAAGAAGTCGCTCGACATCCCGGTGTTCCACGACGACCAGCACGGCACCGCGACCATCATCTGCGCCGGCCTGCTCAATGCCCTTCACGTGCAGGGCAAGTCGCTGGAAACGGCGAGGATCGTCTGCCTCGGCGCCGGCGCCGCGGGCATTGCGTCGCTGAACCTGCTGGTCGCGATGGGCGCGCAGAAACGCAACATCCTGCTGGTCGACTCCAAGGGCGTGGTGCACAAGGGGCGCACCGATCTCAACGCCTTCAAGAAGGCCTACGCGCGGCAGACGAAGCTGCGCACGCTCGAGGAGGCGATGACGGGCGCCGACGTGTTCGTCGGCGTCTCCGGCGCCGACCTGGTGAGCCCGGCGATGGTGAAATCGATGGCCGACAGGCCGGTGGTCTTCGCGCTCGCCAACCCCAATCCCGAGATCCTGCCGGAGAAGGCCCACGCCGCGCGCGACGACCTCGTGATGGCGACCGGGCGCTCGGACTATCCCAACCAGGTCAACAACGTGCTGGGCTTTCCCTTCATCTTCCGCGGTGCGCTCGACGCGCGCGCGAAGGAGATCACCCAGGACATGCTGATCGCCGCCGTGCACGCGCTGGCCGAACTGGCGCGCGAGAAGGTCCCGGCGTCGGTGCTGAAGGCCTACAAGCTCACGAAGCTCAAGTTCGGCCCGGAATACATCCTGCCCAAGCCCTTCGATCCGCGCCTCGCCGAGCGGGTGCCGCAGGCCGTCGCGAAGGCTGCGGGCAGGAAGCCGGCCAAGGCGGCCGCGAAAAAGGCCAAGGCGCCTGCCCGGCGCGCCTGATCTGATCCGCGACGCGCCGTGAAGCCGGTCGGCCGCCCCGTCCATCTCGATCTGCTGCGCATCCATCTGCCGCTGCCGGGATGGGTGTCGATCCTGCACCGGGCGGCGGGGGCGCTGCTGTTTCTCGCCGTTCCGCTCGGCGTGTGGGCGCTGTCGGTGTCGCTGTCGGGCGAGGCGGGCTACTCGCAGGCGCGCGACTGGCTGGCGCACCCGCTGGCGCGCTTCGGCATGCTGATGCTGGTCTGGGCGTTCGCGCATCATTTTCTCGCCGGTTTGCGGCACCTCGCACTCGACGTGCACTGGGGCGTCGACCTCAGGCGCGCGCGGCTGACGAGTCTGGCGGTGCTGCTCGGCGCGGCGCTGGCGACCCTGACCGCCGCGTGGAGGCTGTTCGCATGAAGCCCGCCACCGGTTCGCGCACCGGCACCGGCACCTGGCTCGTGCAGCGCGCCACCGCGGTCGCGCTCGCCCTGACGCTGCCCGTCCTGCTGCTGTATTTCGCCGCGCCGCAGCCTGCCGGCTTCGCCGAGTGGCAGGCGCTGTTCGCGCCGCGCTGGCCGCGCGTGCTGCTGCTGCTCGCGGCGGTGGCGCTCGCCCTGCACGCCTGGGTGGGGATGCGCGACATCTTCATGGACTACGTGCGCCCGACCGGCGTGCGGCTGGCGCTCTACCTGGCGGTGATCGCCACCCTCGCGGGCAGCGTCGTGTGGCTCGGCGCCATCCTCTGGAGCGCGGCATGAACACGCGCCGCTTCGACGCGCTCATCGTCGGCGGCGGCGGCGCCGGGCTGCGCGCCGCGCTGCAGCTCGCGCGCTCCGACTACAAGGTCGCGGTGGTGTCGAAGGTCTTTCCCACGCGTTCGCACACGGTGTCGGCGCAGGGCGGCATCACCGCCGCGCTCGCCAACGTCGACGACGACCGCTGGGAATGGCACATGTACGACACGGTCAAGGGCGGCGACTGGCTCGGCGACCAGGACGCGATCGAGTTCATGTGCCGCGAGGCGGCCTCCGCCGTCTACGAGCTCGAACACATGGGGCTGCCGTTCTCGCGACTCGACGACGGCAGGATCTACCAGCGGCCCTTCGGCGGGCAGTCGAAAAATTTCGGCGGCGAGCAGGCCACCCGCACCTGCGCCGCCGCCGACCGCACCGGCCACGCGCTGCTGCACACGCTCTACCAGCAGAACATCAAGCATCGCACGCAGTTCTTCGACGAATACTTCGCGCTCGACCTCGTGCGCGACGCGGAAGGCTACTGCCTCGGCGTCACCGCGATCTCGATCGAGACCGGCGAGCCGCTGCTGATCGAGGCGCGCGCGACGCTGCTCGCCACCGGCGGCGCAGGGCGCGTGTTCGGCAATAGCAGCAACGCGATGATCAACACCGGCGACGGCCTCGGCATGGTGCTGCGCGCCGGCCTGCCGCTGCAGGACATGGAGTTCTGGCAGTTCCACCCCACCGGCATCGCCGGCGTCGGCTGCCTCATCACCGAGGGGGTGCGCGGCGAGGGCGGTTATCTGCTCAACAAGAACGGCGAGCGCTTCATGGAGCGCTACGCGCCGCATGCCAGGGATCTCGCCGGACGCGACGTGGTGGCGCGCGCGATCGCCATCGAGATCGCCGAAGGGCGCGGCTGCGGCGCGCGCGGCGACTACGTCGACCTCAAGCTCGACCACCTCGGCGAGGCGGCCATCGCTGCCAAGCTGCCCGGCATCCGCGAGCTGTCGATCCGCTTCGCCGGCGTCGACCCGGTCGGACAGCCGATCCCGGTCGCGCCGACTGCGCACTACATGATGGGCGGCATCCCAACCAACCTGCACGGCCAGGTCGTCGCCCCCGCGCACTACGGTCCCGAGGAGCCGGTGCCGGGCCTCTACGCCGTCGGCGAATGCGCCTGCGTGTCGGTGCACGGCGCCAACCGGCTCGGCGGCAACTCTCTGCTCGATCTCGTCGTCTTCGGCCGCGCCGCCGGCCGCCACATGCTCGAGTACCTGCGCGACAACCCGTATCCGCGCCCCTTGCCCGGGCACGCCGCCGAGCCCGGCCGCGCGCGGCTCGCGCGCTGGGAGCGGCCGGGCGGCGAGCGCGTCGCGGCGATCGCCGACGAGCTGCGGCGCACGATGCAGGCGCACGCCGGCGTGTTCCGCACCGAAGCGGTGTTGCGCGAGGGTCTGGACAAGCTGGACGAGCTGGAAGCGCGCCTGGCGCACGCCGGCTTGCAGGACACCAGCCGCGTGTTCAACACCGCGCGCCTCGAGGCGCTCGAGCTCGAGAACCTGATGGGCGTCGCGCGCGCGACGCTGGTCTCCGCGCTGGCCCGCACCGAGAGCCGCGGCGCCCACACCCGCGAGGACTTCCCGCGGCGCGATGACGAACGCTGGCTCAAGCACACGCTGTATTCGCGCGAAGATGACCAGGTCGACACCAAGCCGGTGCGGCTGAAGCCGCTGACGGTGGAATCGATCAGGCCTAAGGAGAGGGTGTATTGATGAAGGCGCTGTCATTGCGAGGCGCAGCCGAAGCAATCCAGGATGCCTGCGGATGAGTGCGCCTGGACAGCCCGCGGTTTACATCCTGGCCAGCAAGCGGAACGGTACGCTGTATACGGGGGTGACGTCGGACCTGGTCAGGCGGGTTTGGCAGCACAAGAACAACGCGGCACCTGGGTTCACGCAGAAATATTCCGTACACATGCTGGTCTACTACGAACTCGCCGATGACATGAACGCCGCGATTACGCGTGAAAAGCAGATCAAGGGCGGCTCGAGGGCCAAGAAGCTAGCCATGATCGAGTCGATGAATCCGGATTGGCGTGACTTGTATGAACAGATACTCGGATAGCATGCACCGTTCTGGATTGCTTCGGCTGCGCCTCGCAATGACGGCGGGGTGGGTGCTGGCATGAAGTTCCGCATTTACCGCTACAACCCCGAAACCGACGCCAAACCCGCCATGCAGGACGTCGAGCTCGACATCGACCCCGCCGGCAAGATGCTGCTCGACGCGCTCATCGCGATCAAGGCGCAGGACGAGACGCTGTCGCTGCGCCGCTCGTGCCGCGAGGGCGTGTGCGGCTCGGACGCGGTCAACGTCAACGGCCGCAACCGGCTCGCGTGCATCACGCCGCTGTCCGAACTGAAGCAGCCGATCGAGGTGCGGCCGCTGCCCGGCCTGCCGGTGATCCGCGACCTGATCGTCGACATGGAGCCGTTCTACCGGCAGTACCGCTCGATCAAGCCCTGGCTGATCAACGACGACCCAGAGCCCGAGGTCGAGCGCCTGCAGAGTCCGGAAGAGCGCGCGCAGCTCGACGGCGCCTACGAATGCATCCTGTGCGCGTGCTGCACGACCGCGTGCCCGTCGTTCTGGTGGAACCCGGACACCTTCGTCGGCCCCGCGGGGCTGCTGCAGGCGTACCGCTTCATCGCCGACACGCGCGACGAGGCGACGTCCGCACGGCTCGACAACCTCGAGGACCCGTACCGCCTGTATCGCTGCCGCGGCATCATGAACTGCGTCGACGCCTGCCCCAAGGGGCTCAACCCGACCGAGGCGATCGGACGCATCAAGTCGCTGCTGGTCAAGCGGCGTGTCTGACGCGCTGACCTGGCGCTGCCGGCGCGGACTGCTCGAGCTCGACCTGCTGCTGGGTGGCTTTTGGGCCGCGCACCGCGCTACACTTCACCCTCATGAGACGGCCGTGCTGGCCCGGCTGCTCGCTTTGTCCGACATGGAGATCGTCGACAGGCTGGACGGCCGGACGCCCGCGGACGATGCCGACCTGGCGGCGCTCATTCAACGCCTGAAGCATTTTCGAGAATCACGATGAAAAAAACCGTCACCCTCACGTTCAGCGACGGCAGCCCCTCGATCGAACTGCCGGTCGAAGAGGGCACCTACGGCAAGCCGGTAATCGACATCCGCGCGCTCGGTGCGCACGGCTACTTCACGCACGACCCCGGCTTCACCGCGACCTCCAGCTGCACCTCGGCGATCACCTACATCGACGGCGACGAGGGCCTGCTCTACTACCGCGGCTATCCGATCGACCAGCTCGCGTACCAGTCGGACTACATGGAAGTCTGCTACCTGCTGCTGCACGGCGAGCTGCCGACCGCCGAGCAGAAGCAGGCCTTCGTGCAGTCGATCCGCCACCACACGCTGCTGCACGACCAGATGGAGAACGTGTTCCGCGGCTTCCGCCGCAGCGCGCACCCGATGGCGGTGATGATCGGCGTGACCGGCGCGATGTCGGCCTTCTATCATGCCGGCCTCGACAACTTCAATCCGGCGCACCGCGAGGTCGTCGCCCACCGCCTGATCGCCAAGATCCCGACGGTCGCGGCGTGGGCGTACAAGTTCAACGAGGGCCAGCCCTTCGTCTATCCGCAGAACCGGCTGTCCTACGCCGAGAACTTCATGCACATGATGTTCTCGAGCCCCTGCGAGGCGTACGAGCCGAACCCGGTGCTGGCGCGCGCGCTCGACCGCATCTTCATCCTGCACGCCGACCACGAGCAGAACGCGTCGACTTCGACCGTGCGGCTGGCCGGCTCGAGCGGCGCCAACCCCTACGCCTGCATCGCCAGCGGCATGGCCTCGCTGTGGGGGCCGCTGCACGGCGGCGCCAACGAGGCGGTGCTGCGCATGCTCGAGGAGATGGACGACGTCTCCAAGATCCCAGACTTCATCAAGCGCGCCAAGGACAAGTCCGACCCGTTCCGCCTGATGGGCTTCGGCCATCGCGTCTACAAGAACATGGACCCGCGCGCGGCGATCATCCGCCAGACCTGCTACGAGGTGCTCGACGAACTCGGGCTGCGCGACGATCCGCAGTTCAAGATCGCGCTCGAGCTCGAGCGTATCGCGCTCGAGGACGAGTACTTCATCGAGCGCAAGCTCTACCCCAACGTCGACTTCTACTCGGGCATCATCTTCCGCGCGATGGGCATCCCCACCAGCATGTTCACCGCGCTGTTCGCGATGGCGCGCACCGCCGGCTGGGTCGCGCAGTGGCACGAGATGCTGTCCGACCCGGCGCACAAGATCGGCCGTCCGCGCCAGCTCTACACCGGCGCCGAGCGGCGCGACTTCGTGCCGATCGACCAGCGCGGGGCCTGATCCCGGCGATTCCATGAGCACGCCCGACTGGCTTCCGAGTTCGCCGCTGTACGCCGGCAACGCGGCCTACCTCGAACAGTTCGGCGACGATGCGCTGGCGCCCTGGCTCAAGCAGCCGCTGCCCGCTACGGCGTCGGACGCGGCGCAGGTCGCGGTGCTGCGCCTCATCAATGCCTACCGCTACCTCGGCGTGCGGCAGGCCGACCTCGACCCGCTGCGCCGCTTCGAGCCGCCGCCTACACCCGAGCTCGACCCCGAACACTACGGCCTCACCGAAGCCGACCTCGCGCGCGAGTTCGAGACCGGCTCGCTGTTCGGCGTCGAGCGCACCACGCTCGCCGACATCCTCGAGCGCCTGCGCACCGCGTATTGCGGCCACGTCGGCGTCGAGTACATGCACATCACCGACGTCGCGCGCAAGCGCTGGCTGCAGGAGCGCATCGAGTCGGCGCGGGGGCGCTTCGGCGTGTCGGCCGACCTCAAGAAGCAGCTGCTCAAGCGCCTGACCGACGCCGAGACGCTGGAGAAATTCCTCCACACGCGCCACGTCGGGCAGAAGCGCTTCTCGCTCGAAGGCGGCGAGAGCCTGATCCCGCTGCTCGACCAGGTGATCGCGCGCTGCGCCCGCCACGGTGCCAAGGAAATCGTGATGGGCATGGCGCACCGCGGGCGCATCAACGTGCTGACCAACATCATGGGGCGCACCGTCGAGAGCCTGTTCGAGGAGCCGGCGAACGGGCAGGGCTCGCCGCTGTCGGGTGACGTCAAGTACCACCAGGGCTTCTCGACCGACCTCACGACGCCCTACGGGCCGGTGCACGTCGCGCTGGCGTTCAATCCCTCGCATCTCGAGATCGTCCATCCGGTGGTGCGCGGCTCGGTGCGCGCGCGCCAGGACCGGCGCGGCGACGTGCTCGGCTACGAGGTGGTGCCGGTGATTCTGCACGGCGACGCCGCGCTGTCGGGGCAGGGCGTGGTGATGGAAACGCTCAACATGTCGCAGACGCGCGGCTTCAGGAACGGCGGCGCGATCCACGTGGTGATCAACAACCAGATCGGCTTCACCACCTCCGACCCGCGTGACGTGCGCTCGACGCTCTACTGCACCGACGTCGCCAAGATGGTCGAGGCGCCGGTGCTGCACGTCAACGGCGACGACCCCGAGGCGGTGGCGTTCGCGGTGCAGACCGCGGTCGACTACCGCTACACCTTCCACAAGAACGCCTTCATCGACCTGGTGTGCTACCGCCGCCACGGCCACAACGAGCAGGACGAGCCGCTCGCCACCCAGCCGCTGATGTACCGCCGCATCCAGGCGCATCCCAGCACCCGCGTGCTGTACGCGCAGCGCCTGGTCGACGAGGGCGTGCTGACGCAGGCGCAGGCCGACGACCTGGTCGACGCCTGCCGCGAGCGGCTCGAGCACGGCGAATCGCTGAGCCCGCCCGCGCTGTCCGACTTCAAGCGCACCTACGGCACCCACTGGGGACGCTTCAAGGGCATCCCCGCCGGTGACCTGTCGACCGCGGTGTCGGCGGCGCGGCTGGATTTCCTCGGCGAGCGCATCACCACGCTCGAGCACGAGATCGAGCTGCACCCGCGGGTGCAGAAGGTCTGCGACGACCGCCGCCGGATGCGCGCCGGCGAGCTGCCCGTCGACTGGGGCTACGCCGAGCATCTCGCGTACGCCAGCCTGCTCGACGCCGGCCACAACGTGCGCGTGTCCGGACAGGATTCGGCGCGCGGCACCTTCTTCCACCGCCACGCGGTGTGGCACGACCAGAAGCGCGAGCGGCGCCAGAGCGGCGTCTACGTGCCGCTCGAGCACATCCACGAGCGCCAGGGCAACTTCACCGTCATCGATTCGCTGCTGTCGGAAGAGGCGGTGCTCGCGTTCGAATACGGCTACGCCACCGCCGAGCCCGACAGCCTGGTGGTGTGGGAGGCGCAGTTCGGCGACTTCGCCAACGGCGCGCAGGTGGTGATCGACCAGTTCATCACCAGCGGCGAGGCCAAGTGGGGCCGCCTGTGCGGGCTGGTGCTGCTGCTGCCGCACGGCTTCGAGGGGCAGGGGCCCGAGCACTCGTCGGCGCGCCTCGAGCGCTACCTGCAGCTGTGCGCGCAGGACAACATCCAGGTCTGCGTGCCGACGCTGCCGGCGCAGCTGTTCCACCTGCTGCGGCGGCAGATCGTGCGCCCGCAGCGCAAGCCGCTCGTCGTCATGAGCCCGAAGAGCCTGCTGCGCCACCCGGAGTCGACGTCGACGCTCGCCGACCTCGCCAGTGGCGCGTTCCACCCGGTCATCGACGACCTGCGCGCGCCGCGCGCGGCCACGCGCGTCGTCGCGTGCAGCGGGCGGCTGTGGTTCGACCTCGAGGCGGCGCGCGTGGCGCGCGGGCTCGACGACGTCGCGCTGGTGCGCATCGAGCAGCTCTATCCCTTCCCGGAGGATGCGTTCCGCGCGGTGCTCGCCGCGTATCCCGAGGCCGACACCTTCGTCTGGGCGCAGGAGGAGCCGATGAATCAGGGCGCGTGGTTCCAGACCCTGCACCACCTCAACCACTGCGCGCCGGGCGGGCGGAAATTCCACTACGCCGGCCGGCCGGCCGCCGCCGCGCCGGCGTCGGGCTACGCATCGCGCCACCGCGCCGAACTCAAGGCGCTGCTCGACGACGCGCTGGAGACTCCCTATGAGAATTGAAGTGCGGGTGCCGACCCTGTCCGACTCGGTCGCCAGCGGCACCCTGCTGCCGTGGCGGAAAGCGGTCGGCGACACGGTCGCGCGCGACGACACCCTGGTCGACCTCGAAACCGACAAGGTGATCCTGGAGATTCCCGCGCCGGCATCCGGCACGCTGGTCGAGATCGTGCAGCCCGAGGGGGCGGTGGTGAAGGCCGAGCAGGTCGTGGCAGTGATCGAGACCGGCGAGGGCGCGGCGGTGTCGCCCCCCGCAGCCGAACCTGCGCAGCCCGTCGCGGCGGCGTCGGTGGCACCCGTCGTGACGGCCGCTGCGCCGGCGAAACCCGTCGTGCCGCTGCCGACTGCCCCCGCTGCAGACGCGAGCCCGCCCGCGGGCGCGACGCTGACGTCCGGCCAGATCCGGCGCGAGTCGATGTCGCGGCTGCGGAGCCGCGTCGCCGAGCGGCTGGTCGCGGCGCAGCACACCGCCGCCATGCTCACCACGTTCAACGAGGTGAACATGCAGCCGGTCAACGAACTGCGCCAGCGCTTCAAGGCCGAGTTCGAGGTCAAGCACGGCGTCAAGCTCGGCTACATGTCGTTCTTCGTGCGCGCGGTGTGCCGCGCGCTCGAGCAGTTTCCGGTCGTCAACGCCGCCATCGACGGCAGCGACATCGTGTGGCACGGCGACGCCGACATCGGCATCGCGATCTCCAGCCCGCGCGGGCTGGTGGTACCGATCCTGCGGCGCGCGCAGACGCTCACCTCGGCGCAGATCGAGGCGGCGATCGCCGACTTCGCGCGGCGTGCGCGCGAGGCGAAGCTCACGCTCGAGGAGCTGGCGGGCGGCAGCTTCTCGATCACCAACGGCGGCGTGTTCGGCTCGCTGCTCTCCACCCCCATCCTCAACCCGCCGCAGTCGGCGATCCTCGGCATGCACACCATCCAGGAGCGGCCGGTGGCCGAGCACGGCCAGGTGGTGGTGCGCCCGATGATGTACCTCGCGCTGACCTACGACCACCGCCTCATCGACGGCCGCGACGCGGTGCAGTTCCTGGTCGCGGTGAAGGCCGCGCTGGAAGCGCCCGAATCCCTGCTCGAGGAGGCCGGCGCATGAGCACGAACGACACCCTGGTCGAGATCAGCGACCTGCATTTCGGCTACGAGAACAACCCCGTGCTCAAGGGCGTCACGCTCGCGATCCCGCGCGGCAAGATCGTCGGCATCCTCGGCGTGAGCGGCTGCGGCAAGACCACGCTGCTGCGCCACGTCGGCGGACAGCTGCGGCCGGCGCAGGGCCACGTCAAATTCGACGGGCAGGTGGTGCACGAGCTGAACAGCAACGCGCTCTATGCGATGCGGCGCAAGATGGGGATGATGTTCCAGGTCAGCGGGCTGTTCAGCGACCTGTCGGTGTTCGAGAACATCGCGTATCCGATGCGCGAGCACACCGACCTGCCGGAGGATGTCATCCACGACCTGGTGCTGATGAAGCTCAACGCGGTCGGCCTGCGCGGCGCGCGCGACCTGCGCACCAGCGAGCTGTCGGGCGGCATGGAGCGGCGCGTCGCGCTGGCGCGCGCGATCGCGCTCGACCCCGCGCTGATCATGTACGACGAGCCGTTCGCCGGCCTCGACCCGATCTCGCTCAACACCATCGCCAACCTGATCCGCCGCCTCAACGACGCCCTGGGGCTCACTTCCATCGTGGTGACCTACGACGTCTCGGAGTCGCTCAAGGTCGCCGACTACGTCTACTTCATCCACGACGGCGTCGTCGTCGCCGAGGGCAACGCCGCCGACATGCCCGACTCGGCCGATCCCTTCGTCCACCAGTTCGTCCACGCCAGGCCCGACGGCCCGGTGGCGTTCCAGTACCCGCACCGGCCGTATCCCGACGAGCTCGAGCTCGCCGGACGCTAGCCTATTCGTCGAGCAGCGTCACCGTGGCCTCGGCCGTGCCGCGGTCGACGTCGAACGCGAGCACGCAGTACTCGGTGATCTCGTCGATCGGCGTCGGGTCGTCCGCGCAGCTGCAGCCGGCGATGATGCCGGTGTAGAAGATCCCCGCCTTCACCCGCACCTTCTGCGGCTCCTCGTGCGTGCCGAGGATGACCACCTGGAAGGGGCGGTCGGTGACGTGGCTGCTGCGCGCGAGTCCCTGCTGCAGCGGCAGCGCGGCCGGGTCGAGCCGCTCGATCTCGTGCTTGATCACGTCGCGGCAGTCGACGCTGCCGAGCGCGGCGAGGGTGTCGGGGAGTCGGATCATGGCGTCGGATGTCGGTGTCGGGCCAGCCAGCATGCCAGATCGCCCGCCGCGGCGCAGCAGGCGGTGCGGCTCAGGCGGCCGGCGCGGCGTCGGGCTCCATGTAGAACGCTTCCCAGATGTGGCCGTCGAGGTCCTCGAAGGCGCGCTCGTACATGAAGCCGTGGTCCTCGGGGTCGCGCGCGATGCGCCCGCCCGCCGCGACCGCCTGGTCGGCCAGGCGGTCGACCTCGGCGCGGTTCTCGCAGCTCAGCGCCACCAGCACCTCGGTGCTCGTCTTCGCGTCGCACAGCGCCTTGCGGGTGAAGGTCCTGAAGAAGCGCTCGACCAGCAGCATGACGTGGACGTTGTCGCCGACGATCATGCACGCCGCGTTCTCGTCGGTGAACTTCGGCTCGAATCCGAAACCCAGCGTGGCGAAGAAGGCCTTCGAGCGTTCGAGGTCGCCGACCGGGAGGTTGACGAATAGCTGCCTGTTCATGGCGTCTCCTTTCGAAGCGGGGCGCGGCTCGCTACGCCGCCACCGCCGTGCCCCAGTAGTGGTAGGTCAGCGGCCGCGGCCCGGGCAGGTAGCGGGTCTGCAGGGCGTCGCAGCGGAAGCCGGCCTGTTCGAGCAGGCCGGGGATGTCGCGGTCGAGGTGGCAGCCGCCGGCGATCTTCCGCCAGTGCGGCGTCAGCCTTTGCTGCCAGCGCAGCACGTTCTCGTCGGGCGCGCGGCCGTGCTCGCAGAACAGCAGCCGGCCGTCCGGTGCGAGCACGCGGCGCATTTCCCGCAGCGCGGCGAGGGGGTCGGGGATCGTGCACAGCGTATAGGTGGAAACGACGGTGTCGATGCTGGCGTCGTCGAGCGGGATCGTCTCGGCCTCGACGCCGACCAGCTCGACGTCGATGCCGGCGCGGGCGACGCGCTTCGCCGCCAGCCGGTGCATCTGCAGCGCCGGGTCGACGCCGATGATGTAGCGGACCCGGGCGCGGTCGTAGAACGGCATGTTGAGCCCGGTGCCGATGCCGACCTCGAGCACGCGCCCCTGTGCCTGCGGCACCACCAGTTCGCGCTGGCGGCTGACCGGCTTCATGCCGCAGGCGAAGTCGATCAGGTGCGGCAGCAGGTGGCGGTCGTACCAGCTGGCGTGGCGGGCGGGCTCAGACATGCGGGAACTCCGGGTTGTGCGCGACTTCCCAGAGGAAGCCGTCGGGGTCGGCGAAGTAGCCGGCGTAGCCGCCCCAGTCGGTCGGGTGGCCGGGCTTGGTGACGGTGCCGCCGCATGCGGCGACGCGCGCCAGCAGCGCGTCGACCTCGGCCGGCGAGCGCACGTTGTGCGCCAGCGCGAAGCCGCCGAAGCCGGCGCCCTCGGACGCCACCCCGGCGTCGGCGGCGAGGCTCTCGCGCGCCCATAGCGCGAGCCAGGTCCTGCCGAGTTCGAAGAAGGCGACCGACGGCGGCGTCGGCAGCCGCGGCAGGCCGAGGCAGTCCTCGTAGAAGCGGACGGCGCGGTCGAGGTCGGCGACGCCGAGGGTAACGAGGCTGATGCGAGGTTCCATGCGTGCTCCTCGCGGCGGGATCACCCCGCCTGGATGGTTGATTCGAGGAAGCCGGCGATGTCGGCGGCGACCGGCTTCGAATGCATGATGAAGGTGTGGATGGCCGGCACCTCGACGACGCTGCCGGCGAAGCGGCCGGTCGCCTCGGCGACGCTCAGGATGACGTCGTTGGGCGCCGTCCCGAACGGCAGCCAGCTGGCGCGCGGGCCGCCGGTGCCGGCGTAGACGCGGGTCGGCACCGCCGGCAGCGGCAGCCGCGCCATGAAGCCCTCGTCGGCGAGCAGCTGGCCCATTTCACCCATCACTACCCTGTATAGCCAAAATCGAGAAAAAAACCGCGCCGCCTTGCAGGCGACCATCGGCGGCGCAAGGAAGCAGCACGCGACGGGCGGCCGCTCGCGCAGCCTGCCGAGCGCGTTGCGGATGATCACACTGCCGAGCGAATGACCGACCAGCGCGTAATCGCCCGCCGTCCGGCGTTCGATCCTGCCGACCAGCCGCGTCGTCGCGCCGTCGAGCGTCTCGAAGGTCGGCGAATAGCCGAACAGGATCGCCCGGTGGCCGGCCCGCCGCAGGCGATGGCGCAGCCGCAGCATCGACAGCGGCGTGCGACCCATGCCGTGGATCAGCACCACGTCCATCGGATTCAGTCGGACAGCAGTGCCTGGTAGACCGCGAGGTCGGCCGCCGAGTGGCAGCAGAAGATCACTTCGTCGAGGTCCGGAAACTGCTGCACTGCGGCGCGCACCGTCGCCACCGCGATCGCCGCCGCCTGTGCGAACGGGTAGCCGTAGGCGCCGGTGCTGATGCTCGGGAACGCCAGCGTGCGCACGCCGTGCTGCGCCGCGACCTCGAGCGCGCGGCGGTAGCACGACGCCAGCAGTTCGGCTTCGCCGTGGCCGCCGCCGTGCCACACCGGGCCGACCGTGTGGATCACGTAGCGGGCAGGCAGACGGAAGCCGGGCGTCAGCTTCGCGTCGCCCGTCTCGCAGCCGCCGAGCGGGCGGCAGGCTTCGAGCAGTTCGGGGCCGGCGGCGCGGTGGATCGCGCCGTCGACGCCGCCGCCGCCGAGCAGCGAGGAATTGGCGGCGTTGACGATGGCGTCGACCGCGAGCATCGTGATGTCGGCCTGGAGCGTGCGCAGGGTGGCGGGCATGGGCTTCAGCGCGGCGCGTCCTGCGAGGTGCGGATGAACGCCTCGCGGTCGAAGCCGAGTGCGGCGGCCCGCGTCAGCAGCGCGTCGAGCGTCGCGTCGTCGAGCTCGGGGTCGCGTGCCAGTACCCAGGCGTACTTGCGGCGCGGCTCGCCGACCAGCACCCAGCGGTACGCGGGGTCGAGGTCGAGCACCCAATAGTCGCCGTAGAACGGGCGGAAGAAGCTCACCCGCAGCTTGGCGCCCTGGCTGCCCGCCACCACCCTGGCGACGCCGTCGGCCTGCTCCAGCTTGCCGTCCGCCGTGCGGCACTCGTTCAGCACCGACACGTTGTCGCCGTCCGCGCGGTAGGTCGCGCGGATGTCGGAGGCGCACATCGATTGGAAGCGGTTCGGCAGGCGCGCGATCTCGTGCCAGGTGCCGTAGTAGCGCTCGAGGTCGACGGCCGCGACCGTGGGCAGCGGCGCATCGGGAGCCTTGCACGCGGTCAGCGCGAGTGCGGCGAGCGCAGGCAGGAGAAAACGCTTCATGGTCGTCGGTCCGCTTTCAGGAAAAGCCCATTATTGCGCGTCCGGGCCGGATCCGCGCTCGCCCAGCAGGAAAGCCCTCAGCGCCGCGGCATTGTTGAAGCGCGCTTCCTTCGCGCCGAACAGCAGCGTCACCCGCCCTGCGCCGGCGAGCTCGGCGAGGCGCGCAAGCGCCGCAGGCTGCAAGGCCAGTTCCTGCCGGTAGCGTTGCCGGAATTCTTCCCACTTGTCCGGGTCGTGGTCGAACCATTTGCGCAGTTCGGTGCTCGGCGCCGCCTCCTTCAGCCACAGGTCGACCTGGGCCTTGTCCTTGCCGAGCCCGCGCGGCCACAGCCGGTCGACCAGCACGCGCGTGCCGTCGTCGGGGGAGGGCGCCTCGTAGACGCGCCTGATGCGGATGTCCATCCGCTTCAGCCTAGTACAGGCCGCATGCGCGAGGAGCGGGAGGAGGAGGGGAGACGGCGGGGCGCAGCGAACCGCCCCGGCAAAGAGGCCGGCGCCCGGAAGGCGCCGGATCAGGCGGCGGTCAGGTGCGGACGACGACGGTGCCGGCGAGCTTGTCGTGCCAGCCCTGCTTCTTCTTGTCGAAGGCGACCCACAGGATGCCGAGGCCGAGCGGAATCGTCGCGACGAAATAGGCGAGGTAGCGGCCGACCAGTTGGCCGGCGCCCGCGGGCTCGCCCGATTCGGCGTCGACGATCCTGGTCGAGACCACCATCTTGCCGGGCGTCGCCTGCTTGACGATCCAGAACGCGATCACCGCCACCGCGGGCAGCACCCACGAGATCAGGAAATCGGCCGGGCCGGCGACGATCCCGGTCTGCTCCGCGTCGAAGTAGGCCCAGCCGTAGATCGCCACCAGCAGCGGCAGGGTGACCAGCATGATCAGCAGCGTGTCGATGAGCGCGGCTCCGGTGCGTATCCAGAATCCCGCGTAGTTCACTTCCTGCATCGTGTTTCTCCTTCGTTGTGTGGATGAGGCGTCGAGACAAAACCGGCAGGCCGGCGGGAACGGACGCGGTCCGCTTCCGCCAGCCCGTTCGCTTGCCGTTCAGGCGTACATCGGCTTGTTGTCGTTGAGGCGCAGGAAGCCCTTGGCGATGCGGTAGATCATCCAGACGAAGTTGGCGAAAAGCACCGCCCAGCCGACCACGACGGCCAGCAGGAAGCCGCCCACCACAGACCACAGCAGCCCGAACCAGAAGGTGCGGATCTGCCAGCGGAAATGGCTCTCCAGGAAGGTGCCGGCGACGTCGCCCTTCTTGAGATAGTTCATCACGATCGCCACGATCGCCGTGATGCCGACGAGGAACGACACGGCATACAGCACGTAGATGAGGGTGGTGAGCGATTTCGCCGATTTTTCGATTTCTGCGTTGGCGACGGCCACGTTTTCCATTGTTTCTCCCTTGGTTTTCTTGAAAGTGGCGATTCAAAGGCCCGCCACGGCGCCTGGCACTCCAGCAAGCGCTAACGGCAGAAGGCGGGGACAAATGAAGGGCGCGCCGTGAATCGGGAGCGGGCGAGGGGTGCCCCGGCGGGCGCGCTGCCTGGGCCGCGCGCGGTTCAGTCGGGCCGGCGGTCCGCGGCCTCGAGCTCGCGTACGAGCGCGCGCAGGTCGAGCGACTGGATCGCGCCCACCGCGGCTTCCCAGCGGCCCGCCTCGCACAGCCCCTGCACGCCCGCGCTCTCGTAGGCGGCCGCAGCCGCCTCGAGGCAGGCGGCGCGCACGGCATCGGCGAGTCGGTCGGCGTCCATCTTCACAAGCTACCTGTCATGGGGTGGCGGGCTCACGTTCGAAGAGTCCCCGCTTCACTGGCAAACCGCAACCGGCGGTGCCTTGGCCCAGAGGACCCAATGCCACGCCGGAAGGAGACGAAGGATCAGCCAGAATCGAGCGGCGTCTCCTCTTGCCGATGCGCTTCAATGCCGCTACTCCGAGCCGGCGTACAGGCCTGCGCCGACGATGAGCACTTCCCCGCCGACCAGGACACGGCGAACGTAGGCCCGCTTCTCCACCTGCTCCGCGGAACCCGGCCGGGGCCAGTAGTACGCTACCCAGGCGCTGCCGGTCTTCTCGGTCTTCTCGATCATCTGCCTGACCAGGAAATTCCCGGCAGCGTCCTTGTAGTCGAGCAGGTTCCTGCCCTCCAGGCTCGGGAAGGCGGGATTGACGTATTCGGTGCCGTTCAGGGCGACCACGAACACGTAGGTGTCCATGAAGACGAACTCACCGGTTTCGTCCTTCAGGCGCGAAAAGCCCTGCCTGCCTTCCGTCTTCAGCATGCCGCATGCCTCGTCGACGAGCGCAACGACGAACGCCTCCTCGAGAGGCATGTTGTAGCGTCCCGCCCCCACCACGTAGGCCTTGCCCGACGGGGCGACGGCGCCCTGCACGTAGGTGCTCTTCCAGACCGGAAAGATCTCGCCCGGACGGGGCCATTGGTAGTGCACCCAACCCTCGTGGCCGGGGCCAGCCGCCCTGGCGATGAACCACTCGCCGATCGGCTTGCCCTTCACGTCCTTGAGTCGCCGCATGTTCTCTCCCTCGCCCGAAGGGTCCGGAGGGTAGACGTAACGCATCCCGTCCAGGCCCCAGATGAAGACATACTCGTCATCGTGAAACCACTTGCCACCTGCCTCGCGAAACTTCGGAAAGGCTGCCTCCCCCTCCTGCTCGACAAGCGCGGCTGCGTCGCGGACGAAGCTGACCAGCTCACCGCTGGCCGAGTCCTTGTCGGCGGCGAACCCCAGGCTCGCGACCAGTGACGCGAGAAAAACAAGGATGAAGCGGTATCCGGTCAGCGGACCGGAACGGGCACATGACATGGTCTGTCCTCCCAACTGGCGAATTTGCATCTGCCTTCTAAGCATAATCAACATTAGGTCCGAGGTTCACTTTCCATGCCCCCCTGCGTCACCACGGCGGCTGCGGCATCGGTTGAAATCGCACGACCGGCGAAAAACCATAGGGCAGCAAGGACGACCACGCCGACGAGGAAATACCCGTACTTGTCGGCGTTGCGCTGTGCGGCCAAGGGACTACCGGTAACGGAAAGCCCGGTTGCGCCAAACAGGCGAAAACCCTTCTGGCGTCGGATGGAGCGCAGGGCTAGACGAGTTCCATGAGTTCGTTGATGGCCTCCTCGCTTTCGACACGTCGATGCAGCTCAACCGATATTCGCTTCGCGTACGCAGGCGAGGCCTTGCCGTTCTTCACAAGCGTCAGCTTCTGTACGAGGGAATCGATCAAGAGCCACTCATCGTCCGTTATGAGCGAGCAGTCGTCCGGGTTCTTCGTTCGGGCCCAGCCATCCATATCGCCCCCGTACTTCCGGTACACACGAATCTTCGCGAGCGTGAGCATCGTTATCGCCCAACGCCAGGCATGCGCCGCGGCGAGCTCCATGCCGTTGTGTGGGGCACCCCTGGTACTTCCTCTGCCCGCGCTTTGAGGGCCTGGTTCATTTCTTCGAATCCACGCCTGGTATCCCGATCCAGGCTGGCACGCAGTGGCCCCACGAGAAGGCCGTTGAACCGTTCACTCTGCTCGAATCGAACCTTGCTGTCCGATAGTGATTCGATCATGAAGCGGTGTTCGCCATCGAATATGCCGGGCACCATCAGGTGACCGAGCCATCTAAGTTCCTTCCCTGGTTCCGCAGCGAGGACCCTGGGAGAAAAGCGCATGGCCTTGGCTCCGCCAGGCTGGATGACGATCCGAAGCCGCGCCCCTTGCACAGGCAGCCCGACGACGGATTTGATGAAGGGGTTCCACTCTGAATAGGCGTCGAAGCCGGACAACACGGTCCACACGCGGTCGGCCGAAGCGTTGATCTCGATTTCGGTGTGGAGGAGGTGCCCGCCCATCGTATTTCCCCGTGCTCCCAGTGCCTAACGACCCGCCTGACCCGCGCGGAACGGAGTCCCGCGTTTCGGGCATCCGCGTTCACGCGTGTTGTCACGCGCTGTCTTCGGCAACCCTGCGCACTTCATGGCCGACCCACGGCCACCGCACCTGCAGCAACGGGATATAGCCAGGACACGAGAACGCCATAAATGCAGAATTCGATGAAGCCGAAAAGGAACCAGGCAGCGGCTAGCGAACCGGGAATCGGATACAGAAGGAATTGATTCAAGTCGACGAACAGCCCCGCCAGGAACGCAAAGAACACACCATGACCGAGTGCCCGCTTGACACCCGGCGTACGGACAAACGAAACATACGAATAGACGAAAAGAATCGCCACGCCAGCGGTCAGCAAAAGGCCAAGCGCCATATTCCGTTCCGCTGCGGGCCGTGCCACCCCCTCAAGAGCCAGACTGGCCTCCTTGAGAAGCACCATGTGGACAAGCCCGTTCCACAGCAGGGCGAAAATGAATATCGCAAATACTGCAACCCCAAATCGTCTCAAGTCCATCACATGCTCCGAAAGTGGAGTGTCCAACGTTCAAGCTCAGGGGCGCTACGCGCCGTTTCGCGCAGCTCCCTCGGAGCGCAGTGTCAGTTGCCGATTACCGCTTTGCTTCGACATATGAGCAAAAACGGTCGAGGATGGATTGCCAACCCTGCCTTTGCATGTCCGCCGGATTCGAATCCTCGGCATCGAACGTTTCGGCGACCCTGATGCCGCCATCTACCCGTTCAAACGTGACCGAAACCATGCGTCCGTCTCCCAGCACATACTCGATGAGTTGGCCGTCAGCAATCTTGGTGTACGTCCCTTCAAAGTCAAAACCCATACTGCCATCCCTGGCTTCCATGCGATATGAAAAACCTCCACCAACCCGAAGATCGTTTGTGCTTCTTGGGTTGTGCCAGTCATCATTGGCCGCGTTCCACTGGTTTATGTCCTCTGGAGTCGTCCAGGCAGACCATGCTTTTTCAAGGCCTGACTTGACCGTTGTCTGAACGGTGATTTTCCGCATGTTTGTCTCCTTAATGAAAGCAACAAACGTTTGAATATTAGTCGGCGCCCTCCAGCGCGTCCGGCCTGAATCGTTGGTTGGCCCCTGCCACCTTGAAGCGGCGGCCTCGGCTATGCTGGGGCGGATGGACACTGACGAAAGATTGCTGATGGGTATTCCGAACCGCACGCGCCGCAGGCTGCTCGGCGCCCTCGCGGCGGCACCGCTGCTCGGCCCGGCGGCTGGGCTGGCGCAGCAGCCGCGCCCGGCGACGCGCGCCATTCCTTCGAGCGGCGAGGCGCTGCCGCGGGTCGGGCTGGGCAGCTGGATCACCTTCGACGTCGGCGGCGACGCCCTCGCGCGCGATGCCAGCGTCGAGGTGATGCGCGCGTTCTTCGCGGCGGGCGGGCGGCTGATCGACAGCTCGCCGATGTACGGCACGGCGCAGGAGGTGATCGGCTACGGCCTCGACAAGCTCGGCCGCCCGGCCGGGCTGTTTTCGGCAGACAAGGTGTGGACGCCGTTCGGCTCGACGGGGCGCGCGCAGGTCGAGCAGTCGGCGCGGCGATGGGGCGTTTCGCGCTTCGACCTTTTGCAGGTGCACAACCTGCTGGCGTGGGAGGATCACCTGCCGATGCTCTTCGAGATGAAGGCGGCGGGCCGGCTGCGCTATGTCGGCATCACCACTTCGCACGGGAGGCGCCACGACGAGATGGAACGCATCATGGCGCGCCAGCCGCTCGACTTCGTGCAGTTCACCTACAACCTCGCCGACCGCGAAGCCGAGCAGCGCCTGCTGCCGCTGGCGCGCGAGCGCGGCATCGCGGTGATCGTCAACCGGCCGTTCCAGGGCGGGGCGCTGCTGCGGCGGCTGGCGCGCACGTCGCTGCCGTCGTGGGCGGCGGAAATCGACTGCACGAGCTGGGCGCAGGTCGCGCTGAAGTTCATCGTCTCGCACCCGGCGGTGACCTGCGCGATCCCGGCGACGCGCCGGGTCGACCATGTGCGGGAGAACGTCGGCGCCGCCGCGGGGCGGCTGCCGGACGCGGCGATGCGCGCGCGCATGGCGGCCCACGTCGGCGCCTTGTAGCGGCGCCTGCGGCGTCGATTACACTTGCGGACTGTTGCCCGAGGACCCCGCATGACCGCCGCAGCCCCGACCTTCCAGGACGCCGAAGACACCCGCTACATGCGCGAGGCGCTCGAACTCGCCCGCCAGGGCTGGGAGGCGGGCGAGGTGCCGGTGGGCGCGGTGGTGGTGCTCGACGGCGAGATCGTCGGGCGCGGGTTCAACCAGCCGATTTCCAGCCATGATCCGACCGCGCACGCCGAGGTGATGGCGCTGCGCGACGCGGCGGCGCGGCTCGGCAACTACCGGCTGGTGGGCTGCACGCTCTATGTGACGATGGAACCGTGCGTGATGTGCTCGGGGGCGATCCTGCACGCGCGCCTGAAGCGGGTGGTGTACGGCGCGAAGGAATACAAAACGGGGGCGCACGGCAGCATCATCGACGTGTTCGCCGAGCCGCGGCTGAATTACCATTGCGAGATCGCCGGCGGGGTGCTGGCGGACGAATGCGCGGCGATGATCTCGGGCTTCTTCGAGGCGCGCCGCCAGCAGAAGCGGGAGGCGGTGCAATGAGCGGGTACTTCATCGAGGTGGATTCGCGCCTGCAGCAGCTCTACCTGTGGGAGCCGTTTCCCGACGGCGACATGCTGGTCCGCCAGTACCCGGTGTCGACCGCGGCGAACGGGCTCGGCGAGCAGAACGGTAGCCACTGCACACCGCGCGGGCGCCATCGCATCACAGAAAAGATCGGTGCCGGCGCGCCGCTGGGCGCGGCCTTCCAGGCGCGCCAGCCGACCGGCGAGATCTGGACCCCGGAACTCGACGCCCAGCACCCGGGGCGCGACTGGATCCTCACCCGCATCCTCTGGCTCGAAGGGCTGGAGCCCGGCCGGAACCAGGGCGGCACGGTGGATTCCCATGCGCGCTACATCTACATCCACGGCACCAACGAGGAGCACAGGCTCGGCACGCCGGCGTCGCACGGCTGCATTCGCATGAAGAACGCGGACGTGGCGGAGCTGTTCGAACTGGTGAAGGTGGGGACCGAGGTCAGGATTTCCTGACCCGCGGCCCCTGCGGGGAGTTTAGTTGTAGCGCCTGACCGGGACGTGCGCCGGCTGCACGTAGGCTTCCTTGTGGCGGAAGTTGATGCGGCCCTTGGTGAGGTCGTAGGGCGACATCTCGATGGTGACCTTGTCGCCGGCGAGGATGCGGATGCGGTGCTTGCGCATCTTGCCCGACGCGTAGGCGGTGATTTCGATGCCGTTGTCGAGCGTGACGCGGAAGCGGGTTTGCGGCAGCACTTCGTTGACGACGCCCTGCATTTCGACGAGTTCTTCTTTTGCCATGGTTTGATCCCTCATGATGGGTGAAGGCGCGACTAGCGTGCGCCGGGGCGGTGTGCGAAAGATCGCTTTGGAGGCTGACCCGCGCGCCTTGGACGCGGCAGGTGTGCCTGGGAGGTAAGCCGACAGGATGCCCGCGAGGGCAGGAGGAGACCGACCAACAACCGATTCGTCGCGACAGTATGGGCGGCAAGCCCCGTCGTGGCAAGGCGCGCGGGGCAGGTCCGCGCCAGCACTGGGCTGCAGCGGTGCGCGTGGCGCCCGATCGCAGAAATTTCCGACAAATGGCTCCGTTTTCGCGCGCCTCCTGCAGGCGAGGCTAGACGGCAGGAGATTCCTCGCTGGCGGCCGTCTCGATGTGCAGCGTCTGGGTGGGGAAGGCGATCTCGGCGCCGTGGGCGCGGATGATGCCGGCGACCTTGAGCAGCACGTCCTGCTTCACCTCGTGGTAGTGCACCCAGTCGACGGTTCGGGTGAAGGTGTAGATGAAGAAGTCGAGCGAAGACGGGCCGAACTGGTTGAAGTTGACGATCAGCGTGGCGCCGGTGTCGATCTCGGGGTGCGCCTGCAGCATCGCCTTCACGTCGGCGACGATCGGCGCCATCTTGTCGAGGTCGGCGTAGCGGATGCCGATCGTCTCCTTGATGCGGCGGTTGGTCATGCGCGTGGGGTTCTCGACGACGATGGTCGTGAACAGCGCGTTCGGCACGTAGATCGGATTCTTGTTGAACGCGCGCACCCGGGTGTGGCGCCAGCCGATGTACTCGACGGTGCCCTCGATGGCCTTGTCGGGCGAGCGGATCCATTCGCCGACGACGAACGGGCGGTCCATGTAGATGGTGAGGCCGCCGAAGAAGTTGGCCAGCATGTCCTTGGCGGCGAAGCCCACCGCGATCCCGCCGATGCCGCCGAAGGCGAGCACGCCCGAGATGCTGAATCCCAGGTTCTGCAGGATGACCAGTCCTCCCAGCACCACGGCGGTGATGCGGCCCAGCTTGGACATCGCCTCGACCGTGGTGCGGTCGACCGGCCTGCCGGTTTCCGCGCTGCGCAGCAGGATGCTGTGCGAGACGTTGCCGAACAGGCGCCACAGCAGCCAGGCGAGCGCCGCGATCACGACGGTGTCGCGCGTCGGGCGGATCCAGTCCGGAACCGGGGTGCCGAGATGCTCGTAAATGATGCGGCTGGCGAACATTGCGCCGAGCACCCAGAGGATCAGCGTCAGCGGCTTGCGCGTCGCCCTGACCAGGGCGTCGTCCCAGATCGCCGAGGTGCGGGCGGAAAGCTTCTCGATCTGGTGGAGCAGGTAGTAGGCGCCGACGTTGAGGGCGATGACGCCGGCGATGACGGCGAGCACCTGGGGCAGCCAGGAGGCGGCGAGGAAGTCGAGGCCGAGACGTTGGGCGAGGTCGTTCATGCGCGGGTGGGGTGTCGTGTGTGCGGGCCATTCTATTG
Source organism: Thiobacillus denitrificans (assembly GCA_002403375.1). GTDB lineage: Bacteria > Pseudomonadota > Gammaproteobacteria > Burkholderiales > Thiobacillaceae > Thiobacillus > Thiobacillus denitrificans_E. The sequence goes on along the minus strand of DHHQ01000003.1, from coordinate 12,625 downwards.
GAAAGCCGCGAATCGATCTTCCCCGGTGCGCGACGCGCCGGCATCGCGCGTGCGGTTTCCTATACTGAGGGCCCCCGAAACCTCCTGAGGAGTCGAGCCATGAATCACGGGATTGCATTGCCGCTTGCATTGGCGGCGGCCCTTGCGGCGGGCTGCGCGGATCTGGGCAGCCTGGGCGGGACGAAATACGGCGAGACCGCTACCACGGCGACGAGCCAGGCCGAGCGCGACGGCACCATCGCCACCCTCGAAACCATCCAGGTCGACGACCAGTACAAGCTCGGCGTCGGCACCGCCGTCGGCGCGGTCGCGGGCGGCATCCTCGGCCGCGGCATCGGCGACGGCACCGGCGCGACGGTGACGGGCGCGGTGCTCGGCGGCCTCGCCGGCACCTATGCCGAGAGCAAGCTGAAGAAGCAGGACGCGCAGCGGGTGACGGTCAACATGAAGACCGGCGGCAGCGTCACGATTACGCAGCCGGTCGACAACCGCCTGCGCCAGGGCATGGCGGTGCGCGTCGAGGGCAGCGGCGAGAGCGCCCGCGTGGTCCCGCGCTAGCGAGGCTTGCCGGACGTGGTGGCTTCCGGCACCTCGGTCAGCTTGCCCGTCCTGACGTCGTAGATGTAGCCGTAGATCGGGATGTCGCCGGGCACCAGCGGGTGGTTGCGGATGCGCCGCACGTCCTCGGTCACGCTCTGCTCGAGGTTGGGGATGGTGAGCCAGCTGATGTGCTCGCCTTCCGCCGAGCCGCCGCCGCCGCCCGGGTCGTGCCAGCCGCTGGCGTCGACGCTGGCGGTCTTGAGGCTGCTGCGCAGCAGCCTGCGCATCACGTCGTCGGTGAAGGTCTGCATGCCGCAGTCGGTGTGGTGGACGACGAACCACTCGCGGGTGCCGAGCAGCTTGTACGAGATCACCAGCGAACGGATGGCGTCGTCGCTGGCGCGCCCGCCGGCGTTGCGGATGACGTGCGCGTCGCCCTCGGCCAGCCCGGCGTACTTCGCCGGGTCGAGGCGGGCGTCCATGCAGGTGAGGATGGCGAAACGCCGGCCCGGCGGCATCGGCAGCTTGCCCTTGTCGCCGAAGGCGGCCGCGTAGGCCTGGTTGGCCGCCATCACTTCGTCCACGATCTTGCTCATGGGGGTCTCCTGGTCGGGGTGGGAAACCCAGTATAGGCAGCACATGGCGGGTTTTTTGACGAATAGACCCTTTCCGCGACAAGGAATCGGGCGGCGGTTCGTACTATCCGGAATGGGTGGCATGGCGGTACGAATGACGGCATTTTCCGGGTAACATCGCGTCCCTCCGAACACAACACGCGCCGTCTTCATGGCCCGCCTCGCCACCCCGCTCACCGACGCCCGCATCCGCCAGGCCCGGCCCACCGACAAGCCGCTCAAGCTGGCGGACGGCGGCGGCATGTACCTGCTGGTGCGGCCGGACGGCTCGCGCTACTGGCGGCTCGATTACCGCTTCGGCGGCAAGCGCAAGACGCTGGCGCTGGGCGTCTATCCCGAGGTGACGCTGGCCGAGGCGCGCAGGCGGCGCCGCGCTGCCAGGGCGCTGCTGGCCGACGGCCAGGACCCGGTCGAGGTCAGGAAGGCGCGCAAGGCCGAGCCTGCGCCGCCGAATGGTGATTTCATGGCGCGCGCGCTCGACGTCATCGGCGAGGGCGTGTGGGACTGGGACCTGCCCAGCGGGCGGGTCCGCCACAACGCGCAGTGGGCGCGGCTGATGGGGCTCGACGACGGCCGCCTCGAGCACAGCTGGGACGATACCCAGGCGTGCCTGCGCACCGAGGAGCGGGGGAGGGTGCTGGGATGCGTCGAGGGCTGCCATGCCGGCCAGTCCGCCTTCGAGTGCGAGCACAGCATCCGCCACGCGGACGGCAGCCTGACCTGGGTGCAGAACCGCGGCGAAGTCGTCGAGCGCGACGCCGACGGCCGGCCGCTGCGCATGCTCGGCAGCCTGCACGAGGTGACCTGGCACAAGCGCGGCGAACTGCGCATGCGCCAGCGCAACCTCCTGCTGCAGACGATCGCGGCGGTGAACGAGATGCTGCTCGCCGACCTGCCCGAGCCGGAGCTGATGACGCGCATCTGCCAGGAACTGGTGCAGGAAAGCCTGTTCCGCATGGCGTGGATCGGTCTCGTCGCCGACGACGGCGCGACGGTGCGGCCGGTCGCGCAAGCCGGTTTCGCCGAGGGCTACCTCGCGCAGACGGAGATCCGCTGCGACGACTCGCCGCGCGGTCGGGGACCGACCGGCGCGGCGATCCGCGAGGGCAGAACGGTCATCAACAACGACACCGAGACCAACATACGCTTCGCGCCGTGGCGTGAGCAGGCGCGCGCCCAGGGCATCCGCTCGTCGGCCGCGACCCCGCTGCGCGCGCACGGCCGGGTCATCGGCGCGCTCAATGTCTACAGCGAGGAGGTCGATGCCTTCAACCCGGGCAAGGTGTTGCTGCTGGAAAAGCTGGCCGCCGACCTCGGCATGGCGATCGACCGCCGGGCGGCCGAAACCGCCCTGCGCCAGAGCGAGGAGCGCCTGCGGCTGATTTCGAGCGTGGCCACCGATCTTCTGTACGCCTGCTCGAAAACCGCGGAAGGCGCGCTGGTCGTCGAATGGGCGACCGCCTCGGCGGACCGGGTGTTCGGCTACCCGGTCGAGGAAATCGTCGAGCGCGGCTGCTGGCGCTGCTACGTGCATCCCGACGACCGCGCGGTGTTCGACCGAGAGATCGCGCAGCTCGCGCCCGGGCAGCACAGCGAATGCGAGCTGCGCGTCGTCGCCCGCGACGATTCGACGCGTTATATCCGCGCCTTCACCCGGGCGCTGGAGACGCAGCACGGCGAGATTTGCCTGTACGGCGCGTGCCAGGACATCACCGAGCGCAAGCGCGCCGAGATCGCGCTGCGCGAGAGCGAGGCGCGCTTCCGCGCGATGGCGGAGCACTCCGCCGACTGGATCTGGTCGATCGACACCGAAGGGCGGCACGTCTTCAGCAACGCCCGGGGCGCGCAAGCCCTGGGCTACTCGCAGGAGGCGTTCCTCGCGCTCGATCCCGGCCGCCTGGTCCACCCCGACGACCTGCCACGTTACCGGGAAACCTTCAACCATGCGGTAGCGACGCAGTCGGGCTGGCAGGGAGTCAGCCTGCGCTGGCTTCACCACGACGGCGGCTATCGCGTGCTCGAGTCGAGCGCTTCGCCGCTGTTCGACGAGGCCGGCCAGCTGATCGGCTTCCAGGGGATCGACCGCGACATCACCGAGCGCCGGGCGGCCGAAGAACACATCGAATACCTGGCCCACCACGACGCCCTGACCGGGCTGCCCAACCGCGTCCTGCTGCGCGACCGCTTCGAGCACGCGCTGGCGATGGCGGAGCGCTCGCACAACCGGGTCGCGCTGCTGTTCCTCGACCTCGACAAGTTCAAGCGGGTCAACGACACGCTCGGGCACGCCGCCGGCGACCAGCTGCTGCTCGAGGTGGTGGCGCGCCTCGGCCACTGCACGCGCGAGACCGACACCATCAGCCGGCAGGGTGGCGACGAGTTCATCCTGCTGCTGAACGAAATTCCCGACCCGGAAGCGGTCGAGCGCATCGCCGGCGAAATCCTCGCGCGCATCGCCGAGCCCACCGAGATCAGGGGCCACGTGCTCAGCACCTCGTGCAGCATCGGCATCGCCATGTATCCCGAGGACGGCGAAGATTTCGACAGCCTGCTGCAGAAGGCCGACGTCGCGATGTACAACGCCAAGGACGCCGGCCGCAACACCTGGCGCTTCTTCAACGACCAGATGAACCGCCAGGCGCGCGAACACCTGCTGCTGCAGAACCGCCTGCACCAGGCGCTGCAGCTTTCCGAGCTGCGCCTCGACTACCAGCCGCAGCTCGAGATCGGCACTGGCCGGGTCGCCGGCGTCGAGGCCCTGCTGCGCTGGCACAACGCGACGCTGGGCGACGTCGAGCCGGCCCGCTTCATTCCGGTGGCGGAGGACTGCGGCCTCATCGTGCCGATCGGCGCGTGGGTGCTGCGCGAGGCCTGCCGCCAGGCACAGGGCTGGCGCAGCGCAGGCTGGCCCGAACTGATCATGTCGGTCAACCTGTCGGCGCTGCAGTTCCGCCGCGCGAGCCTGGTCGATACGGTCGCCGAGGCGCTCGGCGAGAGCGGCCTGCCGCCGCACCTGCTGGAACTCGAGCTGACCGAGTCGATCCTGCTGCAGGACGTCGAGCACAACCTGGAGATGGTGCGTGGCCTGAAAGCGCTGGGCGTGCGGCTGTCGATCGACGACTTCGGCACCGGCTATTCGTCGCTCAGCTACCTCAAGCGCTTCGCCGTCGACCGCCTCAAGATCGACCGCTCCTTCGTGCGCGACATCGGCAGCGATCCCGACAACGCCGCGATCGTTCGCGCGGTGATCCAGCTCGCGCGCAGCCTGCGCCTCGGCATCATCGCCGAGGGCGTGGAAAGCGCCGAGCAGCTCGCCTTCCTGAGCCAGGAGGGCTGCCAGGAGGTGCAGGGCTACCTGTTCAGCCGGCCGCTCGCGCCGGCCGATTTCGAGGCCTTCCTGCGCGGCCGCACCGGCCGCCCCTGAGCCGCCGCCCGGTTGGCGCCACGTGCGCCACGCCCTATGCTGGAGTCATCTCCTGCCGCGAGGGATGACCATGAGCCACAAGCACGAGAGCCTGCTGCGCACCCTGTTCGAGGGGCCGGTGGGCGCCAACGTCCACTGGCGCGAGGTGGAGTCGATGCTGACCCATCTCGGCGCGCGGGTCGAGCCGCATCACGGGGCGAGCTTCCGCGTGGTGCTGAACGGGGTCGAGGGCTTCATCCATCGCCCGCACAACAGCCCCACCTGCACCAAGCAGGAGCTGCGCCACGTGCGCGACTTCCTGGCGTCGGCGGGGGTGGGACCGTCGTCGCTGCAGGGCGGGCACTAGCCGGAGACGCCCGGAAACCCTGAAGAATCAGGGCGCCTGCATAAGCAATTGTTGCAACCCGATAGAGCCGTTGTATAAGTTCGCTTTGTTCCTATAGTTTTTTTATGCGGCCGGTTGACGCGCATGAAAAACAAAAGGAGGGACGACATGCAAGTGACGAGACGGCAATTCTTCAGGATATGCGCGGCGGGCGTCGGCAGTTCCAGCCTCGCGGCGCTGGGCTTCGCGCCCGGCGAGGCGCTGGCGGGGGTGAGGGCGTTCAAGCTCGCCCGCGCCAGCGAGACCCGCAGCACCTGCCCCTACTGCTCGGTGAGCTGCGGGCTGTTGGTCTACAGCCTCGGCGACAAGGCCAAGAACGCGAAGTCCGAGATCATCCACATCGAGGGCGACCCCGACCATCCGGTCAACCGCGGCACGCTGTGTCCGAAGGGCGCCGGCCTGCTCGACCTGGTGCACAGCGAGAACCGCCTCAAGTACCCGGAGGTCCGCGCGCCCAGCTCGAAGGAATGGAAGCGCATCTCCTGGGACGAGGCCTTCGATCGCATCGCCAAGCACATGAAGGCGGACCGCGACAAGAACTTCATCACCACCAACGACCAGGGCGTGACGGTCAACCGCTGGAACACGACCGGCCTGCTCGCGAGCAGCGCAGCCAGCAACGAGACCGGCTACCTGACCGTCAAGGTCGCACGCGGACTCGGCATCGTCGCACTCGATACCCAGGCACGGATCTGACACGCGCCGACGGTGGCAAGTCTTGCCCCGACGTTTGGCCGCGGTGCCATGACCAATCACTGGGTCGACATCAAGAACGCCGATTTCATTCTCATCATGGGCGGCAACGCCGCCGAGGCGCACCCCTGCGGCTTCAAGTGGGTGACCGAGGCGAAGGCGAACCGCAAGGCGACGCTCGCGGTGGTCGATCCGCGCTTCACCCGCTCGGCGGCGGTGGCGGACTTCTACGCGCCGATCCGTCCCGGCTCGGACATCGCCTTCCTCGGCGGCGTCATCAACTACCTGCTGAGTCATGACCTGATCCACCACGACTACGTCAAGGCCTACACCAACGCGCCCTATCTGGTGCGCGAGGACTTCACCTTCGACGACGGCATCTTCTCCGGCTACAACGCCGACAAGCGCAGCTACGACCGCGAGTCGTGGAACTACCAGATCGGCGCCGACGGCTACGTCATGGTCGACCCGACCATGCAGGACCCGCGCTGCGTCTACCAGCTGATGAAGCAGCACTACAGCCGCTACACGCCCGAGATGGTGACGCAGGTCTGCGGCACGCCGACCGCCGACTTCCTCAAGGTGGCCGAGATGATCGGCGCGACCGCCACGCCGGACAAGGTGATGACCATCATGTACGCGCTCGGCTGGACCCAGCACACGGTGGGCTCGCAGAACATCCGCGCGATGGCGATGATCCAGCTGCTGCTCGGCAACATCGGCCGCCCCGGCGGCGGGGTCAATGCGCTGCGCGGCCACGCCAACGTCCAGGGCATCACCGACATGTGCCTCTACTCCGACGTGCTGCCGGGTTATCTCGGCGCGCCGACCGACGCCGACGCGGTGCGCGAGGAGTACCTGGCCAAGAAGAGCCTGAAGCCGCTGCGCCCCAACCAGATGAGCTACTGGCAGAACTTCCCGAAGTTCCACACGAGCCTCATGAAATCCTGGTACGGCAACGCGGCGACGGCGGAGAACGGCTTCTGCTACGACTGGCTGCCGAAGAAGGACGCGCCCTACGACGTGCTCCATATCTTCGAGCTGATGCACCAGGGCAAGATGAACGGCTTCCTCTGCCAGGGCTTCAATCCGCTGGCGGCGGTGTCGTGCGTGAAGAAGGTGCGCGAGAGCCTGGCCAAGCTCAAGTACCTGGTGGTGATGGACCCGCTCGCCACCGAGACCTCGGAGTTCTGGCAGGACTACGGCGAATACAACGAGGTCGATCCGGCCCAGGTGCAGACCGAGGTGTTCCGCCTGCCCGCGACCTGCTTCGCCGAGGACACCGGCTCGTTCACCAACTCCGGTCGGGTGCTGCAGTGGCACTGGGCAGCGGCCGAGCCGCCCGGCGAGACCAGGAGCGACCTCGACATCGTCGCCGGCATCTTCACCCGACTGCGCGAGCTCTACCAGAAGGAGGGCGGGGCCTTTCCCGACCCGGTGCTCAACCTCGCCTGGGCCTACAGCACGCCGCTCACGCCGTCTCCCGAGGAGGTGGCGAAGGAGTTCAACGGCAAGGCGATCGCCGACGTGACCGATCCCAAGGATCCGACCAAGGTGCTGGCCAAGGCCGGCGAGCAGCTCGCCACCTTCGCCCACCTGCGCGACGACGGCTCGACCTCGTGCGGCAACTGGCTCTATTGCGGGGCCTGGTCGCAGGCCGGCAACCTGATGGCGCGGCGCGACACCGCCGACCCGTCGGGGCTCGGCTTCTACCCGGCGTGGGGCTTTTCGTGGCCGGCCAACCGGCGCGTGCTCTACAACCGCGCCAACGCCGACCCTGCGGGCAAGCCGTGGGATCCCAAGCGCAAGACCATCGCCTGGGACGGCACCAAGTGGAGCGGCTTCGACGTGCCGGACATGGCCCCGAACGCCGCGCCCGAGCAGGACGTCGGGCCCTTCATCATGCACCCCGACGGCGTGGGCCATTTGTTCGCGCTGAAGGGCATGGCCGAGGGTCCGTTCCCCGAACACTACGAGCCTTTCGAGACGCCGCTCGCGACCAACCCGATGCATCCGAAGAACCCGCTCGCCACGCGCAACCCGGCGGCGCGGATCTTCAAGGGGGACGAGGCCGATCTGGGCACGGTGGACAAGTTCCCGTACGTCGCCACCACCTACCGGCTCACCGAGCACCAGCACTACTGGACCAAGAACGTGCTCTCCAGCGCGATCGTGCAGCCGGCCCAGTTCATCGAGATGGACGAGACGCTCGCCAAGGAGAAGGGCATCGCCAACGGCGACGTGGTCAAGGTCAGCTCGCATCGCGGCTACGTGCGCGCCACGGCGGTCGTCACCAGGCGCCTCAAGCCGCTCACGGTCGACGGCAAGACGGTGCACACGGTGGGCGTGCCGATCCACTGGGGATTCGTCGGCGTGGCGAAGCAGGGCTTCCTCGCCAACCGGCTGACCCCCTACGTGGGCGACGCCAATTCCCAGACGCCTGAATACAAGGCGTTCCTGGTGAATATCGAGAAAGCGTGAGGAGGCGACCATGGCACTGCAATCACTCGACATCAAGGCGCGCTCCGCCACCACCACGCCGACGCCGCAGGCGCGCGGCGCGATCCCGGTCGCCAAGCTGATCGACATCTCCAAGTGCATCGGCTGCAAGGCCTGCCAGGTGGCATGCATGCAGTGGAACGACCTGCGCGACGAGGTCGGCGACAACGTCGGCGTCTACGACAACCCCGCCGATCTCACCGCCCAGTCGTGGACGGTGATGCGCTTCTCCGAGGTGGAGGTGGAGCAGGGCAGGCTCGAATGGCTGATCCGCAAGGACGGCTGCATGCACTGCGCCGATCCGGGCTGCCTCAAGGCCTGCCCGGCGCCGGGGGCGATCGTGCAGTACGCCAACGGCATCGTCGACTTCCACGAGGAGCACTGCATCGGCTGCGGCTACTGCGTCACCGGCTGCCCGTTCGACATCCCGCGCATCTCCAAGAAGGACAGCAAGGCCTACAAGTGCACGCTGTGCTCGGATCGCGTGGCGGTGGGGCTCGAGCCCGCCTGCGTGAAGACCTGCCCGACCGGCGCCATCGTGTTCGGCTCCAAGGAGGACATGATCCATCACGCCGAAGGGCGCATCGCCGACCTCAAGGAGCGCGGCTACGCCAACGCCGGGCTGTATGACCCCGCAGGCGTCGGCGGCACCCACGTGATGTACGTGCTGCAGCACGCCGACCAGCCGCAGCTCTACGCCGACCTGCCGAAGGACCCGCACATCAGCCCGCTGGTCGCGTTGTGGAAGGGCGTCACCAAGCCGCTGATGAGCCTCGGCATCGGCGTCGCGGTGCTGGCGGGCTTCTTCCACTACGTCACGGCCGGTCCCAAGGAGGTCGAGGAGGAGAATGAGACGGACTGAGCGGTCCGCCCCGATCCCACCCAATCTAAGGAGCGATCATGAGCCAACTGATCAAGCGCTACACCTCGAAGGAACGCAGCAACCACTGGGTGGTGGCGATCGCCTTCATCCTCGCCGGCCTCTCGGGGCTGGCGCTGTTCCACCCGGCGTTCTTCTTCCTCGCCCACCTGTTCGGCGGCGGCCCCTGGACGCGCATCCTGCACCCCTTCATCGGCGTGCTGATGTTCCTGTCCTTCATGGTGCTGGCCGGGCGCTTCTGGAGCCTCAACCGCATCACGCCGGCCGACCGCGAGTGGCGCAAGCGCATCAAGGACGTGCTGTGCAACCGCGACCGGGGCCTGCCCGAAGTCGGCAAGTACAACGCCGGGCAGAAGTACCTGTTCTGGGTCATGGTGATCTGCGTCCCGCTGCTGCTGCTGTCGGGCTTCTTCATCTGGCAGCCGTGGTTCGCGCCGATCTTCCCGGTCGGCGTCATCCGCATCGCCGTCGTGGTGCACGCGCTGGCCGCCTGGATCATGATCCTCGGCATCGTCGTCCACGTGTATGCGGCGATCTGGGTGAAGGGCACGATCCGCGCGATGACGCGCGGCACCGTGACCGAGGCCTGGGCCAAGCACCACCACCGCGCCTGGTACCGCCAGATGACCGGCAAGTAGCGGCCGCGCGTTGCGGATGATTGGCTAGACTCGAAGCCTCACAGGGAGAACAAGCAGACCCATGACGACGACCCTCCTGCAGCCCGGCCAGATCGAAGCGGCGGCCGGCAGCATTCCCGAACTGCGGCTGCCGCCCGCCGACGTCTTCCTCACCCGCGCCCGCCGGCTCGAGCAGCTGGCCGAAGGCCATGCGATGGCCGACTACCTGCGCTTCGTCGCCCGGCTCGCCCACGCCCAGCAAGCGTGTCTCGACGCCGGCCCGGCGGGCGAGCCGCCCGCCGCCGACCGGCTGGAACAATGCCGCGAATACGGCATGCCGCCGCTCGCGCCCGCGGGCCTTCCGCGTCCGGCCGGCTGGCACGACACCGCCCGCGCCCTCGCGCGCACCGTGCAGGCGCTGCTCACGCCCGCCGGCCAGGCCGCGCTGCAGCCGCTGGTCGAGGGCGCCGACGCCTGGCTCGACGACCAGGCGACGCGCCTGCTCGAGAACGACACCGAGCACGTCCACGCCGCCGTCGCGCCGATCATCGGCGCCGCGCTGCAGGTGCACTGGACGCATCTCGCGCGCCAGCTCGACCCCGCCCAGGTCGCGCGCCCAGAGCATCCCAACCTGTGCCCGGTGTGCGGCTCGCATCCGGTGAGCTCGGTGGTGCGCATCGGCGGCGCCGAGAACGGCCTGCGCTACCTGCACTGCACCCTGTGCAGCAGCGAATGGCACGTGGTGCGCGCCAAGTGCAGCAATTGCGACAACACCCGCGACATCGCCTACTACCACCTCGAGGGCGGCGATCGCGTCGTCGAGGCCGAGGCGTGCCCGGAATGCCAGACCTACCTCAAGGTCGTCCACCAGGAGAAGGACCCCAACGCCGACCCGGTGGCCGACGACCTCGCCAGCCTCACGCTCGACCTGCTGATGGACGAGGCCGACCACGCGCGCAGCGGCGTCAACTGGTACCTGATCCCGGGCCACCCGTAGGGCGCGATGACCCGGGCGACGGCGGGTGATTCGGGGCACGCCGGCGAGCGCGCGACGGTGGCGGTCATCGTCGCGCCTGCGGCAGCCCGGTAGCCGGTGATCCGGCCGTCCCGGCCGCAGGCCGGCGCCGGTTCATTTGCCGGCTGACAGCCGGGCGAACTGAACGTGGTGCTTCCATGAGGCATAGACCTCGTGGAAGGTGAGCATCGGTCGGCGCATCGCCAGGCTCAGCAGGCAGTCGCCGAGCCAGCCGAGCATGATGAGAACGAACAGGATCGACGCCAGCAGCCAGCGCGCGATCGTTCCCGTCAACTGCCTGATGCGGTCATTCCCCATGTCCGGTCTCCCTCGGTTCTTTGCCCTGGGTCATGCAAGCTGCGTTCCCGGGGCCGCAGCCCCGGCAATCCGAGGACCTGCCGGATTCCCCGCTCTGCCTTGCGGCGCAGGCGCACGTTTTTTCGACACGGGCGACACGAAATCGCCGCCGGCTGGCGGGGAGGTGATGGCCGAGCCTCTCGAAATCTTCTCCGCTCCCGGGTCGGAACATCCCGGCCGCGATGCCGACGCGTTCGCGGCGCTGCTCGGCAGGCGCGAGGCCAGCGTTCGGTCGCCGGAGCCGGGCAGCCCAGTGGTCAACCCGGGCGGCGAGGGCGTGCGATCGCTGCGGGCTTTCTGGCGTCGCCGATCGGGCGAGCGGCAGGGCAAGCGGAGGACCGGCCGCATGCCCTGCGGCGGTTCCCGATCGGCCGGATTCGGCGCAGGCCCGTCTGGCCGCCACCGCCGATCGGTGCCATCATCGCGGCGTGTCCGCGCCGCCTCCTGCCTCCACCCTGCCGCATCCCCTGCGCGCCCTGCAGGCGCGTGATTTCCGCGTCTATTTCGCGGGCCAGCTCGTCTCGGTGGCCGGCACCTGGATGCAGCAGATCGCCATGGCCTGGCTCGCCTACAAGCTCACCAATTCCGCGCTGGTGCTGGGCCTGCTCGGCTTCGCCAGCCAGATCCCCATCCTGCTGTTCGCCCCGCTGGGCGGCGTGTGGTCCGACCGCGTCGACCGGCGCCGCCTGATGATGACCACCCAGGCGCTGGCGATGCTGCAGGCGCTGGTGCTCGCGCTGCTCGCCTGGCAGGGCTGGGCCACGCCTGCGCTCCTGATCGGGCTGGCGTTCGTGCTCGGCTGCATCAACGCGGTCGACATCCCGGCGCGCCAGTCGCTGGTCGTGCATCTGGTCGCCGACCGTGCGCTGCTGCCCAACGCGATCGCGCTCAACTCCTTCATGATGAACGCGACCCGCTTCGTCGGCCCGGCGCTGGCGGGCGTGATCGTGGCGTGGGCGGGCGAGGCGGTGTGCTTCCTGCTCAACGCGCTCTCGTATCTGGCCGTGCTCATCGCGCTCGCCGCGCTGCACGTGCGCCCGGGCGGCGGCGCGGTCAAGCCGGCGCTGCACGCGCTCAGGGAGGGCCTGGCCTACACCGTCAGCCACCGCGACATCCGGCTCTTTCTGCTGCTGGTCGCCGCGGTCAGCTTCCTCGTCGTGCCCTACGTGGTCATGCTGCCGGTCTACGCGAAAACGGTGCTCGGCGGCGACGCCCGCACCTTCGGCCTGCTGGTCAGCAGCGCCGGCGCCGGCTCGCTGCTGGCCAGCGTGTTCCTCGCGTCGCACCGCTCGATCGACCGGCTGGCGCGGCGGGTAGGGCGGGCCGCGATCCTCGCCGGCGCGGCGGTGGTGGCGTTCGCGCTCAACGACGTGACGGCGCTCGCCTACCCGATCCTGATGGTGCTCGGCTTCTCGGTCGTGCTGGTCGCCGCCGGCGCCAACACCCTGCTGCAGAGCTGGGTGCGCGACGACATGCGCGGGCGGGTGATGGCCATTTTCTCGATGGCCTTCCTCGGCATCGCGCCGCTCGGCCACCTGGCGATGGGCAGCCTCACGCACGCCGAGGAAGGCCATCGAGAA
>DHHQ01000017.1:118946-192907 GCA_002403375.1 Thiobacillus denitrificans | reverse complement strand
GGCGTCTCCGCCCGTTCGGCCCTGGCCCGGCCGGGCCGCGCGGCTGGCCGCCCGACGGCGACGGCGGGCGTCGCCTGCTGTTCCCTTGCCTTGCGGATGCCACTCGCCAGTTTGTTGGTCACCTTGCTCATAATCCCGTTACCTCCTCGATGATCGCTTCAACATCCCTTGCCGCGTTCGCGCCACGGCTGCCCAGCCCGTAGACGCTGCGGCCCTCGAGCGCCGCGCTGCGAAACGCCGCGCGCCGCGTCATACCGTTTGCCAGGGCCGGCACCTCGAATTCCGCCAGCGCCTCGCGCATCGCCCCCGACAGCGCATTGCGGCGGTCGATCTGGTTGAGCACCAGGTAAGCGCGCAAGCGCGAATTGCCGCGCCGCGCGTCCTGCACCGCCGCCGTCATGCCGACACTCGCCCACAGGTCCAGCGGCGAAGGCAGGACCGGGATCAGCACCAGGTCGACCGCCCCCATGACCCGCTGCAGGGCCGCCGACTGCAGATGCGGCGGACAGTCGACCAGCACGTAGCGGCTGGCGCGCGCGGCGCGCGCGACGCCCGCGCCGACCGTCTCCGCATCGACGCTGCGGACAGGGGGAAGATCGTCGCCGGCTTCGCCGAGCCGCGCCCAGTGGGCGGCCGAGCCCTGCGGGTCGGCATCGAGCAGAACCGTCGCGCCGCGACGGTGGAACCCGGCGGCGAGATTGACCGTCAACGTGGTCTTGCCCGTGCCGCCCTTCTGGTTCGCGATCGCGATGCGCAAGGCCGCCATGCCGCCCTAGTCCGCCTTCCCCACCAGCGCGTCGATCTTCTGCGCCAGGGCCACGATGTCGGGCGTGAGCTTCTTGCCGTCGGCGTCGAGGGTGACGCTGACGAAGGTCTTGCCGAAGCTCAGATTGGGGTAGTGCTGCGCGGCTTCGGCGAGCTTGGCGACACCGTCCAGGAAACTCCGGGTCGCCGCATAGCTCTCGAATTCGAAGCGCTGGCTCAGCGTCGGCGGCAGGTCCTGGCGCTGCCAGTTGGGAATCGGGTTGCCGTCTTCAGACATGGCTTCGCTCCTTTTCATTGAGGGCGGACCTCATCGTGTCCAGTTCGTCCAGATGCTGCAGCTCGTCGCGCAGGATCTGCGCGAACAGCGCGTGGTGGCCCGGATCGCGCGCCCTTGTACAGTAGGCCGCGGCCTCCTCGTAGAGGCGAACCGCCTCGACTTCGAGCACGCGGTCGATTTCGATCATTTCCTCCAGCGAGCGCCCCAGGCGCACCGGCGGAAGTTGCGTCGCGTGCGGCGCGACGCCCAGCTTGAGCAGCGCCTCCATCAGGCTTTCCACATGCCCCAGCTCTTCGGTGACGTCCTGCCGGAAATGGCTGCAGTGGTCCGCCATCCCCCACAGGCCGCACAGTCTGGACTGGGCCATGTATTGCTGTACCGCTGCCATTTCATGGCCCAGCGCCCGGTTGAGATACCCCAGCAGTCGTGGATCGATCGCCATACCGTGTCCCCCGCAAGCTGCGCGTCGTCGCCTAGGCGGCGGCGCACACCACCTCGCCATCGCGCCCGCCGCCAACGGCGTTCGGCTCGGTGGGAAGGATGCCTTCCACCTCGCCGTGGACGCGGGCGATGATGTGGGCGGCGACCAGGCCGTCGCCCACACGCTCGCACGCGTCCGCGCCGGCGCGCACCGCCGCGTTGACCGCCCCGGTCTCGCCGCGAACGAGGACGGTGACGTAACCGCCGCCGACGAACTGGCGGCCGATCAGCCGCACTTCCGCCGCCTTGGTCATCGCGTCCGCCGCCTCGATCGCGGGAACCAGACCGCGCGTTTCGATCATGCCGAGCGCGACACCTGTCGCCGTGCCCGTCATGACCTCGCGCCTGACTTCAACACCCATGTCCATGGCGCGCTCCGATCAGGCCGCGGCCGCGGTCGGCAGGATGTTCTCCACCTCGCTGTGGACGCGGGCGATGATGTGGGCGGCGACCAGGCCGTCACCCACCCGCTCGCACGCGTCCGCGCCGGCGCGCACCGCCGCGTTGACCGCGCCGGTCTCGCCGCGCACCAGCACCGTCACGTAACCGCCGCCGACGAACTGGCGGCCGATCAGCCGCACTTCCGCCGCCTTCGTCATCGCGTCCGCCGCCTCGATCGCGGGAACCAGGCCGCGCGTCTCGATCATCCCCAATGCAATGCCAGTCATTCCGGTAGCCATTTCAAATCTCCTAAAAATTCGGTTTCAAAGCCAGGACATCAAGCCGCTTCGGCGGTCGGGAGGATGTTCTCCACCTCGCTGTGGACGCGGGCGATGATGTGGGCGGCGACCAGGCCGTCGCCCACGCGCTCGCAGGCGTCCGCGCCGGCACGAACCGCCGCGTTGACCGCGCCGGTCTCGCCGCGCACGAGCACCGTCACGTAGCCGCCGCCGACGAACTGGCGGCCGATCAGCCGCACTTCCGCCGCCTTCGTCATCGCGTCCGCCGCCTCGATCGCGGGAACCAGGCCGCGCGTTTCGATCATCCCCAATGCAATGCCAGTCATTCCGGTAGCCATTTCAAATCTCCTAAAAATTCGGTTTCAAGCCAGGACATCAAGCCGCTTCGGCGGTCGGGAGGATGTTCTCCACCTCGCTGTGGACGCGGGCGATGATGTGGGCGGCGACCAGGCCGTCGCCCACGCGCTCGCAGGCGTCCGCGCCGGCGCGCACCGCCGCGTTGACCGCGCCGGTCTCGCCGCGAACGAGGACGGTGACGTAGCCGCCGCCGACGAACTGGCGTCCGATCAGCCGCACTTCCGCTGCCTTGGTCATCGCGTCCGCCGCCTCGATGGCGGGAACCAGACCACGTGTTTCAATCATTCCGAGGGCGATGCCCGTCATTGCGCTTGCCATGTTGCTTCTCCTTTACACGGTTGATAGAACTGCCTTGCCTGCTGCTGCCTCGTGGAGCGGCTGCTCCACATTCCACTGATCGATGATCCCGAGGATCGTCAGATCGGTGAGAACCTTGTAGTCGCCGGCGCCGTAGCGGGCGGCCGAGCCGCCGGCGGTGAAAACCCATTTGCCTTCCGGCACGCCGACGGGGTCGACCGCCACCGAAAGCTTGCCCTTGTCGTCCGCCAGCACCCTGAGCGAGGCGCTGTACAGCCCGGGAATGCGGCGCGTGCACACCAGGTCGGACACCACGCGCATGATTTCCATCTCAGTGCTCCTGCCAGTGGTCGATGATGCCGACGATCGTGAGGTCGCTCGGGAAGTCCTTGGCCCCCGCCGCCTCGCGCGCCGCCGAGCTGCCCACGCAGAGCACCCAGTCGCCCGGGATGCAGCCCACCGCGTCCACCGCCACCTGGCGCGCCCCGCCGGTCTTCTCGCGCACCACCAGCAGCGGCCGATGGCCCATCTCGCGAACCCGGTTGGTCGACACCAGCGTCTTTTCGACTTGCATGATCTTCATTGCCTCACCTCACTGCCCGTGTCCGTTCGGGTCGTTGTCTTGCACGATCTCCAGGGGCGTGCCTGGCTGCTTGGCCTGCACGCTCATGCCGCAGACCAGCAGGCCCTCCTTCACCAGCGCCGGGTAGCGCGCCAGGATCGCGGCCTTCACCCGGCGGCAGCGTTCGATGCTGCGCGCGCGCGACCCCGGCACCTGGCTGTCGTAGCGGTAGTGGATCGCCACCGGGATCGGCAGCCCGTGTGCCACGTTGAGCCGGGTGAAGATCCGGATCCCCACGTCCATGTCCGCCGCGCCTTCCTCCACCGTGTGCATGTGGCCGAAGTAGGCGAGGTTGCGCAGGTGCACTTCCTCGAACCCGTCGCCGATGCTGATGAAGCGCTCGGCGTGGCCGATGTCGGCGTAGCGGCCGTGGTGGTGCGCGCAGACGTAGTCGATCTGCGACAGGTTGTTCAGGAGCAGGCGCTCGATCAGGCGGCGCATGCCCGGCTCCGGCGCGCTGCGAGCGTGCAGCCGCGCGGTCTCGTCGACGATGGTGCCGAGCCGCCAGTTGGCGTCCGCGGCCGAGCGCCCCGCCGTCGCCTGGTACAGCGCCATGTTGTCGACCAGGCAGTCGAGGCTCATTTCGCCCTGCGCGTCGGGCACGTGCACCCGGATCGCGTCGTTGTCGGTGTCCACCCCGATCAGCAGCGTCGCCACCGACGCACCGCAGCAGAAGCCGTTCTCGATCGCCGTGCCGAACGCCTGCAGCCGGTCGAGCGCGGCCTGCGCGGCGCGGCGGTCGTCGCTGCCGTGCGCGGCGCAGCCCTCGTGATGCGGGTCGGAGCTGCTGAAGTGGTACACCGCGATCTTCAGGTAGCGCGTGCCCGCGTCGGCCAGCGTCGGCACGCCTTCGCGGAAGCGGCGCAACTCGGTCTCGGTCCATTGCTCGACGTTCGCCTCCACGTCGAACAGCGTGCCGGCGTAGGACTTGTGCCGGCGCACCGCCTTCTTCGGCAGCCGCAGGATGTACTGCAGCAGGCCCTTGAGGCGGCCGTCGGCGCAGGCGCTGACATCGACCTCGTGGAAGCCGCACTCGATGAAGAAGCGCATCATGGCGTCGGCCTCGGCCGTGCCGTTCTGCTGCGCGATCGCCTCCTGCGCCAGCTCGCGGAAGGCATGCAGCACGCTGCTTCCATACAGCTTGCGCATGTCGAGCGTGGTCACCCAGGCGTCGGCCAGCACGTCCGCCGGCAGCTCGAAGCCGAGCCGGTCGCATGCGATCTGCTGCGCGCGCGCCTCGAAGTCGGCCTCGTGCTGCAGCGCCGCGATCGCCTTCAGCGTCGGCACGATCGCATCGAAGCGGCCCTGCACCCGGCGCTCGTAATCGGCGAGGCGCGCGTTGCAGGCCTGGTCGGCGAGCGGGTGGGCGCGCGGCGCGCACAGCGTGCTCACGCACTCGCCGTCGCTGCCCGGGCTCATGCCGGGCGGGCAGAAGCTGGCTCGCTGCGGCCAGCTCGGCAGCGCGGCCGCCGGCGCGACGGCGGGCCGCACCGCCAGCCCCACCGGGGCGGCGTGGCCGCTGCTGCGCATGCGTTCAGGGCGATTGCGGGTGTTCATCGTGATGGCTCCGTCGTCCCGTTTCGCTCAGCCGCGCGCGCCGCCGGAGAGGGTCACGGTCGCACCTGCCCCGCTGTTGCCGCTGCTGCCGGTGATGCGGCTCGCCGCCGGCGCCGGATGCTCCACTTCACGAAACGCGCGGGCGTTCATGCCGTTGCCGCGCGGATCGCCGCGCTGCGTCGGGTTGCGACGCGTCGCGGAGTGGCCTTCGGTGCCGGTGATGCGGCCGCTGCGATCCCAGGCGTCGCCGGTGATGCTGCGCTCGCGGCCTTCGCCGGTGATGCGCTCGGGCGTCGTTTCGATCGCGGCCGGCTGCGGCATCGCCGCGGCGCCCGCCTCCTCGCGGTAGCGGAACTCGGGGGTGCCGGACACCAGGCCGGTGGCGCGCGCAAGCGATCCGGTGATGCGGCCGCTGCCGCCGTAGGCGCTGCCGGTGACGCGCCGGGCTTCGCTGGCCAGCGCCGCACGTGCGGGCGAGCTCACCGAGAAATCTCCCGCCTGGCGACCGGCCTGGGCATCCATCGCGTTGCCGGTGACGGCGGCGCTCGGCGTGGCGCCCTCGGGGCCGCGGCTGCGGCTGTGCATCGCCATCGGCCGGGTGCCGCAGGCGGCTGCCTGCTGCGCCTCGCCCAGGTAGGGCGTGCCGCTCACCGGCTGGCATTCCCCGCGCTCGTTGCCCGTCATCTTGCTGTCCGGGCCGGGCTGGATGCCCGTCAGATCCGGGCTGCGACCGAGACGGGCGCGGCTGATCGCCTCGGCGGCGGTGCGCTCCGCGCAGAATTCCGCGTACTGGTCGGCCCCGATATAGGAGGTGCCGGTGACCGGCTTGCAGGCGCCGTACTCGTCGCCGGTCACCCGGGCCGATCGTCCGACCTGGGTCCCCGACACGTCCTGGCCGTGCAGGGTGCGCGACACGCCCACCTTGGCCGGCGACTGGTACGGCTCGGCGCGGCAAAAGGACACGAATTCCTCGGCGCTCACGTAGTCGGAACCCGTCACACGCTTGCAGCCGCCGGGCTCATCGCCGGTAACTTTCGACGAGCGACCCAGTTGGGTGCCGCTCACCGCGCTGCCAGCGCTCGTGTGACGGGTTTCCACCTTTTTTGGCGCGTCTCCCGGCGCCTGGCGCAGGGCGGAGGGGTCGGCGTAGGCGCTGCCGGTGATGGCGCGGGTCGCGCCGGTCTCGCCGCCGGTCACCCGCGACGCGCGGGCGAGGTCGTTGCCGCTGATCGGGTTCTGCCGTGCGGTCATGCCCATGGCGGCCTTCTCGGGATGCGGCTCCAGCGCAGTGGCGCAGAACTCGCTCGCCTGCTCGGCGGCGAGGTATTCGGTCCCCGTCACGCGCTTGCAGGTGCCGGATTCGCCACCGGTCACCTTGCTGCTGCGGCCCACCTCGGCGCCGGTCACGCGGCGGCCGCGGCTGGTGCTGCTGGCGCTCACCTTGGCGGGAGCGGGCTCGGGCAGGATCCCGCACAGGTCGCCGTACTGCTCGGCGCCGATATATTCGGTGCCGGTGATGGTGCGGCAGCTGCCGGACTCGTTGCCGGTCACCCGGTGGGTGCGCTCGACCTGGTTGCCGGTCACCGTGCTGCCGGACAACGTGGTGCCGAGCTCCACCTTCTGCGGCTCGGGGCGCACGCGGCCGCACGGGCGGCAGGGCGGCGCGTCGCCGCGGCCTTTCTGCGACTGCTCGATGCGGCGCTGGCGCGCGGCCGAGACCGGTTCCGGCGTGAACACCGGACGCGCATATTCCACGCGGGTTTCCGAGGCCGCGGCGTGCTGGCAGCCACAGCTCGCGGCTTCGGGCTCGGCGGCGGGCCGGGGGGCGGCCGGTGCGGGTGCGGCGTTTTCGGTGCGCGCGGCGAGGCGCGTCTCGGTGGCACTGGCGGTCGCAGGGCTGCCGGTGCCGGGCAGCGCCTTCTTGCCGAACTGGGAGAGCGCCTGGCGGCGGGCGATCGCCGCTTCTCTTCCGCTCAGCCGCGCTTCGGTGGTGCTTGCAGTCGCTTCGCTCATGGATGCATTCCTTTGCTTCAGCAGTTGATCGTTGGGTCGGGCGCGCATTGATCCCGCGCTTGAGTTGAAATATACGGGGGCAATTTCATAATTTATAATGAATAATATTTATTGTTTCCATTCACTCGAGTGAATGGCAAATCCATCCACGCAGAAGGGAGATCGGCCATGAATGTCACGTTCCGCCAGTTGCGGCTGCTGGAAGCCGTCGCGCGCAATTCCAGCTTCACCCGCGCGTCCGAGGAGCTGCACCTCACCCAGCCCGCGGTCTCCACCCAGATCAAGCAGCTGGAGGAGGAAGTCGGCCTGCCGCTGTTCGAACAGATGGGCAAGAAGATCTTCCTGACCGAGGCGGGCCGCGAGGTCTACGCCTTCAGCCGCAACATCGCGCAGCAGTTTCGCGACATCGAATCGGTGCTCGACGACATGAAGGGGGTGACGCGCGGAACGCTGTCGCTGACGGTGACCAGCACCGGCAAGTACTTCGCGCCCTATCTGCTGGCGGAGTTCGTCAAGCACCACCCCGGCACCCAGGTGCACCTGGAGGTCGCCAACCGCGAGGAGCTGGTGGTGCAGCTGCAGGAAAACATTCCGGACATGGTCATCATGGGCACGCCGCCGGACAACATCGACCTGGTCGCCCAGGCCTTCATGCAGAACCCGCTGGTGATCACCGCGCGCCCGGACCATCCGCTGGCGCAGATGAGCCGCATCCCGCTCAGCCGGCTTGAGGAGGAGACCTTCATCCTGCGCGAGCGCGGCTCGGGCACGCGCAACGCGGTGGAGAACTTCTTCAAGCAACGCGGAACCAGGCTCAACACGTCGATGGAGATGAGCCGCAACGAGGCGATCAAGCACGCCGTGATGGCTGGCCTCGGGCTCGGCATCGTGTCGCTGCACACGCTGGAGTTCGAGCTGGCGCTCGACCGCATCGCCATCCTCAGCGTGGAAGGCTTTCCGATCATGAAGGAGTGGTATCTGGTGCACCGCAGCGGCAAGCGGCTGTCGCCGATCGCGCAGGCGTTCCACGAATTCGTGCTGAACGAGGCGGGCCGCGTGATCACCCTGCCGCAGCCGCGGCCGGCGACGCGCAGCAAGCGCCGGGTCACCCGCTCATGAGTCGTGGATCACCCACATGGCGTCCGACACCAGGCAGATGCCGCCGTAGCGCTTGAGGATGGGGCGGATCGCGTCGATCACGGCGGCCGCCTGCCGCTCGTCGCAGGCGATGGTCATGAGCACATTGCCCAGGCCCTGCACGGTTTCGGAGCGCACCCCGCGCTCGCCGCGCCCGCCGGCGCGCGGCACGATGGTGTAGCCCACGACGCCGATGCGATCGAGCTCGCTGATGACATTCTCGAGCTCGATTTCCTCGATGACGATTTCGATGCGTTTGACCGGTTTCATGATGGCTCCTCGGGCTCAGCCAGCCAGGCGCTGGGCCGCCCAGAAGTACAGGGGAATGCCCACGATGACGTTGAAGGGAAAGGTCACCCCGAGCGACAGCGTCAGGAACAACGCCGGACTCGCCTCGGGAACGGCAAGCCGCATGGCAGGCGGCACCGCGATATACGACGCGCTCGCCGCCAGCACCGCCACCAGCAGCGTGCCGCCGACGCCAAACCCGAGCAGCCAGTGCCCCGTGGCGAGGCCCACCGCCGCCCCGACCAGCGGCATCGTGACGCCGAAGACCAGAAGCGACGGGCCGACCTTGCGAAAATCGCCGATCCGGCGAGCCGCCTCCATCCCCATGTCCAGCAGGAACAGGCTCAGCACGCCCATGAACATCATGTCGTAGAACGGCATGATCTTGTCCAGGGCGGCGGGCTGGGCGATGGCGCCGAGCAGCATGCTGCCGAGCAGCAGCACCACGCTGCCGTTGGTGAAGGCATCGTGCACGAGCTCGCGGCTGACCCGCTTCTGGTGCCCGTTGCCCTGCCCCTTGCGCGCCATGTTCGCCAGCACCAGGCCGATGATGATGGCGGGCGACTCCATGATAGCCAGCATGATCACCGGGTAGCTTTCGTGGGAAACCTTCAGCGAATCGAGAAAGGCGATCGCGGTGACGAAGGTGCCGGCGCTGACCGAGCCGTAGTGCGCCGAGATCGCGGCGGCGTTGAGGCGATCGAGCCGAACCGCCCAGACCAGGATCGCATAGGCGATGACCGGCAGCCCGAAGCCCAGCCCGAGCGCCGCGGCCACGGCGCTCAGCGCGCCGGCGGCGTCGATCTTGGCGAGTTCGATGCCGCCGTGCAGGCCGATCGCGACGAGCAGGTAGATCGACAGGGCCTTGGCAAGATCAGGGGGGAACTTCAGATCCGAGCGAATCAGCTGCGCGAGGAAGCCCAGCGCGAAGAACAGGATTGCAGGGATCAGCATGTTGGAGAGACTGAACATGGCGGGC
Organism: Thiobacillus denitrificans; assembly: GCA_002403375.1. Classification (GTDB taxonomy): domain Bacteria; phylum Pseudomonadota; class Gammaproteobacteria; order Burkholderiales; family Thiobacillaceae; genus Thiobacillus; species Thiobacillus denitrificans_E. Next base: position 183,455 of record DHHQ01000017.1, on the reverse strand, counting down.
CTCGGCGGGTTGCACACGGGAGCTCGGTCACATTCTAGGGATCGCAATCGATAAGAAACAATATCTATTCCTTATGCGAACCATTCATTAATGGTAATGATAAAAACCACGCGAGGCGCATGCCTATGCGGTTGCGCGCCAGGAGCGCAGTGCCGATAATCGGGCCCGTCGGGGATTTCCAGCCCCCGGCGATCGGGCGCGTGCCCGCCTCAAGACGGTGTCCCGTCCAAGCCTGGTTTCATCCATTCAACTTGGAGCCTCTCTCTTGGACACCGCCCCCGCCTCGCCTCCCGCCCCCGTCACCCTCGGCGCCTCGTTCCGCTACTGGCTCAAGCTCGGCTTCATCAGCTTCGGCGGCCCCGCCGGGCAGATTTCGATGATGCACCAGGAGCTGGTCGAGAAGCGCCGCTGGATCTCCGAGCACCGCTACCTGCACGCGCTCAACTACTGCATGCTGCTGCCCGGCCCCGAGGCGACCCAGCTGGCGATCTACATCGCGTGGCTGATGCACGGCGTCAGGGGCGGCGTCATCGCCGGCGTGCTGTTCGTCCTGCCCGCATTCCTGCTGCTGTCGCTGCTCGCCGGCCTCTACCTCGCGTATGGCACCCTGCCGTGGGTGCAGGGCGTGTTCTACGGCATCAAGCCGGCGGTGGTCGCGATCGTGCTGTTCGCGGCGTGGCGCATCGGCAGCCGCGCGCTGAAGAACATTGTGCTGTGGGGGATGGCGGCGCTCGCCTTCGTCGGCATCTTCGTCTTCGATATCGGCTTTCCGTGGATCGTGCTGGCGGCGGGCGTGCTCGGCGCGATCGGCGGCAGGCTCGCCCCGCACCGCTTCGCGGCGGGCGGCGGCCACGGCGCCAGCGCGCGCAAGTACGGCCCTGCGCTGATCGACGACGACACCCCGCCCCCCGCCCACGCGCGCTTCACCTGGCGCAGGCTGGGGCTCAAGCTGACCGCCTTCGTGCTGATCTGGTTCGCGGCGATGGCGGCGATCCGCGGCGTCCCCGACCTCTTCCACATGGGCGATTTCTTCACCCGGGCGGCCTTCCTCACCATCGGCGGCGCCTACGCCGTGCTGCCCTACGTCTACCAGGGCGGGGTCGAGCATTACCAGTGGCTGAGCGGCCCGCAGATGATGGACGGCCTCGCGCTCGGCGAGGCGACCCCGGGGCCGCTCATCATGGTCGTCACCTGGGTCGGCTACCTCGGCGGCGTCGCCAAGGAGGTGCTGGCGAACCCCGTCGCGGCCGGCCTCGCCGGCGCGGCGGTGGCGACCTTCTTCACCTTCCTGCCGTCCTTCCTGTTCATTCTCGTCGGCGCGCCGCTGGTCGAGGCGACCCGCGGCGAGCTCCGCTTCACCGCGCCGCTGACCGGCATCACCGCCGCGGTGGTCGGCGTCATCGTCAACCTCGCGGTATTCTTCGCCTGGCACAGCTTCTGGCCGCAGGGAACCGCCGACGCGCCGTTCGCCGGCGGCTTCGACGGGTTCGCGCTGATCGTCGCGGTCGCCGCCTTCGTCGCCCTGTGGAAATTCCGGGCCGACATCATGAAGGTCATCGGCGCGTGCGCCCTCGCAGGGCTGGCTTATTCGTTCGTGATGTGAGGACCCCCATGGAAAACGACACCCAGGCACCGAAGCGCTGCGGCTGCGCCACCCCCAGCGAGAAGTGCGACGAACTCGCGCGCACCATCAAGCCCGCCAAGGTCGACCCCGACACCGCGCTGGTCTTCGACGTGCGGCGCGAGGCCGATTACGCCGGGTCCAGCGAAACCATTCCCGGCGCACTGTGGAAAAACCCGGAGAAGATCGACGCCTGGATCGGCGCTGTGCCACTCACGCTCGACGTGGTGGTCTACTGCGTGCGCGGCGGCGCAGTTTCGAACAGCGTGGTCGACCGCCTGCAGGCCGCGGGGGTGAAGGCGCGCTACATCGAGGGCGGCCTCGAAGCCTACAAGGCGGCGGGCGGCAAGGTGGCGAAAAAATGAAATGGGTGACCCGCGCGCGGCCGAAGATCGACCGCATCGCCTGCCCGTGGCTGGTCGCGCGCTTCATCGACCCCGAGGCCGAATTCCTCTACGTGCCGGCCGAGCAGGTGCTTGAGGTCGCCGCGGAGACCGGCGCGATTCCCTACGACATCCCAGGCGTCGAGCACGGCCACGTCGGCGAACTGTGCAGCTTCGACGCGTTCCTGCGGCTGCACGGGCTGACCGACCCGGCGCTGCAGCAGCTCGCCGTCATCGTCCGCGGCGCCGATACAGGCCGGCTCGACCTCGCGCCGCAGTGCGCCGGCCTGCTCGCGCAGTCGCTCGGCCTGTCTGCCATGTATTCGGACGACCACGCGATGCTGCAACAGGGCATGGTGATGTACGACGCCTACTACGCCTGGCTGAAGCACGCGCACGGCGAGGCGCACCCTACGCAAGCCGCCGGGACGTAAACGCTCCGCCGCTCGCGATGCTCGCGCTGCGCATCCTCTCCATCGTCTTCCCGGTGTTCGCCGTCATCGGCATCGGCTGGTGGTACGGCCGCGTCAAGCGCCCCGACATCGGCGTCACCAACCAGATCAGCATGGACGTGCTGGTGCCGGCGCTGGTGTTCGCCGCGCTCGCCTCGAAGGACTTCGACTTCGCGAACTACTGGCAGCTCGCCGTCGGCGGCGCGGCGGTGATCCTCGGCTCGGGGCTGCTCGCGTGGCCGGTGGCGCGCCTGCTCAAGGTCGACGCCAGGACCTTCGTGCCGCCGATGATGTTCAACAACTCCGGCAACATGGGCATTCCGCTCATCGTGCTCGCGTTCGGCGAGGCGGCGCTCGGCGCGGCGATCATCCTGTTCCTCGTCGAGATGGTGCTGCACTTCTCGCTGGGCCCCTACCTGCTCGCCCACCGCATGCGCCTGCTGCAGCTCCTGAAGACGCCGGTGATGGCGGCGACCGTTGCCGGCGTCGCGGTGAGCCTGTCCGGCACCGTGCTGCCCGACGCGCTCTACACCGCGATCAAGATGGTCGGCGACGCGTCGATCCCGATGCTGCTGTTCGCGCTCGGCGTGCGGCTCAACCAGGTCTCGTTCCGCGACTGGCACATCGGCCTGGCGAGCGGCATCGTCTCGCCCGCGACCGGCATCGTCATGGTGCTGCTGGTCACGCCCTTCCTCGGGCTCGACCCGGTGCAGCAGTCGATCCTGCTGGTGTTCGGCGCGCTGCCGCCCGCGGTGCTCAACTACCTGATGGCCGAGCAGTACCGCCAGGAGCCCGAGCGCGTGGCGTCGATCGTGCTGCTCGGCAACCTCGCCGCGCTCGCGGTGATGCCCGTGGTGCTGGCGTTCGCGCTGAACTGAACGCGGTCCGGTGCCGGGCGGTTCGGCGCCGCGCTGCGCGCCCGGGCGATCGCGCTGGCGCGCACGATCCCGCCGGCGGCGCTGGCCGCCGCGCGGCGCGAAACCTGGCGCTCGCCGGCGTGCAAGTCGGGAATTTTTCGCGCAGACGCGCGGATTCCTGCGAATTTAATACAAAAAACTACTTTTATCGTGATGAAAAACCCTCGCGGCGGCACGCGCCCGGCCGCCCCCATCCGGCCGCAAGCCGCATGGGATCTGGCATGCACAAAGTGGTTGACTATTTTACTAGGGTATTCTATTGTGTCCCCATCGTAATTTTTTTGAACAAGGCAAGGACTGCAACATGGAACGCGAAATCAACGGAAAAATCGTCGAAACCGACCCCGAAGGCTATCTGGTCAACCTGGAAGACTGGTCCGAGGAACTGGCCGTCGAGCTGGCCAAGGAAGACAACCTGGAACTGGCCGAAAACCACTGGAAAGTCATCCACTACATGCGCGACCAGTTCGCGCAGAACGGCACCGCCCCCAACCTGCGCTTCCTGCAGAAGGGCCTGAAGGAAGAGTTCGGCGCCGAGTGGGGCGACAAGAAATTCCTGTTCGACCTGTTCCCGTTCGGCCCCGCCAAGCAGGCCGGCCGCTACGCCGGCACCCCGAAGCCGACCGGCTGCGTCTGACCGACGCCCGTTCCGCTCCAGAAAGCCCCGCCCCGTGCGGGGCTTTTTGTTTGCCCCTACTTCTCGCCCGGGCCTCCGGCGATCGCGTCGACCGGCGACTCGAACGCGATGAAGAGCACGCAGGGGCCGGCGTCGCCGCACGTCGCCTTGTGCGGCGCCTTGGGCGGCCCGTAGGCGTAGGTGCCGGGCTTGAGCACGACGGTCTCGCGGCCGTCGTAGGTCACGCGCATCTCGCCGGCGACCAGCACCATGCGCTCCGCCGAGGTGTGCCAGTGGCGCGGGATCACCGCGTTCGCGGGCACCTTGAAGAAGACGTCGGCGTTGTCCTTGGCCGGGTCGCCGTGGAGCACCGCGATCTCGCAGCCCTTGGGCATGAAGTCGGGGCAGCCGCCCCACTGGAGCGCGGCGTCGCCGGCGGTCGTGGCGAGCGGCGACGTTTCTGCGACGGCAGGGGCGGCGGCGAGCAGGACGGCGAGGAGGGAAGCCCGCAGCGCAGAGTCAGCCGCCGGGCCGGGGATGGAGGGGATACGCATGACGCAGCTCCTGAAAAGCCGGTGGATCCCTCACCATAGACGAATCACCGCGACGTTGCCGCCCGCCTACACCGACTCGCGGAACATGAAGTAAACCGCGCCGATGAGGCACAGCGCCGCCCACAGGAAGTCCCACTTCAGCTCGACCTTCATGTAGAGGACGGCGAACGGGATGAACACGGTGAGCGCGATCACCTCCTGCATGATCTTCAGCTGCGGCAGGCTCATCACCGTGAAGCCGATGCGGTTCGCCGGCACCTGCAGCAGGTATTCGAAGAGCGCGATGCCCCAGCTGGCGAAGGCCGCGATCACCCAGGGCTGATTGTTCATGTCCTTCAGGTGCGCGTACCAGGCGAAGGTCATGAACACATTGGACAGCGTGAGCAGGATCAGGGTCTGCAGGGATGCGGGCATGGTCGTCTCCGGAGCGCGCGCCATTGTAGGGGCTCCGCGCGCTAAAATGCCGGCTTTCGCATTGCAGGAATCAGCATGATGAACGCACCGCAGGTAGGCGTGGTGATGGGGTCTTCCAGCGACTGGGAGGTGATGAAGCACGCCGCGATGCAGCTCAAGCACCTGGGCATCCCGTTCGAAGCCCGGGTCGTCTCGGCCCACCGCACCCCCGACCTCCTGTTCGACTACGCCGCGAGCGCCGAGGCGCGCGGGCTCAAGGCGATCATCGCCGGCGCCGGCGGTGCCGCCCACCTGCCCGGCATGATTGCGTCGAAGACCATCGTCCCGGTGCTCGGCGTGCCGGTGCCGTCGAAGTACCTCAAGGGCATGGATTCCCTGCTCTCCATCGTGCAGATGCCGAAGGGCATCCCGGTCGCCACCTTCGCGATCGGCGAAGCCGGTGCCGCCAACGCCGCGCTGTTCGCCGCCGCGCTGATCGGCCGCTATGACGCCGGCCTCGCGCAGCAGCTCGGCGACTTCCGCCGCGGCCAGTCCGACTCGGTGCTGGCGATGGAGCTGCCCGATGTCGAATGAGGCGCAGCCGAACCTGACCGGCACATACGATTCCAAACGGGCTTCAGCCCGTAGTGGATCGGAGTCCTTTAGGGCGGCGTTGCCGATCCTGCCGGGCGCGACGCTCGGCATCCTCGGCGGCGGCCAGCTCGGCCGCATGTTCACCATCGCCGCGCGCACCATGGGCTACAAGGTCATGGTGCTCGACCCCGACTTTTCCAGCCCCGCCGGGCAGATGGCCGACGTCCACCTGCAGGCCGACTACACCGACCACGGCGCGCTGCGCCAGCTCGGCGCCGCGTGCGCCGCGGTCACCACCGAGTTCGAGAACGTCCCCGCGGCGAGCCTGATCGAGCTCGCCAGCCACACCCGCGTGTCGCCCGGCGCCCAGTGCGTCGCGATCGCGCAGGACCGCAGCCACGAGAAGTCCTGGCTCGCGACCAACGGCTTCGCCACCGCGCCCTTCGCGCTCGTCTACAACGAGGGCGACCTCGACCAGGGCAGCGCCGACACCGGCTTCCCGGCGCTGCTCAAGGTCGCGCGCTTCGGCTACGACGGCAAGGGCCAGGCGCGGGTCGACAGCCTCGACGAGGCGCGCGCCGCGTTCCGCGAATTCGGCGGCCAGCCCTGCGTGCTCGAAGGCTTCGTCAAGCTCGAGTGCGAGGTGTCGGTGGTGCTCGCGCGCAGCGACGCCGGCGAATGCGTGCTGTTCCCGGTCGCCGAGAACCGCCACGAGGCCGGCATCCTCGACGTCTCCATCGTCCCCGCCCGCGTATCCGACACGATCGCCACCCAGGCGCGCGACATGGCGCGCGACATCGCCGACAAGCTCGGCTACGTCGGCGTGATGGCGGTCGAATTCTTCGTCGTCGGCGGCAGGCTGCTGGTCAACGAGATCGCCCCGCGCCCGCACAACTCCGGCCACTACACGCTCGACGCCTGCGTCACCGACCAGTTCGAGCAGCAGGTGCGCGCGCTCGCCGGCCTGCCGCTCGGCGACACGCGCCTGATGTCGCCGGTGGTGATGGTCAACATCCTCGGCGACCGCTGGACGGGCGGCGGCCCCAACTGGGATGCGCTGCTCGCCCACCCCAACGTCAAGCTCCACCTCTACGGCAAGGAGTCCGCGCGCCCCGGGCGCAAGATGGGCCACTTCAACGTGCTCGACACCGACCTGCCCGCCGCGCTCGCGCTCGCCGAGCGGATGCGTGAAGTCCTCTAAGCGACGTCTTCAGGCCGCCCTCGCCGCCTTGACCGCGGCGGCCTCGCTCGCCGCCGCGGCCGCCTCCCCGCTTCCGCGCACCGAACTCCGTTCCGGCCCGCACCGCTTCGACGTCGAAGTCGCGGCCACCCCGGCGCAGCGCGCGCAGGGGCTGATGGGGCGCACCGCACTCGCCGACGACGCCGGCATGCTGTTCGTCTTCGAGACAGCCGACCGCCACTGCTTCTGGATGAAGGACACCCCGCTGCCGCTGTCGATCGCCTTCCTCGGCGACGACGGCACCGTCGTCGGCATCGCGGACATGCAGCCGGAGACGCGCGAGCTCCACTGCGCGGCAGTTCCGGTCCGCTACGCGCTCGAGGTGCGACAGGGCAGCTTTGCCCGCCGGAGCATCGCCCCGGGCGGGGTCGTCACGGGCGGGCCGTTCGCTGCACCCGTTCACCATCACATCAAGGAATAGGTCCCAATGCAGCGCAATGGATAGAGCCGACCCAGGCCTCTGCACAGGGCCGCATCCGGGTCACGCAGCCTGGCTTGCCCGCAAGGTCTGCGCCCCCTTGGCCGATGTGTCGACCGGCAAGGCCCGTTTGTATGACCACGACGCGGCAATGGGGGAGCTGGCCGCCCGCCTTGCCGCCCTGCGCGCCAGGGCGTGAAGGTCCGCTTGGCCGATGCCGCGCTGGCTGGCGTATCCATTGCCGATCCAGTCATGGCGCGACTTACTGGGCTGCCAAGTCACGCTATGATGAAGCCGGAAATTGTTGTGGAGCGAGTGGTATGAAACCGTCCGAAGCCTTGGCTGCCAATCGGGAAGCCATCCGCCGCGTGGTGGAGTCTCATCACGCGCGCAACGCTCGCGTGTTCGGATCCGTGGCCGAGGGCAGCGACACCGAGGCCAGCGACCTGGACATCCTCATCGACCCGACGCCCGAGACGACGCTTCTCGACATCGGTGCGATTCGACACGAACTGCTGCAGCTGCTGGGGATCCCGGTAGACGTCGTAACGCCGAGGGCGCTTCCGGAGAAATTCCGGGCGGCCGTACTTGCCGAAGCGGTGCCGGTGTGAGCCGGGACAAGCAACGCCTGGCCGACTATCTGGCGCACATCCTCGAAGCCATCGAGCGGATTGAGCGCTACACCGGGAACATGAGCGAGGTTGCATTCCTCGAAAACGCGATGGCTCAGGATGCGGTGATCCGCAATTTGTAAATCATCGGCGAAGCCAGCCACAACATCGAAACGCGGTATCCGGAATTTGCCGCCGCCAATCCCGAATTGCCTTTGGCGTTCGCCTACCAGATGCGCAACGCGGTGGCGCACGGCTACTTCAAGGTCGATCTGGAAATCGTCTGGAAAACGATCCACGCCGATTTGCCGGGGCTGCATCTGCAGGTGCAGCAAGCGCTCGAAGGCCTGCCGAGCGAGAACGGCGCCTGAGGGCGCATGCAGCGCACGGGTCGCCATCGCGCCCCGTCATGGCAGCGAATCGCGTCGCGATGCCAGCGATGCGATTCGCTGCAGCCTGCCGCCCCACAGTGCCCCAGCTGAACCAGCATGAAGGCCCGCCCCTATAATCCGGGACCGCCCATGCCCCCCTCCGACCTCCGCTTCCTCCTCGGCCACGCCCGCCCCTACCGGGCGACGCTCGCCTTCTGCGCCCTCCTGATGCTCGCCGAGAGCGCGATGGCGCTCGCGGTGCCGTGGCTCGGCGGTCAGCTCGCCGGCAGCCTGCTCGGCGAGGCGGCGGCGGTCACCGGGCCGCTGCTGCTCGCGCTGCTGGCGCTGTTCGCGGCGCAGGCGCTGCTCAAGTTCGCCAACGGCTATCTGCTCTCGCGCAGCGCCGAGCAGATCCTCGCCGACCTGCGCATCCGCCTCTACGACCACCTGCAGGCGCTGCCGCTCGCCTTCTACCACCAGCGGCGCCAGGGCGACATCCTCGCGCTGCTGACGAACGACGTCGCGCATCTGTCGGGCTTCCTCAGCGGCACGCTGCTCTCCACGGTGCCGCTGCTGCTCACCGTCGCCGGCGCGGTGGCGCTGATGTTCCGCATCGACGCGCGGCTCGCGGGCTTCGTCGTCGTGCTGGTGCCGCTGTTCTATCTGCTCCTCAAGGTGCTCGGCCGCCGCCTGCGCCCGCTCGCCGCCCAGCTGCAGGACGCGCACGCCGACGCGATCGCCACCGCCGAGGAGAACCTCGGCATGCTGCCGGCGATCAAGACCTTCACCCGCGAGGCGCGCGAATCGGCGCGCTACCGCGGCAAGATCCACCGCATCCTGCACCTGAGCGCCGAGCAGCGCCGCATCTACGCCGCGCTCGGGCCGACGCTGCAGTTCCTCGCCGCCGCCGGCATGGTCGCCGTGCTGTGGGTGATGAGCGAGCAGATGGCCAGCCGCCCGCCGGCCGAGATGGTGAGCTTCCTGCTCTACGCCGCGCTGCTCACCCGCCCGGTTTCCGCGCTCGCCGACGTCTACGGCCAGACCCGCCAGGCCGGCGGCGCGCTGCAGCGGCTCAAATCCGTGCTCACCGAGGCGCCCGAGCCGTTCGCGCACGCCGCGCACGCGCTCGGTCACGTGCGCGGCGAAATCGAATTCCGCGACGTCGTCTTCGCCTACCCCGGCCGCGACCCGGTGCTCGATAACTTCAGCCTGCGCATCGAGGCCGGCGAGACCGTCGCCATCACCGGCGAGAACGGCGCCGGCAAGAGCACCCTCGCCCACCTGCTGATGCGGCTGCACGAACCGCAGGCCGGGCAGATCCTGATCGACGGCACCGACATCGCGGGCGTCGACCTCGAAAGCCTGCGCGCCCGGATCGGCGTCGTGCCGCAGCACGTGCTGCTGTTCAACGGCAGCGTGCGCGACAACATCGGCTACGGCCGCAGCGACGCCGACGACGCCGCGATCGAGCACGCCGCGCGGCTCGCCCAGGCGCACGACTTCATCGTCCAGCTGCCGCAGGGCTACGACACGCTGATCGGCGACCAGGGCGTGCGCCTCTCCGGCGGCCAGCGGCAGCGCATCGCGCTCGCCCGCGCGCTGCTCAAGGACCCGCCCATCCTCATCCTCGACGAGGCCACCGCGATGTTCGACCCCGAGGGCGAGGCGCGCTTCATCGAGGACTGCCGCACCACGCTCGGCGGCAAGACCGTGCTGCTGATCACCCACCGGCCGGCGAGCCTGGCGCTGGCGGACCGGGTGGTGAAGCGATAGGCGGCGGGGGCTGCGTTTCCGTTTTTCCGAAATCCGCGCCCTACACAATGTTCGCCGCCTATTGTTTCCATAATTCCGAAACCAGCGTATAAATCGGCGCTCAACCACCGACTTTTCCGAAAAGCCGAAACATGGAGACATTCAAACCGGGACCGTCGCCGGACATCACACGCGTCACCGCGCCTGCCGCGCTCGGGCAGCGCATCCGCGCCGAGCGCAAGGCGCAGGGGCTGCGCATCGACGACGCCGCCTCGCTGTGCGGCGTTTCCGTCGACACGCTGTCCCGTCTCGAAAACGGCCACCAGGGGGTGTCGACCGTGCGCCTGCTGAAAGTACTGCAGGGTCTGGGGCTGGCCCTTTTCGTCGGACCGGTGGCCGACGACGCCCTGTCCGACGGCGGCTCGCGCAGGGAAGACGACCGGTGAGCCGACACGCCCTGTGGGTATACGCGGGGCGCTCGTGCGCCGGCACGCTCGCCTACGATTCGCTCGACCACGCGTTTTCCTTCGAGTACGACACCGCGTGGGTCGAGGCTGCGCAGGCCTACCCGCTCTCCCCGCATTTCCCCCTTCGCGGGCCGGCGCCGTCGTCGGCGACCGTCCGCCGGTTTCTCGAAAACCTGCTGCCGGAAGGCCGCGCGCTCGACGTCGTCGCGACCACGCATCGCATCTCGAAAAGCAACGTCTTCGGCCTCGTGCGGGAACTCGGGGCGGAGACTGCCGGGGCGCTCTCCTTTTTGCCCGAAGGAACAGAACCGGCCGCCCGGGCACCGCTGCGGCGCGAAGTCGGCCTCGACGAGCTCGCGCGCCGCATCGAGGAACGCGCCGAAGTGCCCTTTTCGGTGTGGGACGGCCGGGTGCGGATGTCGGTGGCGGGCTACCAGGACAAGATCGCCGTCTATTGCGAGCAGGACCGCCTCTATCTGGTGGAGGGGGCCCTTTCCTCGACGCACCTCCTGAAGCCGGAGCCCGCCGATCCCCGCCTGCCGTTCCTCGTCGCTAACGAGCACTTCTGCATGCGGCTCGCCGCCCGCGTCGGGCTGCCGGTCGCCCGGGTCGACATCCTGCGCGTCCCGCAGCCCGTGCTGCGCATCGAACGCTTTGACAGGCAGCCGGCTGATGGCGAGGTTCGGCGACTGCACATCATCGACGCCTGCCAGGCACTCGACCTGCCGGTCACCTACAAGTACGAACGCAACTTCGGTTCCGGCCGCGACGTGCGCGATATTCGCGACGGCGTCAGCTTCGAACGGCTATTCGGCACCGCCCGCTATACTGCCCGGCGCGCGCTGACGACCCAGACCCTGGTCCGCTGGGCCCTGTTCCAGACCCTCATCGGCAACTGCGACGCGCACGGCAAGAACGTGTCCTTCTTCTGCCGGCCGGCAAGCCTGGAACTCGCCCCCTTCTACGATCTCGTCAGCGTCGTGCAGTACCCGAACCTCGACCAGGAGCTCGCGATGGCCGTCGGCGACACCTTCGAGATCGATCGCATCCTGCCCTACGACTGGGCCGTATTCGCCCACACCTGCGGAATCGACCGCGCCTACCTCGCCCGCGAAATGGCCCGGCTGGCAAAGGCCGCCAAACGCGAAGCGCCCCTGCAGAGCGCCTCTGGCGATTACGTCGGGGACGAGCGCGGGCTCGTCGAGGACGTGCGAACGCTGGTCGAGACCCAGGCCGACAAGCTCGCGGACATGGCGAAAGCGCTGCGGGGCGTCGAATTGTAGGGGCGCAATCAAGCCCTGCCGCGCCACTTTTGGCGGCAGGGCCGTTCTGCTGATCACCCGCCGGCGGGCGAGCCTGGCACTGGCGGACCGGGTGGTGCGCCGGTAGGAGCCGGTTTCAGACGTCGCGCTTGCTATTTGGCTTCCTGCTGGAGCAGTATCTTCAGGCCGCCGACCGGGCGCGCGAGGCGATTGGGAAGAGCATTGCCTTCCTGCAGGAATTCCCTTTCAGCTGTCGCAAGGCTGCCCCCGACAACCCTTTCCTGCGCGAGATGCTTATTCCCTTCGGCAGCGCAGGTTATGTGGCCCTTTTCGAAATCGAAAACGACAAAACCGTGACCATCCTCGCCATCCGCCACCAGCGTGAGGACGACTATCACTGACCGGCCGATTCGGAAGCCGATTCCCGCCGCCTTGTATCGGCCCGCCATACCTCGCAGCGCCCGCCTTTCGCCGGCATAATCGGCCCACGCCCAGCTTCTCCCCCCCACCCAATGCCACCCCGCTACACCAAGCTCGTCCGCTTCCTCGCCCTCTCCTGGCCGGAGCGCCGCACCCTGCTCGCCGCGCTGGCCCTGCTGCCGCTGTTCCGCCTCGCGCTGCGCTTCCGTGGCCTGCAGCGCCTGCAGGCCCGCCTGTACCGGGCAGTTCCCAAGGGCGCAGCGCAACCCGCACTCGACGACCTGAAGCGCACCGGCGCGCTCGTCAACGCCGCATCGAATCGCCTGCTCGGCCCGGACAACTGCCTCACCCGCTCGCTCTACCTGTGGTGGCTGCTGCGGCGCCGCGGCGTCGCCTGCGAGCTGCGCATCGGCGTGAAGATGAACGACGGCGCGCTCGACGCGCACGCCTGGGTCGAGCACGCCGGCGTCCCCCTCAACGACCGCGACGACGTCGGCGAGCGATTCGGCGCCTTCGACGACGCCGTCTCGCCGAGCCGCTTCCTCACCCGATGAGCGGCATCGCCGGCATCGTCCGCTTCGACGGCGCGCCGGTCGAGCCCGGCCTGATCGAATCCATGACGACCGCGCTGGCGCACCGCGGCCCCGACGGCATCGCCCACTGGTCGAAGGGCAACGTCGCGCTCGGCCACTGCATGCTGCGCACCACGCCCGAGTCGCTCGAGGAAGCGCAGCCACTTGCCAACGAGGACGCAAGCCTCGTCCTCGTCATGGACGGCCGCGTGGACAACTGGGAGGAACTGCGCGCCGAGCTGAGGAAGCGCGGCGCCGTGCTGCGCACCCGGGCCGACGCCGAACTGGTGCTGCGGGCTTTTGAAACATGGGGCCGCGACTGCGTGGCGCACATCGACGGCGACTTCGCGCTGGCGATCTGGGACTCGCGCACCCGCAGCCTCTTCTGCGCACGCGACCGCATGGGCCACAAACCCTTCCACTACCACTGGGACGGCACCACCCTCGCCTTCGCCTCCGAGTTGCACCCGATCCTCGCGCTGCCATGGGTCGACGAAGTGCCGAACGAAGGCATGATCGCCGAGTTCCTCGCCGGCGACTGGCTCTCGCGCGACGAAACGCTGTGGCAGGGCGTGATGCGGCTCGTCGCCGCGCATCGCATGACGGTCGGCGCCAAAGGGCCGCGCATCGACGAATACTGGGCGCCCGACCTGTGGGCGACGCTGCCCTATACGCGCGACGAGGAATATATCGAGCACTACCGCGAGCTCTTCACCGACGCCGTGCGCCGGATGTCGCGCAGCCACCGCCCGCTCGCCTGCGAGGTCAGCGGCGGCCTCGATTCCTCCGCCGTGTTCTGCGTGGGCGAGCACCTGCGCCGCAAGGATCGCCTTCTTGCGCCAGGCATCGACGGTTATACGCTCGCATTCACCGACAACAGCGAGGCCAACGAGCTCGCCTACGCCCGGGCCGTCGGCGAGTTTCTCGGCGTGCCGGTTCACGAGATTCCACCGTCCATTCCGCCGCCCAGCTCGTATATGCAGAGCGCGCGCCGCTTGCGCGACTTCCCGGGCTTTCCCAACGGTTCGATGGCGTTCGGCCTGCGGCAAGAAGCAGCGGCGTCCGGAAGCCGCGTCATCCACACCGGCGAATGGGGAGACGCCTGGCTCGCCGGCTCACGCGCCTACTACGCCGAAGAACTCGCGAGCGGGAAATGGCGCACGCTCCGCGCCTGCCTCAAGGCCGACGCCTCCTGCTACGGCGCCGGCCAGGCTGCCAAGTGGCTGTTGCGGAACGGCGTCTTCCCGATGCTCCCGCAGGGCGTACAGCACGGTCTGCGCGGGGTGGTGCGCGGGCTCCACAACAAGGGAACCGCCGCCGCGCGTTACTGGCTCTCCCCCGCCATGCGCAGGCAGCTCGAGGCGCGCCGCGAACGCTTGCAGCCGCTGGCCGACCCGGGCTGCAACTTCGGCCAGCGCGGATTGCTCGCGCTGCTCCGAAGCCCTCTCAACACCCAGATCCTGGAACGGCTCGAGCGCGAGGCCGCACACGCCGGTCTCGAGGTGCGCCACCCGTTGGGCGACGCGCGAATCGTCCAGTTCGCCTTCTCGACCCCCGAGCGGCTGCGTCTGCGCGGCAACCGCAGCAAGTACCTTCACGTCCACGCCATGCAGGGGCTCATGCCCGAATCCATCCTGCGACGCCGCACCAAGGCAGAGTTTTCGGTCGTTTTCCGCGGCCATCTCGACGCCATGCGCAACCACCTGACCGACACACTTCCCCGCAGCCATCCGGAGTGGCTCGCCCAGAACGGGATGCGTCGACTGTTCGACGTTTATCGGGAAAACCCGACGTTCGGCTGGCCACTGTGGATTTTGTGGGGAATTTATGCTTGCGACGGCGTCTTTGCGCAGGAGTTGTAATACACTTGAAAAAAAAGTGGTCATAACAACTTCGTTGCGGAAAACATCATGAAAAGCAGGATCGAGCAGAATCCCACCCCCCCGTCGCAAGCCACATCGGGCGACAAGGCCCCCTATGCCACGCCGGGCTTGCGGGTCTTCGGTGCCGTGAAGCACCTGACCAAAGGTGGCGGCGGCTCCCGCACTGACGGCAACGGCCTGTCAAAGGACCGGAGTAAAACCTGAGCGCGTAGACACCCTGGCGACGAACCGGTCACGAAGCGCGCCTCCGGCGCGCCCGGCCGTTCGCCGAGGCGCCACGTTCACACGCCGTGCAAGCGCACATGAGCCCGACAGGGGGAGGACGTGACATCCGCCGCCTCGCCGCGCACGCCCAACCCCCACTGGATGGCCCGCCCTTCCACGAGTGGGTATTGCCCGACGGGACCCTCTGGATGCAGTTCCACCGCACCACGGCCGGCTACCTGCTACGCTTCCCCGGCCTGGCCGACTTCACCGTCTCATTCAGCGGCCGCGACGTCACGGCCATCCCGGTTCCCGGAGTCAGCCCGCAAACAATCGACCACCTCTACCTCAACCAGGTCCTGCCGCTGGCGCTGAGCCGCCAGTGCAAGCTCGTCTTCCACGCCAGCGCGGTCGAAGTCGGCGGAGGCGCAGTCGCCTTCATGGGCGCGTCCGGCAAGGGCAAGTCCACCCTGGCGGCAAGCTTCGCCACCAACGGGCGCCGCTTTCTCACCGACGACGGGCTGATGGTCGAGGCCCGCAACGGCGGCCACCAGGTGATGCCAAGCCACCCCTCGATCCGCCTCTGGCTCGACAGCAAGGCCGCACTGATCGCCCCCGACACGCCCACCGCGCCAGCGCTCGAATTCACCTCGAAGTCGCGCTTCCTCGCCGGCGACCGCATCGCGTTCTGCGATTCGCCACGTCCGCTGCGGCGCGTGTACTTCCTCGGCGACGGCAGCGCACCCGCCATCACCTTCCAGCCCATGAAGCCAAGCGAGGCGCTGGTCGAACTGGTCAAGCATTCGTTCCTGCTCGACATCGAAGAACGCGCCATGCTAGCCGCCCACTTCGACGAGCTCTCAGCCCTCGCCGGCCAGCCGAACTACTTCCGCCTCGACTACCCCCGCCGCTACGAAGAACTCGCCGCCGTCCGCGGAGCGATCATCGAGCACGCCTCACAAGACAACGACACCCCATGAACCTCACCGACACGCCCACCATCCCCGCCCAGGTCATGGCCCGCCAGGTCGGCGACGAAACCGTCATCCTCGACCTCGGCAGCGGCACCTACTTCGGCCTCGACCCTGTCGGCGCGCGCGTCTGGCAACTCATCGGCGAAGGCAGGACGCTCGGCGACATCTGCGCCGCCCTGCTCGACGAATACGACGTCGCCCGCGCGCAACTGGAGCGCGACGTCCTCGACCTCGCCGAGAAGCTGCTCGAGCAGAAGCTGATCAGCATCGGCTGACATCGTCGCCGCTCTAAAGGGCAATGGATTCATTGGCGCAAAATCCTCTTAAAACCTGGATTTAGACGCCACTTTTGGCCTGTGCCACACAAGGTGCTATAGCCAAACGCCATCATTTCAGCGCGCCAACCTAGGTCTTAGGTAGACGGGTGGCCGTTTTCGTCCATGCCCATGCCAAACGACGTCCGGAAGGTGGCCGTCAGCTTCTTCACTTCCTCGTCGGTCAGCTTAGCCGGGTTCCGGCAGAGCCGGCCAGCACATCGTGCCGGCTCTCCCGGCGCGCGCAAAAACCGTTACGCCCGCAAGAAATCGATTAGGGTTTGGTCGGGCTGCACGATATGGATTATTCGCGCCGCGGGCTCCCGGGTGGCCGGGGCGTTAGTGACAGGATGCCGCTAACGCCGGCCCCGGTTTAGTAAGACTTGCTTACTAAATCTCACCCGAGGCGGTCGCCACTGCACAAAACCGGTTACACCTGCGCGTTAACGATTACCGACGGCCCTCACCCGATCAAAAACGATTACGCGCACGTCGCCCCGGTGACAGCGCCACGGGCCACCGAGCAGCGGATCGGGCGCCCGGCCGGGCGTCATCGACCGCACCGGCAGCCGTATGCTTTTCTCGCGGAAAATGCTCGATGTCGTTGAGCGGCAGGTCCTCGCTGAGCGGGAACCCGTTGCGGAGCCAGGCCTCGGCAGAGCGCAACGAGACGCCGCGGCGGTTCGCACACCCCCCTCTCCCTCCCAGGGAGAGGGCCGGGGAGAGGGTCCCCCTAAACATCCCCATCCAACCTGCCGTTAACCCCCCTCGTGTACAATCCGCCGCTCAAAAATGAACAACAACTCATGACCACCGCCCCGCGCACCCCTCCCGAAGCCTGGCGCCTGCAAGTCCTCAAGCTGCTGCAGGCCAACCCCAGCCTCAGCCAGCGCCAGCTCGCGGCCGAGCTGGGCGTGAGCCTCGGCAAGGCCAACTACTGCCTGCGCGCGCTGGTCGAGAAGGGGCTGGTCAAGCTCGGCAACTTCAGCAAGAACCCGAACAAGGGCAAATACGCCTACATCCTCACGCCCGCCGGACTGGAGGAAAAGACCCGCATCACCCTCGCCTTCCTCAAGCGCAAGGAAGCGGAGTTCGAGGCGATCAAAAGCGAGATCGAGGTGCTGAAGGGCGATCTTGAATCATCCAATCCAGAGCGCCCCTGAATATCCCCCGGCCATGACAAAACCCATCTACGTCACGCAACCCGACCTGCCACCACTGGAGGAATTTCTCCCGTATCTGGAGAAAATCTGGGACAGCAAAGTGCTGACCAATGGCGGCCCAATGCACCAGCAACTGGAGCAGGCGCTTTGCGATCACTTGGGAGTCGAGCATCTGGCCCTCTTTGCCAATGGCACCGTCGCCCTGGTCACGGCGCTGCAGGCGCTGCGCATCACCGGCGAGGTCATCACCACACCGTATTCGTTTGTGGCCACAGCCCATTCATTGTTGTGGAACGGCATCAAGCCTGTTTTCGTGGATGTCGACCCCAACACTCTCAACCTCGACCCAGCACGCATTGAAGCCGCCATTACCCCGCACACCACGGCCATCATGCCCGTGCACTGCTATGGGCACCCGTGCGATGTGAATGCCATCCAGAGAATTGCGGACAACTACAACCTGCGGGTGATCTACGATGCCGCGCATGCCTTCGGCGTGCAGGACGCAAACGGCAGCGTGCTCAATCATGGCGACCTGTCGGTGCTGAGTTTCCATGCCACCAAGGTCTTCAACACCTTCGAGGGCGGCGCCATCGTCTGCCCGGATGCCAAGACCAAGCAGCGCATCGACCACCTGAAGAACTTTGGCTTCGTGGACGAAGTGACGGTGGTGGCCCCCGGCATCAACGGCAAGATGAGCGAGTTCAACGCTGCCCTTGGCCTGCTGCAGCTCCAGCACATCGACCAGGCCATGGCGCGCCGCAAGGCGATCGATGCGGCCTACCGCGAGCAACTGGCCGGCGTGAAAGGCATTCACTGCCTGAACGACGCGGACGAAAAAGTGGCCAATCATTCCTATTTCCCGATCCTGGTGCAGCCGGAATATCCGTTGAGCCGCGATGCGCTCTACCAGAAGCTGAAGGATCACAACATTTACGCGCGCCGCTACTTCTACCCCCTTATTTCGGACTTCCCGATGTATCGCGGCATGCCCTCCGCGCAGCGCGGTAACCTGCCCGTCGCGGCCGATGCCTCGGCCAAGGTGCTATGCCTGCCGATTTACCCGGACTTGCTGCCGCAGGAACAGCAGCGGGTGATCGACATCATTCGGGATGCCTGAGATGGCCATGCTCAGCCGCGATGCGATCGAACAAATGGGCTTTGCGTCCGTGGGCGAAAACGTCCAGATTTCGGACCGCGCATCGTTCTACGGCACAAGTCGGATTGTCCTGGGCGACAACGTGCGCATTGATGATTTCTGCGTGCTATCCGCTGGCGTGGGAGGTATCTGCGTCGGCAATCATGTGCATGTTGCCGTTTACTCGTCCCTGATCGGCGCCGGAAAGATCACGCTCTCCGATTTCAGCAATATATCCTCCCGCGTCGCCATCTATTCCAGCAGCGACGACTATTCCGGCGCCACCATGAGCAACCCCACCGTGCCGAGCGAATACACCGGCGTCACCCATGCCGACGTGTATCTGGGCAAGCACGTCATCGTGGGCAGCGGCAGCGTCATCCTGCCCGGCGTCACTCTGGAAGAGGGTGTGGCCGTCGGCGCGTTGAGCCTGGTAAGCAAGCATTGCGAGGCGTTTGGCATCTATGCCGGCAATCCGGCCCGGCGAATCAAGGAGCGCCGGCGAGATCTGCTGGACCTTGAGGCGCGCTTCCTGAACTCGAAGGCCACCCAGCCTTAAACCGGCCAATTCGTACTCGCTGTGAAACCTATAGCTGATACCCCCAGGAAGCTCGTTCACATTGTCACCGATGAAAAATTCATCGACATGGCCTTTCGTGAATTTGAGGCGGTAGCCCCCGGGGTTAACAAGCTAGTCATGCTTGGCAAGCCACAAACCCTGCGGCATGTAAAAACCAAGGCAGTTGACTTTTTCACAACCCAACAAGCCACACAATTAATACGATCCGACGAATGCGCCGCTGTCGTTTATCACTCACTTGATGACGGCCTATTACGCCTAATCAACAATCTCCCTATCAACAAACAAGTGATTTGGTTGGGGTGGGGATACGATTATTATGATCGCCTCCTCTCTCGGGCCTACCCAGAGGGTTTGTACTTGCCGAAAACCAAAGCCCTATGGGCCGAAGTTTCAAAACCGGGAACGATCAGTAAACTCGCCTCCACCTGCAAATCAATTGTCAAAGTCATTCTCGGACGCACAACGCAGAACCATCAGACGTTGATGAGACGGATCAACTATTTCTCACCCGTCATCGATACCGAGTATCAATTGGCATGTCAGCTGAATCCATGGTTCCGGCCTCAATACCTCACCTGGAACTACGGGACAGTCGAGGACGATTTTGGTTCAGCCGAATCATTTGGCGAATCACTGGGCGACAATATTCTGGTTGGCAATAGTGCCGCGGCAGAAAATAACCACCTAGAAGTTTTTGATCAGCTTGAACGTTACGTAGATTTAAGCGGCAGAAAAATAATCGTTCCGCTTAGCTATGGCGACGACCGCTACAAGAAAACAATAATCTCTTACGGGAAAAGCAGGTTTGGCAAACAATTTGTGCCTTTAACAGATTTTATTGGCAGGGATGCCTATGTCGAATTACTCCAAAGCTGCGGGCATGTATTTATGAATCATTTACGACAGCAGGCTTTAGGCAATATCTGCATCATGATGCTAAAAGGCGCGAGAATATATATGAATAGGCAAAGCCCACTATACCTCTGGTTACTAAGCAAAGGGGCACGAATCAACTCAATCGGCTTCCTTGCGGATAGCAAAAAGATGGTCCTTGAGCCCCTCCCCGAAAGCGAGAGACGCATCAATATTAATGTTGTCAACGGGCACTGGGGCCGAGTGGCGCAAAGGGCCAAAACACGCCGGCTCATTGAAGTTGCCATGGGACGTATTTAAAGGATTGCAATACTTGGCCCAATACAAACCAAACCCTATGACTGTATTTTGCTTGTTTCTCTGCTCTGGCTTCGGTAGTTAGGGTAAGCCCGTTACTACGTGTAAACCTTGACCCTCAAACACAAAACCTTCTCCGCCATTCGCTGGACAGCTTCAGCTGCAATGATGCGGGCATTGTTACAAATCCTCCAAGTGGCGGTACTTGCGCGCTTGCTTGCGCCAGCAGACTACGGCCTGATGGCCATGGTCACCGTTGTTCTGGGATTCGCCGCTCTGTTTGCGGACCCAGGTATCAATAGTGCCTATGTCCAACGCCAGGGGGTCACAGTAGAACAGCGTTCCGCTCTGTTCTGGCTCAATATTCTACTGAGCACTAGTGTTACAGTGTTTGTGATTGTTACTAGCCCTTTGTTCGCCAGCTTTTTTGGTGATGCACGGCTCGCTCCTTTGATGATGCTCAGTGCCTCAACCTTTGTATTGAATGCGCTTGGCCAACAAGTGCGGATGTCGGCGGAAAAGGAACTAAATTTCCGGCCAGTGGTGCTATTGGAGATCACAGCCGCACTCTTAGGGTTTGTCTTGTCCGTGCTTGCAGCGCTTGGCGGATGGGGGGTTTATTCGCTGGTTGTTTCCGGCATCGCCACCGCCCTAACCAGCACGGTATTAGCTTGGATTTTTCTTGCGAGGGGCTGGCGGCCGTTGTGGCGATTGAGATTGGGGGACGTACGTCCATTTATTGGATTTGGTGGCGCGCTGGTCTCCAACAATATAATCAATCAGATTAATTCGACCGTTGACGTCTTTTTTGGCGGACGCTCGCTAGCCGCAGCCCAACTCGGTTTCTATAGTGTGCCCCGCAACCTTACTTTGCAGATTCAATCCACCGTGAATCCGATTATCACCCGCGTTGGCTTCCCTCTGATTGCACAGGTCCAATTTGATATTGCACGAGTAAAGGCAATCTACCTTAAGACTATGAATATGACGGCTTCCACCAATGCACCTTTGTATTTGGTTGTCGCATTCTTTGCGCCCGAATTAATTGCTATTTTGCTCGGTACCAGCTGGAATCAATCAGCGGAACTTTTGCGAGTTCTCGCTCTCTGGGGGGCGTTACGTTCAACGGGCAATCCAATAGGGAGTCTGGCCCGCGGCATGGGCCGGCCCGACTTGGAGCTCAAATGGAATCTTGGCCTGCTATTGGTCATGCCGCCGGTGATGTGGATTGGTGCGCAAAGTGGCGCAATGGGATTGGCCTGGGCGTTATTAATACTGCAAATGGCCTTATTTATTCCAGCCTGGTATGTGCTTGTCCGCCCACTATGCCAAGCCGGGTTGGTCGAGTACTCGATTTCAGCCCTCAAGCCTTTTCTTCTTGCCGTGGTTGCTGTTGCCCCGTCCTTCTGGGTGGCGATGCGCTTCGATGGGCCAGCAGTTCGTTTTGCAGTTGGCCTCGCCCTGACGGCACCGATTTATCTTGCAATCAGTTTTAAAGGGAATCGTGACTGGTTCGAGGCGATGCGGAATTTGGTTGGCCATAGGAGGAAACTCAATCAGGCGTCCTTGACTTAGTCGTTACGGAAAGCTGCCCCCCTTGGCGCCGCATGCGCTTTAGTAATCTATGGGTCCGCGCTCAACTTAGGTAGGGTAGAGCATCAGATCAATAACTGGCCGCAGAACGCGGTGCGAAATTATTAAATGAGTAAGTTACGAATACTGCACTGCCTCGAAACTGTCGGCTCCGGCGGTGTTGAACAAAGACGTCTCACCCTTGCACGTAGGTTAGATGCAACACGATACGAACAGGCGCTTGTCTGCACACAAGCTATTGGTGGGCTACCTCCTCAGTTTGCAGACGCCGGTTGTCCGATCCATGAAGTAGGCGTGTTCCGGGGCATCCATGACAGGGGCCCTTACCGCCGCGCCTTGGATATCGTCCGCCAATACCGGCCGCACATCATCCATGGCGCGGTTTACGAGGGCGTTGCGCTTGCTGCCGTCGCGGGTCGACTGGGACAGGTGCCGATCATCATTGGCGAGGAAACCTCCGATCCGGCCAATCGCCGTTGGACGGGGCATTTGCTCTATCGGCTACTGTGCGGCATGACCCATCACATGGTAGGGGTTTCGCCAGCCGTCAGGGATTATCTAATCAACAAAATTCATGTCCAAGCCAGCAAAGTCAGACTGATCAACAACGGCGTGGCGGAAGCCCCTCCGGCGGATGCGGAGCAAATCCGCTCGATACGTGAGGCGCTCGGCCTGGCGCCCGAGCATTTTGTCATCGGCACGGTTGGGCGCCTGTTCGACAGCCACAAGCGCGTCAGCGATCTCATTCGCGCGCTCCCCATCCTCCATAAGCCCTGCCCCGGCGCCCACCTTTTAATTGTGGGGTCAGGTCCGGATGAGGAAATGCTTCGTCAGCTCGCCACCGAACTTGGCGTGGCCAATTGCGTGCACTTTGCGGGATATCAGTCGAGTCCTCAGGCTTACTACGAGGTAATGGATGTTTTCGCTTTGGCCTCGGCCTCTGAAGCATTCGGGCTGGTCCTTGTCGAAGCGATGTACGCCAGCCTGCCTGTTGTTGCCACCCTCGTGGGCGGCATTCCAACAATCGTCAGCGAAGGCGAGACAGGGCTGTTGGTCGAACCGGGGCAGCCGCAAGCCCTTGCAGAGGCCCTCCTCAAACTGCACCAGAGCTATGATTTGCGCGATGAAATGGGCCAAAAAGGTAGAGCACGGGCGCTTGCCGAATTTGGTGCTGAACGATACGTCGGTGAGGTGGATCAACTCTATCAAAGCCTTGCATCCAAGCGTATCGCACCATGAATGTTCTATTTGTCACCTGGGATGGCCCACAGGTTACCTACCTGGAAAGCCTGTTCTTGCCGATATTTCGGCAACTGCGCCGAGCCGGATTTCGTTTTCATGTCCTGCAATTCACTTGGGGTAACTTAGAAGCTTCAAAGGCTCGCCAGATAGCCTGTAAAGACTCCGGAGTAGCGTACCGTTCAGTAACCATTTGGCGGCGTCCGCTTGCGGCCGGTTCACTGCTGAGTGCTGTGAAGGGCGCTCTCGATATACGGAAGGCCATCAGGGAGTACGATATTGACGTAATCATGCCTCGAAGCACACTGCCTGCCTTGGCAACCTTGATTGCACTGCGAGGCAAGGGGCTGCCAATAGTTTTTGATGCCGATGGATTGCCACTGGATGAGCGTGTTGACTTTGCTGGTTTATCGCCATCAAGCTTTTCATACCGCTTGCTACGCGATATTGAGGCACAAACTGTACGCCGTTCCTCTATTGTCATGACACGCTCGGTTGATGCTGTAAAAACACTGATTGCGCGAGCAGGAGCAGGCACGCAACCTGCTAAATTTCATGTCGTGACTAATGGCCGTGATTCCAACATTTTCAGGACCATGGATTCAGATTTTCGCGAACATGTTAGACAACGACTCGGATTGAAAGAAAATGCACCTTTGGTGATTTATGCCGGCTCAATGGGGCCTAAATATAGCCTCGGCGCGATGCTCCACCTTTTTTCCCTGATTCGACATCGCGCCCCTGACGCACAATTATTGATCCTCACTGGTACACCTGAATACGTAATCAGTGCCTTGGACGCTTATCCAGAGCTGAAGCCAGCAATTACCACTATGCGTGTGCCTTCACACAGGATTCCTGAGTATCTTGCTTGTGCAGACCTTGGGCTGGCTTTGATTAAACCAACCTATTCAATGCAAGCGGCCTCAGCCATCAAGCTTGGCGAGTATTTGTTGTGTGGATTACCTGTTGTCGCAACTGCCGGCATCGGCGATACATCCGCTGTCGTAAACGAGCACGTAGGTTTCGTAATTAATGACGTCGACAGCGACTCTCAACTTGAAGCGGCAGCGAACTGGTTTGTGAATGTTGTTCTTCCCGCAAGAGAAGCATTCCGGGATCGCTGCCGACGCGTTGGTATTGCGAGTTTTTCACTCAATGAAGCAGTAAACAATTATCAGTGTGCTTTTGATAAGGTAAGGAATTTGACGAAAGAACGTGGAAATGACTATTTGCGTTAGTCCCCTGTTCGCCAATGAACTCGTTGTTGTGAGAGCATGAGCCGGCATCGAACCCGGGTGCTGTTTCTGACCAAGCACGCCCGTACCGGCGCCAGTAGCCGGTACCGCAGCTTCCAATACTTGCCTTGGCTGGAGCAAGCGGGAATTGAATGCCAGGTGCGGCCGCTGTTCGATGAGGCCTATCTTGCTCATCGTTACCAATCCGGGCGAGGTCATGTGCGGGATATCCTGGGGGCGTTTTTTCGAAGAGCGGCCGCCTTGATCGCTGCACGTCGCTTTGATGTGTTGGTGATTGAGAAGGAGTCCCTGCCTTATTTCCCTGCACTCCCAGAGCGTTGGCTGCGCCTGCTAGGCGTGCCCTATGTCGTCGACTACGACGATGCGCTGTTTCATCAGTACGATCAGCATCGAAGCGGATGGGTGCGCCGGCTGCTTGGTAGCAAGATTGCCCACGTAATCCGTGATGCACATCTGGTGACGGCGGGGAATGCCTATCTCGCCGACTACGCACGGTGCGCGGGTGCGCACAAGGTCGAGATTGTCCCGACCGTCATCGATCTGGAACGTTACCCCTCCCCCAACGTTAAACCACCTTCGGATACGCCCTTCATCATCGGCTGGATCGGCTCCCCCTCAACGGCCAAGTACCTGCAGGCGATTGCCCCTGCCCTGGCCGAGATATGCGCGGGTGGCAGAGGAATCGTGCGGCTGATCGGCTCCGGCCCGATCGATCTGCCTGGCGTTCCTGTGGAGGTGCTGCCGTGGGACGAGGCCGCCGAGGTGGATGACTTGAAACGGTTCGATGTTGGCATCATGCCGTTACCCGACGAACCCTGGGAACGCGGCAAGTGCGGCTTCAAGCTTATTCAGTATATGGCGTGCGGTTTGCCGGTCGTGGCGTCGCCTGTCGGTGTGAATCGTGACATTGTCGAACAAGGTGTGAACGGCTATCTGGCTGAAACGACGGCCGAGTGGGCACGGAGCTTGAGCACGCTGTTGCGCGATGCCGTTCTGCGAAGGCGCATGGGGCTGGCAGGGCGCCAGAAGGTCGAACAGCACTATTCCCTGCAGGTGACGGGGCCGCGTCTGGCTGGGTTAATCCGGTCCGTCGTGGATGGGCGCAAGGCGAAGGCATCGCGGCCAAATATTGCAGGCAATTTATAGAGATGTTTGTTTATTGGCTGATGTTCCTGTTGCCTGCGTGGGCGTCCTTCTTCAAGGTGCGCAACACGCGTGCGGCGGTGCTGTTCGGCTGGGCTGCGGCCTGGCTGGCGCTGGCGCTGCTGATCGGGTTTCGTCATGAGGTGGGCGGCGACTGGTTCAACTACCTCGCCCACTACGAAGCCAACTATTACATGAGCTTCTGGGACGCGGTCGAACGCTTCGACCCCGCCCACGGCGCAATGAACTGGCTCGCTTACAGGATGGACTGGGGGGTGTACGGCATCAACCTCGTCTACGGGGCGATTTTCTCGCTCGGGTTGATCGCCTTCTGCCGTGCGCAGCCACGCCCACTGCTAGCGCTGGCGGTGGCAGTGCCCTATCTGGTCGTGGTGGTGGGGATGGGCTATTCGCGCCAGGGGGTGGCGATCGGCCTGGCCTTCTTTGCGTTGCTGGCGCTGGCCGAGCGCAATACGGTCAAGTTCGTGGTATTCGTCGCCATCGCCGCCCTGTTCCACAAGACCGCGGTGGTGCTGATCCCGATCGCTGCGCTCGCCAGCACCAAGAACCGGGTCTGGACGGCGGCGTGGGTGGGGGCGACCGGGGTGCTGTTCTATTTTTTGTACCTGCAGGAGGCCGCCGATTCGCTGGTGTCGGGCTACGTCGAGGCCAAGATGGCGTCGGAAGGCGGGGCGATCCGGGTGGCGATGAATGCGGTGCCGGGCCTGCTGTTCTTGCTCAACCGCAAGCGCTTTCGCCTCGACAAGGCGGAGCTGGCCCTGTGGACCTGGATTTCGGCGATCGCGGTGCTGTTCGTGCCGATCCTGGTGGTTTCGCCCTCTTCGACCGCGGTGGACCGGGTGGCGCTGTATTTCATCCCGATCCAGATGTATGTGTTTTCGCGGCTGCCCGATGCACTTTGGCGCGGCAGGCACCGCCTGGCCGTGAGCGGCGGTGTGGTGGCGTATTACGGGCTGGTGATGTTCGTGTGGCTCACCTTTGGCACGCACGCGAAGTACTGGCTGCCCTATCAGTTTTATCCCCTGGTTGACGTATGAACAAACGAGTCGTGATCGCGCTGAACCTGGCGTGGAATCTGGTGAACTTTCGTGCGGGGCTGATCCGCGCACTGGTGGCGGAAGGCTATGAGGTGGTGGCGGTGGCGCCGCACGACGAATACGCGCCGCGGCTGGCCGCGCTGGGCTGCCGTTTCGTGCCGCTGCCGATGGACAACCAGGGCACGCATCCGGGGCGGGACCTGCTGCTGTTGTGGCGCTTTCACCGCCTGCTGCGGCGCGAGCGCCCGGCGGTGTACCTGGGCTATACGGTGAAGCCCAACGTGTACGGCTCGCTGGCGGCGCACGGGCTGGGGATACCGGTAGTCAACAACATCGCCGGGCTGGGCGCGGTGTTCATCCGCAACAGTCCGGTGACGCGGGTGGTGCGGGGGCTGTATCGGCTGGCGCTGTCGCGTTCGCGGCGGGTGTTTTTCCAGAACGACGAGGATCTGGGGATGTTCGTCGAGGGGGGGCTGGTGCGCTCGGAGGTGACGGGGCGGGTGCCGGGGTCGGGGGTCGATCTGACGCGGTTCGCGCCGGCGCCGCTGCCTGCGGCGGCCGGCCGCATCCGGTTTCTGCTGATCGCCCGCATGCTGTGGGACAAGGGGGTGGGGGAATATGTGGCGGCGGCGCGCGTATTGCGGCAGCGCTACCCGGATGCGGAGTTCTGCCTGCTGGGCTTTCTCGACGTGCAGAACCCGGCGGCGATCTCGCGGGCGCAGATGGACGAATGGGTGGCCGAGGGGGTGGTGAGCTACCTCGGCGTGAGCGACGACGTGCGCGAGCAGATCACCGAGGCGGACTGCGTGGTGCTGCCGTCGTACCGCGAGGGCACGCCGCGGACGCTGCTGGAGGCGGCGGCGATGGCGCGGCCGCTCGTCGCCACCGACGCGGTGGGCTGCCGCGAGGTGGTGGACGACGGGGTGAACGGCTACCTGTGCCGGGTGAAGGACGCCGACGACCTGGCGGAGAAGATGGAACGGGTGATCGGGATGTCGCACGCGGAGCGGACCGAAATGGGCCGGTGCGGAAGGGAGAAGGTCGAGCGGGAGTTCGACGAGCGGTTTGTGGTCGATGCGTATCTGAAGGTGATTCGGGAGATTTACGGGGAGGCACAGTCTGTTCGCGGCGGGGGCTGCGCACCCGCAGGTGAGGTAGCCGATGGCGCCCTGGTCGGGCCAAACGTTTTCCAGATCGACAAGGTGATTTGTGAACACCCGGATCGTTGAATCCCTGATGTGCGCCGTGCTACGCGGGGAGCATCCGGCCTGGCCGGATGCGGACGATCCGGCGCTGGCCGACGCCTTTCTCGCGCGCAGCGAATACCACGGGGTGCAGGCCCTGCTTTACGAGCGCCTGCACGGCGCCGCCGACTGGCCGGCCGCCGTGCTCGAAACGCTGCACCGGCAGGCGCTCGGCGGGACGATGTGGGAGCTGCGCCACCAGCAGGTGGTGGCCGAGATGCTCGCC
The DNA here is from genome assembly GCA_002403375.1 of Thiobacillus denitrificans. GTDB lineage: Bacteria > Pseudomonadota > Gammaproteobacteria > Burkholderiales > Thiobacillaceae > Thiobacillus > Thiobacillus denitrificans_E. Next base: position 155,621 of record DHHQ01000017.1, on the reverse strand, counting down.
GCACTGGCGCGGATCGGCGTCGAGCCGGTGCTGTTCAAGGGCACGGCGCTGGCGTATTCGCTCTTCCCCGGCCCGGCATTGCGGACGCGCGGCGACACCGACCTCTTCGTGCCCCCCCGGGACAAGGCGCGGACGCTGGACGCGCTGGCCGCGCTCGGGTTTGCCCGCATGCTCGAGCTCGGCGAGCTGACGAGCTACCAGGCCTGCCTCACGCGCGAGGTGCCGGGCGGGGGCGAACACACGCTCGACCTGCACTGGAAGATCAACAACTCGGAACTGCTGGCGCGGCTGTTCGACTACGGCGAGCTGCGCCGCGACGCCGTGCCGCTGCCCGCGCTATCGCCGCACGCGCTCGCGGCGGGGCCGGTGCACGCGCTGCTGATCGCCTGCATGCACCGCGCCGGTCACAAGCAGGCGCCCTACTACGTCGACGGCGTGGCGCACTACAGCGGCGACCGGCTGATCTGGCTGTACGACATCCATCTGCTGGCGCAGGCGCTGAGCCCGTCGCAGTGGACCGAATTCCTGACGCGCGCCGAACAGAAGGGCCTGCGCGCGGTGTGCCTGGAGGGGATCGAACAGACGCAGCGCTGCTTCGCGACCGCGGTGCCGGCGGAGGTCATCGAAGCGCTCGCGCGGCCGGGGCCGGTCGAGCGCCCGGCGGTCTACCTCGACGCCGGCCACCTGCGCCGCCGCTGGATGAACCTGTGCGCGCACGACGACCTTGCCGCCAGGCTGCGCTACGTGCGCGAGCTGGCCTTTCCGCCGGCGGACTATATGCGCGAGCGCTTTGCCGATGCACGCCCGGGCTGGCTGCCGTGGCTCTACCTGCGGCGCGCCCTCGGCGGGCTGCGCAGGCGCGGCGACTCGCACTGACGGTCCGGCCGGTATTCCGGACGTCCCGGTTGCCGGCCGCCTTGCTGCGGGCGCATGTCCCGCCTTCCGGCAACCCGGGGGCGACGAGTCGAGAATTCATCACCCCCCACGAGTGCCCAGCACCCGGCCGGCCCCTGATCCCCTTGCGCCGGCCGTAGTATAAAAGTCACAAATGGCGGCGCCACATCAATTACAATCCGCCTGATGGCCGACCGACCGGCGCAACGCCGGCTTGAGTCCGCCCGATCAAGAAAACAAGACCGGACACCGTTAACCAGACATGACCCTGGCACGCTTCCTGCAGGCCGGGTCGGCGGTGTCACGCAAGCGCTCAGGGAATTACCGCAACACGATGAACGACGTACTTCTGCTCCAGATCCTCGCCTTTCCGGTCACGGCCGCTTTGATCGTTTTCTTCCGCCGCCACGCGGTCCAGCTCGGGGTCGTCGACGCCCCCGGCGGGCGCAAGCAGCACCACGGGCTGATCCCGCTGGTCGGCGGGCTCGGGATGTTCGGCGGCCTGCTCGCGGTGGCGGCGGCGGTCTGGGCGATGGACGCGTTCCAGCCGCGCCACGCTTTCTTCCTCGCCGCGGTCTCGCTGCTGGTGGCGACCGGCTACGTCGACGACCGCGCCGACCTGCGCCCCCGCGTGCGCTTCGTGCTGCAGGCGATCGCGGCGTCGATCATGGTCTACGGCGCCGACATCCGGCTCGACAACTTCGGCGACCTGTTCGGCTTCGGCGACGTCACCACCGGCGTGCTGGCCGGCCCGATCACGGTGTTCGCGGTGCTCGGCGTGATCAACGCGATCAACATGATCGACGGCGTCGACGGCCTGGCGGGCGGCATCGCGGGCGGCATCGCGCTGATCGCGCTGCTGGTGTTCGCCGGCTTCGTCGCCGCCATCGGCCAGCTCCACACCACCCTGCTGCTGCCGCTGATCGCGGGCGTCGCCGGCTTCATGCTGTTCAACCTGCGCACCCCCTGGCGCCCGCAGGCGCTGGTGTTCATGGGCGACGCGGGCAGCGTGCTGCTCGGCTTCTCGCTCGCCTGGTATGCGGTGAACCTGGCCGAGGTCCGTCAGGTGTTCACCCCGATCACCGCGATCTGGATCCTCGCGGTGCCGCTGATGGACACCACCGCGCTGATGATCCGCCGCGTGCTCAAGGGCCGCAGCCCGTTCGCGGCCGACCGCGAGCACCTGCACCACATCCTGCTGCGCGCCGGCTTCACGCCCGGCCAGACGGTGGTCGTCGTCTACGCGATGGCGACGCTGCTCGCCGGCATCGGCGTGGCGGGCTGGGCGGCGGGCGTGCCCGAGTACGTGATGTTCTACGCCTTCCTCGCGCTGTTCGGCTGCTATCTCTACGGCGTGCTGCACGCGTGGAAGCTGATGAAGCGGGTGCGCCGCCTGCACGACGGCATGGAGGCGATCGCCCATCACGAGCCGCACGCCGGCGAGGCGAAGCCCGCCCATGATTGACCTGCACTGCCACCTGCTGCCGGGCAACGACGACGGCGCGCCCGACCTCGCGGCGTCGCTGGCGATGGCGCGCATGGCGGTCGACGACGGCATCACCGCGATCGCCTGCACCCCGCACATCTACCCGGGCATGTTCGAGAACGACAGCGCTGGCATCCGCGCGCAGGTCGCCGCGTTGCGGCAGGCGTTCGCCGAGGCAGGCATCGCGCTCGAGCTGACCTGCGGCGCCGACGCCCACGTCTCGCCCGACCTGCTGCCGCGCCTCAAGGCCGGCACCGTTCCGACGCTCAACGACAGCCGCTACTTTTTGCTGGAGCCGCCGCACCACGTCGCGCCGCCCAACTTCGAGGGCTTCGTGTTCGCGCTGGTCGCCGCAGGCTACGTGCCGGTGGTCACCCACCCCGAGCGGCTCTCCTGGATCGAGGACCACTACAAGACCTTCTGCCGGCTGTCCGACCGCGGCGTGTGGATGCAGGTGACCGCGGGCAGCCTCACCGGCCGCTTCGGCAAGGCCGCGCGCTACTGGGGCGAGCGCATGCTCGACGAGGGCCGGGTCGACCTCCTCGCCACCGACGCCCACCATCCCGAGCGCCGTCCGCCGCTGCTCGCCGAGGGCCGCGAGGCCGCGGCGCAGTGGGTCGGCGAGGCCGAGGCGACCCATTTGGTCGAGACCCGGCCGCTCGGTATACTCCGCAACCTGGCCCCCGACGCCATGCCGCCGCGCGGCAGGGCCCCCGCGCCCGGCCTTTGGCAGCGCCTGTTCGGGCGCGCCGCCTGACCCCACCCCCGAGGGAGTGAACCAATGAAGCTGAACCTCCTTGCCGTCTGCCTGCTGGCCGGCCTCGCCCTGCCCGCCGCCGCCGCCCCCGGCGACAACGAAGCCGCCGTCCCGGCCGCGGTCCCGTCCGCCGCGACGCCCGCCGACGATCCGCTGGCGGAGATCGTCGACGACTACCGCATCGGCCCGTCGGACCTGCTCGAGGTGTCGGTGTTCCAGGTGCCCGAACTGTCGCGCACGGTGCGCGTCAACGGCCGCGGCGAACTGACGCTGCCGCTGATCGGCCAGGTCCAGGCCGGCGGCCTCACCGGCCAGCAGCTCGAGGCGCGGATCGCGCAGAAGCTGCAGGAGAAGTACCTGCAGGATCCGCAGGTCAGCGTGTTCATCAAGGAATTCGTCAGCCAGCGCGTGACGGTGAGCGGCAACGTCAACCGTGCCGGGGTGTTCCCGGTCAGCGGCCGCACCACGCTGATGCAGGCGGTCGCGATGGCGGGCGGGCTCGACAAGCTGTCCAACGAGAGCGACATCAGGGTGATCCGCGACCATCCCAATGGCACGCGTGAAGTGCTCGACTACGACCTCGCTCCGATCCGCAAGGGCGAAGCTGCGGATCCGCCGCTACTCGCCGGTGACGTCATCGTGGTAGGCAAGTCGAAGGCCCTCTCTGCACTCAAGGGCGTGACCGAAACCCTGCGCGACGTCTCGATCTTCGGCCTGTTTTTCTGATCCGTCAGCCGCGTTCTCCCCATCGATCCCCGCAGGCGCGCCGGCCAGCCGGCCCCCTTGCCCCTCGGCGGATGCATCAACCTGTAGACCCGTACCGCCATGGCCCAACCCGACGACACCCTGCCCCCTGACGACGCGGATGCCGCCTCGCGCCGCTCGCGCGCCTTGGTCGAGCGCCGCGACACAGCGCTCGCCACGCAGGCGAAGCAGGACTGGCTGACGGAAGAGGAAGAGACCGACTCGCTCAACCTGCGTGCCTACTGGGCCGTCGTGATGCGGCGCAAGTGGACGGTGGCGACCTTCTTCGCGATCGTCGTCGCCGCGGTGATGACCGCGACCTACCTGACGACGCCGATCTACCGCGCCAGCACCACGCTGCAGATCGACGCCGAGGAACTCAACATCGTCAAGTACGAGTCGGTGACGACGCAGGCCGGCGGCGACGTTTACGACTACATGCGCACCCAGCACGAGGTGCTGCGCAGCCGCGCCACCGCCGAGCGCGTGGTCAACGAACTCAATCTGACAGAGCACCCGGCGTTCAACCGGCCGCCCGAGCCGTCGCTGCTGCAGACCCTGCTGCCGTGGCTGAAGGGCGGGGAAACCGCGCCGAAGGACGGCCCGCTGTCGAGCGAGCAGATTGCCGCGAAGACGCGCGGCATCGTCGGCGCGGTGCAGGGCGGGCTGACGATCGAGCCGGTCGGCTATTCGCGCCTGCTGCGCGTGCACTTCGACAGCCCCGACGCGAAGCTCGCCGCCGACATCGCCAACTCGATGGCGACCGTCTTCATCAACCAGAATCTCGCGCGCCGCCTCGACGCCACCTCCTACGCCAAGACCTTCCTGCAGGACCGCCTGCAGCAGGTGCAGGCCAAGCTCGAGGAATCGGAGAAGGCGCTGGTCGCGTTCGCCCGCGAGCAGGAGCTCGTCAAGGTGGGCGACGGCGACGCCGTCGACACCCAGGCGCTGCAGGGCTTCTCCAGCGCGCTGACCCAGGCGCAGCAGGATCGCATCCGCGCCGAGAGCCTGTACAACAGCGTGCAGGGCGCGGCGATCTACGGGCTGCCCGAGATCCTCGACAACAAGACGATCCAGGGCCTCAAGGAGCGCAAATCGAAGCTCGAGGCCGAGTACCAGGAAGGCCTCAAGATCTACAAGCCGGGCTACCCGAAGATGGAGCTGATCGCCGGGCAGATATCCGAGATCGACGCGATGATCGGGACGGAAGTCGGCAACGTGCGCAGCGTCATCAGGGCGCGCTACCTCGCCGCCCAGGAACTCGAGAACGCGCTGACCGCGAAGCTCAGGGAAAGCCGCCAGAGCATCCTCGGCGAGCAGGACCGCAGCATCCAGTACAACATCCTCAAGCGCGAGGTGGACACCAGCCGCCAGCTCTACGAGGGCCTGCTGCAACGACTGAAGGAAGTCGGCGTCGCCGGCGGCGTCGGCACCAACAACATCTCGGTCGTCGACCGCGCCGAGGTGCCGTCCTACCCGCACACGCCGAACCCGCGCCGCAGCCTGATGATCGCGATCTTCCTCGGGCTGTTCGGCGGCATCGGGCTGGCCTTCCTGTTCGAGCACCTCGACGACACCATCAAGCAGTCCGACGAGCTCGAGCAGCAGCTCGGCCTGCCGGTGCTGGGCCTGATTCCGCACACCCGCGCCGAGACCGGCAGGAAGCTCTACCAGGAGAACCTCGACATCCGCTCGCACTTCGCCGAGGCCTACCGCTCGCTGCGCACCGCGCTGCAGTTCTCGACCGCCGACGGCATGCCGCGCGTGCTGATGGTGACCAGCGCGTCGATGGGCGAGGGCAAGAGCACGACGGCGCTGAGCCTCGCGATGCAGGTCGCGCAGATGGGCAAGACCGTGCTGCTGATCGACGGCGACCTGCGCAAGGCCTCGCTGCACGGCAACCTCGAGCTGCCGAACGAACACGGCCTCACCAACTACCTCGCCGGCGACGCCAAGCCGGTCGACATTACCCAGGGCACCGAGGTGCCCAACCTCTTCGTCATCACCTCAGGCCCGCTGCCGCCCAACCCGGCCGAGCTCGTGTCGAGCACCAAGATGGTGTCGCTGCTCTCGCTCGCCGCCGAGAAGTTCGACCAGGTCATCATCGACGGCCCGCCGGTGCTGGGGCTCGCCGATGCGCCGCTGCTGGGCAGCATCGCCGACGCCACAGTGCTGGTGGTCGAGTCGGGCAGCACCCGCCGCGATTTCGCGCGCGGCGCGATCAAGCGCCTGCTCGGCACCCGCACCCACTTGCTCGGCGGCGTGCTGACCAAGGTGCAGGCGCGCGGCCAGAGCTACGACTACTACAGCAGCCACTACTACCAGTACGGCGGCGCGGAGGCCAAGGCCTGACATGACGGCGGGTGGGACCTCCCGCGCGGCGCACACGGTCGCGCTGGCGCTGGCCTTCCACCGCGCGCCGGTCGGGCACCCCGACCTGCTGCACGCGCGCGGGCCGCTGCCGGCGGGAATCGACACCCTGCTGAAGCTCGCGGGCGGCAGCCGCCCCGGCCTCGATTGCGCCGCACTCGCGAGCCCTGACGAGCTGCGCGCGGCGGCGCTGTTCTTCGTCGAGCAGGTGCTGCTGCACCACGATGCCGACCACTATCGCGTGCTGGGCCTCGAGCCCGGCGCGACGGCGGAGCAGATCAAGGAGCACCACCGCCTGCTGATGCGGGTGTTCCACCCCGACCGCGAGCGCCACGACGGAGACTGGAAGGACGCGTTCGCGATCCGCATCAACCTCGCCTATTCGACGCTGCACGACCCGGACGCGCGCCGCCGCTACGACGCGACGCTCGCCGCCGGGCGGGCCGGCGCCCCCGCGCCGCGCGCCGCCCTCCACGCCAGGCCCAGGCGCCGGCGCGGCCTGCCGCCCTGGCTCGCGCGCCACCTGCCGCAGTGGGTGCTCGCCGGCACCGCGCTCGTCGCGCTGGCCGTCGTCGGCACGGTCTACGTGAGCAACCCGCGTCCGCCCGCCCCGCACCTCGCCGCGGCGGACACGCCTGTCGAAGCCCCGCTGGCGCTCGCCGAACCGGCCGGCCGCGTTCCCGACGCCGCCCCGACGCCGCAGGCTGCGGCCGCCGCCCCGGAATCCCTGCAGGAGACGATCGCGCCGGCCGCCGAACCGGCTGCGCGCATGGCGGCCCAGCCGGCGCGCAGCTCCGCGAACGCGCTCGAGGCGAAGCCCGCCGCCGCGCCGGCCGTCCCCGAGGCTGGCGTCATGGCGCAGGCGCCGCGCCCGCCCGCTACGCCCCCGACGCAGACCGTCGGCGCCCTGCGGACGGCGCCCGCCCCGATCGAGGCGCCCGCGGTCGCGCCCACGGCAACGCCGGCCGGGGAATCCGCCGCGCCTGCCCTGCCGGCTGCAGCTGCCCCGGTCGCGCCGCCGGCACCGGCGGTCGCCGTGGCGCCGCGCGCGGCGAAGCCCGACCCCGACGCCACCCTCGCCCGCTTCATGGCGAGCTACGAGCGTGGCGACACCGCCGGCCTCATGGCGCTGTTCGACGAGGTCGCGATCGGCAACGCCGGCGGCAAGCCGCAGATCCGCCGTGCGCACGAGACGCTGTTCCGCTCGACCGAGCTGCGCCACATCGCCTTCGAGAACATGGCGTGGGCGCAGGACGGCGAGTGGCTGCGCGGCCGCGGCCGCTACCAGGCGACGCTGATGCGCAGGGGCGAGGCGGCGCTCGAGACCGAGGCCGGCGTCGTCCGCATCGAGCTGCTGCGCCGCGGCGACCGCGCGCTGATCATGGCGCTCGACTACCAGCCGGGGGAACGCTCGTGATGGCAAGGCTCGCAGGCTTCAATTCGCGCCGCCCCGGCGCGCTCCGGTGGGCCCTGCTCGGCGTGGCCGGCGCCTTCCTCGCCTGGCGCATCGTGGTGCTCAACCTGGCCGACCACCACGCGCAGGAGCTCAAGGATCCCGCGGCCGCGGTCGCGTGGGACGCCGGCCACCCCGGCGCGAACCTCGCGCTCGGCCTGCGGGACGTTGCGACCGATCCCGACGCGGCGCTCGCCCGCCTGCAGGCGGCGCTCGACGGCAATCCCGGCGAGGGCCGCGCCTACGCGGCGCTCGGGCTGCTGCTGGAGAACCGCGGCGAGGCCGAACGCGCCAGCCTGGCGATGGAGACCGCGTCGCGCCTCGCGCCGCAGCGCAGCGACGTGCAGATGGAGGTCGCGACCTTCTGGATGCGGCGCGGCGACTTCGCGCGCGCGCTCACCCACTGGGACACCGTGCTGCGCCACAACCCGCGCCAGCAGGCCCAGCTGTTCCCGGGCCTCGTCGAGCTCGCCGGCGATCCCGCGCGCCACGCCGCCTTCATGCAGCTGCTCGGCAAGCCGGTGCAGTGGTGGCCGGCGTTCTTCGTGCACGCCGCGAACCGGGCGCCGAACGTCGACACCGTGCGCGTGCTGTTCAACCTGCAGAAGGGCGGCCCCAACGCGGCCTCGCCCGACATGCTGCGCGCCTGGCTCGCCCGCCTGCAGAAGGAGGGGCTGTGGCTGGAGGCGTGGTTCGTCTGGCTCGACAGCCTGCCTAAGGACCAGATCGACCGCGTCGGCTACCTCTACAACGGCAGCTTCGAGGCGCCGATCAGCAACCTCGGCTTCGACTGGATCCACCAGAAGCACGGCGCGGTCTCGCTCGACACCGCCGGCACCTACGAGAGCTCGGGCGACCGTGCGCTGCGCGTGAGCTTCCGCGGGCTGCGCGTGCAGTTCCAGCACCTGCACCAGTTCCTGATGCTGCCGCCCGGCGACTTCCATCTGCAGGGGCGCGTGCGCCCGGACAACCTGCAGGCGCCGCAGGGCATGCAGTGGGCGCTCTACTGCGTCGGCCAGCAGGCGCCGCTCGCGGTGACCGAGCGCTTCCGCGGCGCCACGCCGTGGACCCGTTTCCGCACGCCGTTCAGCGTGCCGGCCGAAGGCTGCCCGGTGCAGATGCTGCGGCTCGAGCTCGCCGGCAGCGTCCGCCTCGACTTCGAGGCCGACGGCACGATCTGGTTCGACGACCTCCGCGTCGAGCCGGTGCGTTCGGCCGCGGCGCTGCCGTGATGTCGCGTTTAACCAACACGCCATCTGGCAGCGCACGGCGCCGTGTTATCCTCTCGCCCCAAAGCCTACAGATGCATGGACTGTGTCCGTTGAATCCCGTGCACGGCATTCGTCCAGCCAATAATTCGAACCAAGGAGCAACACAATGAAAAAGCATACCCTCGCCGCCGCCCTCGCAGGCCTGATGTTCGCGGGCGCCGCCAGCGTCGCCACCGCCCAGGATGCCGCGGCAGGCCTCGCCACGCTGAGCAAGGCCGAAGGCAAGGTCATGGTCGACAAGGGCGAGGGCTTCACGTCAGCGACCGCCAACATCAAGCTCAACCAGGGCGACCGCGTGATCACGCTGGGGGGCTCGAACGCCGAGATCGTCTTCGCCGACGGCTGCCGCGCGCAGCTGAAGCCGAACAACATGATGACGATCTCCGCCGAGCAGGGCTGCAAGGCCGCCATCGCCCAGGTCTCGCCTGCCGCCGCGGGCGCTGGCACCGCCGCCGGCACGCCGGCCTCGCAATACGTCGGCCCGCTGGTCGCCGCCGGCATCGTCATCGGCGTCGCCGCCAGCTGGGACGACAGCGACACCCCGATCAGCGCCCAGTGATCCGCTGACCAATGAAGTGGTTCCACCGTCCCGCAGGCTCGCGGGACGGCCTTGATTTACTCGCGTTCACCCTCCTCGCCGCGGTCGTCCTGTTCGCCCCCCTGATCAAGGGCGGCAACCGTCCGCTTCCCCTGCTGACGCTCGAACTCGCCGCGCTGCCGCTGCTGGCCTATCCGCTGCTGCGCCCGGTGTTTCTCGAGCGCCTGCCGAAGGCTTTCCTGCTCGCGCTCGGGCTCATGATGCTGTGGCCGCTCGCGCAGCTGCTGCCGCTGCCGTTCTCGCTGTGGCAATCGCTCCCCGGCCACGCGCTCTACGCCGAGGGCCTCTCGGCTTTCGGCGCGCCCGACGCGGCGGGCATGCGGCCGCTCTCGCTGGTGCCGCGCGCGACAGAAGCGGCATGGCTCGCGCTCTTGCCTCCCCTCGCGGTGTTCCTGGTCGCGGTGAGCCTCGACGAGACCGCGCTGCGCCGGGTCGTCTACCTCTTCCTCGCGATGGCGACCGTGCAGGCGGTCCTCGGCCTCGTGCAGTTCGGCGGCGGCGCCAGCACGACCTTCCGCACCAGCGTCTCCGACATCGGTACCGCGGTCGGCACCTACGTCAACCGCAACCACCTCGCCGGCATGCTGGCGATGGCGCTTCCGGTCGCGCTCGGCCTGCTCGCGTCGCGCGTCGGCCGCTCGCGCGCGGGCCGGCGCTACCAGCGCCGCGGCCTGGTCGCGCGGCTCGCCGGCGCGATCGCACAGCCGTCGCGCTTCAACCAAGGGATGATCTTCGGCGCGGTCTGCCTCGCGCTGCTGCTCGGCACCGTCTTCACCCGCTCGCGCTCGGGGATCACGCTGGCGATGCTGGGGATCTTCCTCGCCGCGCTCTTCTACGGCCTCAAGCTCGGCGCCAGCCGCTCGACCAAGCTCGCCGTGCTGCTCGGCGTCGGCGGCCTGGCGCTCGCACTGCAGATCGGCCTCGCGCCGGTGCTCGAGCGCTTCTCGGTCGAGGGCGCGCTGGAGGACGGACGCTGGGCGATCTACGCCAGCAGCCTTGCCGGTACGGCAATGTTCTTCCCCTTCGGCAGCGGGCTCGGCAGCTTTCCCGAGGTCTACCGGCGCTTCCAGCCCGAGGAATTTGCCCGCTTCATCAATCACGCGCACAACGACTACCTCGAGTACCTGTTCGAGGGCGGCCTCGTCGCCGCGGTGGTGATCGTGCTGTTCGTGGTGCTCTACCTGCGCGCCTGGCCGCGCCTCGTCCGGCGGCCGCGCTGGGGGGCGCTGAGCTTCATGCAGGCGGGCGCGGGGCTTGGGCTGCTGGTGATGGCGCTGCACGGGCTGACCGAATACAACTGGCACATCCCGGCCAACGCGATCTACTTCGCGCTGATGGCGGCGGTGTTCTTCCACCGCGGCGAGCCCGAAGCCGCGGTTGAGACCGAAGCGCCCAAGGCGAAACCCACGCCGCAGCCGCAGGTCGCGCCGCCGACGGCTCCTGCGCCGCGCCCGCCGGTCAGGAATCCGTTCGCGGACTGACCCGGCCGGGGCCGCGCCCCGCGATCGCTCGAGTGTTCCCGGGGGGCAAGCCTGGATGAGGTGCCCCCGGATTCAGGGCAAGGGCGTTTTAATAAGGGTATCCGGAATTGGCTGTTGAAACGCTCTCTCTGTGGGGGCGCTTTTTTCGTCTTGAAGTTCGGAATTGACTGTTGACTTCCCGGCTGCTACCTTGCTATTAAATATTGGAATCCAGCGTTGAAAGTTGCGAGTGGCTCACCACATGAGCGACTTCACCAGTATCGTGGCGGACTTCAGGAATGGGGGCGGGCAAGAATTGACAAATAGATCTTACGAGCCAAAAGCCGACGCGCCAGCGTGGTAATGATGGATTGGATCCCACTTATCGCATCCACCCTGCGGCTGATCGATCTTCATGACAGCGACCGCGCGTATGGAAGCCCCGCCAATTTCACGCGGGAAGCAAGAACCGGCCATGCTGATGGTGTCTACCTGGATATCGCTTTCCAAGTCATTCACCGACTGAAGCTTCTCGATCAAAGCGCAAGCCAAGACTACCTCCCATTCTCATCCATCCTAAACGCGGTTAGGGAAGAACGCCCCGATGCGGCTGAAGCAGACGTTCAGTACGTCCTCAACGTACTTCGTCGGCCCTCAGAGCTGTTCTATCTAACAAGCGTTATGGGTCAGCAGGCGAAGGTCTGCTACTCGGAGAAACGAGAGACAGCGCTTCTCGAGAAGACCGATTACGCGGACGAGTACAGACTGTCATCATCCGGCCGTTTGCTGCTGTCGTTGGCGAACGCCGCGCGCGACGCGACCTACTTGCGGGGGGACGCTTACAACCTCTTGCATGCCATTGAATTCAACGATTTCCCAAAGGTCCTGACATTCTCGGACGGCATAGTTGCACAACTCCGCAACGAGATTCTAGAAGTACGGTCAGCGCTGGAGCGTGTCGGTAGAACGGAGACAATCGATAAATATCTGGACCGGCTTGATCAATACCGGCAGGTTGTCGAAGAAACCATCGATATCGCTCAGCAGGCCGAAACCAGATTGGACCAGAAGGACGTTTTGGATGCCTTCGAGCGTTGGCAGGACGCAACAGACTCTGATCTCACCTTTGATTACATGCGTCACCAGATCAACCATGTTCGCCAAGTCCTTGTGATCTTCAACCGGCTACTTTCAGAATTGGTGAGCCTGGCGTTGCAAGGAGAGCGTTCGGCGGTGCCACCACCTTCGTTCCTTGCGGCCGCGACACAGTTCATCCGCTCGCCGCTTACTCTCGAAAAAGAGAGCTTCCTGCTAAAGCAGTGGGGGCCAATGCTCTTGGAGACACCGTTCCATTCGGCCCTCGACGGGATCGGCGCCATCAAGCTGCGCACCGTGGCCGATTCCGTGCCACCAATGTCCTTTATGGACGAAACCGTTGAGAACATCTCCGAGCTAGGCAAGGCCAGGTTTCTGGAAAAGCATGGCCATGAAATTGCCGCCGCCCTCAGGTCCGGCCCTCTCCGCTTGTCTGATGCAATTGAGCGAGGCTGGTTCATGGTTGATCAGGACATGATGCTGGGAGATCTTGTTGGCGTCTTTGTCGCGCCAAGCAGCATTCCTGTTGCCGGAAGCATCACGATTGGCGTCAGCCCGACGTTGGATAAAAAGGTTGCCGGAGATGGTGAGTTCTTGTTCACCGACATCGAAATCACGGCAGTGGAGGAATCATGAATAACTCAGATATGGGGCGCGTCCATGCCTGGCTGTTACGACATCGAATCGCCGAAACAAAGTCGAGCCGACGGGCCGTCAGCAAGGAAGAGCGCGAGATCGCCGGGCTGCTGCTCAATGCTGATCCCGCTCTGCGCATGCAGTTCGAGGAAATGTTAAGCGGTCAGGGATTGCAGCTCGTCTCCCTCACATCATTTGACGCGAAGGGCATTGCCTCGGGTGGCACCGTATTTATGCTCGCCAGAAAGGCCGATGCTGTTCCTCCTTTCTGGGGAACCGACCGTATGGTGAGCCGCATGCTTCTGGTAAAGGGCATAAACAGCGACGCGGAAGCCAAGACCTGGTTCACCCAACTCTGGTTCGTCTTGCTGGATCTGCTTTACACGCGGAGGCAGCGTGGTCCCAATGCCATGCAGGACTGGGTGGATACCACTTTTGCGAAAGAGATCTTCATCGATGCCGTCAGGGACTATCTGAACGATCACGTTAGAAAGATCGACCCATCCACGCTGGAAACGGACCGGGTGCACAAGACCATGACCGGCTTAAAGGAAGGCGCAGTCGCACAGGCCTGCAACGCCTTTTTCGAGTTGATGGTTGACGCGAGCCTCCTTGAAGAGATCGACAAGGATGTATTCAGGCAAACCCTCCTATTCGCGTACGAGATGAAGAGCAATTTTGATCGACAGCTCAAGGCATTGCTGCCCACGGAGGACTCGTTTGAAGCCGCAAGCGGGATTCTCATCGAACGCACCGATGCAGAAATGGAGGCCAAGTAATGGCTGCAATTTCACGCATTCAGGTCGCCAACTTCCTCACCGAGGGCTACACCGCAGGAAGGGAATGGGCGCCACTCTACCGCGGCGAGACCTTCCGCCTGTTCGGGCAACCCACTGCAATGCAAATTGACAACGGGGGTGGCAAGACGAGTTTGACGGAAGCCTGGCTTTATACGCTGACCCGTCATCGCCAACTGAAACACAGAGTGGAGGATCGGGTTGCCCCAGTGGACAAGGGGTGGACCCACATACGCTTCGAGTTCGTCGAGAGGCCACATGATGAGGGCATTCTGCAAACAGAATTGATAACCGAGGATCCCGAGGCGATACCCGGAATCACCTACGTCGTAGGTATGTGCTGGAGTCGCACCAAGGATCCTATCTTTTATTCATACCAAGGCACGCTGGAGGATGCCCCCTGCTACACGCGTGAATCGAACGGACTCGTTCTAATCGCTAACGAAGTCTTTCGAAAATCTGTAGAGGGCATGCCGGGCGCCAAATGGAATCGTTGGCGAAGCCAAGCAGAGTGGCTGGAGGAAATCAAACAATTCACCAACATCGAGGTGCTGCTTCAAAACGTCGAGTTCCAGCTGGAGGGCGCTGGTGACTACTCGGCGATGATCACCAAAGTGAAGCCGGAAGGCACGGAAACCTACGATACCGCTTTCTTCCGGCAATTTGTCGCCCCGGAGTTGCTCAAGCATGCCATGGGCGCAGAAGGGGATGCAGATGAACTTGGATTCGAGGACACCATCCTCAAGACGCTGAAGCCTGCAGCCGACGCCCTGTTGGATATCAACAGGCGCCAGCTTGAACTGGATCAGACGAAGGAGGCTCTTCGAAAATTCTCGCCGGTGCTGGAGAAGGCAAGCGAGGTCGTAACTGCCAACGCAGAGTACGAGCGCGAGATGAACGCGCTCGCGCGAAACGCGGCCATTGTGCACGCTTTGGCTGTGGCCTCGCCCCTCCCGGGAATTCCCGCCGTTCCTCCAGGAACCCAGTGGGCAAGCGACAAGCGCGTCTTGGCAGCCCTGGGGCACATGGTCATCGATAAGAGACATGGGGTGGCAATCACCGATACCGGGCTGGCTGAACTGATTGGAACAGAGACTCGGCGCCTGAATGAGCGGGCTGGAGAACTGAAGCTACCAATTGTTCTGATGGACGCGGAAGCCATTGATTTAGAAGCCGATCTCAAAAAGCGCACCTCCCCGGCGGGCGATGAGGATAGCCGTCATGAGATTCCGCAACCTGTTGAAAACAAAGCCGATCTCAAACAAAAACGGGGTGGCCGCCGCTATGAAACCAAGTGCTATGGCTTGAAGGAATCGTTGGCTCTGGCCGAAGCGGCCACGAATTTCGCCGGCGCCAAGGCTTATGGCCTTTCAGATGTCCTCACCCGAGCATTCGGCATCGCGGCCGACGAGATCGACACCAACCCGTACCGAAAACGACTGCGCAGACACGACGCCGAACTGGCCATACAAAAGGGTAAGCAGCAGAAGGCCCTAGCTGACCAACAGCACTACCAAAAAGAATACGAGGCCCTGATCAACCAGAGCCGGGAAGCCGAGGAAAACCAGATCGCCTATGAGGGTTTCATGGCCAGGAAGGGCGAATTCCCAGAAGCCTGTTGGGAATCCCCCGCTACCGCGTACACGTGGGCGGACGAAGATGCGAAGCGGGTCGAGTTGGAGCGCACGGAGCATGTGCGGCTTAGCAGCGAACGCAAGGACGGATACGCATTGTGGCAAACCTTGACCGAAAAGCATGGCTTGCTCCCGTTACCTGACGCTCTGGCGAATCTGAACAGCCGGTATGCCGAAGCGGCGGCAGCAAACGCGAGGGCCGGGCGTGCGCTCAATGAGGCCACCGACTCCCTTCGTGCTAAGCGCAAGGAGCTCGGGCAGGAGGGCCAGAACCTTAACGAAGCCCAAAAGCACCTAGACAAGCTGGAGGGACTGGCCGCAGGTATGGCAGCCTTCCGAGAGGTGTTCGGTGATGCGGATCCCATGACACTGGATCCGCAGGGCGAAATGAAATCCAAGCAGGAGTCATGGCAAAAGAATGATCGCCTGCTCCAAGACGCCTACGCCAAGAAGCAGGCATTATTCGAACTCCAGCCGAAGACCCGGCTGTTTGGTGAGGTCTTCGGCGAAGCGGACCCCGAAACACTCAATCCCTCCATGGATCTCAAAAATCACATGGAGGCGATCGGCGTCGAAGAGGGCCTCGTTACGGAACATCAACCCCTGGTCGAAGCCCTGACCCTTTTCCGAGAGAGCCATCCCAGTATTTCCCCAGATGAATGGCTCGCCCGAACGGCTGAGCGTCGTCGAGAGCTGGCCGAGGAGCGGGGCGGCAATGTGCAACGGATTAGCGATCTCGATGGTGAATTGAAGGACCTGGCTGCCTTCGGGGCGGCTGACGACCGCGTCTACGCTAGGGCCCTCAAGCTGCTCGGCGAGAACGGCATCGTGTTCGACAGACTACACGACCTGGCATCCAGGACGGTGCAGAGTAGCAAGCTTGAGCAATGCCTTACCCTCTTCTCAGCCTTCCTGTCCGCCCCGGTCATCGATTCGATCGAGACGGCCGGCAAAGCCGCTAAGTTGTTGGAGCAGTTCAAGCTTACGGTGCCAATCTTCGTCAAACCGGCCTTGGTGGCGTTTCTCCAGGACGGTGACATCCGGCAGACCGGTGAGGTCGCACACTTCATTTGGGCGGGCTGCCGTACCCGTCAGGTCTCCGTCCTGCTCAACCCCTCGCTCATCGAGGAGGAGAAGGCACGGATTCAGGCAGAAATTGACGGCCTCGCCGAACGCAACAAGTCCATTCAGATCGAGCTCGACTCCATTTCCGAGGAAAGCCAGGCTGTCAGGATCGCACTGGATGCCAAGGACGCGATCCGGCGGGATTCCGAACGGGTCCACGCCGAAGCCACCAAGAGTCTAGATGCCCTGCAGCTCAAGACTGCAGAGTTAGAGCGCCGTGCCTCACAGGTGGCGCAAGAGGCGATCTCCGCCATGAAGCGCTACATCAAGCAGGGAGGCGAGAAACGCTACCGTGAACTTGTCGATAGCGTAATCCCTGACTTAGAGAGGGAGCGGGATCAGATCAAGGACAGGCTCGACACCCTGGCTCAACAGACCACCGAAAAAGTCCTGCGTGCCTTGCATGCTGCCAAGGACTTCCACCGAGCGGGTGGCGATGAGGCACATAGAGCAGCAAAAAATAAGTTCGACCACTTGGATAACCTAGTAAATGCGCTTGGCGCCACCATTGAGGAATTGCAGGCGAAGATCGATGGCTCGCTGGATGCGGATGCAAAGAAGGCGGCGGAAGCCCTGCGCCTTGCCAACGAGACCTACGCGCTCAACAAGCGCGACCTGGAAGCATCGATCAGCTTTGAGGCGCAGGGGTTCGTAACGTTCATGCGGCAAGCCCCCACCCGAATGCGGCAACTGGACGAAGACCTTGAAGCGGCCCAGAAGCGCCTGCAGGGTATCGATTTCGAGCGCGCGGAACGGTATCTAAGATCCACTCGTTCGGGAGAACGCAGCCTCGCCGACCGTATCGCTGAAGCCCAAGGAAAGAGGGGCGAGGCGGAAAAGGCCGCGACGAAAGCGCGCGACGACATTACCCAAATCGAAGGCGAGATGACCGTCATGACGCCTTTCATGGAGGCGATGCACGACATGGTTGCCTCGGTTCGCGCTCAGTACAGCAAGGTTTCACTGTTTTCCGGGGACATCCTGCACCTCATGCAGGCTTCATCGTTCTCCGATCCCGAGATCCTGGCGCATGCAGAAACAATTCGTATCGCCTGTACCGGTGAGATTCCGAGCACCGTCCAGGATGCCAAGATCGCCATGCTCAACCTGAGGCAGTGCATCGAAGAACTTGAGATCAACACCGACGAACTCCGGAGGCGGGGCGAGGACAAGCGGAGGCGGTTGGACGAATACATCCAGCGTCGTGACGAGTTCTGTGACCGTGCAAGGTCCGGCGAGATCCGTGGCTTGAACCAATTGGAGATCTCGGCCATTTCAGAAGCGAAGACTATTGAGCAGCTGCAGCGTATCCAAGAAACCCAGGACGCAATCCAAGCCCAGATCACCGAAAGCGAAGCCAACCTAGCAAAGATCCGGGAAGCCATGGAAGCCAACAAAAAAGCCTCCATCGACAATCTGGCCAAATTCGCCCGAGACGCTCAACTGAGTCTTGAAATCCTTGAACGGGTCATGAAAAAGACCCCTAATGCTAGGTTCTATATTGAGGCCCCGGTTGCTGACGAAAGCGAGATTGAACAGATCATCGCCGAGCTGCTCGAACAAATTGAGGACAAGGAGCGAACCCTGCGCGAACGTGGGGTGGCTCTCCTCAATGATGAGATTGAGCGCAAGATTTCGGACTACAAGCGGTTGATCCACGAGACCATCTATAAACGGATCTTCTCGGCTCGCGACAAGACAACCGGCAACCCCATCGTTCCACGAGTCTACTTCACCCACGCATCGATTCGAGGCAATGACAAGGTGCCGTTTACGAATCGAGGCCTTTCAACTGGGCAGCAAACAGCGCTCGCAATGATGTGGTTGATCAAGCAGGCTGAATTCGCTATCGCCCGAGCCGCAGCCTTGTATGGTTCCCGGAAGGAACGCAACGCCGCTCTGAAGGGGGCACAGAGGATCATGTTCTTCGATGGTTTGTTCTCCAACCTGTCCAACGAGGACTACATCAATGACGCCTTTCAGGGCCTGCGCGGGGTTGGTGAGAATTTTCAGCTCATCGGATTGATTCACAACCCCTACTACGTGAACAACAAGGAAATTTTCCCTGTGCATCTGGTGGGCAAGAAGAAAATTGCCAACAAGGGCAGCGGTGAACGCCAGCGCGTTTTCGTTTCTGTCGAACCATGGCAGGACACCAATGGAATGATCTTCTATACGAGCGCCTATAAGCACAACTTCCCTGCGGTCCCGTCGGAGCACGCGAATGCCTGAGTTTGAGGAACAGGTTCTGCAGTGGTTTTTTAAGCGAACTAAAAACAGCGCCAGCGGCAAGCTTCTCGCAAAGCCAATCATGGCGAAATTGCGGGACGAGGTCATCAACGACCCGGTCGCTATCAGGAAGGCCCTCATGCGTCTGCGGGATGACGGCCAGCTCGATTTCACGCCGAATGACCGCGGCGAGCCCATCAGTAGCTACATCCAGGTAAACAAACCGGAACAGGCGACGCCGCCCCACATTGAACGATGGTCGAGAGTTCTCGAGGCGAGAAACTTAGACTCGACCGACGTGGCGGCGCTGATGGCAGTTGCGGATGCGCTGAGCGATCTTCCGGAAAGTGACATGGGGCATGTCTTGGATGGGTTGTTGCGACTCCGATCGGATCAGGACGGTCTTGCCGGCCAGCACACATTTTTCGTCAGCGCCAGCTATCTTCTTGGCTCATCCAAACTGCTTTCCAGCCTGCCGAAACGCGCATTAAGGGCCTTTGGTATCGACCCCGGGAGGTTTCCATCACATCCTCTCTACGTCGTAGTCGCGGGCTGCGCGTCGCCCGATGCCGTCGTGCTTGTAGAGAACCCTGCTGCCTTCGAACGTGCAATAGGTACCCGGGCAATCGATCGATGCGCCTTCATCGCGACCTTCGGGTTTGGCCTAAGCAATGCCCAGGAGGAGTGCGGAAGGCAACTTGCTGGAATGGTAGAGGATCGTTTTGCACACGCGATTACCCTCAGACGGGAGGGCACACAATGTCCTGATGCGCGAACGCTTTTGAGCAACCCAAAGATCACATTTTGGGGAGACTTGGATCCGGCGGGCATAGAAATTTACTTGAGACTCAAAAGGGCAATTCCACGCCTAGAACTCAGTGCGTTATATAAGCCGATGGTGTCTGCACTTGAAGATTCACGAGAATCGCACCCATACATTAAATCTGTCGGCAAGGAACAGCAGCCGTCGATGCCACGATCAGCCATCAAAGATGGCCATGTCGCTTCAGCCCTTCTTCGGCTCTGCTCTTCTCGAGGAGTAGACCAAGAGCGTGTCTCTCCAGAGGACATCGAATCCCTTTCACCGCTTGTCCTTGAAGCGAAGGATCGAGATGCCTGACTTCCTCCAGCTTCCCAGCCTTCGGACGCTTAACGTGCAGGATCTGGGCGACCACTATGTGGTCGAGGCCGATGGTGGTGTAGCGCCTACCGCATGCCCATCGTGCCAAAACGCACTCTACCGTCACGGCAGCCAGCGCCAGAGCTATATGGACACTCCGATGCACGGTAAGCGCGTCCTGATTGAAATTGATCGCAAGCGCTATCGCTGTAAGGTCTGCGGGAAGACGTTGTTCGAGCCGATGCCAGCGATAGATGGCAAGCGTCTGGCAACAACCAGACTGGTTCAGCACATAGAACGCCATTGTTTGCGAAAAACTTTCGCCGAACTGTCCCGCGAAGTGGGAGTGGATGACAAGACCATTCGCCATATCTTCGATGACTATGTGGCACGCCTGAAGGAATCAGTCACGTTCGAGACACCTGAAGTCCTGGGCATCGATGAGCTCAAGATCATCGGCCAGTACCGCGCAATGATCACCAACGTCGAGAAACTTGCCCTGTTCGATATGCTACCGACGCGGAATAAGGCAGATCTGATCGCCTATTTCAAACTGATGCCAGGCAAAGCAAAGGTAAAGGTCCTAACGATGGATCTCTGGAGCGTCTATCGTCAGGTGGCGCAGGCCCAGTTCCCAGACCGAATGGTCGTAGCCGATAGGTTCCATGTAGTCCGGATGGCAAACGACAGCGTCGAGCGGTTTAGGAAGGCCATTCGGAAAGGACTCTCAACCAAAGATAGGCTCAAGCTCAAGGATGATCGATTTGTCTTGCTCTCACGCAAACACAATCTCGACAACAAAGGCTTAGAAAAGCTCGACGAGTGGTCAACAGCATTTCCCGAGCTTGGTGCCGCGTATGCAGCCAAGGAGGCGTTCCACGACATCTATTCCCACAAGAGCAAGTCTGATGCGATGAAGGCAGCGGAGGAGTGGGAAGATAGTCTGGATCAAAATTTGGACTGGGCTTTTCGGGAACTCAAGGGGGCGTTACGAAGCTGGTGGACGGAGATATTCAACTACTACGACCAGCCGATTTCTAATGCTTATACTGAGTCGGTAAATAACCTTGCAAAAGGGATGAACAGAATGGGCCGAGGCTACAGTTTTGATGTGATCCGGGCACGTCTGCTTTATGACGACGATGCAAGGAAGGACACGCGTTCAACTATCAGAAAAAAAGCCAGGAAGACGGCCCGTCGGCCCTCCTTGATGGAAGAGGAATTCATGACCACTTCAGCCATCACAAAGGCTCTTTCCACTCCAGCTTGTGAAGAGTCCGTGATTGAGTACGGCCCTTACATTCCGACGTTGGTACGAAAGCTCGAAGCTGGCGATTTTGCATGAGTCTTTATGCCAACTTCCCGGCCGCCTGCCTTCGGCAATCCAATGGGATCAACGTCCGAAACAATTGAGGAGCTCCGGAACGCATTGGCCACCTGCGCCGATGAGCGGAAGCTCCTTGAACTCGTCGACGATAGCCTTTCGCTTCTTCGTGTCCGCTACCGGCAATTTAGGTCGGAATTTTCTGAAGAGTCCATTCAATTCTTGAAGGCACTCAGCCTCGTTCAAGACGCCCTACGTGAATTTGTCGATGCCATTGAGGACAAAAACTGGGTCCATTCCCGTGATGATGCTCAAGAGCTCGCCTGCAGATTCGGTGAACTAGGGGAGCGGCTTTCTCCACACCTCGTAGCAAAGCGCGCTGCAAAGGAAACCCGAGAGCTTCTCTCAAAGGCCCAATCGCTGCCGTTTTCGGCGGTTTGTGTAGGTGAGAGTGATTTCCACCGTCGGATTTCCCAGCTTGAAGCAGCTGGAAAAAAATGCCGGAAGTGCGGATCCAAAATGGTGCTGCGAGAAAGCCAGTACGGTTACTTCTGGGGATGTAGCACTTTCCCGCAGTGCTTCAGCAGGCAGTGGCTTTCCGGGGAAGAATCCAAGCTACTCGACCAGTGAGTTTGCAAGTCACACGGCCCTGCCAGGCGTTTACACATTTGCCGCGCGCCTCGAAGCAACAGGGAAAGAAGATTTTCCAACACCGGAGGCCAGATTTCACTCACTTTCGGCAGGCCGAATTCAACAGCCAATTCCGGATACCCTTTAATAAAGCCCTTGCTTGCATATCTAAATCGACTCACTTTCGGCCAGCTGGTCAGCTTCGCTCACAAGGCGAAGCGGCTTTTTCATCGAGCAAGATTGCAGGCGGGCACGGCTACATGCTTCTGCCGCTGGACACGTTCAAGCCGGTTGTTTGATGCACATAAAAGTATCAGCTATACCGTTGAATATGGAAACATTGCTGATATATTTATGTGCATGAACAACGAGTGCACCATCCAGCTCTTTGCTGCCGGGCAATGGCAAGTTGTCGCGAATGTGAGCCTGCTCGGCGACGCTGTGCGGGGATGGCGCACGGCCACTTACACAGGTTACGCAACCGAGTGGGCCTTGTCGCACCACGGCGCAGTAGACGCGTGGGCGCTTGGCAGCCAGTTCGAAGTTGGGCTGAAGCCCTGGAAGCTTGAGCACTGGCCCGTCTTCCTCCTGGATATGCTGCCGCAAGGCTATGGCCGCGGGGAGCTCCTGCGCCATCTTGGCCTTCCGGAGACTGCCGAAGCTGACGCCGACTGGCCCTTGCTCCTGACAGGGGCCGGCAATCCAATCGGCAACCTGCGGGTGAAGGAGGCCGCCGACTGGCTATCGAGCCGTATCGGTATGGTCAGGGGCTTCACCGACGAGGAGGTCGCGGCCCGCTCCGAAGACTTCATCAGCTATCTAAGCCTGCATGGCCTTTTCGTGGCCGGATCCTCCGGCGTGCAGGGGGAGTGGCCCAAGATCCTCCTTACGCGCGCCCGGGACGGACTGCTGTATCTGGACCACACGCTTCCGGATGCGGAGGCCATGGCGCACTACATCGTGAAGTTTGGTCGTGGCCCCAACGAGCGCCTGGCCACCATCCTGCGGCACGAGGCACCCTACATGGCCATCGCCGCCCACTTGGGACTGCGCGTGCATGGCCCCCTGATCCTGCGTGAGCGTGCCCTCTTCATTCCGCGCTTCGATCGGGTCGTGGAAGACGGCCAGGTCACGCGTCTAGGACAGGAGAGCCTTGCGGCGCTCATGGGCATGGCGGGCTTCGGGGTCGCGCCTCCCCACGACGACGTTTGCGTCCGCCTTGCCAGGACCTGCAGCCAACCAGCGGTGGAGATACTCGAGTACCTCAAGCGCGACGTCGCCAATCTGGCCTTCGGCAACAAGGACAACCATGCCCGCAATACAGCCATCCAGCGCGACTTCGCGGGCAACATACGGTTGACGCCGGTCTTCGACTTCGCCCCGATGTACCTGCACCCGGACGGGTTGGCGCGGCGCATGAAATGGCAGGGGAAAGAACAGCCCCGGGTGGACTGGAAGGCAGTTCTGGACACGGTGTGTGAGCGCACGGGACTGGCGCGTGAACCATTTGCAGCAGGCCTGCAATCCCTGGCCAGGCCTTTGCGCGAAGTGGCCGAGATGGGCACTGACTTTGGCCTGGAGCCAGAGGTGCACCAGTTCCTGGTGCCGGGCATTCTTGCCCAGGCCCAAGCCATGGAACAGCTCCAATAGGGAAAGCCGCATGGACCGACGCTACAAGCCCCTGACCCTTTCGCAGCAGATGGAACTGCGGCAGCAGGTGATGAATGATCTGCTGTCCCATCCCGAATGGTCATTGCAGGAAGCGGTGTGCCACATGAAAAAAGGGCTGCGCCTGACCACCGCCGATCTGGCCAAGCTGGCGGGGGTGTCCTTCCGGACGGTGCAGAACATCGAACGCGGCGTCAGCCTGGGCACCGTTCAAACCATGTCGCGCATCCTTGGCGTGCTGGGGCTTCGGCTGTCTGTGGCACAAGACCACGGGCCGGACGAGCAGACCCGCAAGTAGGGTGTTGCCTGGCCGGAGATCACCAGATGTTCGCCAGACACTGGCCAGACTAGACCTTTCTTCAGGAGAGCCATGATGCCGTCCGTCAATATGTTGCAAGCCAAGTCCTCCCTGTCCCGCCTCGTGGAAGCCATCGAGCAAGGGCAGGAGCGCGAGATCGTCATCGCCCGAAACGGCCGCCCGGCCGCCAAGCTCGTGCCCATGGACGCCGTGCCGGCCGGCCAGCGCATTGGTGTCGCCAAGGGCAAATTCACAGTGCCGGATAGCATCGACACCCACAACGACGAGATCGCTCGCATGTTCCTGGGGGGGCAGCCTTGAACATTCTGCTCGATACGCACGTCGCCCTCTGGGCGATCACAGACAGCCCGAAGCTCCCGAAGAGGGCCCGAGAGATGATCGAGTCTCCGAAATCGTCGGTCTGGATCAGCGCGGCGACATGCCGGGTCAAGCCAGGAGGCGCTGCGTTACTTCCGCGAGTCTGGCTACCGCTTTTTGCCGATCGAGCCTGAGCATGCAGCAGGCGTCGAAGACCTGCCGGCGCACCACGCCGATCCGTTTGACCGCATCCTGGTCGCACAGGCGCTTTTCGAGCCGATGCGGCTGATTACCCATGACCCGATGGTGGCGCGCTAGAGCGACACCATCATCGGGATTTGATCGCAAGCAAGACAAACGCGTGCACGAGTTCACCGCTCGACGTCTGATGCCGTCGGTTCTCGAAAAATCTTCCTACTCGGAGACGGCGATCGATGAAATCGCCAGCTCGCCCTCCACCCCGTCGTCGACCCTGAGCACGCGCACCGGCAGGTAATGCCGGTCGACCGCGAGCCAGACCTCGAAGCGGCCGTCGCCGTCCATGCGGCGCACGAGGTGGAGCGTGCGCAGCGCGCCGAGCGCGGTGTCGAGCGTCTCCTCGCCGCGCACTTCGTAGGCGTAGTCGCGCAGCTTCTTGCCGTTGAACACCTGATAGGCGAGCGCGCCGTCGGGCGGCGGCGCGGTCAGTGCGAACTGGAAAAAGAGACTCAGCGCATCCTGCACGCCGTCGCGGTAGGCGAAGTGGCGGGGTTCGCCGCGCGACGGCGTCAGCGTGAGCTGGCCCTGGTCGAAGCGCGCGCTCGCGTGCCGGTCGCCGCGCTGGTCCCAGAATTCCTCCGGCACCAGCCCCTGCGGCGTGATGCGGCCACGGCTCGTCTGCACGAAGCGCCCCGAGTACACCAGCCGCGCGAAGCCGGTCGCGGCGGTGACGCTGGTGACGGTGTAGCGCTCGCCCTCGTTGACCCAGACCAGGGTCTGGCGGCCGGACGCCGGGCCGAGACTGAGACGGTATTCCAGGTCGATGCGCTGCGGCAGCGGGTTGAGCGGCGGCGGCGCGGGTTCCGGTTCGGGAGCGGCCTGCGCGGGAACCTCGGGCTCGAGCGCAAGCGGGACAGCGTCGGCGAGGACCGGCGCCGCTTCCGGCGGAGGCTCCTCGACGGCTTCGGGCGCGGGCGGCGGCGGGGCCGGCTGCGGGCGCGGCGCCGGCGGCTTCGGCCGGGGGGGCGCTGGCTGCGGCGGCGCCGGCGGCGAGGTGAGTTCGACGAGGCGCGCCTCGATCGGCGTGGCCTCGGCCGCGTCCTGCCATCGGGGCAGCTGCCAGTCGACCCCGGCGAAGAGAAAAGCGTGCAGCAGCAGCGAGGCAGCCGCGCCCAACCCGATCGGCAGGGCGCGGCGCGGCGTCATCCCTTCGACGTGACGCTCACCAGGCGCTGCTCGAGGGTGACCTTGTCCTCGGTCACGCGGATCTGCACCGGCAGGTTGTTGTGCGCGGGCGCGACCCAGACGGTGATCGCCTTGTCGTCGCCCGGCCCGCGGATGCGCTCGAACACCTGGGTGGCGTACTGCCCGGCGGGAACCTGCAGCGTGCCGCCGTCGCGGCGGCTGTACCGGTAGTCGTTGACCTTCTTGCCGCTCACCACCTGCTGCGCGAGGTCCTTCGGCAGCTTCGGCAGGAACATGAACTGGTAGGCCTGCGACAGCTGGTCCTGGGTGCCTGGCTCGAGGCCGTCCTGCTGCCATTTCTCGCCCCGGTATTCCCAGGCGATCACGCCCTGCTTCCAGTCGAGGCGAGCGGTCGCGAGCTTGTGCGGGGCGTCGCTGCGCGCGTGCCGGAACTGCGTCGGGCGCAGGCCCGCCTTGGTCACCTCGCCGGTGCTTTCGAGCCGGATGTTGCCCGGCCACAGCATCTTGAGCGGGCCGGTGGCGCGGGTTTCGCTGACCAGCGTGTAGCGGCTGCCGCTGCGGGTGAAGGTGTCGGTGACCTGGCCGAGCTTGTGGCCGTTGCGGTAGAGGTCGTAGACCAGGCTCATCTGCTGCGGAACAGCGGCGTGGGCGCCGGCGGCGAACAGGCTCGCCGCGAGCAGGAGGGCTTTGATCATCGTCACGCTCCAGTGGATAACACTGACTGTGACGCCGGATCGTCCTTCAAGTTTACGCGGCCGTGGTTTTTTACCAGTCGCCCCTCGGCGAACCAGCGCACGGCCAGGGGGTAGATGCGGTGCTCCTGCTCGAGCACGCGCGCGGCGAGCGTCTGCGGCGTGTCGTCGGCGCGCACCGGCACCGCGGCCTGGACGACGATGGGGCCGTGGTCGAGCTGCGGGGTGACGAAATGCACGGTGCAGCCGTGGACCTTGACGCCCTCGTCGAGCGCGCGCTCGTGGGTGCGAAGGCCGGGAAAACTCGGCAGCAGCGAGGGGTGGATGTTGAGCAGGCGGTCCTCGAAGCGCGCGATAAACGCGGTGCTGAGGATGCGCATGTAGCCGGCGAGCACGACGAGATCCGGCCGGTGGCGCTCGATCTCGTCGGCGAGCAGCACATCGTAGGCCTCGCGGTCGGGGTGCGCCTTGTGGTCGAGCGCGATCGCGGGGATGCCGCGGCTGCGCGCGTAGTCGAGTCCGCCCGCGTCGGGGCGGTTGCTGACGACGGCGACGACCTCGATCGGCAGTCCCGCCTCGGCGATCGCGCGGAAGTTGCTGCCGCGCCCGGAGAGCAGGACGACGACCCGAACAGGGCGTGCTAACACCAATTTCGCACCTGCGACGGAGCCGATTCGGGATGCAGCACGCGGAGCGAGACGCGCCGCAGTGCGATCACTGCAAGCGGTTCGCGACAAAGGGATGCGCCCGAAGCGGCCCCGTCCCTCCGGGTTGCAGCGGGAAAGCGCGTCTGCGGCGTTGCGACGCTTGGCAAGGGAATGGCCCTTGCCTGCGCGCCGCGCCTTGCATCCATCGCTTTCGCGCAGCAACGCAGGCGTGAAATTGGTGTTAGCACGCCCTGATTCACAGGTAAATGACCTGCTCCGCGCCCTCGGGACGCACGACGATCTCGCCGATCTGCCACACGGTCTCGCCGGCGGCCTCGAGGTGGGCCTTCGCGGCGGCGGCGTCGGCCGCCGACACCACCACGCACATGCCGATGCCGCAGTTGAAGGTGCGCAGCATCTCGGCGGGCTCGACGTTGCCGGCCTGCTGCAGCCAGTCGAACAGCGCCGGGCGCGTCCAGGCCTTGGGGTCGACCTTCGCGGCGACGCCCTCGGGCAGGCAGCGCGGCAGGTTGCCGGTGATGCCGCCGCCGGTGATGTGGGCCATGCCCTTGACCGGGAGCTTCTCCATCAGCGACAGCAGCGGCTTGACGTAGATGCGGGTCGGCGCCATCACGGCGTCGGCGAAGGGCTTGCCGTGGAAATCGGACTTGAGGCCGATGCCGGAGACGTCGATCAGCTTCCTGATCAGCGAATAGCCGTTGGAGTGCGCGCCGGAGGACGCGAGGCCCAGCACGACGTCGCCCGCGGCGATCGTCTGGCCGCCGATGACCTTGGACTTCTCGACGACGCCGACCGCGAAGCCCGCGAGGTCGTATTCGCCGTCGGCGTACATGCCGGGCATCTCGGCGGTCTCGCCGCCGATCAGCGCGCAGCCCGCCTGCTCGCAGCCCTTGGCGATGCCGGCGATGACCGCCTCGGCGGTGTCGAGCGTGAGCTTGCCGCAGGCGAAGTAGTCGAGGAAGAAGATCGGCTCGGCGCCCTGCACCAGGATGTCGTTGACGCTCATCGCGACGAGGTCGATGCCGACGCTGTCGTGGCGGTTGAGCTCGAACGCGAGTTTCAGTTTCGTCCCGACGCCGTCGGTGCCGGACACCAGCACCGGTTCCTGGTACTTCTTCGAGATCTCGATCAGCGCGCCGAAGCCGCCGATGCCGGCGAGCACCTCGGGGCGCATGGTGCGCTTCGCCAGCGGCTTGATGCGTTCGACCAGTGCATCGCCCGCGTCGATGTCGACGCCTGCATCTTTGTAGGAAATGGAAGACACGCCCGGCTCCAGAATCGAAAAGTGCGATATTTTACCGCCTATGCACACGATCCGGCCGCTCAACATCCCCTGGTTCGCACTCGCCTTCCTGCTCGTCACAGGCGGGCTGGTCTACCTGCTGGGGCCCATCCTCACCCCCTTCCTCGCCGGCGCGCTGCTCGCCTACATGTTCGACCCGCTGGTCGACCGGCTGGAGGCGCGCCGCGTCCCGCGCGCGACCGGCACGGTGATCGTCATCGTGCTCGCCGGGCTGGTGCTGTTCGCGCTGTTCCTGGTCGCGCTGCCGCTGTTCCAGGGGCAGTTCGTCGAGCTCTCGCACCGCATCCCCGCCGCGCTCGACCTGCTGCAGACGCGCTTCCTGCCGTGGCTCGAGCGGACCTTCGGCGTCGCCGTCGCGTTCGACCCCGCCACGCTCAAGGCCTGGCTCACCGAGAAGGCGACCGAGAACGGCGCGGCCTGGCTGCCGACGCTGCAGTCCGGGGCGCTCGCGGTGATCGGCATCCTCGCCAACCTGCTGCTGATCCCGGTGGTGATGTTCTACCTGCTGAAGGACTGGGACGTCATGGTCGGGCGCGTCGCGGCGCTCACGCCGCGCGGCTGGGCGGCGACGGTCAACCGCGTCGCGCGCGCGATGGACGCGGTGGTCGGCGAGTTCCTGCGCGGCCAGCTGGCGGTGATGGCGACGCTGTCGCTCTACTACACGGTCGGGCTGTGGATGGTCGGGCTCGACTACGCGCTGCCGATCGGCATCCTCACCGGCGTGCTGTCCTTCGTGCCCTTCCTCGGCTTCGGGCTGGGCATGATCCTCGCGCTGCTGGTCGCGCTGCTGCAGTTCCCCGACTGGACCGGCGTGGCCTGGGTCGCCGGCATCTACCTCGCCGGCCAGGCGCTGGAAAGCTACGTCGTGACGCCGCGGCTGGTCGGCGAGCGCGTCGGCCTGCACCCGGTCGCGGTGATCTTCGCGCTGGCGGCGTTCGGCCAGCTGTTCGGCTTCGTCGGCGTGCTGCTGGCGGTGCCGCTGGCCGGCGTGCTGCTGGTCGCGCTGCGCGAGCTGCGGAGCGCCTACGAGCGAAGCGCCTTCTACCGCGGCGGCTATAATGCCGGGTCTTCCGATCCCGCCCTGCCCGCCATGTCCGCACCGCTCCTCGAGTCCAGAATTTCGTCGCTGCCGCTGATTCACAAGGGCAAGGTGCGCGACATCTACGCCGTCGGCGACGACAAGCTGCTGATCGTAACCACCGACCGGCTGTCGGCCTTCGACGTGGTGATGCCGACGCCGATCCCCGGCAAGGGCGAGGTGCTGACCAAGGTGTCGGCGTTCTGGTTCGACAAATTGAAAGCCATCGTGCCGAGCCAGGCGCTCGACATCGCGCCGGAGACCATCGTCGCGGAAGCCGAGCGCGACCAGGTCGCGGGACGCGCGATCGTGGTGAAAAAGCTCAAGGCGCTGCCGGTCGAGGCCATCGTGCGCGGCTACCTGGTCGGCTCCGGCTGGAAGGAATACCAGGCGAGCCAGTCGGTGTGCGGCATCCCGCTGCCGGCGGGCCTCGCGCAGGCCGACCGCCTGCCCGAGCCGATCTTCACGCCGTCGACCAAGGCCGCGGTCGGCGCGCACGACGAGAACATTTCCTTCGACGAGATGGCAAAGCTGATCGGGCCGGAACTGGCGAAGCAGGTGCGCGACGTCAGCCTCGCGCTCTACAAGACGGCGGCGGAGTATGCGGCGACCCGCGGCATCATCATCGCCGACACCAAGTTCGAGTTCGGCCTCGACGAGGCCGGCAAGCTGGTGTGGATCGACGAGGCGCTGACCCCCGATTCGTCGCGCTTCTGGCCGGCCGACCAGTACCGCCCGGGCAGCAACCCGCCCTCGTTCGACAAGCAGTTCGTGCGCGACTGGCTGGAAGCGAGCGGCTGGAACAAGCAGGCGCCGGGGCCGGAACTGCCGGCCGAGATCGTCGCAAAGACCAGCGAGAAGTACCGCGAGGCGATGACGCGGCTGCTGGGTTAGTCCGCGCTCACTTCAGCGTCTCGCCGAGAAAGGCCGCGACCGCCTCGACCATCTCGCCCTCGCGGCCGGTGAAGAAGTGGTCGGCGTGGCCGACCTTCACCTGCTTCGAGCCTCCCGCCGGAAGCGTCGCCTTGCGCGTGGAGGCCTTCGCGAGCACCGCCGGCAGGTCGTTGTCGCCGTAGAGGTCGAGCACCGGCAGCCTGACGTTCTGGTAGTCGTCCTGCGAGATGCCGAGGCTCGCCCACGATTTCACCGCGGGGTCGGGCTTGCCGGTCAGGTACACACGGCTCATGCGGGAGCCCATGCTGTGCGAGACAATGGCGATCTGCGCGTAGCCCTTGGCCTTGAGGAAGTCGACCGCCTCGGCGATGCGCTCGGCCGCCTCCGGGAAGGTCGGCGGGTAGTCCTCGCCCTTGGCGTCGGCGGCGAGGATCGGCATCTGGATCGACAGCGTGGCGTAGCCGCGGTCGGCGAGCTCGGTGCGCAGGGTGCCGACCATGCCCCAGTCTGGGTGGATGCCCATGCCGTGGACGACGATCGCCGCCTTGCCGGTGTCGGCCGGGGTGAACAGCGTCAGGAACTTGTGGTGGCCGCGCGGGGTTTGCAGGTAGACCGGGTCGCCGACGACCAGGCCGGGAACGACTTCGTCGGCCCATTTCTTCTCGCGCGCGTAGTCGGCGACTCCCGCGGCCTGGGCAGCGAGGGAAACCAGGGCCAGCAATCCGGCCGCAGCGCCCAGCAGCGTCATTTTCTTCATCTCTTGTCTCCTGCGTTAAAGTTGATGTTTTGCAAGCCCGATAATTCAACGAATCCTCTGGATTATCAACCCGTTCAAGGTGGAACCACGTGACTGCCAAGCCGCTGCGCATCGTACCGAGCCACACCCCCGCGGCGCACAGTCGCAACCACACCGGCACCCGCGCCGGCGCGCACGTCGTCATCGTCGATGACCGCGCGACCGCGCGCAGCCTGCTCGAGGGCCTGGCGCGCTCGCTCGAGCCCGGCGTCACGGTGGCGAGCTTCGCCGACCCGCAGGAGGCGCTGCTGGAAATGCAGCACGTCGTCCCCGACCTCGTCATCACCGACTACCGCATGCCGGGCATGGACGGCATCGAGTTCACCCGCCGCATCCGCGCCACCAGGCGGCTGGCCGACGTGCCGATCATCATCGTCACCGTGGTCGAGGACCGCCAGATCCGCTACCAGGCGCTGGAGAACGGCGCCACCGACTTCCTCACCCGGCCGATCGACCCGCAGGAATGCCGCGCGCGCTGCATCAACCTGCTGGCGCTGCGGCGCAGCCAGAAGCTGGTCGCCGACCGCGCGCTGTGGCTCGAGGACCAGGTCATGCAGGCGACCCGCGAGGTGCGCATGCGCGAGCACGAGACGCTGATGAAGCTCGCCAAGGCCGGCGAATACCGCGACCTGGAAACCGGCAACCACATCGTCCGCATGGCGAAGTACGCCCGCCTGATCGCCGAGGAGCTCAAGCTCACCGCGATGGAATGCGACGAGATCGAGGCCGCCGCACCGATGCACGACATCGGCAAGATCGGCATCCCCGACCAGGTGCTGCTGAAGCCCGGCCGCCACACCCCCGAAGAGCAGGAAATCATGCGCCGCCATCCGCTGATCGGCCACGAGATCCTCGCCGACAGCCCCTCGCGCTACCTGCAGATGGGCGCGGTGATCGCGCTCGGCCACCACGAGAAGTTCGACGGCAGCGGCTACCCGCAGGGACTCGCCGGCGAGGCGATCCCGCTGCCGGCGCGCATCGTCGCGGTCGCCGACGTGTTCGACGCGCTGATGTCGCCGCGCCCCTACAAGCATGCGTGGTCGTTCCAGGAGGCGCTGGACTACCTCAAGGCCGAAAGCGGCAAGCATTTCGACCCCGCCTGCGTGCGCGCGTTCGAGCGTCGCATCGACGCCGTCGCGGCGATCATCCGCGAGCTCGGCGACCTGCCCGCCTGAGTCCGGCACGATGCTGAAGCCGCTCGCGGACCTCGCCCGTCGCCTCCGGGAGCGCATCCGCGCCCGCCCCGACACCGAGTTCCAGCAGGGGGTGATCCGCCTCGCCATCGTCGGCGGCTTCTACCTCTACTTCTCGCTCGGCGGACTCGAGCACAGCCCGAAGATGGACGCCCAGGTCCATTTCCTCGGCCTGACGTTCACCTTCGTCTCGCTGGCGCTGCTGATCGGCTCGCTGGCCGACACCGGCGTGTCGGTGACCCGCCGCACCATCGGCATGCTGCACGACTTTACGGTCGCCACCTACATGCTGGCGATCTCCAACGAGACCGGCGCGCCGGTCGTCGCGACCTACCTGTGGGTCACGCTCGGCAACGGCTTCCGCTACGGCATGCCCTACCTGCTGGCGTCGACGCTGGCGTCCGCGGTCGGCTTCATCGTCGTGTTCCAGTTCAACCCGTTCTGGCAGTCGCACGCGCCGCTGTGGTGGGGCATGTGGCTGACGCTGATCGTCGTCCCGCTGTACGCGGCGACGCTGCTCAGGCAGCTGCACGGCGCGATCCGGCGCGAAAAGGTCGCCAGCCAGGCGAAGTCGAACTTCCTCGCCAACATGAGCCACGAGCTGCGCACGCCGCTCAACGGCGTCATCGGCGTCGCCGACCTGCTCGCCGAAACCCGGCTCGACAAGGAGCAGCGCGAGCTCGCCCGCATCATCCGCGGCTCGGCCAACACGCTGCTGGAGCTGATCGACAACGTGCTCGACATCTCGCGCATCGAGGCGGGCCGCATCGACATCACGGCGGAGGAATTCGACCTGCACCGCCTGGTCAACGGCACGGTCGCGATCATGGAGACGCAGGCGCAGGCCAAGGGGCTGGTGCTCGCCGCCCACATCGCGCCGCAGACGCCGTTCCACCTGCACGGCGACGCGCGCCACCTGCGCCAGGTGCTGATCAACCTGATCGGCAACGCGATCAAGTTCACCGAGCAAGGCCGGGTCGACGTCTACGTGCGCCCGGTCGGCCAGGGCCAGCCGCAGCGCATCCGCTTCGAGGTGGTCGACACCGGCATCGGCATCCCGGCGGACGCGCAGGCGCACATCTTCGACAGCTTCACCCAGGCCGACCCCTCGGTCACTCGCCGCTTCGGCGGCACCGGTCTCGGCACCACGATCGCCAAGCAGCTGGTCGAGTCGCTCGGCGGCGAGATCGGCCTCAACAGCCGGGTCGACGAGGGCACGACGTTCTGGTTCGAGCTGCCGTTCACCCTGCTCGCCGTCCCGGCGGCCGCGTCCGGCGCGCCGCAGTTCGACGCCCCGATGCGGGTCGCGATCCTCGCCGACCGCGAGCTCGCGGACCGCCTGCAGGCGGTCATCGGCTCGTGGCACGCGGACACCGTGCGGGTCGACAACACCGCGCGGCTCGCCGCCGAGCTGTCCGGCTACCTGGCCGGCGGCACGCCGCTCGGCGCGGTGGTGGTCGAACGCGCCCTGCTGCCGGGCGACCCGGCGAGCTTCCTGCACCTGCTGCGCGACGACCCCGCCCTCGCCGCGCTGCCGGTCATCCTGGTCGAATCCGACCCCGCCGCCCCGCCGCTGCGCGACGTCGCGCTGATGCGCGAGGGCTACGCCTCGGTGCTGCGCACGCCGGTCAACACGACCCTGCTGTTCAACGCGATCCACGCGGCGATCGCCCGCGACATGCCGCACAACGTGGTGTCGCTGGCCGACCGCCTGCCGCCCCCGGGCGGCCAGGCGAACCGGCTGCGCATCCTGGTGGCCGAGGACAACCCGGTGAACCAGCGGGTGATCCGCGGCCTGCTCGAGCACGCCGGCCACCAGCCCTTGGTCGCGCGCGACGGCGAGGAGGCGCTCGCCATGCTCGAGTCCGACGACGACGCCTACCAGCTCGCGATCGTCGACATGCACATGCCGGGGCTGTCGGGACCCGAAGTGGTGCAGCGCTGGCGCTTCATGGAAAACGGCCGCCTGCCGGTCATCATGCTGACCGCCGACGCGCGCCCCGAGGCGAAGGCGGTATGCGAGGCGGCCGGTGCCGACGCCTTCCTCACCAAGCCGGTGAACAGCCGCGAGCTGATGGACGCGATCGCGCGGCTCACGGGCCAGGCCGTGCAGGCGCCGGGCGCGGCACCCAGGCCCGCGCCGGCGGCCGAGCTCGACGAGTCGGTGCTCGACGACCTGGTCCAGCTGGGCGGCCACGCCTTCGTGCAGGACCTGCTGGCGAGCTTCGAGGAAGAGAGCACGCGCCTCGTGCGCGACGTCGAAGGCGCACTCGACGCGCGGGACTACGGCGCCTGGCACGACCACCTGCACAAGCTCAAGGGCGGCGCGCGCGACGTCGGCGCGAACCGCCTGGCGCAGCGCTGCGCCGAGGGCGAGCGCCTCAGGCCCTACGAGATGAGCGGCCAGGACGCGCGGCAGAAGCTCGACGCGGTGCGCGCCGCGCTGGCCGAGGCGCAGGCGGCGCTCACCGCCTACCTCGACCGCAAGTTACGCGCTGAGAACGCCTGACGGCGCGGCGGGGGCGGCCGATCCGGCCTTGCTGGTCTGCCGGCTGACCAGGCGCTCCATCATCCTGAGGTCCTTCGGCTCGAGCCGCAGGGCCGCATCGACCCAGATCTCGGTGATGCGCACCAGCTCCTCGTAGGACGCCGGCTGGCTGACCTCGCGTGCGGCGCGCAGCGCGAGCAGGCCGTTCCTGGATTTCTCCTCGCGCCGCACGTACTCGTACACCGCCGCCTCGCCTTCGCCGGTCTCGGCGAGGACGTCGACCACGCCCATCTCGTGGAGCTCCTCGGCGAGGTAGAGCTTGCCGCTGCGGATGATGCGCTCGGCCTGGTGGTGGCCGACGCGGCGCCCGAGGAAGGTCATCGCGCCCATGCCCGGAAACAGGTTGAACAGGATTTCAGGCAGGCCCATCTTGGCGCCGCGCTCGGCGATCAGGACGTTGGCCGCGAGCGCGCTCTCGAAGCCGCCGCCGAGCGCCTGCCCCTGGACCAGCGCGATGCTCGTCACGTTGGGGCGGTTGAGGTGGCTGTGCACCGCGTACGAGCAGTCGATGCAGGAGACGGCGTAGCGGTAGAGGGCGTCGCGGTCGCGCGCCTCGATGTGCTGCATGAAGAGATTGAGGTCGCCGCCGAGGCTGAAGGTGTCCGCCACTTTCGACGCCAGGACGAAGTACTTGACGTCCTGCTGCGCCGGGTCGTCGATCATGTCGACCATGCCGTTGCCCCACGCCAGCAGTTCGCGCAGCAGCTGGGGAGTGAAGCAGGGACGCGGCTCGGCATGCATGTAGCCCCAGGCGATCTGGTTGTGCGGGTCGAAATAGGTGGTGAGCTGCTTGTACGCGTTGGGTTGGGGTTGCAGGGTGGTCCGGACAGCTTGCAGGTGCGCCATGATGGTTATCTCCACGTTTTCAAGGATCGAGCGGCATGCGTCGAAAAGTCGGCATGTGTCGAAAGACTAACGCGGGCACCCCGGCCGCTCAAGCACGGCCGCGTGACAGTCGCCGTTACGCAACACGGGCGGCGGCGAGCCGCCTTCAGAAGGTCCAGACCATGCGCAGCGCGAGCGTCACCAGCAGCAGCGCGAAGATCCGCTTGAGCGGCCGCACCGGCAGGCGGTGCGCGGTGCGCGCGCCGAGCGGCGCGGTCAGCACGCTGCCGAGGACGATCCCCAGCAGCGCCGGCAGGTAGACGAAGCCCCAGCTGCCGGCGGGAAGGCCGGCCACGCCGCGGCCGCCGAGCACGTAGCCGGCGGCGCCGGCGACCGCGATCGGAAAGCCGATCGCCGCCGAGGTGGCGATCGCCCGGTGCAGCGGCACGTTGTGCCACAGCATGAAGGGCACCGACAGCGTGCCGCCGCCGATGCCGACCCAGCTCGACACCGCGCCGATCACACCGCCCGCCGCCGTCGTCCCGGCGCGCCCCGGCAGCCCGCGATGCGGCGCCGGCCGGAACTCGAACCACATCTGCGCGGCGGCGTAGAACAGGAAGAGAACGAAGAACAGCTTCAGCACGAACGCGGACACCTGCGCCGCCAGCAGCGCACCGGCCAGCGTGCCGGCGAGGATGCCGGGAGCGATCGCCCGCACCAGCGGCCACTCGACCGCGCCGTGGCGGTGGTGCGCGCGCACGCTCGACAGCGAGGTGAACAGGATCGACGCGAGCGAGGTGCCGAGCGCGACCTGCGGCTCGATCCCGGCGGCGAGCCCCTGCGCGTGCAGCAGGAAGATCATCACCGGGACGATGATGAGGCCGCCGCCGACGCCCAGCAGGCCGGCGACGAAGCCGACCACCAGGCCGAGACCGACGTAGGCGGCGAGCAGCGCCGGCGCGAGCTCGGGCATTACAGGTGCTTGACGATGAAGGCGTACTCGGCCGGATCGACCGGGGTGATCGACAGCCGGTTGCCTTTCTGCAGGATGCGCATGCTGGCGAGCTCGGGATAGCCGCGGATCTCGGACAGCGGCATCAGCCGCGTCTTCTTCACCAGCTTGACGTCGACGTTGAACCAGCGCGGCGTCTCCGGCGTCGCCTTGGCGTCGAAATACTTGTTCTTCGGGTCGAACTGGGTCGCGTCGGGATAGGCGAGCGTCGCCACCTCGGCGAGCCCGGCGATCCCCGGCTCGGCGCACGACGAATGGTAGAACAGCACCTTGTCGCCGGGCTTCATCTGGTCGCGCATGAAGTTGCGCGCCTGGTAGTTGCGCACGCCATACCAGGCGACGCTCTGGTTCGGCA